>NZ_JAJUWT010000006.1 GCF_021390395.1 Saccharothrix sp. S26
GTCACGTTCGCGGGCCGGGGCTGCGTCGCGCGGGGGTGGTCAGGTCCGATCGGACCTGACCTTGCCCGCGACCGTCTCCGCCTCCGTGGGCGCACCGGACTTGACGTACAGCGCGGCGGCCAGCTCCCAGTGGTGCGCCGCCTCCGCCTCCCGGCCGCCGCGCAGCTCCAGGTTGCCCAGGTTGTCGTGCAGCTCGGCCTCCTCGTAGGGGTCGGGCACGCGCTCGCGCAGCGCCAGCGCGAGGTGCAGGTGCCGGCGGGCCTCGGCGAGGTCGCCGAGCTCGAGCCGGGCCCGGCCCAGGAGGTTGAGCACGGAAGCTTCGGTGTGCCGGTCCGCCAGCTCCCGGGCCACGGCCAGCGCCCGCCGCAGGTGGCCCAGCGCCGCGGCGGGGTCGCCTCGGTCGAGCAGCGCGGTGGCGAGGTGGGCCAGCGCCGTGGACTCCAGCCACTGGTCTCCGGCCTGCCGACCGGCCGCCACCGCCTGCTCGAAGTGGTCGACGGCCTCGGCGAGCCCGCCCTGCCGCAGCAGCGCCTCGCCCAGGGTGTCCAGCGTGGCCGCCTGGAACCGCAGGTGGTCGATCCGCCGGCTGAGCTCCAGCGCCCGGGTCAGCGGTTCGACGCTCAGGTCGGCCCGACCCATCCGGATGTAGGTGTAACCGAGGTTGCGCTGGGCCAGGAGGGTGCCCACCGCGTTGTCCTCGGCCTCGTGCACCGCCAGCGCCTCGCGGTAGGCGGCGACGGCCTCGTCGAAGCGGCGCAGCTCGGTGTGGGTGTTGGCGATGTTGCCCTGCACGTGCCCCTCGGCCTGCCGGTCGCCGGTGGCCCGCGCGTGCGCCAGCGCCTGCCCGTAGCTGTCGAGCGCGGCCTCGAACCGCCGGGTCATCTGGTGGGCCACGCCCAGCGCGCGCAGCATCTCGCCCTCGGCCCGCACGTCACCGCCGGCCCGCGCCGCGGTCAGGCCGAAGCGGCACATCTCCACCCGCTCGGTCCATCGGCCGCGCGCGTCGAAGAAGCTCGTCAGCAGGTAGGTCAGCTGCCACGCCGCGGTGTGCCGACCGGTCTCCGCCGCGTGCCGCACCACCGCGAGGAGGTTGGCGCGTTCGGCGTCGAGGAAGGTGAGCGCCGCGTGCCGGTCGGCGAACGGCCCGTCCGGCGTGGTGTGCCGCGGCGACGGCACCACCAGGTCGCGCCGGGGGTCGAGCAGCTGGTTCGCCCGGTGCGCCGCGGTCAGGTACCGGTCCAGCAGCCGGTCCAGCGCCACCTCCCGATCCTCCGCCCGCTCGTCGACGGTGGCGCACTGCCGGGCGAACAGCCTGATCAGGTCGTGGAACCGGTACCGGTCGCCGTCCTGCCGGGTGACCAGGTGCGCGGTGCGCAGCTCCTCGATCGCGCGCCGCGCGTCCGCGAGCGGCACCGCGCACACCGCGGCGGCCAGCCCCGTGCCGAACACCGGACCGGGGTGCAGCCCGAGCAGCCGGAAGGCGCGCGCGGCCGGCGCGCTGAGCGACCGGTAGGTGCTGGCGAACACCGCGCGCACGCTGTGCGAGTCGCCCTCGACCGACAGCACGTCGAGCCGGTCGGCCCCGGCCAGCTCGGCCACCAGCGACCCCACCGCGCCGGCCGGCTGCCCCGCCAGCTTGGCCGCCGCGATCCGCAGCGCCAGCGGCATCCGCCCGCACAGCTCCGCCAGCTCGGTCACCGCACCCGCCTCGCGGCGCACCCGTTCGGCGCCCAGGACGGTCTCCAGCAGCAGCCGCGCCTCGGCGGGACCGAGCGCGTCCAGGTGCGTGACGTGCGCGGCGTGCCGGGTGGTCAGCGCGGGCAGCGACGTGCGGCTGGTCAGCACCACGATGCTCGTCGAGGTGCCCGGCAGCAGTGGAAGCACGTCCTCGGTGGCCCGGCAGTCGTCCAGCAGCACCAGCACCCGCTTGCCGTGCAGCAGCGACCGGTAGAGCGCGGCCCGCTCGAACACCTCGGCCGGCACGCGGTCGTCCGGCACGCCCAGGCTCCGCAGCAGGTGGGGGAGTGCCTGCTCGGGCGTCATCGCGCGCCCGGAGTCGTGCCCGCGCAGGTCGAGGAACAGGTGCCCGTCGGGGAACCGGTCGGCGACCCGGTGCGCCCACTGCACGGCCAGCGCCGTCTTGCCCATCCCCGCCGCACCGGAGATCACCACGACGGGCAGGTCGTCCGCGTGCTCCGCCAGCACGAGGTCCAGCGCGGCCAACTCCGCGTCACGCCCGGCGAAGTGTCCCGGCTTGGCCGGTAGCTGGGCGGGCCTGGGCTGCGCGGCCGTCACGCGCACGGCGCCGTTGGCCGGGACGGGCAGGTCGAGCGCGGGGTCTCGGCGCAGGATCGCGGCGTAGAGCCCGGCCAGCGCCGGACCCGGGTCCAGCCCCAGCTCCTCGGCCAGCCGGCCGCCCAACCGCTGGTAGGCGTGCAGCGCTTCGGTGTGCCGCCCGCACCGGTACAGCGCGAGCATGTGAAGCTCCACCAGCCGCTCCCGCTCGGGGTGGTGCACCAGGAGGCGCTCCAGCTCCCCGACGGCGGTGCGGTGGCGGCCCAGTCGCAGCTCGGCGTCCCACACGTCCTCGACGGCGGCCAGCCGCACCTCGCGTAGCCGGTCGGCTTCGGCCAAGCCCCAACCGGTCACCTCCGCGTCGGAGAGGACCTCGCCGCGCCACAGCGCCAGGGCCTGCCGCAGCCTGGCGACGGCCTCGTCGGTCGGTGCGGTGGACAGCTGCTCGCGCGCCGACCGGACGGTGCGCTCGAACCGGTGCGCGTCCACGGTTTCCGGTGCCACCGCCAGCACGTAGCCGGGTTCCCTGGTGCGCAGCACGTCGGGCAGGCCGCACGCGCCCAGCGCCTGGCGCACCCGAGCCACGTGGCTGTGCAGGGTCCGCAGCGCGGTGCGCGGCGGGTCCTCGCCCCACAACACGTCGATCAGCCCGGCGATCGGCACCACCGAGCCGGCCCGCAGCGCCAGCACCCCGAGCAGCGCGCGTCGTCTGGTGCCGACGAGGTTCGCGACACCGAGCGGGCCGGTGGCCTCGACCTGACCGAGGATCCTGATCTCCCCCGCAGAGCCCGATGAGCCCTCGACGCCAGCCACCATCGAACCTCTTCCCGCCCCGTCGTCTCGCAGCGTACAAGGTTCGCCGCGTGGATCGATCCGCGAGAGGGAGGAACGGAGCGGCCCGGGCGGTGTGCCCGGGCCGCGCTGTGCGAGAGGGTCTACTTCACGTCGACCGACACCAGGCGCATGCCGCGCTCCTGGCAGTAGATCCGCATGTTCGCCAGGGCCGTGGTCGTCTGGTACAGGTTCGTGCTCTGCTGGAACGAACCGCCCCGGTACCGCCACACGCCCATCACGTACGAGTCGTGCGGATGGGTGCGGACGATCTGGAGCTCCCAGCCGGCCTCCTTGCGCGCCCGGTTGAGCCGGTCGAACTGGCTCTCGTTGTTCGAGTCCACGCCGCTGCCGAGGAGGCCCGACGTCCACAGCTGCCCGGCCGTGCCCTGATCCGCGCGCCACACGCCGGTGATGTCGTCGTCGGCGGTGATGACCACGTCGACCAGTCGCAGGCCCTGGTCGAAGTAGACCTGGTTCTGGTTCTTGAAGTCGGTCCAGGACGGGATGCCCGAGCGCCAGTACTGCGCACCGGAGCCGGGGCGCCACACCGCGGCCCAGTCGCCGTCGTAGTCCAGGTCGACCAGCCGCAGGCCCTGGCTGAAGTACGTCGCGTCCAGCGACTCCAACTGGTCGGTCGACAGGCCCCAGTGCACCCGCTGGGCGCCCGATCCCGGCTGCCACGTCGCGGTCACGTCGTTGCCCTCGATGTCCAGCTGCGTGATGCGCAGCCCGTCGGCGAAGTATCCCGCGTCTTTGCTTTTGAAGGTGTCCCACGACATGTTGGTCCAGAACCTCTCGCTGGCGTCCGCCGCCGACGAGCAGGTCGCGGTGAAACCGCCGTACGGGCTGGCACCCGCCTGGGTGGCCCCGGCGAGGGTCGCCGCGACGACCAGGCCGGTCATGAGCAGAGCGCGTCCGGTGCCCCGTGCGAACATTGTCCGCCCCTTTCGAGGGAGTGTTTCGGCTGAGCAGCACCAGCTTCCGGCCACGTGGTTGCGCGGCGGTTGTCGCGCTGTTGTGGCCGTGGAGGTCTCAGCGGGCGCGGCATTCGGCCGAACAGCCTGCGGCGGCCCCATGCGCTCACATGCCGCGGACGGCGAACGGCGAGGTGCCGGCGTTCAGGCGCCCGAGACGGAGTCCCGGAGCTGTTCGTGGAGTCCGGGCACGTCGAGTTGGGTCGCGATGTGATTCATGGCGTGGAGATGGTGGGCGCGTTGTTCGTCGGTGGTGACGTGGGTGAGATGGGAGTGGGTCCAAGCTTGGGAGTAGCGGTCGTTGATGGCCTCGTACAGCTGCAACGCCTGGTTGTGGAATGCGCGGGCGGCGGCGTCGTCCGACCTGCGGGACGCGATCCGGCCCAGGCCGTTCAGGGTGTTGGCTTCGCCCAGCACGTCGCCCACCTGCTTGAACAGCGGCAGCGCTTGGTGGTGGAAGGTGTGGGCGGTGGCGTCGTCCGACTCGTCGAACGCGATGTCGCCGAGCCGGCTCAGGGTGTTGGCTTCGCCGAGCACCGAGCCGACCTGCCGGTACAGCCGCAGTGCTTGGTGGTGGAAGGTGCGGGCGGTGTCTTTCGACTCGTGGGACACGACGTTCCCGAGCAGGCTCAAGGTATTGGCTTCGCCCAGCACCGAGCCGACCCGCCGGTACAGCTGCAGTGCCTGGTCGTAGAAGGTGCGTGCGGTGGTGTCGTCGGATTCGATGAACGCGATGTTGCCCAGGTCTTTGAGGGTGTTGGCTTCGCCGAGCACCGAGCCGACCTGCCGGTACAAGGGCAGTGCCTGGTGGTAAAGCGCGCGGGCGGTGTCGTTGTCCGACCTGCGGAACGCGATCCGACCCAGGTCTTGCAGGGTGCCGGCCTCGCCCGGCACGTCGCCCACCCGCCTGAACAGTGGCAGTGCCTGGTTGTAGAAGGTGCGTGCGGTGGTGTCGTCGGATTCGATGAACGCGATGTTGCCGAGGCCCTTGAGGGTGCCGGCTTCACCCGCCACGTCGCCCACCTCCCTGAACAGCGGCAAGGTCTCGTCATACGAGGCGCGGGCGCGTGCGTGGTCGCCGCGGGTGAAGTGCAGTTGTGCGAGGGCCTGGGTGATGCCGGCCCGCAGTGCGGGGTCGGTGGTGTGGGCAAGGGCGTGGTGGCCGAGTCGGTGGTCGCCGAGCCCGGTGAACCGCTGGAAGTCGAGCAGGTCCGGCACGAGGCCGGCGTAGTCGGGGATCGAGGGCACGGCCGCGTGGAGCAGGGCCGCTAAGTTGCCGAACTCCGGCACCATCTCCGCGACCGCCTGTGCGCCGTCGGCCAGTCCGATCCGCGCGGCTCGGGTGGTGAGCCGTCGCGCGGGTGGCAGGAGCAGGCGCAGGGTATCCGGGCCGGCGGGGTGATGGGCGCGGATGTGCTCGCGCAGTGGCGCGAGGCAGCGGTGGCGGTGCTCGTCGTGGTGGAGCAGGGTGCGGTGGTCAAGTTCCACCAGACCCGCCGCCATGACGTCGGGCAGGTAGAGCCCCGGTCGGTCCCGAGGCCAGCCGTCGGGCAGCAACGCGGCGGCGGACAGGGCGGTGCGCGCGTCGGGCCCCAGCCGGTCCCAGGACAGCTCGATCGAGACGGGCAGGCTGGAGGTGCGGTGGGCGCCGACGTCGCGGTGGAGCAAGTCGGTGTGCTTGGCCCGCCACGCCGCGGTCAGCATGTCAAGGGTGCCACTGGTGTCGGCGAGGCCGGCCAGCAGTGTGATCGCCAGCGGAACCCCGTCCAGTCCCGCCACCAGGTCCGCCAGGTGCGGATCCCGGTGCAGGTGCCCACCGGCCACTGCCAGGAACAACTCCACCGCCACCGGTGCCGATAACGGCCCCAGCCGCACCTTCACCGCCGGGACGACCTCGGTGGGCAGCGCACCGCGCGACCCGACCCCCACCACCGCTGTCCGCACCCCGCGCAGTTGGGCGAGGAGCTCCCCCGCACCCGTCGGGTCGGTGTCGGTCAGGGTCTCGAAGTTGTCCCACACCACCACCGCCGGCCCCGCTGCCAGGAAGCCGAGCACGCGGTTGCGCACGTGCTCGCCCAGCGCAACCCCCAGGACCAGGGCGGTCTTGTCCATCACCGCGTCGGCCGACTCGACGCCCTCGCAGGACACCACGAACCTGCGCGTCCCGAAGGTCTTCACCACCGCCGGATCGTCCAGCGCGGCGGCCAGCAGGGTCGACTTCCCGATCCCCGGCCCACCCGTGACCGCCACCCATCGATCCGAACACCACCCCCGCACCACCGCCGCGATCTCACCGGCGCGACCCAACACCAAGCCGGGCACCGGGGGAGGCACCGGAACCGATCCACCGGCCCCGGCCAGCAGGGGACCACCCACCACGATGTCCCCGCCCGCCTGGAGCACGAGCGATCTCCCCGAGGCCATCGCGCTCTGGTCCACCGCGCCCGCACCCTCGTCACGATCAGCGTCCACCGCACACCCACCCCACGTACGCCGGCCACCCGGCGACCGCTTCGCCCACGAGAACGCGGTTCCGCCCGCATTCGCAACGCACAATTGCGGGCTTCCCGATTCGGCGTCCCTCGACCATCCGTTCATGCCGCAGTACACGTCCAGTCGGTTCGGCGACGGGTGCGGCTTCACCCCGGACGTCCGAAAGGGGTCATGCGGTGGGTCACCGCAGGGGTGTCGGGGTGAGACGGTCCCCGTCGTCGATCGGGGCCTCCGGCCGGCCGGTGAGGGGCGTCGCCGGGTGCTGTAGCGGTGCAGCCAGCCGAAGGTGAGCGGTTGGGCTTCCCCTGTACAACCTCAAGCCTGAGTGCAGTGAAGACTCTCGCGTGTGGAGGCGTTGCAGCTCTCGGCGGGGCGATAGGCATCTACGAGTGACATGACGCCCTGTTGCACTCCGTGGTCACTGCGAACCACCGCCCTGGCCAGACTGCCAGTGGGTGCCCACCCGAGGCGTATGTGGGCGTACAGGTGGTGACGCACTGATCATCACACCGGACAACCGCCGCCACCCGCGCCCGCTGGTCAGTGCGCAGCCGATCGCGGTGGACGCCGTCCGGTCGTCCGCCGGAGCCGTGCGGACGCGCCCCGAACGTCGGGATCAACGGTTCTGTCGGCGCTCAAGGGCACGTGACACACGGTCTTGGTTGACATGCCAGTCAATTCAGTCGAAGCTAGCATCATCATCTCCAACGCGCATGGAGGTGGGGGAGTGACTTCGCGTTTCGAGCAGGAGGCGGTGGCGCCGGTCGTGGACTGGTTCGACCGCTACCCGCACAAGACCCGGCTCGCCACCGCCACCCCGGCGCCGACCCGCGAGTCGGTGGCCGCCGTGGCGCGGTGACGCCCCCACAGATCAACCAGGAGGAGCGCTGTGCCCGGTCAGGACAACCAGGACGAGGTTCTGCGGTGGGTCGAGCGGGTGGCCACGTTCTGCGTGGAGGAATGGGCACTCCCGCCGATCACCGGACGCATCCTGGGCCTGCTGATGATCTGCGACCCGCCCGAGCGGTCCGCGGGCCAGATCGCCGAGACGATCCGGGCCAGCCGTGCCTCGCTCACCTCGAACATGCGTTTCCTCGCCGCCATCGGGCTGGTCCGCAAGGTTCGCGTGCCGGGTGACCGCACCACCTACTACCGCATCGAGGACGATGCCTGGCACAAGGTGATCCAGCGCAAGCTCGACGGCCTGGGCGCCTTCGGCGACATCGCCGAGGAGGGCATGAGACTCGCCGGCGGCAGCGGAACCCACACCGAACGCATCCGCGCCGCCCGACAGTCCGTGACCTGGCTGCGCGACATCGCCGCCCGCAATCCCCCGCAGAAGTGAGGAGTTCTCGTGCAACGCCTGCGAGTGGACCTGGATCCGCTTCGGGAAACCCTGCTGCTCACCCTCTACGCGAGGGCCCTGGACGCCAGGCTTCCCCACCCGATCCTCGGCGACACGCACTCCGCCGACATCGCCGACGCGATCGACTACGACTTCGCCAAGCTCGAGCTCAAGCCCAGCCTCGTCTGCGGCACCGCCCTGCGCGCCAAGAAGCTCGACGAGGCGGTCCGGGCGTTCGTGGCCCGCCACCCCGACGCCGTGGTGCTCGATCTCGGCTGCGGACTCGACACGCGCGTCCTGCGCTGCGACCCTCCCGCCGGCGTCGACTGGTACGACGTCGACTTCCCCGATGTCGTCGACCTGCGGCGCCGGTTCCTCCCGGACCGGTCGCTGTGCATCGGCGCCGACCTGACCACACCGGGCTGGCTCGCCCCGCTGCCCCGCGACCGGCCGACCATGATCGTCGCCGAGGGCCTGCTGCCGTTCCTGCCCGGCGACGCCTTCCAGCGGATGACCCGGCAGTTGACCGCGCACCTCACCACCGGCGAACTCGCCATCAACGGCTACACCCGGTTCGCCGCCTGGTCGATGAAGTACCACCCGACGATCAAGGCCATCGGCATCACCGCCGCCCAGGGCTTCGACGACCCGCACGATCCCGAGACCTGGAACGCGCGCCTGACATTGGTCGAAGAGCAGCTGCTCGCCCGCGCCCCGGAAGTCGCCGACTTCCCCCGGCCACTGCGCGCGGCCACCCGCCTCATGAGCCACAGCACCGCACTGTCCCGGCAGGGCGCCCGCATACTCCGCTACCGATTCTGACCAACCCCCAACCCCTGCGCCGAACGGTTCGTCGGCACCGCTTCTCCTGGATCGCCTTCTCAACGGGAACGGGGAAGCGGCGGCGGTGATCCGACGAGAGCCGGTGCACGTCCGGCGTTCACCCGGCGCGGTCGCCGCGGCGGGCGGCCAGCACCAGCACCGGTGGTCGCCGGAGGTGCTCGGCCAGCCCGGGGTGCGTCACGACGTCCGGCACCGGCTCGTCGATGGCGGTCAGCTCCAGGCCGGCGGCGAGGAGCGCACCGATCAGCGTGGTCAGCCGCCGGTGGTGCTTGCGCACGCCCTCGACGATCCAGTGCTGGGTCCGCGGGCCTTCCGCCGCGTAGTCGTCGACCGGCCACACCGTGCCGTGCTCCGTGCGCAACCACCCGGTCATGGGGTCGGCCGCGGTGCAGACGGGGTGCTCGACCGAGAAGGCGAACCGCCCGCCCGGCCGCAGCCACCGTGCGACGCGCCGCACCAATCCCGGGTAGTCGGCGACGTAGTGCAGGGCGAGGCTGCTGACGACCAGGTCCGCCGAGGACGCGGGTAGCACGAGTTCGTCCAGGTCGGCGCGCAGCAGGCGGACCCGCGGGTGCGGGGTGGACAGCGCCAACATCCGCCGGGACGAGTCCACCGCCAGGACGTCCGCCGCTCCCGCGTCGGCCAGCCGGCGTGCGAGGGCGCCGGTTCCGCAGCCCAGGTCGACGACCGCCGCTCCCGCCACGGGAGGCAGCACCCGTGCCAGCGCGGGGACCTCGACGGCGTCGTTGATCGCGGTGGCCGAACCCCGCAGCAGGCGGTACCCCTCGAAGAACCGGTCGTCGTCGTACAGGTCGCGTCCTGCCGTGCTCACAGGTACTTCCGGAGGTCGTCCACGTCGACCAGCGGCAGACCCCAGCGCAGCGCGGCGACTTCCAGGTCGGCGGCCCTCGCCATGGTCCCGTCGGGGTTCATGACCTCGCAGCACACCCCGACCGGGGGCAGACCGGCCGCCACGCACAGGGCGACGGTGGACTCGGTGTGGCCACCGCGCTCGGCGAGCCCTCCCGGACGCGCGGCGAGCGGGAAGACGTGGCCCGGCCCGATGAAGTCGCCCGGAACAGCGCGCGGGTCGGCGAGGCGGCGGACGGTGGCCGCGCGCTCGGCCGCGGACACCCCGGTGCCGGTGCTGGCGGCCAGGTCCACCGGGACGTGCGCGCGGGTGCCGTGCCGGTCGCCCGGTCCGGGGATGGGACCGATCTCCAGCCGCTCCAGGACCTCGGGCGCGCACGGCACCGTCGGGTGACCGCAGACCCGGGTGAGCAGGAAGGTGAACGCCTCCGGGCGCAGGTTCGCCCCCGCGAACACCACGTCGCCCTCACCCTCCAGGTCGGGGTCCCACACCACCACCGCACCGCCGGCGGCGAGCTGCGCGACGGCCTCCTGCACACCGCGAGCACCCGAGCGGCGTCCCGCCCACGGCAGCGCCGCGACCGCTTCGGTCACCGCACGTCCGGGGTCGGCGGGCCAGCGCCGCGCCAGGCGGGTGACGAGGTCGGGTTCCAGGTTCACGCGATCACCGGCCGCCAGGTCGCCGAGCGTGGTGTTCTCCACCGTGACGGGGACCAGTGCCACGGAGAAGCGGTCGCGGGACACGTCGGCGACGGTCAGGCTGACCCCGTCGACGGCGATCTGTCCTTTCGGGACGACCAGCGGGAGGAACCGCTCCGGCGGCTTGATCCACAACCTCCTGGCGGTCGTCTCGTCATCGACCCGGACGACCTTGCCCACCGCGTCCACGTTGCCCTGCACCAGGTGACCGCCCACCCGGTCGCCCAGCGCCAGCGGCGGCTCCACGTTGACCCGCGCGCCGGGCGCGATCGAGTCCAGTGTGGACCTCCGCCGGGTCTCCGGCGACAGCACCGCGGCCAGGACGCCCGGGGCCCGCTCGTCGTGGACGACGGTGAGCCCGACGCCGTTGAGGCAGATCGAACCGGGTGCGACGGTGGCCGTGCGGGGCGCGCTGACCGCGATGTCCGCCCGGTCGACGGCCAGCACCGTGCCGACCTCGTGGATGTGTCCGGTGTACATGTGACTCCGCCTCTCGACCGCGGGAGGTCGGTCCTCACCGCGTGCGGGAACAGGGGCCGCGCCAACGGGCCCGAGCAGAGGCGGGGTCTCACCGCGTGGCCTCGGAATCGCACCGAGTCGTCCCACCGTGACCGGCGGAACCGGTGGGCTCTCACCACCGCACCTTGGAATCGCACCGAAACCCTTATACCACCGCCCGGTGGTCGAGATCAACGTCGTACACGCCCACGAGGCTGATGTGATCATCGAACCCGTGGGCCGTGCGCATGGTGCGCGTGTGCTGCCCGCCTGCGGTGGCGCTCGGTTCGACGTGGGACACCGCGCTGGGGGTGGACCTCCTGCTCGCCCCCGGCATGACCACCAAGCGCTCACCGCTGTGAGGGCGCAACTTCGAGTACCTGTCCGAGGACCGAGCTGCGCCGCCGCGCCTGGTCGGTCAGGACCGGGCGCGGTGGGCGTTGTCGACGATCGCGTCGATGATGGTGGGCCACGCGCCGGGCGGGAGGTCGTGCCCCAAGCCGGGGACGAGCACGAGCCGCGCACCGCTGATCGCGGCCGCGGTCGCCTCGCCGCCGGAGTGGTGGCACATGCGGTCCGCCGTCCCGTGGATGACGACGGTCGGAGCCGTGATCAGTGCGAGCTGGTCGGTTCGATCGCCCGCCGCGCGCACCGCCCGGTACTGCCGGCGTCGACCCGCGCGGTGGTCGGGGTCGCGGCGGAACGAGAGCGCGGTCGCCCGCCTGATCTCGTCGACGTCCTGTTCGAAGCCGGGGGAGCCGATGTCCCGGAACAGCCGCACGCGCCGCTCGACGGCCTGCTGTTCGGTGCGGGCGGGCCGGGAGAACAGGTGGCGCAGCAGGCGCGCGGAGGTGCGACCCTTGCCGCGGCGGCCGGTGGTGGACATGAGCGAGGCGAGGCTGAGCACGCGTGACGGGTGGAGCGCGGCCATGACCTGGGCGATCATCCCACCCATCGACGCTCCCACCACGTGGGCGCGCTCGACGCCGAGCGCGTCGAGGAGCCCGACGGTGTCGGCGGCCATGTCGGCCAGCGCGTACTCGGCCTCGGGCAGGTGCGTGGAGCGGCCGGCGTCGCGGTTGTCGAAGCGAACGACGTGGAAGCCGCGCTCGGCGAGCCGTCGGCAGAACTCGTCGGGCCAGTGCACGAGCTGGAACCCCAGGCCCATGATCAGCAGCAGCACGGGCCGCCGCTCGTCGCCGAAGGTCTCGTAGCAGAGCTCGACGTCGTTGGCTGGAGCGATTCGTTCCGCGGCGCCGGCCGGGTGGTCCTGCATCGATGTTCCGCCGTTCAGGGTTGAGTGCGACCGCGGCAGTCGACGCCCTCGGGCACGTCGTGCCGCGCGGGGAGAACCGGGGTCGTGGTCGTAAGGTCGTCGAGACCGACGTTGGCCGGGGTGGTGTCGGTCATGCCGGTGTTCCCCCGTTGCGCCCGGTGGGCGGCGTAACGGGAGGTGAGGTGCCGCACGGCTTCACTCCTTCGTCGGTCGGCGGCGCGCGGTCCGTCCGCGTCGACGTTGGTCGTCGTGCGGAGGAGGCCCTCTCCGGGGCTTCGTGCCGGCTCACGGTGTACCACCCGGTGTTGCCGTCGGTCGACCGAGTTGCACGAGGCCGGGTGGGCAGGTGGCTCGCGGACTCCACGGCGGGATCGTCACGACCCCGGCACCGGCGGCGAGATGCAGGCGAGCCCGGCCAAGGTCGCCAGTCGGTCGAGGTCCGTGCGGATCAGGCGGTTGCCACGCCGGACCAGCTGTTGCAGCGTGCGCTGGGCCAGCCAGGCGTAGCGGATGTCCTCCGGGCCCGCCGCTTCGACTTCGAGCAGGGCGAACACGGCATCACCACCGTCGCCGCGCACGGCCAGCGCGTGCGCCGCGGCGAGGTAGTGGCGTGCGCGGTGGTGCACGGCGCGGGTATCGGGCACGGCGGTGGTCCTGGCGAGCATGGCGGCCTCATTGAGCCGGCCGAGCCGGGCGGCGATCCGGATGGCCGCGGTCGCGAGCTCGTTCGGGCCGATGCCGGCCGTCACGAGGCCCACCACCGCAGCACCCGCTCCCGGTCCGCCGCGCCCGGCCGCCAACGGCACCGCCACCACCGAGGCCACCGCCCACGCGGTCGCCGCACCGGCCGCGACCCGGACCGCGGCGCAGGCGTCGGCGGCCAGTCCTCGCCCGGTCCCTGCCGGCACGACGAACACGACGAAGGCCAGCGCACCGACCGCCACCACCGCCCCCGCCTCGGCGGTGAACCGGACCAAGCCGAACAACCACGACGCCACCCGCCCGGGATCGGTGTCGCCGAGCACCCCGTGCACGTCACCCGCCGCCGCCACGACGAACGTGACGCACGACACCGCGATGCCCGCCGCGAGCACGGAGGCCCTGTCAACCCTCACGACTGCACCAGTCGGGCGAAGGAGACGCGGAGTTCGGCGGAACTACTCCGATCGTCATCCGACTAACTGGACGAGAAGCCGTCCCCGATCAGAAGCGACGTGTTCGATGTCACGCACAAGCCGTCAGAAAAACCGCAACATCTTGGCCGCCCGGCGCGGTCCGTCCCTCAACGTCATCCTCACCGGAGCCGTGGTCCTCGTCGCGGTCCTGGTGATCGGCGGGGTGCTGGTGTTCAACCGGTCCGACGAGGACGGCACCGCGTCGAACGCGGCGCTGTTCCCAGCGGGCGCGCACACCCTGTCCAAGGTGGAGGGTGACAAGGTCACGCTGGTGGAGTTCCTGGACTTCCAGTGCCCGGCCTGCTCCTCGTACTACACCAACATCACCAAGAAGCTGGAGCAGGACTACCGGGGACGCATCACGTTCGTGGCTCGCAACTTCCCGCTGGAGATGCACCCGCTCGCGGTGCCCGCCGCGCGGGCCGCCGAGGCCGCCGGCAAGCAGGGCAAGTACGCCGAGATGTACCACGCCCTCTACGACAACTTCGACCAGTGGGCCGTGGAGGGGCAATCCACCAGCTCCGACGTCCGCCGCGCGACCGCGGAGTTCGAGGAGTACGCCACCGCCGCCGGCCTGGACCTGGAGCGCTTCCGCACCGACATGGCCTCGCAGGAGGTCCAGTCGATCATCGACCGGGACGTCACGGACGGGACGGAGGCCGGGGTGAACAGCACGCCGACGTTCTTCCTCGACGGCGAGAGGTTCCAGCCCACCGGGCGCACCGTCGCCGACATCGACCGCGAGCTGCGGGCGAGGATCGACGCGGCGCTGGCCGGATGAGCCGCCGACTCGCCTGGCTCTACGTCGTCGGTGGCGGTCTCGGCCTGGCCGCCGCGGCGGCGCTGACGCTGGAGAAGATCGCCAAGCTGCGCGACCCGGCCTACATTCCCACCTGCTCGCTCAACCCGGTCGTCTCCTGCGGGTCGGTCATGGACAGCCCGCAGGCCGCCGCGTTCGGCTTCCCCAACCCGCTGATCGGCATCGCGGCGTTCGCCGTCGTGGTCACCACGGGCGTCGCGGTGCTGGCGGGCTTCGACCCACCGCGCTGGTACCGGATCGCGCTCAACGCCGGCACCGCGTTCGGGTTCGTGTTCGTGCACTGGCTGATCGTCGCGAGCCTGTACGACATCCACGCCCTGTGCCCCTACTGCCTGGTCGTGTGGATCGTCACCATCCCGCTGTTCTGGTACACCACTTTGGACACCTGGCCCGCGCTCGCACCGCTGCGCCGCCTGCACAGCGCCGTCCTGGCGTTCTGGTACGCGCTGATCGCGAGCCTGGTGCTGCACGCCTTCTGGGACTACTGGACGAGCCTGCTGTGATGGTGCCCGCGGTGGACCCCCGGTGTTACCCGGGTTCGACGTCGAGACCGCCTTTGACGCTGATGGAATGCGCGAGACCCCCCACGTGCTCGCCCTGCCACCGTGTTCCGGATGATCGGCGACCACTCCTCATCGTCCGAACGCGACACGTCAGCCTGCGTGCGGTCGCCTTGGACGGCGTGGCGCTGGACGCCACCACCGCGTCAGGCGTGCGCGACCCGCCGCACCGCGCGGACACCGCCGGCAGCCCCGACCCCGACGTCCAACGGCAGTGCGCGCCCTTGAGCAGCACGGACAACGCGGTCACGAACACCCTCTCCCGTCGAGAGCGCACAATGCGCCCGACCGGAGGTCGTTCACCCGACCGGATCAGTTCCCGACGGTGCCCGGAAGATCGGCCCGTCGGTGGCGTGGAAGATCATCCCACTTCTGTGACCCCGTCACCCGTGGCGCGGAGCAGGTCGTCGCGGGCACGGGCGACGCGGGAGCGGATGGTGCCTACCGGGCAGCCGGCGACCTCGGCGGCTTCGGCGTAGGGCAGGCCCAGGACCTGGGTGAGCACGAGGGCTTCACGGCGGTCCGGGTCCAGGGCGTCGAGCAGCATGTTGAGCTCGACGGCGTCCTCGAAGCCGGTGTCGACCGCCTTGCGGTCGGCCTCCTGCGCCCAGTCCGCGCCCGAGGACAGCCGGGGGCGGGACTGGGCCATGCGGATCTGGTCGACCACGACGCGGCGGGCGATGACCAGCAGCCACGTGCGGGCCGAGGAGCGACCGGCGAAGCGCCGCAGGCTGGGCAGGGCGCGGGCGTAGGTCTCCTGCGCGAGGTCGTCGGCCAGTTCGACGTCGGCCAGGTGGGCGACGAAGCGCCACACGTCCCGCTGGGTGGCGCGGACGAAGCGCTCCAGGGCGTCCCGGTCACCGGAGCGCGCGTCGAGAGCCCAGCGCGTCACCTCGTCGTCGAAAGCTTTCACGATTCCGGATCGTAACCACACGGTGTCGGGAACTCGTGAGCCGAATGGAGCGACTAGTGGTGTGTGGACTGCCAATCCTGCCGTGAAGCGCTCTCGGCCCGCCTGGACGGCGAGGCCGAGCCCGTACCCACCGCCGAGACGGACGCGCATCTGGCACAGTGCACCGCCTGCACCCGCTGGCAGGCGAGCGCACAGGCCCTGACCAGGGCCATCCGAGTCCGACCAGTCGGGCCGGAGCCGGACCTGGTCGAGGCTGTGCTGGCCGCCGCCCCACCCCGCCACACCGCCCTGACCCCACGCCTGGCCCTGGCCGCGGTCGCCATCGTCCAGCTGTGGCTCGCCCTGGCCCAGCTGCTCTCCGGTGCCACCGGCGGGCACGGGATCTCCACCCACCTGTTCAACGAGGGCGCGGCGTGGAACCTCGCGCTGGGCATCGGCCTGCTGGTCGCCGCCGTGAACGCGCACCGCGCCGCCGGGCTGCTGCCGACCCTGGGCGGATTCGTCGCCGTGCTGCTGGTCTTCTCCGTCAGCGACTTGCTCGGCGGCACCGCGACCCCCACCCGAGTCGTCTCCCACCTGCCCCTGGTGGCCGGTCTGATCCTGCTCTACCTCGTCGCCCGAGCCCACCGGGAGCCGACTCCGGGCACGCCCGTCAAGCACGAGCACGACGACCTCCACCACCGCGACCACGGCGGTGACCAGGCCACCCCGAGCCCTGACGGGCGTCACGGGAAACCGCGTCACCTGCGACCCACCGCCCACCACCGACGAGCCGCCTGACCCCACGGACACGCCGGGGCTGGTCCACTTCCACCGCCCCGGCGTCGCACACCGCCGCGATCACCCGGGCCGGCCGGGCACCCCTTCGCCCGGCCGGCCCGGGCCCTCCCGGCCACCAGCCACCGCGGTCGTCGGGGCATTCGGTGCTCCCGTAGCGGATCGTTCCCGGTGCGACCCGGGTAGCCACCGCCAAGCCGCCCATCTCCCGGCCACCCGGGCCGAAGCCCGCGGCGAGCTCGGCGTTCGCGCGGTCAACCCGGCCTCGACGCTGTCAGCCGTGCACCCGGACCAGGGGGATGACGCCGCCCGCGGCGGCCTGGGCGCGGTGCAGGGCGAGTTCGGCGGTGGGACCCTCGGCGAGCACGATGCCGGTGCAGGAGCGCTGGTCGGTCAGGTGTTCCAGCAGGTCGCCGGGATCCGCGGTCGGGTACCACTCGGGGTTGCCGGGCAGTCCGGACAGGCGGTCGAGCCCGGTCCAGCCCTCCAGCACCCCTGCCTGACGGGGGTAGAGCGCCACGAACCCGGTCGCCGGGCCGCCGCCGGTCGCGCCGTCGAGCAGCTCGGGTCGTCGGCCCAAGGCGATCTGGACCATCGCGTCGTAGGCGTTGGTGCCCAGTGCCCGGCAGAGGGCTTCGCCGACGAGGGCGCCGCCGATGCGGGCGTTGATCTCGACCACCTCGGGGCCGGCGGTGGTGAGGACGAACTCGGTGTGCGCGAAGCCGCTCTCGTGCCCGGCGGCCTTGAGCACGCGGCCGATCCAGTCGTCCAGCTCGGCGAGGTCGGCCTCGGGGAGGACGACCGGGAACGCGGACGCCTCCTCGCGGCGCGCGGGTTCGGGGGACAGCACGCGGCTGAGCACGCCCAGCAGTCGGGTCTCGCCCCGCCAGGAGATGGTCTCGGCGCTGTAGAGGGGGCCTTCGAAGTACGGTTCGGCGGTCAGGACGCCCTTGAGCGGGGTGTCGGCGGCTTCGCGGAGGGCGGCGTCGCGCTCTGCGGGGGTGCGGCACACCCAGACCGCCCGGGAGGAGGTGCCCGCGGAGTCCTTGACCACCAGCGGGAAGTCCTGCGCTGTGGCGGGGTCGAGCGGTCCGGAGCGGCTGAGGCCGTGTGCGTGCAACCGGGATCGGACGGCAGCCTTGTCCCGCAGCACGCGGACCGCGGCCGGTGCCGGTCCGGGCAGGCCCAGGCGGGCGGCCAGGTCCGCGCCGGGCAGTGCCCAGGTGTCGGTGGAGCTGATCAGCCCGGCGAGCTCGGGCAGCTCGCGCATGGCCCGTTCGCAGGCTGTGACGTCGGTGGTGTCGATGTCCACGACACGTACGCGGTCGCCGCAGCGGGACAGTTCGTGGCGGTAGATCGAGCGGTCACCGGTGAGCAGCACCAGGTCGTGCCCGGCGGTGCGGGCGGCGTCGGCGAGGCGACCGAGGCCGAAGGTGAGGGCTTCCAGCAGCACGATGGTCACGGCACGGGGTCCTTCCTGAGTTCCCGGGGGCGTTCCTGCACGGGCAGGACCGGTCCGTACGACCGGCGTGCCCAGTCGATCGCGGACCACGGCGGGGTCAACTGGTCCAGCGAGCCGATCTCCACCGGCGCGAGGGTGGCGGGGTCGAGGGCCTCGCGGTGGCGGGTGAAGACGCGCTCGGTGTAGCGGTGGCCGGTGTCCGCTCCGATGACCACGTGGGTGCGGTCGGGGTGCCGGGCGGCTTCCCAGGTGGCGACCAGGTGGGCCGCGCCCGTGGACAGGCCGGCGAACACCGCGTGGTCGCGCATCAAGCCGATCGTGGCGGCCATGGCGTGCTGGAAGTCCAGCCAGTGGATGCGGTCGTAGAGGTGGTGGTGGACGTTGTCGAAGCGGATGGCGCTGCCGATGCCCGCGATGATGGCGTCGGGGTCGGTGAAGCGCTCGCTGCCGAAGGTGACGCTGCCGAAGGGCTGCACGCCCACCAGCCGCGTCAGCGGGTCGCGTGCGCGCAGAGCGCGGGTGAGCCCACCGGTGGAGGCGCCGGTGCCGACGCTGCCCACCACGGTCAGCGCTTCGCCGGGTAGCGCGCGGCGCAGCAGGTCGGCCAGTTCGGTGTAGCCGAGGTGGTGCACCGGGTCGTGGTACTGGCGCATCCAGTGCATGTCGGGGTGGTGGGCGAGCAGTTCCCGGACGCGGGCGACCCGGCGGTTCTGGTCCAGCCGCAGGTCGTCGGAGGGCGGCATCTGGTCCACGGTGACGCCGAGGATCTCCAGCTGGGCGCGCATGGCGTCGTTGACGGTGGTGGAGGCGACGATGTGGCAGCGCAGGCCGTAGCGGTGGCAGGCCATCGCCAGGGCGAGCGCGTAGATGCCGCTGGAGCTGTCGACGAGAACCTGTCCGGGGCGCAAGACTCCGGAGTCGAGCAGGTGGCGCACCGCACCGAGCGCGGCGTACACCTTCAAAGTCTCGAAGCGGACCAGCACGGTGTTCGGCGACAGCCGGATCAGGGAAGGAGCCTTGACGGCGTCGGTGATGTGCTCGTGGACCGGCGGGACCACGGCGTTGGGGTCGGACATGGTCCTCACCTCCCGGCCGGATGTGCGCACGGGGCTGCTGTCGCCGCCGTGGGGACCGTGGTGCGGGTCAGGGTCATGATCGAGCCCTTCCGGACGTGGGGCATGTCGTCGAGCGGCGGCGGCGAGGAGGGAGGCGCTACCGTGCGCGCGGTGGCGGATCGATCAGGCCGGCCCACCGGCCGCACCGCCCCCAGTCCTACTGGTCGTCTGCGGGGTCTCGCTGGTTCCCCGGGCGGTGGAATTCGGGTGCGGCGACTCGGGAACTCCCCTCCGCCGCGCAGCGACCAGTTCCGCGCCGGGCTCGTGGACCGGCCGGTGCGGAAGGCGACAGGAGCACGGAGGCTGTGCATGGGCTGGGGCGGTTGATGGGCACCGGGACGCCTCCCCGCACGGGAACCCGGAAGCGCTACCTAAGCGGCGTCACGGGCGCCCAGGTCGCGTTGCTGGTGGGCGGTTGCCTGGTCAACGTGGGCACCTTCGCGGTCTACCCGTACCTCGCCGTGCTGCTGCGCGACCGGCTCGGGGTCGGGATGGCGCAGGTCGGTGTGGTGCTGGGAGCGGCAACGTTGGTGCAGTTCGCGAGCGCGCCGTTCACCGCGGCGTTCGCCGAGCGGATCGGGTTGAAGCGGTGCCTGCTGCTGGCCACGGTCGTGTACGTACTCGGTGCGGTGACCTACCTGGTCGGGGCCGACGATCCCGCGCTGACGGTGCTCGCGCTGTTCCTGAGCTGCGGCGCCGGGGCGCTGTATTCGCCCGCCTACCGCGGTTACCTGGTGCACTCGGCGACGGTCGAGCAGCGCCCACGGTTGCTGTCGTCGGGCAACGCGGCCGGCACCTTGGGCATCGCTCTCGGCCCGGTGGTGGGGGCGTTGTACCTGCACCAGCCGGGCCGGTTGTTCACGATGACCACCGTGCTCTACGCGGTGCTGGTCGTGGCGCACGTCTTCCTGCGCCCCGAGCGCACCGCGGCGTCCGAGGTCGAGCCGTTCCGGCGGGTGCTGCGTGGGCTGGCAGGGCTGCCGTTCGCGGTGACGGTGCTGACGCACTACCTGTACATGCAGTTCTACCACTACCTGTCGACCTTCGTGGAAGGCCGCGTGCCCACGGCGGTCTACGGGGTGGTCATGATGGGTTACTCGCTCAGCGTGGTGGCGGTGCAGCCGTTGGTGGCGAGGAGGGTGGGTCAGGTCGGCTACCCCGTGGCGATGGCGGTCGGCTTCTGCGGCATGGCCCTGGGAATGGTGGCCTTCACCAGTGGCCGGGTGATCGGTCTGGCGGCGGGTGTCGCGGCGATGGCCGTGGGCACCGCGGTGCTGTTCCTCAAGAACGACCTGGAGGCGCTGGCGGGGTCGACGCGGTCGGCCACCGTGACCTTCGGGCAGCAGCGGCTGGCGGTCGGCGTGGGTTCCCTGCTGAGCGGTGTCGTCGGCGGCGCGGTGTACGGGCGGTTCGAGGATGCGGGGCTGCTGCCGGGGTTCTGGTTGGCGGTGGCCGCGCAGTGCCTGCTCCTACCACCGCTGGTGCTGGTGGTGGCGCGCAGGCGGGCCAGGAAGCGGTGATGGGCCGGGCAGGGGGACATTCGCGTCACGACGTCCCACTGCCACACCCTGGACCCTGCGGGATCACGAAGTCGGTGTCGTGGGCTTCTCGTACACGGTGACGTAGTCGCCCTCGGCGCGGTACGGCTCACGGTGCCGGCCGCACCACCGGTGCACGCGTCGCGGCCCCGCCAAGCGAGCCATGAGGTCGAGTTCGCCGGGCCACGCGTGGCGCATGAACGCCGGCGCCAGCTGATCAGTCCGGCCAGGCCCCGCACCGCGTCGGCGGGGTCGTGCACGGCGTGCCACTCGTCGTAGACGTCGGCGTTGAGCTCGCCGTAGGTCTCCGGTCCGGAGCTTCGCCTGAGGTGTCCTCCCCAAGAGCCGTTTCCGGAGGTCGGGGGTGGGTGCGCAGGCGTGCGACCGCGTTGTCCTCCCAGCCCGGCACTCGAAGCCCCGTCGTCGATCGTGACCGGAGTCGCCTGAAGGCTGCGCGTGTCGGACGGCCACGGCACGTCCAACAGGTCGCTCGGCTGATCGGTGAAGTTCCCGCTCCGTGCGGAATCGGCGCGGCCCCGTGAGTTTCCGCGATCTCTCCGGGAACCGGACGGGGGTGCGGCACGACTTCTACGGTGGTGGCCGGTTTCCGGCGGTCGGAGCTGGAGGAACAGGTGCGCGGTGTCGATTAGTGGCGCGGGTGTCGAAGACGCGGTCGAGGATGAGGCCGTCGCACCGGCACGCGGAACCCGGGTGCGTCGACGGGTCGGGTACGTGGTGGGGCTGTTCGGGCTGCTGACCCTGCTGCTGCTGGGCGCGGTGGTGGTGCTGATCGCGCAAGGTTCGATCGCCATCCCGATCGGCGATGTCCTGCGCGTCCTGACCGGCCAGGAAGTCGGGTCCGCGGTCAACCGCACGATCGTGCTGGACGCGCGGCTGCCGAAGGTCGTCGCCGGACTGCTGGCGGGGGCGGCGTTGGCGGTGGGCGGGGCGCAGATGCAGACGCTGTTCCGCAACCCGCTGGCCGACCCGTTCGTGCTCGGCGTCAGCTCGGGAGCGATCCTCGGTGCCGCGATCGTCATCCTGGGCACCAGCGGCGTGGGGTGGTTGTCGGGCCTCGGGCTGGTCAGCCAGCTCGGCGTCACCGGCGCCGCGGTCGCCGGGGCCGCCGGGGTGCTGCTGATCGCCCTGGGCATCGCCCGACGGATGGGTGACCCGGTGGTGGTGCTGGTCGTCGGCGTGATGCTGGGCTACCTGGCCGGGGCGGTGGTCGACATGCTGGTCTATTACACCGATCCGGACCGGTTGCAGGCGCTGGCGACGTTCACCCGCGGCTCGGTGCGCAACGTGACGTGGAACGAGTTGCAGGTCATCGCCGTGTCGTGCGCGGCGGTGCTGGTGTTGTCGGTGTTCCTGGCCCAGCCGCTCAACGCCCTGCTGCTCGGCGACCGCTACGCCGGCAGCCTGGGGATCAACGTGCGGCGGGTGCACTTCCTGTCGTTGGCGAGCGTGGCGGTGCTGTCGGGCATCACCACGGCGTACTGCGGTGCGATCGGGTTCGTCGGCCTGGCCGCGCCCCACCTCGCACGTGGGCTGCTGCGAACCTCGGACCACCGGCTCGTGCTGCCCGCGAGCGCGCTGATCGGGGCGGTGATCGTGCTGGTGGCCGAGTACGTGGCCGGTGGCAACGGGTTGACCCGGACCTCGCTGCCGCTGAACTCGGTGACCGCGTTCGTCGGCGCGCCGGTGATCCTGTGGGTGCTGCTGTCCGGCCGGGCGAGGAGGCAGGCGTGACGACCGAGAACCCCCGACCGGCCCTTCAGGCGGTCGCGCTCGCCGCGGGCTACCGGCGCCGTCGCAGGCACCCCGCGGTCACGGTGTTGCGCGACGTGCACCTGGCGGCCAGGCCCGGTGATCTGATCGCGTTGATCGGACCCAACGGGGCGGGCAAGTCGACCTTGCTGCGCACTCTGGTGGGGGCGCAGCCGCCGCTGGCCGGTCACGTGCTGCTCGACGGCCGGGACCTGGCGACCCTGTCGCCGCGGCAGCGGGCACGGCGGCTGGCGGTCACGCTGACCGAGCCGGTCGACGTGGGGCAGATGAGCGTCGAGGCGGTGGTGGCGCTGGGCCGCATCCCCTACCGCTCGTGGGTCGGCAGGGAAAGCGGGCGCGATCGTGCCGCGGTGGACCGGGCGCTGGTCGACGCCGGGGTGGCCGACCTGCGGGATCGCCCGTTGACCGACCTGTCCGACGGTGAGCGGCAGCGGGTGATGGTGGCCCGCGCGCTGGCCCAGGAACCCGCGGTGCTGGTGCTGGACGAGCCGACGGCGTTCCTGGACGTGGCCCGGCGCATCGAGTTCGCGGCGATGCTGACCCGGCTGGCCGCGACCACCGGTGCGGCGATCGTGCTGTCCACCCACGACCTGGGGTTCGCGCTGCGCCGCGCCGACCAGGTGTGGCTGGTCGGCGGCGATGGCACGGTGACCGCCGGCGCGCCCGAGGACCTGGCCTACGGCGACGCGGTGACCCGCACGTTCACCGGCGAGAACATGTCCTTCGACGACGCGGCGGCCACCATCGTCGTCGCCGACGACACCAGGCCGGGGGCCAACGTGCGGGTGGTCGCCGACGGGCGGCTGCGGCAGTGGGCCGAGCACGCCGTGCGCCGCGCCGGGTGGGAACCCACCGCGGACCCGTGCGACCACGTCCTGAGCATCGAGCACGGCGCACCGTGCCGCTGGCACGTCAACGGCGCGCGGGGCGTCGGCTTCGAGTCCCTGGTCGCCCACCTCCGCGGCCGCACCGCGACGCTGCCCGAAGACGCGCGGACCGGGTGACCGCCCACCGGCCGACACCCGTCTCCACCACCGGACCCACCACGTACCAGCAGGAGAGCGCCACCGTGAACACACTCATCCGCTCGGCCGTCGCGCTGCTCGCGCTGCCCCTCGCCCTGGCCGGCTGCGGGGGATCGAGTCCCGGCGCGTCGGGCGGCCAGGCAGGCGCGCAGGACTGCGTCACCGACTACGCCGAAGGCCGGGACTACTTCCCCGACAAGAGCACCGTCACCGAGTCGGAGTTGTGGAAGATCAGCTACCACGACTCCTACAAGACGATCACGCTCACCGACACCGAGAACGCGGCCGGTCCCGAGCTGAAGTACGTGCTCTACCAGTGCGGCACACCCCAACCGGAGGCCACCGGCGACCTCGAAGGCGCGCTGGTCGTGCAGGTCCCGGTCACCAACGTGTCGGTCACCTCGTTCAACGCACTCGCCATGGTCGACCGCCTGGGCAAGAACAAGAGCATCACCGGGCTGAGCGGTCAATTGCTGGGCAACGCCGAGAAGGACAAGTGGTACGCCGGGGTGGCCGAGGCCGCCGGGAAGCCGATGTCGATCGGCGAGTACACCGACCTGAACAAGGAAGCCGTGCTCGGCCTGAAGAACCAGGCCATCTTCATGTCCGGGTTCGGCAAGGGCTTCGACGACATCAGCAACGCCCGCGCCGCCGGGATGCCCGGGGTGAGCGTGTCCAACCGGTTGGAGCGCCACGCCCTGGCCTCCGCCGAGTGGATCAAGATGGTGGCGGCGTTCTACAACGCCGAAGCCGCCGCCAACACCGAGTTCGACGCCATCAAGGCCAAGTACGACCAGGTCGTCTCCACCGTCTCCGGCAAGATCGACAAGCGCAGGGCGGGCTACCTCTGCATCGCCCCGGAACGCGGCTGCGAGTTCCTCCACGGCCACGGCGCGGAAACCCTCGTAGGCCGCCTGCTCACCCAACTGGGGGTGGACAACGTCTTCGCACCCGACAACCCGGCGCCCAACGGGCAGCCCTACGACTTCGAGAAAGCGGTCGGTACCGCGGCCGACGCCGACTTCTTCATCGTCTACGACCCGATGAAGATGGTCCGCGACACGCTGACCGCCGACCCGCGCACGAACCAGTTCCGACCCTTCCGGGAGAACGACTTCATCGCCGGGGTCGACGACAACTTCGAGGAGTGCCGCGCCAAGACCTACCTCGACGTCGACGTGCTCATCCGCGACTTCGCCATCGGACTCGCACCCGACCTGTTCCCCGGCGCCAAGGGCACGTGCTTCGCCCGCGCCTCCTGAGGCCCCGGGGCCGCCGGGCACCGCGCCCGGCGGCCCCGGCTCGTCGTCTCAAGCGCGGGTGCCCCGGACGATCAGCCGACGTGCGTGGTTGTCGTAGGGGGAGCAGTCGAAATCGCCGAAGCACTCCACATCGGTGAACCCGACCTCCTCGAACAGCGCCCGCAGCTCGGCGGCGCTGTAAAGGGTCGAGTAGAGCGACGTGCGCCGCACCTCGTCCCCGCGCACCCAGGTCCAATCGCTGCGCAGGCGCGTCCAGTCGTCCAGGACGGTGTCGCGCATGAACACCGTGCCGCCGCCGACGTCCACCGCCTGCGGGCGCCCGACCCACCCGGCGAAGACCTCCTTGCCCATCACGTCGACCAGCAGCCGCCCACCGGGGACGAGGCTGGCGTGGGCGTTGCGCAGCACCGCCAGGTTCTCACCGGGGTCGGTGAAGTAGCCGAACGACGTGTACATGTTGATCACCAGGTCGTACGCGGCCCGTTCGACGTGCTCGCGCATGTCCGCCCGCACCAGCCGCGCCTCGACCTCCGCCGCCGTGCACGCCACGCGGGCCCGCGCGAGCATCGCCTCGCTCAGGTCCACCCCGGTTACCACCGCCCCGCGCCGGGCCAGCGGCACGATGTGGGTCGCCGGGCCGCACGCCAGGTCCAGCACCCGGTCGCCGGGGGCGACCTCAAGCAACGGCGAGGTGGCAACCAGGCGTTCCGCCTCCGCCGCACGGCGCGGCGGGAACATCACCTCGGCGAACCCCACCCAGAGGTCGTCATCCTCATACCAGCCCATGCCGCTCCAGCCGCTTCGTCCTCGTGCGGAATAGCACCGCTCCAGTCCAATGGTCGTCGGCGAAGGCCCGCTGGTTCCCGACACCGGGGAGCCCAGGCCGGATCCGCGGGAACTCTCCGGTGCATCGAGCCGACCACTGGTGGTGACGAGCCGGCTCTCGGGATGGGGGACACCGATGCGACCGACACAGGCAGCCCGCGCCTACCCCTTCCGCGAGCCGACCGGACTCGAGCTGGAACCCGAGTACTCCCACCTTCGGGACCACGAACCGCTCAGCCGCATCTCGTTGCCCTACGGAGGCGACGCTTGGCTGGCCGTGCGGCACGCCGACGTCCGCACGGTGCTCAGCGATCCCAGGTTCAGCCGGGCCGCGCTGCTGGACCGAGATGTGCCCCGAGCTTCGCCCCGCAGGCACACCGACGCGACGCTGCACACGGTGGACCCGCCCGAGCACACCCGGCTGCGCCGCCTGGTCGCCGCCGCGTTCAGCCCCCGGCGGATCGGGCACCTGGCCGAGCACGCCCAGCACGTCACCGACGAGCTGCTCGACCGGATCGAGGAGCAGGGGCCGCCCGCCGACCTGATCTCCGGCTTCGCGGTGCCGGTGCCCGTCGCCGTCATCTGCCAGATGCTGGGCGTGCCGGTGGCCGACCGGGAGGAGTTCGCGGGCTGGATCGACGTCGCCCTGGCCACCACCGCGTTCTCCAGCGAGGAGATCCACGCCGCGTTCGCCGCGTTGAAGGACTACGTGGCCGGTCTGGTCGCCGCGCGCCGCCGTGAGCCAAGTGACGACCTGCTCGGCGCGCTGGTCGAAGCGCGGGACGGCGACGGCCGGCTCAGCGAGGACGAGTTGGTCGTGCTGGGCGTGACCCTGCTCTACGCGGGACTGGAGACGACGACCAGCGAACTCGGCAACGGCATCCACACCCTGCTCACCCACCCCGGCCAACTCGGCGCGCTGCGCGCCGACCCGGCGCTGATCGACCGTGCCGTGGACGAACTGCTGCGCTTCAACCCCCTGGTCACCTCGGCGGGGTTCACCCGGATCGCGCTGGAGGACGTCGAACTCGGCGGAGTGCTCGTCCGCGCCGGTGACGCGGTGATGGTGCAGCTCGACGCCGCCAACCGCGACGGACGGGTCTTCGACCGCCCCGACGAACTCGACGTCACCCGCAGGCCGAACCCCCACCTGGCGTTCGGGTTCGGCCCGCACTACTGCGTCGCCGCGCAACTGGCCAAGGCCGAGCTGCGCGTGGCCATCGGCTCCCTGGTGCGCCGCTTCCCGACCCTGCGCCTCGCGGTCGGCGAGGACGAGCTGTCCTGGCGGCACGGCCGGATGGCGCGCGGCCTGGACCGGCTTCCCGTCACCTGGTCTTCCGCATCCTGACGGCGAGGAAGAACGGCGTGTGCCGGGTCTTGCGGTACCACCGCTCGTCGATGTGCCGGGCCTCCTCGGTGGCCTGCGGTTCGACGACGCGCTCCTCGTCGAAGTACGACCCACCGTGCCAGGTCCGGTCGGCGGCGGGATGGGTCGTGGACACCAGCAGGACGCCGCCCGGTCGGAGCACGCGGTGCGCCTCGGCGAGCAACTCGCGGCGTGCTTCGACGTGGTGGTGCACCAAGGCCATCACGACCAGGCCGAACGAGCCGTCGTCGAGGAACGCCGGCGGCTCTTCCAGGTCGTGGCGGCGCAGCGTCACCGCCGGGTGGTCCTTGATGTGCTCGCGCGCGTGACCGAGCAGCGTGTCGCCGCCATCGACACCGAAGACCTCGGCCGCGCCCCGTGTGCGCAACTCGGCGATGTAGTGCCCGGCACCGCACCCGATGTCGAGGACGCGTAACCCGGTGAGGTCACCCGCCAAGGCGAGCACGGCCGGGCGGTCGGTGTGGGCGCGCATCAGGGCATGGTGCCGACACATCGCGCTGTGGCACCACGCATTCAGCCGTGCCGCGACGGTCGCCGCAGGGGGTTAAGGCGTGCTCGGTGGCCACCTGCGGCGGCTCGGCGGCCGAGGCCGCCGATCACCACCTGACAGCCGTCCCGAACACGGTTGACGTCAGCGGCCGCTACCGGACCGCACCGCTGTCAAGCAGCCACCAGTACCCCGCGTCGGCGTGGGGCGAAGGCCGTCCGCCGCATGCTTCGTACAGCGCCTTCGCGGGATGGTTGTCCTCGTCGGTGAACAACCACATCTTGCTGTGGCCCTCCCGGACCGCGTGGTCCCGGAACGCCGTCAGCAGGGCGCGTCCGATCCCATGTCTGCGTGCCGGCTCGGCGACGCCGATCTCGTACAACTGCACCTGCGAGTAACCACCGACATGGCGCTGCCGACAGCCCCGCACCCACCCGGCCACGTCACCGTCTTCCAGCGCCACGAACGCGACCGTCGCCGGATCCTCCAGGAACGGTGCGTGATCCTCGACCACGATGCCGCGGAACCTCCGGACCGCGACGTCGAGCAACCCGTGATCCGCAGCGGTCAGCCGGTGAACGAACACCCCGACATCCTCCACCACACCACCCGTCAGGCGTGGTGTCCCTGGTGCCTCGTGACAGCGGCCCCCGTGAGCGGGCAGGCGCGGCACGTGTGACCGTCGGGCGTGCGGTAGAACAGGCAGCAGCTGCGGCGGGTGCCGTCGGGGGACAGCGCGCCGCGCAGCGGCGGTGCGCTCAGCAGCCGGTCGCCCAGATCGGAGAGTTCGGCGGGCAGCGGGCGCAGGGCACTGCGCACGGCCGCGGCGGCGTTGCCCCACAGCAGCCCGTCGGCGACTTTGACCACGGCGCGCAATCCGGCGTGCAACGGCCGCAGGTGCTCCTCGACGACGGCTCGCAGCAGCACCGGCGTGGGATCGCTGCCGGTGGTCCAGCCGCCGGGCTCGGGCAGGGACAGCCGCACGGAGGCGTCCTCGCCGACCCTGCACCGCACCCGGCGCAGGTCGGGCACGACACCACCGTGGGCCAGCGCGCCGAGGGCGACCGACCACAGCCCGGCCGCCACCAGGAACTGGAACGTCGAGGCGGCGACGCGCGCCTCGGTCGCCCCGAAGTGCGCGCCGACCCGTCGCACGGCCTCGACAAGGACGGCGGGGCTGTCGTGGAACGAGCGCAGCGGCTCGCCGGTGCGGTCCTCCTCGACGGTGAAGTACGGGCTCGTCATCGCCACCGAGGCCAGGGCCGCGGCGACGGCGTCCGGGTCGGCACGCCGGATCGGGCGCTGCCCGGCCGGTGGGGT
Organism: Saccharothrix sp. S26; assembly: GCF_021390395.1. GTDB lineage: Bacteria > Actinomycetota > Actinomycetes > Mycobacteriales > Pseudonocardiaceae > Actinosynnema. The sequence goes on from NZ_JAJUWT010000006.1 coordinate 28,585, forward strand.
GAACCTGTCCAAGCCGGTGCGGTCGAGGTGGCCGTCCCCTGGTTCGGGCAGCGACAACATCAGTGGACCCACGAGTGCCTCCGGAAGTGAGTGGTGCGGGGACCGGTGGCGGCGTGTGGTGGGCGGTGGCGACCGTGCCTGGTCCCCACCGCCGTCCTGCGTCGGGCTCAACGTGGAAGGCCCTTGCACAGGTGGTCGTCCAAGAACCGCTGTCGGTTCCCGCGACGTAGGTCACGTGTCGCAGTTGCCAGGAAGTTGCTCTTGCTGGAAAGCGACAACAAGCCACCACGGAGTTCTCGGAGAGCTGATGAGCCAGTACGTGCTGCCGGACCTGCCCTACGACTACGCGGCGCTCGAACCCGCGATCACGGGCGAGATTCCTGGAGCTGCACCACAGCAAGCACCACGCCGCCTACGTCAAGGGCGAAGCCGGCCTGCTGGGCGGCCGTCGCGCCACCACCCACTGGGCCGCCGCGGCGGAGCTGGCCCGCCGCCACCCCGACATCGAGGTCGACGCCGGCGCCCTCTACCTCGGCGACGGGCGCACCTTCACCTCCGCGGGCGTCGCCGCCGGCCTGGACCTGTGCCTGCACCTCGTGCGCCGCGACCACGGCGCCGCCGTCGCCGCGAACGCCGCCCGCGCCGTCGTCATGGCACCCAGCCGTGACGGCGACCAGGCCCAGTTCATCCCACCTCCGCCGCCCACCACCGGCGACGGCTCCCTCTCCGCCACCCTGGCCTGGATGCACGAGCACGCCACCGAACCGCTCACCCTCTCCGACATCGCCCGGCACGCCAACCTCAGCACCCGCAGCCTCAGCCGCCGCTTCCGCGAGCAGACCGGCACCACGCCGCTGCACTGGCTGGCCGGACGACGCCTGAACGTCGCCCGCGAACTGCTGGAGACCACCGACCTGCCCATCCCCGTCGTCGCCGAGCGCAGCGGTCACGGCTCCGCCAACGCCCTGCGCACCCACTTCGACCGCGAACTGCACACCAGCCCTCAGCGCTACCGACAGACCTTCCGCCCACCCACCCGACAGTGATGTCGATCAGCGTCGCGTTCCACGCGATCACCGGTGCTGCGTGCCGCGAAACCGTGCCGGTACCCGGTACTCTTCCTGCGTGGCAAGGGTTGCTGAGGCAGCGGGGTGTTCGTGATGGCGGTCGTCGCCGGTGTGCTCGCGCTGATCCTCGTCGCGGGCTGCGGCTGGGTGGTCGGCAGGGGCGGTGTCGGCGACCTGGTCGCCCGCTTGACCCCGATGGCGAAGCTGGCCGCCTTCGGCGTCGTGCTGGTGCTGGTGGCGGCCGCCGCGTGGACCCTCGGTTCCGCCGTGGGACCGATCGGCGACCCGCCCATGTCAGTGTCTCCGCAGCCCAGCCATTCCGGTGACAACGGCCACGGTGGGTGACGGCGTCGCCGACGGCGCATGCACGGTCAACGGAACCGGCCCTCGTGGGAGATCAGCGCCCAGCATCGGACCCGGTCAGCCTACCGGCGAAGTGCACGTGATCGGGTTGGTACGCACCGCCGCGGTCGGGTCTGTCACTCGACCGTGCCATGTGCTCGCCATGCTGGGGTACAGATGAGTCGGACTTGACCCGTTTTGACGGACAACCTGATCCTCGCCCCGTTTGACGGAGTCGGGTTGCTGGAGTTCAGGCTACTGGAGCGATCCTGGCGTGTCGGAGTTCGTACTCGATCGGTGTGAGTATTCCGAGTGCGGTGTGGCGTCGGCGGCGGTCGAGCAGTTCGGTCTGCACACGTCCCCGGTTGACTCGACCGCACCTCGGAGGCGATCACCGTGGCCGCCTCGTATCGCCTGTTGGGGTGCTGCTCTCCTCGGGCGGTTCGGCGGTGGACGGCGACCTCGGCATCGAGTTCGGCGATCCGTCGACGCGCGGTGACCAGTTCGGCGTTGTCGGCACTGGTGGTCCCAGCCATCTCGACGGAGCTCGGGTGAGTACCGCTTGGCATCGTGGGCTGTTCTCCGGGCTGCTGAGACGAGTGATCATCCAGCAACCCGACTCCGAACAACCAGGCGAGGATCAAAGACTCCGAACTATCGGGAAAGCGCAGTGCGCCCATCCGGAGCCGTTCCTGTTGTGGCGAACGGCCCATTCTCGACATGGCCCGCTGTGGCAGTGTCGTGAACGACGCAGACCGTTCGGGGGAGAACGACAAGCATGACGGACCATGATATTTCGCGCCGTGAGGTGTTGGCACGAACCGGTCGAATCGCTGTTGCGCTCAGTGCGACAAGTGCGGTAGCCGCGGGGGCGGCACAGGAGGCGCAGTCGGACGACGAGCCGGCCGGCGCGTCCGGTGACTCGGTTGTGCTGCGGGAAGGCACCAACATCTCGGTCGCCGTGTCGCCGGATGGCCGGTGGCTCGCGACGGACCTGGTGACCGCGATCTGGGTGCTGCCGGCGAGCGGTGGCACGGCTCGCAGGCTGACCGGAGACCTCCAGGACGCCACGCTGCCGTCGTGGTCGCCGGCCGGCCGGTCGATCGCGTTCCAGTCCTTCCGCGACGGGAACTTCCACCTCTACGTCGTCGACGTCGGTGGCGGTGAGCCGCGGCAGCTCACCCGCGGTCGATTCGACCACCGCGAACCGGCGTTCTCGCCGGACGGCACGCGCATCGCCTTCACCAGCGACCGCGGCGGCTCCTACGGGGTGTGGCTGCTCGAAGTCCGGTCCGGCGAGCTCACCGCGCTCACCGGGCCACCGGACGAGGCTGCGGCCCCGCGCTGGTCCCCGGACGGCGAGCGGATCATATTCACTGTCAACGACAACGCCGTGGACGTCGTGACGGTGGCGACCGCCGAACGCGTCCGGGTGGCGACCGCACCGGCGGGCGGCCGCGTCCACGGTGCCGCCTTCGGACCGGACGGACGCACGCCGAGCTACACCCTCGTGCGCGGTCACCGCGCGGACCTCGTCCTGGGCGACCGGCAGCTCACCACCGGCGAGGACGTGTTCGGCTTCGCCGCCACCTGGATCGGCGGGTCCGTCCTCTACACCGCCGACGGCGGGATCCGCCGCCGTGAACCCGACGGCACGGTGCGGGGAATCCCGTTCCGCGCCACCGTGCCGATCACCCGCCGGGAACCACGGCATCCTCTGCGCGAACTCGAGCGCGGCCCGGTGCGGGGCATCGCGAGCCCCGTCGTGTCACCGGACGGGCGGCAGATCGCGTTCCGGGCGCTCAACGCAGTCCACGTCGTCCCGATCACGGGCGGCAAGCCCCGCAGGCTCACCGACGGCGCGTTCTTCGACTCCGACCCCGACTTCGCGCCGGACGGTAAGTCCATCGTGTACTCCAGCGACCGGCAAGGTGTTCCCGCGCTGCGCTTGCACGACCTGGTGACCGGCGACGACTCGGCACTGGGCGGCGCGTTCGCGGGTGCCCAGACGTTGCCGCGGTTCTCCCCGGACGGCAAGCGTGTCGCGTACGTGGACCAGGACGGCGCGGTGTGGGTCGTCGACATCGCCATCGGAACCCACGAGCAGGTCACGCCCACGCTCTTCCAACCCGGTAGACCCACCTGGTCGGCCGACGGCACCGTGCTCGCGCTCGCCGCGGTCAAGCCGTTCTCCCGGCGTTTCCGCGAGGGCACCAGCCAGATCTTGACCGTGCACCTGGCGAGCGGCGAGCTCCGCTACACCGAGCCGATGCCGTTCCGCTCGATCGCGACCCGTGGCGACGACGGGCCGGTGTGGTCACCCGACGGCAGGCACCTGGCGTTCGTCGTGGAGAGCGTCGCCTGGGTCGTCGCGGTCGACGCCGGGGGCCGGTTCGTCGGTGAACCGCGTCAGGTGACCCGCGAGGTGACCGACTCCCTGGCGTGGTGCGGGTCGGACTCCTTGGTCCACCTGTGCAACGGGGTGCTGCGCCGGGTTCCGCTCGACGGCGGGCCGCCCCGCACCATCCGTCTCGACTTCTCCTGGCGCAGGCCGAAACCGCCGCACCGCACCGTCATCCACGCCGGCGCGGTGTGGGACGGAGAGAGGCGCGACCTGCGCCGCGACGTCGACATCATCGTGGAACACGGCCGCGTCCAGGAGATCCGGCCGCACCGCGCGGCGGCGGGGGAGCGGGTGGTGGACGCGCGCGACCTCGTCGCCATGCCGGGACTGGTCGACGCCCACAACCACTGGCACCTGCGCGGCCGCCAGTGGGGTGCGCGGCAGGGCAGGTTGTGGCTCGCCTACGGCATCACGACGACTCGATCGCCCGGTGACCCGGTGTACCAGATGCTGGAGACCAAGGAAGCGCTGACGGCGGGCACCCTGGTGGGACCACGACTCTACGGCACCGGCGAGGCGATCGACGGCTCCCGCGTCTACTACAACTTCATGCGGCCCACGCTGTCGCGCGCGCAGCTCGACCTGGAGCTGAAGCGGGCGCTCGAACTCGACTACGACATGGTGAAGACCTACGTGCGGCTGCCCGTGGAACTCCAGCGGGAGACCGCGCGGGCCGCGCATCGCGCCGGTGTCCCGCTGTCGTCGCACTACCTGTACCCCGCCGCGTCGATCGGCATGGACGGCATGGAACACGTGGGCGCCACCAACCGGCTCGGCTACTCGCACACGGTGAGCCGCACCGGCCACGCCTACCAGGACGTGGTGGAACTCTTCAGCCGTTCCGGGATGTCGGTGACCCCGACCCTGTTCCACTCCCGCGCCCTCTACGCCGACGACAAGTCCCTGGTGACCGACGAACGCACCCGCGTGCTGTTCCCGCCATGGGAGTACCAGAGGTACGTCGCCGACGCCGAGGCCGCGGGCACGCCGGGATCGGCTTACTCGCGCGACATCCTCGCGGGCTGGGTGGACATGGTGCTGCGGATCCACCGCGGCGGCGGCCTCGTGATCTGCGGCACGGACGCTCCCCTCGACAACGTGGCCACAGCGACGCACCAAAACCTGCGCGCGATGGTCGCCTTCGGCTTCACCCCGCTGGAAGCTCTGACCACGGCCACCCGCAACCCGGCGGAGTGGCTGGGACTGTCGGGGCAGGTGGGCAGCTTGCGGCCGGGCGCATACGCCGACATCACCCTCGTCGAGGGCAACCCGCTGGCGGACATCCGTGCCGCCGCGGCGGTTCGCCAAGTCGCGGTCGGCGGAACCGTGCACCGCGTCGAGGACCTCCTCGCCCCGTTCCGCACGCCGCAACCCGCAGTCCAAGGCGGTTCCCGCCCGCACGACCACACCGACGCAGATCCCGAGCACTGGTGGCACCAACCGGAATGGGCGGCACACGTGTGCTGCGGGGAGGTGTGACACCGGCACGGCGTCGGACCGGTCCGACGCCGTGCCGCTGATCAGCTCCGGGGATCGACCGGTGGCACGCTCGCCACCTCGCAACGGAAGCAGACGATCGCCCTGTCGTCGAGAGCCGCCAGGTGGCGGCGTGCGTACTCCACGTCGACCATACCGTCCGGGTAGGTGCTGATCGCCTGTTCCCAGTACCGCCGAGCCTCTGACAGCCGACCGAGGGTGAACGCCACGTGCGCCAAGCCTTCCAGCGCACGTGCGCGGTAGCGAGCGATACCGAACCGGTCAGCGACCTCCACCGCCAGTTCGAACGTCCGCTCGGCACGGTCGGAGTCCCCCATGGCGAGGGCGGTCTCCCCGAGGCAGTTCATCACTTCGCACTCGACGACGCGCAGTTCGAACCGTCGGGCTGTGGTCAGCGCTCGCCGACCCTGGTCGAGTGACTCGGTGAGGTTGCCCAGCGATCGGTTGACCCCGCACAGGCCTTGCCGCGCGAACGCTTCACCGTGGGAACTCCCGGAGGCCCTGCTCATCTCCAAACCACGCGTGAACTCCCGCCGAGCATCTTCGTGCGCTCCCATGGCGTGCAGAACCGACCCGATGCACCACGAGATGAACTGTGCCGACCGCGCATCCTCGGCGGTGAGCAGTGTCTCTGCCCGTCGGAGGTGGTGCAGCGCCTGTGTGAAGTCTCCCAGGTCCCGGCAGATGACACCCAGGTTGTTCGCCACCGCGAGGCTCAGGAACGTGTTCGACGCCCGTGCGGTCAGGGGTTCGGCTTGGTGGAAGATGTTCCTGGCTTCCTGGAGCCGATCTTCGTGCAGGAACAGGTTGCCGAGGTCGATCAGCTGCGCCGTCTCGTTGTCGGTGGCCCCGATCTGCCTGCTCAACCGGAGTGCCCGTTCGACGTGTTCTCGGGCTTCGGCGATGGACCTGTGGTCTCGGCAGACGGCGGCCAGCCCTTGCAAGCAGGCGGACTCGCCGCGCACGTCGCCGGACGCGCGGGCAGCCCGTGCCCCGCTTCGGAACAACTCGTACGACTGCCCACCGTAGTTGTGCAGTTTGAGCATCGGTTGCAGAGCGCAGACCAGCTGCCAGGCGTGCCGGTGCCAGCCGTTGTCCGCGGCGAACAGCGCGACCGCGGTGAGGTTGCCGTACTCCGCGTTGAGGACCTCGACGGCCTGTTGGGGGGTGGACACCACCGGGACGTGCTTGGGCACCTGGTCGACTTGAGGTGGGTCGCGGTAGATGGCGTTGTAGTGGTGCCGGCACCACGTGTGCGCGGCGTGCAGGTAGTAGTCGAGGAGCCGGCCGAGAGCGGCTCGCTGCTCACCGCTGTCGTCCTCCTCGGTGAGCAACTGGCGTGAGCAGTCCCGGATCAGGTCGTGGAAGTGGAAGCGCCCGGCGGTGTTCTGCTTCAGCAGGTTGTCGTCGAACAGCGAGTCGAGGTGCTGCTCGGCCTCATCCAACGGCAGGCCCACGAGGGCGGCGGCGCCGCAAGCGTCGAAGTCGGCGCCGGGGTGGAGGCTGAGCAGCCGGAACAACCGCTGCTGCGCCGGGGACAGGTAGCGGTAGGACACCCTGAGCGCCGCCATGACACCGCGGTCGTCGACTTCGAGGAGCCTGACGCGCTGCGCGTGGTTTCGCAGCCGGTTCACCAGCTCCGCCACGGTCCACCCCGTGCGATCCCGCAGGCGTGCCGCGGCGATCCGGATGGCCAGCGGCAGGCGTCCGCACAACTCGACGGCGGTGGCGACGGCGTCCGGTTCCGCCGCCACGCGTTTCGTTCCCGCGATCTTCTCGAAGAGGCTGATCGCGTCTTCGGGTGGCAGCACGTCGAGGGACATCGGCAGTGCGCCTTCCAGCGCCGTGAGCTTCCTGCGGCTCGTGACCAGCACGAGCGCGCCCGCGGTTCCCGGTAGCAACGGGCGCACGTGCGCGGCGTTGATCGCGTTGTCGATGATCAACAATATTCGCTGTCCGGCCACTCGCGAGCGCCAGAGCGCACTCCGACTGTCCACGCTGGACGGTATGAGTTCGGGTGACACCCCGCTGGCGCCGAGCAGCATGTCCAACGCCTGCTCCGGGGGCACCGGGCTCATCCCGGCGGTGAAGCCGCGCAGGTCGACGAAGTAACGGCCGTCCGGGTAGTCCGATGCGACCTCGTGTGCCAAGTGGACCGCGAGGGTCGTCTTGCCGACCCCTCCCATGCCGTCGACAGCGGAGATCGTGATCGCGGTGGGCGACGTGCTGCTCGTGGCGGCGCGCAACCGCAGGAGTTCCGCGGACCGCCCGGAGAAGTCGCTGGTGTCGTGGGGGAGGTACGACCTGGCGTCTCGCCAGCGGGATGAGCGGTCCTCGAGCCCGGTCGGAGCCGGGGTGGGTTCCACGGTGCCGCGCAGCACGTCGGCGTGCACCTGCTGGAGCTCCGGACCGGGGTCGAGCCCGAGGTCCTCGGCCAGCATTCTCCTGCCCTCGTCGTACACCGCCAGCGCGTCAGCCTGTCGCCCGCTGCGGTGGAGCGCCTCCATCAAGCTGATGCGCAGGGAGTCGCGCAGCGGGTGCTCGGTGACGAGCTGTCGGAGCTCGCCGACCACCGAACCGGTCTCGCCGGCCCGCAGGCGCAGGGACATCAAGTCCTCGATGGCGCCGAGTCGTTGCTCGTGCAGCCTCGCGGCCGCGTTCTCGATCGTCGCGCCGCCGAGCCCGGCCAGCACGTCTCCCCGCCAGATGTCCAGCGCGGCGCGCAGCACGGCTACCGCCTCCGCCGGCTCCCCCCGGTCCTTCGCCTGCCGAGCCTCGCGCAGGAGGCTCAGGAACTGATTCACGTCGATCGACTCGGTCGAGGCGTCGAGCCGGTAGCCGACCTCAAGCCACCTGATGCGCACATCCGTGGTGTGCGCGGACAGCGTGCGCCGAAGGCCGGCGACGGCGTTGTGGACCTGTTGGCGGGCCGACTGCGGAGGGACGTCCCAGAGTTCACCGACGAGGCGCTCGACCGGGAGGACCCGGTTGACGGCCAGCAGCAGCAGCGCCAGGAGCCGCTGTTGCCTTGGCCCGCCGACGCGAACCGGGCTTCCGCTGGAGCGCACCTCCAGAGGTCCCAGGATCCGGAAGTCCAATGTGACTACACCCCTTGGTCCGACTCGGTCGACCGAAGACACGTGTGCGCGGTGAGTAGTAAGCCGATGGCCCACAGGCAATCCATGCTGCCATAGTGGTGAAGGTCGGAAGGGCTCGCCGGTGCAGCCGGGCTCACAGCGCGTAGTCGACGACTGCATTAACGGGGGAACAATGAAGAAGGCGTTATCGGTGGGGTTCGCGTTGTCCGCGGCGTTGTTCGTCGTGGTGGTGACGGCGGGCGGTTCGTCCGCCGAAGGGGCCGGCGAACCGTACGCGGACAACAGCGTGGTGAACCAGGGCACGGGCCAGGAAGTGTGCAGTCAGGGCACGTGAGCCGCGAGGACGCTGCTCGTCGAACGAGCGATCATCCAGAGGGGGACGACGCGCGGAGCCTGCACGGATTCGCCTTGACGGCGACTGTGCTGGTGACGAGCCTCGTGATCACGTGGGTGGCCGCGCTGGACGTGGCCGGGCTGCGTGATCGACTGCAGGGCTACCTGGAAGTGTGGCCGCAGCGCTGGACGTTCTTCGTGGATCTGGACAGGGACCTGCTCGTGGGCTACCGGGTGGTGCCCGGTAGCCCACGGCTGGGCCCACTGACCGAACGCCGGCGATGGGGCGCGTGGTCGTGGGGCCTGAGCCGGGCCGGGTACGCGGAGTCGGTGGAGCTGCGCGCGGTCGCTCGCCGGATACCCGACCAACACTGGATCGCGTGTGACGCGTCAGAGGCTGCCGATTGCGGCGAGCTGTGGAAGGGCGTGAAGCCGTACCGGGCGGAGAACAGGTCCCAGCACCCGGTCCTGTGCGGGCAGCTCGCGATCGCGGTCGAACGCCCGTCGACGCCGGCTGCTCGCCGACTGCCGGCGCGGCCCAGGCAGGTGTACCGCATTGCCTTCGTGGACCTCGAGTGCAAGACATGAGCACGTGGGCGCGAAGTGCCGTCCACGCGATCAACCGGGCCGAACCACGAGGGGTGCCTCTGGCGGTCGGCCGGAGCCTGCTGGCCGCCGCCGGCCTCCTCACCATCCTCTTCAGCTCGGATTCCGTGCTCTTCGTCCGCACCGCGGAACTGCCGGACGGCATGCGGTGCGCGGGTGTCCGCGCGGCCTCGCTGTGGTGCGTGATGGGACCGACCGAGTCCGGCCTGCTGGTCAGCCGGGTCCTCGCAGTCGCGGTGCTGGTGCTCGTGCTGGTCGGGTTCAGCCCGAAGTGGACCTGCGTGCCGCACTGGTACGTCTCGTTCAGCCTCGCTGCGGCGATGGACATGGCGAACGGCGGGGACACCATCGCGCAGGTCGCCACGATGCTGCTCGTCCCGATCTGCCTCGGCGACGACCGGGTGTCGCAGTGGCGGCCCGTTCTCCGTCCGCTCGCGCCGTCGTGGCGCGGCAGCGCGTTCGCCGCTCACCTGGGTCTGCGCGGGCAGCTCTGCTTGATCTACCTCGGCGCGGTGACCGCCAAGCTGATGGATCCCCTGTGGCGTCATGGCGCCGCCATGAACATCGTGGCGCACCACCCCCAGTACGGGTTCCCGGCCTCGGTCCGCGAGCTGCTCTCACCGGCGTTGAACTCGTACTGGTTCGTCGCCGTCCTCTCGTGGTCGGTGATCGGTGCCCAGGTGGCGATCGCGCTGTTGATCCTTGGCCGGCGGAAGCACCGGCTGATCGCACTGGTGCTCGGCTGCGGCCTTCACCTGGGCATCATGTTCCTGATGAGCTTGATGAGCTTCGGCATGGTCATGATCGCGCTGCTGATCATCAGCTTCGCGTCCGCGACACCCCTGCGGCGGGCTGATCAGCCGAGCGTCGCGACCGAGCAAAGGAGCCGCTCGTGACAGCACGTGTCGAGGTCGAGCCGTTCGACCCAGCGCACGCCGCGGAGGGTGATCTCCGCGGGTACTACGAGGTGATGCTGGCGAGGCAGGAGACCGACCGGCCTGATGAGCCCCGCTTGTCGTACGAGGACGTGCTGGGCCGTTTGAAGAACCCGTTCGTCGGCTTCGGACCGGTGGTCTACTGGGTGGCCCGCCTGCGCGGTGAGGTCGTGGGGCTCGCGATCGTCTACTTCCTGGAGGAGGAGAGCAGCCACATCGGGCTGACGGAGGTCATCGTCCACCCTCGGGCACGCCGCAAGGGGGTCGGCACCGCGATCCTGAGAGCCGTCATCCCGGAGCTGCGCGCCCGCGGCCGACGCCTCGTCGAGACCTGGCAGATCACCAAGGGCAGCGACGGCGAGCGGTGGGCGGAATCGCTGAAGTTCCTGGTCGTCCACACGGTGCTCATGCAAGCTTTGGTGATCCCCGAAACCGACAGCGCCCTGTGGCGAGACGACCTGCCCGCGGGCTACCGGTTGCGGCGCTGGGCGGGCACCGCGCCCGATGACCTCGTCGCGTCGTTCGCCGCTGCTCGCAACGCCATGCACGACGCGCCTGTGGGGGATCTGGCCTATCAAGAGCCCGAGTGGACCGCGGAGAGGATCCGGGCACGCGAGGCCGAGCTGCGGCAGAACAACATCGAGCTGAGAGCGGTCGTCGCCGTGCACGAGGACACCGGCGAAGTGGCCGGGCTGACCGAACTCGAGCTGCACCCCCACCGTCCGTTCTGGGGCTTCCAGCGCGACACGGCGGTGTTGCCGGCGCACCGGGGGCATGGGCTCGGGCGGTGCATCAAGGCGCACCTGATCCGCTGGTTGCTGGAAGACCGCCCAGACCTGGACCGGATCTACACGACGACCGGCGCCGGCAACGCGCACATGATCCGGGTCAACCACCGGTTGGGGTACACGACGGTCCGGACCATGATCGCCGTCAACCGCGACCTCTTCGAACTGGAGGCCGAGCTCGCGGGGAGGTGAGCGGCGTTCCCCCCCATGACGGGGTGCCGGATCACGTGCTCACTCCTGCACGCGGGGGATCACGCGGCTCGTGTGCAGGAACCGGACACGGCCGGTGCCGTCCTCGTCGATGAGGCCCATCACGGAGTGCGCCCCTTCCACCGGCGCCACCGTGATCAACGAGTCCGGCCCCAGCGGGACCACTTCCACCGGGTCCGCGGTGAAGGCGTCCGGTTCGGCGGGTGCGTTGTGGGGCGAGACGCGCAGCCAGGCCCGTCCGTCCGCGTCGACGTGCACCGCGTTGTCGGCGACGGGCGACCGGTACGTCCCCGTGATCCGGTCGGCGTCGACGGGTCGCCGATCTTCCGGAGGAACGGGCAAGGCCGGTTGAACCACCCCGGCCAGTTCCCCGAGCAGGTGACCGAACACCTCGGTGAACACCGGGTACACGTCCCCGCCGTTGGTCAGCATCGCCACGGCGACACCCGCGTCGGGCACCACGCGGAGGAACGCGCGCTGCCCGGCCGTCCTGCCCGTGTGGCCGAGCACGAGTGGTCCGCGGTAGTCGGGCAAGGCCCACCCCAGTGCCCAGTGGCCGCTGGTCATCCCCAGGTCGGGGACCGCGACCTGGGGTTCCCGCATCCCGTCGAACTCGGCGCACCCCAGGTGCATCCGCACGAAGCCGAGCAGGTCCTGAGCGCTCATCGCGAGCAGTGCGCCGGCTGGAGCGGTGGATGCCACCATCGACCACACCCTCACCGGCTGGACCCGGCCGTCCGATGTGGACCGGAAGTGACCCACGGCCGGGCGTTTCAGGATCGCCTCGCCGACCGACGTCGCGACGTCCGACAGCCCCAACGGTGCGATCAGCCGCTCGCGGAGCACCGCGTTGAACGGCTTTCCGCGCAGCACCTCGACCAGGCGGCCGAGCACCACGTAGCCGCTGTTGCAGTACGAGAAGCGCTCACCGGGAGGGAACACCTGAGCGGCGTGCGCGAGAGCGGCCACGTACTTCTCGACGGCGTCGTCGCCGGTACCGGTGTCGGTGAACAGGTCCCCCTCGAAACCCCCGGTGTGGCACAGCAACTGCCTGGTGGTCACGGTGGCCTCGGCGCAGCGGTCGGCGAGGCGGAAGTCGGCCAGGTAACCGCGCACAGGCCGGTCCAGGTCGAGCACCCCCTCGTTGACGAGCTGCTGCACCAGGGTCGCCGTCCACACCTTGGTGATCGAGCCGATCTGGAACAGCGCGTCACCGGTGACCGGCACGCCCGTCGCGGTGTTCAGCACCCCGGCTGCGGCACCCGCGATCCGGTCTCCCACCAGCACCGCCACCTGGGCACCGGGCACGTGGTGCCGCTCCAGCAGGCCGGGCAACGCCCCGGTCAGCCATTCGGCGGAGGCGTGCGCTCGGCTCATCAACGGGACCTCCGGGCGACGCGGTCACCGGCACCGCACTCCACCGCGACCTTCCTCCGGCATGCGCGGCCACAGCCGGGCTGCGGCGCCGGGCCGCACCCGTGCGCGGACCGCCGAGGTGTCCCGCCGGCAGGACGTCCCACCTCCCCGTACCCCAGGGCGTCGTCCCGGAAGGCCCAACCGCCGCGCCGTTGGCCGGGGTCTCGGCGTACTGTCCGCCGGCACGTCAGGGCCGAGCCGGACCGGTCCACCGGATGCCCGCCCCACCCGACCGCGGGCATCTCGCAGGACCCGGTCGTGGTCTCGACCGGTGCGGTGCGCGCCACGCCCCTCACCCGTCCCGCCGCTCCGGCGCGGCGGCGTCCAGCCACACCCCCGACGGACTGCCGAACCGCCCGTGTTCGTGGACGACCTCACCGCGTCGCAGCACCACGTCGACGCCGCCGTCGAATTCACGCCCCTCGTAGGCCGACCACCCGCACAGCGCGTGCACCTCCGCCGCGGTGAACGTCCGGGTCCGGTGCGGGTCGAAGACGACGAGGTCGGCGTCCTTGCCCACCTCGACAGAACCCTTGCGCCGCGCCAAGCCGCACAGCCGCGCCGGGTTCTCCGCGAGCACCCGCCGCACCACGGCCAGGGCCGTGTCCACCGACAGGCCCCGGTGTCGCCGCAGACCCGTCCACAGGGCGGGCAGCAGCTCCTGGACGCCCGGCAACCCAGGGGGCGCCTCGGCGCCGGGCAGCGCCTTCTCCGCCCGGGTGTGGGGCGCGTGGTCGCTGCCGACGGTGAAGGCGTGGCCGTCGACCACGGCCCGCCACAACGTGTCGCGGTCGGCGTCGTCGCGAATGGCGGGGCGCAGCCAGAGCCGGGTGCCGACGCGGACCGTGTCGGAGTCGGTGAAGGTCAGGTGGTGGGCGGTGACCTCGAAGGTAACGGGGATGCCCGCGTCAGCGGCGGCGACGAGCAGGTCGACCTCTTCGCGGCTCGACACGTGCAGGACGTGCACGCGGGTGTCGTGCCGCCGGGCCAGCTCGACGAGGCGGGCGACCGCGACGATCGCGGCCGTGCGGGGTCTGCGCGGCTCGTAGTGAGCCGACCGCTCCGGTGCGCCGCGCCAGGCGTCGAGCAGGGCGAAGACCCCCTCGTCCTCGGCGTGGCACACCAGCACCAGCCCGGCGCGCGCGGCGAGGCCGAACAGCCGCTCCAGGTCCGCGGGATCGCGGAGCACGTCCGGCGCGGTGTGATGGCCGCACAGGAACACCTTGACCGTCACGGCGTCGTGCGGGGTCAGGTCGAGCACGGCCTCCAACCGACGCGGGTCGACCCCGGCGTGGAACCGGTAGTCGACCAGGCTCGTGCCGGTGATGTCCCGGTGCTTGGCGGCGGCGTCCGCCGGGGTGACGAGCGGCGGCCTGGTGTTGGGCATGTCCACCACCGTCGTGATCCCTCCTGCGACGGCGGCCCGGGACCCGGTCGCCCAGGTCTCCTTGTGCGTCAGTCCGGGGGTCCGGAAGTGCACGTGGGAGTCGATCAGGCCGGGCAACACGAATCGGTCGCGTGCGTCGACCACCCGCTCCGCCGCTGCGTCGGCGCCTGGTCGCAGGAGTGCGGAGACCACGCCACCGGACACGGCCACGTCCGCCGCGGTGGTCCCCTCCCGGGTGACGACCGTGCCACCGCGGACCAGTACGTCGTACCGGGTCATCTCGATTCCTCTCAAGCTGCGAGCGCCGCGCGGCGGGTGAACACCGGGATGCGCAGGACGGTGACGGGGCGTACGACCTTGGGTGACACGCTGACCCACGCCAGGCGGCCCGCCACGACGGACGACACGACGGTGGTGGCGCCGAGCGGACCGGTCACGGTCAACAGGCCGTCCACCGGCCGGCCGAGCAGGGCGGGCACGGTCCCGGGGATCGCGGCCGCCGCCGCGACGCACACCGCGCCCGTCAGGGCCAGCGTCGGGTGCCACGACGGCACCGAGACCGCCCGGGCGGCGACCGCACCGTCCTGGTCGGGCAGCAGGGCCGCGACCTTGGGGAACGCGCCCGGCGGCCAGCCGAGCAGGCGTTCGCCTGCCGCGCGGACCTCCGACAGGGCGCCGAACAGCCGCTCGCCGCCGCCGAACAGTGCCGCCGTCGAGCCGATCCCCAGTTCGCGGGCGTCCACGAAGAGGTAGGGGTTGCCCATCGACACCACCGACGCGGACACCTTCCCGCCGGCGTACCGGAGCTCCGTCCGCGGCTCGCCGAGCAGCAGCAGGTCGGCGAGGTCGGGTCGATCGCGCCGGGTGAACCGGACGGTGAACACCACCGCGCCGTCGGTGACGGCGTCGACCCCGCACCTGATCGAGTCGCCGTTGTTGAGCACCGCCACCCGCACCCGCGAACCGGGCCGCAACCGCGGGACCAACCCGCGCTCGCCGCTCGCCGCCACGGCCGCCAGCACCGAGTGCCCGCAACTGCCCCGCAGCTCGAACCTCGGCTCATCGCCGGGCAGGCACTGCACGAACCGGTACTCCAGGTCGTGCCCCGGGACGCGGGAACGGCCGACCACGGCGAACTTCAGCACGTGGCCCGCGCCGATCGCGCACAGCCACCGACGGATCGCGGCCAGCGCCGGCACGAGCCGCGCCTCGTCGGACGGCAGGGCCTCCGCCGGTAGCACCAGCGTCGGGCATGGGCTGCCCTCCGCCTGCAGGACGTGCGCCAGCATCAGGCGACCTCCGCCCGGGGATGCGCGAGCGCCCGCGCACCGGCCCAGAGTTGGAACACCAGCAGTGCCCAGATCGTCATCGCCGTGGTGGCGCGCGGCCGGGTGGCGTGCCGGTCCAGCAGGCCGGTCACGGCCGGCGGGTCGAGCTGCCCGGAGGCGGCGACCCCGTCGGGCGCCAGCACGTCCCGGGCGAAGGCGTACAGCGGCGTGCCGGCGGTCAGCATGGCGGCGACGGGCAGGGTGAACGGTTGCTTCGGCCGGGAGAGCACGGCGTCGGGCAGCAGACCGCGCCCGGCGGCGGTGAGCACCCGTTTGCCGATCCCGTCGCGCACCCGCAGGTCCGCGGGGAGCGCGCTCGCGAGTGCGGTGACGGAGGGTTGCAGGAACGGCAGTCGCGCCTCCACCGCGTGCGCCATGCTCAGGTGGTCGACGCGGCGCAGGTGGTAGGAGGGCATCCGGGACGCCACCTCGAAACGGGTGATCGCGGTGAGCCGGTCGGGTCCGGCGGCGCGCAGCTCCTCGACGATCCTGTCCTCTTCGGTGCCCACATCGGCGAGGTGCTGCCGGTAGTCGTCGCTGTAGAGCTCGGCGCGCAGGTCCCTCGGCACCGCGGCCAGCGCGTCGAGGTAGCCGCGGACCCACTCGTCCCCAGCCGCCACCGCGGCTCTGGTGCGGTCGTAGCCGCCGAACAGCTCATCCGCGCCGTCACCGGTGAGCGCGACGGTGAAGCCCGCCTCGCGCACGGCGCGGAACAGCTCGAAGGTGCTCACCGCGATCGGGTCCGCGTTCGGCTGGCCGAGCGCGGCCACCACGGTGGGGAGCAGGTCGGGCAGCCGCACCGGGTCGAGCTCCACCTCGTGCAACTCCACGCCCGACCGGTCGGCCACCGCGCGGGCGAACGCGCGTTCGTCGAACGGCCAACGACCTCGGTAGGCGATGTGGAACCCGTGCGGCCGCGGCTCGTGCCGGGCCAACAGCGCGGTGACCAGACCGGAGTCCAGACCGCCGCTCGTGATCGCGGTGACCCGCACGTCGGCCCGCCGCAGCCGCCGCACCTCGCGGTCCAGCGCGTGCCGGACCAGGTTCGCTCCCCGATCGAGGTCGGCGTCCTCGGCGGCGCGTCCCCGTGGTGCGCGGTCGAACCGGCTGAGGCCGGTGGTGGAGACCACCAGCGTCGTGGCCGGCTCCAGCACGGCGATGTCCTCGTAGGCGGTGCGCCCGCCGAACACCGCTTTAGTGGTCAGGTACGAGTCCAGGGCGAGGGACGACGCGACGCCGACACCCGCCAGCAGTCGCAGCGCGGGGATCTCCGAGGCGAACGAGCAGCCACCGCGCCCGTCCCAGTGGTAGTACAAGGGCTTCATGCCGGACTCGTCGGAGGCGAGCACCAGGGTCGGTTCGCGCCGCAGGTCCAGCACGGCGATGGCGTACATGCCGTCGAGGTGGTCGGTGAAGGACGGCCCGTAGTGGTCGTAGAGGGCCGGCAGGATCGTGCCGTCGCACCGGTCGGCGAACCGGTAGCCCAGGCGCGTCAAGCGGTCCCGCAACTCGTCGTGGTTGTAGATCTCGCCGTTGAAGACGACCCGCACGCGGTCGGCCAACCGGTACGGCTGCTCGCCGCCAGCCGGGTCCACGACCGCCAGTCGGGTGGCGCCGAGCGCCCACGTCGTTCCCGTCACGACGCCGTGTTGGTCGGGCCCGCCGTGGCGCAACGCCCGCCCGACCGCCGCCAACCGGCTGTGGTCGACGCCCCCGTTGAGATGACCGAAGATCCGGCACACCGCTGCATCCCCCTTGCGAACACCGTCGTCACGTCCCGCCCGGCCTATCGCCGGCGGGCCATCCGCAGACCGCGCACCACCTCGGACCGCCACGCAGCGACCTCGTCGTCGTGGACTTCGCCGCTCGGCCGCCACAGCTCGCCGTCGGCCGCGGCGGTGCGGGAGGCGGCGGAGTAGCGCTCGCGGTGCACGACGAGGCCGGGGCGCAGGCGGGGACGTGGTCGGCGGACCTCGTCGGTCCACCCGATCGCCACGCCGAACAGCACGCGCACCCCCTCCGGCAGGTCGAGCAGCGCGGACACCGCGCCCACCCGGTTGCGCACCGCTCCGACCATCACCGTGCCGAGCCCCACCGACTCGGCCGCGAGCGCCAGGCACATCCCGGCGAGCGACGCGTCGACCACCGCGCTCAGCCCCAGGTCGTCGTGCTGCGGGCCGACCGCCACGTCGTGCCGTGCCCCGAAGTCCCACAGCCTGCCGGGGTCGGCGCACACCAGCACGAAGGCCGGGGCGACCGCCACGAAGCTCTTGCCGATCAGCTCGGCCAGCGCGGCACGCCTGGCCCGTTCGCGCACCACCACCAACGCGTAACCCTGGAAGTTGAACGAGGTGGGTGCCCGGGTCGAGGCGGCCAGGACGCGCTCGACCAGGTCGTCGTCGACCGGTGCGTCGCGGAAGCTGCGGACGCTGAACCGGTTCTCCAGCAGGGACGTGGTTTCCGACGAGGTGGTGGCGGTCATGCTGTTCCCTTCACGTCCGCGACGACGTAGGCGTGCTTGGCGCGTCGGCCCGACCACAACCACCAGGCGATGCCGAAGACGGCCGAGGAGATTCCCGCGACGATGCCGACGGTCGTGACGTCCACGATGGTCAGCAGCGCGCCCAGGCCGGCGAGGGACAGCCGCCCCACCGCGTTGTAGGTGGTCATGTGGACACTGGTGACCCTGCCGCGGACGTCGTCGGGCACGGTGTCGAGCAGGATGTTGGTGTCCAGCGCGATGATGAACCCGCTGGCGAACCGCATCAGGACGACGCACGCCACCAGCGGCGCGACGTGGTCGGACATGAAGATCAGCGCCCAGGCGGCGCCCTGGACGACGTACGCGGAGGCGTACACCGCCAGGTGGTGCCGCCGGCTCAGCCGCCCGGCGACCACGGTGGCCGCCATCACGCTGATCCCGTCGGCGGCGTAGACCACGCCGAGCACGAACGCGCTCGCGCCCAGGTCCACCGTGACGTGCCCGGCCAGCAGGACGCTGTAGCCGCCGCCGACCAAACCCCACGCGACGCCGATCCACACCACGGACCGAGCCAGCGGGAAGTCGCGCGCGGCGCGCACACCGTCCCGCAGGTCGGCGGTGAACGACGTGCGCGCGCCCGTCGCGCGGGCTGCGGGCTCCGGGCTGCGGGTGCGCAGCAGCTGGGTGGTCGCCACGACCTGGCAGGCCGCCGCGACCCCGAAGGCCGCGAAGGCGTTCCACGACGACAGCAGGCCGCCGAGGGTGGCGCCGGCGAGCGTCATCATGCCGTTGATCGAGCCGATCGAGGCGTTGGCGCGGTGCCGCAGGTCGACCGGGACCACCCCGTACAGCCAGCGCTGGCGCGCCGGCGGCCAGAACGAGGCCAGCACGCCTTGGACCGCGTACAGCGCGGCCAACAGCCCCAAGCCGAACCTGCCGACCGCGACCACGAGCAGGAGGACCACGACCTGACCGCCGATGGCGACCAGCGCGATCCGGCGCACGTCGTACCGGTCGGCGACGAGTCCCGCGATGGGGGTGCACACCAGGGCCGGGACGGTGCCAACCAGTCCCACCACCGCGAGCGTGGCGACCGTGTGGCTCTCCAGTACGTGCACCGCCACCGCGATCTGGAGCATCCAGAGTGCGAGGGAGTTACCCGCGCTGGCGTACCAAAGGGTGCGTGCTTCGACGGGTAGGCGGGTCTTCCGAGGCGTGACGGCGTCGGCGTTCAAGCGGTCCCCACTGAGTTCGGAGGTGTCGGGAGGAGGTGGCTCCCACCCTGGCAGGGTGGGAGCCACCGGACCAGGCCCCGCGGGGCGCCGGTCGGATCAGGCGTTGACGAGGATCAGGTCCTCGTCCTTGCGGAAGGTGCCTTCGCCCTTCATGACGACGGTGCCGGGGCCGAAGGTGTCGTCCTTGCGGAAGGTGCCTTCGCCCTTCATGACGACGGTGCCGGGGCCGAAGGTGTCGTCCTTGCGGAAGGTGCCTTCGCCCTTCATGACCACGGTGCCGGGGCCGAACACGTCGATCCTGTCCATGACGATCTCCTTATCAGTGGGAAAACGGTTCTTGCCTGATCGAGTCCGCGTCGGTGGTACCGCCGCGGACTCGATCGTCAGGTGGTCCCCGTCGTCAACTCGCCCGCGACCTCCCGCGGGACGACGAGGTGCACGACGTCCCGTCCGTAGAGGTCGGCGACGACGGCGAGCAGGGACGCGTACGAGAAGTCCGGCACGGCGGCGGCCAGCTCGAAGACGGTTTTCGGACCGGCCGCGAGCGCGCGCAGCACCGGGTGGTCGCGCAGCGCGAACACCCGGGACCTCTTGTGCTCCCGCCAGTCGCGGTGCACCAGCAACCCGGTCACCGACGGCGTCGGGTCCGCGCCGTAGCCCGTCGGGTCGTTGACGATGCGCAGCACGTCGTGGCGGAAGGTCACCACCTCGAACGGTTCGCGCAACCGCACCGTGTAGTTGCCGCGCACGGCCGTGATGCCGGGCAGGTCCGCGAACTTCGGCACGGACACCTTGGGCGACTCGGAGACGGTGGTGACGACCGAGCAGAACCGGCACAGGTCGACCAGGTGGTCGGGCAGCCCCCACCGCACCACGAAGTCCAGGGCGAACGCCTCGAAGCGACGGACCTCGGCCCGGCGCTGCCACCAGCCGCGAGTGTGGAGCCGGTCGTACTCCTGGTAGAAGCGGGTCACGTCGGCGTACCGCCCCAGGTGCTCCAGGAACAGCCCGTACACCGAAGAGGTGCGCTCGAAGCGCTCGTTGAGCACCGCGTTCGACACCCGGTCGAGGTCCGCCAGGTCGATGCCGTTGACGAGCCGCTTCTCCTCCTCGCTCAGGCCCGCCAATTCCGGCAGGTCGGCCTCGGTCCCGAGTTCGCGGAAGTCGTCACGGAACGCCGGGTCCCGGAGGTACGCGGCGAGGAACTCCTGCACAGCCGTCAGGCTCATCGGTCCGCCCCCGACCCGAGCAGGTCGCGCGCCCAGTCGAGGCCGTCGCGGATCTCCTCCGGGGTCGCGAGCGCGATCGTGCCCGCGTTCTGGACCTCCAGCACGATCGAGACCGGCCGGAACGACTCCTCCTTGAACAACTGCTCCGCGGTGGCGTGCGCCCACTCCTGCTCCCGGCGCTGGCGACCGTTGTCCGGCTCGGCCAGCTCCGCACCGCTGCCGAGCGGGATGTGCAGCTGCCACACCCGTTCCAGCGGGATCGCCTCCAGCTCGCGCTCCCGGTCCATGGGGTGGAAGCGCTCCGCGACGGTGAAGTTGGACATGCTCAGCAGAATCCCGACGTCGGCACCCTCGGCGATGTCCCTGACCTGCTCGCACACCGACCTGGGACCGACCTGGTCGTAGATCTGCGCCTGGTTCTCGATGATGAAGGGCACGCCCGCGACGTCCCGGTCGCGCTTCAGGTTCTCGATGAACACCTCGGTCTGCTCGTCGGTGCCGAACGGCTGGAGGAACGTGCCGCTGTAGCGATCCCGCGTGCCCATAACCCCGACGTGCTCGCCGATGTAGCGGCAGTTGCTCAGCTCCACCATGCGGCGCAGGCGTTCCACCGTGGCGGCGGCCGGCCGGTCCACCGAGCCGATCATGTACTCGAAGCAGTGCAGGGTGGAGGGGACACCACCCAGCGAGTCGATGATGTCCGCGAGGTGCCCGGGATCGGCGTGGTGGTGCGCGGCGAGGAACTCCACGAGGTCGATGTGCCCGCCGACCTCCACCAGCCGTTCGTACAGCCGGGCGAACTCGGGAACACCGTGGTACAAGAACCCGACACCGATGACGTCGGGCTTCACCGGAACCGGTGGGTCGGCGACGTGTGCGGACATGTGGAACCCCTCCTGTGAGGTCGTCAGGAATCGAGGACGGCGGTCGCGACGCGCGCCAGGCACACGCCGTTGGCCGGTCCCATGAGCGAGGTGGCCTGCGCGTCGCGGAGGTGCCGCTCCAGCGGGTGGGCGGCGTCGGACAGGAAGGCACGGGATCCGGTGGCCGCCACGAGCCGTCGCGTGATCGCGTCCGCCGCCGAGGTGGCTTGCGCTTTGAGCTTGCTCGCCGAGGTGTAGCCGGGAACGGGGGAGCCGACCGTGTCGGCGGTCAGGTGGGCGGCGTAGGCGTAGGTGGCCTCCAGCGCGAGCTGCGACTCGGCGATCGCGATCCGCGCCACCTCGCCCAGTGGGCGATCGTGTCGGACGCCCACCGCCGCTTCGAACGCCGCCCCCGCGACACCGAGCGCGATCAAGCCCGGGTTCAAGGGGGTCTCGTGGTTGGCGCGCATGAGGTCCCGCGCCCCGCCTGCGGCACCCACTACGTCCACCGGGTTCACGTGGACGTCGTCGAGCCGCAGCGTGCCGGTGCCGGTGCCCCGCAGGCCCAGCATCGAGTACAGCTCGGCGACCTCGACGCCGGCGCTCTTGGCGTCCACTCGGACGAACGTGGGGCCCTCGGCCGCCGCCACCAGGACGTCGACCACGGCCGCCGAGCGCAGACCCGTGCAGTAGGTCTTGGTGCCGTCGACCCGCAGATCGGCCCCGCGCCGGGTGAGCGAGGTGCGGACATCCGCCTTGTCGGCGGTCCGCGACGGCTCGGTCCACGCGCTGGCCGCGATCACCGACCCGTCGGCCATGCCCGCGAGGTCGTCGTCGCGGCGGGCGGGGTGACCATGGGCCGCGGTCCGGTGCACCACCTGGTAGTGGAACATCAGGATCGCGGCCGTGGAGGCGCAGGCCCGCGCCACGCGCTCGACGACGAGCGCCGCCACGCCGTTGCCGAACCCCAGCCCACCGCGCGACCGGGCCACCTGGACCCCGAAGGCGCCCACCCCTCGCAGTCCTTCCACGGCCTCCGCCGGGTGCCGTCCCTCCCGGTCGACAGCTGCCGCGTGCGGCGCGACGGTCTCCTCAACAACCCGATCGAGCTCCTCCAGCCACCCCACGGCGTCCGTCGAGGCCTCCGACAGGCAGGCCGCGACGAACGCGGTCCGGTAGTCGTGCGCAGTCCCCACGTGCCCTCCCCAGGTGATCACCGCCGTGACACCACGCTGGCAGGGCTCGCTACCGAGCCGACATCGACGCACTACTCGCGGCGGGCGCGCTGTCCCGCCGCGACGCGCGGAGGTTCCTCGGGGCCGTCCGAAAATTCATCGTCGCTGGCCAGCGATGTGTGCGCACTCGTCGACGAGTCCGCGCAGGATGCGCGTACGTGGGGCCGCTTAGCGGTACCTCAGGCCGCCGCCGGTTCGTACTCGTTGATCAAGCCACCAAGGACCGACCGGGTGGTGGTCCGGGGCAACCACCGCCCAGCGCGGTGTAGCCGATCACCGGTCTGGTCCGCGCTGATCACCGCCTCGTAGCGCGCGCAGGCACGCGCCGGTGGTGTGACGGGATCCTGTCGTGCGGCGGTGGTGAGAGTGGGAGGAGGGGTGTGCGAACAGCCACGGAGGACAAGGTGCCCCGCCGGCAGCGGGACGTGCTCTACCTCTAGGCCGCCGGTCCGACTTACGCCGACATCCCGTTCACCCGGCCGGCGCAGGGCCGCACCCGGTCGCCCGGTCGCGCGAGGCAGAACCGGGGGTAAGGACGGGCAGACCGGGCCGTCCGGTCTTCTCCTCGGCGCGCGCGGTGTGGTGGGGTCGGTGGACATCCCCGGTACGGGGCGAACCTGGGGGCCGGGTCGCAGCGGTGACCGGTCCCCGCGCGGAGGGTGCGATGGACGTGCGGTCCGAGGGCGAGACCGGTGGTGCGGGTCGCGCCTCCCCGCCCGAGCGGTTCGCCGGCGACCTGTTCCTCCAGCTCGCCCGCCGCGGGTGGCTGGTGCTGGAACCCGCGCAGGCGCAGCGCGTGATCGGCGAGCTGGAGCGGACGCTGGACGAGGTCCGGTCACGGCTGCGCAAGCTGGAGCTGTCGCGCAAGCTGCGCGACGCGTCCGGGGACGACGTGGCGCCCGACGTGGACCGGCTCGTGGTTGACGCGGTGTTCGCCGGGCAGCTCAACTCCGACAGCTGGGAACGGGCGCTGGTCGAGCTGCCCAAGTACATCGAGGCCCTGCGGATCGCGGGGCGCAACGCCGGGCGGCCGCGGTGACGGTCCCGCAACGGCCCGAGCCCGCGCGGTCGGACCCGGACGCCGGCCGGGACGAGCTGTCCCGGCTGGACCTGTGCGCCGAACTGGCCGCCGCGGCCGCGGAGCTGCGCCACCACCTGCTGCGGGGCGACCGCGACGTGGCGAACCTGCTCGGCGCGTGGATCGACGCGCTGCTGGACGAGTGGAACCGCCGCCGCGACTGACCGCGCCCCGGCATGGCCGAGCGGCCGAGCGGGAACCCGGCACCCGTCACCGACAAGCGCACGAGAACCCCGCCGGCCGCACACGACTCACCTGCGCACGACCCGTGCCGCGCATGCGAACGCGCTCGCCCGCGCCGCCTGCACCCCGCGCGCACGACACGCGCCGCCCGCGCCACGCTCACCTGCGCTCGCGTCGCAGGACTGTGCCGCATACGACTCGTCGGGGCCGGGCCGGGGAGCACCCCGACCCGACCCCGACGCGGACCCGGACCACCTCGGGTCCGTCCCCGTTCACCCCCGCGGCAGGTCCGCGAGCGTGCCGCTGACGTTGAGCAGTTGCAGGCAGTTCGGGGCCTGCCGCCCGCTGGCCGGGGTGCCCGGCCGGGCGCAGGTGACGGTCGCGCTCACCGCGCTGTTCTCCGGCACGTCGATCGGCGTCACCCAGTGGTAGTCCTGGTTGCGGAACGTCTCCAGCGCGATGGTGGTCACCGTGCGCTCGCCGAAGACGATCGTCAGCACGCCCTCGTCGCCCTGGTGGTTGGCCAGCACGAGGTCGGTGACGCGGAAGACCTTCCCGGCGGGCACGACGTAGCTGCCGGTGCCCTGGTCGCCGGTGTTCGTGCGGACCTCGATGCTGCTGGAGCTCTGCTCGCCGCCGCCCGTGGCGTCGCCCTGGCCCGGCTGCCCGGGTTGCCCCTGCTGTTGCTCGCCGCCCGGGGTCTGCTCGCCGCCCGGTTGCTGCGGCGGCTGGGTCCGCGAGGCGGCGGCCTGCTGCTCGCCGACCTCCACCAGCTCCTCGGCCCGGTCATCGGCGGCCTCGCGGGCCGCGCTCTGCACCGCCGGGCGCACCAGCATCAGCCACGCCAGCAGCAGGGCCAGCAGCAGCGCCAGCAACGCCAGCAACCACTTGGGGAACACCGGGAGTTGGAGCAGCTCGCCCTCCAGCTCCTCGGCTCGCGCGGTCTCGGCGGACGGCGCGGCGGCGTCGGTGGAGGTCGCGGTCGCCCGCACGGGCCAGGACAGCGGCGCGCCGAACCACAGCACCTTGCCGACGCGCACCCGCACCGGCAGCTCCACCCGCACCCCCGGCGCGACGGTCGTGGGCCGCTCGGGCACGGTGACGCGCAGTTGGTCGTCGGCCTCGGCCGCGACCAGCCCGACCGCGATCGGGGTGTTGCCGTCGTTGCGCACCTCGACGTGGAAACGCGCGCTGCGCCAGGCGCGGCGGCGTTCGGGCACCAACTCGGCGTGCTGCTGGAAGAACGGCTCGACGACGACCGTGGTCTCGGAGACCACCGCCGTGTCCGGCCGCTCCGCAGGCAGGACGCGCACGCCCAGCGGCACCTCGCCCGCCCGCACCTCCGACGACCGCGGCGGCCGCAGCACCACGGTCACCTGCTCGGACGTGCCGGGGTACAGCGAGAGCCGCGCGGGCTCGACCGAGGTCCACGGTGCGCACTCGCCCACCACCTCGAACTCGTACGCCTCGACTATGTCGCTGTCGTTGCGCACCGTCAGCTTCGTGCTCGCCTCCGAACCGGGCGTGACAACCACGGTCGGGAGACCGAATTCGGTCGTTGTGGTCACCGGTCGAACGGTAGGCAGGCCGCAACCCCTTGCGGCAGGGAGAAAAGGGCACACCGGGGGCAAACAAGTGCACCGGCGGCCCTCGGTCCTCCCGCGGCCCGAACCCGGTGCGCAGGATGGTGGCACGGGGACCGCCGGTGCGGTCCCGTTCTCGCCAGGGAGGCGGTCATGACGAGGATCCCGGTCGCGGTGTACGCCGAGGACCCGGTGCTGCGCACGGGTGTCACGCACCAACTGCGCCCGCGGCCCGAGGTCGAGGTGCTCGACCCGCGCGAGCACGAACGCGCGCAGGTGTCGTTGGTCGTGGTGGACGAGGTGGACGACGCGGCGGCGTTCCTGCTGCGCCGGTTGCGGCGCTCGTCCGGCACGCGCACCGGGGTCGTGGTCGGCCGCTTCGACCAGGACGCGTTGCAGACCGTCATCGACTGCGGCGTGGCGGCGGTGGTCCGCCGCGCCGAGGCCGACCAGGACCGGTTGGTGGCCACCGCGGTCGCGCTGGCCAAGGGCGAGGCGGTGCTGCCCGGCGACCTGCTCGGCATGCTGCTCGACCACGTGGGCCGGCTCCAGCGCGGCGTGCTCGACCCGAACGGGCCGACACTGTCCACTTTGACCACTCGTGAGGCGGACATGCTGCGGCTCGTGTCCGAGGGGTACGACACCGCCGAGATCGCGACGCGGATGTCGTTCTCCGAGCGCACGGTGAAGAACGTGCTGCACGAGGTCAGCACCCGGCTCCAGTTGCGCAACCGGGCCCACGCCGTGGGCTACGTGATGCGCCACGGCCTGATCTGACCCGTCGCACCCCACCCGTTGCCCGAACAGCCCCGGGGTCTTCCCCGGCTGTGCCCCACCGGGCCTGTCCGGCGCACGCCGCGCGCGGCGACGATCGCCTGCGACAGGCCCGTGACCGGAGGTGGAACCTTGTCCAGAAGGGCGCGTACCCGCACCCTCGCCGCCCTCGCGGCGGTCGTGGTGGCGTGCGGCGTGATCGCGGTGGTGCGTGGCGTCACCGACCCGCCCGCGGCGGCCGGCCAGCCGGGAGAGCCGCCGTCGCCCGGCCGCATCGCCTACGCGGGCACCGGGCACCGCAGCCTGGGCTACGCGGCCGACCCGCAACCGGACCGGCTCGACCCGACCACGCCGGTGATGGGCGAGGGGCCGTCCCACCACGACGACCACGTGTCCGCCCGCGGCGGCCTGCTGGTGTTCACCAGCCTGCGCGACGAGCCCCGGCCCCAGGTGTACCTGCGCGGCGCGGACGGCGGCGTGCGCAAGCTGACCGAGGGCCAGGACGCCGCGAACCCGCAGCTCTCGCCCGACCTGCGCACCGTGGTGTTCGCCTCGCGCGGCGACCTGTGGCTGGTCGGCGTGGACGGCGGCGGGATGCGGCGGCTCGCCGACACCGATGCCGACGAGTCGTGGCCCTCGTTCTCCCCGGACGGCACGCAGGTCGCCTACTCCGGTGACCGCGACGGCGGCCGCGAGATCTACCGCCGCCCGGTCGCGGGCGGCCCGGAGACCCCGGTGACCGACGAACCGGACGGCGACGCCGACGAGCCCGCGTGGAACCCCGTGGACGGCCGCATCGCCTACACGCTGCGGGTCGACGGGGTGCCGCGGGTGCGGGTGCTGACCGGGACCGGCACCCGGGTCGGCACGCCGCTGCTGGGCGGGGACCAGACCGCGTGGCGGGGCCACTGGCCCGCCTGGCTGCCCGACGGGACGCGCCTGCTGTTCCTCAGCCTCGACCAGACCTGCTCCTGCACGGCCGACCCCGCCGCGGTCAAGGTCTACCGGGCCGACACCGCGCCCGGACTGCCGCTCACCGCGCCGCCGGACGTGCTGCTGGGGGAGAACCGGCAGCTCAGCTCGCCGAGCTGGCAGGACGACGGCTCCGGGCCGCGGCTGCTGGTGTCCCGCACCAGCGCCCCGACCTGGTTCACCGCCACGCTCCAGGACATCCGCCCGGACGGGTCCGACCCGCGCGACCTGGGCGTGACCGTGCTGCGCGAGGACCCCGAGGCGGTCAACGACCCCAACCTGCTGTTCCGACCCAGGGCCGGGTTCGACACGTGGGCGACCCGCCAGTCGTACTCGCCGGACGGGCGGCGGATCCTGCTCAGCCGGTTCGAGGACGAGGGCGGGCGGCGGGTGCAGCGGCTGTGGCTGGTGGACGTCGACGGCGGCAACCCGCGCCGGGTGCCCGTGGCCGACCGGCAGCCCGCGGACTGGGAGTTCGACGCCACCTTTTCACCCGACGGCCGGTTCATCGCGTTCGCGCGGCGCTCGCCCGGCGGCGTGCGGCCCGACGGCTCGGCGAGCCGCATCGTGGTCGTCGAGGCCGACACGGGGACCGTGGCCGGTGAGCTGCGGCCGCCGCCCGAGGTAGCCGACCAGGAGGACACGCAGCCCGCGTGGTCGCCCGACGGGACCACGATCGCGTTCACCCGCGGCATCATCAGCGACGGACCGGGCGGCGAGGTGCGCGACAACCACATCTGGACCACGCGGGCCGGGGCGCTGGACCGGCAGCGCGACCTGAGCGCGTTGGCCTGCGGCGGCGACTGCGCGGTGACCGACGACAGCTCGGCGTTCAGCCCGGACGGGCGCGAGCTGGTGTTCAACCGCGAGTTCGACGGCCTGCTGCGGGTGCCGCTGGCCGACCCGGGCCGGTGCGAGGTGCTGCTGGGCGGCGGCACGTGCGCCGGGCCCGTGACCAACCCGGCCGGGCCGTTCCAGCCGCGTGACGCCGCCTATGCGCCGGACGGCCGGATCGTGCTGACCACCCGGCGGGCGGGCGAGGCCCGCTCGCCCGAGGAGCTGGCCGTGCTCGACCCCGGCACCGGGGCGCTGGAGCGGATCGCGACCCGCCTGCCCGGCAGGCAGAAGGAACCCGCCTGGCAGCAGTCGGTGGACCTCGCGGTGGACGCGCCGCTGGCGGTGTCCGTGGACGTGGGGGAGACCACGCCGGTCACCGTGACCGTGCGCAACCGGGGTCCGGCGGCCTCGCCCGGCACCGCGCTCACCGTGGCCGTGCCCGGCGGGCTGCGCCTGGGCGGGTTGCGCGCGTCGAGCGGCACGTGCGTGGCGGAGGAGCTGCGCTGTGACCTGGGTGTCGTGGGCCCCGGCGCGTCGGTCGAGGTGGTGGCGGACGTGGTGGGCGTGGTGGCCGGCGGGCACCGGCTGGACTGGTCGGTCACCGGGTCGGTGCTCGATGCGTTGCCGACCGACAACGCGGACGACACCGTGCTCACCGTGGCGGAGCAACCCACTCCGACCACCGTGCCGCCGACCACGACCACCGCGTTGCCGCCGCCACCGCCCGTTGCGCCGGCCGGTCCGTCGCTGGCCGTCGTGGTGCAGCCCCAACCGTCGTATGTGGGTGGTCGGGCGGTGGTGGGCTTCACCGTGCGCAACGGTGGGGGAGCGCTGGCGACCGGGCTGCGGCTGGACTTCGCGCTGCCCGCGCGGGTGCCGGTGGCGAGCCTGCCACCGGGGTGCGCGCCGACGAGTTGCGTGCTGCCCGACCTGCCTGTCGGCGCGACGCAGGTGGTGCAGGTGGTGCTCGCGCCGGACGCGCCGGTGCGGACCGAGGTGCGCGGCGTGCTGCGCACCACCGGCACCGACGCCGACCCGAACGACAACACCGCCGTCGCGCCGATGACCGTGCTGCTGCCGAGGATCGTGGCCGTGCCGCCGATCGGCGAGCCCGGGTTCGTCACCTCGGTGCGCGGCGAGGACTTCCCGCCGGGGGCACCGGTGGCACTCGCGTGGTCGCCCGGCATCACCGCCGCGTCCGCGCCGACGGTGCCCCGCGCGGACGGCCGGTTCACCGCGCAGCTGCTGATCCTGGCCAAGGACCAGACCGGGCCGCGCACGATCACCGCGACCGGACCCGGTTTCGGCCCGGTCCGCACGCCGTTCCTGGTGGTGGCCGCGTCCATCGGGCCGCCGGACATGGTGGCGCGCCGGTGAACCCGACAACGAGGAGGTGCCCGTGATCCACGAGGTGGACGAGGCGATCCGGCGGATGCTGACCGCCGCCGGCGTGCCCGGCGGTGGGGGAGAGCTGGCGTTCGACGCCCCGACCAA
The DNA here is from genome assembly GCF_021390395.1 of Saccharothrix sp. S26. Taxonomy (GTDB): domain Bacteria; phylum Actinomycetota; class Actinomycetes; order Mycobacteriales; family Pseudonocardiaceae; genus Actinosynnema. The sequence continues at coordinate 57,961 of NZ_JAJUWT010000006.1, forward strand.
GGACTGGTCCGCGCGCCGCAACGCGCCCACGGTCAACGTGTTCCTGCACGACATCCGCGAGGACGTGGCGCGACGCCACGCGGGTGGCATGGAGGTCTACGACGACGAGGGCGTGCTGGTCGGCTGGCGCGGTCCGGCGCGGTGGTTCGAGCTGGCGTACCTGGTCACGGCGTGGACCAACCGGCCGCAGGACGAGCACCGGCTGCTGTCGGAGGTGTTGGCGACCCTGGTGCGCACCGAGCGGATGGCGAACGAGTGGCTGACCGGGACGTTGGCGGAACTGGGGCTGGGGGTGATCCTGAACTCGGCCCAGCCGCCGGACGGGCGGGCGACCTCGGAGATGTGGTCGGCGCTGGGGGGCGAGCTGAAGCCGTCCATCGACCTGAAGGTGATCGCGCCGCTGGCCGGTGAGTGGACCCAGGCCGGTCCGCCGGTGACGGAGGGCGTGGTGCTGGAGACGGCGGCGCAGGCGGGCGAGCGCTCGCGGCGGCTGCGCTACGAGGGGCCGACGAGCGCGGAGGGCGACGGTTTCGCGGCCACCAGACCACGGCCCGTGGCGGGTCCGAGGCGGCGTCGCGGGGGAGCGATCCGATGACGGAGACGATGACCGGCGTGTCCACCGAGCCGACCGCGCAGGGGCGGCGGTCGGGACTGGACGAACCTGCCCGACCGGGAGGTGCCGCCGCCGACCCGGCCCTCGGGGCGGCGTTCGAGGGGGACGCCGCGCCGTCGGCCGGTGCCGCGCGCGAAGCGGACCTGCTCTACCTCTGGGCGCGGTTGGGCGCGGTCGAGTGGCGGGTTCGGCAGGCGGTGGCCGAGGCGTTCGCCGCCGACCCCGACCGCCGCGACCCCTACCGCGGCCTCTACCTCACCGCCGACGCCGTGCGGCGCGTCCTCGACGCACCGCGGCAGCCGCCGCTCTTCCCGCCGCGGGACGACCTCGACCTGGACGCGTTCGCCGCCGACGTCCCGCCGCCCGGTCCCCGGCTGCTCGCCCTCGCCGAGGACTTCACCCTCGACCCGCTGGACGTCGAGCTCCTGCTGGTGGCGCTGGCCCCCGACGTGGACGCCCGCTTCGAGCTGCTCTACGGCTACCTCAACGACGACGTCACCCGCCGCCGGGCGACGGTCGGCCTGGCACTGCGGCTGTGCGGCGCGCCCGCGGCCGGGCCGGGGCGGTTCCGGCTGGCGACGACCGCGCCCCTGGTGGCGGCCGGCCTGGTGGAGGTGCGCGACCCGGCCGAGCCCGCGCTGGCCCGCTCGCTGCGCGTGCCCGACCGGGTGGTGGCGCACCTGCTCGGCGACGACACCCCCGACCCGGCGGTGGCCCCGCTGGTCCACGTCGTGCCCCGGCACAGCACGCCGGCGGCCGAACTGCCCGAACGGCTCGGTGCCGGGTTGCGCGCCGGCATCGGACCCGTCCACCTGCGCGACAGCGGCGGCGACGCCGGGCCGACGGCGGTCGCCGCGCTGGCCGCGGCGGGCCGGGACGCGGTGGTGGTCGACGTGACGGCGTTGGCCGACCGCGACCAGCCGGACCTCGCCGCGGTGGTCCGCGAGGCCCGGTTGCGGGGCGCGGGCATCGTGCTCGGGCCGCTGGAACCGCTGGTGCCCGAACGGTCGCGGTGGGTGCGCGAACTCGTCGCGCTCGCCGGTGACGTGCCGGTCGTCCTGCACAGCCGGCAGCACTGGGACCCCAAGTGGACCACGCGGCCCGTGGTGTCGCTGCCCGTCCCGTCGCCGTTGCCCGCGGAACGGGCCGCGTGGTGGACGCGCGCGTTCGGCGGCGAGCCTGCCTTCCTGCCGGACCTCGCGGGTTACCGGCTCGGCGCCGAGGAGGTAGACCGGGCGGTGGCCGTGGCGTCGCGGCTGGCCGCCGTCGAACGCCGACCGGTGGCGCTGGAGCACGTGCGGGCCGGCGTGCGGGCGCAGAACGGGGCCGGGCTGGACCGCCTGGCCCGGCGGATCGTGCCCGGTGTCGGCTGGGACGACGTGGTGCTGCCGGAGCGGACCCGTGCCCAGCTCGCCGAACTGGTCGTGCGCGCGAAGCACCGCGAACGGGTGCTCGGCGAGTGGCGGATGCGGCCCGGCGGTGGCCGCGGGCGTGGCGTGGTGGCGTTGTTCGCGGGCGAGTCGGGCACCGGCAAGACCATGTCCGCCGAGGTGGTCGCGGGTGAGATCGGCATGGACCTGTACGTGGTGGACCTGTCGACGGTGGTGGACAAGTACGTCGGCGAGACCGAGAAGAACCTGGAGCGGATCTTCACCGAGGCGGCGGGCGTGCACGGGGTGCTGCTGTTCGACGAGGCCGACGCGGTGTTCGGCAAGCGGTCGGAGGTGCAGAGCGCGCACGACCGGTACGCCAACGTGGAGTCCGCGTACCTGTTGCAGCGCATGGAGTCCTTCGACGGCATCGCCGTGCTGACCACCAACCTCAGGTCCAACGTGGACGAGGCGTTCACCCGCCGCATCGACGTGATCGCCGACTTCCCGGTGCCGGACGCCCGGCAGCGCCTGGCGCTGTGGGACCGCTGCCTGGGCCCGGCGCTTCCCCGCGCCGACGACCTCGACCTGGAGTTCTGCGCGGAGCGCTTCGAGCTGGCCGGCGGGTCGATCCGCGCGTGCGCGGTGACCGCGGCCTACCGGGCCGCCGCCGGTGACCGGCCGGTGACCATGGCCGACGTGGTGACGTCGGTGCACCTGGAGTACCGCAAGCTCGGCCGGCTCGTGCTGGAGAGCGAGTTCGGGCCGTGGCTGGACGCGGCGCGGTGACTGGTTCTTACCGATGCGGGAGGCAGTGATGCACGCTCACGAACACCAACACCAGCACGAGGACCACGCTCACCGGCGGGTCCGCCCCCAACGGGCCGCGGGCGGGGCCGGGCGCGGCGTGGACGAGGTGCTGAGGCTGCAACGCCTCGTCGGCAACTCGGCTGCCTCCGACCTCGTCCGGTCGGTGGTCGACGAGGCGGAGGCGGAACGGGCCGAGGTGCAGCGGTCGAGCGTGCGGGAAGCGCTGAGCGGTCCCGGCAAGCCGGTGCCCGACGACATGCGGTCGGAGGCCGAGGCGCGGCTGGGTGTGGACCTGTCCGGGGTGCGCCTGCACACCGGCGCCGCCGCGGAGCGTTCGACGGAGGAGATGGGCGCGCACGCGTACACCACGGGCCGCGACGTGGTGCTCGGTCGCGGCGGCAAGAACTGGAAGACGCTGCTGCACGAGTTCGACCACGTGCGCCAGCAGGCCGAGGGACGGGTCGAGGGCACCGACCAGGGCAACGGGATGCGGGTGAGCGACCCGTCCGACCGGCACGAGCGGGAGGCCGAGGCCAACGCCACCAGGGCGCTGCGCGGCGAGCCGCCCGGCCCGCACCACCACGGCGGCGCGGCGGGCGGCCACCACGGCGGCGTCCCGGTCCAGTTCGCGAGGATCCGGGACGTCCAGCCGGGGTTGAGCAAAGACGACGTGAAGCGGATCGAGCAGCGGCTGCGCGCCACCGAGCTGCAAGTGCCCGTGCCGCTGCCCGCCGGCAGGACCGAGCTCCGCACCAGGCGGCAGGACAACGCCCGGGGCATCGACCCGCGGCTGCACGTGACGAGCAGCACGGTGGGGCTGGCGAGGATCGACTGGAACGAGCTGATCGCGGGTGCCCCGATCCCCATGGGCTATGGCCCCTACGAGATCAGGGTGCTGCCGCACAGCGCCGATGCCCTCGCCGTCGCCACCGATGAGCTGGTGGAGCTGATGGACTCCCAGCACTTCAGCGGCGAGGCGCTAATGGAGAACTTCACCCGCCCCCTGATGGAATGGCTGGTGCGCCAGCGGAGCAACTCCGGCGGCGACGTGACGGTCGTGGCGAACCGCGTGACGACCGACGAGGGAACGGGCACCGAGATCACCGTCGGTGGTCGCCCCGGCTGGGACACCCAGGCCAACCAGATCGTCACGGGCTACGGGGAGGACCGCCGGCACATCATCGCCTGGCACGCGATGCGCGGGGCGTTCGAGAACGCCTTCAACGCCGCGCTGGCACCCGGCGAGAACATCAAGGAGCGGATGCGGGCCCTCATCCGGATCCTGAACGCGCCAGCCACCTGGGCGGACCTCGACGCGGCCGAGAGCGGCAGCGAGAGCGGCAGCCAGGACATCGGTGGGGCGGGGAGCCAGGGCGGCAGCGACGTGTCCATGGCCGACGTGCCGGCGGCCGCCACCACCTCGCCGCCGTCGCCGGCGGGCAGCGGGATGGAGCTCGACACGCCGCCCCGGGTGGCTTCACCGAACTCCGACCACGGATCGTCGCAGGCGGGCAGCACGACGTCGGAGCAGTTGCGCGGGGACCTGGTCGCGGCCGTCACCAGGGTGTTGGACATGCTGTCGAACAACCCGTTCAACCTGTGGGCGGGCGACGCCCAAGCGAACCAGTCGATCAACCGGGTCCGGCAGCAGGTGGCCGCCGAGATGAAGGCCAAGTCCGACGACCAGGAGCTGGTCGACGCGGTCCGCGCGCGCGCCAGGGAAAAAGCGGAGACGCCGAACCAGGACCAGCCCGTGTGGACGGAGGTGCGGGACACGCTGGAGGGCACCCCGGCGGACGAGGCTCGGACGATCCTCCAGTCCATGGTCGACACGTTCGACGTCGACATCCCGGTGGCCGGTGGCGGCAACGCCTCCACCACCTACCCGGCCTCCGACGACCAGATCGCCGCCGTCCGCAACACCCTGGCCACCGGTCTCGCCCAGGAGCTGCTTGCGATGTCCGACAACGACCTGCCCGGTGACTTCGACAAGCTCATCGACACCATCGGCCGGTGGTTGCGGCGGTTCCTGCGCCCGGAGCACCTCCGAACCACCGTCGAAGGCGGTCGTCGCACGGTTCGGCGTCGTCCGCAGAGCTGAGCCCAGCGGCACGAACCGTTCCCGGCCATCGGCCACGGCGTCCGCGCCCACCCCGCCCCGGCGCACCACCGCGCCGGGGCCGTTCGGCGTGCCCGGAGGCGCGTCCGCACCGCGGATGTCTTTTAGGGCAACGGCTCTGCCCCCGGTCGGGGTCCGCGAGCCCTGCCCGCGCGGGGCCGGGCGCAGCAGGCTGGGAGGTGCCAGAGCGACAGCAGCCGCCAGAGCGGGAAGAGACAGGGAGCGACCATGCCGCAGTACCTCTCACCGGGCGTCTACGTGGAGGAGGTCCAGTCCGGGGCGCGGCCGATCGAGGGCGTCGGCACCGCGGTGGCCGCCTTCATCGGCTTCGCCGAGCGGGGACCCTTCCACCGGCCGACCCTCGTGGCGAACTGGAACCAGTACGTCCAGCTCTTCGGCGGTTTCACCGAGGACGCCTACCTGCCGCACTCCGTCTACGGCTATTTCGCCAACGGCGGCGGCGCGGCGTACGTGGTGCGGGTCGGTGGCGAGGCGACCGACGCCGAGGCCGAAGCCACCGCGCCCGCGCCGGCCGAGCTGGGCGGCCTGCACGTGGCGGCCCTGCCCGGCGCGGGCCCGGACCTGTCGGTCGAGGTGGCCGACGCCGACGGCGAGAACCCGCCCGACGACCGCTTCAAGTTGCTGGTCAAGCAGGGCGGCAAGGTCGTGGAGACCTACGACGTCTCCACGAAGAAGAACGTCAAGAACTACGTCGTGACGCAGGTGTCCGAGCGGTCCAAGCTCATCACGGTCACCGAGCGGTCCAACGGCGCGCTCGCCCGCCCGGACAAGCAGCAGGTGGCGCTGCCCGCCGCGCCCGCGCCGTCGAAGGCGCTGGCTCGGCTCGACGCCAAGGAGTACCTGGGCGACCCGGACGAGCGCACCGGCATGGGCGGCCTGGAGAGCGTGGACGAGGTCACGATGGTGGTCGCGCCCGACCTCATGAGCGCCTACCGGCGCGGCCTGATCGACCTGGAGGGCGTCAAGACCGTCCAGCTCGCGATGATCTCGCACTGCGAGCAGATGGGCGACCGGGTCGCGCTGCTCGACGCGCCGCCCGGGATGAACGCGCAGAAGATCCGCACCTGGCGGCTGGACGAGGCCAACTACGACTCGAAGTACGCGGTGCTGTACTACCCGTGGATCAAGGTCTTCGACCCGGCCAACGGGCGCAACACCCTCGTGCCGCCCGCCGGGCACATCGCGGGCGTGTGGAGCCGCAACGACAACGAGCGCGGCGTGCACAAGGCGCCCGCCAACGAGGTCATCCGCGGCGCGGTGGACCTGGAGATCAACATCAGCAAGAGCGAGCAGGACCTGCTCAACCCGATCGGCGTGAACTGCGTGCGGTCGTTCCCCGGCCGCGGCATCCGGGTGTGGGGCGCGCGCACGCTGTCGTCCGACCCGGCGTGGCGCTACCTCAACGTGCGCCGGCTGTTCAACTTCCTGGAGGAGTCGATCCTGCTGGGCACGCAGTGGGTCGTCTTCGAGCCCAACGACGACCGGCTGTGGGCCAGCATCCGGCGCAACATCACCGGGTTCCTCACCGAGCAGTGGCGGCGGGGCGCGTTGTTCGGCCGCACGCCGGCGGAGGCGTTCTACGTCAAGTGCGACCGGGAGAACAACCCGCGCGAGTCGATCGACCTCGGCCAGGTCGTGTGCGAGATCGGGGTGGCCCCGGTCAAGCCCGCCGAGTTCGTGGTCTTCCAGCTCTCCCAGTTCTCCGACAGCACGAGCCTCGTCAGCGAATGACCCGCCCGCGCGGGCGTGAACGAGAAAGGCGGCACCACCGATGGCAGAGGGCGATGCTCTTTCCACCCACATCTTCGGCGTCCAGCTCGGCGGGTTCACCGTCGAGTCGCTCCAGGAGGTCAGCGGGCTGACCGTCGAGGAGGACGTCGTGGAGGTCTCGCAGGTGACGGAGACCGGCAAGCCGGTGCTGCGCAAGCAGCCGGGCGCGCAGAAGGGCGGTGAGGTGACGCTCACCCGGGGCCTGGACCAGAGCGTCACGTTCACCAACTGGCTCAAGGAAACGCTGGAGAAGGGCGCGGTCACCGCGGCCCGGCAGGACATCACCATCGAGGTCAAGGACACCGAGGGCAACACGGTCCGCCGCATGACGCTGTACCGCGCGTGGGCCAGCAAGTGGGAGGGGCCCTCGTTCAAGGCGGGCGAGTCCAGCGCGGCCACCGAGAAGGTGACGCTCGTGTTCGAGGAGATCACGGTCGAATGAGGCGGCGGACGATCGCGCTCGACCAGCTGGACGAGCTGGTCGAGCCCAAGGACGAGCCGGAGCGCGGCACGGCGCGCGGCGGGCTGCGCACCGAGTTCGACTTCGAGCTGCCGCGGGGCTACGTCGACCCCGACGGCGTGGTGCACCGGCACGGCCGGATGCGCTTGGCCACCGCGCGCGACGAGCTGCGGCCCCAGATCGACCTGCGGGTCAAGGAGAACCCCGGCTACCTCAGCGTGGTGCTGCTCAGCCAGGTCATCACCCGACTGGGCACGGTCCGCGAGGTCCACGCCGGGGTGGTCGAGCAGATGTACGCCACCGACATCGCGTTCCTCCAGGACTTCTACCGGCGGATCAACAGCGAGGGGCACACCCGGGCGGGCGTGACCTGCCCGTCGTGCGGCACCGCGTTCGAGGTCGACCTCGCGGGTGGTCGCCTGGGGGAATCGTGACGTACGCGGCCGACCGGCTGCTCGAAGAGGTCGCGTACGTGGCCTACCACTTCCACTGGCCGCGCGAGGAGATCCTCGACCTGGCGCACCACGAGCGCCAGAGCTGGGTCCGCGAGATCGCGCGCATCAACACGAGGGTGAACGAGGGGAGGTGACCCGATGGGTTTCCGGGACTGGTTGCGGCGCGGGAAGCGTGTCGCGGAGGCGACTTCTGTGGCTGAGGGCGCGGATGGGGCGGGTGCCGCGAGGCCCGAGGCCGACCGGGTCGCCGCTCCTGCTCGTCCAGCCTGGGACGGGGGTTGGCGCGCCGTGCCGCCGTTGGCCGGGGTGGTCCGGCGCGGCGGTGTGGCGGTGGGGGATGGGCTGCGGTTCCGGGACGGGCTGACGTCCTGGCGTGACCACCGGGTCGGCGGGGAGCTGGGGCACTCGGTGAGTGCGAGCGCGCCGTCCGGGCTGGTGGGCGGGGTGATCGGGCCGGAGGTGTCGGAACGTTCGCGCTATTCGGGCGGCGGGCCGTTGCTGGTGGCGTGGCGGGAGGAGGGCGGGCCTGCGGTGCGTGGGGAGGTCGGTGGCGTGGGCGGGAAGGCCCCGACCACCGGAACGGCCGGCCGGTCGCGCGGGGCCCCTGGCGCAAGTGGGACAGACGGGTCCGCCCACACCACCCAGACAACCCAGGCCGCGCGGACCACGCAGACCACGCAGACCGCGCAGACCGCGCAGGCTCTCGGGACCGTCCGGACCGCCCGGACCGCCGGCACTGCCGGGACAGTTCAGGTCTCCCGGTCTGCCCGGAACGCCCCGACCGCAGGGACCGGTCAGACCGCCGAGATTGCCGGAACTGCCGGGAGTGCCGGAACGGCCGGGACCGCCGAGGCCGGCGGGACCGGCCGAACCGCCGCAATCGCGGGGACGTCCGCCACCGCCGGGATCCTCGGGACTGCGGGGATGGCCGGGAACGCCGATATGGCCGGTGGCACTGGCGGGGCAGGTGCGGCCGATGGGGCGGGCGGGGCAGTCGGGATGGCTGGGCCGAAGGCTTCCACCGCACCGCTCGTGGTTTCGCGCGCCACCTCGCCGACCAGCCGACCTCCCGCCTCGTCCACCTCGCCGACCAGCCGTGCTTCCGCCTCGCCGGCGTCGCCGACCAACCAGTCTGCCGCCTCGCCTGCCCCGCGAACTGGTCGGGCTTCCGGATCGCCGGCCTCTCAGGTCAACCGGTCTGCCGCCTCGCCTGCCCCGCCGACCAGCCAGCCGCCCGCCTCGCCCGCCTTGGTGACTGGCCGGTCTGCCGGCTCTGCCGCCGAGTCGCCGAGCGGTCGGCCTGGTGCCTCGTCCACGTCGGCGAGTGATGGGTCTGCCTCGGCGGCGGCGTCGGCGAGTGGGCCGGCCCCTGCGAGCGGGGGGTCTACTGATACCTCCTCCGCTTCGCCGGTCGGTCCGCCTTCAGCCTCGGCGAGTGGTCGGTCCGCCGCCTCGTCCGCCGCACCGCTGACCGGGCTGCCCCCTGTCTCGCTCGCTCCGCCGGCGACAGGCCCGACGTCCGCCGCCTTGCCGGTGATGCGCTCAACCACACCGCCCACCGGCTCGCCTGGGTCGGGGTCCGCCCTGCCGCCTGCCGACTCGCCCGTGGTGCGGGCCACCCCGCCACCCGCCGGCTCACCCACCGGCTCGCCGCCCGTGGTGCGATCCGCCGCGTCGCCCGAGGTGTCGGTTGCCAAGCCGGCTGCGGTGTCGCCTGTGGCACCGGTCGTCCCGAAGTCCGCCCCATCGGCCGGCGCGGCGGCGGTTGCGCCGTCCGCTGCGGCCAACGGGCCGAAGTCGCCCAACACCAGTGCCGTCCAGTTGAGTCCGCTCCGACCCCCGTTGACGCTCGCCAAGCCGCCGATGTCACCGGCCCGCGCGCTCCCCGTGGTGGGTGCCGCGCAGCCGAAGGCCGCCAAGGCGGGCGGGCGACCCGCGTCGCGCTCGGCACCGGTGCTCGGCGAGCCGCTGACGGCCCTGCCCCCGACCGCCTCCACCGGCAGCCACGCCCCGGTGGTGCGGCGCAGCACGTCCCCGACGCCTCCGGTGGCCCGTCCGAAGCGGGGCACCGGGATCGGTGAGCCCATGTCGGACCTCCCGGCCACGGCGTCGCCGGTGAGGGCACGTCAACCGAAGGCACCTGACAGCAAGGCACCCGCCGGCGAGGCACCCGACGGCGATCCACCCGCGCCGCGGACGGCTCCGGCCGTGCGGACCACGCCACCGGACCGGCCGGTGCAGCGCGCGACCGCCACGGCACCGGAAGCCGGTCCGCGACCGCAGCGGCTGCCGGTGGTGACGGTCACCCGGCTCCCGGCCGGGCAGACCACCGCCCAGCTCGCGACGACCCGAGCCGAACCCGAAACCCGCCTGCGGCCCCTGATCGCCGAACGCCCCCTCACCACCAACACCGGCACGGGCCTGCCGGAACCGTTGCCCCACAAGGCGACAAGGCCCGTCGTGAGGCCCCGGTGGCCGGGCACGCCCGCCGCGTCAACAGGCCCGCAGCAGGCCCCATCGTCAACCGGCAGCCCCAGCCGGCCGCCTGTGAGCGCGCCGACCACCCGGAGCGTGCACGTCCAGCGGCACACCGGTCACCAGCGCACCGCCACGGCGGTGGTGCGCCCGACCCCGCCCCAGCCGCTCGACCACGCCTCGAAGCTGCCGTCGATCGCCCACCCTCACCCCTCCGGCACGCCGACCACGCCCGACCGGGACAGGACCGCGACCGCGCCGGCCGATGCCCCGCGCCCGACCGCCGGGAACGCCCCGGTGAAGTGGCCGTCCACCAAGACCGTCCAGCGGGCCTCCACGGCCACCAAGACCACCAAGACCACCCCCGCCCGCACCGACCCGCCGACCGCGGAACGCGGTGACGACGGCAAACCGCAGCTCCCGTTCGACCTCGACGACCTGGCCCGCAGGCTGCTCGACCCGGTCGGCCGGCTCCTGCGCGCCGAGCTGCGCGAGGGCCGCGAGCGCAACGGCCGACTGCACGACCGCCGCCGCTGAGCCGGCCGGCCCGACCAAGGAGCACCAGTGAGCGACGACGTGTTCGCCAGCAGCGTCTTCTTCCGGCTGACCATCGCCGACGACGACCTCGGCATGTTCCACACCTGCGACGGCCTCGGCGCGCAGGTGGAGGTCGAGCAGTACGCCGAGGGCGGCAACAACAACTTCACCTGGAGCCTGCCCTCGCGCATCACTTGGTCCAACATCACCATGACCCGTCCGGTGACCGCCGACTCGGCCAAGGTCCTGAAGTGGTTCAACGAGGTCCTCAAGGAGGCCGACCGCGAGGACGGCGAGATCGTCGCCCTGGCCCCGGACCTCACCCCGATCGTGAGCTGGCAGGTGATGGGCATCATCCCGGTCCGCTGGCAGGGCCCCAGCTTCGACCCGAACCAGTCCCAGGCCGCCGTGGAGACGCTGGAGTTCGCCCACGAGGGCCTCCACGCGTCCGGCGACGACTGAGCGCGAGCGAGGAGGGCGGACCGTGGCATCGAAGTTCCAGGCCGGGGTCGCGAAGACGGGCAAGGCCGTCTCGGCGTACTTCGGCTCCGGGCTCGTCAAGGCGCAGTTGGTGATCATGGAACCGCCGGCGACGAGCGGGGCCAAACCGGGTGCGCGGCTGGCCACGGTCAAGTTCCAGTTCAACCCCAACCGGCTCTCGCTGAGCAAGAGCGTCGAGTGGCGGCGCAAGCCCGCGCGGATGGCCGACCAGGCTTCCCTGCCGGAGTTCGTCGGCAGCGGCCCGCGGTCGTTGAGCGTGGACGTGTTCCTGGACGCGACCTCGGAGCACGACAACTCGGTGGAGGAGGGGGTGGAGAAGCTGATGATCGCCTGCGTCCCGACGAAGGCCAGCCTGCGCAAGGAGAAGCCCGCCAGCCCGTGGGTGCGCTTCGAGTGGGGCACCGCCAAGTCGGTGTCCTTCGACGGCGTGCTGTCCAGCCTGTCGGTGGAGTACTCGCTGTTCGACGTCGACGGCAAGCCGCTGCGCGCCACCTGCTCGCTGTCCATCGAGGAGGCGGGCACGGGCACGCCCGGCCAGAACCCGACCTCCGGCTCGCGGGAGGCCCGGCGCACGCACCGCGTGGTCGCCGGGGACAGCCTGCCCCAGCTCGCGTGGCGCGAGTACGGCGACGCCACCGCGTGGCGGGTCATCGCCGAGGCCAACGACATCGACGACCCCATGGTCCTGGTGCCCGGCACGGAGCTGCTGGTGCCGGGCACCGCGGGTGGAACGGAGGAGGAGCGGTGACCACGCCGAACGCGATGGGGGACAGCCACGCCGCCAGCGCGGTGATCACGGTGGATGGCAGAGAGCTGGGCGACGAGGCGAAGTTCCTGGTCCGCTGCGTCGTGGACGAGAACGTCGGGCTGCCCGACAGCGCGGTGCTGACCTACCGCGACGCGAACCGGGAGCTGCTCCAGCGGGCCGCCGTCAGGATCGGCAGCCGGATCGACGTGGCGATCGCCGCCTCCGTCGCGACCGAGGCCGAGCGCGTGTTCAGCGGTGAGGTCACCGCGCTGGAGATGGACTACGACAGCAACGCCGTGCTGGTGGTGATCCGGGCGATGAGCCGGGCGCACCGCCTGATGCGCGGCCGCAAGGTGCAGGCGTTCCGCAACATGTCCGCGTCGGCCGTGGTGCGCAAGGTCGCCCTCGGCGCGGGCCTGACCGTGGGCCGGCTGGACGTCGCCAACGTCACCTACCGGCACCTGAGCCAGGCCGGGGTCTCCGACTGGGACTTCCTCCAGATGCTCGCCCAGGAGCACGACGCCGTGGTCCGGGTGGACGACGGCGGGGAACGGCTGGAGTTCGTCAAGCTCACGCCCGCGAGCAAAGCCCCGAAGGCGGCCGCAGCGGGCGACCCGCACGTGCTGCGGTTCGGCAGGAACACCCACTCCCTGCGCGCCGTGCTCACCACGGCCGACCAGGCCAACGGCGTCGAGGTGCGGAGCTGGGACGTGGCCACCAAGAAGGCGCTGGTCGCGGTGCAGCCCAACACCCCGAGCAAGACCGTCCGGCCGGGGTTGGCCGCGAGCACGGCCAACGCGAAGTTCCCCACGAAAGCGCCGTTGCTGGTCACGGACACCCCCTACGCGACCCAGGCCGAGGCGACCCGCGTGGCGCGCTCGCTGGAGGCGTCCACCGGCGCGGGCTTCGGCGAGCTGGAAGCCGTGGTCGACGGCAACCCCAAGCTCCGCGCGGGCGACCCCGTGACGCTGGCGCGCTACGGCCCCGACTTCGACGGCAGCTACACCGTGACCGGCGCGCGCCACGTCCTCGGGCCCGAGACCGGCTACCGCACCACGTTGACCGTCAGCGCCTCCTACGACCGCTCCCTGGCGGGCCTGGTCACGGGCGGCAACGCGCCCGCCCGCAGCCAGCGGGTGCCCGGCCTGGCGACCGGGATCGTCACCGACATCAAGGAACCCGGCCGGGACCAGCGCGGCTGGGTGCGGCTCAAGTTCCCCTGGCTGGACGACAACTACGTCACGGACTGGGTCCGCACCGTGCAGTGGGGCGGCGTCGGCGGCGGCGGGGTGTTCAGCCCCGAGGTGGACGACGAGGTCCTGGTCGGCTTCGAGCAGGGCAGCCTGGACCGGCCCTACGTGATCGGCGGGCTCTACAACGGCGTCGACAAGCCCTCGCCGCACGGCCGCGCCCTGGTGGACCCCCTGCGCGGCAAGGTCAACCGCCGCTCCGTCGCCGACCGCAACGGCAACCGGTTGGAACTGCTGGACAGCCGGGCCGCCACCGGTGTCCGGCTGGTCACGGGCGACGAGCGGCTGGAAGTCCTGCTGGACGACAAGCAGAACCGGGTCGAGGTGTCCGTGCGCGGCGCGAAGGGCGCGATGGCGCTCAGCTCCGTGACCCTGAGCAGCACCGGAGCCACGGTCAAGGCCGGCACGGGTTCCGTCACGCTCGACAGGTCCGGCATCACCATCGACGCAGGCGTGGGCGTGCTCACGCTCAAGGGCACCCTCATCAAGCTCAACTGACCACGTGAGGAGAGTTCCGCCATGCCCATCGCCGCCCGTCAGGGCGACCTGACCGTGCACGGCGGCGCGATCGGCGCGCCGCTCAACCCGCTCTCGGCGGCCCACCTGCTCACGGTGCTGATCGAGGGCAAACCCGCCGCGACGATCAACTGCGTGCACGTGTGCGCCGTGGTGCCGCACAACGCCGTGCCCAACATCGTCATGGTGACGCCCGCCATCGCGCGCCGGGGCGTGCTCATCGGCGGCCTGGCCGCCGTCGGGGCGCTGGACGAGACCTCCTGCAAGGCCAAGATCTCGCCCCGGCCGGGCACCGTGATGATCGGGGGTGCGCTGTGAGCGCCGACTTCGTCGGCCGCGGCTGGGGCTTCCCGCTGCGCGTCGGCCCCACCGGCGGCATCGGCATGGTCGACCGGGACCAGGAGATCCAGGAGGCCATCCGGCTGATCCTCGGCACCGCGCCGGGTGAGCGCCCGATGCGGCCGGAGTTCGGCTGCGGCATCCACGACCTGGTGTTCGCCACCGCCGACGGCGCGACCGCCGGGCGGGTCTCGCGCGAGGTGCGCACGGCCCTGGACCGCTGGGAACCGCGCATCGACGTGACCGACGTGGTGGTGGCGTTCGACTCGGTCGACGTCGGCACGCTCTACATCGACATCCGCTACACCGTGAAGTCCACCAACGACCAGCGCAACCTGGTCTTCCCGTTCTACACGATCCCGTCCGAGGAAGGGGAGGCCGACTGATGGCGATCCCAGCGCCCAACCTGGACGACCGCCGCTTCCAGCAGTTCGTGGACGAGGCCAAGCGCTACGTCCAGCAGAGCTGTCCGGAGTGGACCGACCACAACGTGTCCGACCCCGGCGTCACCCTCATCGAGACCTTCGCGCAGATGACCGACCAGCTCGTGTACCGGCTGAACCGGGTGCCGGAGAAGAACTACCTGGCGTTCCTGGACCTGCTCGGCGTGCGCCTGTTCCCGCCCACCGCGGCCCGCGCGCGGGTGACGTTCTGGCTGTCCGCGCCGCAGGCGGAGACCGTGTCACTGCCCGCGGGCACCGAGGTCGCGACCATGAGCACGGAGTCCGCCGAGGCGACGGTGTTCGCCACCACCGGCGAACTGCCGATCGTGCCGTGCGACCTGGCGCGGCTGGTGACCAGGTCCGCGTCGGGCGAGCACGCCGACCGCACCCGCGACCTGGAGGCGGGCAAGGACGTGCCGTGCTTCCAGGGCACGCCCGAGCCCGGCGACGCCACCCTGTTCGGGCTGACCGCCGCCGTGCCGAACTGCGTGGTGGTGCTGCGGCTGGAGAGCCGTGTCGAGGGCATCGGCGTGGACCCCCGGCAGCCACCCCTGGTGTGGGAGGCGTGGACCGGCGTGGACTGGGCCGCCTGCGAGGTGGACGAGGACGGCACCGGCGGCCTGAACCGGCCGGGCGAGGTCGTGCTGCACGTGCCCGCCGGCCACACCACGTCGGTGATCGCCGGGCAGCGCGCGGGCTGGCTGCGCTGCCGGGTCACCGAGCCGGTGCCCGGCCAGCCGTTCTACTCCGAGTCGCCGACCGTCCGCGAGGCCGAGGCGTACACGATCGGCGGCACGGCCACCGCCGAGCACGCCGAGACCGAGGTCGACGTGCCGCTGGGCGAGTCGGCCGGCGTGCCCGGCCAGCGGTTCCGCGTGCCGAGGGCGCCGGTGCTGCTGGACGGCGACCCGGTGGTCGTCCAGGTCTCCGCCGGCGACGGCTGGGAGGACTGGTCGGTGGTCGAGGACTTCGGGGTCTCCGGGCCCGACGACCGGCACGTGGTGCTCGACGCGTCGATCGGCGAGTTCCAGTTCCCGCCCGCGGTCCGCGAGGCCGACGGCACGTTGCGCCGCTACGGCGCGGTGCCGCCGAAGGGCGCGGTGCTGCGGGTGGCGCGCTACCGCACCGGCGGCGGGCGGTCGGGCAACGTCGCGCGCGGCGTGATCTCGGTGCTGCGCAGCTCGGTGCCCTACGTGTCGGCGGTGGTGAACCGGGAGGCCGCGACCGGCGGCGTGGACGCCGAGACGGTGGCCGAGGCGAAGCTGCGCGCGCCGAACCAGCTCCGGGTGCAGGACCGCGCGGTCACCGCGGAGGACCACGAGCTGATCGCGCGGCAGGCCGCGCCGTCGTTGGCCCGCGTGCGCTGCCTGCCCGTGGAGGGGGAGGCGGGTGCGGCGCGGGTGCTGGTGGTGCCCGACGCGGTGGCCGACGAGGGCGACCGGTTGCGGTTCGAGCAGCTCGTCCCGTCCGACGAGGTGCTGGCCGCGGTCTCGGGCCGGTTGGACGAGCGGCGGCTGCTCGGCACCCGGCTGGTCGTGGAACCGCCGCGCTACCAGGGGATCACGGTGGTGGCCCGGCTCACCGCGGCCGACGCGAACCAGGTGCGCGAGGACGCCTTGACGGCGCTGTACCGGTACCTCAACCCGCTGCGCGGCGGACCGGACGGCCGCGGGTGGGGCTTCGGCAGGCCGGTGCAGTTCGGCGAGGTGTTCTCGGTGCTCCAGGCGGTGCCCGGGGTGCTGCTGGTGGACGAGATCCGGATGTTCCCGGCGAACCCGGTGACCGGGGCGCGGGGCGCGCCGGTCGACCGGCTGGACGTCGCGCCCAACGCGCTGGTCTTCTCCCACCAGCACCAGGTCGCGGTCGGTGCGCCGTGACCAGGGCGGCGTTGCCGGAGCTGCCGAGCAGCCACCCGTTGGGCGACATGCTGCCCGCGCTGTACGCGACGGACGACTTCGCGCAGCGGTTCACCTCCGGTCTGGACGCCGTGCTGTCCGCTGTGCTGTCCACCTTGGACAACCTGCCCGCGTACCTCGACCCGGCGCTCGCGCCCGAGGACTTCCTGGCGTGGCTGTCGTCGTGGGTCGCGGCGGGGCTGGACCCGGCGTGGCCCGAGCCGCTGCGGCGGGCGTTGGTGCGCCGGGCCGTGGAGCTGCACCGCAAGCGCGGCACGGCCCGCGGGTTGGTCGAGCGGCTGGAGCTGTCGCTCGGGGTGGGCGCGGAGGTGGCGGACGGTCCCGGCGCGCGCTGGTCGGGCACACCCGACACGCCGCTGCCGGGTGCGGCGGCCGAGGTGGTCGTGGTGCGGGTGTGGCCGGGCTCGTCCGGTGCGGTGGACCGGGAGCGGGTCGAGGCGCTGGTCGGCGCGGTGTGCCCGGTGCACGTCCGGTGCGCGGTCGAGGTGCTGGACGCGCCGCCCGCGGGTGAGGGGTGATGGCCGTGGTGCGCCCGTGCCCGCAGTGCGGCGCGTCCGTGCAGGACGGCGACGACTTCTGCGGCAACTGCGGAACCTACCTGGGGTGGTCCGCAGAAGCCGCCCGACCGGCCGCGGAACCCTCGACCCCGCCCGTCGGGCAGGGGACGTCCGCGCCGGAACCGGCCGTGGCGCGGGAAGCGGCGAAGGCCCCGGTCGAGAAAGGGCCGGGGCGGTCGGACGCAGGCCCGGGAGCGGGCGAGGACCCGGTCGAACAGCAGCCGGAGCGGCCGGCGGGGGAGGAGCCCCTGGCGTCGCGGGTCGAGGCGGCCATCGAGGAAGGGCCGCCGGACCCGGCGGCACCGGTCGCCGCCGCGCGCGAGCCGGCGGACCCCGCCCGACCCGGCCTGTGGGCCCGCTGGCGCGCCTGGGTCCGCTCGCGTTTCGGCGAGGACGGCGCGACACCGCCCGCCGAGACCGGACCACGCGCCACCGAACGACCGGAAGCGGCGCGGGTCCGGACCACCGCCGGGTCGGAGGCGGTCCTCGCCGAGGGGCGGTCGGACGTGGTGCTGGGGCCCGTGCTGCCGGCCCGGCCGGAGGCCAAGCGCCCGTTGCCGAGCACGACCACCGAGGTTGAGGTGGACGGTCCGCCGTGCCCGGTGTGCGGCACCGCCAACCCGCCGGGCCGCCGGTTCTGCCGCCGCTGCGCCACCCCGCTCCAGGGCGGCACCCCGGCCCCGGTCGAGGGACGTCACCGCCGCCCGCGCCGGCACGGCGACACGTCCCGGTGGCTGCGCCGGCTGGCCGCGCTGCTCGTGGTCGCCGCGCTGGTGGTCGCCGGCATCCTGTTCTACCCCCGGGGAGTCGAGCTGTTCGAGGACCTGCGCGACCGGCTGGCCACACCGGCGGCGATCGCGCCCGTCCGCACGGCCGCCACGGCCGAGGTGCCCGACCACCCGGCCGCGGCCGCCGTGGACGGGCTGTCGAACCGGTACTGGGGCGCGCCCGCCGTGGGCGACGCGGTCGAGTTCGGCTTCGACCGGCCGTTCCGGCTGCTGTCGGTCGTCGTCCACACCGGCGCGTCGGCGCAGCCCGAGCAGTTCCGCGAGCAGGCCCGGCCCACGGCCGTGGACCTGGTCGTGACGGTCTCCGGCGGCGCCACCCGCACGATCCCGGTGACGCTCAACGACCAGCCGGGACCGCAGCGCACCGACACCGGCATCAGCGACGTGGTCGCGGTGCGCTTGGTCGTGACGTCCGCCGCGGGGCTGGGCGCCGGCCGGCACGTGGCGCTCGGCGAGGTCGAGTTCTTCCGCCGCTCCTGACCGGGCGGGCAGCAGGCGCGGACGGGTCCGCGCACGGATGGAGAGGAGCACCCCGTGGACATCGCAGTGGTCACCGGCTCGGCCGGGCTCGTGGGCGGCGAGGCGGTGCGGCGGCTCGCGCCGCGGTTCGACCTGGTCGTCGGCATCGACAACGAGATGCGGCAGGAGTTCTTCGGCCCGGCCGGGTCGGTGGCCCGCGGCCTGGCCGAGGTCCGGCGCGTCCCCAACTACCGGCACCACCGGGCCGACGTGCGCGACCAGGCGGCGGTGGACGAGATCCTGCGCACGTGGGGCTCGGACGTGCGACTGGTGGTGCACGCGGCCGGGCAGCCCAGCCGCGCCTGGTCCGCCGAGCGGCCCCTGGTCGACTTCGGGGTCAACGCGGTGGGCGCGGTCACCGTGCTCGACTCGGTCCGGCGGCACTGCGGCGAGGCGGTGTTCGCGCACGTGTCCACGGTCAAGGTCTACGGCGACGTGCCGGACGCGCTGCCCCTGGTCGAGACCGCGACCCGGTGGGAGCTGGACCCGTCCCACCCCTTCCACGAGCACGGCGTGGACGAGTCGCTGCGGCTGGACCGCGCGGACCGCACGTTCCTCGGCGTGTCGAAGCTGGCCGCCGACCTCGCCGCCCAGGAGTACGGCCGCCGGCTCGGCATGAGGGTGGGCGTGTTCCGGTGCGGCAGCCTCACCGGCGCGGGGCAGGCGGGCGTGCGCGAGCACGGCTTCGTGTCCCACCTGGTGCGCAGCGCCGTGCGCGGCACGCCGTACCCGGTCCTCGGCCACGGCGGCAAGCAGGTGCGCGACGTGCTCGACGCGCGTGACCTGGTGGACGCCGTGTGGCAGTTCCACCTCGACCCCCGACCCGGCGAGGTCTACCACCTGGGCGGCGGCCGCGAGCGCGCCGCCTCGGTGCTGGAGCTGATCGCCCGCTACGAGCACCTGACGGGCGTGGAGGTGCGGTTCGACTACTCGCCGCAGGCCGGGTTCGCCGACCCGCGGTGGTGGATCAGCGACACCCGCAAGTTCCGACGCGACTACCCCGCCTGGTCGCCCGCGCACGGCCTGGACGACGTGCTGCTGGCCCTGCACGAGCACTGGGCCGCGGCGGAGGAGGTCGTCCAGGCGTGACTTCCATTCCCCTTGACCGGGCGACATCCCGCGGTGTTGAGTGCTGGTCGGGCGTCTTCACGCCACTCTTCACGCCACTCGGCCCCCATGAAGAACTCTTGTAGAAGCGCTTGAGAGCGCCTGAAGTCGCGCCTCGCAGACTCGGTGTCGGGGAACCGGATCTGTGGGAGGCAGCGGTGGAACGAGTTCGGGTCGTCGTCCAGGCGGCGGATCACCTGAGCCTGGCTGGGCTGACCAGCTACCTCGGCTCGCGGGCCGAGATCGTGGTCCTGGACCGGGACCAGCGGGCGCGGGCCGACGTGGTCGTGGCCGCGGTCGACCGGATCGGCCCCGAGGTGCTGACCGGCCTGCGGCGGATCGCCGCCGACGTCGGCGCGCCGGTGGTGCTGGTCCTCGACGAGATCGGCGAGAACGACGTGCTGGCGGCCGTGGAGTGCCGGGTGGTGGCGATCCTGCCCCGTGCGGCGGCGACCGGCGAGCGGGTGCTGCGCAGCGTCCTGGCGGCCGCGTCGGGCGGCGGCGTCATGCCGCCCAGCCTGGTCGCGGAGCTGCTCAAGCACGTGGAACGGCTCCAGCGCGAGCTGGTGTCGCCCGACGCGAGCGTGCCCAAGCTGACGCCGCGCGAGGCGGACGTGCTGCGGCTGATGGCCGAAGGGCTGGACACCGCCGAGATCGCCGGCCGGCTGTCCTACTCCGAGCGCACGATCAAGAACGTCTTCTACGGGTTGACCACCAGGCTCAACCTGCGCAACCGGCCGCACGCGGTCGCCTACGCCCTGCGGAAGGGGATGATCTGAGGTGGACGAGACACTGGTGGCCGAGCGGGATCGCGCCAAGCTGCGGCGGGTGGTCGACCTGGTGCGGCGGGGCCTGAGGTCCGGGAGCGCGCCGCGCGGCGCACGGCCGGACCGGGGCTGGGTGATGTCGGCGGACGGCGTGATCGGCGCACCGGCGGCGGCCGACGACCAGCCCGCCGCGACAACCGGCGGGTGAGGCGCCAGCCGGCCACGAGCCGGCCGGGCACCACGGAGCGCTCGCGGTGCGGGCAGCCGTGTCGCCGGTCGGCTGCGCGCCGGTGGTCCAGGGGCAACCGCGTCGGCGGTCAGCCGACGCGGGCGGTGGCCCGGCGGACGTCCCAGGCGGCACCCAGGTCGCGGTAGATGCCGACGGCTTCGCGCAGCGCCGCGCCCGCCTCCTCCGCCCGCCTGCCCCGGGAGAGCAACACCGCGCGGTCCTCCAACGTCTGCGCCGCCTCGAACACCCGCCCCACCGACCGGTAGTGCGCGACGACGTCCGTGAGCCCGTCCGGGTTCTCCTCCAGCACGCAGCGGCAGCGCCGCGCCGCCGCGGCGGCCCTGGCCGCGGTCGACTCCATGGCCGCCTCCGCCTCGCAGGCCTCGACCGCGGCACGCGCGGTCGCCCGGTCGCCGCAGTCCAACGCCACCCGGACCAGCTCGGGCAACCACTGGTGCCGCAGCATCATCCGGGCGTACTCGGTGTCGAGGATCCCTCCCCACACCTCGATCGACCCGGCGTGGTCGCCGTTGCGGTACGCCGCGGCGGCCCGCGCCGCGACCAGGAAGTCGTTGTTCTCCCGGTTGGCCGCGGTCGCCAGGGACAGCGCGAGGCCCTCGTGCAGGTGCCGCTTGAGGGTGACCTCGTCGTCCCGGTGCGCGGCGATCAGCGCGGCGACGCCGTGCAGCAGCATCAACCCGCCCTCGCGCAGGCCGAACCCGCTGATCCCGGAGTCGTCGTCGAGCACCGCGTCGAGCCGGCCCACCGCCTCGTCCCAGCCGCCGAGCCAGAACCGGTGCACGGCCGCGCCCACCTGGAGCGCCGCCACGGGCGCGCCGTGCCCGGCCGCGTCGAACGCCTGCCGCATCGTGTCGGTCGCCTCGTCCAGCCGGTCCAGGCACTGGAGCGTGAACACCCGGTTGTCCAGCAGCACCAGCTTCAGGTCCGTGAGGCTGTAGTCGGTGCCCACGATGTCCAACGCCTGGTCGAGGTAGGCCAGCGCGCTCACGTAGTCCCTCCGTGCCGCGTCGACCTGCCACAGCACCTCCAAAGACTGGCCGATCGCGAACGGGTCGGCCGCGCGTTCCCCGACCGCGATGGACTCGCGCGCGCTCGCCGCCGCCGCGTCGAGGTCGTCCAGCCCGGCGCGCTGCACCAGCGCCAGCAGCGACAGCAGCCGGGCCCGCCACGCGCCCGGCAGCACCGGGTCGGCCAGCGTCTCCCGCAGCGACGCGAGCGCCTGCTCCGGCCGCGACGCGCGGAACGGCACGTAGGCCGACGTCCACCGCACCTCCGCGATCCGGTCCGGGTCGCGCAGGTGCGGCAGTGCCCGCCGGGCGTGGTGCTCGGCCTCGGCGTCCCGGCCGATGCGGAACAGCGCGCTGCTCAGGTGCGCCCGCAGCGTCGCGGCCTGCTCCTCGGGCACGGCGGTGGACCGCAACGCCCGTTGCAGCAGTTCGACCGCGACCAGGGGCGCTTCGTAGACCAGCGCGGGAGCCCGCGCCAGCAGCCAGTCCACCACCCACGCGCCGAAGTCGCCGGCCGCGGCCAGCAACTGCTCGGCCACGTGGTGGACCGGCGCGCCGGCGTCCGCGAGCGCCTGCGCGGCCTGTTGGTGCAGGGCGTTGCGCAACGCCGCGGGCGTCCGTTCGTACAACGCCTGCCGCAGCACCGGGTGCCGGAACGCGATGCGCGACCCGGCGTCGCGCAGCACCCCCGCCGCGGCGGCCTCCTCGAACGATGTCACCAGCTCCGCCACCGGCCGGGACAGCACGATCGACAGCCCGTCGACGGAGAACTCGCCACCCAGCAGCGCGGCCCACCGCAGCACCTCGCGCGTGGGCGCGGAGACCAGGTCGAGGCGGCCGTCCACGGCGGACACCAGGGAGCCGGGCACCCGGTCGAACGCGTGCTCGCCCACCTCGGCCACGTCCTCGCCGACCACCACCAGCCGCTCGCGCAGCAGGGCGTCCGCGACCTCCCGCACGTACAGCGGGTTGCCGCCCGCCCGCGCGGCGATCTCGCGCAGCGCCGGACCGGGCGGCGCGCCCACCAGCCGCCCGACGATGTCGGCCACGTCCGCGTCGCCCAGCGGCGCGAGGTCCAGCACCACACCGCCACCGGACTCCACGACGCGGCGCAGCCGGACCACCTCCGCCCGGCGCGGCACCGGCCGCGCCGCGCCCATCAGCAGCAGCGGCAGCCGCCGGGTCAGCCCGCCGAGCCGACGCCACACCTCGGTACTGCTCTCGTCGGCCCACTGGAGGTCGTCCAGCGCCAGCGCCAGCGGCGCGTCCCCGCACAACCGCTCCACCAGGTCGACCAGCCGGTCGACGCCGCCCGCGACCGGGTCGCCGTTGCCGAAGATCGACCCGGCGGGCTGCCGCTCGCGCAGCGCCCGCGCCACGGCCGCGCGACGCGGGTCGGCGGCGGCGAGATCGACCCCGAGCGCGTCCAGCGCCAGCCGGAGCGGGAAGCGGCTGTCCAGCTCGTCGGCCACCGCGTGGGCGGTCTGGTGCCCGGCCAGCCCGGCGCGGGCCAGCGCGGCGGCCAACAGCGCCGACTTGCCGATGCCCATCTCGCCCTCGACCCACAGCGTCCCTCCGCGTCCGGCGGCCAGGCCCTCGACCGCCCGCGAGACCGCGGCCAGCTCGGCGTCCCGGCCCAGCAGCACGGGTTCGTCGGAAGCGCGGACCACCGGCGCGGCGTGGTGCGGGGCGAAGCGGTCGGCGAACGACGGCGCGGCGGACGACGGCGGCGTGGCGCGCGGGGGAGTCGGCGCGGAGCCCGTGCCGCCCAGCACGAGCCGGTGCGCCGCGCGCAACCCCGGCCCCGGCTCCACGCCCAGCTCGGCCAGCAGCACCCGGCGGGCGTCGCGGAACACCTCCAACGCCTCCGCGCCGCGCCCACCGCGGTGCAGTGCCAGCACCAGCAGCTCGCGCGCCCGTTCCCGCAGCGGTTCCTCGGCGACCAGCGCGCCGAGGTCGGCGATCACGTCGGTGTGCGTGCCGGTCGCCAGGGCCGCCTCGGCGCGCAGCTCGCGCGCGGCGGTCCGCTCCGAGGCCAACTCCCGCCGCCGGGACTCGGCGAACGGCCCGGTGAGGCCCGCCAGCGCCTCGCCGCGCCACAACGCCAGCGCAGCGTCGAACGAGCCGAGCGCCGCGTCCGGGTCACCGTCGGCCAGCTGCCGCTGCCCCCGCGCCCGCAACGCCCGGAAGTCGGCCAGGTCGGAGTCGTCCGGGTCCCACCGGAGGCGGTAGCCGGACCCCACCGACTCCAGCACCTTCGACGCCGTCCCGCGAGGCCGGTCGGGCTCCAACGCCTTGCGCAGCAACGAGACGTAGGTGTGCACGCTGCCCTCCGCGGTGGCCGGCGCGTCCTGACCCCACACCCCGGCCACCAGGTCGCTCCGCCGCACCGCCGCGCCGGCCCGCAAGGCGAGCATCGTGAACACCGCCCGGGGCCGCGCCGAACCCAACGGCACCTCCCGATCCCCGATCCAAGCGCGCACCGGCCCCAGCACGGCCAACCGCAACCCCGACATCTCGCCTGCCCTCCCAAGGCTCCTCACGTCGCGGGACGCCTCCGCACCCCACGACCGCGCGCGTCCGCACGCCTGGTTCCCGGAGGTCGCCCGGTGCCGACGCGCACGTCCTCCCCTTCCCCGCTCCGCCCCGCACCCCCGGCGAGGGCGGCTCGCGCCACGCGACGCGGCCGCGTTCCGGCCCGCCGCACGTTCCAGCCCCGCCCCGGCGGCGGCCGACGCCGTGCGGCGGAGCCGGGTTCCGGCTTTGCCGCACGCACGATCCGTCCCCGGCGGGTGCGGACGCGCCGTGCGGCGCAACCGGGTCTCGGCTGGTCGCACGTACCGCCGTTCCCGATCCGCCCGGTGGGGGCGGCCCAGCCGGGCCTCGGCCCGCGCGCACCTCTTCCCCGATCCGCGCGCGCACCGACCGGTCGAGGCGGCTCACGCCGCGTGGCGCAGCCGGGCTTCAGCCCGGCGTGCGTCCGGCTCCGCGCCGAAACCCCGGTACACCGCCACGGCCTCCCGCACGGCCGCGTCGGCGGCGGTGTGGTCGCCGTGGCCGGCCAGCAGCTCGGCGGCGTCGTCCAATGCCTCGGCCAACTCCACCGGCCGACCGGCCTCCCGGTACCGCGCCGCCGCGTCGAGCACGAGGGCCGGGTCGCGGTCCACCAATCCGCGGCAGTGCGACGCCACCGCGCCCGGGCCGGCGTGACCGGCGGCGCGGGCCGCCAGGTCGCCGTCGCCCGCCCGCGACGCCAGCCGCGACAGCAGGGGCAGCCACCGGAGGTTGGGCGCCACGCGGTCGGGTGCGAGCAGGCCCGTGACCGCGGTGAGCGCGTCGTCCAGCCGTCCGGCGCGTTCGGCGAGGAGGGCTTCGGCGACGTCGCGGAAGTCGTCCAGGAAGTCGTCCCGGTGCTCGGCGGCCGCCCGCAGGTGCCGCAGCGCCGCGTCCGGCCGGTCCTGGCGGACCGCGACGAGCGCGGCGACGCCGTGCGCGGGAGGTGCCGGCCCCCGGTCGCGCGGCCACGGGCCCGGCGTCGGCTCCCGGTGAGCGTCGACCAGCCCGACCGCGTCCGTCCAGCGACCCCGCCAGTAGTGCTGGACGACGGCGGCGGAGTGCGGCCGCGTCGCGCGCAGCAGCTCGTCCGCCTCGGCCAGCCGGTCGAGGTGCTGGAGCGTGAACACCTTGTCGCCCACCAGGTCCGACTGGACCTCCG
Organism: Saccharothrix sp. S26; assembly: GCF_021390395.1. GTDB lineage: Bacteria > Actinomycetota > Actinomycetes > Mycobacteriales > Pseudonocardiaceae > Actinosynnema. The sequence continues at coordinate 83,014 of NZ_JAJUWT010000006.1, forward strand.
GCACGACCGGCACCGCCAACGCCTCCTCGACCTGCCGCAACGCCTCGGCGTGGTCGCCGCGCGCGGTGGCCGCCCGCCACAGCCCGCGCCGGGCCTGGGCCACGGCGAAGTCGTCGCGCACCTCCCGCGCCAGCCGCAGCGCCCGCCGTGCGGCCGCCTCGCCCTCGTCACCGGTCACCACGACCGCCGTCAACGCCTCCAGGCGGGCCCGCCAGACGGGAGGCGTGGCGTGGTCGGCGACCGCCGCCCGCAGCACCTCCACCGCGTCGGCGGCGCGACCCTCGCGGTGGTGCGAGGCGGCCAAGACCCAGCGCACCTCGGCGACCAGGTCGTGGTCGCGGGCGCGGGCCAGCGCGTAGCGGGCGTCGGCCTCGGCCCGGTGGCCGAGCCGGAACACCAGGCGCGCCAGCTCGGCGGCGAGCCGTTCCCGGTCACCCGCGGGCACGTCCGGACGCGCGATGGCCGACCGCAGCACCGACACGGCCAGCTCCGGGTCCCGCGCCGCGACCGCGGCGGCGTGCTCGACCAGCCAGTCCACCACCCAGCGGTCGACCGCGGTCGGCGCGGTGGCGAGCTGCCGCGCCACCAGCCCGACCGGCGACCCGGCCGCGGCGAGCGACTGGGCGGCCTGGCGGTGCAACGCCGCCCGCACCGCGGCCGGCGTGCCCAGGTAGAGGGCCTGGTGCACCAGGTGGTGCCGGAAGGCGAACTCCGCGCCCGCCTCGACCAGCACCCCGGCCGCCGTGGCCTCCTCCACGACCGCAACCAGCTCGGACACCGGCTGTCCCGCCACCACCGCCGCGTCAGCGGGCGCGAACGCGGCGCCCAGCAGCGCCGCCCGGCGCAGCAGGTCCAGCGCCTCCGCCGACAGGAACGCCAACCGCCTGGTCAGCGCCGCCACCAACGACGACGGCACGTCCTGGCCCGTCACCGACGCCTCGGCGAACCCGTCGCGGACCTCCACCGCGTGCTCGCGCAGCAGCGCGTCGACCACTTCCCGGACGTAGAGAGGGTTGCCGCCCGCGCACCCGGCGAGCCGGTCCAGGCCGTGGCCGGGCGGCGCGCCCACCAGGCCGGTCACCAGGGCGGTCACCTCGTCCCCCGCCAGCGGTTGCAGGACGAGCAGGTCACCGGCCTCCACGACGGCGCGCCGCACCCGCGCCACGTCCTCGCGGTGCGGCACCGGCCGCGCCACCGCGATCAGGAGCAGCGGGATCCGGTGCGACAGGCGCACCAGCCGGTGCCACAGCAGCACGCTCGCCTCGTCGGCCCACTGGAAGTCGTCCAGCGCCAGCACCAGCGGCGCTTCCGCGCACAGCTCGCAGACCAGGTCCACCAGGCGGTCGATGGCGTCGAGCACGGGGTCGCCGTCACCCGCCGGCGCCGACAGGTCGCGGGCCAGCCCGACGCGGCGCGGGTCCGGCGACGTGACCGACACGGCGAGGGCGTCGAGGGCCACCCGGAGCGGGAAGCGGGCACCCAGCTCGTCGGCCGCGGCACGGGCGACGCGGACGTCCGCGCCGGCCAGGGACGCGGCCAGCAGGGACGACTTGCCGATGCCCGGCTCGCCTTCCAGCCACAGCGCCCCGCCCCGGCCGGCGTCCACTTCGGACACCACTCGCCGCACCAGGTCCAGCTCCCGGTGTCGTCCGACGAAGTGCTCCGCCGCCTGGAGCGGGGGATCGGCGGGTGCTGGGCTCGGGACGGACTGGTGGCGGACCGCCTCGCCCTCCAACACCCTGCGGTGGGCCTCCCGCAGGGCCGGGCCGGGCTCGATGCCGAGTTCGTCCGCCAGCACGCGCCGGGCGTCGCGGAACACCTCCAGCGCCTCGGCCTGCCGGTTGCCCTGGTGCAGCGCGGACATCAGCAGCGCCCGCAGGCCCTCCCGCAGCGGGTGCTCGACCACCAGCCCAGACAGCTCGGCCACCACGTCGGCGTGCTTGCCCAGCACCAGGCCCAGCTCGGCGCGCCGTTCCACGGCGGCCAACCGCAGCTCGTGCAACCGCGACCGCTGGGACTCGGCGAACCGGCCCGGCACGGAGAAGAACGCCTCGCCCTCCCACAGCGCCAGCGCGGCGTCCAGCTCCGCCACCGCTCGCTCGGGGTCGCGCCGCGCCAGCTCCTCCGCCCGCTCGCGGTGCCGGTCGAAGCGGTGCACGTCCAGCGCGTCGTGGTCCAGGCGCAGCGCGTACCCCGCGCCGGAGGAGGTCAGCACCACCCCGGCCGACCGCTTGGACCGCTCCGGCTCCAGCGCCCGGCGCAGCCCGGAGACGTAGGTGTAGAGGCTCGCCCCGGCGGTCGCGGGCGGCGCGTCGCCCCACACGCCGTCGACCAGCTCGTCCTTGGAGACCGCCTCGTTCGCGCGCAGCGCCAGCAGGGCGAACACGGCGCGCCTGCGCGCGGTGCCGACGTCGACCTCGGTGCCGTTGCGCCACGCGCGCACCGGACCGAGCAACCTGACCACCAGCGAAGCGGTCGTGCTCATCGACATCGGGACACCCCCCGTGTGGAAATAGGGGCCGAGTGGCGTGCTCTCGCAGATGGCGTACCTGCTCCGCCGCGCGTCGACTGGTGCTCAGTTCCTACTCGTCCGCCACGTTATCACGGCGTCGTTGCCGCAAGAATGTCCGCGAAGTCCGTCTCAATGGGCCCTTTTCGCTGGTCGCGCGACGTTACTTCGGCGTTGGCCCGATCGTTGCAGTGATCTTCGTGGCAGTTTCGGGAAACCTGAGATTCCGTTCAGCGTGGAATAGTCGGATGGCCGACGGCGCGGTTCACCGGAATGGCGGCAAGGGAACCGGGCGGTCGGTCGCAAGTCGGACGCGCACATCGGCGGGCAGTCGGCCGCGTGCGGGCACTTGACCAACTGCCGGCAGCCGCACGCCGGCGTCGAGTTCAGCGTCTTCAGCCCCGCCTGGCGCTCCTCGATCTCCCGCTCGATGCGGGCGTGATCGGCGATCTCCTGCCAGGAGCCCGCCGGACTCCTCGGCCTCGTCCAGCAGCGAGGAGATCTCGGTCGGACTGAAGCCGATGTTTCGGCAGGTGCGGATCATGGACCGGCGGTCGAGCACATCGTGCGGGTAGTGCCTTTTGCCGCAGATCTTCGGATCTTCCTCCAGCAGGCCGACGTGCTCGTAATAGCGCAGCGCGGACGAGGCCACTCCCGATGCCTTGGCCACTTGGGCGATCGGCGGGAGTTCTCCTGTCATGATCGTCCCCCGGTTCGTCGGACCGGCAGACCCGCCGGCGTCGATCTGTCGGTACTGCGTCTTGGCCGGTACGCCTCCGGACCGGAAGTACGCCGCTCACAGGACGTTCCGGGTGAACCGTGCTCGCACGCGCCGAGCGGTGCGTTCCTCACAGCTACGGCGCGTCCCGGTCACCCAGGGGACGCGTTCACGACCTGGGTGCCGGGAGTGCGGGAGCCCGAAGTCGTGCGCCGAACGCGCGGCCTCCACATCGGCGGTTCCGCCCACCTGGTAGGACGGCCGGCGTCGACCGCGGGCCGTGCGGATCAATTCCGCGTTCCGATCGGGACGGACCGCGTCTTATTCTGCGCGGAGGCGCATCGGTGAGGTTCGCCGATCGTCGGTCGGTGCCGCGAAACAATTGCGCGCCGTTTCGCCGCGTCGGGCTCACGCGAATGCGGATCGTCGCGCCGACAACGCCGGGCGGCACGGTCGCCCAAAGTCCACGCCACGTCGGCGTGACCACCGAAAACCGATCCCTGGGCACGCAGCGGTCAGGGTGCAGGCGATCGGCGTGCCGGAGGACGGCAGGAGGTCGAGCAGCCGTGCCGAGGGCAACGGCAGCGGCGAACCGGCGGCGGCGCGGCGGCCGGTGGCTCCGCCCGGCGTACGGGACCGCTGCTCCGTCCGGCTCATTTCGGTGCTCGTGGCTCCACAACCAGCTCAAGCGCCTGGGACGCCCGGACAAAGCGGTCGAGCACCTGCGCGAGGCGCGGATGCTGTACGAGCAGGCGCGCGACCTCCGCCGACTGGCCACCACGGTCAACGCGCTGGCCACCGTCGAGTCCCACCGCGGCCACGGCGAGGTCGCGCTTGCCCTCCATCACGACCCGCTGTGCGCTGCGGCTACGCGACGGGCGTCCCCGACGACCTCACCATCGTGCACCACTGCCACGGTATCGATCTCGGCCGGCGCGCCGACGACCAGATTCACGGCGTGTCCCACCACCTGGCCGCCGCGCTGCTCTCGCGCTTCGCGAGCGGGCTCACCGAGGCCGGCTCGGCCGAGGACTTGGCCCTCGATATCCGGGCGCGGGGCGCCCCGACGCACTCCCGACAGACCTCTACGGGCTGTGCCAGATCGTGGACGCAGTACCGGGCATCGATCTCGGGGCATGCTGACCCGCTTGGCGCCGCCCGGGGAGGCCGACCGGACGCTGGCGGAGGGGTGCTCGCGCAGGCGCGGGACATCGGCGGCCAGCGTCCCTCTCACGCCCCGATCCTGGTCATGCGGGAGCCGCTCGTGGCGGGCATCGTCGCCGCGCGGCAGGGCGATGAAAGGGCCGCAGCCTGCGTCGAAGACTACCTGCGACCATCCTCTTCGGACAGTCCGAACAAGGTTGGAAGACAGGACGAGGTCCGGCCCCGGAGCGCTGCTGTGGCCCAGGCCGTCAGTGGGGAGAATGATGGGTGCATGACGTCAGGGCTGCTGTCCTACCTCGGGTTGTGTCTGCTGATCACGGTGACGCCGGGGTTGGACACTGCCGTCGTGGTGCGCAACGCGCTGCGGGGTGGCACGCGCGCGGGACTGTGGACGGCGGTGGGGTGTGCGGCGGGGTTGTTCGTGCACGCGTTCGTCGTCGCGATCGGGTTGGCGGGACTGTTGCTGAGAAGTCAGTTCGCGTTCGACCTGGTCCGGTTGGTCGGTGCGGTGTTCCTCGTGCTGTTGGGGCTGCGGTCGCTGTGGGTGGCACGCAGGCCGGTCGTGCCCGCCCCCGGGCCGCAGCGGGAGGTCGGGCGGTGGGGTCGGCGCGCCCCCGCTGTCCAGGGGTTGATGACCAACCTCACCAATCCCAAGGCCACGCTGTTCTTCCTGGCCGCCCTGCCCCAGTTCGTGCCCGTCGACGAGCCGGGCAGGGCGGTGCCGGTCGCGGTCGGTCTGGCCGTGATCGCCGTCCTGTTCAGCCTCGCCGGGCTGGGGCTGGTCGCGGTGGGCCTGGGTCGAACGCGGCGGTGGCTGGATTCGCCGCGGGCGCGGCAGGCGCAGGAAGCCCTGCTCGGTGCGACGCTGGTCGCGCTGGGCGTGCGGGTCGCGTTGGAGTGAGAGGGCTCAGGTCCCGGCGGGTACCGCGATGCCCTTGGCCCTCGCCTCCTCGATGATCGAGTCGCGGTCGCGCCACCGGGACCAGAAGGCGCCGCGGTACCCCAGTTGCACCATGCTGGTCAGGAACGGGTTGTCGGCGTAGTTGTTGTCATGCCTGCTCAACCCCGGTGCGGTCGGCAGCATCACGCGCGGGTGGTCCCGTTGTGGGATGTGGTCCCACATGAACCGCAGGGTGTTCAGCCACCGCCCGTCCGGCCGGGACAGCGTCTCCTCGTCTTCCGGCAGCAGGGGCGAGAAGTAGTACACCGGTCGGAAGCCGCCGGAGGGCTCGAACAGGAACTGGCGTTCGTACTCCACCACGCTCGCGCACTGGTCGATTGTCCTGAGCACGATCGGCTGGGTGGCGGTGTTCGACTGGAGCCCGCGCACGGTGCGCTCGCCCGAGCACTGCCGGGCCAGGTCCATGCCCAGCGGTGAGTACGGGAAGGCCCGCAGCCCCAGGGTGAACCCCGCCACGGTGGCGTCCAGCGCCATGATGCGGTCGATGCACTCGCGCAGGGTGTCGAGGGTTTCGCCCGGCATGCCCAGCAACACCTCGACCATGGTCAGCATCCCGCGTTCGCGGGCCAGTTCGACGACACGCACGGTGTCGTCGAAGGTGTAGTACCTGGTGCCCTTGGCGGTGACCTTCCAGCCGCTGAGCAGGTCTTCCCGGACGTGGTCGGGCGCGACGTTGACACCGCGGCAGCCGGCCGCGACCAGCAGGTCGGCGAACTCCTCGTCGAAGGGCGCGGGCTGGGAGTAGATCCACAGGCGCAGCGAGTGCAACGGGGACGAGGCGTCGGTGTCCTTGCGGCGCGCGATCTCGCGCAGGACCGCCTTGCTGTTGGCGATGGACAGGTTGAATTCGCTGTCGGTGGTGTGCAGGTCGTGCACGCCCTGTGCGGTCAGCGCCTCGACCTCGTCCACCACCGCGGTCACGGCGCGGCGCGCGAAGCCGTTGCCCTTGGCGTCGGGTTCGACGCAGTGCGCGCAGGTGAAGGGGCACCCGCTCTTGGTGAGGATGTTGCCCAGGCCACCGTGGTGGTAGTGGGCCAGGTTGTCCACCTTGTACTCGACGCCCGACCGCCTGGCGTAGGCGGTGTCGCGGTTGACCTGCCAGGCACGACTCTCCCCGTGCCCGGCGTGGGCGAGCGGGAACGTCGGCAACTCCGCGGACACCGGCACGCGCGTGACCACACCGCCGCCCTCGTTGACGATCAGGCCGGGCACGTCCCGCGGCGAGCCGCCGGTGAGCAGCACGTCCGCGAGCCGGCAGATGACCAGTTCGCCCGGTCCCTTCACCCCGAAGTCCACGCCGAAGTAGTCGACGAGCGCGAAGGGCATCGACGAGAACCCGACCCCGCCCACCACCAGCGGCGCGGTGGTCAGGTGCCGGATCTCGGTGATGATCTCGCGGTGCTCCCCGACGAACACCTTCTGCTCCTGCGGGTAGATCGTGTCGGTGTTCCGCACGGTGACGCCGACCAGCAAGGGGCGGCGGTGGTCGAAGTACCCGGCCAGCACCGCCCGCCACTCGTCCCGGTGGAAGTTCAGGTCGATCACCTCGACGTCGAACCCCGATTCCTCCAGGGACGTCGTCAGGATATCGAGCGCGTATGGCGTGATGGTCGGCCGGATCTTGTTCGGGTTGACCAGGGTGACCAGAGCCCGTCCCATGTCAGAAAATCCCCCGCATTCCGTCTTCGCGACAATGCACACGCTACTCAACAGGGCTCTTGTTGTCAGAGTCCGTAAGAGTGAATTGCCGACGCGGTTGCGATTTGATCGACGCGTTCATTCCAGATCGGCGGGAACGTAAAAATATTCCGACCGACGCGGGATCCGGTACGGGGAGGGGATTGATGTTCCCCCGGGTTTCGCGGGGTCGGGTTACTTGACTTCATGCTGATCGCCCCCAGGAGAGGTCGCCATGCCAAGGAGTTGCCCGCCGGAGTTCCGCAGCAAGGTCTTCGAGCCTGCTCAAGGCCGGCCGCACCGTCGCGCTGTGGGGTGCCGAAAGTCGGCACACGGGCCATGACCTGCGTTAAGCGGCTGCGGGTTCCAGCCGCAACACCACATCATCGCGCAAGAGGATGTTCAGTTCGGGTGCCGCCCAGCCCTCGCATCGGCACGAAGGCGCACAGCTCGCAGCCCTGGCTGACCAGGTTCTCGCTGGAACACCACCGACCGCGTCAGGCTGCGCATGAGCAGCGGAACGATGATCCTGCCGTCCTCCACAAGCCGCTCCCACCACGCCTCCAGCAGATCCCACGCGGCGACGGTGACGACGATCCGGTCGAACGGCGCGTGCCGGGGCACCCCGTGCTCGGCGTCCGCCTCCACCACGTTCACCGCGTGGTACCCGGCTGCCGGAGCCGATCTCCAGTATCCGCATGCCCGGCTGGATGTCGGCCTGCTCCAGCATCATCGCCCGGGTGTGCGGGACCGAAACCGTGCTGACGGCTTCGCCCTGCTCGTTCCACTTGGTCAGCAGCGTGCCTTTGGCCGCATACGTCTTGTCCAGCGGCTCGCCGGGGGCGAACGGGTGCCGCGGTACCGCTGACAGGGCGGCAATCACGGCGTCGCTGTGCGCGGCACCCGTGTCGCGCAGTTGGTCGACCATTGCCCGACGGAGCGCCTTGGGACTGGCAGCCGCAGCTTCCGCACCATTATCAGTGTCACTTGCAGTGTTCACGGGTCACCTTCTGAAATGGTCGTCGCCGCTCCGCTACTGGTGGTTGGGGCGGTGCAGGACGTCTTGGCCGACGGCGTTCGCGGGCCGTGGCCAGGAGATCAGGACGGGCTGTCCCGGTTCCTGTCCGAGATCCTGTACCGGATCCCGTCCCGGTCGATCCGGAGCCTCCGCCCCACCACTACACGGGGATCGGAGAGCGCATGAACGGGAACGCACGACACGAACCGGCGGCCGGGGACGAGGAGCCGCGCCCGTCGGGCTGCCTCCCGCCGTCTGCTGGAAGGGGAGGGGGCCGCCGGACGGTCCTGAGGTTCATCCGGGACGAGTCCGTCTTGGTGACCCGCTGCAACCGCAACGACCTGAACAGCTGAGAGGAGGACGAGCCGTGCGGTTCCCTTGCGTCAAACCTGAGCACGCGCCCTTCCTCGTCGGGGAGGACAAGGTACAGATCGGCGGGATCGTGCCGGGTATCGCAGCCGTGATACCCGACCCCGATGGCTGGGTGTGGGCGCTGCTAGTGCTGCTCGACGGCACGCGGACGGTGGGCCAGGTCGCTGCGGCCCTGGTTCACCGCTTCCCCGAGCGCCCGGAGTCGGACGTGCGGGACGCCGTCGATGAGCTCTACCGGGCGGGCCACCTCTACGACGCGGACGCGGTAGGGGCCGGGGAGCCCCTGGATGAGCGGTACGCGACGACACGGGCCCTATGGCGGTGCATGGACCGCACCCCCAGGCCCGATGGCGGGGACGTCCAGGAGTTGGTGCGGCAGGCCCGCGTGGCCCTGATCGGCGTCGGCGGGGTCGGTTGCGCCGCGGCACAGGCCCTCACCCGCTGCGGCGTGGGCGGGCTGCACCTGGTCGACCCGGACGTGGTCGAGCGGTCCAACCTAGGCCACCAGGGCCTCTACACCCGCCGTGACCTGGGCACGCCGAAGGTCATCGCCGCCCGACGCCGGCTGCGCGCCCACAACGACGACGTCGAGATCACCGTCGAGCGCGCTCCCGTCGAGGGGCCCGAGCGGTTGCGGCGGCTCGCGGCCGACCACGACGTGCTCGTGATGGCCGCCGACACCCCTGCCGCGATCCGGGACTGGACCAACGAGGCGTGCCTGGCCACCGGCACGCCGTGGACGTACGGCGGCTACCACGGGCCGCTGGTGCAGGTCGGCGCCTACCTGCCCGGCGCGGGACCGTGCTACCGCTGCGCCCGCGCCGGGGACGCCGAGCCACCGATCACCGCGTGGCCGGGGAAGTCGCCCGCCGTCCACGCCGCGAGCAGCGTGTCCGCGGGCTATGCGGGGCTCACCGTCGCCCACCTCGCGCTGAGCCTGCTTACCGGCGTGCCCGCGCTGCCGCACCACAACGAGTATCGGCTGAACCTGGTCACCTGGCGCAGCGAGATCGTCGAAGCACCCTCAGCCGGCTGCCCCGCCTGCCGCTAACCCGTCCGCCCACCGCCGCAGCTCCTCGGCCCTGGGCGCGCCCAGCCCAGACAACAGCCCAGCGGCCTGGCATAGGCGCACCGCCGCATCGGACGGGCGACCGACGCGGATCAGCGAGGTCGCCATCGTCTCCAGCGAGGCGGCCCGGTCCCCGGCGGCCGCGTCGTCGTCGGCGTAGGCGGCCAGCGCCCGCAGGCACGACTCGATCGCCACGTCGTCCTCGCCCAAGCCCTGGTGCGCCACGGCGACGTCGTGCCACGCGTACCCCACCCCGAGCGCGTCGCCCACCTCGCGGCGCAGCGCCAACTGGCGCCGCGCGAAGACCAGTGCCTGCCCGAACCGGCCCAGCGCCGCGTTGAGCTGCCCGATGTTGCACACGACCGTCGCCTCGGCCAGCACATCCCCGGTCGACCTGGCCACGGGCAGCGCCGCCTCGTAGAGCACCAGCGCCTCGGCCGGACGCCCCCGGTCCCGGCCGTCCGACCCGAGCCCGCACAGCGCCTCGCACCGCCGCTCCGGGTTCTCGGCGCGGTCCAGCACCGCGCGGAAGTCGGTGTTCGCGGCGTCGTAGTCACCCAGCAGCCGGTGCGTGTTGCCCCGCCGGACCAGCAGGAACGCCTCCGCCGCGTGGTCGCCGACGGCCTGCGCGGCGCGCAGCCCGTCGTGTTCGGCGTCGAGGCGGTCTCGCCAGAGTGCCCGCCTGCCCAGTGGCAGGTGCCGCGCCGCGCCGGCCAGCAGCACCACGGCCGTGGTCAGCCCGCGCCGCACCGCGAGCCGCCGGGTCGCCACCAGCGTGGTGTGCTCGACCGCCAGCCACTCCCAGGCTTCCGCGCGTGTGCGCACCGGTGTGGCCAGCGGGCCGCGGGGGAGCGCCAGCCGGGGCTGGCCGGGGAAGAGCAGTGCGTCGGCCGCGTCGGCGGCGTGCGCGTACCAGTTCAGCAGGCGGTCCACCGCCGCGCCGCGCGCCGGATCCCCGGCGGCCAGGGAGGCCGCGTAGGCGTGGAGCAGGTCGTGAACGCGGAAGCGCCGCCGCCCGACCTGCTCGACCAAGTGCTCGTCCGCCAGCACCCCGAGCAGGTCGGTCGCCTCGTCGAGCCCGCCGCCGACGAGCGCCGCAGCGGCGTGCGTCCCGAACTCCGCGGCCGGGTGCAGCCCGAGCAGCCGGAACAGCCCGGCGGGAGCGGCGGGCAACCGGCGATATGACCAGTCGAACACCGACGTGATCGCGCTGCGCTCGTCGCCTCCCCGCTCCAGCGCGGCCAAGCCGCGCCTGATCTCGCGCACCACGTCGGCCACGTCGATGAACCCGCTGGACGTCACGCGGGTGGCGGCCACGCGCAGCGCGAGCGGCAGCCGCGCGCATGCCTCGACCAGTTCGGCAACAGCCGCGCGCTCGCGGTGGGCGCGTTCCCCTCCGATGATCCCCGCGACCAGTTCGAACGCCTCGTCGGCGTCGAGCAGGTCAACCGGGACGAGGGTGGCGCCCTCGCCCACCGCGAGCCCGTGCAGTGCCTTGCGGCTGGTGACCAGCGCCAGGCAGCCGGGTCCTGCGGGCAGTAGCGGGCGGACTTGCTCCGCGTCCGCCGCGTTGTCCAGCAGCACCAGCACCCTCCGCTCGGCCAGCAGCGACCGGTACAGCCCACTCTGCGCGTCGACGTCGACGGGGATCCGACCGTCCGGCACGCCCAGGGCGGCCAGGAACCCCGCCAGAACCACGCTCGGCACGGCGGGGGATCCCGGCCCGAAGCCTCGCAGGTCCGCGAACAGCGTCCCGTCGGGGAACTCGCGGCGCACCCGGTGGGCCCACCGGATCGCGAGCGTCGACTTGCCGACCCCGGCCGTCCCGTGCAGAACCTGGACCACAGCGGACCCGTGACCGGCTCCGCCTTCGGGCAGGCCCCGATCCAGCGCGGCGATCTCGCGCTGCCGCCCCGAGAAGTCCCGCACCCGGCCGGGCAGCTGCCGGGGCACCGGGGGCCGCGGCGCGGCGGGGTGCATGACGATCTGGTCGATCGTCCCCGCTTGCACCACCGTCCCGACGACCGAGCCGACCTCGTTGTGCACCTCGTCGCCCTGCCCCATGGGATACAGTCTTGCGAGCGCAACTCGGTCTTCCCGTCCTCGCGGGGCACATCACCCGAACCGCGCAACGCCGCTGCGACACCCGCGCGTCACCGCGACGCTGGAGGACGTCGGTGAAGATCCGCCTGCTCGGCAGCACCACGATCCTCGGTCGCGACGAGGAGCTGCGGCTGGACCGGAGCCCCGAGCGGCTGCTGCTCGCCGCACTCGCTCTGAACCCCGGCGTCGCGCTTCGGCTCGACGGCCTGGTGAACCGCGTGTGGTCCGCCGATGCCAAGCTGAAGGATCCGCACAAAACCCTGGTTGAGTACGCCGGGAACATTCGCGGCTACATCGGGCGGGCCGGAGGCAACCCGCAGCAGCTGGTGTACGACAGCAGGGCGAAGACCCTGTGCTTGTACGTCGATCACGACGCGGTCGACTACCACCGATTCCTCAAGCTCCTCGACGAGGCGCGCCGCCTGCTCGACCCAGCCCTGTTCGACGAGGCGGTGGCCGCGTGGACGGGCACGCCGCTGGCCGACCTCGGCGACGACCCGAACCCCTGGGTGAGCGCCCGCAGGTTGGCCATGGAGCAGGAATTCCGCAAGTGTCAAAGCGAACGCCTCCAGCTGATGGTCGACGCCGGGCACGCCGGACGAGCGTTCATCGAGGTGACCGCGCTGCTGGAGACTCACCCCGCCGAGGAATTCCTCCTACTCGGCGTCCGCGCGCTGGCGGAGCAGGGCCGCAGCGACGAGATCACGCGGTGGGCGCAAGCGGCCGTGCGGCTCGTCACCGACGCGGAGGGCGCCCCGGCGGTGCTGCGGAAGATTCAGCGCCTCGCCGCAGGTGTCCCCTCGACAGAGCACCCAGCCTCCACGCGCGGACCGGCACGGGGCTCCCGCGTCCGTGATCTGCTGGAGCTTTCCGAGACCTACGCACGGGACGTGAGCGTCGACGCCGACCTCCGGATCGAGCGCACCGTAGAAGCCAGCCTGCTCGACGCGCTGTTGGGTCCCCGCGAGGACAGACCGTTCGCGGTCGTCGGCGAAGCCGGATCCGGCAAGACCACCCTGCTGAACTCACTGCACCGCCGGTTGTCCGCCGTGCCGAACCTCGAACCCGTCCTGGTCCCCGCGCCGTGGCTGCTGCGCGCGGGCGACGCGGGCATGATCACCGAGCCCTTCGGCGAGTTGGCCGCAGCCGGGCGCAGGCCGATCCTGCTGCTGGACACCGCGGACCTGATGCTCCACGACGATGGTGCCAAGGAGCTCCTTCACCGCGTGCTCAACGCCCTCCACGCCTCGGGTTGCACCGGCGTCTACTCCACTCGGCCCCAAGAAGCCGCCAGTCTCACCCATCCCCGGTTGAGTCGCTGCGACCTCCAGCGCTACGACGACGCCGAGTTGGAGCGCGCCGTCACCGCGCTCGTCGCCCGCTACTGCCCTGACGTGCCCGTCGAGGAGGCCATCACGAAGGTGCGCGGCGCGACTGCGCGAGAGCTGCCCGCCGCCGACGTGTGCAGAAGCCCGCTGCTGCTGCGCGTGCTGTTCGACCTGGCCACGCCCGTGCTGCCCGACCTGAAGGATCTGGACGTCACCAGCCTCTTCCTGGACTACTGGGAGCGCAGAGTGGTCAGGGACGCGCGCACCGAAAGCGAGACGACCAGACGCGCGCTCGCCACGCACAACCTGACCGCGACCGCCGGTTGCGCCGGGATCGGCTTGCTGGCCGAGGGAGTGCCGGAGGTGCCGCACGAGTCCTTCGCCCGCACTGTGGGCAGGGCGGCCGGGGCTGACGTCGACCGGGCCGCCCTGCGGGAGGAGCTGGACGTCCTCGTCGAACGCGGCGTCCTCATCCGAGGAGGGGCCAACGCGGGCTTCTTCCACCAGACCATGTTCGAGTTCGCCGCCGCCCAAGGACTGCTGGACCGGCGTGGCCCTGCGGCCATCGGCCCCCTCGTCGACCGCGCGTGCAGACACGGCGGTGACCTGTTCGTGGGCGCCGTGCTCGAACAGGTGCTGGTGCTCTGCGGCGACCAGCCGCTGTTCCGCGCCGAAACCCGCCGGGCCGTGCACGCCCTGCTCGAAGCCGACAGCCAGGCTGTGCAGGCAATCGGCGCGGTCGCCTGGGCCCACCACCCAGCCCTCCTGGACGACCCCGTCACCGCGCTGGGCAAGGCGGGCGCGTCGGCGCTGGAGCGCGCGACCTGGAAGCTGCCGTCCATCGCGGGCAAATGCCCGGACGACATCGTCGACCAGCTGACGGTGCTCTGGCGGGCGCAGGAGGAACCGACCAGCCGCGCCGCCGTGCTACGTTCCTTCACCCGCTCCGCGATGCGCGCACCGGACGAGGTCGCAGACGCGCTGCACGAGCTGGACCTGCTCCAAGCCGTGCGGGACACCGACTCCTCCGAGTTCCGCTCGGCCCTGCTCGAAAGCCTGCTCGCGGTCGTACCGCAATCACGAAACCTGCTTCGCACGGTGGTGCTGCACCTGATCGAGCACTCCACTGATTCGGTGCCCGACGAGCTGGCCCTCCTCGCGGACAACTGGTCGGCGGTCGGGGGCGACAATATGGTCGGCCGAGTCGCCGAAGTGCTTGCTGCCGCGGAGAAGCATTCCCACAGCGTGATCACGGCGTTCGCTCGGGTGAACGCCGCGGAGTGGGAGCGCAACGGCGCTTGGAACGATCACCAGACATGGGAGGCGTTCCTCCACCGGGTCCGCGCGAACGAGCCGCCCATGCCCTCCACCAAGCGTCTCCTGACCGTGCGGACGATCGAGAACTTCCTCGTCCGGCTCGACGGCGAACACGCTCGGACCACCATCGACTGCCTGCTCGACTGGCCGGACGACGAACTGGGCGAACTCGTCCGAGTCACCCTGCTGCCCAATGTCCTCCGCTCCAGCTCACCCGCCGCCGCGCTACTCGAAGAGGCTGCTGCGGCCTCTCTCGCCGAGATCAAGAAGCGCCCTGCTCAAACCGGTCGCACGGGCCTCCTGCTCGACGTGCTCACCCAGGCCGATCTGCCCCAGGGGCTGCTGTACAGGGTGCTGCCGCTCCGAGTTCCGGATTGGGACAGCAGCGATGCGCTGCTCCGGCTCAGCCCGGTCGCCGCCGATCACGGGCACCCGTCCGCCCAGCGGTTCGTCGGGCACGTGCAGCGTGGCGTCCGAAAGCTGTCCGACGCGCAGCTGGACGTCTTCTTCTCCACGCGCACCGCGCACCTGCCCAGGACCGATGAGGTGTTCGACGCGGTCCTGGGCATCGCGATTTCCTCAGGCCGCACCGCGGACCTCACGACGATCGTCCGCTCTGCTTCGGCGACCAAGAGCCGGGTCAACCGCCACGCGCCGGAGCTGCTGCGGTACTTCCGGGAGCTCATGACGGGTTCCAGTGAAGAGCAGGCCGCGGGCGTCGGGTTCTTCGCCGAGCTGATGTCGTCCATCGACACCGGGATGCCGTGGCCCGAGCTGCGGGCCGTCCTGGACCAAGTCCACGACCTGGAGCTGCTCGCCGCGCTCATCGCGGCGCTGTGGCACCAGACGCCGACCGGGAACGTCAGGGACCAGGTCGACTGGCTCGGCCGGTTCGTCGAGATCAGCCCCGATGCCCCGATCCCGGTGGCCAGCCGAGGCGACGACGCCCCGCACACCGCGGTCGCGGGCGCCGCGGCCCTGGCCGTCATGTACATCCTCGGCCGGAGCGAGCCGCCGAACGCCGAGCACTGGCCTGTGATCCGGGCGCTGGGCCTGCACCAGCTCGACGAGGAGGCCGTGCACGTCGACGGCCGCAACTTCGCCATCGTCTGCCACTACCTGGCCCTGCTCGCCGTGGACGAACCACGTGTCTCCGGGAGGTTCCTGCTCGACTACCTCGCTGCGGCCGGGACCGGCACTTTCTTCGGCTGGGAGCCGGCACTGTGGCGGCGTGAGCTGCGCAACGCGGTCCTGCCGCTGTGCGTCTCGGGTGGCGCCGGGGCCGTCCGCAAGCTCATCGGCGCCTGCGAACTGTTGGACGAGCCGATCGCCGAAGTGATCACCGAGGCGGCCGCCGAGTGGAACTATGCCCAAGCACGCGAGCCACTGAAGGCGCTGAGCCAGGCCGAGCACCGGCCGGGTGTGCGCGCCCACCTGCTCGCCCTGCTCCGAAACCACGACCGCAGCTTCGGCACGCAGGAGTTCCCGGAGATCCTGAGCGCCTGACCGTGGGGAGAAGCGTGGACCCATGTGCGCCTATCCGAGGCTCAGGCCCTGCCCCGGGCGGCAACCGCTGTCGAGGCAGTGTCGACCCACCACGACGCCAGGTCCGGCCGGCCCGAAGTTCGTAGATGGTCAGCAGCGCCTCGTGCTGCGCAGGCCACACGCCGGCCTGGGGCCAGTCTCGCAGTTGCCGCCGGCTTGTCAGTCGCTATGAATGCAGCAGCGGCTTGGCGGTGGCCGTCTTGACCGCTTCGGCGTACTGCTCGGCCGTGAAGCCGGTTTTCCGCTCGCACTTGCGGATGTCGTCGTAGTACCAGATGAAGCCGCCGGACATCTTCGCTCCGGCGTCGGCCCACGTCCTCAGCTTCTCCCGCACCTGGTCCGGTGTGCGGTCCTTGCCGCAGTCGTCACCGTGCCGGCACCACAAGCCTGGGTCGAGGTGCATGCCGCCCATGGCCGCGGCCCACTCGTCCAACGCCTCTTTGTGCGCGTTGTGATCGCCGCCTGCGTAGCACTGGAGGTAGACGCGGTCCACCAAGGAGCCGAGCTGGTCCTTGACCTCTGTCCAGTAGCCCCGCCGGGTGTAGGGGACGACGGTGAAGTTCCGGTACCCGATCCTGTTCGCCATCCTGGCGAACTTCACCGTCGAGGGCATGTCGTAGCACGTCTCGTCATCGCTGTTGAGACGGTCACCCCGAGCGTGGCCAGGAGGACCCGGAAGTTGCGGTAGAGGACGGAGTCCTCCTGGTCCCCGTCTCTCCGGTCGATCAAGTTCTTGATCTTCACCCAGTCCGCCGACTTGTAGTCGGTCGAGTACGAGCCGACCGAGATCTCGACCCGCCTCACCGTCGTGGTCTCCCCGAGTCCCGGTGACGTCAACCGCTTCACCAGTTCGGGCCACTTCCGGTGGCCACGTATTCGCCGTCCGACACCACGGGCTTGTCGTTGTAGATCAGGTCGCCTTCCTTGAGCCCGGATGTCGCGGCCTCCGCCTCGCCCGCGAGGTGGAGGCTCCAGAGGATGACGGTATCGAACCCGGACTGCTGGAGGTCTTCCAGAACTTCCTCGGCGGCCGCCGTGCCGCCGTCCGTTCCGTCTTCGTTGACGCTGGGGTCCGCGCACCGACAGGAAGTGATACGCCATGCGATCCGTCCGCACCGCCGTAGCCGAGGGCTTCGCCTTGGCCGCCGCCCTCACCGTCACCACCACCGCAGCCGCAATGGAGGACATCCCGGTCGAGCGGATCGTGTTCCAGACCACCGACGAGGACAACATCGACCACCTGCGGGTGGTGCTGTGCGCCAAGGCCACGGGGGCCACCACCTACCAGTTGACCATCCAGCTGCTCACCCCGGACGAGCCACTCCCACCGCGCTCCGACGGCACCTGCATGGCCCACCGGATCACCGACATCCCCGGCGCCCAGCAGATCCTCGACTCCGTGCACCTCGACCCCGACGGCACGCGCGAGACCACCGCCCGCGCCACCGACGACTACGACGCCCACGAGGTCGGCGACATCACCAAGGACAAGCCCGCCGTCATTCAGGATGTTGCGGAATCCACGGCCATAGAGAACATTCAGGTCGGCCTCGTCAACGTCCAGGACGTGGCCAATCGCAACGGGAACCGCTGATTCCCGATGTCCCGGCGAACACCCAGACCGCCACCGTCGGCTTCAAGGCCGAGGGAAGTGGGGGCTGATCGGAGCGAGGTCTCTCGTTCCAAACCACGCGGCCCGATGGTTCCGGCCAGTCGCGCATGTCGAACCAGCGGCCTGGGCCGTTGGCCGAGGCTTCCACCGTCGCGGCCGACGAACGGACACGACCGTCCACTGCACCTGCACCCGGAAGAGGCACCACGCCGGCGGCCGAGTCGTACACACGTCGACCACGCCGGACTCGTCGGTTCTGTCGCTCATCACATGGTCCCCTTGCCCGTGGCCCGGTCGACCGGGCAGACGTGGAGGGCCAACGCACAGGCTCTGCATCGAGCCGGTCTGCCGCGCAGGGAGGCCAGATCGCCGTACTCGGCCAGGTGGAGTTAGGCCACGGCGTCGGTGACGATGTCCCTGGGGGCACGTCGAGCAGGGTTTCCAGATCGAATCCGCGGAGGTGGAGTCCAGTCACGTCATGGACTTTCACCGGGCGTGCCAAGGAATTTCGGCTTCTACCCACGATGGGTTCGATCGGCGACTGCCACGACCACGCCATGATCGAATCGTTTTGGGGACGCGTGCAGACCGAACTGCTCGACCGCCGATGATGGCACACCCGCTTCGAGTTGGCCAACGCCCTGTTCGAGTACCTCGTGATGTTCCACAACCGCCGCCGCACTCTCAGTCGTAGACGTCGTTCGCGGTGACCTTCGCCCACCCTAACCTCGATCCGAGGCCCTTCGGCGAGTAGGCATCTTGCCATCCGGCTCGCACCTCGTCGCGGAGACGACGCTGGGACGGGTCGGCCATGCCGGCGTCGAACCCGTCGGGCACCACCCCTGATCCCTACCGCCGCATCGACGGAGGAATGCCCTCCAACCCCGGGTGGCGCCCGACGCCTGTTCAAGGGCTCACTTCCGCTGATGTCGATGGGCTACGTCAACCATGGGCGGTCTTGGCCGGCGACGGCCAACCGGTGGGTGCCGCTGTTCTCGCTCAACCACGTGGTGATGTAGCCGAGGGCGTCACGTACCGGTTGTTCATCGGTGTAGTGCTTCGCGGCGCGTCCATAGATCAGTCCGCTCACGTCGGCCTTGCCGAGGAGGTTGTACGCGAACGCCTTGTCCCCGGGTCCGATCGTCCAGCCGAAGGTGTGCGAGAACGCACCCTTGTCGCGCCATTCGGACCCCCGGCGGAGTTCGGCGCAGATCTTTCCGTCGTTCTCGCAGTCCCCGAAGTTGAAGCGGAGCTCGAACAGGCCGTGGTCCATCACCGTGCGGTTGGCGGGAAACTGTTTGCGTTTCCCCGCGTCGGTGTTGTGCTTGGCGAGGGCCCACAGCACGTTCTGGACGGTGCCGGACACGGCCACGGCCTCTCCGGGCAGGAGTCGTTCGGACAAGAGGTCGTTCCAGCCGTTCCCGCCCGCGGCGCCCGCGCCGAAGCCGTACAGCACGCTGACTCCCGCTGGGAGGAGGATCCTCCGCGCCATGTCTCGAAGGCCGGCCATGGAGCAGGAGTACCGGTACTTGCGGGGGTCGGAGCAGTAGTCAGGAGATTTGAGGTCCAGCCACACGAAGGCCAGCTTGTCCTTGTGGTGGGCGGCCCTTTCCATCATCTTGGCCATGGAATCACCACGGCTGGAGGGGAATCCGGTGCAGTCGTGGTCGGCATCCCACGTACTGCGCCTCCAGGACGGGCAGGCGTCGACTTCGATGGCGTTGGCGCCGTGCTTGGCCGCGGCGTCCACCCCGTAAGCCATCAGCACGCGGTGCGCGATCGCCCAGACCGGCCGGCGGTTGTCCTGCGACGGAGAGGTGATGTCGTCGACGTGCCCGGTGGCTTGAGGGCTGAGCGTGGGATGCGGGTCGAACGGCTCGGTCCGCGGCTCGGCGGCTGCGGAGAAAGGCACGACGAGGCAGGTCATCAGCGCGGCGGTCACCGCGGCGACGAGCCTGCGCCCGGGCCGCGTCCGACGGCTGAATTCCGAAGATCTCATTTCGACGTCCTCTGTGGAGTGTGGTCGCGAGTCGATGTGCTCGCGATCTGATGGGAGATCCGCCCGCAGGTGATCGCAACATGGCACACGTCGTTACTCTGTTGCCTCCGATACGGTGGTTTTCGCGGCCACGGACACCCGGTGTGGCATCGGCAGGGTTGGCGGTGGGGTGTCACCACGTCGTATCGCACCCGTATGCGAACACGCCGGTACGCCCATGCCCCCGAATCATGTTCATGAACGCGAAGTGGATCGATCGGTCGCGGCTCCCAGGCACCTGTCGGGATGAACTCGTCGACTTCCCCGCACTTCCGCGTACCCAGGGCCGAAGGCCTCACCCCGAAGCGACTTCTCTCACGAGAAGGACTGGGACTTGTGGGACTTCGTCAGTAGCTGTTCCCGGACTACTGAGGTTGGGTGAGTCGACGGCTGCTGAGGCGGATCACGGGCCGGCCGCACCATGACCCCGTGGTGGTGTAGGCGTTCGCGGTCGGCGTCACCAGCATCTCCGCCGAGAATCCCATGGTGTCCACCATCGGTCGACGCGCGGTGTGATCCCACCCCCGCCACGGGCCTGCGGTGCCACGCGAGCAGGGTGTCGGGCGTGATCGAGAATGCCTCGCGCCCTCGCTGTCGATCAACCAACCTGGAGGGCAGCGAGTTGGGAACCGACCTCGGTTCGTAGCGGACCGGACCCGCGAGCCGCCGACGGGGGATCGTCCTCTTGCGGCAGCACGAGCGGTTCCGCGTTCTTTGTCGCCCTGCTGTCGGAGCAGCAGGTGACGACGCACGGGCCACGAGTACGGTGCCGGCGCCAAAGATCAACTATCCCTCGTCGCCGCCATGGTCCAAGCCAGTGGCGGCCGGAACGTGTGAAGTTCCCGGTGCCCGATCAGTGGTCAGAGAGCCGGGCACCGGGAATCCAATAACCGAGGCAGCCTCGCCGGGTCGACCCGTCACCTCCCGTACAGTGCGGTCTTGCAAGAACTCGACACCGGGGGCGCCACTTTGAATGCTGGGCCGTTGGTGATCGACAGGACCACCTCGCCCTTGTGGTCACTCTCTTTCAGGTCGCAGTAGAAGTTCGTCTTCGTTTCGAATTTCCAGCGACTTATCCATCCCGACATGTACCAGTAGTCGTGCCGCCAGTCGCCGACCCTCGTGTCGACCCTGAATAGGAATACTTTTTCTCCGCTCTTCACGGTTTTCTCGCCGAACTCCTTCGTGGGCTTGTACGTATGCGTGAACTTGACGTACAGCGCGCGAACGTCTTCTGCGTGGTAAGTGTTGTCGAAGTACACATCCGCCCAGATGTCCGTTGCCCGCGGTGAGCCGTTCCCGTCATGCGCGCTTCCAGGCCGGCTACCGGGCACGACGGTCGCAGTGGCCACGGCGGCCGTCGAAGTCGATATTGCGACGATGGCGAAGACTAGGCCCAGTGCGCGCTGTCGTAGTTTTGTCATGATTTGAAGGTTAGCTCCACCGGAGCGGGCTCTACGGGCAAACCGGAGACCTCCATGCCATCGGTGGACGGTGTCACCGCAAAGAGTTAGACATTAGGTGGGAGACCAGGTCGATGCGCACCCGTCGGAATGGCGCTTCACCCTTCGTGGCGATGTGCACTGGAGGAGTTCGAGTAGAATGCGCGTCAACCTCAGACGGTGTGGAGTGGTCCGGCGTCGCACATGTCCAGGCCGTTCTCAGTTCGGGCTGTCCACGGACTCCAGCAAACACGTGTCGGTGTCGCGTGGTGCGACGCAGTACGGCGACTTCATGCCGCAGCACCAGCAGCTCCACGTCCTTGGCCGCCGATGGCCGGGCGAGCGGCATCAACCAGCCGACGACCGGGGACGGCGGCCGTAGCGCCACGCCTCGCGATCATGCTCCTACCCGATCGCCGCAGGTCGGCGCCTCACTACTGTGACCGGGCGCGGCGTGGTCGACTTTTCGCGTGAGCGGAGGATCGTGCGACGTCCGGGCCGACCGTTCTGCGTCGTGGTGCGCGGCTGCGAAAATCCGCAGTATGGCCGCACGACAGTCAAAACGTGAAGAGTTCTTCGCGTAAGCCTCGGGTCAAGGTTCGGAGCGGCGGGGACGGTGTCGACGGGGCGCGTGCTGCGCCCGGCCGGGTCGAGCCGAGAGCTTCCCGAAATTCCGTTGACCGGTGGTAGGCAGGCTGAACATCATGGCCGACATGCACCAGTGACCAGTGACGACCGGAGAGTCCGACGGCGGGTTCGAGTCACTCCCCGCCGCCCTCCGCCGTGCCGCTCGAAGCCCGCACCGCGTGATCGGTGCGGGCCGCCCGCCACTGGTCCCGAGGCGATGTGCCGCACCACGCCTCCTGCACGAGCATGGAGCCCACCGAAACCATGAGCGACCTCCGCCGTACCGCCCTGCCCGCCGAACGTGCCCGGTCGGGCATCGACCGCGAAGCGCTCTGGGTGGTCGACGACCTGGGCCTGCCCGCCGTCCGCACACCGAAGGTGCCCAGCCGCGAACGCATTCACGTGCCACTGCTCGAACGCGACCGGCGGTGGATGTTCGAGGGCGACGAGCACGTCCACGGTCCGTCGTCCGGCCGCGGACGCCACGCCACCCGGCAAGGTCGCGTTCGAGCCCGACGGGAGCGGCACCTGGGCACCGGCACCCGGTATGCCGTGCTCCGCGCTCGACTACGGGGTCGAGGTCGCCGTCAGCTGTGAACGGCTGTCACCGGCGCGCTGTTGCACGGCGCGCCGGTGAAGGTCTCGTGCGGCGACCGGAAGCTCTTCGGCGGCCGGCAGTTCGTGCGGGATCGACGGTCCTCTGGGCTTCCTTCGATGCCCTGAGGCGGTTGTTCACGCCATTCCCGACAGCAGGGCGTCGAGTTGCCCGAACGCGGCGTCCGCCGCCTCCGGCGCGAGTTGGACTCCCTTCACCACGGCGATGATCAGCTCAGTGATGTCGCCGGCATCGACCCCCGGTGCCCAGTCGTCCCGCTTGGCCAGCATGTCGCGCAACGACCGGCGCCAGTTGGCCTCGTGGGCCTGCATCACCGCCCGGACGATCGGATCACGTCGGGCGCGCAGGTCCAACTCGGCCGTCACCACGAACAAGGCGGGGGAGTGCTCCAGCAGTTCGCGTAGGTGCGCCAGGTAGCCGCGCAGGCTCTCCGCCGGGTCGAATGCCTCCGGCAGGACCGCTGCGAACTGGCCGATCGTGTACTCGGCGACGCTGGCGACGATCTCCCTCTTGCCGGGGAAGTGGTGGTGCAGGGTGGAGTGGTCGATGCCGACGTCCTCGGCGATCTGACGCAGCCGCAGCCCTTCGAAGCCGACCTCGGCCACCTGGCGAAACGCCGCTTGGACGATCGCCGCCCGTCGGCCGCCTCGTTCCCGCATCGCTAACCTCCGTGCCTGACCGGTCAACCGAGGGACGTTTCCGCAAACCCGAAGTCCGTCCACGGAGGACGGGCGTCGACGACCCGCGGGGCGGGGAAGTCCAGCCCGGACGGGCGGGACTTCCCGTTCACCGGCCCGGTGCCGGCGGCTGGACCGCTTGATCGTCACGACATTATCGTCCATCACGGCGGCGGTACCGGTCGGAGGCCGGTCGGGCGTCCGGTCACGGCCGTTGACGGGACCGCCGCAGCACCGGACCGCGCGCGGGCCGTGCCGGACCGTCCGGGTGGGATGGTCGGGATCGCGTGACAGTGACCTGCGGCGCCGACGACCGGCGTCCTCGGCCGGGCTGTGCCCGGCGCACGGGACGGAAGCCGACGGGCGGCGGGGCTCACCGGGTCGCTGCGGCCGGGGTGGTGGCGACAGCCGACGCCCCGCACCCGGCGCGGACCCGGACCGCCGGTGCACGCCGGGTGCGGGCCGCCCCGCACCCGAGTGTCGCGGTGATCCCCAGCCCGGGATCCGACGACGGCACGGTCGTGCGATCGGCGGGGCACCGGTGCTGCCCTCAAGCGGCGTTCGTCGCGGGTGCCACGTGGGGCCGCCGGGGCAGGAGCGCGGTCAGCGCGCCGGTGGCCGCGAACCCGCCGATCAGCCACGGCCACGTGGAAACCAGCGCGTCGGTGGCGCCCGAGTGGGCGTTGGCGAAGTACACCGTTCCGACGACCGCCACTCCGAGCGCGGAACCGACTTGCTGGCTGGTGGCGAAAATGCCGGATGCCGCGCTTCCCCACTTCGAGGGGATGGAACTCAGGGCGAGGTTCACCAGGGGGACCGAGACCTGGCCGAGGCCGGCGCCGGCCACGACCAGACCGGGCACCAGCGACCACGTGCCGGTCTGCGCCGATGAGCCGTCGACCTCGACCAGGGTCCACGCCGTGCCGATGGCGAGCAACACCGCGCCCGCCATGAGCGCCCGGCCGCCGAACTTCGCGGCGAGCACCGGGGCGACCGGTGCGACGAGCAGCGTGCCGACGCTGTAGCAGACGATGACCAGGCCGGCTTCGGTCGGCTGGTACCCCTGACCGAATTGCAGCCACAGCGAGAACACCAGGAAGAACCCCGTCATCGCCGCGAAGAGCAGTGTCTGGATCGCGAGGCCGGCCACGAAGGTGACACTCCGGATCACGTCCGCGGGGAAGAGCGCGTCGTCCTGGCGGGTTCGGGCCTCCACGACCAGCAGGCCCGCGATGGCCAGCACACCGGCGGCCAGCCACGCGAATCCCGACAACGGCCACCCGTTCGCGTGGCCGTTCTCCAGGGGAAGCACGATCGCCACCAGACCGGCGGCGAGCAACAACGCGCTGATCCACCTCGGGCGTGTCTCGCCCTTGGCCTGCCTCGGCACCGTGAGCACCGCGCCGACCAGGATGAACACCATGATCGGAACGTTGATCAGGAAGATGGTGCGCCAACCCCAGCCGAACAGGTCCCAATCCACCAAGACCCCGCCGAGGACGATGCCGCCCGCGGCCGCGATCCCGCCGACCGCGCCGAAGACGGCGAAGATGGCCGCACGCCTCTTCTCGTTCGTGATCGTCCGGTAGGTACCGAGGACCTGGGGCGCGATCATGGCGGCCGCGATGCCCTGGACGCCCCGGTAGGCGATCAGCTCGCCGACCGACCCGGCCAGGCCGCAGCCCAAGCTCGTCACGGCGAACAAGGCGGTGCCGAGGCAGAAGACCAGCCTGCGACCGTACCGATCGCCGAGGTGCCCCGAGATGATCAAGGTGCCCGCGAAGCCGAGCAGGTAGGCGGAGATCGTCCACGGCAACGCCGACGCGTCCGATTGCAGGCTGCGTCCGATGGCGGGCAGCGCGGTGTTCACCAGGGTGGCGTTGACCAGGTCCATCATCGCCGCCGCCATCAGCACGGCGACGGCGAAGCGCCCGGGCTCCGCCGTGGTGGGCGAGGGCGCGTCCACGGCGGCCCGGTGATTCGTCTCACTCACGTCGTCTCAATTCACTCGTAGGCAACTCAACCAACCAGTTGGTCGAGAGAGTGGCACATCGGTGGATCGCGGTGCAACCGCCCCGGTGCGCGGTCGGCGGGCTCGTGGCTGCCCGCCGGCGCGGGGCACGAGACCTCACGGGCGCCACCCGGAGGTCCGCGTGAACGGTTCGGTGATCGATCGCCTGTGGCCCGGCTCCGGCGGCGGTCGCGATGGTCGGCGGAAGGGGGTGAACCGCTGCTCTTCCGTTGCTCTTCCGCGACTCCAGGAGTGATCGAGGGGCCGGTCCTAGCCTTCGTGGACAAGACGAAACGGGGGAAGAAGGATGGCTTCGAGCGCCGATTACGAGCACGTTTTCCTGCTGTTGTACGCGAACGTCACCGGTCAGGCGCTGGCTGTCGCGCTCGACCTGGAGATCGCCGACAAGATCGACGCCGGCCTGACCGAGCCTGCCGAGCTGGCGCGCGACCTGGGTGCGGACCCGCTGAACCTGACCCGGTTGTTGCGCGCGCTGGTCGCCCTCGGACTCTGCACCGAGGACGCGGACGGGCGTTTCGGTCTGACCGCGAGCGGCGAACTGCTGCGCACGACGGACCCGAACTCGCTGGCCGACCTGGCGAAGCTGACCACGGCGCACATCGGCGACCTGGTCGGCTGGCGGGAGATGAAGAGCTCCGTGCTGACCGGGAAGTGCGCCTTCGAAGAGCGCAACGGCACGGACTTCTTCGGCTACCTCACCGCCCACCCCGAGCTGTACCGGAGCCTCAACCTGGCGATGCGCGGCGGCTCGCGGCTGATCGGCAAAGAGGTCGCCGAGAGCTACGACTTCCCGCGCGGCGCCGCGGTCACCGACATCGGCGGCGGTGACGGCACCCTGCTGGCGAACGTGCTCGCCGCGCACCCGGACATGACCGGGACCGTCTACGACACGCCGGCCGGTGTGGAGCAGGCGAGGGCCACGCTCGACGAGGTCGGTGTGGCCGACCGGTGCACCGTCACGGCCGGTGACTTCTTCGAGAACGTGCCCGCCGGATCGGACGTGTACCTCATCAAGAGCGTGCTGCACGACTGGGACGACGAGTCCTCACGCCGCATCCTGGTCAACTGCCGCCGTGCCATCCCGGACCACGGGCGGCTGATCATCCTCGAACCGCTGCTCGACGACTCGGCCGCGGCGTCCGGCAGCGTCTACTCGCGGTTGAGCGATCTCAACATGATGACCGCGCTCGGCGGCAGGGAACGCAGCAGGGCGGACTTCGAGAAGCTCTGCGCCGACTCCGGGTTCGACGTCGTCGGGGCGCGCCGGCTGGAGCGGTTCGACATCGCCGTGATCGAAGCGGTCCCAGTCGTCGCCGGGGACGCCCGATGACCTCGCCCGGCAGCGATCGGATCGGCACGCTCCTGCTCGCCGAGCGGGCCGTCCAACACGTCCACGCCTTCCACGGGGACCTCGTGGCGAGAGCGCTGCTGGCCGAGGAGGAAAGCGGCGGTGAAGTGCGCCCGAAGGGCGGGGTGTACCGGTGCCGGGACGGTTCGCTCGCCCTGGTCGACGGCGCGGTGCCGTTCGACGTGATCGGCGACCAGCGGTTCGCGAGCGCGCCCGGTGAGCACGGCACCGGGCAGTACACGTTGGACGTCGTCGACGACGTCATCCGCGCCGAACCACCGGTCCTGCCGGAGCCCGCGGTCGACCAGGACGACGTGGACGCCGCTGTCGGCGAAGCCCTGGGGGATCGGCTCCCGGCGGAGCCCGACCTGGTCGCGGACGTGATCAGGCCGGTCGTCGCGCGCCTGCTCCGCGCCGGCCTGGGTTTCGGAGCCGAGCCGCGGCGTCTCCTGCAACTCACGGAACAGGCGGGCCCGGCAATGGACGCGGCCGTGTGCCCGCCGCGGACGGTGGACGCGCGCGCACTGGAGGACTCGCTGCGGGAACTGCGGGAGCTGTGCGGAGCGGACCTCATCCACATCGCGGTGTTCGGCACCGAGATGGCGGTCAACCTCACCACGAACGCGGCACGACGGATGCTCGGCAACGCGCCCGTCACCGACCCGGCCGCGCTCGTCGGCGACGTGCTCCTCCAGGACCCGCCGGTGCGGCTGCACAGGTTGTTCGCCCGGGAACCCGTGGACCTCGCCGGCCACCGCGTGAACGCCGGCACGCGGGTCCTCGTCCTGAACGGCGAAGCCCGGCCCGGGCAGGACCACGACCGGCCCGGGGCGCTGGCCGTCCGGGCCCACCCCCGTCCGGCCCGGTGGGCGATCGCGGTCGCGGTCGCGATCTGCTCGTCCCTGAACGCACACGCGAGTCGCCTCCGACCGGCGGGCGAACCGGTCCGGCGACTGCGCACCCCGGTGACCCGGGCCATCATCCGGCTGGGCATGACGACCGCGGACCACGAGGCGGGGCGACCGTGCGCGTCCTGATGACCTCGGTGCCGGTGGCAGCCCACTTCAACACGATGGTCCCGCTCGCGTGGGCGATCGAGGCCGCCGGGCACGACGTGCACGTCGCCGTGAAGCCGCAACTCGTCGACCACGTGACGGGCGCCGGTCTCGTCGCGGTGCCGGTGGGTTCCGGTGACGGACACGCCGAGTTGCTCGGTCGACTCGGCGCGGACCTGGTCGACTTCTACGCGAGCGTCGACTTCACCGGCATGCGCGGAGACCCGCCGCAGCAGGTGCTGAGCGCCAACGACGTGCTCACCGGCACGTTCTACGCGCCCGCCAACGACACCCGGTTCATCCGGGACGTGGCGGACTACGCCGATCACTGGCAGCCGAACCTGATCATCTGGGAGCAGTTCACGTTCGCCGGTGCCGTCGTCGGCGCGGCGAAGGGTATTCCGCACGGCCGCCTGGTCTGGAGCCCTGACCTGTTCCACCGGATGCGACAGGACGTCGAGGCCGCCTTGACCGGACAGCCGCCGTGGCGGCGCGACGACGCGCTGGGCGACTGGTTGGCCGCCGAGATCGGTGCGTTCGGCGGGGTGTTCGACGAGGACCTCCTCTTCGGTCAGTGGCAGATCGAGCTGTCACCGCCGGAGATCAGGCTGCCGTCGCCCCGGGAGGTCATCCCCGGCCGCTACGTGCCGTACAACGGGCCGTCCGTCGTGCCGGACTGGCTGCGCGAACCACCGGACCTGCCCAGGGTCGCCCTGACGATGGGCATCACGGCTCGCGGCGGGGACTACGCGAACCCGGTCGACGTCCGAGCGGTGATCGCCGAACTGTCCGAACTGGACGTCGAGGTGGTGGCGACGGTCGGGACCGGTGAACGAGACGGGATCGGCCCGGTCCCGGACCGCGTCCGCCTCGTCGACTTCGTGCCGATGCGCGCGCTCTTGCCGACCTGCGACGCGGTCATCCACCACGGTGGTGCCGGCACCTGGGCCAGCGCGCTGGTGTCGGGCGTGCCCCAGATCGTCGTGTCGACCCTGTGGGACAACGTCTTCCGCGGGAAGCAGCTCGCCGACCTCGGCGCCGGGCTGTACCTCACGCCCGCCGAGGCCGGTCCGGCCGCGGTCCGCGACGGGCTCGTGACCGTGCTGTCCGACGAGAGCTTCCGGGCCGCGGCGCGGCGCCTGGAGCACAGCGTGCGGGCCCAGCCGACGCCCGCCGACGTCGTGCTGCGACTGGAAGAGATGGCGAAGTGACACCACCGCGCGGGCGCGGTGCCGGACCGAAGGAGTGACATGGCCCTTTTCGCTGTGCTCGTCGCACCGCTGCCGGCGAGCCAGGTGCTGCCCGAGTTCCTCGAGATCCTGCCGCAGGGCTTCGACTACCACCGCAAGCTGATCGACGAGGGAGTGATCCGGCACAGCTGGATCCGGGTCGGTACCCAGGGCGGGCTGAACATCTACGACGTCGAGTCGCACGAGCAGTTGCTCGGCGCGCTCTACGCGAACCCGGTCAGCAAGTACCTCCAGTTCGAGATCATCCCGCTCGCCTCCCGGACCAGCTTCGACCCGGGTTCGTGGGGCAAGCAACCAGCCGCGACCACCGCGCCCGAGGCGTGACGACAGAACGAAGGAGCACATCGTGGACCAGCTTGGCCTCGACGAGATCGAGCGGTTGATCGGCGCGGCCGACGCCGGGGACGACGAGCTGCGCGGGACGATCTCCGACCTCGGCGCCGCCCGCGTGGCGCGACTGCTGGTCGAGGAGATCGTGTTCCGCGCCGATCCCGCGAACGTGCACCGCACGTTCGACGTGGTGCTGGAGCTCACCGGCACCCAGCCGTTGAGCTACGTCTTCCAGGTGCGGCCGGACGGGCGCATCGAGCACTCCGAGGGCACCAGCGAGAACGCGGTGCACGTCATCACCTACGACATCGCCGATCTGGTCCGCGACGTCTTCGGCACCGTTCGCACCCCGCGGCCCGTCCGACGGGCGATCCGCAGCCGCTTCGAGGAGTCGCACGACGCCGCCGCGGACCGCGGCCTGCTCGAGTCGGTGCTGTACTCGCAACGGGCCACCGCGGCGGTGCTGTCCGGTGTCGACGCACCCGCACCGGACCTCGGCCACCTGTCGGCGCGCTACCTGTCGGACAAGTGGGGTGGCCTGCACTGGTTCACACCGCACTACGAGTGGCACCTCGCCGGGCGCCGCCACGAGCGGTTGCGCATCCTGGACATCGGGGTCGGCGGGTTCGAGGGACGCGACACCGGCGGCGGGTCCATGCTGATGTGGCGCCGCTACTTCCCGCGCGCGGTGATCTTCGGCATGGACATCTTCGACAAGTCCGGCCTCGACCAACCGCGGATCAAGACGCTGCGGGGGGACCAGAACGACGAGGAGTGGCTGGACCGGGTCGCGACGGAGCACGGACCTTTCGACATCGTCATCGACGACGGGAGCCACGTCAACGAGCACGTCCGCACTTCGTTCGGAGTCCTCTTCGAGAAGCACCTGAGGCCCGGCGGGATCTACGTGATCGAGGACATGTGGACGTCCTACTGCCCGGGCTACGGCGGGGACGACGCGGCGGAGGCCGGGCCCGCCACGTCGGTCGGGTTGATCAAGCAGTTGGTCGACGCGTTGCACCACGAGGAGCACCACGTCGCGGCGGGAGTGGCGGACGGCGGCGTCGCGTCGTGGGTGACCGGCCTGAGCGTTTACCGCAACCTCGCGTTCATCAGCAAGGGCGTCAACATCGACGGCGGTATCCCCCGGTTCATCCCCAGGCGGGGACTCGCCTGAGCACCGGCCGGCGGGCTCGCAACCCGTCGCCGTCCCGCGAGAGATGAGGTGAGGATGTCTCAACGAGTCGCTGTCACCGGCCTCGGTGTGGTCGCGCCGGGCGCCATCGGCGCGGCGGATTTCTGGTCCCTGCTGTCGGAGGGACGCACCGCGACCCGCAGGATCACGTTCTTCGATCCCGCGCCGTTCCGGTCGCAGGTCGCCGCCGAGATCGACTTCGACCCGGCCGCGATGGGGTTCTCCCCCCGCGAGCTGCGCAGGATGGACCGCTTCGCCCAGCTGTGCGTGGTCGCCGCCCGCGAGGCCGTGGCCGACAGCGGCGCCGATTTCGCCGGCACGGACCCGTTCCGCGTCGCGGTGGTGATCGGGAGCGCGGTCGGGGCGACGATGTCGTTGGACGCCGAGTACCGGATCGTCAGCGACAGCGGTCGGTCGTGGCTGGTGGACCACGACTACGGCTCTCCCCGGCTCTACGAGCAGTTCGTGCCCAGCTCGGTGGCCGCCGAGGTGGCGTGGCTGGTCGACGCGCAAGGACCGGTCTGCGTCGTGTCCACCGGGTGCACCTCGGGTATCGACGCGGTCGCCCACGGCGCCGCGCTCATCCGCGAGGGCAAGGCCGATCTGGTGATCGCGGGGGCGACCGACGCCCCGATCGCGCCGATCACCCTGGCGTGCTTCGACGCGATCAAGGCGACCACACCCCGCAACGACACCCCCGAGATGGCGTCCCGGCCCTTCGACCGGACGCGCAACGGTTTCGTGCTGGGCGAAGGCGCGGCGGTGGTGGTGCTCGAGAGCGTGGCCCACGCGCGGCGGCGCGGTGCGCGGATCCGCGGCGAGATAGCGGGTTTCGCCTCGACGGCGAACGCCTACCACATGACCGGCCTGCGCAAGGACGGTCACGAGATGGCGCACGCCATCACGACGGCGCTCGACCAGGCCAGGATCGCGCCCGAGGACGTCGACTACGTCAACGCGCACGGCTCCGGGACCAAGCAGAACGACCGCCACGAGACGGCGGCGTTCAAGAAGAGCCTCGGCGCGAAGGCGCGCGACGTGCCGGTGAGCTCGATCAAATCCATGATCGGGCACTCCCTCGGGGCGATCGGCTCGCTGGAGATCGTCGCCTCGATCCTCGCCATGGAGCACGACGTGGTGCCACCGACGGCCAACCTCGAACACCCCGATCCCGAGTGCGACCTGGACTACGTGCCGGTGGTCGCGCGCGAGCACCGGACCGACGTCGTGCTCACGGTGGGCAGCGGGTTCGGCGGGTTCCAGAGCGCCATGGTCCTGACGAGCGGGCGGCGTGATGAGCGATAACGTCGTGGTCACCGGGATCGGGTTGGTGACACCCAACGGCCTCGGCACCGAAGACGTCTGGGCGGCGATGTTGGCCGGGCGCAGCGGTCTGTCGACGATCACCCGGTTCGACGCGACCCGCTACCCGGCCCGGATCGCGGGCGAGGTGTCCGAGTTCGCCGCCGAACAGCACATCCCCGGCAGGCTCATCCCCCAGACGGACCACATGACCCGGATGGCGCTCGTCGCGGCCGAAAGCGCGGTGCGGGACGCCAAGGTGGACCTGGCCACCGTGCCGGAGTTCGGCGGGGGAGTCGTCACCGCCGCCGGCGCCGGTGGCTTCGAGTTCGGCCAGCGCGAGCTGGAGAGCCTCTGGAGCAAGGGGCCGGAGTACGTCAGCCCTTACCAGTCGTTCGCTTGGTTCTACGCGGTCAACACGGGGCAGATCTCGATCCGGCACGGCTTGAAGGGCACGGCCGGAGTGGTCGTCGGCGATCAGGCAGGCGGGCTCGACGCGGTGGCACAGGCACGACGGCTGGTGCGCGCCGGGCACGAGCTGATGATCACCGGTGGTGCGGACAGCGCGCTGTGCCCCTGGGGCTGGGTCGCCCAACTCGCGAACAACCGGGTCAGCCGCGCGACCGAACCGGACCGGGCCTACCTGCCGTTCGACCGCCGGGCGTGCGGCTACGTCCCCGGTGAAGGCGCCGCGATGCTCGTGCTGCGTCCGGCCGAACGCCGTGACGCGGTACCCGGCTACGGCGAGATCGTCGGTCACGCCGCGACTTTCGACGGCAAGGCGGCCCGTGACGCCGCGGTGGGGGTCCGCAAGGCGATCGAGCTCGCGCTGGCCGACGCGGCGCTCACGCCCGGCGACGTCGACGTCGTGTTCGCGGACGGGTCCGGCACGCCGGAGCTGGACGACAGCGAGGCGGCGGCGATCGCCGAGGTGTTCGGCGCCCGGCGCGTTCCGGTGACAGTGCCCAAGACGATGGTGGGCCGCCTCTGCTCCGCGGGTCCGGTGCTCGACCTGGCCCTGGCGCTGCTCGCCATCCGGGACGGCGTCGTGCCTCCCGTCGTCAACAGCGCGCCCGCCCCGGACCACGTCCTGGACCTGGTGGTCGGCGAACCCCGTGCGCTCGACGTGCGGACCGCGCTCGTGGTGGCACGGGGTTATGGCGGGTTCAACTCGGTGATGGTCGTCAGGTCCACGGAGGGGTGATTCCTGTGCCCGCACGACGGGTCACGATCGAAGACGTCCGGCAAATCCTGGTCGAGGTGGCGGGCGCGCCGGACCCCGGCGACGCCGCGGGCGGTGTGGACGCCGAGTTGAACGAGCTCGGCTACGACTCGATCGCCGTGCTCGCGGCGGTCGCCAAGGTCGAACGCGACTACGGGGTCAAGGTGGACGAGGGTGAGCTGCTCGACGCGACCACGTTGGCCGACCTGGTCGAACTGATCAACGCAGCGTAGTGCCTGGAGGTCGGGAAATGCCGAACACAGCGGAGAGAACAGCCCTGGTCACCGGTGGCACGAGCGGGATCGGCCTGGCCGTCGTGCGGCAGTTGGCGAGGTCGGGCGCATCGGTGCACCTGTGCGGCAGGCGCGCCGACGTGGTCGAGGACGTCGTGGGGCAACTGGTCGCCGAGAGCCTCGACGTCACCGGGAGCCCGTGCGACGTGCGTGACGCGGACGACGTGCGGGAGCTTGTGCGGGCGGCGAAGGGAAGGCGCGGTCGGATCGACATCCTCGTCAACAACGCGGGCCGCAGCGGTGGCGGCGTCACTGCCGACATCCCCGACGAGCTGTGGGCCGACGTGATCGACACCAACCTCAACAGCGTCTTCCGCGTGACCAGGGAGGTGCTCAAGAACGGTGGGATGCTCGAGTCCGGTTGGGGTCGCGTCATCAACATCGCGTCGACCGGCGGCAAGCAGGGTGTCGTGCTGGGTGCGCCGTACTCCGCCTCGAAGCACGGCGTCGTCGGGTTCTCCAAGGCGCTCGGCCTGGAACTGGCCAAGACCGGCGTCACGGTGAACGCCGTGTGCCCGGGGTACGTCGAGACGCCGATGGCCGCGCGGGTGCGCAAGGGGTACGCGGAGGTGTGGGGCACCACCGAAGAGGAAGTGCTCGACAGGTTCAACGCCAAGATCCCGCTCGGCCGGTACACCACGCCCGAGGAAGTGGCCGGGCTGGTCGGCTACCTGGTGTCGACCTCGGCCGACCCGGTGACGGCGCAGGCGATCAACGTGTGCGGCGGGCTCGGGAACTACTGATGCTGGGACGTGACATGCAGAGCAACGAAGCAGGCGGCCTTCGCACGGAACACAGGACCACCGTCCCGGCCCCGGCCGCGACGGTGTACGAACTGCTCGCGGACGTCCGCGGGTGGCCGGTGATCTTCCCGCCGACGATCCACGCCGAGTCGTCGGAACTGGGCGGGGGCGACCAGCGCATCCGGCTGTGGGCGACCGCGAACGAGACGGTCAAGACGTGGACGTCGATGCGGCGGCTCGACCCGGTCGGCATGCGCGTCGACTTCGCGCAGGAGGTGCCGCAGGAGCCGGTGGCCGCGATGCGCGGCTGGTGGGCGGTCGAACCGCTGTCGGCGGACAGTTGCGCCGTGCTGCTCGGTCACGAGTTCTCCGCCGTCGACGACGACCCGGCGGCGCTGTCGTGGATCGAACGCGCGGTCGACACCAACAGCAACCGGGAACTGGCCTCCCTCGCGTCCGCCGCGGCGCGTGCGGTGAGCCCCGAGGAGCTCGTGTTCGACTTCTCCGACAGCGTCGAGGTCGTCGGACCGCGGCACGCGGCCTACGAGTTCATCGACCGGGCCGACGAATGGCGGTGGAAGCTGCCCCACGTCGCGAGCGTCGCCCTGACCGTCGTCGCACCGGACGTCCAACTGCTCGAGATGGACACCGTCGCGAGCAACGGTTCCACGCACCGGACCGCCTCGTACCGGGTCTGCTTCACCGACCACGCGATCGTGTACAAGCAGACTGAGTTCCCGCCGTTCCTGGCCGGGCACACCGGGCGCTGGTCGTTCACCGAGGCGGAGGGGCGCACGGTGGTCGAGTCCAGCCACACGGTGGTCCTGAACCCCGACGGGCTCGAACGGCTGCCGGAGGAGGCCCGTTCCGTCGGCGCGGCGAGGGACTTCATCACGTGCGCGCTGAGCACGAACAGCCGGGCGACCTTGGGCCTGCTGAAGGAATTCGTCGAGCGGAACAACGGGAGATGATCCAACGGTGCTTATTTTCGTCAACCTGTTCCGCGTCCACGGTGACGAGACCGAGTTCGAACGGGTCTTCGCGAGCACATCGGATTTCATGACGAAGAAGGACGGTTACCGCCGGCACCGCCTGGTGCGGGTGAACGGGGCGGAACCGCGTTACCTCAACATCGCCGAGTGGGCCGACGAGGACGCGCTGCGGGCCGCGGTCGCCGACCCGTCGTTCGAGCCACACGCCGGCGCCTTGCGCGAACTCGCGTCGTCGGAATCGTTGCTCTGCGAGGTCGTGCAGGAGTACCAGGCGTGAGCCGCGCTCACGGCAAGTCGTCGGAGTCTTGAGTACGAAGGGGAGAGCACATGTCGGAGCTTGTCGAAGAGCACGTGGACACGACCTCGGTGATCGCCAGGATGACCGAGTTCCACAGCGGCCTGCGGCTGGGCCACATGCTCAGCACCGTCGCCGAGTTGGGCGTGGCCGACCACCTGGTGGACGGCCCGTTGCCGGTCGACGAACTGGCGGCCCGCACGGGGACGCACGCGGACTCGCTGTACCGCGTGCTCCGGGCGCTGGCCAGCAAGGGCGTGTTCACGGAGGTCTCCCGGCGCGAGTTCGGCCTCACGCCATTGGCGGACACGTTGCGGTCGGACGCCGAACGTTCCATGCGGGACGTCTTCCGGCTCCAGGGCAAGCCGTTCATGCGCGACGCCTACGGCGCGATCGAGCACACCGTCCGCACCGGAGAACCGGCTTTCGAGCACGTCAACGGGGCGTCGCTGTTCGAGTACCTGGCAGCGCGGCCGGAGATGACGGCGCTGTTCAGCCGGGCCATGGGCAACGGCGCGCGCCAGGTGCAGCGAGCCGCCGTGGCGGCCTACGACTTCAGCGGCATCCGGCTCCTGGTCGACGTGGGCGGCGCGCACGGCCACCTGATCGCGATGGTCCTGGACCGCTACCCGGACCTGCGGGCGGTCCTGTTCGACCAACCGCACGTGGTCTCGGGCGCCGGGGAGTTCCTGGACGGCACCGGCCACCGGTCGCGCATCGAAGTGGTCGGCGGCGACTACTTCGAGTCGGTGCCCGCCGGTGGCGACGCCTACGTGCTCTCGCACGTGTTCCACCAGCTGAGCGACGAGGAAGGGCTGGTGGTGCTGCGCAACATCCGCGAGGCGATGGTCCCGGGCGGGAAGCTGCTGATCGTCGACCCGATCCTGCCCGAGGGCGACGTGCCGCACCCGGGCAAGTTCATGGACATCACGATGATGGCCCTGACCCGCGGGCGCGACCGCACCGAGCAGGAGCTGCGCGACCTGCTGGCCGGGGCCGGGCTGCGGCTCGTCGAGACCGTCGCGCTGAGCGCGCCGTCGAGCATCGCGGTCGTCACGACGGGCGCATCGGCGTGACGACCGCGCTGACGGAGCTGGCGGACGGCGCCTACGCCTACACGCAGGAGCCCGGTGGCTGGTGCGTGAGCAACGCGGGCGTGCTGTGCGGCCGCGACGGTCCCATCCTCATCGACACCGCCGCGACGATCAGCCGGGCGCACGCCCTCCGGGACGCGGTGGAGAGCCTGGGAAAGGGCACGGTCCGGTACGTCGTGAACACCCACCACCACGGCGACCACATCTTCGGCAACTGTGCCTTCTCGCCGCCGGCGACCGTGATAGCCCACGACGCGGCCCCGGCCGAGATCCAGAAGGCCGGCTTGGGCCTGCAATCGCTCTGGCCCGACGTCCAGTGGGGCGAGGTCTCGCTCGTCGAGCCGCACGTGACCTTCTCCGACCAGCTCGACCTCGAACTCGTCTCCGGCACCGTGCAACTGTTGTTCGTGGGGCCGGCGCACACGACGAACGACGTCGTGGCGTGGTTGCCGGAACCGCGGGTGCTGTTCGCGGGCGACGTGGCGATGAGCGGGGTGACGCCCTTCGTCCTGATGGGATCGGTCGCCGGATCGCTGCGTGCCCTGGCCCGTCTGCGCGGGCTCGGCGCGCGCACGGTCGTCTGCGGCCACGGGAAGGTCTCCGGTCCCGAGGTGCTCGACGACAACGAGGAGTACCTCCGCTGGCTCCTCGACGTCGCGCGGTTCGGTGTCGAGCGGGGTTGGACGCCGCTGGAGACGGCCCACCGGGCGGACCTCGGCGCGTTCGCGAAGCTGCTGGACCCGGAGCGGATCGTGGGCAACCTGCACCGCGCCCATGCCGAACTGACCGCACCGGGGTCGCAGCTGGGCGCCGAGCTGCCGGTGCGCACCGCGTTCGAGGAGATGGTCGACTTCAACGGCGGGCTGCCCCGGTGCGACGCGTAGCCCTGACACACGGACATGAGGGGATGAGTGCTGATGACCGACTCCACGACCGTCGAGAGGCACATCGCGTGGGCCGAGCTCGGCCAGTTCTACGCCGAGCAGATGGCGGTCCTCGATGACGGGGACGCCGAGGGGTGGGTGGACACCTTCACCGAGGACGGGGTCTTCGTGCCGCCGAACGACGCGCCGGAGGTGAAGGGGCGGCAGGCGCTGCTCGTGGGCACGCGCAGCACTGTCGCCAGGCTCGACGAGGCGGGCACCGTGCGAAGGCACGTGCAGACCAACATGAACCTCGTCGAGCTGTCCGGCGACAGTGCCCGGACGGTGTCCTACGTGCTGGTCGTCGATTCGACGCCCGGCGAGCCGACCCGGATCACGACGTCCACCGTGATGCGGGACGAGCTCGTCCGGGACGGGGCGCGATGGCTGGTCGCCCGCCGCGTCGTGCTGCGCGACGACGCCGACGCCCGTGGCGGGAGCCCGTCGTGACCGCCGGTGCCCACGACCCCGTGGCGGAGCTGACGGAGCTGAGACGCCGGGTCCTCGACGGACCGGGCGAACGCGCCACGGCCGCCCAGCACGGCAAGGGCAAGCTCACCGCACGGGAACGGATCGCGCTGCTGCTCGACCCGGGAACCTTCCACGAGGTGGAGCCCTTCCGCAGGCACCGCGCGACCGGCTTCGGCTTGGAGGCGAACCGGCCGCACACGGACGGCGTCGTCACGGGCTGGGGCAGCGTGCACGGCAGGACGGTGTTCCTCTACGCGCACGACTTCCGCGTCTTCGGCGGCTCGCTGGGCGAGGCGCACGCCGAGAAGATCCACAAGATCATGGACATGGCACTGGCCGCGGGCGCGCCGCTGGTGTCGCTGAACGACGGCGCGGGCGCCCGGATCCAGGAGGGCGTGACCGCGCTGGCCGGGTACGGCGGGATCTTCCGCCGCAACTCGCGGGCCTCCGGCGTGATCCCGCAGATCAGCGTCGTGCTCGGCCCGTGCGCCGGTGGGGCGGCGTACTCGCCGGCGCTCACGGACTTCGTCTTCATGGTCCGGGGCACCGCGCAGATGTTCGTCACGGGCCCTGAGGTGGTGCGGGCGGTCACCGGCGAAGAGATCACGCAGGACGGGCTCGGCGGCGCGGACGTGCACGCCGGCACGTCCGGTGTCTGCCACTTCGCGTACGACGACGAGCGGACCTGCCTCGAGGACGTCCGGCACCTGCTTTCGCTGCTGCCGCAGAACAATCGCCTGCTGCCCCCGGTGGTGGACACCGACGACGACGCCGGCCGGGTCTGCGAGTCGTTGCCGGCCCTGGTCCCCGCCGATCACAACCAGCCGTACGACGTGGTCGACGTGATCGCGGAGATCGTCGACGAGGGCACCGTCTTCGAGGTGCATGCCCAGTGGGCCCCGAACGTCGTCTGCGCGCTCGCCAGGCTGGACGGCCGGGTCGTCGGCGTGATCGCCAATCAGCCCCGGCACCTGGCCGGTGTGCTGGACATCGCGGCGAGCGAGAAGGCCGCCCGGTTCGTGCAGATGTGCGACAGCTTCAACATCCCGCTCGTGACCCTGCTGGACGTGCCGGGCTTCCTGCCCGGCGTCGGCCAGGAACACGCCGGGATCATCAGGCACGGCGCGAAACTGCTCTACGCCTACTGCAACGCCACCGTGCCGCGGATCTCGGTCGTGCTGCGCAAGGCCTACGGCGGCGCGTACATCGTGATGGACTCCCGGTCCATCGGCGCGGACCTGGCGTACGCCTGGCCGACCAACGAGATCGCGGTGATGGGTGCTGAAGGTGCGGCGAACGTGGTCTTCCGCAAGCAGATCGCCGCCGCCGACGACCCGGCGGCGATGCGTGCGCGGATGATCAAGGAGTACCAGGCCGAGCTGATGCACCCGTACCACGCGGCCGAACGGGGCCTGGTCGACGACGTCATCGACCCCCGTGAGACCCGGGCGGTGCTGATCCGGTCCCTGGCGGTGCTCGGTGAGAAGCACGCGGACCTGCCTGCCCGCAAACACGGCAACCCACCGCAGTGACCGGGCAGGCGGAGATGATCCGGATCGTCAGGGGCCGGCCGGGCGACGACGAACTGGCCGCGCTGGTCGCGGCGCTACTGGCGCTGCGGTCGGCGCGGCCGTCGTCCGCGCGGGCACCTCGTGCCGCTTCGCCGGGTTGGTGCCGTCCGGACCGGCCGATGTCGCGGCCCGCGCACAGCTGGCAGGGTCGGGGACTCCGCGCCTGGTGATCCGGAGCGGGCGTCACGTGACGCTGAGCCCGCCGTCCAACACGAAGATCGTGCCGGTGGCGAACGCCGCCTCGGGCTTGACGAGTTGGGAGATCCACCACGCGACCTCGGTCGTCTCGCCCACCCGTCGCAGCGGTGTCCGCTCGGCGATGTCGGACAGGAACCTGTGGTACGCGTCGGCGTCGGCTCCCATCGCGCCACCGGGTCCCCGGTCGATCACGCCGGGCGCCACGGCGACCACCCGGATGCCCAGCGGAGCGAGTTCGATGCTCCACGTCCTGGTGAGGAAGTCGAGTCCCACCTTGGTGGCGCCGTAGGCGGTGAAGTACGGCCAGCCGCGCCTGCCCAGCGAACCGGCGGACGACATGTTGACCACGATGCCACCGGTTGCGGCGAGCGCGTCGACCGCGTGACTGGTCAGCAGGATGGGCGCGCGGAGGTTCACCGCCAACTGGGTGTCGAGGGAGTCGGCCGTGATGTCGGAGAGCGACCGTGGCAGGGCGATGCTGGCGTTGTTGACCAGGACGTCGATCCGGCCGAACCGCTCGAGGGCGGTGGCGACGATGACCGACGGTGCGTCTGCGGCGGTGATGTCGGCGACGAGCGGGTGGATCGAGTCGTACCCGTCGGCCGTTTCCTCCAGCGTCCGCTCGGTCCGCCCGACGACCAGCACCCCGTAGCCGTGTGCGGCGAGTTCCCTGGCCACGGCGCGGCCGATGCCGGCACCGCCCCCGGTGACGACGGCCGCGCGCCGGATGTCCTCTCCTGCATCGGTAGTCATGGCCACGAGTCAACAACGCTCCGCTTGAGCACCCGTGGAGCGGCGCTACACCGGTGGACGGGGCGACCGCGGCGGGGTGGCCGCCTGGGCGGAGGGGTCAGGCGATGCTCAAGCGTCGCGCGACACCGGGATGCCAGGCTCGACGGCACGACGTTCGGGCAGGTCTTCCTCATCACGTTCAGCGAGGGTCGCTCGATGTGCGCCGGCATGCCCGGCTGGACTCACCAGCAGGAGACTGATCATGCGCTTCGGCATCAACTTCTTCCCCACCCTCGGACCCTCCGACCGGTCCGCGGCGCAGTACTACGACGAGAGCCTGAGGCTGACCGAGCTCGCCGACGAGCTGGGATTCGACCACGTGAAGACCGTCGAGCACTACTTCTTCCGCTACGGCGGCTACAGCCCCGACCCGGTGACCTTCCTGGCCGCCGCCGCGGCGCGTACCCGACGACTGCGGCTGGTCACCGGCGCCGCCATCCCGGCGTTCACCCACCCGGTCAAGCTCGCGGCGAAGTTGGCCATGTTGGACAACATCTCGCGGGGGCGGCTGGACGTCGGCTTCGGCCGCGCCTTCCTGCCCGACGAGTTCGAGGCGTTCCAGGTGCCGCTGGACGAGAGCCGTGACCGCTTCGACGAGAACGTCGAGGCGATCAGGCGCTTGTGGACGGAGCAGGACCTCGTCTGGGAGGGACGGTTCCACCGGTTCGGCCCGGTCACCCTCCTGCCGCGCCCGTACCAGCGGCCGCACCCGCCCATCCTGGTGGCCACGGCGTTCACGCCCGAGTCCGGTGAGCGCGCCGGGCGCAACGGCTACGGGGTCCTGCTGGTGCCGTCGATCTCGTCCCGCGAGCACGTGCAGGAGATGTTGCGCGTCTACCGCGCGGGGCGTGCGGAAGGTGGACACGACCCGCAGGGCGGCCAAGTGCACATGAGCTACACCCTGTCCGTCGCGGAGGACGGCGACCGGGCGCGCGAGGCGGGCCGGCGGCAGATCGAGCACTACACGGCGAGCCTCGTCGAGGCCGTCGAATCGTGGGGCCGGGCCCGCAGTTCGGCTTACGCCGGCTACGAGCGCCTCGCGGAAAAGGTGCGCAAGGCCGACTACCGGCAGCAGTTGGCGGAGAACAAGGTCCTGGCGGGCACGCCGGAGGAGGTGGCGGCGCAGCTGGCGGAGGTCCGCGAGTGGTTCGGTGACGTGACGGTGAGCCTCCAGGTGAACTCCGGCACCGCGACGTACCGGGAAGCCGAACAGAGCCTGCGCCTGTTCGCCGAACACGTGCTGCCACGGCTCGGCGCCGCCGGCAGCCCCGTCGGTTCCTGATGCGGTGAATACCGACCCGGTCGGCGGTGGGTGCGCACACCGCCGACCGGGTCGCGGACACCACAACGGGTGAGTGCCTCGAAGGCGGCGGAGGATCCTCCGCTGCCTTCGGTCGTCCGGGTGTCGAGGGGGCAGGGGGTCCGACCGCCTCGCGCCGCTCGTCGGCTGATGCGGTGGAGTTCGAATCTACGGCGACGCCCAACCAACTTGTTGGTAGAGTGTGGTGCCGTGGTGTTCACGGACCAGGGAGGGGGGTGGATGCCTGCCCCAGGTGCGCAGTCGTCGGTCGGGGAGGTGCCCGCTCGTCGGGTTCAGGGCCGCGGGCCAAGCGCGGCGACCGGGTGTGGGGTGGCTTTCGACCGGACCGCAACCGGGCGGCGGTGGTTTTCGGGCACGACGCGGATGTGACCGAAAGCCATTTCTCCTGTTGTTGAGCAGGCGTGGTGTCGTATCCGGCTTCGCCGCGGCGGGTCGGCTGGTCGAGTATTTTTTGAATGGTGGTCGAATACGCCTCGCGCGGGAATGTCGTGAGGTCGGGCGCCGGCGCGGCACGGCGGGGGACTGGTGGTTCGCCTTGTCGTCGAAACTCGCACAATGACCAGGTCTGCCGAGGTGGGTGCGTTCCGCATCACCGGCGAGGGGGCGGGGTTCTGGTAGTGTAATGGTGACACCGGGTGATCGGAATGGATGGGGTTTCCGTTTTCCTGGCGCGACTGGGTGCTCGGGGGAAGGGTTTTGCGTGAGCGCACACCTCGTGCTGGGTGGTCGATGCGCTCAAAGCGCTCAATACTTGTGCCGACGAGCACGATGAATCCAACTTCAGCAACGCATCATCTGGTCATGCCGGTGGCGTGGGAGAAGCTGCTCGTAGAGCCGGCCGGTTGTTGCCGGAGTCAAATCACATACGGGGGGACGCATGGTGCGCGGTACGTATACGGATTTCACTGACCTGCGTTCGATCGGCGGGTACGACCACGGTGCTCCCGTGGTGGTGCCGAGGCAGGCAGGTCGGTTGGACCACGGCCGGTCGATGGACGTCAAGGTGCTCGGCTCCGCCTCGGTCGCACTGTGCGGCAAGTCGATCATGCCGACCGCGGGCAAGCCGAGACAGCTGCTCATCCTGCTGGCGCTCCGGTGCGGTCGCGCGGTCCCG
This sequence comes from Saccharothrix sp. S26, assembly GCF_021390395.1. Lineage (GTDB taxonomy): Bacteria > Actinomycetota > Actinomycetes > Mycobacteriales > Pseudonocardiaceae > Actinosynnema. Next base: position 125,348 of record NZ_JAJUWT010000006.1, read on the forward strand.
GTCGCCACCCTCATGGAGGAGCTGTGGGGCGACGACATCCCGCGCAGCGGGACAACGACCCTGCAGACCTACATCCTGAAACTGCGTCGGCTGATCGCCATGACGCTGCCATCGGACTCCCGCGGGGCGGCGAAGGAGTTGCTGCTCACCAGCTTCAACGGCTACCAGTTGAACGCCACTTGCGCCTCGTTCGACCTGCTTGAGTTCGAACGCCTGGCCGCTGACGGCGAGGCCGCGCTCGACAACGGCGACGCGCTCGGCGCGTCCAGGATCCTCAGCCGCGCGCTCGACCTCTGGCGGGGCCCGGCGCTCATGGACATCCCGACGGGGCGAGTCCTGACCACGGAGACCGTCGGCATGGAGGAGGCCCGCATGCGCGCCCTCGAACGCCGAATCGTCGCCGACTGCCAGTTGGGCAAGTACGCGGCGCTCGTGCCGGAACTGCGCGTGCTGGTGGAGCAGAACCCGATGGATGAGAACTTCTGCGCGCTGTTGATGATTGCCTTCCAGCGGTCCGGCGCCGCATGGCGTGCCCTCGAGGTGTACCGCAACCTGCGCGTCTCGCTGGTGGAGGAGTTCGGCGTGGAACCGTCCGCGCGCATGCAGCGCCTGCACCAGGCGGTGCTGGAGAACACGCAGGAGCTGTCACTGCGGGAGTACGGCCTCCTGTGAGGGCCACAACGGCGCCAAGCCGCGCTCCAGGAGGTCGAAGGCCGTTTCCGCGCGGGCGACCGCCGCCGGGAAGGTGCGGTGGGCACTGCGGCCGGAGCGGAGGTCACGGGCGTTGTGGTCGGCGAGGACCCGCTGCGTGCCGAACACCTGGGCGGCAACGAGGTGGGCGGTGAACTCGTCGCTCAGCCCGCCCGAGGCGAGCAACTCGGTGGTCAGTTCCCGTTCCTGGTCGAGCATGTAGGTGGTCAGGCGGGTCATCAGCGTCGGTGTGGAGTACAGCAGGTTGTGGAACGTGATGGCCGGCAGCGTGTCGTTCAAGCCGGTCAGGGGGTCTCGCTCGGCCAGCCGGTCGAGGAAGCTCCGCCGGAGGGCTTCGAGCGCGGACGCGCCCGCCGGGCGGTCCCGTACGACCTGGGCCGGGTTCTTGGCGTCGTCGATGAACCGGCGCAGGACGAGGTCTTCCTTGGTGGGGAAGTAGGCGAACAGGGTCGGCTTGGACACCTCGGCGGCGGCGGCGATGTCGGCGACGGAGACGTCGTCGAAACCCGATTCCCGGAACAAGGCGAAGGCCGCTTCCACGATCGCCTCGCGGGTGCGGCGCTTCTTGCGCTCCCGCAGTCCGAGCTCCTCCATGGGTACAGCCTAGCCTAGTCTGCCTCGGTCAGGAAGTTGACTGGGTCGTATACTTGACCGAGTTAAGAGATCCTGCCTTCCTTGTGAGGTCCGTCAAGACCATGCGCCAGCCTGACGAGGGCTCCGTCGAGTCCGAGATCCGCGCCGAACGCGACTACCTGGACGCCTGCCGCGCCCAGCTCGCCCGCATGCGTGAGGAGGTCGGCACGATGCTGGCCACGGGTGCGGGGGAGGGCGAGGACGTGGTGGACAAGTACTTCAACCACATGCTGCGCCAGTTCCGCGTCCAGGTGATCGAGGACTTGGCCGACATCGAGGGCGCACCGCTGTTCTTCGGCCGCCTGGACTACCCGGCGAACGAGGTCTACGAAGGCGTCGCCGACCGCGTGCGGCGGAGCGGATCGCCCACGCGCACACCGACCAGTGATCTCGTCTACGTCGGCCGCCGGGGTGTCCGCGACGACGACGGCGAGCCCATGGTCATCGACTGGCGCGCCTCGTTGGCACGCGCCTTCTACGAGGCCAGCACCCAGGAGACGATGGGCGTTCGGGTCCGCCGCCGGTACGGCTTCGACCACAACGGTGTCCTGACCGCGTACGAGGACGAGCCGATCGACCGCCCGACCGGGGCGGGCGGCGGGAGCGATTTCCTGGCCGAGGAGATCGAGCGGCCGCGCAAGGGCCCGATGCGCGACATCGTGGCCACGATCCAGCCCGAGCAGATGAGCCTGGTCCGCGCCCCGCTGGACCGCACGTTGTGCATCCAGGGCGCACCCGGCACGGGGAAGACCGCGGTGGGCCTGCACCGCCTGGCCTACCTGCTCTACACCGAGCGGGAACGCCTGCGGAAGGACGGCGGGGTCGCGGTCATCGGGCCCAACCGCTCCTTCCTCTCCTACATCCGCAACGTCCTGCCCGCCCTCGGCGAGGTCGAGGTCTCCCAGGCCACCATCGACGAGCTGATCGGCCCCGGCATCGCTGTCGGGCGCGTCGACTCGCCCGAATCGGCGCGGGTCAAGGGGGATGCCAGGATGGCCGAGGTGCTCCGACGCCACCTGTGGGCGCGCATCCGGCCGCTCGACGAGGTGGTGGAGGTCAAGCACCAGCACCGCACCTGGCGGCTGTCCCCGGAGGAACTGGCCGAGGAGGTCGAGGCCGTGCTCGGCCGCGGCGTCGACTACGGCACCGGCCGTGAGCTGCTGGCCCAACGCCTGGCACACCTCGTGCTGCGCCGGATGGAGCAAGCGGGCACCCCGACCGCCACCATGGCGCAGCTCCGCCGCCACAAGGCGATCAACCGCGCCGTCGGACGGATGTGGCCCGAGGTCGACCGCGCCCGCCTGGTCCTCGACCTCCTCACCGACGAGGCGCAACTCGCGCGGTCCGCGGCCGGCGTCCTCTCCGCCGACGAGCAGCGGGCCATCCTGCTCACGCCCCGGCCGCGCGGTGCGAGGTCGATCGGCTGGACCAGCCTTGACCTGGCCCTGCTCGACGAGGTCCAGGCCTTGGTCGAGCGCCCGGCCAAGCTCGGGCACGTCGTGGTCGACGAGGCCCAGGACCTCAGCCCGATGCAGATCCGGGCGATCGCCCGGCGACTGACCGGCTCCTGCACCGTCCTCGGCGACCTGGCACAGTCCACCAGCCCGGCCGCGGTGCGGTCCTGGACCGAGGTCCTCGAACACCTCGACCGGGCGAACGGAAGGGTCGAGGAACTGACCCGCGGCTACCGCGTGCCGACCGAGGTCATCGACTTCGCCGCCCGCCTCCTGCCGCACATCGCGCCTGGGCTCACCGGCCCGACCTCGTTCCGCCACACCGCCGACGCCCTGCACATCACCGAGACCGCGCCGGGGGAGAAGATCGCGACCACCGTCACGACCTGCGTCGCCGCACTGGCCGGGGAGGGGGCGATCGGCCTCATCGCCGCCGACGACGACATCCCAGGCCTGCACCGGGCCCTTTCCGACAACGGCTTGCCGCACACCGTGCTGGGCACCGACGGTGCGGGTCTGGAGGCCGAACGCCTCACCCTGACCCCGGTCACGCTCAGCAAGGGACTGGAGTTCGACACCGTGGTCGTCGTCGAACCGGCCCGCATCGCCCAGGCGGAGCAGCGCGGCCTCCAACGCCTCTACGTCGCCTTGACCCGAGCCGTCAGCAACCTGCACGTCATCCACGCCGAACGCCTGCCGGAACCCCTGACGCGGGAACTCGCGATGACCGACTGAAGCCGTCCGGTTCGTGGTGATGCGAGGCCGTGGAGCTCCGTCGTGGTGTCACGGCTTTCTCCACCGGGGAGAACCCCGCGCGGGTGTACCCGGTCGTCGGAGGCTCGTGGTGGATGAGGGTGCGGACCGGGTCGCGGATGACGATGTGGGTGCCGAGCATGACGTGCTCGGCCGTCTGGGACTTGGTGCGCACGCGTTCCAGGGCCATGCGCACGGCGGTGCGGCCCAGTTCCTCGTGTGGCACGTGGACGGTGGTGAGGTCGATGTCCGGGGACGGCCAAGGCGGATGAACTCACGCTTGACAGCTGTCTCACCCAGGCCAACCAGGCTCGACCCCGGTTGACGCACGGGACCAGTGAACATCGCGGGGGTCCTTCTTGCCCGGACGTCCGTCGCCGGATGGCGAGCGTGTCGATCTGGGAGGGCGGTGCCACATCTGGCCCACCCAGCCGGAGCGGTGATCGACTGGACCGCCACAGGTCAGTGCCGGCAACTTGCTCGGCGGATCTCCAGTCGCCCTGGTTGCGCGCATGACGATGCGACCGCACGAGGCCACCTGCGGGGATTCTTCACTGGCCGGCGATCGGAAGTTCGTTTCAGCCATTCGGCGGTCAAACTCGTCGGCATCCATGCTGCAGCGGACTTCGTCGGTGGTGTTCTTGCCGGTTTCGTCGACGAACTTCAATCCGCCGATCTTGCCTAATGCATGTCCGGTGGTCGGTTTGATCAGTGGATGGCCGATGATGTCGGATGGCTTCCCGGTGATCGCGGCGATCTCCGCCTCGAACTCAAGGTGGGCCAAGGTGACGCGGCCGAGCATGTACTGATACCCGGAGAGTGGTTCGATGACGTCGAAGATTGGCCGGACGTTGTTGTCCGGCGGTCACGCCCCGACACCGGACAACGTTTTCACGCTATACCTGGAACCGGTGCCCGATCAACCAGGTCGGAGACGTCAATACACACACGCCGCCGCCAGTTCGCGACGCGCGCCAATAGTCTGAACTCGAGGGATAAATCATGGGACTCAAGGGAAAGCGCATTCGACTCGTCGGTGTGGGCGCGGCGGTCGCGTTCGGGTCGACGCTGCTGGCCGGTACCGCAACCACGGCGCAGGCGGCGCCGGTGTACTACCAGGTGATCAACGCCAACGGCATCAACTCCTGCCTCCAGGTGAACATCTCAGGCGGCAAGGGAAACCTCGTCCTCGGCAACTGTGACCGCAGCGCGAAGCAGGTGTGGACGATCAGCGGCGGCATCTTCAGGAACCCGGTATCGGGCCACTGCCTCGACGGAAACGGCGCGGATGTCTACACATTCCCCTGCAACGGTGGCGCGTATCAGAAGTGGACGACCATCTCGAGCACTTCGAAGAAGTCCATCAGGCACGACTGGAGCGGTAAGTTCCTGGACGGGAACGGAGCCCTCGGTGCCAACGTGGTCTTCCAGCCCAGCATCGAGACGGCGTCTCGATGGGTGATCGACCAGGTGTGATGAACCCGGTGACCCCGTGAGCGCGGCGGGCCGTCCGCTGGCGGCCCGCCGTCGCCCTGCCGGACGAGCAAGAACTCGGACCTGGGTGAGGTGCTGGTGGACGGGGAGAAGCGTGGCAGTGCGCGACGGCCGCCTGGACTTCGCCGCGTTGGCCGCGGCTCCCCGAGGGCGCGACGAACGTCAGCGTCGGGTGAACCGGACGCCGGTCCCCTGCGCCGGTAGTGACTGCCAGTCAACAACGCCCGGGCAATGGCAAGCCGGATCCACCGATCGGGTTACCTGGTGTTGATCGCCGCACGCCGAACATCGGGGCGGGCACCGTGAGTGTTCATCAACGCGATGGGGAAGTTCGGTGCCGCGTGCCGAGCGTCCGTTGGAGTCCGACGGATCTGCTTTGACCGAGCTCGCTGTCGACCTGCGCAGATTGCGGCAGAAGGCGGGTGCCCTGTCGTACCGGGAGTTGGCCCGGCTGGCGCATTGCTCCTCAAGCACGTGGTCGGACGCTGCCGGTGCCGATCCCGATCGACCGGGTCGCCGCCGACCGGCCGTTCTACTCGGGCAAGCATCGGATGCACGGGGTGAACCTGCAGGTGATCGCCTCGCCGGACGGCACGATCCTGTGGGCGTCCGGCCAACTGCCGGGCAGCACGCACGACACCGCCGCAAGGGCTGCCACGGCTACGACCAGACCGGCGACCATCTGCTCACCCCGTACAAGGGAAAGAACAAGCTGCAGTCGCAGAAGGACGCCAACCCCGCCCACGCCCGGCTCCGCGGCTCCGGTGAACGCGCCAACGCCCAACTCAAGACCTGGCGCGTCCTGTGCACGCTCCGCTGCTGCCCCGTACCGCGCCGGCCGCCTGGCCAAGGCCATTTACGCATTCGTCGGGTCGTCAGGCTCGGTAGGCCGGTTTCATGATGGGTTTGGGCAGGTTGGTTCGGCTGTGCTCGGCGGCGCCGAGCCGCTCGATGAGCTCACCGCTCAGCCAGCCGCCGATGGCGCTGACCAGGACCCCGGTGCAGGCGAGGGCGAGCGCAGGGCCGGTGGCCTGCCAGGCGGGCTGCTCGGCCCTGAGCAGCCAGCTGCTGGCGAACAGCGTCAACATGGCGATGTTGGTCAGGGCGTGGAGCCGGCCAACCTTTCGAATGGGGCTTTGGGGTGGGGCGGACACGGACCACTCGATCCACGCCGCCGCTGTGCTGAGGACTCCGAGCACCACTCCGGCGGCGATGAGGTGGGCCGCGGTCACGTCGAATCCGGGACGGTGGGTGAGGATGCGCAGCAGGTCGAACCCGACGGCCGTGGTCAGCAGGCCGGGAGGTGAGATGACGAGGATCGGCTCTGCGGCACAGCGCGCGATCTGGACACGGTGGCGCACGGTCGCCCACCTCCTCGGAACGGTTCGTCACACGGCTTCCCGCCGTTCGCGGTCTCAGTCCACCGGAGGTGGAACAAGACCCGACCGGGTGACACTTGACCTCGGGCCGTGACCGGGTCGCAGGGACGCGACACCGACGATGGGTCGATGTCCGCCGGTGGCTTGACGGGAGCGCCGCTCGTGGCGAACGACGCGAGCGGTCCGTTCCGGCGCTGCGGGGTGAAGCCGTGGCGGCGCAACCACAGCCCGACACCCTGCTCCGTCATGTCCACTACATCGCCGGCTACACGATCTTCAACGACTGGTCCGCCCGCGACCTCCAGCCCGCCGAGATGGCCGTGGTCCTCGGTCCGTGCAAGGGCAAGGGCAAGGACACCGCCACCACCTTCGGACCCTGGTTGGTCACGCCGGACGAGCTGGACGCGTACCGCGAGGACGGCGTGCTGCGCCTGGCCGTGACCGCCGAGGTGAACGGCCGCCTCGTCGGCTCCGACCTGCTGTCCACCATGAGCTGGACGGTCGAGGGGACGCCTCCCGGGGCGCGCTCGTGCGACCGGGTGACGTGCTCGGCTCCGGCAACGGCGGCTGCCCGGCCGAGCTGTGGGCAGGGAAGCGGAGTCGCCCCCGCCGTGCCCCGGCGACACACTCTCGAGGGCATCGGGCGGATCAGGACCAGGGTGGTCGCCGGGGTCGAGGCCGACCGTTGCCACGCGCCCGCCGCCGGCCGCAGACCAGGCCGTGACAGCCCGGTCCCACCGTCGGCCTTCGTGCGGAGAAACGCCGCTGACCGGCGGCGAGCCCCGATAGGTTTCCGGCATGGGCAAGGGAAACGGAGACCAGCGGCGGATGGTGATCGTCGCCTACGACGACGCCCAGATCCTGGACGTGGCGTGTCCCAGCGGTGCGTTGGAGATCGCGAACCGGCACGGTGCGGCGCCAGGGTACTCGGTCGAGCTGGCGACGCTCAGCGGGGAGGAGGCCCGGAGCTCGTCCGGGATCACGCTCGGCGGCGCGCGGCCGCTGCCGACCGTGCACGGGTCGATCGACACCGTGATGGTGGTCGGCGGTGTGGGCAGCTGGGCCGCCACCCAGGACGAGCGGTTACTGGCCCAGGTGCGCCGGCTGGCCGCGCGGTCCAGGCGGATCGCGTCGGTGTGCACGGGGGCGTTCGTGCTGGCAGCCGCCGGGTTGGTGGACGATCGGCGGGTCACCACGCACTGGCGTTACGGCGAGTGGCTGGCGAGGTGGTACCCGTCGGTGGCCGTGGACCCCGCGCCCCTGTACGTGAGGGACGGCGACGTCTACACCTCGGCCGGCATCACCAGCGCGCTCGACCTCACCCTGGCGCTCATCGAGGACGACAACGGGCCGACCATCGCCCGCGCCGTGGCCCGCGAGCTGGTGACCTACCTGCACCGGCCCGGCGACCAGGCGCAGATCAGCATGTTCCTGTCCGCCCCGCCGCCGGGCGACCGGTTGGTGCGCGACCTGCTCGGCTACCTGAGCGCGCACCTGGCCGAGGACCTGAGCACGTCGGTGCTGGCGGCGCGGGCCGGGGTCAGCACCCGGCACCTGAACCGGCTCTTCTCCACCCACCTGGGGACCACGCCCGCACGGGCGGTGCGCGCGGCGCGCACGGAAGCCGCCGCGCACCTGGTGCGGGGCAGCGAGCTGCCGCTGGCCACGATCGCGCGCCGGTGCGGGTTCCGGTCGGCGGAGACCATGCGGCAGGCGTTCCTGGACCACTACGGGGTGACGGGGGACAGGATTCGCAGGATGTCGGACATGCCCGAGCCACTGGCGCCTTCAGGGGCACACACTTCCGGTTCGTGAACAACGCAGGGGTCCTGCGGTGCGGAGACCGGGCCACAGGACCAGTTCACGCCGACCAGAGCGAGGCGGCGTCGGGGGACGCACGCGAGAGCAGACCTTGGGGGCCTAATGGCGCGCGTGCGCGGTGTCGTCCTGTTCGCCGTCCTGTCCGTCATAGCCGCCTTCGTGCTGGTGTCGGTCCAGCCGTGGACGTCCGCACCGCCGCCCGACCCCGCGCCGGTGGCCGAAGCACCCGACGAGCTGTCCGCGTCGCTGGCCGCACGCCGGCAGGGCACCCGGGTCGAGGTCGCCGGCCTGCGCACGGAGACCGCCACGACCTACGCCAACCCCTCCGGCACCTGGACGGTCGAGCAGTCCGTCGGGCCGGTGCGGGTGCGCCGCGGTGACGACTGGGTACCGGTCGACACCGACCTGACCACCACTTCCGACGGCGGCCTCGCCCCGAAGGCCGGCCCGGTCGACGTGCGGTTGTCCGGTGGTGGCGCCACGCCCTTGGCCAGGGTCGCGGCGGGCGGCGCGGAGCTGACCCTGACCTGGCCGCGGGCCTTGCCGGTGCCGCACGTCGACGGCGACACCGCCACCTACCCGGACGTGCTGCCCGGCGTGGACCTGCGGGTGCGGGCGACCGACCAGGGCTTCGGCCACGACCTCGTGGTCCGGACGCGGGAGGCCGCCGCGGACCCCGCCCTGGCCCGCGTCCGGTTCGGCCTGGCAACCAAGGGGCTGAGCCTGCGCGCCGACGAGGCCGGGAACCTGTCCGCCACGGACGCCTCGGGAGCGGTCGTCCACTCCGCCGCCGCCCCGCTGATGTGGGACAGCCCTGACGGCGACGCGCCGCGCACCGAGCGGCGGGTCGGGGTCGAGCTCGGCGACGGCACGCTCACCCTGCTGCCGGACCCCGCGCTGCTGGCCGACCCGGCGGCCCGGCTGCCGATCGTCATCGACCCCTACCACTCGTTCACCACGCCGATGGCGCACAACTCGTGGACCCTGATCCGCCAGGCGTTCCCGGGGCAGGCGAACTGGAACCTGCGCCCGCACGACGAGGACACCCGGATCAAGGGCGTGGCGCGGATCGGTCACGCGCCCGGCTACGCGTCCGACTTCCTCGACCGGTCGGTGTTCCAGTTCAACCTCGACGCGGTGCGCGGCGCGGACGTGATCGGCGCGACCTTCAAGGTCTACCAGGTCTGGAAGTACGCCAACACCTGCGACACCGCCGCCGTGGACAACATGGTGCTGCACGTGACCGACCCGATCGGCCCGGGCACCACCTGGACCTCGCACTGGAACAAGTTCTGGGGGCAGCAGGCATGGCCCCGTTCGGCGGCCAAGCTCGGCCAGCCCTGCGGCCCGGACTGGGTAGGCGTGAACGTGACCGGCGCCGTCGAGGCGGGCGCGAACCAGAACGGGCTGGTCACGCTCGGCCTGCGGGCCGGCGACGAGACCGGCGACGCCGGCTGGAAGCGGTTCTACGTCCAGGACGGCTACTACCCGAAGATCGAGATCGAGTACAACCGCCGGCCGCTCGCCCCGACGGACCTGCGCACGGAGCCCGCGCTCTCGCCCTGTCACTGGTGCGCCGGGGTGACCTACGCCCCTGACACCACCCTCTCCCTCACCGGCGTCGGCTCCGACCCGGACGGCGGCCAGGTCACCGCGTCCTGGCTCATCGGGTCGCCCGCGCTCGTGAAGAAGCAGGCGCTCTCGTCCGGGTTGCGCGCCCGGACGTCCATCGAGACCGACGCCTACGCCGACGGCACGAAGGTCGACTGGACCCTGGGGATCTCCGACGGGGAGCTCGCCGGGCCGGTCGTGCGCGGTCCATCGTTCACCGTCGACACGACACCACCGTCGGACGCGCCGACCATCGCCAGCCCGACCTATCCCGCGGACAACGCCTGGCACGGCGGCGCCGGTGTGCCGGGCACGTTCACCTTCACGCCGCCGGCGGCCGACGGCGACATCGACCACTACCGGTACGGCTGGACGACCCCGCCGACCACCAAGGTGCTCGCGTCCAGCCTCGGCGGACCGGGCACGGTGACCACCGCGCCACCCGCCGACGGCGTGCAGACACTCTACGTGCAGAGCGTGGACAAGGCGGGGAACGAGAGCGGGATCCGCGAGCACCACACGCACGTGCGGGCCGGCAACGGCGCCCGGTCCCAGTGGTCCTTCGAGGGCAACGCGCAGGACACCGCGTTCCTGGGCGACCGGCACGGCACGGTGCACGGGCCGACGACCTACCAGCCGGGCGCGGTCGGCAACGCCGTCCGGTTCGAGCGTGGCGGCACGGTGACCGCGCCGCGCGCGGTCTCCACCGACGCGAGCTTCACCGCCGCGGCGTGGGTGCGGCTGGACGACGTCGTGCACACCCACACCGCGGTCAGCCAGTCCGGTGCGGCCGTCGCGGGCTTCGAGCTCGGGTACCGCACCGAGGCCGGCGCGGGCCACTGGTTCGTCCGGATGGCCACCACGCCGACGGCGACCGCGACCGTGGTCACCGCCCAGGCCACCCAGCCGGCGGCGGAGGACACCTGGACCCACCTGGCCGGCGTGTACGACGCCGAGAAGGGGGAGCTGCGGCTGTACGTCAACGGCGTGCTGTCCGCGACCGTCGTCCACCGGTCGACCTGGAACGCCGACGGCGAGGTGCACATCGGCAACGCGTTGCTCGGCGGCGGCTACCAGAACCACTGGCTGGGCGGTGTCGACGAGGTGCAGCTGTTCGACCGGGCGGTCGGCACCGGTGAGCTGAAGGCCATGGTCGGCAGCAGCAACGTGCAACTCGCGCACTGGAAGTTCGACGAGCGCGCGGTGAGCTCCCAGCCCGGCCGGACGGCGGCCAACGCGGTCCCGGGCGGCCAGGCGGCCGTGCTCGGCGAGGAGGGCGCGGAGTTCGTCACGCCGGGCGCGAGCGGCGACCGGGGCACCGGCGCGCTCCACCTCGACGGCCGCGGCCACGCCACCACGAACGAGCCGACCCTGCGCACCGACCAGAGCTTCACCATCGCGGCGTGGGCGCGGCTGGACGCCACCGGCGGCGACACCCGGCCGGTGGTCAGCCAGCACGGCACGAACACCTGCGGTGTCTGCCTGCAGTACCAGGCGACCACGGACCGCTGGGTATTCGTGCTGCCCAGGTCCGACGACGTCAACCCGCCCACCGGCTACGACTTCGTCCAGTCCAAGCAGGCGGCCGTCGCCGACGACTGGGTGCACCTGGTCGGGATCCACGACGCGTCCGTGCCGGAGATCCGGTTCTACGTGGACGGCGAACTCGCCGGCCGGCAGGCGAGGACGGTGGGCTGGCGGGCGACCGGGGCGCTGCGGATCGGCGGGGGCAACCTCGACGACCACTTCGTCGGCGACATCGACGAGGTCCGCCTCTACAGCCGGGCCATCTCCGACGACGAGATCCGCGGCATCGTCAGCGCGGAGGGCGTGAGCGAGGGTTCCTGGAAGCTCGACGGCACCGCCGACGACTCCTCCGGCAAGTCACGCGACGGAGGACTCGTCGGCGACCCCTCCTGGGTGGCGGGCCAGACCACCGGACCGGACCCGGCGGACCTCGCGGTGCGGCTGTCCGGCTCCGGCCAGCACGTCAGCGCGCCGAACGCCGTGGACACCACCCGCAGCTTCTCGGTCAGCGCGTGGGCGCGGGTCGACCAGGCGGGCCGACAGGCGTCGGTGGTGTCCCAGAGCGGCGCCACGCTCAGCGGGTTCACCCTGCGCTCCACGGCCGGCGGCCGGTGGTCGTTCGCCATGCCGCGACTGGACATCTCCGGCGGCGGCGGCATCGACGAGGCGCTCGGCACCCCCGTCCAGTCGGGGGTGTGGACGCACCTGGTCGGCGTCTACAGCCGGGACCGCGGCCGGGTCGAGCTGTACGTCAACGGCCTGCCGGCCGGGTCCGCCGCCCACACCACGACCACGTTCAACGCCACCGGGAACCTCCTCATCGGACGGTCCAAGATGGACAGCGACTTCGCGGGCGCGGTGGACGACGTGTCGGTGCACGGCCGTCCGCTGTTCGTGGACGAGATCCGCGCGATGGCCGGCCGCGACCTGACCCTGGTGCACAACTGGCAGCTCGACGAGCGCGGCGGTGCGACCGCGGCCGACTCGGTCGGCACCCGGGGCGGCGCGCTGTCCGGCGGCGCGGCGTTCACCTCCGGCCGGGTCGGCAACTCCGTGCACCTGGACGGCGTCGACGACGTGGTCTCCACCAGCGGCGTCGACCTCGACGTGGCGAGCGGGTTCACGGTCTCGTCCTGGGTCCGGTTGGACGGCTACACGTGCGCGACCGCGTGCCGGTACACGGCGGTGAGCCTGGACGGCGCCCAGCACAGCAAGTTCCGGCTGGGCCACCAGGTCGACACCGCGCAGGGCGACCGCGGGTACTGGGTGTTCGAGCTGCCCGAGCCGGACGGGTCGGTCACCGAGGCGGCGGTGAGCGTGCTGCCCGGTGAGGTGAACAAGTGGGTGCACCTGACCGGCGTGTACGACGCGGCCACCGGGAAGGTGTGGCTCTACGTCAACGGCACGCGGGTCGACGACGGCACCCTGCTCACCCCGTGGGCCGCGGGCGGAGCGCTGCGGATCGGACGCGGCCAGGCGGGCGGGGCCGCGAGCGGGTACTGGAAGGGTGACGTCGACGAGGTCCGGATGCACACCGGTGCGCTGGACAAGGCACGGGTGAGCGCGTTGTACCGGTCGTTCCCGGCACCGGCCGCGCCGGCGGAGCTCCCGGACGCGGACGCCGGTCACTGGACCTTCGACGAGGCCGTCGGCACGGTCGCGGCCGACGCCAACGGCCGGTTGCCGGCCACCCTGCGCGGCGGCGCGACCTGGATCGGCGGGCGCGACCGTGCCGCCGGCTGGTTCGACGGTACGTCCGGATACGCCGAGACCGCCGGCCCGGCGCTGCGCACCGAGCAGAGCTTCTCGGTCGCCGCGTGGGCGTACCTGGCGAGCGGGATCACCACCGACCGGACGGTGGCCGGCCAGGACGGCGCACAGGCCGGCGCGTTCCGGCTGGGCTACGACGCGACCGCGCGCCGGTGGTCGGTGGTGGTCGCGCCCGCCGCGGCCGGCGCCCAGCCGGTCTCGCTGACCTCGACCGAGGTGGCCGGCCCGGCCGACTGGACCCACCTGGTGGTCACCTACGAGCAGTCCACCGGCGAGCTGAGGCTCTACGTCAACGGCGTGCTGTCCGGCCTGCGGCTCGGGGTGGTCGTGCCGGGGTCGGCCGGCCCGTTCACCATCGGCCGCGGCAAGGCGAACGGCGGCCCCACCGGGTACTTCCCACGCGGGATCGACGACGTGCGGGCGTACAGCCGAGCGTTGACCGACGGCGAGGTGCGCCGGGTGCACGACGCGGCCCCGGCGATCGAGCTCGCCTCCTGGAGGTTCGACGCCGACAGCGGCGAGGACCACTCGGGGCGCGGCAACCCGGTGACGCCCGGCGCGGGGGTGTCCTACGTGGACGGCGTGAGCGGCCGTGCGCTGTCGCTGGACGGGGTGGACGACTCCGCCGTCGCGGCCTCGGCGGCGGTCACCATGCGGTCCAGCTTCACGGTCAGCGCGTGGGCGCGCCTGTCCCGGGCCGACCGGGTGGCCACGGTCGTGGCGCAGGACGGCTCGCGGATGAGCGGGTACGCCCTGCAGTACCGGCCGGAGCTCAACCGCTGGGTGTTCGGCACCCGCCTGTCCGACAGCGACGGCGCGGAGGCCTACCACGTCAGGTCGGCCCAACCCGCCCGCGTCGGGGTGTGGACGCACCTGGTCGGGATCTACGACAGCGCGGCCCGTGAGCTGCGGATCTACGTGGACGGGCAGCCCGCCGGGGCACGGGGGACCGGTGCGCTGTGGCCGGCCACCGGTGCGCTCACCATCGGCCGGAGCAAGGTCGACGGCGTCGGGGCGGAGTACTTCCCGGGCGCGATCGACGAGGTCCGGGCGGATTTGGGCATGGTGTCCGACCAGGACATCGCCGAACGGGCGGGGTGGCCGCCGCCGCCGGCGGGCCTGCTGGGCAGCTTCGCCGACGTCAACGGCGAGCGCCGCACGATGAGCACGAGCTCGACGCTCCCGGCCGGGTACCGGATGGTGGCGCCCCTGGGCACGCTCCCGGCCGCCGACACCCCCGGCACCCACCCGCTCTACGCCTGCGCGTCCGGGACGGGCGACGGGTTCACCTCCCGCCAGGAGACCTGCGAGGGCGGCACCGCGCTGGGCACGTTGGGCCCGGTGTTCACCGACCCGCCCGAGGGCGTGCCGTCGATGCCGGTGTACCGGTGCGCGGCCGGCGGCGGTGAGCGCTTCGACGCGACCGACTGCGGCGCCGGCGCGACCGTCGAGGTGCCGCTGGGCCACACGATCGCCTACGCCCCGTACGCCCGCTACTACAGCCGGACCGGTCGCGACCACTGGTCGACCACCGGCGGCACGCTGCCGGGCTACCGGTTGGAGCACGTGCAGGGCTGGGTGCCGCTGGTCCCGCTGCCCGGCACCGTGCCGCTGCTGAGCTGCCGGACCGGTGTCGACGAGTTCTCCTCCACCCGAAGCGACTGCGAGGGCGGTCGGAACCTCGGCGTCATCGGGTACGTGTGGCCGGTCAAGCCGGCCGAGGTGGACACCCGGCAGGTGTACCGGTGCACGGTCAACGGCCAGCGGTTCGTGTCCACGCGCGAGGACTGCGAGGGCCGGCAGGTCGAGGGACCGCTCGGTTACATCACGTACCCGTCGCCCGTTCCGGCAGCCTGAGGGGAACGCCATGCCTGTACGCAAGCGCAGCTGTGCCCTGGTCGTGACGCTCGCCCTGGTGGCGGCGCTGGTCCAGGTCCCGCCGAACGCGGTGGCGGCGGGCGGTCCGTCCGTCCCGCTGCCCTCCGTCGGCTCGGTCCCGGTGAGCGGGCAGGGCGACGCAGGTCCGCCGGCCGACGACCAGACCGGCCCGGGCCTGAGCGGGGACCAGGGGCCGCGGCCGATCGACCCCGGGTCGGGCGATTACGCCGCGACCGCGATGAAGCCGTCGGCGACCTGGGACGTCTCCGCCCACACCGGCGACTTCAGCTGGAGCTACCCGCTGAGGGTGCCGCCGGCACCCGGCGGGCTCACCCCGGACATCGCGCTGTCGTACTCCTCCAGCGCGGTGGACGGGCTGACGTCCTCGACGAACAACCAGGCGTCCTGGGTCGGTGACGGGTGGTCGTTGTGGCCGGGGTCGGTGGAGCGCGACTACCGGTCGTGCTCGGACGACCTGGGCGGCGAGGACGGCCAGCCCGGGGACCTGTGCTGGCGCAGCGACAACGCGACGTTGTCGTTGAACGGTGGCGCGACACCGCTGATCCGGGACGACGCGACCGGCGTGTGGCGGCCGAAGAACGACGACGGCTCCCGGGTCGAGCGGATCACCACCGGCGGCAACGGTGACGACAACGGCGAGTCGTGGCGGATCACGACGGTCGACGGCACCCAGTACCACTTCGGCACGGTGCCGTCGGCGGCGTCGACCTGGACGGTGCCGGTCTACGGGGACGACGCGGGCGAGCCGTGCCACGTGCCCGGGTCGTTCGCGTCGTCCGGCTGCGTCCAGGCGTACCGGTGGAACCTGGACAAGATCGTGGACCGCAACGGCAACATGGTGCTGTTCACCTACCAGAAGGAGGGCAACCACTACGGCCGCGACAAGAACAGCGTCGCGGCGGCCTACGACCGGGGTGGTTGGCTGCACCAGGTCCGCTACGGCCTGCGGGCCGACGACGCGTCGGTGCGCGCCACCGGGGTGGTCGACTTCACGACGGTCGACCGGTGCGTCCGGGACTCGGACTGCACGTGGTCCAAGCCCGACAACCTGCCCGACGTGCCGCTGGACCTCAAGTGCGACGGCGGGAGCTGTCCGAACCTGTGGTCGCCGACGTTCTGGACCACCAAGCGGCTCCGCACGATCACCACCAGGGTCCTGCGTGACGGCTCCTACCAGCCCGTGGACTCGTGGACCTTGCGGCACGAACTGCCCGACCCGGGCGACGGGGAGAAGCCCGCGCTGTGGCTCGCGGGCATCACCCACGCCGGTCACGCCGACGGCACGCTCAGCCTGCCCGAGGTCACGTTCCACGGTGCCCGGCTCGTCAACCGGGTGCACGGCGGCGACGACGGGTACGCCTCGCTGGTCCGGTTCCGGATGAACACCATCGTGTCCGAGACCGGCGGCGCCGTCTCGATCCGGTACGCCGAGCCGGAGTGCGTGGCCGGGCGCACCATGCCGGCCGAGCCGCACACCAACACCCTGCGCTGCTTCCCGTCGAAGTGGAAGCCCACGGGCGCGCCGGAGCGCACCGACCACTTCCACAAGTACGTCGTCGCCCAGGTGTCCCAAGTGGATGGTCTGGCCGGCGGTCTCGCCCACGAGACCCACTACGAGTACCTGGGCGGGGCCGCCTGGCACTGGCCGACCGCCGACTCCGGTGAGGAGGACCGCAAGACCTGGAACGAGTTCCGCGGTTTCGCCACCGTCCGGGTGCGCACCGGTTCCGGCCAGGACGGCAACCGGACCATGGCCGAGCAGCGGTTCCACCGCGGCATGCACGGCGACAAGCTGCCGGGCGGCGCGACCAGGGCGGCCGAGGTGAAGGACTCGGAGAACAAGGTGCGCGCCGACGTCGACTGGTTGCGCGGGTTCGAGTTCGAGAACGCCTCGTTCCGCCATGAGCAGGCCTCGCCGTCCGAGCCGCCCCGGCTGACCAAGACGATCACCGATCCGCACGTGACGGGCCCGACCGCGACCAGGGGGCCGTTCCGGGCGCACCGGGTGCTGCCGGGCGTCACCACCACCTACACGCTGCTCACCAGCGGGCGGCGCACCACCCGCATGAGCACCGCCTACGACGACCACGGCCGGGCCACGAAGGTCGATGACGAAGGCGACGTCGACGACCCCGAAGACGACCGCTGCACGCTGACCGGCTACCGCGAGGACACCACCCGGTGGCTGGTCGACCTCCCGTCGCGCACCGAGACCTTCGCGGTCCGGTGCGACCGGACCCCGGTCTTCCCCCGCGACGCGATCACCGACCGGAAGATCACCTACGACGCCGACGGCAACCCGACCCGGATCGAGGTCGCGAAGGAGCGGCCCGCGACCGGACCGGTCTACGTGACCACGTCAACCACCGCGTACGACTCCCACGGCCGGGTCACCGCGTCCACCGACGCCCTCGGCAACACGACCACGACCGCGTACACACCGGCGATCGGCGGACCCACCACCACGACAGCGGTGACCGCGCCGCGGGCCGGGCCGACCGCCGCCGGGCTGGTCACCACGACCACCCACGACCCGTCCTCCGGCCAGGCCGCGAAGGTGGAGGACCCCAACGGCCGGGTCACCGAGACCGACTACGACGCCCTGGGCCGCCGGACGGAGATCTGGCTGCCCAACCGACCGAGGGCGACCCACGCGCGGGGCAACGCCCGGTTCGCCTACGAGGTGCGCACCACCGGGCCGGTCGCGGTGACGACCACGCGGATCGGCCCGAACGGGGTGTTCACCGCCGCGACCGAGCTGTACGACGGGCTGCTGCGGCTGCGGCAGAAGCAGACACCGGCGGCGGGAGGCGGCCGGCTGCTGGCCGACACCCGCTACGACTCGCACGGCCGGCCGTTCAAGGTCACCCGGCCGTACTACAACGAGGGCCAGGTCGGCACCGACCTCGTGTTCCCGGCGGACGCGGCGGTGCCCGCGATGACGGTGACCGAGTTCGACGACGCCGGCCGACCGGTCGCGGAGGTGCTCAAGGGCACCGGCTTCGAGTGGCGGACCACCACGGAGTACGGCGGCGACCGGGTGCACGTGACCCCGCGCCAGGGCGGCACGCCGACCACCACGATCACCGACGCGCACGGGCGGACCGTCGAGCTGCGCCAGCACCACGGCTCGGGCTACCACTCGACCACCTACCGGTACACCAAGGCGGGGCGGATCGCGCAGGTCGTGGACGAGGCGGGCAACACCTGGCGCGCCGAGTACGACCTGCGCGGCCGGATGACCACGTTGGACGACCCGGACCAGGGCGTCACCGCGATGACCTACGACGACGCGGACCGGCTGACCACGACGACCGACGGGCGGGGCGGGACGGTCGCCTTCTCCTACGACGGGCTCGGCCGCCGCACCGGCAGCTACCGCGGCCAGGTCGGCGGCACCCGGCTCGCCGAGTGGACCTACGACACGGCCTCCAACGGCAAGGGCCACCCGGCGACGACCACCCGGTTCGCCGGCGGCCACCGGTACACCACCAGCATCGGCAACTACTCCCAGCTGTACCGGCCGACGGAGAAGTCGGTGACGATCCCGGCCACCGACCCGGCTCTGGCCCCGCTCGCCGGGACCTACACCTGGTTCGCCTCCTACGGCTGGGACGGCAGCCTGTCCGGCGAGTCGTACCCGGAGGTCGGTGGACTGGAGACCGAGACGGTCGACTACGTCCTCGACGACGCGGGCCGGCCGAGGTCGAGCACCGGGACCTACCAGGGCGACACCGTCGACCTGGTGGGCGCGACCGCCTACACCCGTTACGGCGAGGTCGAGCGCCTTCAGCTCGGCTCGGGCACGAAGCGCGCGTGGATCTCCCGGTACTACGAGGACAGCACCCGCCGGTTGAAGCGCACGATCGTCGACGCCGAGGTGCCGGCCCCGATGCAGACCGACATCAACCACACCTACGACCCGCAGGGCAACATCACCTCGATCACCGACCGCCCGATCGGCCTCGCCGCGGACACCCAGTGCTTCCGCTACGACGGCCTGCGCCGCCTGACCGCCGCGTGGACCCCGGCCGCGTCCTGCGCGGACCCGGCCGCCGCGCTGGGCGGTCCGGCCCAGTACCGCAATGGCTACACCTACGACCCGGCCGGCAACCGGCTGACCGCCACCAGGAACGGCACGACCAGCACCTACACCTACCCGTCGGGGCACACCGTGTCGTCGGTGACCACCACGTCCCCTTCGGGCACCAACACCGTCGACTACACCTACGACGAGGCCGGCAACACCACCACCCGCACCGGCGAGAGGTTCGACTGGGACGAGGAGGGCACCCTGACGTCGGTCACCAAGGGCGGCGCGACCACGTCGTTCGTCCACACCGCGGACGGCGAGCGGCTGCTCAAGACCGATCCGGGGGGCACCACGCTGTACCTGCTGAACCAGGAGGTGCGGCTGGCCAAGGGGAGCAGCACCCCGAAGGCGACCAGGTACTACACGTTCCATGACGAGACCGTGGCCGTGCGCCAGGGCGCGGCGCTCACCTGGTTGGCCGGCGACCACCAGGGCACACCGCAGGTCGCGGTGAACTCCCAGACGCTCCAGGTGACCAAACGCCGGTTCGACCCGTTCGGCGTGCCACGCGGAACGGCGCCGACGGCGTGGCCGGGGGAGAAGTCCTTCGTCGGCGGCGAGCACGACCCCTCGACCGGGCTGACCCACCTCGGCGCCCGCGACTACGACCCGGAGCTGGGCCGGTTCCTGTCCCTCGACCCGGTGATGGACCTGTCCGACCCGCAGCAGCTGCACGGGTACGCCTACGCCAACAACACGCCGGTAACGTCCCAGGACGCGTCGGGCCTGTTCACGTCCGAGTGCGACAACTGCGGGTACGTGGACTCCAGGGCGTTGCAGAACAAGGAGGACAACCCGAAGTCGAAGCCGTACAAGCCGCGCGGCAAGCCGAACGGCACCGGCCGGATCCTGCCGTCCGAGACAGTCTTCTCCACCCCCAAGAAGATCAACGACGTCCTCGGTGCCGTGCTGGAAGGGCTCAAGCGGTCGGACCTGATCGAGGAGCACATCCTGGCGTTGGGGAAGTTCGGCGACTACAACGAGTTCATCCAGCTCAACCGCTGGTACGGCAAGGTGCTCGACGTCCTCGACCACAAGTGGGTGCGGAGCCTGGGGCGGCTGAGCGCTCTCCTGGGTCCGGGTCTGTCCTACGCGGACTACCGGGCCACGGGTGACCGCCCGGTGGCGGCGGCGATCAAGACCGGCATCGAGACGGGCTTCTCGTGGGGCGGCGCCCTGATCGGCGGCGGGGTGGGCGGGCTGTTGGGTGCGCCGTTCGGCATGTTGGGCTCGCCCACCGGCATGGTGGCCGGCGCGGGCGGTGGCGCCTACCTCGGCAACATGCTCGGTGGCGAGGTGGCCAAGGCGGCCGACCCGGTCATCGACATCTTCGGCGCCTACATCGAGGACGGCATCGAACCCCACAACCTGGTGGGCAGCCGCCTGTTCGACATCGGCATCGGCATGCAGGCCGCGGCCGACGGCAGCATCAGGGAGAAGGCCCGGGACGGCGAGATCTCCGGATCCGACATCGTGGACTCGTCGATCGACGTGGGCCTGTCCGTTCTCGGCTGGTAGCCCGGGACGACGCGGTGGCTGGGCGTTCGCGGCGTTGGCCGCCGACGCCGCGGACGTGCCGGCCAAGGTCCGCGACGCGCACGAGCGCCAGCCCGACCGGGGCGAGGGCTGGTACCTGGTGTGCCGCCCGAGGCGCCCGACCCCGCCGATCGAGCTGGAGCGGTACCTCACCCCGGCCCGCCCGGTCGCCGACACGGACCTGGTGGGCCGTGAACTGACCGAACTGCGCGAACTCGAACGGGATCTGGATGTCGACGACCCGCGCGGCGACGCCTACGCCGAGGCCGTCGGGCTGCTGGAGTGGCAGCCGCGCGGCGCGGCGAAGGAACAAGGACTGGTCACCCGGTCGCAGGACTACGTCCCGGTGGCCGACGACGGTTACGCCGTCTACAGCGTCCCGCGGGACGGGCCGCTGGTCGACGCCTGGCGCAAGACCCTCACCGAGGTCGACGTGAACCAAGCGAAGCGGCTGCCGGGTCGCCGAGTGGGACGACCGGACCATCCTG
Organism: Saccharothrix sp. S26; assembly: GCF_021390395.1. Lineage (GTDB taxonomy): Bacteria > Actinomycetota > Actinomycetes > Mycobacteriales > Pseudonocardiaceae > Actinosynnema. The sequence goes on from NZ_JAJUWT010000006.1 coordinate 146,517, forward strand.
GCCGGCGACGACGAACTGGGCACCACGATCACACTGCTCGACCTGACCTCCGCCGACGACGCGCGCATGCGGGTGGACCCGGTGCCACTGCCCCCGCGCTCCACCCGCGACGCGTTCGCCTACGGCTACGGCGGCGGCACCCCGGCCACCACCTACCAGACCCTGCTGCGCTGCGCGCTGGACGACAGCGGCCAAGTCGAGACGGTGCTGCGCGCGGAGTCCTGGAAGAACAGCCAACGGTGAGCCGTGCGCGGACGTGCTCGCCGAGTGGGCTGTCCGGTATGACGGTGACCCGCTCGCCACGTTCGGCGGCCGCAAGGGCGTCGGCCATGCCCGGTGTGCCGGTCGGGCTTTGCCTGCCCCTCGGCTGGCGGCGAATCGCGGATCGCTGGATGCAGCCCCAAAGCTTCGACAGGCGCGCTCTTCGCGGCTGCTGCCTGGTCTTTTCCGCCGGTTCCGTCCGAGCAGGCCAGGAAGGTTCCCAAGACCGCGAGGTTCACCGACTCGACGACGCCGTCGAGGGTGGTCTGTGTACACCTGACCGTCGAGCCACCGGTCACTCGCCGTCGGCATATGGGAGTATTCCTCGACTTTTGATCGTAACGCGCTTCCGGTGCGGCGATGACACGTACGAGTTACGCAGCTCTCCCAATTGTGGTCGACCGGTTCCGCGTGCGCGGTGAACTGGAAGGAGATCGGTGCGCGCAAATCCAGGGTCAGATCCACCCTCGGAGCGGTGGTGAGCGCGGTTGTGGCGGCTTCGTGGTCGCTGGTGGGTGTGCCCGCCGCGCATGTGCAGCTCGGCGAGCAGCAGTTCGTGCAACTGGGACCAGACACCGGCCCCGTTCCAGTCACGCAGCTTTCTCCAGCAGGTCATCCCGGAGCCGAAACCGAGCTCCTGCGGAAGAAACTCCCACTGGATCCTGTTCGGCAAGGTTTGTCACCCTTCTTGTGGTGGGCCGGTCGGGTGTGTGCCTGGCTGGTAGCCAGGAGGAGTCCGACGTCCAAGCGTTACGCGATAACGCAGTTCTTCGATCCGGCTGGTCGTCCCGAACCGGGGCGGACGGCTTTCGGCGCCCCTGCTGAGCGGGCGGTCTTCGGACCTTTGTCGAAGCGCCGCTCTGCCAGACCTTCCGTTGGAGGGGGCGGAATCGGTCAGGGGATGGGGATGCGGCCCCAGACGACTTTGCCGCCGTCCTCCTGGCGAACGCCCCAGGCGTTGCAGATCGTTTCGATCATGGTCATGCCGTTGCCCCGTTCGGGGCTGACGCTGGAGGAACCGACGACCGGTGTGCGGTGGGGGGTGGCGTCGCGAGCCTCGACGACGAGTTCGGGCCCGCGCTCGGGGTGGACTTCCCGGCGCAGCAGCAGGTGCCGGGGGTGGTCGGCGTGGTCGCAGGCGTTGGACGCCAGCTCCGTGGCCACCAGTTGCACGTCGAGGACGAAGCCCTCGTCACACGTGTGCAGTACTTCGCCGATGCGGTTGCGCACGGCGGCGAGGTCGTCGCAGGGCACCGAGGTGTCCACCGCCACCTGGCCGGTGGTCCGGCCCGCGTCGGCGTGACCGTCCGCACCGCGCTCGTCGTGCGCAATCGTCATCCCTTCACCTGAACCGGTTGCGCTGTCCGGGTCCGAAGTGGCCCCCGCGGTGGGATGTTCGGGGTTCGAGCGGGCGTTGTTCACTACATCGGATTGCCCGAAACGTTCGCACCCCATGCGTGGTTAGCCCATTCGGTTCAATGCCGGTGTGGGTGTCGCCGCCTGAGTCTTGGGCCGTCGGGGGTCATGCACCAGTTGCTCGTCGATGAGGTCGACCGGCAGGAACGACAGGTCGAAGGCGTCGAACCGCTTCGCCAGGTCGCACGCGACGATCTCGACCGAGCCGCTGGCTGTGGCCGGCGCAGCAGCCGGCCTCGGTACACCGCTGTTCACGGCTACCGTCGACAACTGGGAGCCCACTCGACTACGAAGACATTTTCACACGTCCGGAAACGGCACGCAGCCGGCTGATGGGTGCCGCTGCCGATGGCTGACCTGGGAAAAGGTGCTCAGAGCAGGGTGAGCGGTATGGCGTCGATCAGGCGCCCCGCGTGGTCACTTCTCGTCGTGTGACCCTGAACTTGGCGACTGCCTGGGGCAGCACGCCAGGCCTGGCGGGCAAGGCGGTATGGGCGCACCTGACGAATACGGTGCCGCCGGTCGAAGGTCCGCCGTGAGCGGCGCAGGTTCGACGAATGGTCCCTGCCGTTTGCTGCGAGGCCGCACTCCCGGACGGCCGGATGCTTCCAGCTGGCCGCTCCCGACGCTTCGGCAACCACTCCCGCGTACGACGTGATCAAGCCCTCAACGCCACGGCGGGTCGCCACCGAGGGGCGACGGTCATCGCCGCGTCGTCGTCGGCCTTTCCCGGTCGGCCAAGACGCACGTCTCATGGGGCGGTCGGCGTCGTGTCGGGCGGGTCTGGCACAGGGCTGTGCCGGGCGGTGATCAGGGCGATATCGTCGCCGGCAGGCTGGTCGCCGCAGCGGCCCGGTCGACGCCACCGGCGTCAGCGCGGCGATCACGTTCTCCGGCGCCGCCCCATCGCCTTGTCGCACCGTGTTCGGCAGCCCCGGTTCGTCCACCCTCGCCGGCACCAACGGTTCCGATGTGATCTGCGGTCTCGGATACGCCACCACCATCAACGGCGGCACGGCAACGACGTCATCTACGGCGGATCCGCCTCCAGCACCATCACCGGCGGCAACGGCGATGACACCATCTACGCCGGTGACGGCGACGACATCATCAACGGCGGCAACGGAAACGACACCCTGCACAGCCAAGGTGGCAACGACCGCAGCTTCGGTGAAGACCTCGTCGCCGGCCTGTTCACCTGGCTGTTCGACAACGGCAACGACATCATCGTCGGCGGACCCGTCGACGACACCCTCGACGGCCAAGCCGGCGACGACAACCTCACCGACACCTCCGGCGACGACACCATGAAGGGCTCCAACGGCAACGACACCATCAACGTCCAGGACGGACTCGGCGGCGACACCGCCGACGGCGGCAACGGCACCGACACCTGCACCACCGACACGACCGACACCAAACTCAGCTGCTAACCGCCAACACACGCACGACGCCGGGCCGTCACCGGCCCGGCGGTCGGCGCCGCTGTTCCTGCCGAAACATCCTCAATGCAGGTCAGGCGTCGTGGTGGTACTTGTTGAGGATGTCGCCCGGTCGCTGCAGTCGGTGGATGCCGAGCTGGTGACCGCAACCTGCTCTGTGGCCGGTGGTGGTGGTCTCAGCGTTCGGTCGAGGAGTTCGTGTCCGCGGTTGCGGATCGAGCGCTCCATGATCGTGTTCATCCGCGCTGTTGGGACACCGGGTCTGGCAACATGGTCGGGCTGGTGGCTCCCCGTCAGGTGATGACCAGGGTGGAGGGGACGGTGATCATGAGGTTGTTCCCGAGGACCGGACACCAAATTTCATGCCACGAAGCGAGAATCTTGACGACAGCCGACGCGGACCTCGTACGGGGCGCGGTAGTCGACTGTCGAATGTAAACGGTCGTGGTTGTAGTAGCCCAGGTAAGCGAAAACGCCGCGTCGAGCGGCGTCGCGGGTGTCCCAGACGGTGGTGCCGATCTCGGTCTTGAGGGTGGCGAAGAACGTTCCGCTACCGCGTTGTCGAAGCACGACCTTCGCAAGCCTCAGCTGCGGCAACACGCCGCTGGTCGAGGAGGCGTTCGGCCGCCAGACGCTCGCGCTGCTGGCCACCCTCAACGCCGAGTGCGCCGGCGTTGCCGTGGGGCGGCGACGCCGCCCTCGCCCATCGTGACGGCGCCAGCCGCTGAACCTGTCCGGTGCCGTCCGGATTCGGCCGCCGCACCGGCGGCTGACCGGTTTCGGCGTTCGCGCATCCCCTTCGACGCGCTCGACTTCCCCGCGCGTCACGGAGGGGGCCGCCAACCTCCGATTGGCGGATGTCACCGCCGCCGTCGAGCTGCGGGCGCAGCGCGCCCACGGCGGCGTCTGTGGGCATAGAGCCAGAATCTCCACGTCCTTTTCCGAACGCTATGGGCAGCAGGCGCAGGGGTGACGCTGTGGTCGAGTGGTCCGGTGCCGCGCTCGTCTAACCGTCAGCGCGTCGGTCGGGCAGTTGCGCCGGAACCCTGTTGCGGGCCTCCTGGTAGGACAACCCGAGTGCGGCGGACAGGGCTACGACGTCGTCGTGCTCGGGCTTGGTGGTCCAAGGCCCTTGTTTGACGCGCACGGGGTGTCCTTGGACGGTGGTGGTCGTGGTGGTGCGGGGGAGGGTCAGGCGGTCGACGGTCGTGCGGCGCAAGCCGAGGCTGCCGGTGCTGCGGAGCAGCAGCGTCCCCAGTTCCGACGCGAGGTGCGGTGGGCACAGGACGTGCACGACGTGGCCGGGCCGGTTCTTCTTCATGCCGACAGAGGTGATCCACACGTCGGCGGCACCCGCCTCCAGCAGCACGTCCACGGTGTGGCCGAGGGCTTCGCCGGTCACGTCGTCGACGGTGGTCTCCAGCACCGCCATGGCGGTGTGCCCGCCGCGGCCGACCGGTTCGGCCAGCACGGCCTGCAAGACGTTGGGGCGGTCCGGGAACTCCCGCGACCCCGCGCCGTAGCCGACCCGCGTCACCGTGGACTCCGGCATCGGGGTGTAGCGGGTGTCGAGCGCCCGCAGCAGCACGGCGCCGGTGGGTGTGACGGTCTCGGCGTCGATATCGGTGCCGCGGACCCTCGCTCCCGCCAAGAGCGCGGCGGTGGCGGGCGCGGGAACGGGCAGGATGCCGTGCCTGGTCCGGACGGTGCCCGTGCCGAGGCCGACGGGTGCCGAGTGGACCTCGGTGATGTCGAGGGCGTGGACCGCCGCGCTGACGCCGACGATGTCGACGACGGTGTCGTGGCCGCCCAGTTCGTGCAGGTGGACCACCGCCGGGTCGATGCCGTGGATGCGGCCCTCGGCGGCGGCGAGTTCGCGCAGTGCCCGCACGGCCCTCTCGGCGACCGGTACGGGTTCGGCGCGGGTGGCCAGCGCGATGAGTTCGGAGGCGTTGCGGTGGGTCGGCTGGGGTTCGACGGTGACCACGGCTCGACGGGCGGCGATTCCGTTGCGGTGTGCCGGTTCGACGTCGAGTTGCCAGCCCGTGAGCCCGGTGGCCGCGATGGCGGCGCGGATCCGGTCCAGGGGAGCGCCGAGGTCGACGAGGGCCGCGAGCAGCATGTCGCCCGACAGGCCGCACGTCGGGTTGAGGAACAGGATCACGTGGTCCGTCGCTCGTAGGTGGTGGCCAGGCGGTGGGCGGCCATCGCCGCGCCGTAGCCGGAGTCGATGTTGACGACGGTGAGGCCGGCGGCGCAGGAGGTGAGCATGGCCAGCAGCGCGGTCACGCCTTCGAGGGCGGCGCCGTAGCCGGTCGACGTGGGCACCGCGATGACCGGGCACGCCACTAGGCCGCCGACCACCGAGGCCAGCGCCCCTTCCATGCCTGCTACGACGACGACCGCGTCGGCGTCGGCGAGCTGGTCGGTGATGGCGAGCAGGCGGTGCACGCCCGCCACCCCGACGTCGCGGTGCAGCCGGACCGGCAGGCCGATGGCGGTGGCGACCGCCGCTGCCTCGGCGGCGACCGGTCCGTCGGCGGTACCCGCCGTCACCACCGCGAGCCGGAACGACCTCGGGGCCGCCGGTCGCCAGACCAGCAGCCGCGCGTCCGGTTCGTGGTCGGCGCCGGCGACCGCGGCGGCCACGTCTTGGGCCTGGTCGGGCTCGACGCGGGTCACCAGCACGGGTCCGGTGTTGGCCTCGAGCAGCCGGCGCACGATGGCGATGATCTCCTCGGTGCGCTTGCCCGGTGCGTAGACCGCCTCGGGCAGTCCCTGCCGTGCCTGCCGGTCGGTGTCGACGCGGGCGAAACCCAGGTCCGCGAACCCCTCGGCGCCGCTCATGTCGGCCGCGGGGCGGTGAGTGCGGTCGCGGGGATCAGCACGTTCATCCGGCCACTGGTGAAACCTGCCAGGTCGAGCGAGCAGAAGGAGAAGCCCGCGCCGCGGACGACGCGGTCGATCGCGGTCGCGTGCGCCGTCAGCCGGGGGATGTCGGCTGCGGGGACCTCGATGCGGGCGAGCGTGCCGTCGGCGTGCGCGCGCACCCGCACCACCGGGAAGCCGAGGTCCTTCACCGCGTCCTCGGCGGCTTCGACGCGCGCGAGCGCCTCGGTGGTGACCGGGTCGCCGTAGGCGATGCGCGACGACAGGCAGGCGGCGGCGGGTTTGTCGGCCGTCCCCAGGCCCAGCAGCGCGCTGGCTTCGCGGACGAGCTGCTTGGTGAAGCCCGCGTCGACGAGCGGAGCGATCACACCGCGCTCGGCCGCGGCGCGCTGTCCCGGTCGGTGGTCGCCCAGGTCGTCGAGGTTGGTCCCCAGCGCGACCGCGGCGCCGGTGAGGGCGCGCAACGGCGCCAGCGCGTCGAACAGCGCCGACTTGCAGTGGTAGCAGCGGTCCGGGCCGTTGGCGACGTAGTCCTCGCGCTCCAGCTCGTCGGTGGCGACCTCCAGGTGCGCGATGCCGTTGGCACGGGCGAACCGGCGGGCGGAGCGGCGTTCCCGCTCCGGCAGGCTCGCCGACACCGCGGTCACCGCGAGCGCGGCGTCCCCGAGCGCCTCGGCGGCCACCGCGGCCAGCAGCGCGGAGTCGGCGCCACCGGAGAACGCGACGAGCAGGCGGGACTCCTGTCGCAGCCGATCCCGCAGTCGGGTCAGGGCCTGCCTCGCACCGCTCATGACGTCCTTCCAGGTGGCTGGGGCCGGGCGCGGTTCGACCGCGTGGTGATCTCCGCCCAGACGACTTTGCCGTCCGTCGTGGTCCGGCTGCCCCACCGCGCCGCGAACGCGTTCACCAGGAAGAGGCCGCGGTGCTGCTCTTCTTCGGGGCCTGCCTCGAACAGGCGCGGCACCGCACCGTGGTGGTCGGAGACGTCGATGGTCAACCGAGCTCCGTCGTGGTGCACTCGCAGGAGCCCCGGCTGGTCGGTGTGCTTCACCGCGTTGGCGACCAGTTCGCTGGTCACGATCAGCGCGGCGTCCGAGACGTGGGCCAGCTCCCACTCCTCCAGCCGCTCGGCGACGAACCGCCGCGCCTTCCGGGCGATCCCCGGGTCGGCGGTCAGCGACAGGGAAGCCACCCTCCGGTGACCGCCCGTGTGGTGGACGTGCAGCAACGCCACGTCGTCGTCATGACGACCGCCGGTGAGCCGGTCGATCAGCTTGTCGCAGGCCACCTGGGCGTCGACGTCGCCCGGCAGGTTCCGCAGCCCTTGGACCAGGTGGTCGATCCCGGTGGTCAGGTCCCGGTCGCGGCTCTCGACGAGGCCGTCGGTGTAGAGCACGAGACGGGCGCCCTCCGGGAAGAGGGTCTGCTGCTGCGAGAACTTGTCACCGACGCCCAGCGGCATGCCCATGCTCTCGCCGATCAACGCCGTCGTGCCGTCGGGCAGCAGCAGGATGGCGGGCAGGTGGCCCGCGACGGCGTAGGTCAACGTCTGGTCGACCGGGTCGAACACGGCGTAGAAGCAGGTGATGAACGTGGCGCCGGGAGTTGTGTCCGCCAACGCGGAGACGTTGTGCAGCACGTCCACCGGCGGCAGGTCCAGCAGCGCGTACGAGCGCACGGCGGTGCGGATCTGGCCCATCACGGCCGCGGCGGTCACACCGCGACCGACGACGTCGCCGATCACGAACGCGGTCCGGCCGGCGCTCAGCTCGATCACGTCGAACCAGTCGCCGCCCACCTCCGACCCGGTCGCCGCGGGCAGGTAGCGCGAGGCGATCTCCAGACCGGACACCCGCGGCACGACCGGCAGCATGCTGCGTGCCAGTTCCATGGCCATCGTGCGCTGACGGGCGAACAACCGGGCGTTGTCCAGGGCGATCGCGGCGTACCCTGCGATGCCCTCGGCCAACTGCTGGTGGCGCGCGGTGAAGCGGCCGGTCTCGTGGTGGCCGAAGAAGAACCCGCCCAGCACCTCCTGCGAGGACGGCGAAACCACCGACACCGCCAGGTAGCTGCGCACCGGCAGGTGCCCCTCCGGCATCCCGTGGTGCGGCGCGCTGCGGCCGTACCGGGGATCGAGGGTGATGTCGTCCGACCGCATCGTCCCGGTGCCCTTGAACGTGGGCTCGAACACGGCCGTGTTGCGGGGCATCGGGAAGCGGGAGAACGCCTCCCTGGGCACCCCCGAGATGCTGTAGAGGGTGTAGGACTCGCCGAACTGGTCGACCAGGTTGTAGAAGAACGCGCCGAACTCCGCGCCGGTGGCCTTCGTCGCCGCGTCCGTCGCGTCCTGCACCAGCACGTCCAAGTCCAGTTGGGCGGTCAGCCGCCGGCCCACGACCTGCAGGGTGTCCACGAGCTCGGCTTCGGCGCGCAACCGGCGCACGGCGTTCTCCAACGCCGCGGCTTGCCGGCGGCCGGTGTCCTCCAGCACTTCGAGGTGCTCGTGCAGGGCATCCCGCTGCGCCGCGAGGTCCACCTCGCCCCGCCCGCTCCACGCGTGGGCGAGCAGTCCGGCCCGGACGCTCACCGAGATCGCGCGGAACAGCTCGGCCGCCTCGGCGGAGATCGGCGCCCTGGAGAACATCACCACGCAGAACACGTCACCGCTGGGCAGCACACCGCCGAACCCCAGCACCGAGGAGATGGCATAGCGGTCCACGAACTCCTGGTCGGGTATCCGCGAGCTGCCGGTCGCCACGGGCACGTGGAAGACACCGAACCCCCTGCGTCGGGCGTCGATCGCCCCGGCGACCACCTCGGCGGGGTGCAACCCCAGCTCGGAGACCAGCGCCGAGATCATCGGGGCGCCCGCGAGCGCGTCGGTGGACGCCAGCGGGATCACCCGGTGCGCCCGGGACCGGGCCGGGTCGTTCCACTCCGGCTCCAACCCGACGGTCGCCTCCAGCGTGAGGCACCGCAGATCCGGCGACGGCGGTTCCGCCCCCGTCGTCGTCACGACCCGTCGCACGTCGTCGGCCAGGTCCGCGAAGCGGCGCGTGGTGAACAGGCGGACCAGGGGCAGCACCGACGCGCCGCGCTCGTCCACGAAACTCCCGTGCAGCCACCCGACCACCTCACGGGCCGCGGCGGGGAACCCCGACGCCCGTTCGGCGACACCACGCAGCGCCGCCGCGGCCTCGACCATGTCCGACAGCCCGAAGGTCTCGAAGTCGTAGCCGCTCTCGCCGTCGGGACGGGCGGAACGGCGCTCAGGCATGATCGGCGGTACCGACCGCACCGCGCGGCACCTCGTCGCTGATGGACAGCATGAGGTGCAGCGACGTCATCGTGATGGCCGCCTTGACCTGCGGTTGCAACGCCGCCAGGCACAACGTGCCACCCGCGGCCTTCGACACCTTGTGCAACCGCACCAGGGCGCTCAACGCGCTGGAGTCGCAGAAGACCAGCCCGGAGAGGTCCAGCACCAGCGCTTCCCCCAGCGCGGCGACCGGCTCCGCGACCTCCAGGAAGCGCGGGGTCGTGCCGAAGTCCAGCTCACCGACCACCGACAGCACCGTGTCGTCGCCACGATCCCGCACGTCGACCGACAGCGGTTCGTCCTCGTCCACGATTGCCTCCTCCAGCACCACCTCACGGAGGGTACGCGAAACGCGCAGGTTGAAACGCGATGCCCGATGTCCGGATTCAGGTGCAACCGGCATCCGCACGCTCACCCACCAATTCGGCCTGTCGCGAGGCCGAACCGGACCCAAAGGATTCCCGGCCGTGACCACGTCGGCTGGACTGCCATGTCCGCGCGAAGACGCTTGCTCCGGTGATCGACGGCGGCTTGCCTGCGAGCGCGCGGTCCGGTGGTGCGCGGTCGCGGCGAGCTCCGGTAGTAATCTGATGGAATTGCGCCGGTCAGGGCAGGCAGAGCGCGCACGGGGTTTGGGCGCCCACGACCATGTGTGTTGGCGGTACGACGACGTGCGCGAGTTCAAGGTGCGCGCGCATGAATTTCCTTTCCGAGGGACTCACGTCGCGTTACCGGTCTGTTGCATCGCTTCCGTGCCGTAGACGCCCTGGTCGAGGATCTGCGCGGGATCGAGGGGATGGACCGGGCGCTGCGAGAGGATGCCGCCCGGGTCGCCTCGCTGGACGCTGCGTACCCCGCCGGCACGGTGAACTCACCCCAAATCGGCCCACACCGTTCTGCCGGCCGAGTGGACGTCGACACCCCATCGGCGCGCCAAGCCGTCGACGAGGACCAAGCCGAAGCCCCGTGTCCCGCCCCACCGGGAGATCCCCGGGACGGGCATCTCGCGGCACGCGTCCTCGACCTCGATCCGCACCGTCGACGGGGCCATCGACCTCCAGATCCTGACCTCGACCGGGGACCACCCGTGGCCGTCTGCCGTCAGCTCCGCGAGGACGAGCCATACCTTCTCCACGCAGTCCTCGTCTTCCCGGTACAACGCTGCCCGCACCCACCGCCGCAGCTCTGGTGACGGCGTCCGCGAGGCCCGCAGGTCCATGCTCAACACGAGCCGACCCCGTTCGCCCCCACGTCCGTCACCCTGTGCCTTGGGGCCAACCTGCTCGACCGCACTCATCGCCTCGACCTACCCGGGGAAACCGATCTCCACACCGACTCCGGCGGCTCGTGTCGTCGCCGTGACGACCGGTCCGTCGGAGCGGGTATAAGATGCCGTATCTGTGCCTTGTGAGGCCACAGGCATCGAGGGCGTGCAGTGAACACTGTCGATCTTCCGCGAAAGAGCGTCGACCTCGACCTACCCGACAGTCGCCCGTCCACAGCAGCCCTGATGGGACTGGTCTCAGACATGGCGGCCGAGGCTGGTGACGATCGGCTCGTGGACATCCAGGTCGTCACCGCGCAGTTGGTCGGCAACGCCTACCGGCATGCCCACGCACCGCGGCGGTTGCGGATGTACCGGTTGCCCGACCGCGATCTGGTGCGGATCGAGGTGGGTGACGCCAGCTCGAGCCTGCTGCCGGTTCTGGGCAGGTTGGACACACCCGAACACGGGCGCGGCCTGCTCATGGTCAACCGGCTGTCGGTCAACTGGGGACATCGACGTGACGCCGACCGGAAAACCGTCTGGGCCGAGGTCCGATTGGCTTGAGCCGTTCGTGAACACCCGGCCGGGGTTGACCGGTGGGCGTGATCACCGGTGGCGGCACGGACGACTCGCCCAGGCCCGAACGTGGTCGTGGTGCCGTGTGCTTCACGACTCGATCGCTGGCGTTCACATCGACGGGCACAGGGTGGAGCCGGTGAACGGGTGAGCAGTCAGACGGGAGGTGCGGCCTGGCGGGCCGGCTCCGACAGGTCGAGTCAGTCCACTACGGCGCCGCGCAGCGTCGTGGTGGAGAGGTTGTTGCCGTAGGCGAACGAGTGGGCTTCGCTTTGACTTTGTCGGGCACAGCAGGCCGGCGTGCCCGACAGGTGCAGTGGGATGAAGCTTCTCAGGCTTCGGTCTTGTGGCTGGACGTTCCGTTCCGTCGACCGGGGGAGCTCCCGTGCACGGCCACGATGTGGCCGTCGCCGCTCGCCAGGCGACTTTCACCACGACCGGCGCGACTTCGCCTGCTCGGGCCGAGTCGCACGCTGGTCCAGGGTGTTGTTTGAGGCGCCGCGCCCGACCAGCCCGGGTCGCGAATCGGTGCTTCGTCCACTGCCACCACCCTGCCGGCCCGAGAACCGGAAACGCCGGCGCCTCGATTGAGGCCCCAGTCTGATTGCACGAACCGTTGCCCAGGGCCGGCAGTGCTTGGTTGTTGGTCACGGCGGTCCGGGTGAGGGTCGTCGCGGTGGAGTTCACCGTTCAGATGCCGCCGCCCCGACCGGCGCTGTTGTCGGTGATGAACAGCGGGCTGCCGGAGACGCCGGTGACGGTCAGCGTGCCGCGTGGGCCGTTGTCGATGGTGCCGCCGTCGCCGGGCAGGCACGCCGTCTACGGCGGTGTTCGCGGAACCACGACCGCCTTCCGTCTCGATGCCGCCCTGCTCCTGCCTGCGGGGACCGTGGTGGATGCGGCCAGCCGCTCGCTCACGCCGTGGTGATCCTGGTGTTCACCGCATGGGCGCGACCCCGCTTCGTCCCGGCCGCGATCCTCAACTCCGTGATGGGCGTGGCCGTGCTCCTGTCGGGACTGGTCGCGTTCGGCTGGCTTCGTTGAGCCGGCTTCACCCGAAACCACCCCGCCCGGCGCTGCGACGAGGCAGTATCGTCGTCCTCATGCCGGAGGCAACAGGTGGTCCCGTGCTCGGACCCACGATGGTCGAGTGGCTCAAGGCACGCGAGGAGACCAGGCAACACGTCGAAAGTGGGGCGCCGCCCGTGGACGCGGCCTGGGTGCAACGGCTGGCCGACCTGTTGGCCACCGAGCGGTCGTGGCAGGACCAGTACACCGATCTCGTCGGCCTCGGCAGCCCCAGCGGCAGGTTCCCGTCGTCCAATCGATGACGTGCCGGGTCGCCCCGCTCAGCCTGCCTCGGACGCGGGTGGCGGAACCTGCCGGCCCAGTGCCAGCCCCAGGGTGATCATGACGACCCCGACGACCGCGTGCAGCCCATTGTCGGCGCTGTTGACCGGCAGGAGGTTGGCCGCGCTGTCCTCGTCGACCAACAGTCCGTACACCCACAGCAGCAGGTAGACGATGCCGCCGACGACCAGGAAGAGCGTGCAGCCGCGCACCGACCGCGCCAGGGCCAGCCCGGCGACACCGAAGGCCAGGTGGACGATGTTGTGCAGGACCGACACTTGGAACACACCGAACAGCAGCGCATGCGACGTGTGGCCCGCGAACTCCATCGCGTCGTGGTCGGCCGTGGCACCCGGGACGAATCCGGCGATGCCGCCGACGACGAACAGCGCGCTCAGCGCCAGCGCCAGTACTCTGACCGGCGCACGCGCCACCATCTCGACTCCGCGCATCCAGACTCCCCGTTGAGGCGTTCGTCGCCACCGAGGGCGGTTGTGAAAGCCGAATCAGGCCCAGCCTAATCGCCGACTCCGCGAGCGGGGCCAGCAGCCCGGTCGACGAGGTGGCGCGACCGGAGGCCACCACGCCGCGCCGACATCCCCGGTGGGCCCCTTCGACGTGAGCTGCCGCTGAGGCTGCTCTGCGACCATCGGGGCAATCGGGCAGGTCGCCGCCCGCACCGAACTGTCGTTGCGCACCATCGGCCACGACGACGAGGTCGGACTCGTGACGCCCTCCGCGCCCAACCGGGCGGGTTCCGCCTCTACACCCGGGCCGACATCGCCCGCCTGATGCTCATCCGCCGGATGAACCCCTGGGCTTCACCTTGGAACAGATGCGGGAACTGCTCGCCGCCACCGAACGCCTCGACAACCCCGCCCACCTCGACCCCGCTGCTGCCGCCCGGGCAGCTCGTCCGGCCCTACCCGCCGAACGGCACCCGGTGGGCGTACGAGGTGTACGACATCGCCACCCGGGAGATGAGCTCGAACTGCCTCACGATCGCGGACGGTCGCGGCGACGTCCACTCCGTGCCGTTCCGGTACGTGTGGCCCGCGGAACTCGATCTGATGGTCCGGTAGGCCGGCCTGCGGCTGCGCGAGCGGTGGGGCGGGTGGGACCGGCGGCCGTTCACCAGCGACAGCACGGGGCACGTCTCGATGTGGGAATAGCCGGCTGAGGACCGCTGAGACCGGACCGCCACGGCTGTTCCGCCGGCAGTGCTCACCTGGGACGCGCAATTGGGGAGACCATGCGACGGATCCTTCCGGCGGGCCGGGCTCAGGACTCCAGGCGCTCGGCGGTGTCGGCGAGCAGGGCGAGGAGCCAACGCCAAGTGCCCGGGTCGGTGGTGGACAGCGGCTCGGGGGAGAAGAAGTACAGGCGGTTTTCGACGATCTCGATGTGGACCGGGCGTTCGGCGTACCGGGCCAGGAGGTCGGGGGAGAAGAGGGTGCGGTCCAGCAGGGCCTGGATTTCCCCTACCCTGCCGAACGGCCCGGAGATGCTGAAAACGTCCGTGCCGGGGCCACGCAGCTCGGGTTGCCCGAGGGTGTCTTCCCCGGACCCGATCATGGCGCCCGTGCGTTTCGCCCGTGACTTCAGCACCAGGTGGGGGAGGTTGGCGTCGAGAGGAGTGGTCGCGTACCCCCAGCGTCGCGGTTCCCCGTTATGGTAGCCGGCCGAGTAGCCGTACTGGCCGATCTCCATCGGGCGTGGGTCTTCGATGCTGACGACATCGACGGCGTAGCGGTTGATGCCGATGTCGAAGATCCCGGCGGGGTGCTCCGGGTCCTTGACCTTCATCCGGTAACCCATGCCGTTGCGGGCGGCGAACTGCATGACGCGGTAGTGGTCGATCCGTTCCTGCCGGCCGCTCCTGCGGCCCAGGACGATGACCGGGACGACCAGCCCGAGGCCGATCGCCAGTGGCAGCAGCCCGAGGAGGCGGACACCCACGCCACCGTCGGGATGGGTGTCGGCGAGGTACATGCTGAGCGGGACGCTCAACAAACCGGAGAAGGTGACGGCGGCCAGGGCGAACAACAACGAGCAGCAAGCCACGTTGCCAGCCGGCCGGTCACCGTTCGCTTTCGCGTGCGCCAACGCCGCCGCAGGGTCGACCGGAGCGGTGAGCGGGGTGTAGTCCAGGTCGTTGAGCACGATTTACGCTACCCCGCCGGGCGGGCGGACCGTGTCCACGTCAACCGCACACCCGTGAGCGCACCAGGTGCCGCCGGCGCGGGTTGAAATGGTTGCGCGCTTCCAGGCCGTGGCAGCCGTGCCGCGCGGCCAGTGCCCTCGGACCACCGGGCCGGGCTCACCGGGCTTGTCCTGTCGGTCGCCGCAGCGATCCTCGGCACCCTGTTCATGGTGACACCGGCGCAGGCAGACGATGTCCAGATCGTGTCGGTCATTAACGACCTCTGCATGGGCGTGGAATACGCCAGCTTGGCCGACCAGGCGCACGTCGTCCAACAATACTGCTCCGGGGCGCTGCAGCAACGATTCGAGCGCCAAGCGCGGGCCGGGTCGGGTGGCGGGGTGGCCGCGCGGGTGATGCGGCGGGTCATGGTGCTGATGGCGGCCCAGCGGATCATGCCTTCGGGGTGGCGTTCGTAGTCGCGGGCGAGGCGGCGGTGGGCGGTGATCAAGGCCAGGCTCCGTCCTGCCCCGCCCAGCGGCGGGGCAGGACGGAGAAGCCACGCTGGTCCTGGGGTTTGCGGACGACCTCGACGGTCATCCGCAGGATGGTCGCGGCCCACTCGGCGAAGCCGCCGTCGGCGAACAAGCGCCGGACCTTGCGGCGACGTCATCGAGCCGGTTGAGGATGACTCGGCCACCGTCGCGGTCGTGGTCATTGGCCGCGCACACCATCACCAGCAGCAGTAGCAGACCGAGGGTGTCGGTGCCACTTGAGTCAGCATGAGGCGCTGGACGTGTTGCTTCGTCAGCAATGGTTGATGCTGCCCGAGGTGCTATTGACGTACGCGGCCCAGATCCATCCGAGCTGGCTGGTGTTGCTGTCCCTGGCGAGATACCAGAAGTTGCCACTCGAGCTCGTCGTGTAGCACCACACGTAGGCCAAGCCGGATTGGGAGGGGATCGTGCAGTAGTTCGCACCGGGGCCCTTGTGCCACACCGCACCGGACTGTGCCTGGAGGGACCCGGAGGAGTTGTTTGGGCCGCCGATGAAGTTGTTGTCACAGGCGGCGGCGACCGATGCGTTGGCGCTGGCCGCTGGTGCCGCCATCAATCCCAACGAAGTCATGCTGATGGCTGCTAATGCCGCGAGAAGATGCTTTCTCATGATCTTTTTCCTATCCATTAGGGTCCGAAGTCAATCTCCGGTAGTACACTTTTAGCATGTCTTGCCATGGAGTAACAGGACCCAAACGGGCAACGCCCAGTCTGTAGGGTCAGGTCAGACTGGGCGACCCTGAAGGTGAACAGACCGGTACAGTGAAGGGCCTAGCGGCACGAGGTGCGTGCGGCGGCCACCTAATGGTGAACTGCGCCAGCGCGCGCCTCAGTGCGAATCCTCACCGCTACATTATTCCCGATTCCTGATCGGCGCGAAATTCCCGGAAACGGCGATCATTTCCCGGGTAGAGCTGAAATTCGCGCCTGAAGGCGATGAATCGGGACAGCGGCAGGGCAGCGCTTCTCCTGGGAGCGCGTGCCGATCGCGGAAGTTCCCCCTCGCAACGCCCGACCGTCGGGCAGTGACCCATGCTGGATCGTGAGGGTTCCGCTGAACAAGCTGCCGTTCGGGTGACACATCCATGGAAGCGCAGAGTGTGTACTGCTGGTCTCGATATTCCAGTCGTGCTGGAATGTGAGGAATCGCTGGCGCACTCCCTGGGGGTGGCGTGCAGTCGACACCTATGGGTGATTGCTTTGAGCGTCCAGCTGGCCAGACTTGCCGCATGCACGTGTTGCGAAGAATCGGAACAATGCGCGGCGGGTCGTTGTCAAAGGCGGGTGACTTTTCGCTCGTAGAGGCTCGTTGGCCTGTGCCGCTCGAAAGTCATCGTCGCTTGTAGAGCAAGGCGTGTCGCCGTGTTGAGAGCATGTCCGGGTGATCGTGTCCCTGCTGTACAAGATGACCCGGAAGTTGCTGTCCGTCCCGTCGGCCTTGCTGCGCAGCGAGGCGGCGAAGGCGGGTGATCGAGTCGCACGTCGATCTCGTCCTCGGTTGCGCCCGAGTGCATCCCGAGCTTGTGGACGACGCCCCACCACAGTTCGCCGACCTGGTGTGCGCGACCGACCGAGCGGCGCCCGGCCTCCTCGACCAAGCCCTGAAGCATTTTCGTTAGTGCGGTGCAGCACTCATCGGTCCCCCAGCGTCACGTCGGACGGGCCTCGGGAAGGGGTGGCCAGGCGGGTGAGGAGTTCGGTCAGCAGCAGTCGTTCGCCCGGGGACAGGGGCGACTCGCGGTGGCTGCCCAGGGTTGCCAGCAGTGCCCGTGCCGTGTCGGGCAGGGCCTCGGTCCCTTGTCCGGTCGGGGGTTCCGGCTTGACGACGGCGGCGAACACGGCGTCGCGGACTCGGTGGGACAGGTCGGCGTGGGCCGGTGCGTCCGGGTCGGCGATGAGCGTCAACGTCGTGCCGACGCACGCGGAGTGGATGGTGGGCACGGCTTCCTCCGGCGTGACCAGCAGCCAGCCCCGTTCGGCGAGGCGGACCAGCATGTCGTGCAGCACCCGCAACCCCTCCCGTGCCGACGGGTGCTCGTGCGCCCTGGTGCCGCCGTACATCAGCACGTAGAACGCCGGGTTCGTCAGGCCGAACCGGACGTGGCCGTCCCACCCGGCTTTCAGGTCCTCGAACGGGTCCTCGGACGGCCCGCGGCCTTGCTTCTCGGCCATGTAGCGGGCGAAGCCCTCCGCGGCGACGGCTTCGAGGAGGCCTCGTTTGTCGCCGAAGTGGTGGTACAGCGTCGGCGCGGTGATGCCGGCGGCCTGGCACACGTCGCGGATGGACACGGCCTCGATGTCGACGTCCCGGAGCAGGGCCGCGGTCACGTCGAGGATGTGCTGGCGCGTCGATCCGACCATGTAGCGATGCTATACGCCAGGGGTTGTCATCGTTAAACCGAACCGGTATACCTGACTCTGTTACAGACGCCGCTATAGCGCGTTATACCGAGTTATACCGAGTCGAGGGGAACGCGGTGCCGGAGCCATCTCGCCCCGCACGGGGGCACACACGTCGGACGGTGCTGAAGTCCACCGCGGTCACGGCGGCGAGCACCGCGTTCCTGCCCGTCGCGGCGCACGCCGAGGCCGAGGCAAACGTGGTCGGGCCGAGCGCGATCGCGCCGGGGGAAAGCGCGGAGATCACCCTGTCGGTTAACGGCCGCGACCGGGTCCTGACCGTGGAGCCGAGGGTGACACTGCTGGACGCGTTGCGCGAGCGGTTGGGGCTGACCGGCACGAAGAAGGGGTGCGACCGGGGCGAGTGCGGCGCCTGCACGGTCCTGGTCGACGGCGAGCGGGTCAAGTCGTGCCTGACGTTGGCGGTGATGAGGCAGGGCAGCGACATCACCACGGTCGAAGGACTGGCCGACGGCGATCGGCTGCACCCGGTCCAGGAGGCGTTCATCCGCCACGACGCCTTCCAGTGCGGCGCGTGCACGTCCGGTCAGGTCATGTCCGCCGTCGCGTGCATCCGGGAGGGGCACGCCGGGTCGCCGGCGGAGATCCGCGAGTGGATGAGCGGCAACCTCTGCCGCTGCGCCTGCTACCAGAACATCGTGGACGCGGTCGCCGACGCGGCCCGGGAGGTGCGCCGATGAGGGCGTTCGGCTACACCCCGGTCCGGGACCCGGCGGAGGCGGTGCGCGTGGCGCGGCAGACGCCCGGCGCCGCGTTCATCGCGGGCGGCACGGACCTGCTGAACCTCATGCGGGACGGCGCCCAGCGGCACGAGCACCTCGTCGACATCAGCGGGCTCGACCTGGCGTCGATCACCGACTCGGCGAGCGGCCTGCGCGTCGGCGGTCTCGCGCGGATGCGGCAGGTGGCCGAGCACCGGTCGGTCCGCGAGCGCTTCCCCGTGCTGGCCGAGGCGCTGGAGGCGTCCGCGTCACCGCAGGTGCGCAACATGGCCACGATCGGGGGGAACCTGCTGCAACGCACGCGGTGCGGCTACTTCCGGGACGCGGCCTCGGCGTGCAACAAGCGCGTGCCGGGCAGCGGGTGCCCCGCGCTGGAGGGCTGGAACCGCGGCCACGCCGTGCTCGGCGGCAGCGAGCACTGCATCGCCACCCACCCCTCGGACCTCGCGGTCGCCCTGCTCGCCCTCGACGCGGTGGTGCACCTGCTCGGGCCGGACGGTCCGCGACAGGTCCCGGTGGGCGGGTTCCACCTGCGGCCGGGGCAGGCGCCGCACGTCGACACCGTGCTGCGGCCCGCCGAGCTGATCACGGCGATCGAGGTGCCGCGGCGCGCGGCGGCGGTCCGGTCGCGCTACCTGAAGCTGCGTGACCGCGCCACGTTCGAGTTCGCCGTCGTCTCGATCGCGGCCGTCCTGGAGTTGCGCGGCGGCCGGGTGCGCGACGTGCGGCTGGCGTTCGGCGGGATCGCGACGACCCCGTGGCGTTCCCCGGAGGCCGAGGCGGTCCTGCGCGGCGAGCCGTTGACGGTGGCGGCGATCGAGCGGGCCGGGCGCGTGCTCGTGCGCGACGCCGTGCCGCGACCGCACAACGGGTTCAAGGTCGAGCTGGTGCAACGCGCGCTGGTGGAACTGCTCAGCGGCTTGGGAGGCCTGCGGTGAACGTCGAACTCGTGGGACGCCCGGTGGCGCGCGTCGACGGCCGCGCGAAGGTCACCGGCGCCGCCCGGTACCCGGCGGACGACCCGGTGCCCGGTGCGCTGCACGGGTTCCTGGTGACCAGCACGGTGGCACGCGGCGAAGTGGTGCGCATCGACCCGTCGCAGGCCTTGGCGCACCCCGGCGTGGTCGCGGTGTACACGCACGCCGACCTGCCGCGCCTGACCGTGCCGACGTTCCCGTACATCAAGGGTTTCATCCCCTTGCAGGGCACCGCGGTGCACCACGCCGGCCAACCCGTGGCGATCGTCCTGGCCACAACGCTGGAGCAGGCGCGGGAAGCCGCGAACCTGGTGCGCGTCGACTACCGCGCCGAACCGCCGACGGCGTCGATGGACGACGCGACCGAGCCGCCCCACCTGCCGCTCCCGTTCCGGGGCCGGCCCAACGAGATCACCCGCGGCGACGCGGCGGCGGCGTGGGAGGCGGCGGAGGTCCGCGTGGAGGCCCGCTACTCCAGCCCGACGCGCCACCACAACCCGATCGAGCCGCACGCCACCACGGCGCAGTGGGAGGGCGACCGCCTGACGGTGCACGAGACCGCCCAGGGGGTCAACCTCACCAGGTCGGTCCTGTCCACCGCGTTCGGCCTGCCACCGGACCGCATCCGCGTGCTGGCGCCGTTCCTGGGCGGCGGTTTCGGCGCGAAGGGACCGGTCTGGCCGCACACCATCCTCACCGTCGCCGCCGCGCGGCTGGCGGGGCGACCGGTCCGTCTGGTGCTCACCCGCGCCCAGATGTTCACCCTGACCGGCCACCGGGCCGAATTCCGGCAGCACCTGCGGATCGGCGCCACCCGTCAGGGCAAGCTCACCGCCCTGGTCGAGACGACCACCGCGCAACTGAGCCGCACCGAGGAGTCGATCTTCAACGAGAGCGACTCGTCCAGCACCCTCTACGACTGCCCGAATGTCCACGTCAGACAGGAGGGCGTGCCGCCCGACCTCGCCTCGTCCAGCTACATGCGCTCACCCGAGACCACCGCGCACTTCGGCCTGGAGACCGCGCTGGACGAGCTCGCCTGGCAGGTGGGCGTGGACCCGGTGGAGCTGCGCAAGCTCAACCACACGGCGGTGGACCAGGAGACCGGCTCGCCGATCGCGGGCAAGCGCCTGCTCGACTGCTACCGGATCGCGGCCGAGGCGTTCGGCTGGTCCCGGCGGGCACCGCGGCCAGGCGCCACCCAGGACGGCGACGAGCACGTCGGCTGGGGCATGGCCACCGAAGCGCACACCTTCGCCGCCGCACCGGCCGACCCGCCGGTCACCGCCTCGGTCACGGTCGGCGCCGACGGCCGGGCGGTGGTGCGCATCGCCACCCAGGACATCGGCACCGGCACGTACACGGTGATCGGCCAGGTCGTCGCCGACGCGATGGGCGTGCCGCTCGACGCCGTCACCGCCGTCATCGGCGACAGCGCGCTGCCGTACGCGGGCGTGTCGGCGGGCTCGGCGACGATCGCGAGCGTCACCGGGCCGGTGGACCGCGCCGCCCGTGCCGCGCGGGACGCGGTGGTGGCCCTGGCGGTGGCCGACCCGCGGTCGCCGCTGGCCGGTGTCCCGGCGGACGAGGTGGTGACCGCGCACGGCCACCTGTTCCACGTGCGCGACCGCGCGCGGCGCGACAGCTACCGCGCCGTCGTCGGCAGGCACGGCGCACCGGTGGAGACGACGGGCAGCCTGCGGAACACGCCCGGCCACTCCTACGGCGCGGTCTTCGTCGAGGTGCGGGTGCACGCCAGGCTGGGTTCGGTGCGCGTCACCCGCGTGGTGACCGCGCACGACATGGGTCGGGTGATGAACCGCCGCACCGCCCGCGGCCAGGTGCTCGGCGGCGTGACGTGGGGCATCGGGCACGCGCTGATGGAGCACACCGTCCACGACCGGCACACCGCCCGCGTGGTCAACGCGAACCTGTCCGGCTACCTCGTGCCGGTGTGCGCGGACGCCCCGGCCGTGGAGAGCCACTTCGTCGACCACCCCGACCCCGCCAGCACCGCCCTGGGTGCACGCGGGTTCGGCGAGACCCCGATCACCGGGGTGCCCGCCGCCATCGGCAACGCCGTCTACCACGCCACCGGCCGACGGGTGCGGGACCTGCCCATCACGCGGGACAAGCTGCTGTAGAGCGGAGGCCGCGGTGAACCGATCACCCGGCCAGGAAGAGGGGAGGACTCTTGTTACGCCGATCAATGTCCGCAGTGGTGGTAGTCGCGCTGGCGGGGTCACTTGTCGTTCCGGCCGCCGCCGCCGATTTCCCCGCGGCCACCACGCCCATGATCACCTGGAACATGCAGGGGGGCAACAACCAGGCACAGAACGACAGCAAGTGGCACAACACGGTCCGGCGGCTGGCGCTCCAGGTGCCGATCCTGATGCTCCAGGAGGTCGGCCCGCACCCGCCCCTCAACAGCTTCGCGGAGCCCGACCAGACCTTCACCACGTACGACAGCCAGGGCAACCCGCGTCAGCACACCGTGCTGCACCGCACCTGGGTCGTCGACACCGACCGCAACGAAGGCCCCATGACCCGTCAGGTCTACTTCCTGCCAACCGACGACGACGCGACCAACCCGCGCCGGATCGGCGGCCGGGTCAACATCGCGCTCGTCCTGACCGAGGTGCCCGACGAGCTGATCGTCGTCGGCAACCCGGTCGACGCCGGCCGGAACGCGCTCGGCGTGCGGTTCGGTGACGAGTGGTACTTCACCATGCACGGCCTGACCAACGGCGGCGGTGACTCGGGACCGCTGCTGGACGCCATCGACGACCAGGTCGCGGCCCTCGGGACCCACTACAACGCGACGGTCGGTGGCGACTTCAACGTGGACCCACTGGTCCTCGGACGCCGGATCAACTTCCCGCCGAACCTGCGGATCCACAACGCGCGTCACCCGACCCACCAGAACGGTGGTGAGCTGGACTACTTCGTCACCACCCACTTCTTCGACCAACCGCTGACGGCCACGGTCCGGCCCGAGGGCGACTCCGACCACCGGCCGGTCCAGGCGGGCCAGCTCCGGGCGGCCGGCCCCACCCCGTCGATCGACGAGCTCCGGGTGATGCCGACCGGTGACGGGATCACGGCCGGTAGGCACACCGTCGACGGCATGAGCTTCCGGGACTACATGCACCGCATCGTGCAAGGCCTGACCACCGCCGCGGTGGTCGGTGGCTCGGCGGCCCTCCTCGTCAAGCGCACGGATTTCGTCGGTGCGCTGAACGACGGCGGGCAGGGCGACCCCGACCACATGGGGTTCGACGGCAAGGGCATCGACGACATCAAGGCCGAGTCGATCCCCGCGCTGCGGACACTGCGGCCGAACCTGATGACCCTGGTCGCGGGCACGGTCGACCTGGCAGGCGGTGCCGACGGCACGACGACGGCCGGGAAGATGCGGAGCTTCCTGGACGCGATCCACCAGACCTCGCCGACGACCACGGTCCTGCTCGGGACCCTGCCGCCGTCGACGAACCCGACGTACCAGACCCGGATCGACGCCTACAACAGCGCGCTCCGCACGATCGCCGACGCCAAGATCAGGGACGGCGCGCGGCTGGTGCTGGTCGAGCTGGGCTCGGTCACCCCGGAGGACATCACCCACGAGGTCTACCCGACCGACGCCGGTCACCGGAAGATCGCGGAGGCCTTCGCCGAAGGCGTGCGGATCGCGGTCCTGCAGCGCTTGATCAGCGGCCGCTCGTACGTCTGGGAGCCGATCGGCACGATCCTCCAGGCCGCCGCGACCGGCTCGAAGATCGGGTTCCCCGACCTGGACGGCGACGGCAAGGCCGACTACGCGGTGGTTGGGGCGGACGGCGGGGTCACCGGCTGGCGCAACCACGACCCGCGCCAGGACGCGGTACCGCTGGGCGACATCAGCCCAGCCGACCGCGGGAACGACCCGACGCGGGTCTACTTCGCCGATCTGGACGGTGACGGCAAGGACGACTACGTCCGGATCCTGTCGGCGGCCGACTCGCCGACCGGCATCCCCGCGATGCGGATGTCGCGGAACACCAGCAGCGGCGGCCGGGTCAGCTGGGGCAGCGCGACGATCGTCGCGAACGACCTCACCTACTGGCCGGAGCTGTACTTCTCCGACCTCGACGGCGACGGCCGCGACGACCTGATCACGCTGAACCGGCTGCTGTTCCCGAGCGCCTGGCGCAACGAGGGCGAGGAATTGCCCACTCCGGGCGGCTGGGGCAAGGTCGAGGGTTTCGCCACCCCGGGCCAGTCGCCCGGTGCGCAGGTCGCCTTCCCCGACATCACCGGCGACGGGAAGGCCGACACGGTCCGGGTCGAGTACGTCACCGGTGAGGTCCGGGCCTGGCAGAACACCGGCGCTCCGTGGAGCGTCAGCGAGGGCTGGAAGTCGCTGGGCGTGATCCGCGCCGACGATCCGTTCCAGGGCACCATCGGGGCTTTCGCCGACCTGAACGGCGACGGAATCGAGGACTTCGCCCTGACCCGCTCGGGTACGACGGCGAACACCGCCGAAGAGGCGGCCGTGGCGAGCGATGCCGGCGACACCGAGGGCTGGCTGGTGCCGAGCTACGGCGAGGACAGCCGCAGCGACGGCGGCGCCGGTGATCTCGGCGTCAACGGTGGAGTCGGTGACCCGATGGAGTCGCACCCCGGTGGCGACGACGGCGGATCGCGGCCGGCTGCGTCCGGCGACTGCCGGCCGGAGGGTCTGGCGCCCACGCCGGGCGTGGCGACGCCGTACTGCAAGGTCTACCAGGGTGACGGCCGGGAATGGCTCGGCCAGGGCAGGAACCGCCGGGTCGTCGGCTACTTCAACGGTGGCCGCACGGGCGCCGACGGCACGCCGCACTACCTGGTGAAGAACATCTCGTGGTCGAAGGTGACCCACCTCAACTACGCGTTCGCGACGGTGGAGAACAACCAGATTCAGGTCGACTCGAACGCCACCCGGATGGAGTGGCCCGGCGAGGTCGGCGCCGAGATGGACCCCTCTCTGCCCTACAAGGGGCACCTCAACCTGCTGACGAAGTACAAACGCCTGCACCCGCGGGTGAAGACGCTGATCTCGGTCGGTGGCTGGGCCGGTTCCGGTGGCTTCTACGCGATGACCACCAACGCCGACGGCTCGGTCAACCGGAGCGGGATCGACACGTTCTCGAGCTCGGTCGTGAACTTCCTGCGCACCTACGGGTTCGACGGTGTCGACATCGACTTCGAGTACCCCACGGTCCTCGAGAACACCGGCAACCCGAACGACTGGGCGGTGTCGAACCCGCGCCGCAAGGGTCTGCCCACGGCGTACACCGCGTTGATGAAGGCGCTGCGCGACTCGCTGAACCGGGCTTCGGTCGCGGACGACAAGTACTACCTGCTCACCTCGGCGTCGTCGGCCTCCGGCTACCTGGTGCGCGGGATGGCCAACCAGACCGCGCTGGACCACCAGGACTTCACCAACCTGATGGCCTACGACTACCACGGCACCTGGAACAATGTCGTGGGTCCGAACGCGGCGCTGTTCGACGACGGCAAGGATCCGGAACTGGCCGATCAGTACGCCACTCCAGAGTACGGGGGCATCGGGTACTTCAACACCAATTGGGCGATGAAGTACATGCGTGGCGCGATGCAGGCCGGACGCGTCAACCTCGGAGTGCCTTACTACACGCGCGGCTGGCGGAACGTCACCGGCGGTACCAACGGTCTGTGGGGCACCTCGCAGAAGCCGAGCGGCTGCGAGCCGGGCACGGGCGTCGTGCGGCCGTGCGGTGACGGTGCCGTCGGCATCGACAACATCTGGCACGACAAGACCGCCAACGGCGCCGAACTCGGCTCCGGGACGAACCCGCTGTGGCACACCAAGAACCTGGAGAAGAACATCACGCCGATCTACACCCGCAGAGTCGGGCTGACGCCGGACACCGACCTCACCGACCGGCGCACGGGCCACTACACCAGGTACTGGGACGACACCACGAAGACGTCGTGGCTGTGGAACGACCAGAAGAAGGTGTTCCTGTCGACCGAGGACGAGCAGGGCATCGACGCCGTCGCCGAGCTGGTCCGGTCGACCGGTGCGGGCGGCGTGATGATGTGGGAGCTCGGCGGCGACTACTCCTGCCCGGTGGACGTCCAACCGGACCTCCCGTGCGGGATGGGGTACACGCTGACCACCCGGCTGAACGAAAAGCTGGGCAACATCGGTGCCTATGACAACAGTCTGCGCACCGGCAGCGTGGGGGTCGCGCCGACGGTGACCGCCAACCTCAGCGTCGAGATGGTCAACTACCCGACCGCCACGGCGAACCTGTGGCCGTTGCAGCCGACCGTCCGGATCACCAACAACACCGGGCGCACACTGGGCGGTGGTAAGGACACGAAGCTGTCGTTCGACATCCCGGCCTCGACGTCACCGCTGGTCAAGGACGCCAACTGGCAGACCGGTGCCCAAGGCGGCCAGTGGAAGCTGACGCCCGGCACGACGTTCCACCGGGTCAGCATGACGCTGGAGTACTGCCAGATCATCCCGGCCGGGAAGTCGTTCGACTTGCCGATCATCTACTTCCTCCCGATCACCGGTCCGGTGAACACGAGTCTGTCGATCGGCGGCACGGCGTACGCCCCGGTGACCGACAACCTGAAGGGCCTCGGCACGGCGACCCCGCCGGCGGGTGGCTGCAGTGCCGGGAACTGGGACGCGACCAAGATCTACTCCCCCGCCACCCAGCCGGTCGAGCAGACCACGGTCAAGTACAACGGCAAGGTCTGGAAGGCCAAGTGGGAGACGAGGGGCAGTGCCCCGGGCACCGGGGTCGACGCCGACCACGAGCCCTGGAAGCTGATCGGCGACGCCGGCTGACCGTCCCCTGCCACCGGCGTCGGCCGTCCCGTGCCGTCAGGTCACGTCGTCGAACTCCCGTCCCAGACGGATCACCTCGTCCAGCGCCGCACGCAGGTGCGCCGGCGTGGTGCGCCGGTTGCAGCCGACGCACCTCAACGTCTGCAACCGGGCACCGCGCCGCAGCACACCGGGGTCGCGCAGCCCGACCCGGTGGAAGTACCACTCGCCCCGCTCCAGCCGCGCGCGGTGCACGTGCTCGTTGGCCCGGTCGAACGCCTCCGGGTCGCGGCGACCGCGGGGCAGGTAGCCGAACGCCACCGCCGTCAGGTCCGGCTCGTGGAACCGCACCAGGTGTGGTGAGGCGTCCACGAGGTCGGTGAAGCACCGGGTCAGCTCCAGGCGCCGGTCCAGCAGCGCGGCCAACCCGTCCCGGCCGTGGGCCTTCACCATCGCCCACAGCATCAGCGAGGACCAGCCCCGGCTGCCCAGGAACGGCGTGGCCTGGCCCAGGTCGAAGGGTGTGCCGCTCGAAAAGTCATCGCCACTGCCACAGCCAGCCCCCGATCAGGCACCCCTCACCCACCTCGACATCCGTCGACGGCAACGGCTGGGCGGCATCCTCAACGAGTACCACCACGCAGCCTGACCAGCACGGACGACATTTTCGGCAAGCACACGGCTGCCGGACCTATCTTCTGAGCGGGTTGGTTATCTGCGGGATCTGTGGGCGGCGGATGGACTCGAACTGGGTTCACGGGCGGGCGAGCTATCGGTGCCGGCATGGCAGAAGCAGCGCCCAGGCGCCCGATCCTGCTTCCGAAAAGATCTTGTACTGGCGCGAGGACGTGCTGCTGCGCTGGCTTGCCACCGCCCTGGGGTCGGCCGAACGCGGCGCGATCGAACCCGAGAGCATCCCCGGCCTATTGCGGGAGTCCGGTCGGAACGTCGTCTGCAACAGGGCTACCGCGGAGCTGGGCTCGATCCCACCTGGAGGCGGTCCCTGATGGCGAGGACGGCTGCGGCGCGTGCCCACTCGGTGAACTCGAACGGTTGGATGTCGACGACCACGGGGGCGGCGGTGGGGTGCAGGTTCGCGGTGATTGCGGCGTCCATCTCGGCTCGGGCCAACTCGGCCACGGCGACGCCCTCACCGGTGATCACGATCTTCTCGGGGTCGAAGGTGTTGGCGACGGTCGCCACGAGGATGCCGAGCGCGTGGGCGGTGTCGCGGAAGGCCCGGATGCCGCAGCCGTTCAGACAAGCACAGGCGGCTCGGGCTGCTCCGATCGGGCGTATATCCGGAGTTCCTTGTCATCGTGGCGAAGGCGCCTCGTCACCTCGGCGTCCAACCCCGTTCCGATGTCGAGGACCGCGCCATGTCGGTGTCCGCCCTGTCCCGTCCGACCACGCTTGCCGAGTGGATCGCCGCCACGGTCCCGCCGGGCATCCCGGCCATGGACGCCGCTCCGGTCGGGAGTCTGCGGTTTCTGTTCTACGGCCGGGCTTCCACTCGTGAGCACCAGGACCCGCGCACGTCGCGGGCGTGGCAGCTGGATGTCTCGCGCAGGCTCACCTGTGGGCACGGTGTGATCGTGGGGGAGTACTTCGAGGTCGGGTGTTCCCGGCAGGTGCCGTGGCATCTGCGGCTTCGGGCGGCGGCGATGCTGCGCTACATCGCGGCCAACGCCGACCAGGTCGACGCGGTGGTGGTCGGAGAGTACGAGCGCGCCTTCCTCGACAGGGCTCAGGTGCGCGAGCTGCGTGCGGTGTTGGAGCTGTACGGGGTGCAGTTGTGGCTGCCGGAGGCCGAGGGGCCGGTGGACTTCGACAATCCCGCCCATGAAGCGTTGCTGTCGCTGCTGGCGAAGCGTTCCCTCACGGAGGTGCTGCGTTCCCGGCACCGGGTCGTCACCGCGATGCGGATGCAGACCGTCGAGCAGGGACGTTACCTCGGCGGCAGGCCGCCCTACGGCTACCGTCTCGTAGACGCTGGACCGCATCCGAATCGGGCGTTGGCGCGGCGCGGGGTTCGGCAGCAGCGGCTCGTGCCCGACCCGACCACAGCACCCACCGTGAAGCTGATCTTCTCCTTACGTCTGGCCGGGCACAGTGCCGCGGGCATCGCCCGATACCTCAACGAGCAAGCCGTGCTCAGCCCGTCGAGCGCGGACGCGCAGCGCAACCGGAGACACGTCGATCCGGGTTGGTCGTTGCGTACGGTGGTGGAGATCCTGGGTAATCCGCGCTACACCGGTCGTCAGGTGTGGAATCGCACGAGCGCCGATCGCGCCACCCGCTCGCCGAGCGGGCGTCGGACCAGTGTCCGCAACGAGCAGCACGCGTGGGCGATCTCGACCCGCATCGCCCACACCCCGCTGGTGTCCGAGCAGGACTTCGTCACCGCCCAGACCATCCAGGCCACAAGGAACAGCACCCGCCATGCCGACGCCGATGGCGGGGAGTGCGCCTACTTGTTGGCGGGCAGGCTCCAGTGCGGGTTGTGCGGGCGGAAGATGGACTCCCATCGTTCCCACGGCCGTGCCGCCTACCGTTGCCGTCACGGCCACACCAGCGCCCGTACCCGACCGGAGGGGGCGCCGGGCAACCTCTATTTGCGCGAGGATCACCTGCTCGGCCGCATCGCCGCGTATCTCACCGCCGCGGGCATCGCCGACAACCCGGGCCCGGAGCACACCGCACGGCTGATCGACGAACTCGGACTCGTCTTCCGCTGCGACGCTACCGGGGTTGCTCTGCTCGACCATGGCACCAGTGGGGGAGCGCGCACATCACGCAGGCGCCTGGCACCGCAGCCGGAGACAGGAGATCGTGGCAAGGCAGGCGAACAACTCCTGCTGACCTTGAGGCGTGCGACGGCTTCGGCGGCGGATAAGCCCGACGTGCCTGCGGGCCAGGTCGATCCACGAGCTCACAGAAGTCGTCCCACGCGCCAGCCACTCCGGGGACCGATTCGCACGGCAGTGCCGCAGCGCCGGCACCGGCAGACCGGGTTCCACGTCGCCCTCCGCGCCACCCGTTCGCGGAACGCATCCCGAGCCGGAGGAGCTGAATACCCGCCGCCGGGCGAGCACGGCGGTGACCGCGGTCGACAGGTCGTGGGACGAGCCGGACGCCGCCCACTGCTCCTGCCCTCGCACCGGCAGACATCCTACGAGCAGCGACCATCAGGTAGGGTCGAAGTAGGGTCAGGAAACACAAAGCCCCACGAGACTCCCAGATGACCTGGAATTATCTCGCGGGGCAAATTATGTGTCCGAGAGGTTTGCCCGAACACGCGCCTGTGGGGAATTTCCCACTCAGGCTTTCGCTCAGTGGAAACCGCGATCCTTGTAGCGGTCACTCATGGTGACCTCGGTCAGGCTGGTGTCCGAGTGTCAGTTTGGTCGGAGACGGTCGCTTCGCGTGGATCTGATTGAGGATTCCCGTTCTCGGTGGAAGGTGCGGTTACCGAAGTCGATGACCTGGAGGATGGATAGGTGCTTTTGCTGCTTGCGGACGCGTAATTTTGAGGAGAAAAGGTGTGGTGTGGGCGCTCAACTCATCATTGAGTCGTTGTGCCTGGTCTTGTAGTATCTCCATGATGTTCGGCGGGGTTCTTCTTGCGTCGGCTTTTCGGTAGTCCTGTGCGGTCCACTGGTCCACTGAGTATTGGCCGACGAGGTAAATTCCCGCGTCGGTGTTCGCCTCCGGTAGATAACGGCGGACGAGTTGCGTCTCTTGTGACGTGGTGAGATCGGTGTTCCAGGTTGGTTTGACTTCGACGACGACAGTGAATTGTCCACCTGTCTGGTGTCCGTCGGAGGCGGGTGCTGTGGTTTGCACCAGGATGTCGGTGCGGTCACCAGAGCCGTAGGCGTTGCGTGGGTGGATCAGAACTTCGCGGTTGATGACTATTCCGCGGCCGTGAAGCCGGGTTCTGAGTTCGTGGGTGAGGTAGGCGGACAGGGCAGCTTCGAACTTGGGTGCCCAGGTTTCCGGTGTGGTGCCGCGGTTCTTGCGTGTGCGGGTCGGGGTGTGGTTCCACAGCAGTTCGCTGTGGTCTGGTAGTTCCTTGGCGATGTCGGCGAGGGTGTCGAGCAGGAGCTTGGCCAGTTCGGTGTTGGAGCGGACCAATCTGCGACTGGGGTCGTTGAGTATCTCGGTGATGTTGTCGACCGTGCTGCTGTCGGTCCATCGGGTGGCTTGGACGCGGCGTCGGGCGTTGACGAGGGCGCTGGTGACTTCGAGGTCGTCGGGGTGTTCCTGGGCGAGGTGGCGAAGTTGATCGACGGAGGCGCTTGTGGCCCGCTGGCCGAGGGTGCGCACGCACTCCATGCGCCAGGAGCGGATCTCGTCGCGGGGTGTGATCCGGCCCGGTTCGTGGCGTTCGGTGTCGGTGGCGGGCGGGAACAGGGTGGTGAGCCAGCGGTGGTTGTCGGCGAGTTGTTCCTCGTCGAGGCGGCTGAGGATGACTTCCCGGATGTGTCGGGAGGCGCAGGCCAGTGCGAGTTCGCGACCGAAGTCTTCGTCCGTGCGGGCTGCGGTGGCGGTGGGGTGCCAGAACCGGCTCGGGTCGTGGTGTAGCAGGATGCAGCCTGCTTGCACCGCGAGGCTGCGTTGGGCGGTGCCCGCTCGGGCGTGGGTGAGGGTGTCGGTGGCGATTGTGATCGCCGTGGGGTCCTCTGCGGCTACCAGGGGTGCCAGGAGTTCGGCCCAGGTGCCGATCGCGGCGGCGCGGGTTTCCGGCGTCTTATCCAGGTCGATGTCGGGCCAAGCCGTGTCTGCTGGTGTTGTGTCGAACGCGGAGGAGATTTGGTCGATCAGTGTGATCATGGTGTCGGCGATGTGGGGTGAGTAGTCCGCGTCGAAGTGCCCAAGCTCCAGGGGGCGCTCGCCTCGTGCGAGGTCGTTGTGCACGAGGTTTCGCAGGAGGGTGGCGACCAGGGTGGGGATGCGGCGGGTGGCGGTGCGCAGCAGGTGTCGTCTGCGGTCGCGGCCTTCTCCGCTGTCGGCTGAGGTGTAGGGACTCAGCAGTGCGCCCGCCCATGCTTCCCAGTGGGCGTCGGTGATGCGGTCGAGCTGGCCGAGGTGGTGCAGCAGGGTGATTGCCAGGCAGCCTGCCCATGCCGGGTAGTGGATCTTTCCTTGGCCGAGCCAGCCGCCCCGGTGGTCGTGTCCGCGGTCCAGGTAGGACAGGGCTGCGGTGGCAAGCTCTGTTTCGGCGTCATCGCCTAGGACACCGACTCCGACGAATGTCCTCAGGTCGTCGGACTTCGGGTAGACCTGCTGGCCGGTGAAGGGGTCGAACTGGAGGTTCCAGGCCAGTGCCCAGAACGCGTTGGGGTCGTCGCCCAGGGCCAGGCGTAGTCGATCACGCTGTGCCTCGATGAACTGCTGCGACTCGTCCCACTGTCTGGGGTGGTCGTGGCGGGCAGCGTTGCGTAGGCCCTGGGCCAAGTCGCTGTCGAGGGGGACGCCGTCGTAGACCCAGCGGATGTGTTCCCAGACGGGGTTGTCCTGGTGGTTGTAGGCAAGGGTGAAGACGTCCGGGTTGAAGCCGTTGAACAGGTAGGACGTAAGTCTTCCCATTGCCGCGGCCAGGGCGTCTTGTCCGGACTTGTGTGCTTGATCGGCTTGGTCGAGCGCCCAGGCGAAGTCGGCGCTGTCCAGCAGTCCGGCGCGTTCGGCTTCGCGCAGCCCGTCCGGCGGCGGGTACTGGCCAATCACCCTTCGAGCGGTCTCCCAGCCGTGGGCGATGACCCACACGTCGGCTTTGCGCCGTCCGGCATCGTCGGTGACGGCCTGCTGCACCAGGCGGCTGGCCAGGTCTCGACGCAGGGCTGTGACAGCTTCCGGCTCGACACCGTTGGCGTCGACCAGGTCGAGCGGTGCCGGAATCGAAGGGTGCTCGTACTCGCGTAGCTGAGACCACAGCAGCGCGGCGACCAGGTCGAGATGTTCGCGCGCGACGGGTGAGCCGAGGATCCGGTTGACGATGGAGGGCAGCAGCTTCGACGGGAGTTGACCGATCGGCTCGTCGTCCAGCAGCATCGTGTCGCTGTCGTCGTGATCAACGGACATGACCGGTCCGACAGGAAAAGCGGGGGCGGCCTGACCGGCGCGCACACGGGCCCACCGCAGCAGGGCGTCGAAGTCCTCGGGGCGCACGTCGTTGGCCATCTCAGACAGGAAGAGCTGGTACTCGCCGTACCAGGACCGCTCTGGCGGGTGCACGTGCCGCAGCATCTCGTGCAACGACAGATGGCCAGGCCACAGCAACCGGAGGAGCGTGCCCTCCAGCGCCTCCATCTCGATGGACGGCGTGGTGTCGGCAGGCAGGTGAAGGCTGTGCAGCAGGGCGCGCAGGCGGGGCGCGGCGATGTCGGGTGCGGCCTCCATGGCCGTCACGGCGGCGTGGCGGCGCTCATCGACGCCCCACCCGTCATGCTCGGCGATGGCCAGCAGCGGCTCGGCCAGTTCGGCGACGGCCGCGTCGCGCGCCAACCGCACGGCCAGGCGCACACGCGCCCGCTCCGACCACTCCAAAGAGGGTGTGGCCGCTGCCGATTCGAGCGTTGGTCTGAGCTGCTCGGCCAGACCGGGGTGGGCGACTTGCCAGCGGCCGGGCATCCAACCGGTTTCGCTGAGCTCCACCTCGCCCGCATGGGCGAGCAGGCGGTCGACCACCAGCGCCCGGATCGGCTCGGAGTCGACGATGACGCTGTGCGCGACCAGGCTCTCCGCGTCGGCCGCGGCCAGCCACTCGGTGTTGGCCGGGTCGAGGGTGACCAGCCACGCCGCGGCCTCACGTAACGGCACCGGAATGCTGGCGGTGTCACGGTCCGGCGCGTCGACGAGGAACAGGTTGACCAGTTGGTGTCGGGGCAACTTCCGGTCGTGGACGTAGCGGGCGGCGAGGTAGGCGCCCAACGACGAGTGCCGGAACCCCAGGCGGTCCTGCCCGTGCGCGGTGAACAACGCCGTGCCCAGCGTCTCCTTGACCGCGGCCTGGCTGACGTCGAACACGCCGCTGGTCGTCCGCTCCTGATCACCGGCCAGGCTCCCGGCCACCAAGTCGGTCTCCTCCCGGGCGTCCAGACCGCCGCCCATCCAGATGCTGCGACGTCCCGACAGCAACAGCCGGGCGGCGATGCGCCCGGCGACAGCCAAGCGCTGATCGACACTGAACTGCTCGGAGTTGCGATAGCGGTCCGGCTCGTCGGCCAACAGCCGCGTGCCCTGGGCGAACAAGGCCGACGGGCCGCCGGTCAGCCGGCCTTCGCGGTTGTGGATCCGCACCAGCAGCTCCAGCGTCAGCGGAACGCTGGCCAGCGCCCCCGCCCCCACCGCGACGGCGGCTTGCACCAGCGCCTGCCCGTCGTCGTGCACGGTGCTCGCCAACTTGACAGCCTGCGCTCGCGTCAGCGGCGCCAGGTCCGCGAGGACGTGGTTGTCCACGTGACGGTTCAGTACGTCGGTCAGGGCCACTGGATAATCAGCGGTGCGGCAGGCGATGAGTAGCCGGACCACGCCTCGCTGTACGCGCTTGAAGGCACGGTCCAGCGTGCCGGGCAACCGTTCCCGCATGGGGCTTTCGTCGAGCTGGTCGATGACCAGGGTCAACCGGGGGTGGTTCAGCTCGCCAGCCGGCTTTCCGGACGAGGCCAGTTCCTTGACATGGGTACCGATGAGTTCGTCGAAGGTGGCGTCCACCAGATCGCCGCCATCGACCCACAGCACCGCGTGGGAGTCGTCGTCTGCCTGGTCGGTGATGTCGGTCAACCCGCTGACCAGTCGGCGGAACGCCGAGCTCTTGCCCACACCCGGTTCGCCCAGCAACACCAGCGCCCCACCGCTGGAGGCTTCCTCCGGCGTGAGCAACCCATCGGGCACGGCTGCGCCAGCGGTACGCCACCATCGGGTGGAGACGTCGAGAAATCCCTCGGCATCGAGGTCGAAGGGTGTGTCGCCGTCCCACCCGCGACGGACTCGGCACAGCCTGTCGACTTGCTCGGGGAAGAAGGGCGCTCTGCTCATCTGTCCATCATCGTTCAGCGCTTCGTAGTCCTGTGGCTTCGCGGCTATGGACGACGTCGTGTCGCTGCGACAGCAGCGACACGGACCTCTTCTGGACCTGCCTGCTGGTCGCGCTTTCGTCGAGGCACGGTGCGGCCCGGACGGAGCATGGCGTTCCACTTGACCGCATCCGGCCAAGTGCAGGAGCGCCTACCCGCGTGCCACTTCACGTCTGGCAGCGGCGGCATCCACTCACAAGCCACTACTTTCACTCGGTCAACGGCACTGCCGTCCACCTCCGCGGTTTAGTCCACAGTGCAGATATTCGCGCCTGGACGAGCACATCGACGTCCTCGTCCTGCAAGACCCGTATATACCAATCTCCTATTAGTGAGTAACCATCACTGATGGCGTACTCTTCGTTGTTTGCGAGATCGTACGAAATGCTGTTCATCTGCTGGTCTGTGATGATCCCGCCGAGGGTGTCTTCGGAACCGTCTCCTCGGTAGCCGTTTCCTCGCTGGTAACCTTCACTGTCGGATAGCCATTCGACGTAGCAATCTCCAAACTCTAAATCTCCTGCGTAGGTCAAGCTGAACCTACTTGTGGTGAATCGGTCGCGTTCTGCGCGCCGATTGTGGTGGAATCCCCACCAGTGCTGCGACTCTACGCCGGTTACCGCTTCGGCGGTTTCGAAAATCTGCTTCATGTCGGACACGAGGATGTCATATGCGTCAGGTATGCTAAACCTTTGAGCGGATTGTCCGAATCTTACGGAGAATACCCTGTTCGGTAGGTCTAAATCGATTCTCGGGTTCCGCTTCGCCGATAGGGACGTATGATCGTTATTAAGGTGGAAGCGGATCGCTGATGGGGTTTTTCCGAGCGCATGCTCAACCCATGCTTCATGTTCTGACTTGGATTGTCGAAGCCGGGCGGTTGTGTAGTGACGAGGCTGGTCGTCGACTTTTTTGTGATCGACCTTGCACAATAGGATGAAGTTGTCGTACCGGTCGACCATGTCGGGGGTGCACTCGCCGTAGCGGGGCCCTCCGGGCGACCGCGCGGCGATGTGAGCCTCGTCACCCACGATCGCTTCCTCGTCTAGCATGGTCCGATCCGCGACCAGGACGCGCCGACATAGCGCACAGCGGTTGCCCGAGCGCGCCCACAGGATCTTACGATCTTTGTCACTGATGCCCACCGGATCATGATGGCGGATCACGCTGGCTGTTGGGCGGGCACCCCACGGCTAACTGACCTGGTGGCGCGTCTCGGAGGGTGGACCCGGTATCGATCGGTTGAGGTGACTCGCCGAGTTGATTCCGCATGTTGAGTGCGAGAGGCGGCCGAGGCTTGTCGCCGAGCAGTGCTCGTAAGAACGCCGCCATCGCGGCCTGCATCTACTTGTGCGATGCCTGAGCCCAATCCGGGACCGGCTTCGTCACCGACTTGTAATCTCAACCGTGAGCACTTGCCCGACCGAGATTGTGTGACACGCCGCCGGTTGGATGGCGCTACCGCTGTGGTGTCCGTTTCCTCAGCAGGGGGGTTCCGGCTTTGATGAGTGTGGCGTGTTCCTCGCTGCGCCGTGGATGCTCGACGAGCAACTGTCCCAGTGAGGTGTCGTCGGCGACCCTACGAAAGGGAAGTTCCGACGCACTGTTGGCCTTGCGCCAGCTCGGGTCGTGCACACTGGCAACAGGCTTAGTGGTAACCGGTTGCCGTGTACTGGCGCGTTCCGACAACGAGGCAGCCGCTCGTTGACCAACGCCGCCTCGTTCTTGAACGTCACGAGCAATTCCGCGCACGTGGCGGCGTCGCCGATGCTGCCAATCCGGTCCCGTACCGGGCGTTGGCGGCGATGAAAGCGCAGGCCGAGTTGGGCCGGTAACTGGGTGGGCGTCCGCCGTACGGGTACATGCTGGCCGAAGCCGGTGTACTGACGTGAGGATCACCTGCTGGAACGGGTAGCGCTGGCGGCGATATGCGATCGACTCAGGTCGGGAAGGGCCTCGGATGTGGTCGTGGCACCGCTGGCGAAAGACGTCGTGGTGGTTTGCGGCCCGCGGTGACGTCGAGATCCGTGATGACGGCAGGTCCGGCCTGCGTTCCAGTGGTGGAATGCATGGCGGTCGCTGAGGGTTCGGGGATCACGCGGGCTGACTGACTTGAGGACGCCCGGCGTCCCGTCATGCGGTTGGCGTCGCCTCCGCAGGGAAGGACATCACTGCCGGCAGCATGGGGTGATGCTGGAGCGAACCGTTGACGGGGTCATCGGATTGACACCGAAGCAGCGTGGTGCGGTGGCGGGATGTGCTCGGGGCTGGTTGCGGCGCCGCGGTCACATGTCGATGGTGCCGGGGCGCCATCCCCGTACGGTACGGGTGATCGCACGGCAGTGGTGGACCATCCTCGAGGACAGCCGCCTGACTTCCAATCTGCTGCGTCTGGAGACGGCCGTTGCCGCGATCGTCGAGGCAGCGGCCTCCCCGGTCGTGAGTGACGTAGGACGTCGTGTCTTCGTCGCGTTGGACCAAGTGGTCGACGCCTGTCGTGTGGTGGCGGCGATGTTCAACGTGGTGGGCTGGTTCGCTCCGCCCGAGCACTTGGCGGGTATGGCGGCGGTATTGGACCGGATGGAAGAGGTGATGTACGGGTTCGCCCGCGATGCCGTGGACGCGGCCGTGGAGGGGTTGCCGGAACAGCGTTGGCATGAGGTGTTGAGTTACACCGCGACGCGGGACGCGCTGATCGACGAGTTGAGGTCGGTGGCCGCCCGCATGCCGGAGGTGCAGGAGCCGCTGCTGGAGACGGTGTTGGGGTTGCCCGGTTCGGTGATCGACGCCGGTGACGGTCTGACCTTCGCGGCCAGGGTGTCGGCTGCCTGGGCGCGGCAATCCGACGTCCTCGACGATCGTCTGCGGGAGACGTTGCCGCACCTGCTGGATCCGTCGATGCCACTGATGTCGGAGGTCCGGCTGCACCTGACCGGGCTGCTGTTGCGGGAATACCCGTGGCGGGCCCATGTCGCTGCGGTGGCGGCTCGTGATCTCGTCCTGGCCGCGCTGGCCACCGACGCCGACCGCTGTCTGGACGTGATCACCGAGTCCGTTGAGCGGCAGAACCAGATGTACTTCACTCATACTCGGATCAGCAAAGCGGTCGCGGCGGTGAAGGCGGCGCGGTACCCGGAGGAGGCCGCTGATCCGGCGGCCAACATCTACCTGGCAATGGCGGAGGGTGATGTCCGGCGTGCGGCGGTGACGGTGTTGACGCTGCTCGGGGAGGACGTGCCCGACAAGGCCACGCTGCACCCGCTGCGCACCCGGCTGGCCGCCCATCGCGACAGCATGGCGTGCGCGGTGCTCCTGTGGTGCATCGACACCCACCTGCGTAACGCCATCGCCCACTCCCACATGGAATGGGATGCCGAACACCAGTGCATGGTGCTCGACGGTCGGGCGGTATCACCTCACGACTTGATGCGCATGACCCTGCAGGCGTACGGCACCTGCACCGGGCTGCACGCCGGGATTTCGGTAGCGCTCAACCAGGCGGGCAACCCCCACCACCACCGACCGCCGCCCACCGACCCCTCGGTATGGGACGGCCGCCTGCTCGACATCCTCGGCTCGCACGGCATCGAAGCGACCCGGGCGCGTAGGCAAGGCCGCACCATCCACATCCAGGTACCCCACGTGACGGCTGCCACTTTGCGCGACCACTTGGTGGGTGTGTACCACGCCGACCAGATCGTGCCGCACGTCGACGACTGGATCCTCGCCCCACACGACCGGCCTGACCTGCTGCTTGATGCCGCCACCCTCGCCACCGCCCGCAGCCTGACCGAGCCCGACCACGGCGACAGCCCATCGGCGCACGTGTACGCCATCGAGCCGGTCCTGTACGCGGGTGCCCTGTTCAACCACGGGCTCGCACCCGACAGGATCGTCAGGTCGGTGATCGGGTTGGCCTCGTCCCAGGCGGTCGGCGAGCGAAATCGACTACTGCCGCAGTGGTCGTCCGAGCCTGCGGCCGTGGCTGAGTTGACCTCGGCGTTACGACACCTTGCCCGCGGCGTCGTGGCTGCTGCCTCTCTGTTGCCGGAGTCGGTTCGGGACCACCTAGACGGCTTCGCCGCCATGCTCACGGCCCGCTGCGAACGGCTAGGTGCCGTTCACCTCGAGCAGGAGGCCAGGGAGGCCTCCATCCAGCTCGACTGGGCACTGCGATCGAATACTCCGATCGAAATCCCGTGGAGGCAGGAAGCACCTGCACCGCAGTAGGCACGGAAGAAGCGCCGGTGGAGAACCTCTACGACCCTCTCGGCCCATCAACGAGATGGGCATGCGCTGACTGTCGCGTACCCGAAATTGACGATTCAAGGTAGGGGTAGGGTTGATTTCTCGGGCGTGCGGTCCATCGGTATCGGGCACCGCTGCGGGCGGGGATGTGGTGACCAGAAGTGGTTACCTGGGTGTGGGGCTCCGGTGTCGGCGGGAGTCGCGAGTACGGGTGCACGGTCAACCTTTTGCGTCCCCTCACCTCGTCGAGGTAGCTCAGGCGGTACAGCTCGTCGAGGGATGTGCACCGGGCTTCACGGACCGCCCGGCGCCGCGGCGGCCTGGGCGCGCTGCCGCCGGACATCCCGGAGACGCGCGACGCGGGTGCCTGCGGCCGGCTGGATGGCTAGCCTTTACGCGTGGCAGGTGACGAGCGCGAGGACGAACAGCGGGAAGACCCTTCGGAGGACGACGGCCTTGAGTTGACGCCGAAGCAACAGGAGACGCTCCGGAAGTCGATGGAACAAGTGCGGCGCTCTCTGGGCCCGCGGATCGGCTTCACGCTTCCGTCCATGTCGCAGTTCATCCCCGACTCGGTGCTGAAGAACATGACGACGCTGTCGGCGTTCACCGAGACGCAGCAGGCAATCGTCGGCAACGCCATCAAGCCGTTCCTCGACTCGCAGGCCGCGTGGCGGAAGCAGTTCTCCGTCATCAACAGCGACATCTTCCGGACCACTGGGCTACAGCAGTCCAACCTCAACCGCATCGCCTCGCAGTTGACCAGGAACATCGACTTCGGCCTCGGCGGCACGCTCGCCGAGGTCGCGTCACGGTTCGCCGCGCAACAGGCATCCTGGCTGAAGGCCATAGGACCGTCGCTTGCCAACCTCAAGTGGACGTTCTATCCACCGAACCTGCAGGACATCGAAGGTCTGAGGTTGGAGCAGGTGGAAGAGGTCGTCATGGTCGACGGCATACCGCTCTACGGGGTGCCGCGCGCCTCTACGGCAGAGGCACTGATCCGCGCCGACAGCGCGAGCAAACGTAGGGGTATTCTCGGACGACGCTGGAGGACCATCTCAGCGGACTGCCGCGAGGTGGTCACAGCCTGCACGACGACGGCCGTCGCCCCGTACGTCCGCTTCGCCGTGGCCGCGCTCGACGCCCTCGATGCCGGCCACACGGAGGCTGCGCAGGCACTCGCCGGTTCGCTCATTGACGCCGTCCTCAGCGCCTACTTCAAGAAGGACCGATACAAGTTCACGCCCGACCGGAAGGGCAGGCGCACGAAGGACGCCTACGACGAGTTCACGGTCCGTCAGTTCATCGCGTTCGCTCCCATGTGGCAGACGTACCAGCAGTTCTTCGTCGAGGACGGAGACGTCGTGCCGAACACCTTCAGTCGCAACGCGACGGCCCACACCGTGAGCCCTCGCCAGTACAGCCGTCGCAACGCGGTGCAGGCATCGATGCTCGCCTGTTCACTGTTGTGCCGTCTCGACGAAGAGGCCGCAACCCGGAATGCCGCCTGAGGTCAGGCACCCGAGGACCGGCACCGCACCGGAAGTGACCCCCTTGCC
Source organism: Saccharothrix sp. S26 (assembly GCF_021390395.1). GTDB lineage: Bacteria > Actinomycetota > Actinomycetes > Mycobacteriales > Pseudonocardiaceae > Actinosynnema. The sequence goes on from NZ_JAJUWT010000006.1 coordinate 186,592, forward strand.
CGCCGTGCGTCGGATGCCGACCTCAGCGGGACTGTTGCAAGATCGGTGTGTTCGGCCCGACATGCCCAGTCGGAGGTCCGGCGGGATGGGCACTGTAAGTGATGACATCTGAGCTCGTGGGGACGAGGAAGAGCAGGACCGGGACCGGGCGGCAGCCGTCGCCAGCTGTCGCCGGAGCAGGCCGCCGCGGCGGCGGTGGTGGTGGCCGAGGCAGGCTCGGTGGCTGGCGCTGACCGGCCCGGACGGGCTGCTCAAGCTGTTCATTAAGAGTGTGCTGGAGACCGCCCTGGCCGAGGAGATGACCGAGCATCCCGGGCACGAGAAGAACCGGGCCGAACCGGGCTGTGAGTCGACCAATGTGCGCAACGGCACGCGGTCGAAGACGGTGATTTCGGACGCTGCCGGCGAGGTGGAGGTCGAAGTGCCCCGCGACCGGGAAGGCAGCTTCGAGCCGCAGATCGTCAAGAAGCGGCAGCGTCGTCTCACCGACTCGACGAGATCGTATCGTCGTTGTACACCAGGGGAGTGACCACCGGGGAGATCTACGGCGCCCCGGTGTCGGAGAAGACGGTCTCCCGCATCACCGAGAAGGTCTTGGCGCAGATGAACGACTGGGCCGCCCGCCCGCTGGACGCCGTCTACGCGGCGGTGTTCCTCGACGCGATCGTGGTCAGGGTCCGTGACGGCCAGGTCGCCAACCGGCCGGTCCATGCCGTGATCGGGGTGACCGTGGATGGGCGCGAGGACGTGCTCGGATTGTGGATGGCCGCCGGCGGCGAGGGGGCCGAGTTCTCCGACGGGCGTGCTGGTCGATCTGAAGAACCGCGGCGTCGGGGACGTGTTCTTCCTGGTCTGCGACGGTCAAGGGCCTACCGGAGGTGGTGCCAACGTGTGGCAGCGGACCGTGGTCCAGACCTGCATCGTGCATCTGATCCGCAGTACCTTCGCCGCTGGTGGCCCGTCAGGACGGGGACGCAGGTGATGATGTGCTGGAAGCCTGTGCTGAACGCCTTCGCCATCACGTTCGGTGACCGCTGGCCGAACGCCGAGAACTACTGATCAACAACGCCGGACACACCGCTCACTAGATAGACCTGGCACCTCCAGCGGGTCGTCGAGGAAGCGGCCGACGTAGCATACGGTCGCCAGCTGCACGGCGTAGCCGAGCCGGTTGTGGTCGCGGCGCTTGGTCTGGACCAGCGCCCGGTCGACGTTGTCGAGGACGAAGTACCGCTCCAGCTCGGCGCGGGCGAACCCACCGGTGGAACGGCCGTAGGCGGCGGCCTGGTCGTCGGACAGGAACTCAACGGGTACTGCGCCCTCCTGCTGCCTCTCGTCCGCCCACCGTGGTGGGATCGGGGCGAACTTCAGCAGCGAACGGGTTATGGTCAACCGGTGTATGCCCTGGTCAGGCGCTAATTAGCGCTGTTTCCTGTTCCATTGTTCCTCCTCCCTATACGGTGGTTTTGCGCCAGGGTGCTTCGGGGTCGGCGAGGGTGTCGAGCAGGAGTTGGCACCAGGTGACCGCGGCGTTGACGGCCAGGTGTGCGTGGCGTGGGCGGAGTCCGACGCGGGCGGCGGCAGTGCCGTGTCCGGTGCCGTAGCCGCGGTTGCGCAGTTCGCCCAGTCCGGCCGTGATGGTGGTGACCGCGCCGAGGATTTTCTTGACCGCGTCGCTGCCGTCGGGGCCGGGTGCGGTCGAGGAGGGGTGCAGCCCGAGTGCTTCCTGGGCGGCCCGAGCGAGGGCGGGCAGGTCGTCCTTGTCGTTGACGGGGCGGCCTCGTTCGAGGAGCACGACCTTGGCGGTGCTCTCGACGAGTTCTTTGGCGCTGCCGATGGCCAGTGCGGGGTCATCGGGGATCGCGCGCTGGATGCGGTCGAGTTGCTCCTGGATGGCCGTGGGGTCGGTGAGCGTGGCCAGGGATCGCAGCGGCCGTAGCGGGCCTCGGTCGGCGGGTGGGGTGATCAGCCCGGTGCCGGGGTGGTCGACCGTGCACCCGTCCCTGCGCAGGGAATCGTAGAAGCGCTGGAGGTAGGGACCGTCGGGCCAGTCGATCAGCAGCCGCTCGAAGACCCGGCAGACGCGGGCGATGTGCCCCGGATGGGTCCAGTCGACGGACTCCAGGTACTGCTGGGTGGTGGTGCGTCGGACGCTGGTGTCGTCGTAGCGGCAGTCCGGGTTGGGGGCGAAGCCCTCGTCCTGGAACGCCGTGCTGATGGCGCCGACTGAGCTGTCGGTCATCAGGCTGCGGAACAGGCCGCGGGTGCTTGTGCTGATCATGTCCTTCACCTGCTGCCCTCCTGCGGTGTCTGTGTGGGCGCTCCGGCGGTGAAGTCCGGGCGTGTGTGCTGGATCTCTGCGCGGACGGTGAACCGGCAGTCGCCGCTCAGGACCTCGCGGATGTCGTCGATGTCGGTCCTGGCGGTGCTGGTGAGCCCATGGGCCAGCGCCAGGCGCACGACTCCGGCGGGATCGGAAGCCAGTCGTCGGCCGATGCCCTCATCGCCGCTGTCGATCTCTGCCCAACAGTGGGCGGCGAAGGCACGGATCGAGGGAGAACGTGATGCGGCGAGCGCGAGCAGGTCGTTTTTGAAGGTGTCGGCCGGAGCCTGGGCCAGCGCGCTTTGCAACAGCCGGGGGTTCTCGATGTCACCGTCCATGAGGGTCAGCAACAGGTTGCGGGCGATCCGGTCGCGTTCCTGCTCGTCCGGGGCGAGGATGACCAGCAGTCTGTTCGCCGCGAGCACCAGCTCTTTCGGGGAAGCCAGCCGTCGCGGGAAAAGACCCTCGTCGCTGCCGACCCCCTGTCCGCCGGCGATCGGTCGTACGGCCTGGAGGATCGTGGCGCGGAGGTCGGTGTCGAGCGATGCGGCGCCGCATCGTTGGGCGACGGCGGCGATGGCGTCGATCGCCTCGCGGCGCTCGACGTTCAGTTCCCGCGGTTCCAGCGCGATGTCGAGCATGGCGGCCACGAAGCGGTCACGTCGATCCGGGGCGCCGAGGTGGGAGAGGCCGGCCACGCTGACCAGGTCACTGCCGAACCCCGCGGAGCCCGGCGTGTAGGTGCGTGGTTTCGCCGCGGCCTCCAGCGCCGCGTTGGCGTGCTCGACCACGACAGGTGTCCTCACCTCCAGTTCCCCGAGCACGGGCATGAGCCACGGCGCCTCGCCCGTCTCGACCGCACGTGACAGCCGTTCGACCAGGTACTCCTTGGCCGGCGACAGGAGCTCCAAGGCCCGGTCGAGCGCTTCCGACACCGCTTTCTCCGTCACGCACAGCAGGTCGGAGAACTGGTGCGCGGCGTCGGCCACGAGGTCGGGATGTACCCGGGCGCACCCCAGCAGGAGGTCGACGTGTGACTCGATCGAGCGCCGCAGTCCTCCCTTCCCGGCGACCGGCGCCAGGCGGGCGAGCAGTCTGCCCGCCGCGTCCCGCGGCGAGGCCCACACCAAGGCGGCCAGCGCCGTCAGCAGCGTCTCGTTCGCACCCAGGGTCGCCCAGCCGCGGATGGGCCCCGTGGTGATCAGCCTGCCCTCCAACTTCTCGAACAACTCCCGCGCATGCTGCTCGGCGACCAGATCACCGTGCGCGCCGAGGAACTCGTACGCTGCCCTGGCCTGCCATACCGGTCCGTCGACCCACGCCTGCTCGGGCACCAGTTCGGTGTCGGGTTGCTGCCGCAACAGCGCCGTGGCCTTCTTGTGCTCGGTACCGCGCAGATAGCGGTCGACGGCCAACGGCACGTTGTCGTCGCCCAGGGCGTCGCCGAGGCTCGTGTCGCACTGGCGCTGGTTGGCCAGGGCCGCCCCGGTCGACATGCGGTGCCTCAGGCGCATGAACACGCGGTGGGCCCGGTCGCGTTGTTCGGAGGCGAGGGCTTCCAGACCGCGCGCCAGCAGCTGTTCCTTGCCCTCGAACACGGTGAGCTTATGACTGCGGGGAAGCGACTGCGCAGTGTGGTGCGTCTCGTAGCCCATGCCGGGCCCACCGAGGGCGAAACGCAGGTTGCGCAGGTCGTACAACCACGTGCGCACCTCGGCGTACATCCGCTCACGAGTGCCGGCCGCGACGGCCTGCTCGTAGTTCTCGACCGCGCCCGCGAGGTCGTTGCCCCGTGCGAGCGCCTGCCCGTGTCGGGCACGGGCCAACACGTACAGCTCGGGACCGCAGTCCGCCTCGACCGAGGCCAACAGGGGCGACCAGTCCCGACGGCACTCCGCGACGGCGATACGCACGCGCCCGGCGAACTCCGCCGCTTCGTCGGGCGCCGCCGCCGCGTGCCCGAGGGCGCGGTCGCCCAGGCTCTCGAAGAGCTCGGGCAGACCGGCGGCGATCGCTTCTTCGGCCAGCCACAGCAACAACTCCCCGGCGAACTCGTCGTCATCGCGCACGGCTGCGACGCGTTCGGCCGCATCCGGCAACGACATGTCTCCGGCCTCGTACCGCAACACCGCGTACACCGCCGTGCCGACACGCGCACGGGCGTTCGGCGAGTGCCGGAGCTCGTCGACCAGCTTGAACTCGTCCGGGAACTGGGACGGTACCTCTCCACGCCGCACCGGCCCCCAGGCGGCAGCGACGGCCGCGCGCATCGCGGCATCGTGCTGTCCGCTTGCCCGCAGTGCCCGCGTCAGCTGCGGCTGCAGGCCGGCGGCCTGGTGGAGGTAGCCATCCGTCTGCAGGTCGGCCATCACCGACTTGTACCGCCGGGCGGCGGCCCGCGGGTCGGACTTCGACAGCTTGTCGGCTTCGGCGAGCCGGTCGCGCAGCGCACCGTCGGCGAGAGGGCCGTGGAGGACGGCATCCGGAGCGAACACCGGTCCGGCCTCGTCCGGGGGGTGGAGGATCTCCCTGCAGTCGAGTCCGTCGGCGGCAAGCTCGCCGCGCAGCTCCTGGGCGTTGGTGAACGTCCGGTCGGCCGAGAGGTTTTCGCAGGTCACCAGCAGACTGCGCCAGGCTGTGTCGACCTGGGAAGCATCGGTCATCGTCCTGCCCAGCATGGCGTGCACGGTCTGCAGGTCCCGTCCGCCCGGCTGGAGGTCGAACGCCATCACCCGCAACACCGAACAGAATGCGCGAAGATCCTCGCGCGCGATCTCCGAGCCGGCCTGCTGTCGCCACAGTCGTCGCACGTGCCCGGTGAAGACCGCCAGCGCCGTCCGCTCGCCCGCACTGTTGGCCAGTTGCTCCTCACCGGAGGAAGGGGGCGCCGTCGCGAGCCGGTTGACCACGGTCACCAGGTGGCGACGAATCGGTTCGGGAGCATCCGTGTCGGTCGCGATCACGATGCGGTCGATCGTCGGGTTCCACTCCCGTTCCGTTCCCGGTTCCGCTGCCGCGCCCGGCGGTTTCCGACGGAACATCCGGACCGCCTGCTCGAGTGCCTGTGCCAGCGGGGACTCTTCCGTCCGGCCGAGCTTAAGGCCTTTCTTCGCCTGTACGGCGATGAAGCCCTCGTTGTCCGTGAAGGCCACGATGTCGTCGACGGGATAACCGGCCTGCAAGCCCACATGGGTGAGCCAGCCCGCGGTGCGCGGCCATGGCCGCGTGGCACTGGTGGGCAGGCGGGTTCCCGTCACCACGTGCGCGGCCAGCAACGCGCCCACCTGTATCTCGAACCGGAAGCCGCCAGCCGCTGCCGATCCCCCGCCGCTACTGGTCGCCATCCGCGAACCCTAGCGGTCGCGCGCCCGGCCGGGCCGTCATCCGCGACGCGGACCCGCGGGCAACGACCTTGGGCGTCTGCCTTTGGCGGGACTCGGCGAGCAGAAGGCACGATTTGGTGGAGACCACGCAGGCCGCCCGCGACCTTTTGGGCGGCCTGCGCGAAGCTGCTCGGCGAGTGGACCCGCCTGCCCAGCTCGGTGGTCATCGACCGATCCCGCGAGTGACCCGACTCGGCATCACATGACGCCGCAGTCGGAAGCCGTGTCATCCGGAGGCGACGCCGTTGCTTCCCGAACCGCGGAGGAGCGGCGGTGGCCCGGCTGTCACGGACGAAGTCCCCTTCGCCCGGACCGGCTGGATTCGCTCGTCCGCCGGACGAGGCGGTGTGCCGCCATGTGGGTGTAGGCAGTGCACTGTTCGGGTGTCAATTCCATGAGTTTGCGTCAGCCCACCGGTACGGAGTCGTCACGTAGGGCATCCACTGCCCGTCGGCGAAGGTGACAGATGACGACATCCATGACTGATCAGGATCTACTGGACGGCTGGTTGCAGGGCAAACAGCGTAAGGGTGAGCGGAGGCGTTCGCAGGACCCGCACGTGCACCTTGGGTTGCGGTTCGCGTTCTACGGGCGGATGTCGACCTCGGAGTACCAGGACCGGTACTCCTCGCGGTTGTGGCAGCGGGAGGTGTGCGAGCGCCTGGTCGCCGGGTACGGGGTGGTCGCGTCGGAGTTCTTCGACGAGGGCGCCTCGCGACGGCGTCGGTGGTCCAACCGGCCGGAGGCGGCGCGGCTGTTGGAGGCGTTGGCCGACCCGGACCGCGGGTTCGACGCGATCGTGGTGGGCGAGTACGAGCGGGCGTTCTGCGGTCGTCAGTTCGACGAGCTGGTACCGCTGCTGCGTGCGGTCGGGGTGCAGGTGTGGCTGCCGGAGGTCGGTGGCCGAGTGGACCTGGATGACGACGAGCACCGTCGGTTGATGACGTTTCTGGGTGCGCAGTCGGAGCGGGAGGTGATCCGGGCGCGCAACCGGGCACTGGCGGCGATGAAGGCGCAGGCCGAGTTGGGCCGCTATCTGGGTGGACGTCCGCCGTACGGGTACATGCTGGTCGACGGCGGACCGCATCCCAGGCGTGCAGATGCTCGATGGGGACGCCGTGCGCAGAAGCTCGCACCTGATCCGCGCACCGCCGGATACGTGAAGTGGATGTTCGCCCGTCGGTTGAGCGGGGTGTCGGTAGCAGGGATCGCCCGTGAGCTGAACGAGCGTGGTGTGCCGTGCCCGTCGGCGGCGGATCGAGGGCGTAACCGGCACCGCTCGGGTGAGGGATGGAGGGTGCAGTCGGTGCAGACGATCCTGGAGAACCCGCGCTACACCGGCCGTCAGGTCTGGAACAGGGTCGCCAACGACCGCGACGAGGTCGACCTGCACACCGGACGGCCGGGACAGGTACCGAACCAGCCGCAGGACTGGGCGATCTCACTGGAGGTCGTGCACACGCCGTTGGTGAGTATGCGCGACTTCACCGCGGCCCAGAACGTGCGCGCCCGACGCCCCAACGACGACGGCGGTGAACGTCGGTACCTGTTGTCGGGTTTGGTGGTGTGCGGGGTGTGCGGGCGGCGGATGGACGCGCACTGGGTGCACGGACGTCCCGGCTATCGGTGCCGTCACGGCTACAGCAGTGCCCGCCCACGCCTGGCGGATGGGCCCAGGCCGCTGTACTGGCGTGAGGATCGTCTGCTGGAAGACATCCCGGTTGCTGCGGCGTCCGCGGGTTTCGCGCGGCCAGCCGTGGGCGCCGACATGGTGGTGTTTCTGCGCGAGAAGGATATGACCATTGCCTGCGGGCACCGAGGGATCGAAGTCGTTGGAGGTCTGATGCCTGCCCTGTCGTCGCGGGGTTCGGTGCTGACCGACGATGCACTACGGTGAGCGGCCATGTCCGAGGGTGAACAGGACGCGGTGGGTTCCGCGATCTCGGGTGCCGTGCCTCCACGGTCCCGGGAGGCGGAGGGGCGGCTGTTGTTGCGTCGTCTGGTCGCTCCATTGGTGCGGGCGGGCTGGTCGGAGGCCACGGTCGAGGAGTGGTACGACGACGAAGATCCGGACCGGGGAGGTGCCGAGGTCGCGGAGGTCACCGTCGAGTTGGAGCGGTCGGGCTTCCACCTGCTTGTGTCGTGGAATCCTGTGACGGGTCTGCTGGTAGTCGCGGACCCGACCGAGGGTTGGGATTGGGACGACGGACTGTTGCCGCCGCTGTTCCCGCTTGACGAGGAGATCACCGTAGACCTGGCCGGCGAGAGTTCGCAGGCCGTTCGTGCCGAGACCGCACGTCGGGCGTTCGCGGCCGCAGGACTGCTGGATGCCACGAGGATCCGGCTGTCCGAACCGGCTACCTTCCTGCACGCCGATCTGGTCATGTCCTTCCGGGCCGACTACGTGCATGACGCGGCCATACGTCACCGTGGGCGTGACGACCTCGCCGGGGTGTATGCGTCGCTGGGCGAGGAGTTCTCCTGGCGGATCGCCTCGGGGATGCGCGCCTATCCGCTGATCGTGCCTGCGGCGGTGCCGTCGGCCGCGGCGCGGGGGATCGCGGAGTGGTGCTGGCGCCGGGAGAGCGTGGTCGAGGAGTGGCACCACAAGGTCGACGACCTCACGATGGCACGTGCCAACATCGCCGCCACCCGGGCGGTCCTGCCCCACGTGCACCTCGAAGGTGTCGACTGGCCCGCCGTGCGCCTGGCTCTGACCTTCCCTGGTCGGCGCCTGGCCGACGGCCGCGCCCTGGTCGGGCTGTTCGATGACGGCTGGGAACCGATCCTCGCCTCGATCCACGGCCAGGTGGACCTGTGGCAGCGCGCGGAGGACGAACTCGGACCGCAGACCGTGCTGGCGTTGCTGAGCATGCACGGCTCGCGCACCGAGTCCGTCGGCGACTGGTGGGGCTCGGGGCACTTCGAGACCCTCACTCGACTGGTGATCGAGAATGGGGCACAGGTCGGCAAGCTGCCTCGGACGGCGCTGGAGTTGTTCGCCGACGCGGATCGGTTCGCCGACATCGCCGCCCACGCCCCCGACGTCCTCGACGACGACCTCCTGTACTGGCTTACCCGCGCCATCTTCGATGAACAGTCCCGACGCCGTATCGAAGGGGAACCCGACACCGCCGTCGTCACCTTGCCCGACTGGGTGACTGAGGAACTCACCGAGCTGCTCACGACCGACCGCGACGACACGTCCTCCTGACCGGGGGCAGTGCCGACAACACAGCCACGAAGCCGGCGAGGTCACTCGATCGCGGGTTGTGTCCGTGATCCCGTTGTCGGGGCGTCGATGTCGTGACGGCCCGGATCGGACAGCGGGGTGATGGTGTGCGGCCGATCGGGCCTGTCCCAATCCATGTTCTTGCCACCGTGCCAGCCTCGAAGTTCGAGTGTGGACGAGGGAGGCGGATCGTGGCGGCCTTGTGCGACCGAGATGTGCTGACCGACTGGATGGGACTGTGGACCGAGGACGACGCCTACGGTGCCCGCGGAGTCCATCCAGGACCTGCCGTGGTAGACGGGTTGCGGTTCGCCTTTTACGGCCGTACCTCGACCATTGAGCACCAGGACCCGGAGACCTCGCGGGCGTGGCAGTTGGAGGTGTGCGAGGACCTGGTCGCCGGGCACGGCCGGATCGTGGTGAGCTTCTTCGACGCCGGGAGGCCACGGCGTGATCGGTGGCGGGATCGGCCGGAAGCGGCGGAGCTGTTGGCGGCGATCCGGGATCCGAATCGCGGGTTCGACGCGATCGTGGTGGGGGAGTTCGAGCGCGGGTTCGCCGGGGATCAGATCGAGCACGTCGTGGCGCTGTGCCGCAGACACGGTGTACAGGTGTGGCTGCCCGAGGCGGGCGGTCCGCTGGACCTGGACAACGCCGAGCACCGGGCACTGATCCGGATGCTGGGCGCGCAGGCGCTCCGCGAGGTCGTACGCGCCCGGCACCGGGCGATGGCCGCCATGCGTGTTCAGACCCGTGATCACGGCCGCTACCTGGGCGGGCGTGCCCCCTACGGCTACCGGTTGGTGCCCGCAGGCGCGCACCCGAACCTGGCCGAGGCGCGTCGCGGTCGGTGCGTCTACCGCCTGGAGCCCGACCCGGACACCGCACCCACGGTGCGGTGGCTGTTCACCGAGCGTCGAGCCGGGCGCAGCGTGCAGGACCTGGTCGTCACGCTCAACCGGCAAGGTACGCCATGCCCGGCCGAGCATGACCCCGAGCGCAACCAGCATCGGACACGTCGTCGGTGGACCGCGCAGTCGGTGGCGTCGATCCTGTCCAATCCGCGCTACACCGGTTGGCAGGTGTGGAACCGGCAGAGCGTCGACCACGACCATCACACTCCCGGCGAGCGCAGGCGGCGCCGCGTCACCAGGTGGAACCCGAGCAACCGCTGGGTCGTCTCCCGGCAGCGCTCCCACGCCCAACTGGTCAGCGAAGCCGACTTCGTCGCAGTCCAGCGACTGCGCTCGAACCGCCCTAACCGGGAGGGAGAGTCCCGCGAGTACTTGTTCGCCGGGCTGTTGCGCTGCGGCGTCTGTGGCCGGCGGATGGACAGCCACTGGGTGCACGGCCGTGCTGGCTACCGCTGCCGCCACGGCCGCACCGGTCCCCGTACCGGGCACACCCTGGCCACGCTGTACCTGCGCGAGGACCACCTGATCACCAGGATCAGCCATGCCTTGCACATGCCCGTGGCCGCGAGCCCGAGCCGGGTTGCCGCGCAGCTCCGCGCCCGCCATGTGATCATCGTGTGCACCGCCGACGGAGTGTCGGTCGAGACGCTCCGCCCGGTCCTGCGGGCCGCATAAAGACGAAACCACGGGTTCGATCTGATAAAAGCAAGATCGAACCCGTGGGGTAAAACTGTGTCCGATTTGCCCGAACACGCATCTGTGGGGAATTTCCCACTCGCCTCGAAGGGGAGTGGCTCATAAGTCCAGCTTAGCAGGGGTCTGGGGTGTCGTCGCAAGAGTGGGAAAGTTCCCACTCGAACTTTCGTCCAGTGAAATCGGCAGGGGTCTTTACGGTCGCACTCGGTAGTCGCCGTTCGGTCGGGAGGGTGCTCCTTGGTCGGTCGGAAGCCCGAGTCGCGAAATGCGGTTGATTGACTTCGGGCGACGCAAAATCCATTCCGTTCTACGGATTTGCGACCCGCCTTCGGTGCGATCTCGTTACGTTTCGTGATCCGCTGACTGTCCACATTGTCGGTGCGGTGGCGTACGGTGCCCGGAACCGCGGACTGGCTTCGTCTGCGGGTGGATCGCGGGTGGGAGGGCGTCATGGGCGGCCGGAGGAGCAAGGCGAAGTCGGGTGAGCAGGAGCTGCTTCGTCAGCGTCGGAAGCATGAGCGTGCGGTGCTGGCTGCCTTGTCCGGTTTCGGTGATTTGTTGGCTGCCGTACACGTGATCGTGTCCTCGCCGTTGGGGATGCACCGGCATTTGACTTTGTCGTATGCGGTGAGGCTGGCGTTGCGGGCGGCGGTGCAGCGGCGTCCTGCGGTGCGGGCGGTGGGTGGTATGCGTGAGCTGATGGAGTCGCTGGTGGCGTTGGCCGGGCCCGCGGCGTCGTTGGAGGACGAGGTTCCTTGGGATCCGCGAGTGCCCGCCGTGGGGGTCTTCCTCGGCCGGCCGTACCGGTTGTATCCGGGGATGTTGGAGCGTCCGTTGGCGTCGCTGCGGACGGCGGAGCTGGTCGCCCAGGCTGTGGACCCGGCTTTGAGGCGCATGGTGGGGTTCGGTGTGAATAACTGGGTCGAGGTGTTCCTGATGCACACCGAGCGGGTGGTCGAGATCCTGGCGCCTGCGTGGCCTGCGGACGGCGAACCGGAGGTTGGGGACCTCCCGGTGGTTGGCACTGAGGAAATGCGGGCCGCTGAGGAAGTTCTGCTGTGGACTGCGCTGGGACCGGAGGCGACGGAGGAACAGCGCAAGGCGCTGGAGTGGGGCACGATCCCGCTGGGTCGGCTGGAGGTCGACCTGCGGATGATGACCACGTGCTTCGGTAGGGCTGTTGCAGTGTCCGGTCCTGGTGGTGCGCGGTATGCGCTTCCGCTGCCGTACGTGACCGAGGCGTGGGAGTCCGGCATCGCGCAGTTGGCTGCCCGGGCTGCGGCGCGGTCGTGGCGGTCGCAGCAGGAGTGGCTGCGGATCGCGCGGGGTGAGGTCGGCAAGCTGCTGCACTCGCTGCACGATCTTCCGCCCGCTGACGTGTTCCAGGGACCTGCGGGGCCGGTGATGCTCATCTTCTACGGGCGACGCCACGTCCTGGCTCTTGCGGTCGCGGCGCAGATTGGACCTGAGGGTGGTGTCCGTGAGGCCGAGACCGCGTTGGCCGCGATCACACCGGGCGTCACCGTGCCCACCGATGCCGGGCCGCTGACCCTGCCGGAGGATGTGGAGATCGTGCGGGTGGTGGTGACCGCGCTGATCGGCACCTCGTTCATCGGGGTGACCGAGCCGGTCGCGATGATTTCTCTGGAGGACCTGGCGTGGATCGTCAAGACGTGTGAGCGTTCGGACGAGCTGTGGGCGTTCTTCCACGAGCAGGTGGTCACCAACGCGGATGTGCAGATGTTCGGTTGGGAGCCGGTGAATACCTGGCAGACGTGGCGGGCCAACGGTCAGGCGCTGCATCGCGCGGGGTTGCCGCCCACCGGCATCATGGTCGCCCTGCACCAGGTCGGTGACGAGGAGTGGGAGCTGGCGGGGCGGCGGGTCCCGCTGGAGTGGGCGTTGCACCGGCTCGGCCTGCCGCCGGTCAACCAGTTGGCGGTCGTCATGTCGGAGGGCGATCCGGTCAGCTTCGTGTCCGCGGACAGGACCGTGTGGGCGTTGGGTCTGCTCGATCGTGCGGATCCGTGGCACGGGCCGCTGTTCGCCGAGGTCCTGCGGGGGTCGATGCCATCGCATCTGGTGGCGTTCGCGTTCGACATGGTAGGGACGGCGTGCCGGGTGGCGCTGCAACTGCGAGACGAGACCATAGCGGTACTGCGTGCTTGCGGCCTCGATCGGCTGGTGGTCGAGTTCGCGTACGAGGATGCCTCTGGCGAACCATTGACACTGGAAGGAGGTGAGGGCGGTGAGGGCGGGATCGTCATCCGGTGGACTTCCTCCCTGCAGCACCATGAGGTCGAGAACCCCGGATACGTTCAGCGCCGACTCGGTGAGCTGATCACGACCGCGTTGCTGCGCAACTGCGGCAACGATCAAGCAGCGGCGATCGAGTCTTTGGCCGCCGCCTGGCCCACCGCGACCCGAGTGCTGGTGGTCTCGGCCGAGACCACCTTGAACGAGGCTCTCGACATGCGGCGGCCCGCGCCGGTGCCGGGGTGGGCGGTGTCGCAGGCCAACAGGCTGCTCGGCGTCCACCTGGTTCGCAGCGGACAAGCGGCGGGGCGTCGCGACCACGCCGAGTCCAGGGCACTCGAATTGGAGGTGATTCTGCCCTGGCTGCGTCACCAGGTGGAAGAGAGGTTCGCACGCTTCGACGCCTCTGCGGTGCTGCACCGGGCTGCGGAGGAGATCGAAGCAGTCGCCTTCACACGCGAGGCGCACCGACGTCAACGTTCGAATCGTACGCAGATGCCACCGCGCTTGTCGGAGACCGGTGATCCGGTACTCGAACCGGACGGCGAGAGCCCTTTGGTCAAGCAGTCGGCGGTTCTGGCGACGCTGATGGAACTCGCCCTGGTGGCCGATCGGCAGGGCACAGCTGAACCCGATGACATCGAGTGGGCCCACCTGCTGGCATTGGCCGGTTTGTTCGTCGACTCCACCACCCGCGCCGACGCCCTGCTGCACGAGATGAGCGGCGAAGTGACCGACGTGTCCGACCGCTTCGAGATCACCCTCCACACCGGGGAGTCCACGGCCGTCGACATCGAGGCGTTCAACGACGCCCGCCAACGCCATTACCAGCGGACGACCACGCGACCCGATACCGAGCAGGGACGCGGCCCTGACCCCAGGGAGATCCTGGCCTAGGTCGATCCGGCGATGCTGACCGACCTCGGCTGCACCGCCACGGCGCTGCTGGGCGCCTGCACGGTGCTCAGCGCCTGGCCGGTCACCAACGAACACCCGACTGCGGAAGTCGCGCTCGTCGACGTCGAGACCGAGCTGGTCGACCAACTCGACGTCGACCGTGCGCAGGCGCAAGCCGCGCTGGCGGCCCTGACGCTGACTGGCGCCGACTTGGCCGCTGAACGCGTGCAACCGTGGAAAGCGCGGGCCCGCGACCACCGGCTCCTCACCCGACCCCTGATCCGGCTGACCGAGCACACGGTGCTGGTCCTGCCCTGGAACTCGGCGGCCACGGGACGGGTCACCAGCGGCTACCTCACCGACGGCCTGCTGCCGTGGCCGACCAGCCGCCTGGACCGCTGTCCGACGGTGCGCAGTGCTATCGACCAGGTTCGATTGCAGCGCACCAGGGTCTTGGAGGACCAGGTCGACGAGCGGTTGCGGGAGATGGGGTTCATGGTACGCAGCCGCATCAAGCCCCACCACGCGCACACGATCGGACTCGCCGCCCTGCCCGGCGAGATCGACCACATCGCGATGCACCCCGACAAGGGCGTCCTGTGGGTCATCGACGACAAGGATCTGGCCGAGGTGTTCACCCCGGCCGAGATCAAACGCGCGGTTCGGCAGTTCTACGATCCGAAGAAGGGCGAAGTCGGCAAGTTGCAGGCCAAGGTGGACACCGTCGCGGCGGATTGCACGGCAGTCGCGGACGCCTTGGGCGTACCGATGCCGACGTCCGTCCAAGGACTGTTCGTCACACGGCGCCCGAGCCCGGCGGCCTTCGTGCCACGGCCGCTCATGGCGTTCGTGACACTGGAGGAGTTCGACGGCCTGATGGCCGCGGGCTGACACGTCACCAGCTCGTCGATCGACCTGACGTCACGCGGCCGGGAATGGGCCACTCCAGATCATTGATGGTCATGCCGTCCTCGTCGCGGCGGGGCCGCACGGCTTCGACATGCCTCTGAGTTGGCCTTTTCGCAGACCGTAGAAGAGTTCGTCTTCGCTGATCAGCGCGCCACCGGTGTTTGCATCGAAGTTATGGCGATCCGGCTGCGGTAGACGTATGTTATCGCTCAGGACGTCGTCGGGGTGCATGTAGATGTGACAGCGAGCATGCCGTACCAATTCCTGGTTGATTTAATGAGCGTATATCGTCGAACCGGATTCGTCGAAGTCGGGAACGAAGACATACTGAACCGGCAACTTGTGTCGCGCTGGATCAGCAGTGCTGCATATCGGCTCAGTGGGGCAAGAAAAGCGTCGTGCCGTCCGGCCTGAGGAAGCGGTCGGAAACGCTGGTCCGAAGGACTGCCGATCCGGCGGCTGCGCCTCGTCTCGTCTTCGGCTCCTTGGCCACGACGGCGTGGGAACTGGCCGAAACATGGTTGGCGTATATGCCGTTGGCGAGGCGGACTTCGGCTGACGCTGTCAGCGCTCAGAGTGAATAAGGGCTGGTCGGTAGGTGCATGATCGGATTACAGCGTTCGCAGAGGACTCGGCCTGGGCGCCTCCACAGAAGGTGTTCACCACACCCCTCACACTCCACGCTCGAGTCGGCAAGGTGCGACGCGTTGTAGCAATCGGTGGGCTCTGACGAGGCGCGGTCGGTCTCCGACGGTATTTTCGGGGTGTAGCGGGCAGGGCCTCCGGTCAGCGACTCGTAGAGTCGCAGGTCGTTCGGTGGGACCAGGTACACGATCCGGCCGGTGGTCATGAGTGGCACCGCTTTGCCAGCGGGGACCAGAGCCGCCACGTGATCCAGCGTCAGACCTGCCCACGGGTTGAGCTTCGGGTGATCGCCACCGCAGTGGCGGCGGTTGGTCGGGCATGTCTTGAAGTTGTGCACGGTGCACTTGGCGATGTCGACTCGGCGCAGACCGGTGGCCACGGCCGAGCCCCTGGGAGGAAGGTTGTCCCACGGGATGTGGTTGCAGCCCACCGAGGGCACCCGGTGGAACCACTTCGGTAAGCGCTCTGCGGGGGTGAACCACAGCGACAACCAGCCGGCTCGATGTGATCGAGCGGTGCGGCCACTCGCTGTCGACAGGTTGATGCGGGAGAGCTGGACCTCCACGCCGGTAGGGGTGGGCCCATGGATGGCGACGTCGAGGATGCTCCCGGTGCTCGTCGTGAACTCGGTGTCGCTGCGGTAGCCGGCGTCGTCGCCGGCCCGGTGCCAATACTCTTTCTGCCGCTTGTGCTCGTCGCTCTCTCGGACGATCTCATGCGTGCCATGGCCGCCGCCCGCGAAGTGGCTCGCGTAGTACTTGCCGTCGCGCCTGCGGACGAACATCTCGTCGTGGCCAGACACCGCTGGTTCCAGGCAGAGCAGCACGCGGTCGCCGCGCCCGATCTTGCCCCGCAGCGAGGAGACCGTCTGATAATCGCTCTCGGAGAGACGGGAGAGGTCCAACTCGCGGTTGTCCGGGACGTACAGCACACGCGTCGTCATGACGGCCCCGCATTCTCACGACCAGTAGGTGGTTGAGCGAAGAGCTGCGTACCGCGATGGTACGACGCCTGGCGAGCGGCACGGGTGGGCTCGGTGCACTACCGGGAAAGGGCCATAGGTGGTCGTCAGTATGGCGACGGCGGGGCGAGTCCCGTCGACTTGCGGATACTGTAGCGGTCACCGCTGGGCCGTCACTGGCGAGACGCCTGACCTGCCCGAGTGGGTGCACAAGCTCCACACGGCCTCCACCACCCGAAGCCGTGTGCTCGGCATCGGGGGTTTCTCCGCACCGTTGCGCCCCAGGATGGGGAGCCTTGATGAACGGCATGTCTAGCGCACTGAGGTGCCCAGGGCTGTGCGGACGCTCTGCAGCGCAGTGTGCAGCGGGATGCGCTCCTGCTCGATACGTCGGTGTCGTGTCCATTGTGGTGAGCAAAGATCCTCGTACAGGGAGCGTTCCTCAGCGGTCAGGTGCGGTGTCGGGCTGGGGGTGCGTGGCTGTAGTGGCTTGCCGTGGCGGTCGACGCTGGTGCCGTAGCGTTCCCAACGCTGGTAAGCGGCGCGGTTCATCAGCAGCGACCGTGCGGGGATTCCGGCGGCACGGAATCCGGCGAGGATTTCGAAGCCGTCGGGGTCAATGTCGCCCCAGTAGAACACGGCGGGGGCGTCGGTGATCCAGGTGAAGGACGCTGCGGTGGTGCCGCCCCGTCCGCTGCCTTCCACGGCGATACCGCCGGTCAGCGGCGGGAAGTGGACCGCGGTGTCCTTGTTCTCGCTGATGATGATCACTACTGGCGGATAGGGCAGAGGGAGGTTGTCGCCCACGGTGGCGCAGTCGTGTCGGCGGCCGCCCGAACCGAGGTGTGCAGGGTCCAGGTAGGTGAGGTGTAGGCGGGGCGGGTGGGGTGGCAGCAGGTGCAGTTCGTCGACGCCGGCGAGTTCGCGCAGCAACGCGTGCCGGGTGTTGAGCCATTTGGCGTGCAGCCCTTCGATCGGCACCTGTCGAGGCGTGAGCGGCGCGGGCGGGCCGGTGACGGCGCGTTCAGCGAACCAGTCTGCAGCGCGGCTGAGCAGGTCGAAGTCCACCTCGTCGTAGTCGATTACCTGGCGCAGCACGGCGGCAGGGGAGCGCGGCAGCGGGTTCCGACGTAGCAGGATCCGCGCGCGGGCGCGGGCGGTGGCCAGCGTGTCGTGCCAGCCAGTGATGCGGGCGGCGGTGTCGATGTCATCGACGAGCAGATGGGTAGGCAGGTGCTGTTCTGTGCCGTGGACGCGGCGTATCCGCCAGCGCAGCGTCATGCCGTGCCGATCGGCCCACTCGCGCCAGTCGCGGACCAGGCCCACGACGTCGCCGAAGTGGGCTGCCAGCATGGTGGCGTCGGGCTGTCCCAGCGGGAACGCGTGCGGCCATGCCGGCGGGCCAGCATCGAACGCCGACTCCGTCGTATCCGGTTCGGTCTGTGGTGTCTGGTGGCCCGCGCCGGGCGTGTGGCGGTGGTGCTCCCGTAGGACGGTGTCCGGCCAGCTGCGTTCCAGGCGTCGTCGGACGTCGTGAACCACCAGGTGGGGTGTCCTGATCCCGGCGATCGGGTCGGTGATGGTCCGATCGCCGCTGCGGGCCGTGCCGCGTGCTCGGCCGGTCATCAGCTGCTGCCCCGTCCTGTGGTGTCTTCGGGTGTGGACGGGCCGCCCGGATCGGCCGGTGTGGCGGCGGAGGTGCCGTTGTCTGCTACCAGGCTGTCCAAGGTGTCGCGGAAGGCTTGGCGGTCCTTGACCGGGTGAAGGAACGAGCGCTGTGTCCGGGTGTCCGTAGTGATCACCAGCAGTGCGTTCATGTGCGGTTCCAGGCCGGTCACCTTGTCCAGCGGGGCGCCGATGACGAGTTGGAAGCCCAGCCCCCGCCAGGCCTGCACCGCGCGGCCGGCGAACTCGGCGTCGGCTTTGATGAATCCCTCGTCGAGGAACACCGGGGCGAACCGCGGTCGATCGCGCAGTTCGTCGCCCAGCCGGAACCTTAGCGCCGCGCCGACGATGAACGCGATGAGTTCCTGTGACTCGCCGCCCGACTTGCCGCCCAGCGATGAGTGGGTGGACACCAGGTGGCCGGTCTGCTGGTCGTAGCACTCGGCGGTGACGGTGACGTGTTTGCGCACGTCGAGCAGTTGGTCGCGGTCGCGCTCAACCGCGCCTGTCTTCGTCGTGCCGCCGCGGCCGGGGGTGGCTCGCAGGCCGCGCGGATCGTCCTTGGTTCGGATCTGGTCCATGAAGGCCTGTAGATCCTGGAACCGCTGTTCCAAGGCGTGGTCGTCCAGATGTGTGGTTGCCGTGGACGAAAGCTGGGCCAGCTCGCGGCGGAACGTGGTGACGTGCTCGAAGCGTTGTCTGCGCATCCGGATGCGCAGACGGTTGGCGTTCGCGCCGAACGGCAGTGCGCCGAGGATGGCGTTGATCGGTTCCAGGCGCCGTTCGATCTCATCGATCGCGTCGCCCATCGAATGGGCCAGCGGTACGAGGTCCTCGCCGGACCAGTCGGTCAGCCGGCGTCGCCACTGGTCGCGACGGGTGTGCAGGCCGGTGGCCTCGATTTCGTCGTAGAGGCGTGCGTAGTCGGCGTAGGAGTCCAGCGTCTTGCCGAGTTTGGGGTCGTACCAGTTGTGCTGGAACTGCATGAACCGGTCCTCGATGAGACTAGTGAGCTGGGTGATCCGTTGACCGGACACATCGGCCTGCTCACGCAGTCGTCGGCGGAGCGCGACCAGGTATCTGGGGAAGTCGGCGAGGATGTTGTCGCGGTCGGCGGTGACGGTGGCGAAGTGCCGATCCAGTTCCCGGGTCTGCTCGTTGGTGAGCACGACCCGCTGTTCGCGGTCCAGGCGCTGCAGCTCGCCCACCACCGCGTCCTGCCGGTCGACCAGCTGGTTCCACAGCTCGTTCAATTCTCTGTGGTGGCGTTGGCAGCCGTACACCTGGTTGCGGGCCTGCTCGACCTGGCCCTCCAGATCCTCGATGTGTTTCTGCAGGGCCTGGAGCCGGGTGTTGTCGTCGAGGATGGCCTGGCGTTGCCTCCGCAGGGCGGCGATGCGTTCGTCCGAGCCGGGCACGTCGATGTCATCCCAGCTCAACCGGGCCACCGCCTGGCAGGCGCCGATGCGTCGCTGCAGTGTGCCCTGCTCGGCTTCGACGGCCTTGACCGCCTGCCCGGTGGATCGCAGGTCGCGTTCGATGTCGGCGAGTTCCTCGTCGATGTCGGCGAGGGTGTCGGTGTTGGAGAAGCCGATGATGTTGTGCCGTTCGGCGCGTCCGTGCGAGCCGCGGCGACCCCGTCGGGTTTGCCCGGCGGGGGTGACCCGGTAGCCGTGCCCTGCCAGGTCGGCTGCGGTCGGCACGCAAAGCGCGTTGAGGGATGCGTCGCTGACGTGCTCGAATACCCACGAGGTGAACGGGGTGGCCTTGAATTGCAGTTTTCCGGCGATCCGCTGTGAGTCGGCTGCTGCGGTGCGCGTCGGATTCCACGGTTGCAGCGTGACGCCTTCGAACGTGATCCGGCCGGTCAGGTGCAGCGGGTCGATCTTCCGGGAGAAGTCCTCCAGCCGGTCTCCGGGCACCAGCAGCAGCCGTGCACTGGCGCCTAGGACGGTCTCGATCGCCGTGCGCCACTGCTGCTGGCCGTCGGCAACGTCGATCAACTCGGCGAGGAACGGCAACTCTTCCGCCGCGAGCCCGGCCGCCTGCGCGACCTGGGCGCGCAGTGCGTCGAGCCACGGCGGGACACGGCCGCTACGGCCCTCGTAGGACGTCCGCTCTGTCCTCAGTTCGGTTCGCCGCTGCAGAAGAGGGAACTGCTGCTCCTGCAGAATTCTGTCGCGACGCTGCTGCAGTTCGACGGCTGTGGAGTCCGCGGCATCGACCAACGCCGTCGCGGCCTCGCGTAGTGCCTGGTAGTCCGCCGCCGAGTCCAACCCGCCGGGCAGATGCCCGCTCAGGATGACCGTGTCGCGGGCAAGGACCGTACGGCGCTGGTCGAGTTCGTTACGGCGCGCGGTCTCCACCTGAAGGTCGTCGTCGATCCGCCGCAGGGTTCCCCCTCCTGCGGCGTCGTGGTCGGCCTGCGCCTGTGTCAGGGCCCGCTCCTGCTCGGCGCGTGTGAGCTGTGCCGTGGCCAGGGCCTTCTCGGCGTGGTCACGCTGCTTGCGGTTGGTGTCGACGGCGGCGGTGAGCAGGGCGTCCTCGGTGCGTAACGCCCATAGCGCGACGGGTGAGTCGGCGCCCAGATCCAGGCCGAAGCCGTCGATGGCCCCGATCCGGTCGCGTGCCTGACACAGCTCGTCGTACCAGGCTTTCACCGGGGCGAGCATCTCGGCTTTGAGCTGCTCGGTATGCATGGTCAGGTAGGCGTCCTCGAGCGCGTTGAAGTGCTCGATGGCGCGGTCGGCGTCGTCGTAGGTAGCGGGCCGTTCGAGGACCATCTCCTTGTACAACTCGTCGACGGTGCGGATCTGCTGGCCGGCCTGCACGCGGGCCAGCAGCCGCAGTGCCTTGCTGCCGTCGCCGCCCGCGCCGATGCCCAGCCGGGTGAACAGTTGCTGGGAGAACGTGGAGTACCGCTCGTGGTGTACGGCGCCGGGGATCCGTGCCTTGACCTGGGCGGGGGCGAACGGCGACGGGCGAGTGGTGGTCAGCGGCGCCAGGTCGGCCAGGTCGAGGGTGCCGTCGAAGGTGAACATGCGACTGAGCACATCGGCGAATCGGGTGACGCGGGCCGCGGCGTAGTAGAGCCGGAAGGCGGTGAAACGCCGCCCGTGGTCGTCGACGAAGGTCGCCGCGACCGCACCCCAGGTGTCGGTTCCGTCCCCGCGCAGCACTTTGGGCTTGTCCGCGCCGTCGGCGTCCTCGGTGGTGTCGGTCTGTCCACGCAGGTAGGACAGCAGGTTGCGTTGTTCGGCCGAGCGCGCCCGACCACGCACGGCGTCGTTGGAGGCGCCGTTGAACGGGGTGTCCGACGGCTGCATCAAGGCCAGCCACGCGTCCTGGACGGTGGACTTCCCGGTCCCGGATGCCCCCGACATCAATGTGGAGTCGCGGTCGAACTCGATCAGCCGGCGTCCCTCGAAGCCGCCCCAGTTGACCAGTTGGATGCTTTCCAGGCGGTGTTGCACGGTGGCCGGTGTCGTCTCCCGTCGCGCATCCGATGCCCGCGTGGCCGGGGCGGGGGCAGGGCCGGTCGCCGTGGACGACCGGGCGGAATCCGCAGGAGCGCCGGGTACGACATCCTTGGCGGAGGCCGGGGCGATCGAGGGCGCGGCGGTCGGGCCGGGCCGTGGTCGGATGTCCGCCCGCAGGTCGCCCAACTCCAGGGTCATCTCCTCGGTCATCGTCCACTACTTTCATTCACCGCTGTCGGCGGCGTGGTCGGGTGCCGTCGCGGTGACGGAGGCAGCAGGAGAGTGGTCGGCGGGCGTGGTCGGGCCCCCGGCGCCGTCGGTGTTCTGTTGCCGCAGCCAGGCGAGCAGTTCGGTGAGCCTGGACAGCGGCATGAGCGTGTCGATGGCGCGTGCGACCTCGAACCGCTCACCGGTTTTGCGGCCGATCAGCAATCCGGTCTTGAACACCTTCTCGATCGCCCGCTCGACCCTGCCGCGGTCACCGACCTTATCGGTGGCGTGGGCGGGCCGGAACCGTGTCACGTAGTCGTGGATGTCGTCGCGGTCGACGAACACCCGGCCGGTGCCGGCGGCCTGCTCGGTATGCGACCGGGTGCGCAGGCACAGCAGCACGATGGTCTCCTCGCGGGTCCACGCCTGGTCGTAGAACAGCGTCGGGAATCGTCGTCCGCCACCCTCCGGTGTCGCCTGCCGGGTGAAGGCGACCTCACGCTGGGTGTCCAATTCCAGGACCATGAACAGGTCGTTGAGGCGGGCGCGGATGGGGCGTGGATTGCCGACGAGAGTCCGCCAGTCCCGTGGGTGGGTCTGGGCGCTGATGAACGGATGTTTGATCAGGTGCACCAAAGCTTGCCGTTGGGCGAACAACAACGCGCCCTCGTCGCTCTCGAACAGCGAGAGCGTCGAGGTGCTTTCCGTGTCGCCGTCGTCGTCCAGGTCGGGGAACTCCTCGCCCACACGGCCGTGCGCATCGGGCTTCTCCGGCTCAGGCCATGCCGTCGTGTCCTCGACATCGGTATCTGCGGTCGGGTCACCGATCGATGTGGCCTGATCCTGCGTGCTGCGGGATGTCACGACGTGCAGGGACGCGGCGGGCTCGTCGCCGAGGTTGTGGATCATGTCGATTGCTCCCGTCGCTCGTCCCGGTGCGGGCCGTCATTCCCGCTGCGTGTCCGCTCGGCGTCTCCGTCGGCCGACACCGCTGCGGTCGTGCCGTCGTCCGCGCCAGCCGTGGCGATGCCGTGGGCGGGGACGATCCTGGGCACCTCCAGTGATCGACAGCTGCCGTCGGGGCGCACCGTGTCGTACACCTCGGTCTCCTCGGTCACGGCCAGAGCGTCGGTGTTGGTGGCAAGGTGCAACAGGCCGTAGATCTCCACCGGCCGCCGCAACGCGTTCGGGAACCCGCGGAACAGGCCACCCGCCGAGTCCGGCGCACCGGATGTGCCCAGCGTCGACAACCGTGCTCGCAGCGCGTCCAGCGAGGGGCCTCCCTGCATCAGCAACTCCCGCATCGACGGCGCGTCGGGCTGGTCGGCCGAGACGTCCACCAGCGGCGGCGGTGGCGCGGACGTTTCGGCGTCGTGGAACCGTTCACGCAGCAGCGACACCTCGATCTCCGCTGGTAGCAACGACACCGGCACCCGGGTCTTCGGCCCGCCACGCAGCATCCACACGGTGATCTCCGACTCCAGCGCCCGCAACGTCGCGTCCAGCTCACGGTCGCGGGTGCGGTCGTAGGTGGTGATGAACTCCTTGAGCGCCGAGGTCGCCCGCCCTCGTTCCACGATCACCCGACTCATGCCACGCCGGATCATCGACACGGTGCCGCGCAGGTCCGCACGATCGGAGTCGGTGAGGATGTCCCCGGCCAACGGGTGTTCCAGAAGGTCGGCGATGTCCTCACGCAACTGCTCGACCAGCACCTGGTCGCGCAGGAGGTCGAAGGCACCCTTGAACGCCCGACCCTCGGGGGTGGCCTCCTCCAGCGAGTCGGCCTGTCTCAGGTACTCGTCAACGGTCTGCCCCGCGGGTCTGTCCTCACCGCGCAGCGACACGAAGATCTGATCACGCAAAGTGGTGAACGACTCCGACACGCGCGCGAAGTCCGAGGGCAGACCGGCGACCAGTTCGGTCAGCTCGGAGAAGCCCTGCAACATGTAGTCGGCGCCCGCCGCGGGCATGTCCCCACCGGCGAGCAGCCGGTCCCGTTCCCGGGTCAGACGCCCGATCTCGGCATCCAGGATGTTCACTCGCGCCGCCCGGTCCGGATTGGCCACCCGGTTGAAGCGGCGGACCTGCTCGAGGATGGTGGCGATCCGGTGCTCCGAGAGGGTGGCGCGTTCCCTGGTCAACTGCTCGACCAGCCGCAACGCGTCCTGGGCGTGCGAGGTGAGCGTGTACTGCTCGGTGCCGTCCTCTGTCGGAGACCGGATGAGCCACTGATCCGACACCCACTTGCGGCACAACCCGCGCCCCGACCCCGCCGGCACCTCCCGGTCGGCCAGCCCCGACAACCGCAACTCGGTGAGGAACGCCTCGACCATCTCGTGTAACCGGGCCGCGGGCACGGCCGGGACCTCACGGGAGAACGCCGAACGGAACACCGCGATCACCACCGGAGCGTGCCCTTGGTGCAATAAGGACAGCGTGGGTTGCTCGAACGCCTCCTTCACCCGAGCACGATCAGCGACGACGCCAGACATCCCCCACCTCCCACAATCGCGCACGCACCAGCTGGCACGACATCCCGTCCACCCGCCCGAGCGCGCATGCCGGCTCGACAGTCGCCACCGATCTCACCGCCGCGTCGGTCGGCCCGGTGCCCCTCGACGACACCAACCGGCATCGGCATCGCATCGGGCGATCGTCCCCACCGCGCCGCCGACGGACAGGATCCGGATACGGCAAAGGGGCCGGCACATCCCAGCGCGCGGAGCGTGTCAAGCCCTTCACCCGCCCATCGCCGATGCCCGCGACAGCGTTAGCCACATCGGAGCGGTCGGAACGCCCAGTCGGCCCATAAGCCGCAGAAGTACGGAGTACATCGCTTCTAGGATCGGAGCCGACTGGTCTGCCTGGACGCCTATGCACGCCATCTGCCGCCGCGCACCGGCTGTCCAGGGCAGGCTGGACGCACTATCAACCACACCGGCCGAGCCTCAACCTGTCCGGCATCGCCTTTCTGCTGAACGTCGAAGGCGTGCCCTGTCCAACGGGGGTCGAACCGACCGCAACCGACACCGCTCGGGCAGCGAGTGGACGGCTATGACAACCTTGCCTGACTGGCCGTCAGGTGGATCACCTGCAGGTACTGCTGATCAACGCCAACGCGACAGCTGTGCTGGGCACCGGCGTGCTGTGTCCAGGTTTCCTGGAATCCGATTGCTGTACATGCCGAGCTCGGCGAGGTGGAGGGGACTTGACCCCGAGTGCTGGTCGGAATTGGTACCGATCGGGGTCCGTGGGTGCGGGCGTTGGTCGTCGTGGGATACACGGTGCTCGCGGTTGACCCGCTGTCGGTGGGCCGTTACCGGGAACGCCACGGCGTGTCCGGCGCGAAGAGCGACGCGGCCAACACGCGCACCCTGGCCGACATGGCGCGCACCGACTCCCTCCGGCCGGTCAGAATCGCCAGTTGACCTGGATCCGTTAGGCGACCGTCGCTCCGTCGGGGTTGATGACGGCGGACTCCAGCATCACGAGGAAGAGCAGATGTAGGTCGTCCTCGTCCATGTCGGGCACCGTTTCGCCGTCCAGCTGTTCGAGGCGCTCTGCGCCACCGAGTTCCTCGAACTCGTCTGTGAACTCCCGGAGCAGCGCTTCTGGATCCTGGCTGATCGCCGCGGCGGCGCGTTTGAGAAGCCCAGGGTGGTGTCGAGGTGTTCGGCGATCAAAGCGAGCACGTACTCGTCCGCGTCATCGGCGTCGATGTCGTTGCCGTGGTCCATGGCGGCGGGAAGCGCCATATCGCGAAGGTGCTCGACGACGTCTTCGCCGGTCTGCTCGCAGCGGGCGACGAGCACCTGGTGCGCCAGTTGTGTGAGTGCGATCAGGTAGGAGACGGCGGTCAGCCCGGAGCCGAGGTTGGTCGTCAGTACCGGCGCGATGTCGTCGGCGGTTCGGTGCCCGCCGTAGACCTCG
The DNA here is from genome assembly GCF_021390395.1 of Saccharothrix sp. S26. Lineage (GTDB taxonomy): Bacteria > Actinomycetota > Actinomycetes > Mycobacteriales > Pseudonocardiaceae > Actinosynnema. The sequence continues at coordinate 212,095 of NZ_JAJUWT010000006.1, forward strand.
GCGTACACCCGGGCGGTCGCGAGGACGCGGTGCCAGGGCTCGGGAAGGTCGGTTTCGTCGTCCGCGAGTTCGGCCGCGACATCGTCGAGGACTTCGGCCGGCTGCATGTCGTGGATCTCCGGGCGGGAGGGTGGACAGCCAGTAGTCGGTGGGCTCGGGTTCGCCGGTGAGCCATTCGGCCAGCAGCCAGCACTCGGGCAGGCTGCCGTCGGCGGCGCGGGGGATGTTGCAGTTGGCCGAGCGTGCTCGCAGCGCGAGGAAGCGGGAACGCATGGTCGGGGTCGGGTTGACGGTGCTCTTGCGGGAGCCGTGGCGCCAGACCACGAACCGACCGGCCGAGCGTCCGGCCGTCGTCACGAGGGTCTTAGCGGTGACGGGCTTGTCGAGGTAGGTCGTCTTCGTGGGTGGGCGGCCGGTGCCGGACCATGTCTGACCGACGCCGGGTACCGTGGCCGGTCAGCTGCGCAGCCACGGGATCGTGTCGCGCAGCCGTCGATCGCCTGCCTGCGCCGCCGGTGGTCGGCCGCCCTCGGCGGTGATCACCTGGCCGACGAACCCCAACGCGGCTGCCGCCGCCGCGATGCCGCCCACCCTTGTGGCACCCGCTGCGGCTGCCTTGACACCACGACCTGCTCTGCGCCCGCCACCAGGTTCGGATCGGGCGACCCGTTCACCACCGAGATCCGCCGCAGCCTCGACCTGACCGACTACCGGCCCATCCGTTCCCACGACGTCATCGAGCACTCGATCGACCAGCGCTGCCGGCAACCGTCGGTCCTGCCACACAGCTCCTACCGGCGCGAACGTACCTTCGGCGGTAAGACCTACCGCGAGCGCGTCGCCAGCGGCGATGCAGGCGGCCGGGACGATCAGCAGCGATCCGGCCGCGGTCCCGGCCCGCTTCCGACTCGCCGGGAGCGGATCATGGGCACGCTGCGAAGACCTCGCGTTACCCGAGCCGCGGCGCTTCAAGGCCCGACCTGCACCGACGACTGGACAGGCCCTTCCGCAGCTGCGACCGGGCTTCCCGCCGAGGCAGGTGTACCGTCCGGCGATCGCCCGCGTCCGCGCTCTCGCCACACCGGGCGGTGGGCGCCGGGCCGCTCCATGATGGACCTCTGATCGTCGTGGTGGAGGGTGCGGGCGTGGCATCGGAGGAAGAGTGCGACCGCGGACCGGAGCAGGTCGTGGCACCGGTCCGGTCCCGGCGGTGGGCGGTGATCGCGGTCGCGGCGTTCGGGGTCGCGGTTCTGGTCTACGTGCTGGCCGTGTGGACGGTGACGGGTCAGGCGCTGGAGAACGCCGCGTTGCGCGGCGCGGATCAGGTCGACTTGGCCCAGGCCGGTGAGGCGTGGCGGGCGCTGGACGAGATCACCGTCTACTCGCTGGCGGCGGCCGTGGTGCTCATCGCCTTGGTCGGCGCGCTGCGGAGGCGCTGGGACCTCGCGGTCGCGGCGGTCGGTGTTGTGGTGCTCGGCCAGGTGGTCGTCCAGGGTCTCAAGCGGTTCGTGCTCGTCCGACCCCCGTTGGTGGAGGTGACGGGCGACTACACCCACAACAGCCTGCCCAGCGGGCACACCGCGATCGCCATGACCGTGCTGTTCGCCGCTGTGATCGTCGCGCCTCACCGCTGGCGCGGCGTGGTGATGCTGTTCCTGCTGCCGTGGGCGGTGGGCATCGGACAGTACACGCTCACCGCGAAGTGGCACCGGCTCAGCGACACCCTCGCCGCGGACGCGATCGCCCTGGCCCTGGCCGCGCTCGCGTCGTGGTGGCTGGCCCGCCGCGGTGCGCTGCACCGCTACGAGGGCCGTCGCCGGGTCGGCCGGGTCGTCATCGGGGCGTTCGCCGTGGTGTCCGCCGTGGTGGGACTGGTCTTGGGCGGTGTGCTGTGGGGCGTGCCGCTCGCCCGTGCCGGCCTGGCCGGCGTGGTGCGGGACCACGACTACGAGTGGGACGTCTACCTCGGTGCCGGGTCGTTCGCTCTGGCCGGGTCGCTCGTCGCGGCGCTGGTGTTCCTGGCCTCCTGGCGACGGTTGGCGACCTGACCGCACACCGGTACGGGGAGGTCGCCAACGTCGCCGGCCGGAACGCCCCGTGGGCGGGTTCAGGCCGGGTTCTACCGCTGGTCGCCCCGGAGCTCGATATCGCGACTGCCCGGCTGGTGGTGACTGCCGTGGCGGCAGCGGCGGCCTGCTACGTCAAGGCCCATGCCGCAGTCGTTGATCGACATATGGCGCGTGTGAGGACGAGATCCGAGGCGAGTTGCTCAAGCTCGGACACCGGTGCGTTCTACGCCCGCGTCCGCGAACGCGGCACCACCTCCGGCGACGAGCTCCTGCTGCGCGCGACCGGCGCCGCGCTGAAGAAGACCATCGCCGGCGAAGAACGCCGAACTCACTGCTGCGTGCGGACGTCCCGCACCGGTCCGCGTCGTCAACCAACTCGCCCTCGAAATCGGCAGCTCCACGACGCGCCGGCGCACCCGGACTCCAACGTCGGCAGACGGGCCGGTGATGATCTGGACGACGGTGCTCCCGGTGAACAGGCCGGAGATGACCGTGCCGGTGTAGGTGACCACGATCGGGTTGAATCCGTACGCCTGGTGGATGGGGCGGATGCCGCCGGCGTCGGGTCGAACGACAGCGGGTATCCGATCAGGTCACTCGGTCCGGAGTGGCCCGCACATCGACGGCCGGGCTCGTTCACTTGGATTTCATCAGTAACTGCCCCCGCGCCGGGAAACCCTCCCGAGTGCTCGATGAAACCGCCGTCGGCGATCACCGGCACCGTGCGAAAGAACTCGCGGAGCGACTCCTCGGCGGTCTCGCCGATCGTATGCGCCACACGGCGGCCGTCGCGGCCCGTGCGGACAAGTCGGCGGTGACCGTGGCACCGGCCGACCGAGACGTCCTGGTCGCGGCGGCGTGGCTGCACGACATCGGCTATGCGGAGGCGTTGCGGGACACCGGGTTCCACCCGCTCGACGGCGCCCGTCACCTGGAGCAGCTCGGTTGGCCGCGGCGCGTCTGCGCCCTGGTCGCACACCACTCGGGCGCCCGCCTGGTGGCTGGCGTCCTCGGCTTGGTCGACCAGCTCGACGCCTACCCCCACGAGGACGACGCGGTCTCCGACGCGCTCACCTACGCCGACCAGACGGTCGACAACAAGGGACGTCGGGTGACCATCCGGGTCCGGCTGGAGGACATGTTCCGCCGGCACGGCCCGGACTCGCCCAATGGGAGGGGCCACCACCTGCGTGCGCCGCACCTCCTGGCCGTCGCGGACCGCGTGGAGCGCCGGAGGCTTGCCCGGAGGTCATGAAATCAGGCCGTCGAGGACGGTGGGGGCGAGGCCGAAGGCGGTGGTCATGCCGATGCCGGAGGTCATCGAGACGACGCGGGTGGTGGGATGCGGCGTGGCGGTGAGGAACTCGTCGGGGGCGAACGCGTAGACGCCGGTCCAGCGGCGGCGGACGGTCAGGCCGGGCACGCCGAGCAGGCGACCTCGACATCTGCGGTTTGTCGTCGCGGGTGGCTGAGAGGAATCCAGGTCAAGGGGTGTCCGTCCGACCACCCGCGGATCGTGCACATCGGCGGTGGGGAGCAGTTGGACGATTGGGTCCAGGACGTCCCCGCGACGGCGCGTCTGTCGGCCGAGCGCTTCTGGCCGTGACCGCTGACGTTGGTCCTGCGGCGAGGCCGCCGGGTGCCGCTCGAAGCGACCGGTGGCCTGAAGACGGTGGCCGTCCGGGTGCCCGACCACCCCGTCGCGCTCGCGCTGCTGTCGGTCCTCGGGGACGGCGCAGCGGCTCCGTCGGCCAACCGCTTCAGTTGCCTCGCAAGGTAAGTCCGGACGGGACGCGGATGTCCGGTCCGGTCGAAGTGGGCGGTGGCACGAGCGCTGACCTGAGGCCCGCCGAGTAGGCGCGAACACCTGGTAGCCGGCCTGTTCGGCCCTATTCCGCGGGATCGGTGTCGGGGCGGCTGTCGGGGCGGAGGTTCAGAGTGAGGTGATCTCCAGGGTGGCGAGGGAGTAGATGCTGGGCACTGTGCCCAGGCCGGCCGTGCACAGCAGCACGTCGGTGGCCGGGCCGGTGAGGACCTGCAGGACGGTGCTCCCGGTGAACAGGCCGGAGGTGACCGTGCCGGTGTGGGTGACCACGAGGGCGGCCCCCACGACGGTGGCGGTGCGGTTGGTCGAGAGGGTCGAGGTCTGGCCGGTGTTCCAGGTGATGGTGAAGGTGCTGGGCCCGCTGTTCAGCAGGTCGAGGCAGCCGTATCCCGGTAGAACCGTGGTCGACGTGCGGGTGCCGGAGGTCAGGGCCGGGTTGCTCAGCGACACGCACGGCCCGTACTGGGCCGTGAGGTGGGCGGTGACGTCCTGCGGGGCCAGGGTCAGCGGCGGGGTGTAGGCGTGGTTCTGGCTGCTGGGCGGGGTGCAGGTGACGTCGAGCACGCCGGCCGAGGCCGTCCCGGCCGGACCCGCCACGAGCAGCGTCAGGGTGCACACAGCCGTGGTCAGAACGGCCATGGCGGTGCGGAACGACTTGATCATCATCGCTCTCCATCCGGGCGGTACCCGCGAAGCCCGGGTAGGCACGAGCCCGCCGGCCACCCAGGATGACCCCGTCCGCCCGCCCGCGACAGGACCAGACGGGCGGCACCGCCACCTAGGCGGTGGGCACCGCCACAGGTGCCGCCAACTAGGTCCGAACACCGCCAACTTCAGGCGGTCCGGACGAACATTGTCCGTTCCGCTTGAACTCTGCGGACCGGATGCCTGTTGACCTGCGATCCGCAGGCTAACGTCCTTGCCGGGGGCGTTCAGTTCGTGGGGACGGGGACGTCGAGGCCGCGGGCGGCGACGAGTCGCATGTTGCCGTCGGCCAGGCGGTAGCACAGGCCGATCACGGCGGACTGGCCGGCGTTCACCCGTTCGGCGAGTAGTCGGGAGCGGTCGAGCAGCAGGTCGACGGTGCGGCTGACGTGCTCGGCAAGGATTTCGTCGGCCTGCCCGCGTCCGGCGGCCCGGGCCGCGATGACGCTGGGGGTGACGCGCTCGACGACGTCGCGGATGTACCCGTCCGGGACCGCGCCCTCGTCGAGTGCCGCGCACGCCGCGGCGACCGCGCCGCAGGTGTCGTGGCCGAGGACCACCACCAGCGGGCTGCCCAGCACGCCGACCCCGTACTCGACGCTGCCCAGCACCTCCGAACCCGCGACGTGGCCCGCGGTGCGCACCACGAACAAGTCGCCCAGCCCGCGGTCGAAGATGATCTCGGCGGCCAGCCGGGAGTCGGAACACCCGAACAGCACGGCGAACGGGCGCTGGGCGGGTGCGACCTCGGCGCGCCGTGCCGCGTCCTGGTTGGGGTGCTCCGGCGTTCCGGCGACGAAGCGCTGGTTACCGGACATCAGCAGCTCGAAGGCTTCCCGGGGAGACGAGTGCTTGATCTCAACCATGGTCTGGACCCTAGGTCAATCCAGCGCCTGTGCTGGCCTGGGTCTCGCGGTGCGGGGTCCGTTCCATGCCTGAGCGCGTACCAACGGCCGAGTGGAATCCGTGGCCGGTGTTCGACGCTGACGCGGTCACTCGATGTCAACATTGAGCCGTATTGGGTATCCTGGAGTCGCACCTGGAACGCGGTGAAGGACGTGGTGTGCTTGTCGGAGCTTCCACACGTGGGCAGCGTGTTGTGTTCGATTGATCGCCACGGTCCGACGTTGGTCGTGGCGGGGGAGATCGATGCGAGCAATGCCCAATGGGTCGGCGAACGGATCGGCGTCGAAACCGGTGTTCACACCGTGGACCTTTCCGGTGTCCGGTTCTGCTCTGCCGCCGGTGTGACGATGTTGTTCGACCTCGGACAGGACGCGGTGGGGCGTGGCGACGTGCTGCGCTTGCTGCGCTCGCCGCAGTTGGACCGGATGCTGCGGCTGAACTCGCAGGACGCGATCGAGGGATTCACCTTCGTCGCGGACGGCGGTCCCGTCCCGGGCAGTGCGGGAGGGTCGTGAGCCAGGTCGACATCACGCGGGACGGGGCACCCGGGTTCGTGCACGCGGCGTTGATCGTGGACAGTGACCGGTCCCTGCGGGAGCGGCTGCTGCCCGCGCTGGACCGGTCATTGTCGGCCGGTGAGGCGGTGGTGATGGCGGTCGGCGCGCACACCGAGCGTGTGGTGCGAGCCGCCCTCGGCGGACGTGCGGGTGCGGTGGAGTGGAGTGCCCCAGGCGCCTTCTACCAGCGGTTGGGCCTCACTTTCAGTGCTTTCCGCGATCACTTGGCGCATCGGCACGCGGCCGGGCGGCGGGTGCACGTGGTGGCCGAGCCCGACATCGTCGCCAGCGCCGATCCGGAGGCACCGATCGACCGGGTGGCGGCCTATTTGCCCTACGAGGCGTTGTGCAACCAGGCCTACGCCGTGTTCGACTGCGCCGTCACCTGCCTGTGGGACAGTCGGCGCCATCCGGCGCTGGTCATCGAAGGGGTGCGCGACCTGCACCCGTTCGAGATGACCGCGGTGGGCGTGCGGGCCAACCTCGGGTTCACCGCCACCGCCGACTACCTGGCCGGTCGGAACCTGATCGCGCTGGAACCGCCACCCGCGTCGGTCGACCTGGACCTGGAGGTGGGATCCCTGGGGGAGTTGGCCGGAGTGCGGGCGGCTCTGCGCGGGTGGGCGGGTGGCCGTGGGTTCGCGGTCGAGGCGATCGACGACGTGGTGACCGCCGCGGACGGGATCGTCACCAACGCGGTCGAGCACGGTCGGCCACCGGTCCGGGTGCGGGGCTGGCAGGCCGCCGACACGCTGGTCGTGCAGGTCGACGACACCGGCGCGGTCCCGCTGCCCGCCTTCGGCGGCTACCGGCCACCGTCGCCGGGCCAGCGCCGTGGCCGAGGGCTGTGGATCGCACGTCAACTGGCTGACGCCGTGACCACCCACACCACCGACAGCCACACCCACGTCCGCCTCCACTTCCCGCACGAGATCACCCACCGGGGCCCGATCACGAACGGGTGATCGGCGGCCCGTCTTTCCGATCGTCATGTTCGCGGGGCCAGCATTGGTATGTGAGGCCACTGGAGTGAAGTAGGTGTCCGCACGCGGTGCGGTGCGGGTGAGAGATCTTGTCACGGGCTAGGGTGAGCTCCGTCGCGACAGGGTTGACGGATCGGTCACGCGGTTATTCTCGCGCCGTTCGACGTCTTCGGTGGAGAGGACGTGAGGCGTGTGACGCTGATCGACGAGGACGACACCTGTTCGGGGGCTCTGGCTCTGGACCTCACCGACGAGATCCCGCCGCTGGTCCGGGTGCGGCGGTGGGCGGGCTGGGCGTTGTCCGATCTGACCGACGACGAGTTGGGCGACTGCCTGCTGGTGGTCACCGAGCTGGTCGCCAACGCCTACGACCACGGTGAGGAGCCACGTCGGGTGCGGTTGCACCGGTCGGTGGAGCCGTGTTCCGTGCGGATCGAGGTCGACGACGGGGTCCAGGGAGAGGTGGTGCTGGGACGCTCCCGGTTGGGGCCGCATCGGGGCCGGGGTCTGGTGATGGTGGCGAACCTGAGCGCGAAATGGGGAGTCGAGTACCAGGAACAGGGCAAGACGGTGTGGGCGGAAGTCCCCTGCGCCGCACCGCCGCTCGTCGGCAGGGACTGACCGGTCGGTCAACGTGACAAGACCGCGGTGACCGCCTCGTCGACCGTGGGACGCACCGTCACCACCCGGTCGAGTTCGGTGATCTGCATCGGTCGCAGCACCGCGTGGTGCGCGGCCACCACCGCGAGGGGCATCGCCAACCGCGCCGCGCGCGTGATCGCCTCGGCCAGCAGTTGCAGACCGGTGGAGCCGATGAAGCCCACACCCGACAGGTCGACCACCAGGCCACTCGGCCGGCGGTCCAGCTGGTCGACCAGGTGGGTGCGGACCGGTTCGACGGTGGTGGAGTCGATCTCGCCGGTCACCACCACGACGGGCACACCGCGGTGAGGGGTGGTGCGGGCTGTCGCGAAGTCGGTGGTGTCGAGCATGAGGGGTGCCTCTCGGTGAAACCACGAGAACCGGCGACCGAGCTGCTGCTGAACCCGTATGGCCGCTCCGCGGCGAATCGGTGGATATTCACCACGCTCGACGGTACGTGGTTGCCGGTCCTGCGCACAATCCGCCGGCGGGGCGCTTCGCCTGCCCGCCGCGTGCCGGACACCCGATCGGGTTCGCCAACACCAGCACCGCAGCCCTGATCGGCAGACCCGACCGGGTGCATGCCTCGTCAACGGTGGTCGGAGCCCTCCGGTACTGGACCGAGCGGGCCGTGCCAGTCAAGGCACACCACCATGGCATCGTCCTCCGCGCCGGAGACGTGGCGGTGTCCGGCGAGTTCCTGGAGGACCGCCCGCGGCACTTGGGCGGCCGGCAGCAGGCGGGTGGCATTGATGGCGCGAGCGAGGGCTTGTTTGCCGTAGCGCTCGCCGGTGGCGGAGGCGACGTCGTAGACGCCGTCGCTGACGAAGATCAGCCGGTCGCCGGCTTCGACCTGGAACTGCTCGGTTCGGTAGTGGGTTTCCTCGAACATGCCGAGAGGGAGTTGCGCGTCGAAGGTGATGGGTTCGATGGTGCCGGCGCGCAGTCGCCACATGCGGGGCGACCCCGCGTCGATGACGTCGACGTTGCCGGTGCTCAGCTCGAAGCGGAGCAGGAGGACGGAGACGTGCACGCGTCCGCCGTACTGCCCGTAGATGGCTTGGTCGGCGAGCGCGGCCTGGTCGGGCAGCGGGATGCCGGCCCGGCGCGCGTTGCGCAGGGCGTTGATCGCCAGGTTGGTCAGGAGGGCGGCGTCGATGCCTTCGCCCATGCCGTTGGTGACGGTGAGGGTGAGGTGCTCGGCGGAGGTGGACCAGTCGAAGTTGTCGCCGTAGATCGCGTAGGCGGGTTCGAGTTGGGCTCCGATGCTGTACTCGGTGCGCGCGCACGCCCGGCCCGGGAGGAGTTGCCACTGCATCTCCGCGGCGAGGGTGAGCCGGTCGGCACGGCGGGCCTGGAGGTAGACGTCGGTGTCGCGCTCCGCGACGATGATCTCGTGGCCGAGGGTTTCGGCGACTTGCGCCAGTTCGCGGAGCGTGTCCGGGTCGGGCGAGGCGGGAATGGCGACCGACAGCACGCCCAGCCGGTCGCCGCGCACGGTGACCGGGAGGTGGGCCACCACGCCGCCGCCCTCGCCGTCCTCGAGGTAGGGCCGCTGGGTGCCGAAGGCCCGCCCGGGCGCGCCGACGTTGGTCGACAGCGGACGACGCGTGTAGGGCAGGACCGCGACCGGTTGCAGCATGGTCAGCGCGTAGTCGGCCATGAGCAGCTCCACCCGCCGTGCCCCGAACAGGCGGTCGAGCTCGGCTCGTACGGCGTCGAGCAGCTCGTGGGGCGCTGCGGTGCGCAGCACGCGTTCGACCGAGTGGTACCGGTCGGCGCTGGGTGAGGGCACGTGGTTCTACTTTCTCGCCGGCTGCCACACTGGGGTGGCGGCCGGCGCGGCTGTCGGAGAACGTCGATGGATGCGAGAGTGGAAGGTGTGAACCGGATCCGGCACCATCCCACCTGCGACGAGGTGCTCCATGCTCTCACCGGCGTGGCGGAGCACCTCGAAGTGCTCTGGGAACGGAGCCGGGAGGTCTCGGCCGCTCCGCTGTCGGTGTCGCAGCTGCGGGCGATGTTCGTGCTGGAACGCGCGGAGCCGATGAACCTGCGTTCGCTGGGGGAGGCCCTGTCCTCGAGCCCGCCGTCGGTGAGCCGGCTGTGCGACCGGCTCCAGGCCGCCGGGTTCCTCGACCGCTCCACCAGCGCCACCAACCGCCGCGAGGTCGAGCTGCGGCTGAGCGAGCGCGGCCGCGGCTACCTGCGTGAGCTGCGTGCCCGGCGCAAGGAACGGCTGCGCGAAGTGATCGAGTCGATGCCGTCGGCCGCGCGCAAGGCACTGTTCGACGGGCTCACGTCCTTCCACGAGGCCGTCTCCGAGTTGGAGCCACGCGGCGAGGCGGACGGCAAGCACGACAGCCAGTCGGCCTGACCTCAGCCTGCTCATTGTTGTCGTCCTGCAACTCTTGATCGGCGAACTGTTGTCGTGCCGGAGGTCGGCGCCTGCTAACGTTTGTCATCCGACAATAGTTCATGGGCTGATCCGAGCGTCCGGAAGGGGGTCCGACTTGGCCTCCGACGACGCATCCGCGCGCGAGCTCATCGTGCAGGTGATCACCGAACAGGGCGGACGCGCCGTCAACCACTGCGCGGCGACACCGTGCTGACCGGTCTGCTCAACGCCGTGGACGGCCAGATCCCGCTGCTGGTCGGTCAAGAGCTCGGCGAACACATCGCCGTCGACCGCGCCGAACATGCCCTCGACCAGCCGCGCTCTCCCGAGGTCCGGCCCGATGCGACCCGCTGACCCGGCCGCCGTCGAGCGCGGCGCCGCCACCGGTCACCCGCACGCCGTGCGCGTCGAGCAGGACCTGCTCGCCGCCCGCCACGCCGTGCGGGCCGCGGCCGTCGCGGCCGGCTTCGACCTCGTGGGCCAGACGAAGATCATCACGGCGGCCAGTGAGCTGGTGCGCAACGCCTACGTCCACGGCGGCGGTGGTGTGATGACGATCGAGGAGACGACAGGCGATGGCGGCCGGACCGGGCTGCGCCTCGTGGTGTCCGACGCCGGACCGGGCATTCGCGACATCGACGCCGCGCTCGCCGACGGGTTCAGCACCGGCGCCGGTCTCGGTCACGGCCTGGGCGGAGCGCGCAGGCTGGTCGACGACTTCCACGTCGAGAGCGCGGCCGGCGTCGGCACCACGGTCACCATCGTGAGGTGGAACCGGTGAGGGCCTCCGCCGCGCGAGAGATCCACGTCGACCACATCAGCGCCGTCCATGTCGCCCGAACCGGTACGCCCGGCGTCGGTCCGAGCTTCCTCATCACCTCGACGCCCGGCAAGGGGGACAGCGGCGACACCGCCGTGGTCGTCCGGACACCGGCCGACCCGGCATGATCCCGATCGAGCAGGTGGGCGCGTACATCCGGCGACTGTGCGACGCCCACGACGTGCCGTTGGAGTCACGCACCCGAATGGTTCTCAGCGCACTCGCCGTGGCACGCGGAGTCGACGGCCCGGTCGGCGTCGACGTGCGCGTCCAGCCCGAGCCCGACGGCGGCGCCACACTGGCCGTCCGGCTCGACCTGCCCGCACCACCCGACCGGGACCGCCCGCCGAACCTCCCGCTCACCCCGGAAGCCGCCGACCCGCGTCACCCGGTGTGGAAGATCCCGTTGTCTCGAAAGCAGAACAGCGTGCCCGCCGTCGCCCACTACGACGACGAGGCCGCCATCGAACAGGAACTGCGAGCGCTCATCGCGCGCGTCGACGCATTGGAGCACGAGCACCGCGACCTCAAACACGAACTGGCCGAGACCAACAGCGGCGTGCTCGCCATGTACGTGCAGCAGGAGGAGCGGGACGAGCAATTCCGCCTCGCGCACGCCGTCATCTTCCGCGAACTGGAAGACGCGCTGCGTCCACCATCACCCATCGTGGACGGCATCGAACTGGGCGTGTGCTACCGACCGGCGGGCGACGACACCCCGACCGGCGGCGACCTCTACGACTGGTTCCTCCTGCCGGACGGCACACTGCACATCACGGTCGTCGACGCCGTGGGACACGGCGTCACCTGCACCCGCAACGCGCTCAACGTCACCCACACCGTGCGCACGCTCGCCCTGGAAGGCCACCCGCTGCACGACCTCGTCCGCCGCACGGACCAGGTCAACCACGGCGCGATGGCGACCATCCTGCTAGCCCGACTCGACCCCCGCACCGGCCACCTGGAGTTGGCCAACGGCAGCCACCCGGCCGCGCTGCTGCTCCACGACACCGAGGCGAGCTACCTCCCCGTGCCCGGACGCGGCGTCGGTTTCCCCCTGCCCGGCAGCGAAGGGGTGCGCACCGCACGGCTGACCCCGAACGACACCCTGCTCCTCTACACCGACGGCCTGATCGAAAGCCGAGGCGACCTCGCGGAAGGCGAGGCGAGGCTCACCCACGTCGCCCGTCGCCACGCCGGCCGACCGCTCGACAGCCTCCCTTCGGCCATCGTCCAAGACATGCACGACGTCGTCCTGTACCCCGACGACACGCTGGTGCTGGCCGTCCGATTCACCCGCCTGGCAGAGGACTGATTGCGGTGGGATCGCTCTCGAAGGTCGAGGCGACGTAGGGGATCACGTCCTCTTGGCCTTCAACCACAGGCGGCGGCGAGCCGCTTCCAGCAGCAGGGCGCAGGTGTCGAGGCTATGGCGTCCCTCGCCCAGCGCGGGCCGGGCAGCCGCTGAGCGGGCGGCAGCGCCGGCCCCCGGGACCGGCGAGGCCGCAGCGTCGCCGACGCCTCGCACAACCGCTCGATTCCGCTGGCCGCTTCACGGTCAGCGCTCCCGAAGATCAGCAGCTTGCTCGTGCAGCCGCTCATCGAGCATCGCGCCCCTCTCACCCGCTCTGGCCTCTCCGAACGAGACCAGACAACTGTCGACGTTCTGCTCAACCTGCAACACGAATGTCCGAACCCAGCCCGCGCCCGGATCAGCCACCACCGGAACGCGGGCATCACGACCTGTCGTTGTCGTATTGAGTACGGTCTTCCAGCGCATCGTCCACCTGGCGCGGCCCGTCCCGGTGGGTCGAGGCTGCGGGTGACAAGGTACAGACACTTCATCGCGGGGTGGATTCAACCGGTCAACGCAACACCAGGTCGGTCGTGCCGTGCCGAGAGTAACCTGTCGAAGGCCTCGGCCGGAGTTCGCCAACCAAGCCGTTTGCGCGGCCTGGCGTTGAGTTGCGCTGCGACGAACTCGAGGTAGTCACGGTGGTAGCCGGACAGGTCCGTGCTCTTGGGAAAGTACTGCCGTAGCAACCCGTTCGTGTTCTCGTTGGTCGCCCGTTGCCAAGGCGAGTGGGGATCACAGAAGTAGATGTCGAGCCGGGTAGCCTCGGCGATGACCGTGTGGTTGGCCATCTCCTGCCCTTGGTCCCAGGTCAGGGTGCGGCGCAGGAACGGCGGCAGCCGGTTCATCGCCTCGATCGTCGCTTCCCCGACAGGAAGGGCGCCATGGTTGTCCGGCAAGTGCAACAGCACCACGAAGCCGGTGGAGCGTTCCACGAGCGTGCCAATCGCCGACTTGTTCTCCTTGCCCGTGATCAAATCCCCTTCCCAATGCCCCGCGACCACGCGGTCCAGGACCTCCGACGGCCGCAGCGCGATGTTGACCATGCCCGCCAGGCGCCCACGCCGCTCGGTGGTGCGTCGCGTCCGGCGCAGAGCCCGCCCGGTGCGCAACGTCTTCACCAGCTCCCGCTGCAGACCACCGCGACCCTGCACGTAAAGGCTGCGGTAGACGGTCTCGTGACTCACACGCATGCCCGGATCGTCGGGGAACAGCAGCGGTAGGCGCCGACTGATCTGCTCGGGGCTGTCCTTGGCCCGCAACCGATCCTGCACGTGCTCACGCAGCCGGTCCTCCACCGCCAGTAGCCTCGCCTTCGGCCGCCGGGCACGCTGATCGGCCACCGCCTGAGCCACCGACGCCCGGTACCCGGACTTCCGACGGACGATCCCGCGCGCCAGCTCCCGGCTCACCGTGGACGGCGAGCGCCCCAGCACCCGCGCGATCGCCCGCACTCCCTCACCTGCGGCCCGGCGGCAGCTGATCTCCTCCCGCTCCCGGAACGACAGACGACGCGCACCGGACAAAGGCAGGCCGACGGGGAAAGGCTCGGGCATCACGCCGCCAACGTGCCGGAACCACTCCCACGCCACAGTGATCGACACGCCGACCGATGCCGCCGCCTCCGCCACAACCATCCCCGACCGGACCGCGGCCCAGAACTCCCGCCGAACCTCGACCGGAATCGCCGGTCGACCTCCAACACCCACGCAACACCTCGCTGATCAGCGGTGTTGCGTTGACCGGTTGAATCCAGCCGGCCTGTTCGGTCGGGAAATGCCCACGGGCGCGGATCGCCCGGCGGTAGCGGGCGTTGAGCGACTCGATCGCGTTGTGGAACAGATCATCCGCCGGATCTCGACGTCTTAGTCGAGGGGTACGAACTCGTCCCAGGCGTTGCGCCACAACCGGATCACCGCCCCGTACTTCCGTCCCCACTTCTCCGCCAGGTCCTCCAGCGCGACGGCCGCGGTGTCGGGGGTGGGGGCGGTGCAGATCGGGGCGATGCCCCGTTTCACCGCGTCCCAGTCCTGGCGGGCCACCAGCCGGAAGGTGTTGCGGATCAGATGCACCACCCAGGTCTGCACGACGGTGTGCGGCCACACGTTCGCCACCGCGTCGGGCAGGCCCTTGAGTCCCGTCGCAGACCAGGAAGAACACGTCGTGAACGCCGCGGTTCTTCAGGTCGACCAGCACGCTCATCCAGAACTTGGCGCCCTCGCCGCCGGTGCCCATCCACAGCCCGAGCACGTCCTTGCGCCCGTCCACCAACGACAACACGATTTCATCGAAGTCGGTCAGGCGACGTTGCCGCTTCTTCACGATCTGCGGCTCGAAGGTGCCCTCCCGGTCGCAGGGCACCTCGATCCCCACCTCGCTGGCCGTCTCCGAGATCACGGTCTTGGTCCGGCTGCCGTTGCGCACGTTGGTCGACTCGCGCCCCGGTTCGGCGCGGTTCTTCTCGTGGCCGAGGTGCTCGGTCATCTCCCCGGCCAAGGCGGTCTCCAGCACGTTCTTGGTGAACAGCTTGAGCAGGCCGCCGGGACCGGTCAGCGCCAGCCCTCGTGCTTTGGCCTCGGCCACCATCGCCGCCGCGGCGGACTGCTCCGGCGACAGCTGCCGCCCGGTCCCGGCATCGCTCTCCCGTGCGCTCAAAGCTCAGATGTCATCACTCACAGTGCCCATCCCGCCGGACCCCAGGCCCGGCGTGTCGGGCCGAACACACCGATCTTGAAACAGTCCCAGGGCGGCACGCGAACTGTGAGACGGTTCGTCCTTCCGTGTGGGGTTCACCGGTCGTGCAGGTGGCGGGCCAGCACGTCGTGGGCCACCTCGGCCAGTGGGCGGTTCGTGGCAAAAGCGGTCGCTCGGAGCTGGGCGAGTGCGCTGTCGGTGCTGATCACCTGTTGCGCGGCCAGCAACCCGGTCGCGATGTTGACGGCATCGTGGTCGGTCGAGGAGTTGATGTGCTCGACCACTTCGGTACGGGAATTGGCCAGCAGCACCACCGCAGCCACGTCCGCCAGCTCGCGCGCGTCGGCGAGCATCGAGCGGGACAGGGCGCCGGGGCTGCGGCGGTAGAAGGTCATGGTTCCCAGGTTGGCGACCGCGGTGCGCAGTGGGAAGGCGAACACCGCGGCGACGCCGATGGCGCCGGCGGCGTCGGTGAAGCCCGGCCATCGCGCACCGTGTTCGGTCAGGTTGGTGACCAACACCGGATCACCGGTCGTGAACGCCGTCACCGACGGGCCCTCGCCGGTGGTGTACTGCAGTTCCTCCACGCGCCGACCCCAGGGGTCGGTGACCGCCAGCTGGTGCTGTGCCAGTCCCCGACCGCGGATGGTGATCACCACCGCATCGACTCCGGCCAGCCGTTCCAGCGCCGCGTCCGCCACGACCGCGGCGCACCCGGTTGCGGGATCCGCGCGTCGAGCGGCGTGCACGACGCTGTGCCACAACTCGTCCCGGTGTCCAACCGGTGATGATCGGCTGCTATCCGGCATGGTGCGCGGCATCCGCATCGACGTCGACGTCCGGGGGCGCCGACCGGTCTCGCGAAGTGGTCACGACCGCCATCCGCACCGCCGACACCTCTCGCGCTGTACCCGGTCCGACCGGCCGATGGGGTGTGTCGATGCCGCGGAAGCCGCGACGACGTCCTCCCTGAGGTGCGTGGCCCTGATCATGCGCGCTTCGGCGTCCGGCAGCGGTGGATCATCGGATTTCCGGTGAACGGGACCAACCGGGCAATCCGCACCGTGTCGGAGTCGCATGGTGTCGTGTTCCCATGCCGTTGCGGTGTCCCTGCCCCGATCTCCGCTCCGACGAGGTCGGGGGGTTCACCACTCCGGGCACGCCCTGGTCCGAGTTGCCGCTCGCCGCCCGCAGGTCGCCCCGCACCTGCCACCACCTCTCGATCAGCGGTTGCGATGGACCACGCCGGGGTAACCACTCGGAAGGTCGATCAATCCTGCGTGGCCGACGAAGCTCGTCGGCCACGCAGGCCAGCACGGTGGCGGCGGGGCGCCCTGCGACACGTCCGCCGCTCAGGAACGGCCTGCCTGGCGATGGACCGCCTCCCCGGTGAATAAGCCGTGCGCATGATTTGCCTGGATGCTCGCTCGAAAGCAGGGGACGTGTCATGTCGAGACTGCCGCAGGGGTGGGCGCTGATCGGGAAACGCTCCCGGCCGATTTTCTTCCTCGCTTGGTGAACTCGCAGTTAACGTCTCGTGGCTGGCTGTGTGCTGGCGGTGACCTACTTGATTCTCGCGGGTTCGGTTCGAATCCGGAGCGGAGCCGCCGAATTGTCCCAGTTAGTAGTTTATGCGGGCTGGTCGAGGGTAGCCGAACTGTCAGCGCTCGTGTATGCGGGCGATTTCGACAGGAGGCCCGAGATGACCAGTGCGACAGGCCCGGCGGGCGGTGTTCCTGGAAATTCGGGGTTCCAGGGCGGCAGGATGGCGGGTGACCTCGGGGCCGGTGCGCCTGCCGTGCGGCGGGCGGATCTGGGAACGAAGCCGTCGTTCAGGACCACGGAGTTCTTCGTGTTCCTCGCCGCGGTCGCCGCGGTGGTTGTGACGGCGCTGGTGGTGGGCGGTGATGCGGACACCGCTGATCCGTTCAACGCCGAGCAGGCGTTGCGCTACGTCACGTTCCTGGCGATCGGTTACATGATCAGTCGTGGCCTGGCGAAGGCGGGCAGCCGTCGCCGCGACGTCGATCACCGCTGAGCAACGGGACGGACGAGGTGAAGATCCGCCCTCTCGGTGGTCGTCTGGGCTGCCTCTTGATGATCACAGTCTCGGTAGTCGCGTCCGTCGTGCTGACCATCTTGCTCAACGTCGTCCTCTGACGCCGTTTCCGGGTGTGGGCTCGATGCCGCGCAGCCGGTGTCCTCGATGGCAGCGACGGTGGGCAAGTGGTCGGCAGAGGAGTTCGGTCCGGTTCTCGCTGACTTCTTGCTTTTGCCGGGCGGGCTGTCCTTCTGCTTCTTCGTACCAGGCTCCTTTTCGGGGCTGGCTCCGGTTTCGCAGCGGAGTCGACCTGTTGCCGCTCGACTTCCGCGGGGGCGGCGGTATCGGCGCCGGCGTGAGTGGCGGGCTGCTGGTGCACCGTTGCCGCGCTCGGTAGCGGTGCGGTGGAGATCGGGGCCGCCGCGCTGGAGGTCGCGGTGGCCGGGGACGTGGTCGAGCGGGCGCCGAGTTCGCCGGTTGGGCAGCGGGTGTGATCGCCCACGCGACGCTGATCGCGCTGAGCAGCGCCGCCGCCGAGGCCAGCAGCGCCTTGCGCGGCGCCGGGGCCGTCTGCGGCGTCTCGGCTGGAGCCGTCGGCGGGATCCGGGCGGGTATCGGGAGGGTGTTCTCGGCCGGGTTGGCCTGGAGGGCGCGGGCGCAGTCGGCGGCGGTCGGCCGCTGGTCGGGGTCGGAGGCGGTCATCGCCGTCAGCAGGTTCGCCAGGTCGGGCGGCAGGTGCGCGGGGACCGCGGGGGAGCGGTGCAGGCGGGCGACGGCGGCCTCGACCTCGCTGCCGGTGTACTCGCAGTGGCCGGTGAGGCACTCCAGCAGGACCAGGCCGAGGGCGTAGATGTCGGCGGAGTGGTCGACTCCGGTGCCGCGGACCTGTTCGGGGGCGAGGTAGGCGGCGGTGCCGACCATCTGGTCGGTGCGGGTCAGCCGGGTCGCGCCGGGCAGGTGGGCCAGGCCGAAGGTGACTGTCCGTGATACCGCTACACCCTCCGTCGCCGACCAGGCACTTCCGGGTGCCCCTGCAGTGCAGGGGCGAAACAGCGCACGTTGCGGTCTCCGCCACACGCGTTAGTTCAGCGGTCCCTGCTCGACGACCGATCCACGAGGCCACGTCGGCGGGCGACGATCCGCGCGGAAGTCCGGTGTGCGGCACGCCCCGGACGGCGACGTCGCGCGCTTCACGCCAATGCTGCCGATGACCGTCCGCAATGTGGACGCTCGCCGGATTCCGTAGTGCGAGCACGATCTGAATCTGGCTGGTCGGCTCGCGAGACGACATCGAACGCCCCGCTGTACTCGCGACAGGGCGGAGATGCCCCCGAGCACCTAGAGCACGGCTCGCCGGTCTCCACCGGGTACCGGAGGTGTGGGTCAGCCGATACCGCGGCGCGGTGTGGCCGGTGCCGCTGATGTCCGCCAAGACGGTCTTGTGGTGGTAGTGCGGCACGACACCCCGGTCTTCGGACAGCCGGTCCACGATCATCATCCCCGTCGCCGCGAGTCACTGATCGGAAAACGTCCCCGAACCGGTTGGTGTGGTTCACGGGCCCGCGGTGGTCGGCGCACGGGCGCGCTGTCGTCGGCGGGTGGTGAGGTGCCGTCGCCGGGCCGGTGTGGCGACCCGCGTCGGCGGGTACGTCGAGACCATGGGTGCGGTCGAGCGGATCGGCTCCACAGGGCGGGACGACGGACGTCGAGGCGCGCGGGGGCGACTCGTGTTCAGTTCCGACCTGCCGGTGCCGTGGATGTCGTCGTCGGAGGAGTTGTGGCGGTGGGTGCGGGCGGGGTTGTACCGGGAGGACGAGGACTGCGTGGAGAAGGTGGCGCTCGTGCTCGCGGAACTGGTGGCCAACGCCTACGAGCACGGGCGACCGCCGTACGGGGTCAAGGTCTGGCGGTCGACGGCCGTGCCGGTCGTGCGGATCGAGGTGGAGGACGCCGGCCTTGAGGATTTGGCCGTTCCCGGGTTGTCGCGGTGGGGTGGCACGCGTGGCTCCGGCTTGGTCCTCGTAGGCGGGTTGGCACGTCGGTGGGGTGTCGACGTGCACCGGGCGGGCAAAACGGTGTGGGCCGAGCTGGCCGGACGTGCGGCCTCGGTCGGGTCCGGCGAGGTGGTCTGACCGCGATCCTCGGAGGTGGGGTTCCGGTCGCCGGCACGGCCTCCGCCTCGCGGGAGGTCAGCACACCGGTACGGCCCGGAGCCGTGCCGCTCCACGGAGCATGGGGCATTGTCGCTGGTCGTGTCCGATGAGGTAAAGGACATGGCATCAGACTGTCGATTCCGGGACCGCCCGCGTCGGTGGGACACCCGCGGCGGGATGGCGGTGGGCGCCTGCGGACTTCGAGGAAGGAGCGCTGTTCGGTGGGCGAGGCGGTGCTTCCTGGAGGCCCGAGACCCGGTGCCGGCAGGTCGCGGAGCGTGGTCAGGGGGTACGAGGAGGTGGGATGGGCAGTTGGCCGGTTCGGGTGAGGTGGTCGGCGACGTCGTGGAGCTTGGTGTTGGTGCCCTGACTGGCGCGCGCGAGTTTGGCGAACGCCTCATCGGCGGTGATCTTGTGACGTTCCATCAGGATGCCTTTGGCCTGGCCGATCAGGTCGCGGCTGTGCATGCCCAGGCCCAGTTGCTTCTCGCGCCGGGCGGCGGCCAGGGCGACGGCGGCGTGGGTGGCGAAGAGCAGTCCGACGTGTTCGGAGTCCCGGTCGAACGCCTCGGGCTCGGACGAGTAGAGGGTGAGCGCACCCAGGTCCTCGTCGTTGACGAATAGCTGGAACGACAACATGCTCAGCACCCCGAGGTCACGGACGCGCGGCGAAAGCGGGCCAGCGTTGCTCGGTGCGCAGGTCGGGCACCACGACGGTGAGGTGCCGGCGCAGCGAGTCGAGGCAGGGGTCCTGCACGGTTTCGTACTGGGCCCGGTCGATCCGGTCGACGAGGTCCGCTGTGCGCGCGACGGTGTACACCCGGCGCTTGCCCAGCACCATCATGATCCCGGCGTGCCGCGCGCCGGGGATCGCTTCCACCGCGGTGCGCACCACCCCGTCCAGGGTGTCACGGGCGCTGTCCTGGTCCTGCAACGACCGGGCGATCCGTCCGAGCTGGACTGCCACCTCGTTCCACCGACCGCCAAGGGAGCCGCAGATCGTGAAGAAGCGGCAACGTCGCCTGACCGACGTCGACGAGATCGTGTTGTCGTTGTACGCCAAGGGATTGACCACCGGGGAAGTCTCGGCGCACTATGCCGAGATCTACGGCGCGTCGCTGTCGAAGGAGACGGTCTCGCGGATCACCGACAAGGTCGTCGCGGAGGTGTGTATCCAGCCCAGGCGTGTGGTCCACCAGCCCCGACCTGCGCATTCCCTCGAGATCTCACGTATCGCTGGTGCGTGCCGGTCGCACGGGTCCGCGCTGTCTCGGAGATTTGCCGCTCGGATGCCGCCGGCACTCCTGGGTGAGGACCGCTCGGACGTCACCCGAAGATCGGTTCACCCTGGGCTGGCCGTGACAGCGGTGGTCTTGACGGCCGGGTGAGCCCGCCGACCGTGCTCATCGCCGCAGGTAAGCACACCTGGATCACCTGGTAGAGGAAATCTGTGATCGCTGGAGTAGACATTCCCATGCCGGTGTGTGTAGTGTTCTCCCTGTCGAACAGAAGAGAACGTCCTATCGGCGCGGGAGAGGATGAACTACCCGCGAGTTGGGAGCAGTACGACCCCGCCGGCCGGGACCGGTAGTAGAACGTTCCGCGGGCGGAGTCAAGGGCAGTCGGCACAGGTAGTACCGGGAGCACAACCGCAATACGCTCGACAGCAGTTCGCACGGCCCGGAGTCCGACTGTCGGCAGTGGAAGTGGCAGCATCGGTCAGGCGCGCTGGAGCCGATCAGTGGAAGGGGTTCCGGCACGGTGGCCGCAGGCGGTTGGTGAGGTGAGCCGGAGTGTTCAACGAGGCCGGCGCCGACCGTCGAGGCAGTACAGGCAAGGCAAGGATCGACAGAGAAGGGAAGGGTTGCACGCCATCGGATCGCCTGCCTCGGAGTGAAGTCGTCCGGGCGGGTACCGCAGTCCAGATCGATTGGATGGTGGTTTCCGGTCACGTACATGCGATCCCCGCGTTGTCCGGAGTTCGTACGGACGGCGTGGACATGACAAGCCGGTCTCAGGACCGGTTGGTGGAAGTGAACCCGTAACCCCAGGGGCCCGGCGCCGAGATGGTGCCGGGCCCCTCTTCGCGCGCGGAGGTGCGATGATCCCAGAGACGGCCGAGCCGCGGCCGGCGGCCGACAAGTTCGACGACGACCACTACCCCGCCTACACGATGGGCGGGGCTGCCGAGATGCTCGGCACCACGCCGGGCTTCCTGCGCAGCCTGGACGAGGCGAAGCTGATCCAGCCCCGACGTTCCCCGGGCGGGCACCGCCGCTACTCCCGCCACCAGTTGCGCATCGCCGCCCGCGTCCGGGAACTCGTCGACCAGGGCACCGGACTGGATGCCGCGTGCCGCATCGTCACCCTGGAGGACCAACTCCGGGAAGCACGCGAACTCAACGACAAGCTCTCGTCACCACCCGGACAGGACTACCCGCCGCTGCGCGGGGTGTGAGGCAGGCAGGGCCGGGACGTCGACCGAGCAACCTCCGGCAGGGCAACGAGCCAATCGTGCCGACCGTCCCCTCGACGTCCCGAATCCCGCCGCCGGCACCAGCCACCGGAACACCGCGTTCGACCCTCGGCGGTATGTGACCATGCTGGCCCGGACGTGGAGTGGTGGGGCATTCGCGCAGGTCACGTACGTGCACTCGAACACCCACTCCGTGTTCATCGGGCCCTGTCCGCAGGCGTTGGACGCCAGCCCAGTGGCCACCAGCCGCACGTCCAGGACGAAGGCCTCGTCACATGTGTGCAGCACCTCGCCGATGCGGTTCGCACGGCGGCGAGGTCGTCGCAGTGCACCGGGGTGTCCACCACCTGGCCGGTGGTCCGGCCTGCGTCGGCGTGACCGTCCGCGCTCGTCGTAACGATGCGGGCTGAGCGCGAGCGGATCATCACCCCCTTCGGAGGTCGATGCGCCGCTCGGTGGCCTTGCCGGATCGTGTGAGACGTCAAGCAGGTGAGGCGGTGTCGATGTCGGCGCCGTTGTCGGCGTGGCGTTCGGTGCGGTTGGTGCCGTGCCAGTCCAGGCAGAGCACGGTGGCGTCGTCCTGGAGGTGGTCGCCGCAGGCGTGGCGCACCGCTCTGGTGACGGCCCGCACGACCTCCCTGGCGTGCAGTCCGGCGGTGTCGCGGACCAGTGCCGGCAGGTCGGCGTCGGCGGCGTCGCGTTCGAACGTGCCGTCGGTGATCAGCACCAGCCGGTCGCCGGGGCGCAGGTCGAGCCGCTGCACCCGATAGTGGTGCGGCTGGACGCCGAAGAGCAGGTCGATTTCCAGCTCGACCGGTCGCACCACGCCGTCGCGCAGCAGCAGCGGTGCGGGGTGGCCGGCGTTGACCAGCTCGATCCCTCCCTCGCGCAGGTCCAGGCGCAGCAGCAGCCCGGTCGCCAGCGATCCGCGGCCGTGGTCCAGCAGGGCCTGGTTGGCTTGTCGCGCCTGCTCGGCCAGGTCGTGGCCGGCCCGGCGGGCCCCGCGCAGCGCGCCGACGAGCAGGGTCGCGGTCAGCGCCGAGGCCACGTCGTGTCCGACGGCGTCGGTCATCGACAGGTGCAGGGTGTCGGGGTCCAGGGTGTAGTCGTAGGTGTCGCCGCCGATGTCGTCGGCGGGCACCAGGGCTCCGGCGACGGTGAACTGAGCAGCCTCGCAGCAGGACGCCGACGGCAGCAGCTGGTGCTGGATCTCCGCGGCCAGGCTCATCGGGGTGGTGCGCCGGCCGGAGTGGTAGAGGTCGGTGAAGCGGCGGTCGGCGACGATGACGTAGGCCAACGCGTGCGCCGCCTCGGACAGCTGCGACAGCACCTCGTCGTCGAAGGAGGGCACGGTCACCTCCAGCACGCCGACGCAGTCGCCGCGGTTGGTCACCGGCAGCACCACCCGCACCCCGTCGTCGCCCTGCTCCTGCCACGGCCGCTGGGTGCGCAGCACCTCCTCGTAGACGCTGTCCCGCAGGCGGACGTGCACCGCACCCCACCCGCCGCGGTCCTGCGCAGTCGAGGTCAGCCGCACCAGATGCTCATCGACGAGATCGACCAGCAAGAACGACACGTCGAACGCCCCGAACCGCTTCGCCAGATCACGCGCGACGACCTCGACCGAATCCGCCGGCGGTGCGCTTTCGGCCGCCGCCAGCACATCACCCGGTTTCAACACCTCACCGTTCACGGCAACCTCCGACGACTGGAAATCCACCCCACCACAGACCTCACCGTCCGGACGCGGTCCGCAGCTCTTCAGCGCGGCCGTCGCCCGCCGATGGTGCAGTCCATGGGGAACGTGCTCAGGGCAGGGTAAGCGGTACGGCGTCGAGCAGGCCGAGCACGGCCACCTCGCGTCGCACGACCGGCGAGGGCAGCACGTGGAGGACGCGTCGGTGTCCTGTATCCGAAAGGAGCCCTCCGGCAGTTCACCCGCATCGGGCGGGGCACCTCCGGCCACCCACCCTCAGCACCTCTTCGCCGCAGCCGGTCTCGGCGACGCAACGGCGTACCCGGGTGTCGGGACTTGTCGCTTGATCGGGTCCGCGCGGTCGGCCGGGCAGACGGACCACGGTGCCGAAGAACCCGGTGACCTGCCGTGGGATGGCGACGAAGCCCTCGGCGTCCAGCGGCTTGGCGAGATAGGCGTTGGCGTGGGCGCTGTAGCTGGCCGTCACGTCGACGCGTCAGTGGCTGCCGGTGAGTTCGCCGGTGAGCGCGCTGTGCATCTTGGCGCTGTGCTCGTTGAGGCCGATGATCTCCACTGTCTTGCCGCGTGCGGCGTACTTGGTGGTGATCGCGTCCAGCGCGGCCACCGATGAGGCGTCCCAGACGTGGGCGTCGGTCATGTCGATGACGACCTTGGTGGGATCGCCCGCGTAGTCGAACTGGTGGACGAGGTCGTTGCTGGAGGCGAAGAACAACTCGCCGTTCACGGTGTAGACCACCTGGTCGCCGTCGGGGTCGACGAGCGCGGTCACGGTCGCGAGGTGGGCGACGCGCCGGGCGAAGATCACCATGGCGGTGATGGTGCCGATGACGACGCCGACGGCAAGGTTGTCGGTGGCGACGACCACGGCGACGGTGACGGTCATGACGGTGATCTCGCCGGTCGGCATCCGCTTGAGGGTCGCCGGGGCCACGGAGTGCCAGTCGAAGGTGCCGAAGGCGACCAGGACCATCACGGCGACCAGGGCGGCCATCGGCATGTCCGAGACGATCGGGCCGAACACGATGCACAGGATCATGAGGAAGACGCCGGCCAGGAACGTCGAGAGCCGGGTGCGGGCGCCGTTCTTGACGTTGATCATGGTCTGGCCGATCATCGCGCAGCCGCCCATGCCGCCGAAGAAGCCGGTGACCACGTTGGCGATGCCTTGGCCGATGGACTCGCGGGTCTTGTTCGAGCGGGTGTCGGTGAGGTCGTCGACCAACTTGGCGGTCATCAGCGATTCCATCAACCCGACCAGCGCCAGCGCCAGCGCGAACGGTGCGATCAGCTTGAGCGTGTCCAGGGTGAACGGCACGTCGGGCAGGCCCGGCACCGGCAGGGACGAGGGCAGGGCGCCCTTGTCGCCGACGGTCGGGACGGCGATGCCGGCGCCGATGGTCAACGCCGTGAGCGCGATGATCGTCACCAGGGGTGCGGGGACGACCTTGGTGAGCCGGGGGAAGAAGATCATGATCAGCAGGGCGGCGACGACGAGCGGGTAGACCATCCACGGGACGTCGACGAGCTCTGGCACCTGGGCCATGAAGATCAGGATGGCCAGCGCGTTGACGAAGCCGACCATCACGCTGCGAGGGACGAAGCGCATCAGCTTGGCCACGCCCAGCGCGCCGAGCGCGATCTGGAACAGTCCGCCGAGGATGACGGTCGCGATGAGGTAGCCCAGCCCGTGGTCCCGGGCGAGCGGGGCGACGACCAGGGCGATGGCGCCGGTGGCGGCGGAGATCATCGCGGGTCGTCCACCCGCGACGGAGATGACCACGGCCATCGTGAAGGAGGCGAACAGACCGACGCTGGGGTCGACCCCGGCGATGATCGAGAACGAGATCGCCTCCGGGATCAGCGCCAGGGCGACCACCAGACCTGCCAACACCTCGGTTCGCAGGACCTTGGGGGTCATGCGGGCGGACCGCAGGCGCGTCAGCAGTGCGGTGGGAGAGACGGGTGAGGTAGTCAAGAACAACCCTGTCGCGTTCGAGCACGACCCTTCACCGGGAGCGTGCGGGGGAGACGTGGGACACGACGCCGAGGTGCGCTGGTGAGCGGTTCGCGCGAGCGCCGCGGAATCCGGACGTCAGGTGGCATGCCGACCGACGAACCGGCGTAGTGGGCCTAAGGCCGTAGCGACTACGGCGGGCAGGACGAGAAGCGGGGCAGCGACTCGCGCATGCGGCATCTCCTGTCCGTGGGGAACTTCCTGGGCGGGAGCACCGTCGCCACTCGCGAGAGTGAGCGGCGCTCACGGCCGTCATGTCGAGGTGTCGACCTCGGACTTGAACGATCCAATTCTATCCGCATGCCGCGGAGGAGTTTGAAGTGGTGCGGCTCGGATGTGGCCGACGGCACCCACAAACAGTCCGAGGACGTGGCTCGGCCAGCAGCTGTGCGCGGACCCTCACACGGCAGTTTCGTCACCCTGTCTGATCGAGGCGCGAACGACTGTCCATTGCGTGCCCCGACGCGTCC
Source organism: Saccharothrix sp. S26 (assembly GCF_021390395.1). Lineage (GTDB taxonomy): Bacteria > Actinomycetota > Actinomycetes > Mycobacteriales > Pseudonocardiaceae > Actinosynnema. The sequence continues at coordinate 237,919 of NZ_JAJUWT010000006.1, forward strand.
GGTTCACATCACCATCAACATCGCCGACAGGCACCCCGCCATCGTGAGGACGCCGACGACCAGCGGCAGACGACCGATACCGGCTCCGCGCCGCACCCCCTGTCCTCTGCGGCTGCCCACCCGCACTGCCAGGACCGCCACCAGCGCGATCAGAACGGCGGGCACCACTCGCAGGCCCCAACCGCTGCGGGCCGCTGCCTGCAGTAGCAGCACCGAACACGCCGCCGCGCTGAACGCCGTGCGCCGCCAGGCCAGGTCGGTGCGTTCCGGCTGCAACCCCGGATCCCGTGGACCGCTCACCCGACGACCACCAGGATCCCGGCCGTCATCGTCACGACCAGCACCCTGACGGCCAGCACGGTCACCACCCGGCTGCTCGGCAACGGCCGCTCGGCGCGCATCGCCCGCTGGACCGCCCGCCACCGGGGGTAGCTGCCCGCGGCCAGCAGCGCCGCCAACGCGAATCGGGTGGGAAAGACGGGTCCGCAGCACTGCCGTGACCCCGCGCCGGTCGACGTGGTCGGCCAGGGCGAGCAGACTGCGGTGGTCGATGAAGGCCAGGTCGGTCGCGTCGATCACGATTTGGCCGTCCGCAGACGGCGGATCCGTGCGGTCCAGCGCCGCCGGCCACAGCTCGTGCGACTCCGCGTCCAGGTCACCGTCCAAGGCCACGGAGGTCCCGGCCGGTGCGTGGGCGTGCAGGTGGCACGGGGCGGTGCCTGCGGTGGACCGGGGTGCAGGCAGGCGACCTGGGCGACGGCGGCGTCACCGAGTTGGACCCGGTCGTAGGCGCACATACCCGCCAGCGGGTGGGTGGCCATGTAGCAGTCCACTAGGTGCTCGTAGCGGGCGAAGGCCTCCAGCCGGGCCGGGGTGCTCACCAACGGGGTGACGTCGGCGACGACCAGCAGACCGGTGAACCCCGCGGCTAACGCCTCCTGCGTCGCATCGGCGCAGACCCGCACCTGCTGTTCCGGGCCGACCACCGCGCCGGGGAGTACGTCGCCTCCATCGAGGCGACCCGCACGGCCCCCCGCCGGGCGCCCTCCTCGAAGATCCCGGTGGTCCGCAGCCGTTCCGCGAGGTCGTCCGGGGTTCCGGTCGTCACATACGGGACGCGCTGCCCCGCCCCGAGGCCTTTGACCAGGAACCCCGGCGCCGCCGCTTTGAAGTCGGCTGGCCGCTCGTAGCCGTGGCACAGGTGGTTGCGGGTCCCGCCCGCGGTCGAGCGACTGCATGGCGCGGTTACGTCATGCGCGGAAGGGACGCGTGCCGCCGTGCCGGGTGATCACGTGGTGACGCCGGGGTCGGTCCAGCGGGCGAACAGCACGGTGGCGTCGTCCTGGAGGACGCCGCCCTGGTGGTTGAGGACCGCTTGGATGAGGCGTCGCGCGGTTTCGGGCGGCGGGTGACCGGCGGCGGCTTCGCGGTGCAGGAAGTCGATGAGGCGGGCTTGGCCGAAGGGCTCGCCGCCGCGGCCGCGGGCTTCGGTGATGCCGTCGGTGTGCAGCACCAGCCAGTCGTCGGGTTGCAGCGCCTCCTCGGCGATGGTCAGGTCGTGCGCGCTGAGCCCGAGGGGTGGTCGTCGGCCACCGGTCAGAGGTTTGACGACCTTGCCCTCCCGCATGACCAGGGGCGCGGGGTGGCCCGCGTTGAGGTGGCGTAGGCGCCCGGTGGTCAGGTCGAGCTCGACCAGGACGGCGGTGGCGTGCGCGCCCTCGCCGAATTGTTTGGCGATCGCCTCGTCGATGGCGCGGGCCTGCTCGTACAGGCCGTGCCCGGCGCGGCGGGCGCTGCGGTACGCGGCCAGCGCGATGGCGGCGATCAGGCCGCTGCGCAGGTCCTGCCCGGCCGCGTCGAGGACGATCAGGTTCGCCGTCGTCTCGGACAGCGCGTAGTCGAAGGCGTCGCCGCTGACCTCTTGGCGGGGTTCCACCACGCCGGTGACCATGAAGTTGTCCACTCCGGAGGTGAGCGGGGGCAGCAGCGACCAGATGAGTTCCCCGTCGACGGTGCGCGGTGCGGGCAGCCGGACCCGGTCGAGGGCGTCGCCGTGCTGGTTGAGCAGGGTGACCATGTGCCCGAGCAGCGTGGACAGCCAGCGGCACTGGGTGCGCAGGGCCGGGTCGTAGAGGTCGTCGGTGTGGGTGACCGCGATTTCGAGCACGCCCAGGCGCTCGACCCCGTCGACCAGCGGCATCCACAGCCGTGGGTGATCGGGCACCTCCGCGGCCAGTGTCTCGACGTGTCGGAACGCCCGTCCGGCCAGGGTGGTGTCGATGTCCAGTGGCTTTCGCTCGCCGTCGTCGCCGGCCCGGCCGGGCGGGGTCAGCGGGTGCAGGCGGCGCTGGTCGTAGTCGACCAGGTAGACGGTGATCCCGACACCCAGCGCTTCGCCGGCGGCGCTCGCTGCGGCCGGCAACCGTTCCGGTGGCGCCAGGTGGGTGTCCTCCAGCAGCCTGACCAGCGCGGCCAGGGGAGGGCTGTGCGGCCGGTCCTCTCGCGACGGGCGGCTGTAGGCCGCGCGGTGGTGCGGTGTGAGCTCGTCGAGGCGTTCGTTGACGGCGTGGGCCAGGACGTCGCGCTGCAATGGGTCCAGGCCGCCCAGGCCGTGGATGTAGGCGTCGACGTCGATCAGGCCGGCGTCGCCGCCCAGTCCGAAGTACCGCACCCACAGCTCTTCGAGCTTCAGGTCGGCGCGCTTGAGCGCCTGGGCCAGGGTGCGCTGCTGCTCGTCCTCGCGGTTTCGCTGGTCCATGGCGTCAGCGGCGGCGTCGCACGGTGGACCGGGTGAGTCGTTCGGCGGCCTGCCGGAGGGTCGTGCCCTGTCGGCCGGCGGTGTCGGCCAACGCCAGGAACGCCGTGCGCTCGTCCACGCCGTCGCGGGCCATGATGATGCCCTTGGCCAAGGTGACGACCTCCCGTTCCCGCAGTCTGTCCTTCAACCGGTCGCTGATTCGTTCGGCGTCCTGGGCGGTGCGCACGTTGGCCAGCAGCACGGCCGCCTGCGTGGCGAACAGCGTGAGCACCTGTTCCTCGCGTGCGCCGTAGGCGTGGGGCCGATGGGCGTAGACCTTTAGCGCCCCTAGCGCTCGGGAGCCCGCGACCAGCGGTGCGCTGAGCGCGGACCGCAGTCCCAGCTCCGCCGTCGGCCGGGACCAGTCGGGCCACCGGTCATCATCGGCCAGGTCGTCCACGCGCACCACGACCCGGTCCTCCCACGCTTTCAGGCACGGGCCCCGCCCGAGGCGGTACTGCAGGGCGTCGGCCTTTCCCACGACTGCGTCGGTGGCCGCCGCCGTGACCCGCTCACCCCGCTGGTCCAGCAGCGTGATGCCGGACCCGACCGTGCCGGGGACGGTCTGCCTGGCCAGCGAGGTGATCAGCTTCAGCGCCGTGTCCACCGTCTCGGTCGACAGGAGCAGACCCGACACGCGGGCGAAGACACCGGCCAGCTCGTCGGTGCTTGAGGCGTCCGAGGCCATGCCACCACCTCTGCTCGTCATCGAGTCGTCGGTCCGGGCTTACCCGGCTGTGCCGGATCTGAACGTGTGGTCGTGTCGTGGTTCGGCGCGCCGCTGAACGGGGCGCGGACAGATCGTTTCCGCTCGACCTCTGCGGGGTACCGTCACGACGCGTCAAGAAGCCGGCGCTTGATGTCGCGCACCCGCGCCGGTCCGGCGCAGGTGCGCCCTGCCGGGGAGGATCGGGGTGGAACTCGCCGAGAGCCTTGCCCACGCCGCGGGTGTGTTCGCCGCGCAGAAGTCGCTTGCCGCGACGGTGCGACAGGTCACCGAGCTTGCCGTGCGGATCGTGCCCGGCGTCAACGCGGCCGGGACCTCGTCGGGCAGGCGGCCCGGCGGTTTCGTGGCCTCCGGTGCGCTCGCTCACGCCTGCGAGGCCGTCCAGCGGCGTCTCGGCGAGGGGCCGTCGGTGGAACGCGAGCCGGTCGCAGGCGTCGTCGTCGTGGATCTGGACTCGGACTCCCGGTGGCCGCACTTCCGGCCGCGGGCGCGGGCGCTGGGGGTGCGCGGCCTGATCGTCTGCGACCTGATCGAGGAGAAGACGGCGCCTGCCAGGCTCACGCTCTACACCCGGCACGCCTGGGAGTCGCGGGTCGTGCACGTCGCCGAGCTCTACGCCACCCATGCCGCGGCCGCGTTGACCTACGCCACCCAGCTTGAGCAGCTCAACGCCGCGGTGGCGACCCGGGAGCGCATCGGGCAGGCCATCGGCCTGCTGATGCAACGGCACCGCCTGACTCCCGACGGGGCGTTCCAGCTCCTGGTGCGGGCGTCCAGCAGGTCAACGTCAAGCTGCGGGACCTCGCGGAGATCGTCGTCGAGACCGGGGTGGAGCCGGGTGAAGCGGCGGACATGGCCCGCCGCGCGGCCAAGGAGGCGGGCGCGCGGGTCGACGAACTGCGGCAGTGGCGCACCGAACCGAGGACCGGTAGACCTGCGGGCGGACGCCTCGGCGAGGCCGAGCAGCGAGCGCGCCTGGCCGCAGCCAGGGCAGTCCACCGGATGGCCCGCTCGTCGACCCGCCGCACCGGCGTGGACGGGAAAGACCACCGCTGACACCGATCACGACCGCTACGCACCCATGGCCCATCCGCGAAGCGCGGCTGCCGCCGGTCCCCCGGGGTCAGGCCGGCTCGGTACCCTCCATCAGCAGGATGCCGCCCCGGATCTCGCCACCCGGCGTGCGCAGCGGCCCGCAATGGACCCGCAGGGAGATCCGCTTGCCCCGCCGGTTGACCGCGGCCATGGTCTTCGTCTCCGCGAAGTGCAGGTCCTGCAGGGCGGCACGCACGGTGGGCCGCAGCTCGGCGACGGGCATCCCGATGTCGAGGTTGAGCAGGTGCTGCCCGACGGCTTCGTCCTGGCGCAACCCCCACAGGTCCTCGGCGCCGAAGTTCCACGCCACGACCCGCATCTCACCATCCACCACGACGACCCCGGACCGGATCGAGGTGAGGACCGACTCCAGGAAGTCGTTGACCTCGTCCAGCTCGACGCTGCGCTCGCGCAGCGCGTCGTTGATGGCCTGCAACTCGTCGTTCGTGGACTGGAGCTCCTCGTTCATGGTCTCCAGCTCCTCGTTCGTGGACTGGAGCTCCTCGTTGGTGGTCTCCAACTCCTCCACGGTGGACTGGAGTTCCTCGTTCGTGGTCTCCAGCTCTTCATTGGTGGACTGGAGTTCCTCGTAAGCGGACTCGAGCTGCCGGTTGGCGTGCGCCAGCTCGTCCAGCAGCGCCCGCGCCGCCGTGACGTCGTGGAACACGATCGACACGCCCAGCAGGCCGTTGTCGCCGTCGACGAGCGGGTTTACGTGGATCTCCAGCCAGATCGCCTCGCCGGGTCCGCGCTGCCACTCGACGTCCTTGATCCGGATGCCGCGCCGCTCGACCTTCGCCTGCTCGACGTAGGCGCGCAGCTCCACCGGCCGGTAGGACACCTCCAGGTCGCGCAACGGGCGGCCCAGGTCCCGGTTGGAGAGCCCGAACACGAGCTCGGCCTGCTGGTTGACCAGCGCGACGACGTCCTCGCCGGTGACGACGACCTGGGCGACAGGTGACGCGGAGAACGCGTGGTCGCGCAGCTGGGCCAGGCCGCGGATCTCGGTGGTGCGCTCGTGCGCGAACGACTGGGCGGCGAAGTGGCCGAGCCCGACGGTCGCGGCGGTCGTCTTGCGGAACACGCGCCGCTTCAGGTCGACCGGGTCGAAGATCCGGCTGTGGGACAGCAGCATCTCGGCCTTGCCCAGGAACAGCAGACCACGCGGCGCGAGCGCGAAGTGCAGCCTGCCGAGGATCTTCGACTGGGTCTCGGCGTTGAAGTACATCAGCGTGTTGCGGCAGACCAGGAGGTCGATGCGCGAGATCGGGGCGTCCTGCACCAGGTCGTTGCGACCGAAGATCACCGACCGGCGCAGGTCCTTGCGGAAGGTGTACTGGTTGCCCTGCCGCTCGAAGTAGGTGCCCACCATATCCGGCGGCACCTTCTCGACGGCGCTCTCCGGGTAGGCGGCGTGGCGGGCCTGGGCCAGCGCTTCCTCGTCCACGTCGGTGGCGTAGATCTTCACCCGTTGGCGGAACCGGTCGGGTCCGATGGCCTCGGCGAACACCATGGCGAGGGTGTAGGCCTCCTCACCGGAGGCGCAGCCCGCGCTCCAGATGCGGATCTGGTCCTCGGGGGAGCGTTCAGCGAGCAGTGCCGGCACCAGGTCCGACCGCAGGACGTCCCACGCCTCCGGGTCGCGGAAGAAGCCGGTGACGTTGATGAGGATCGTGTTGAAGAGGGCGTTGAACTCCTCGGGATCGACCTGCAGGTGGTCGACGTACTCGCTGTAGGCGTCGATGCCGACCTGCGCCATCCGCCTGCGCACGCGGCGGGCGAGGCTGGTGCGCTTGTAACCGGTGAAGTCGAAGCCGCGCGACTCCTTCAGGTAGAGCAGCACCGCCTCGAATTCACTGCCGAGCTCGAGCTCGTTGGACACGTCCTCCACCCGGTGAACCGTACCCGCTAGGTGACTTGCAGCGTCGCCCACACGACCTTGCCGCCCTCCGGCGCCGGCGAGCAACCCCACGCCCGCGCCGCCTGGGCGACGAGCAGCAGCCCGTGCAGGCGGTGCGGGTCCCCGCCAGGGTCTCGGATGCTCACCGTGCCGGGCACGTCGTCGTGGACCGCGACGCTGAGCAGGTCGCGACGCAGCTCCAGCCGGACCCGCGCGGCGGAGCCGGTGTGCGCGACCACGTTGGCCACGAGCTCGTTGACGATCAGGAGCGCGGTGGGCGTGAGGTCATCCACCCCCCACTCGGCGAACGCCCGGTACGCGAACCGACGTGCGACACCGGGGCTGTCGGGGCTGTTGGGCAGCAGGATGCGCGCTACACGTCGGGGCGGTGGCTCGTCCACCGCGGCCAGTGCCTCCACCAAGGTGCCGTGGACCGGCAGGTACCGGCCCGTGCGGCTGCGCGCGAGCAGGTCGGCGACGTGTCCGCCGCCTGCGACCAGCAACATCGGCACCCCCGGCCACTCCGACAGCCGTTCGTGGGTGGTGGCGAAGACGGCGAGCACCGCCGGGCGGTCGACGCGGAGGTCCGTGAGGTCGACGATGACCGCCCGCGGCGCGTCGGTGCCGATCTTCAGCAGGTGGTCGCGCAGCCTGTGACAGCCGGCCAGGTCGAGCAGACCTCGGACGGTGACCACGACCACGTCGTCCAGGTCGCGGGTGTTCAGGCGCAACCCGTCGGCGGTCCGTCCCATACCGTGCTCAGCCACGCACGCCGACTTGGTGCCGCAGCACCTTCGCGGCTTCGCTGTTCTCCTCCGCCTGCCGGTCGTACCGTTCGCCGATCCGGTCGTTGCCGCGCTGCCGGGCTTGGTCGGCCAACCGGCGGCACAGCGCGGCCTTCTCCTCGAGGGTGCGCAGGGCGGTCCAGATCGCGCGTTCCAGGGCGGAGCCCTGGGCGGCGAGCAGGGCTTCGGCGGTCCAGGCGTGCCCCACCCGGCAGCGGTAGCGGACGCCACCGTCGATGTCGGTGAGCACGCCGTGGCAGTCCGGGCACGCGAACTCCGACGCCCCGCCCACGGCTCCGGCTGTTTTCTCCACGCGCCCTCCGCCCGCGATCTCGTTCTCCCACACCAGCAGCTCCGGCGCCGTGTTCGGCACCACCTCGACTTGCTCGGAGGCGATTTTCGCGAGCACTTCGCCGATGTCGTGGGCAGCGACCACGTAGTCGGATGTAACGGCCTGTAGAGCGTGCTGCGGCATGCTGGGGTAGAGCGCGTCGCCGGGATCCTGCACCACCACCCTGCCGCCACGCTCGGCGATCGCGTGCAGACCCGCGACCCCGTCGTCCAGCACCCCGCTCAACAGCACACCCGTCACCGAAGCCCCCTGGCGACCGCCGCCGACCGGAACAGGGCGTTGATCGCGGGCCGGTGCCCGTTCTCGGTGGGGCCGTGCGAGAGCGCCACCGCGTCCTCCAGCACCAGCAGATGGTGGTCCGGTCGTGCCACGTAGACGCGCCCGTGTTCCAGCGGCTCGCCGTTGCGGGCGGCAGCCGCGGGCAGGGGGCCCGAGCGGTCGAGGATCGCGGGCAGCGCGCTCGTCCCCCCGGACGGCAGGTGCAGCACGACCAGGATGCTGGCCGGCAGGTCGGCCGGGAGCTGGGCCACCATGGCCCGCAGGGCCTCGACACCGCCGGCGGACGCACCCACGACGACCACGTCCCGCGGTCGGGGTGTCATGGCTCCTCCTCGCATGTACCTGTTCGTCAGTGGGTAACCCGTTCGAGCACGTACAAACCCGCCGGACCGGCTTACCGCGGCACCACCTGACGGCCGCTTCCACCCACCGTTCGACCGGTGCGGGAGGTGGTGTCGTTCGTCCGCACCTCGGTGCTCGTGCCCGGTCGCGCGTGAGAGGTTTGAACGCGCCCGCCGCTGCCGATCCGGCTCCTATCGATCATGGTTGCCCTGGGCGGACGAGTACCTGCTCGGGCACATCCGGGACCGGAGGTCCGGCTCGATGGGTGTTGATCCGCCGTTCGACCCGCTCACCGGGGTGCTGGTCGCCGCTGGGCCGGTTCGCATCGCGGAGGCGGTGGCCGGGTACCCCGACCTGAGCGAGGGCGGCCGGCAGGGGAGCCGGAGGTCGGACCCGATTGCTGTGGGATGCCACCGCGGCTGGTCTTGCAGTCCGTCCTCGCTGCGACGGATGCTTCGGTTCTCGCCTGATCGCCACAGCGCGGGAACGGGTTCCGTGCCGTCCGGACAAGGCCAGGGCGGCGACTTCGGAGGGATGCCGGTATGACGACGGAAGAGCAATACCGCCGGCACGGCCACGACGCGGACGACCTGGCGGAACTCGCGTCGCGGTTGGGTGACCTGGCCCGCTACCTGCAACAACAGGACGGTGTCGAGGACACGCTGCGCGGTGTCGTGAGGGCGGCCGTGGACACCGTGCCCGGCGCGCGGTACGCCGGGGTGTCGGTGACCGAGGCGCGCAAGTCCATGCGCACGATCGCCGGCTCCGACGAGCTGGTCGGGAAAGTCGACCAGGCGCAGATCGACCTCGGACAGGGACCGTGCCTCGACGCGCTGTACGGCAAGCACGTGGCGGTGCTGCCGGACATGGCACGGGAGCGGAGATGGCCCCGGTTCGCCTCCCGAGCCGTCGAGCTCGGTGTGGGCAGCATGCTGTCGTTCCAGCTCTACGTGACCGACGACGCCCTGGGAGCGCTCAACCTGTACTCCAGCGACGCGCACGCCTTCAACGACCAGTCCGAGCAGGTGGGGACGCTGTTCGCCGCGCACGCGGCGGTCGCGATGGCGGATGCCCAGCAGATCGAGGGCATGACCCGGGCGGTGAGCACCCGCGACCTGATCGGCCAGGCCAAGGGCATCCTGATCGAACGCCACCGGATCACCGGAGACCAGGCCTTCGCCGTCCTGGTGCGGGCCAGTCAGCGCACCAACACCAAACTGGCCCACATCGCCGAGTACCTGGTCCACAGCGGCGAACTGATCACCGAGCCGCGACTCTGAGCGGGAACCGCCGCGCAACCTCGGGTACTCCGGTGTCACACCTCGGTTGCCCTGGGTGACCCGGCGGTGAACCGGTCCGGGCGACCGCCACCCCACCGACCGAGGTGTGGACGCCCCGGCTGGTCGAACGTGCGTTCCAGCAGCGTGAGCAGCAGGCCCTCCTGCGTGGACCAGGGGCAGATCTCTACGCTCTCGCGGCCGGTGGCCGTCATGAGGGCGTGTGCGACGACTGCTCCGGCGAGCGACTGGTGCGCGCGGTGCGGGGAGATACCGGGCAGCTGTGCCCGTTGCCGGGGCGGGAGCGCGGCGAGCCGGGGGATCCACCGTGCGAGGTCGGCGGCGTGGAGTCGACGTCGCACGAACGGGCCGTCGCGCTGTGGTCGCGCGCCGCTCAACCTGGCGAGCTGCCGGAAGACCTTGGAGCACGCAACCGCGCGCGGGAAACCGACCGCCGGCACGCCGTCCACCGGCAGCGCCGAGCGGATGGCGTCGACCACCTCGCTGCCGGTGGCGCCCAGCAGTTGCCCCGAGGTCCCTCCCACTGCGTCCCACATCCGGGTCACCGTCCTGGCTCCGAGGGGCAGGGACAGCGCGAACAGGGGATCCGCGTCCTCGCCGACCGCCAACTCGACGGTCCCGCCCCCGACGTCCAGCACCATCACCGGGCCGGCCGACCAGCCGAACCAGTTCCGCGCCGCGAGGTAGGACAACCGCGCCTCCTCCCGGCCCGGCAACGTCCGCAGCCGGACTCCGGTCAGGTCGGCCACCCGGTCTAGGACCTCTCCGGCGTTGGTCGCGTCGCGGATCACCGAGGTGGCGAACGGCACGAAGGTCGACACGCGTGCCGGCCGCAGGGCGATCAGCGCCCGGCTGACCGCGGCGGCGATCCGGTCGACCCCCTCGTCGGTCACCCGCCCACCGGGGTCGAGTGCCCGGTCCAGGCGGAGCCTGACCTTGTGCGACAGCAGCGGGCGCAGCACCGAACCGCGCTCGGGGTCGACCACCGTCAGCTGCGCGCTGAAACAACCCACGTCGAGGACTGCCACCCGGTACGGCTGCTCGGCCACTGACATCACCCGCCCTCGTACCGCGGTTCGGCGGTGCTCACGACCGGGTCCGCCGGACAGCGGGGCACTGTGCCGTCGGCTCGGTCGGGGACCGGAACCCGATTTTCACCTCGGCGGCGTGAGCGCTTGGCGATCACCACCCGAAAGGGTGTCCGCTTCGACTGGAACGGTCAGCCGTCTCACCCGGCACACCGACCACGCAGAACGGCGGGCCCGCATGGGCGCCTCGCGGCTCTCGATCAAGGCTTGGGCCGGACGCATGTCGGTATCGATCTTCGACTCCGCGTCGACCCCGACGTCACCGCGGTCGCTCGGGGCGCCGCGGGCGGTGCGGTCGTGCCAGGCCGGACGGGCACTCCTCGGGTGACGAGCGGATCCGGTGGTGATCGAGGTGACCACCACTGTCCTCCGAAAGCCGCTGATAGCGGTCTTCACCGCCGGTCTGCAACGCGGGTCCGCCCGCCGGCGCCACACCGACCGCCAGCAGTCGGCAGCCGAGGCCGCGCGGTTTCGGCGGCCACCATGCGCAGTCCGTGCAGCTGCCTCCGCACGTCGGCGAGGTCGTGGCACACCGTGCGGCGCGGGCTCTCCGGTCCGGGCGTCGACCGGCAGAAACTCCTCCTCGACGCCCAGCGTCGAGGCAGGTGACAGGGTGTCCACCGTGGCCTCCGGCGGCGCTCGGTCCAGGCATCCGAGGTGCCCGGCGGATCGGAGGGGGAAACGCGGGCCGGGAAGGGCGAGGACGGCGACGATCCGGACATATCGGATCAACCGGATCGTCGGCTTGGGGCGAAGGGGTGATGTGGGAGCAGCGGTGTGTAAGAGGGCCGCAGCCGGGTAGCCGGGCGCGTCCTCGACGGTTCCAGGTGACCGACGGGGCTTTAGAGCGGTCGTCCAACCCGGTGGACCCGTGTCCTGCCCCAGTGATCCGAGGATGGTCATGACGACGCTGAAGCCGACGCCGATCGTGCCGAGGGAGGCCGCGCGACCCCGCCTGAAGGGGACGGCGCTGTTGCGGCTGTTCCGCACGACCGATCACAAGCTGATCGGGCTGCTGTACCTGACGACATCGTTCGGCTTCTTCCTGGTCGGCGGTCTGATGGCGTTGCTGATGCGCGGCGAGCTGGCTCAGCCGGGCCTGCAGTTCCTGTCCAACGAGCAGTACAACCAGCTGTTCACCATGCACGGCACGATCATGCTGCTGCTGTACGCGACGCCGATCGTGTTCGGCTTCGCGAACTTCATCCTGCCGCTGCAGATCGGTTCGCCGGACGTGGCGTTCCCTCGTCTCAACGCCTTCTCGTACTGGTTGTACCTGTTCGGCGGCCTGATCGCGGTGAGCGGGTTCCTGACCCCGGCCGGCGCGCCGGACTTCGGCTGGACGGCCTACACGCCGCTGTCGGGCGCGATGCACACCCCCGGCGTGGGCGCGGACCTGTGGATCACCGGCCTGGCCGTCGGCGGTCTCGGCACGATCCTCGGGGCGGTGAACATGATCACCACGGTGATCTGCCTGCGCGCACCGGGCATGACGATGTTCCGGATGCCGATCTTCACCTGGAACATCTTCATCACGAGCATCCTGGTGCTGATCGCGTTCCCGATCCTCACCGCCGCCCTGCTGGGGCTGCTCGCGGACCGCCATCTCGGCGCGCACGTGTTCGACCCGGCCAACGGGGGCGCGATCCTCTGGCAGCACCTGTTCTGGTTCTTCGGGCACCCCGAGGTCTACATCGTGGCGCTGCCGTTCTTCGGGATCGTCTCGGAGATCTTCCCGGTGTTCAGCCGCAAACCGATCTTCGGCTACAAGGGGCTGGTCTTCGCCACCATCGCCATCGCGCTGTACTCGGTGATCGTGTGGGCGCACCACATGTACGCCACCGGCGCGGTCCTGATGCTGTTCTTCTCCGCCACCACGTTCATCATCGCCGTCCCCACCGGCATCAAGTTCTTCAACTGGATCGGCACGATGTGGAAGGGGCAGCTGACGTTCGAGTCGCCGATGCTGTTCAGCGTCGGATTCCTGGTGACGTTCCTGTTCGGCGGACTGTCCGGCATCCTGCTCGCCTCGCCGCCCATCGACTTCCACGTCACCGACACGTACTTCGTGGTGGCCCACTTCCACTACGTGCTGTTCGGCACGATCGTGTTCGCCACCTATGCCGGGATCTACTTATGGTTCCCCAAGTGGACCGGCCGGATGCTCGACGAACACCTCGGCAAGGTCCACTTCTGGACCACGTTCATCGGCTTCCACCTGACGTTCCTGGTCCACCACTGGCTCGGCAACGAGGGCATGCCCCGCCGCTACGCCGACTACCTGGAGAGCGACCAGTTCACCGGTCTCAACACCATCTCCACCATCGGCGCGTTCGTGCTCGGCGCGTCCACGCTGCCGTTCCTCTACAACGTGGTCAAGAGCTACCGGTTCGGCGAGCCGGCAGGCCGGGACGACCCGTGGGGCTTCGGCAACTCGCTGGAGTGGGCGACCTCCTGCCCACCGCCGCGGCACAACTTCACCGAACTGCCCCGCATCCGCTCCGAACGCCCCGCGTTCGAGCTGCACTACCCGCACATGGTCGAGCGGATGCGCGCCGAGTCCCACTACTCCGTGCGCAACCGGAACCAGGACGACACCGGCGTCGACCAGCCCACCGAGAAGTACCTCGCGCCTACCGACCGCGAGACCAAGCACGACGGCTGACCCCGAGGGGAGGACCCGATGACCCGGTACGAACGCCGTCAACTCCGCCGGATCGAACGCCGGTTCGAGACCACAGACCCCGGCCTGGCCTGCGCGCTCTCCGGCCGGACGGCAGTCACGCGACCCGTGCACCGCGCGTCGACCAGGGCGTGGGTGGCGCTGCTCGGCATCGCCTTCGTGTCCGGTGGGGCAGTCGTCCACCTGCCGCTGGTCCTGGTCGGGTGCCTCGTGCTCATGACGGCGGCGTGCCTGCACGTCACACGCCCGCGACCGGTCACCCCGTAGGACTGCGCGGCGGTCCCGGGGAGAACTGGTTTGCCCGTCGAGGGCGGTGGTACCCCGGACTCGACCGGGTGGTCCGCGGTGATCGCGCCATCCGCTCACTTCTCGGCAGGTCGGTCGAACAGGCGCCGGCCCCACCACATCCGTGGCTGGGCGCGCCTGTGGCGGCCCGGTCACCCCGCCCTCGGTGGCGGGCCGACCACTCGAGGACCGACATGACCGAGACCTCGCCGACCTCGCGCCGAAGCGTCGTGGACCTCGACGAGCTGCTGGCCGTCGCCCGATCCGCGGCGCGGGCGGGAGCGCGCACGGCCGCCTTCTGGCGCCACCGCGCACACCGCCTGTTCCTGGAGGACGACATCGCGCTCGCCACCCTGATCGACGAAGCACGTCAGGAAGCTGACCGGGCCATCCGATCGGTCTTGAGCAGCCGGCGGCCCAACGACGGCGTCCTCGGTCGGGAGCGGAGCACCGCCGGCTACACCGACGTGCGGTGGATCGTCGACGAGCTCAGCGGGAGCGTCGACTACCTGTACGAACGGCCCGACTGGGCGGTGGGCGTGGCCGCCGCGGCGCCCGGCGGCACGCTGCTGGCCGCGGCGGTGTCGGAGCCCGCGGTGGGGGTGCTGACGGAGGCGCGGCTGGGCGGCGGCACGGTGATCAACGACGATCCCGTGCCCCTGCCGGGCAGACGGGACCTCGCGTGGGCGCTGGTCGAGGTCGCGCCGGTCGGGAGCAGGGCCTCGGCGGGTCGCACGGTGGACGCCCTCGTGTCGGGCGTGGGCGAGGTCAGGCATGGGGGCAGCACCGCCGCGGCGCTGGCCCGGGTCGCCACCGGCCGGGCGGACGCGCTGTGGGCGCCGGACCTGAAACCGTGGGACTGCGCCGCGGGCGTCCTGCTCGTGCAGGAGGCCGGCGGCACGGTCGGGGACCTCGTCGGCACGACACCGCAGACCTGGCCCGGCAGCGGCGACGTGCTGGCCGCCACACCCGCCCTGTGGCGCCCACTGCGGCAACTGCTGGCCGAAGTGCACCTACCGCCCGCGTCGGCCAAGCACGGCCCGGCCGTCACCGACCGGTGAGCGGTCGACCCCTGAGTTCGCGACCGCGAGGAGAGGCACGGATGACAGAGCGCACCACCCGACCCTTGACCACGATCGACGTGGACGGGGGCATCCCCCTGGTCCGGGTGTCCGGTTCGCTCGACGCGGCGGCGCAGCGGCCCGTCGCGGCCGAGTTGGACACGGTCTTCGACACGCGTCCCGGCGCGATCGTGCTGGACCTGAGCGACGTCGACTTCATGGGGTCGGCCGGCATCGCCCTGCTGATCAACACCCGGCACCGGGCGGCACGGCTGGGCATCCCCTTCGCTGTCGTCGCGGGCAACCACCGCGTGCTGCGGCCACTGCGGATGAGCCAGGTCGACACGGTGCTGCCCCTGCACCCGACCGTGCCCGCCGCGGTGGCGGCGGTGCGGCTCGCGTCCACTTGAGCCGGTCGCGTCGAGCCGGTCACGCGCCTTCGTCGCCGGGGCTCTCCAAGCGGAAGAAGTTGCTGGGCGAGCCGTCCGAGCGCTGCTCCTGGTAGGAGAACCGGAGCTGGCGCGCGTCGAACGCCGCGAACCACTCGTCCCACTCGATGTGACGCAGGTTCCGGCTGCCGTAGCCGGGTAGGTCGAGCCGCAGCACCTCCGGGCGGTCACCGCCTCCCGGGAGGGTGGCCGGGCGCGCGTTCCGTCGTTCGGCCCACTTCCGGATCACCTCGTGGCTGGTGGTGACCAGGCTGCGGCGACCCACCCGCCGGGTGGCCCGATCCGGCGGGGTGGCGTCCGGTTCGGTCTCGTCGTCCCGGTCCGCGTGGTTCCCCGGTCGCTCGTGGGTGGCCATTTCGGCACCTCCGTGGTCTGGGGCACGTGGCGTACCCGTCGACCACGGACCTAACCGCGACCGCGTGGCGGAGCTTCCGGTGACGCGTCGGCCGTGCGTCAGCCGCCGCGCGGGCGAGTGTGACGACACGCAGGATGCGCCGGCGGTCGTCCTCGAGCGGATCTGCAAGCAGGTGGCGCACGCCATCCCCGGCGCCGACGTGGGGAGCGTGACACCGCTGTCCGACGACGGCCCGATGACCGGAGCGACGACCCGGCAGGAGGCGTTCGAAGTGGACGCCGCGCAGTACCGGGCCGAGGACGGGCCGTGCCTGCGAGCCGCGGCTGCTGCGCGGCGCGTGGCTCGGTCGCCCCGTGCACCCGCTCCTGGTGACGGTGCCGATCGGCGCGTGGGTGTGCTCCGCGATGCTCGACGTGAGCGGCCACCAGCCGCCGCACGGCGGCTGGTGCAGATCGGGCTGGCCGCCACGCCGCCGACCATGCTCGTCGGCTTGGCGGACTTCTCCCGCCTGGACGTCCGCCAGCGGCGTGTCGGCCTCCTGCACGCGGTCGGGAACGTGCTCGCCGCGGGTTGCTTCCTCGCCTCGACCCGGTGTCGCGACCACCGGTCCGCCCGAGCGTGGGTGCTGGTCGGGCTGGTGGTGCTCAGCGCGGGCGGCGCGCTGGGTGGCCACCTGTCCTACGCACAAGCCGCCGGTGTCCACCGGTGGCAGGCGGACACGCCCTGAGCCCCTGTCCGCGTCCTTGGGAGGTGGCACCGACACCTCCGCCCGCAGGGCCTGCCGGTCGACGAACGGCGGCGCCGGGGAACCGGTCGCACTCGGTTTGTCCGTGGTTGTGAGTGGTATTCCGTGATCCCTTGACGGGGTCTCGGATTCATCCGGATGGGACTTCGGAAGGGACTTCTCGTCGGTCAAGCAGTGTGCCGACGCCCACGCGGCTGCGCTCGTGCGGGTTCGTGCTGTCGTCACGCCGGTGTGCGGATGGTGCGGGCGCACTCGCGTGCTGACCACCAGCGAGCGGTGAGGACACCATGATCAACGCTGATCAACCCCTCCTGGGTACCGACGTGCCGACCCTGGGCGTGGAGGAGGAGTTCCTGGTCGTCGACCCCGGCAGCGGCCTGCCCGTCCCGGTGGCGGGCGAGGTCGTCGACCTGGCCAACCGGCTGGGCGCGGACCTGCAACCCGAGCTGACCCGTGTGCAGGTGGAGAGCAACACACCGGTGTGCCGCACGCTGCGCGAGGTGCGCGGGCACCTGCTGACCGCGCGGTCGATGGCCTCGGCGGCGGCCCTGCAGGCGGGGGCGCAGCTGCTGGCGGTCGGTGTGCCCCTGACCGGACCGATGGGACAGTCCTTCAGCGACTCCGACCGCTACCGGCGGATCGGGGAGGGCTACGGTCTGCTGGCCGCGGAGCACGGGGTGTGCGGCTGTCACGTGCACGTCGCCGTGTCGGATCGGGAGACCGCGGTGCAGGTGTGCAACCACCTGCGACCCTGGTTGCCGGTCCTGCTCGCGCTGACCGCCAACTCGCCGATCCACCAGGGCGTCGACACCGGCTGCGCGAGCTGGCGGTCGGTGCTCAACAGCCGCTGGCCGTGTTCCGGCGCGCCGCCGTACTTCACCTCGGCCGACCACTACGACGCCGTGCTGGACATGATGGTCGAGAGCGGGGCGGTGCTGGACCGGGCGATGGTCTACTGGGACGTGCGGCCCTCCGACCACCTGCCCACGGTCGAGGTCCGCGTCTCCGACGTGCCCGCCACGGTCGACGAGTCGATCCTGCTCGCCGCCCTGGTGCGCGCCCTGGTCACCACCGCCCTCGGTGCGATCCGCCAAGGCGATCGAGGGCTGCCCGTCACCACCGAGGCGTTGCGCGCGGCCTACTGGCGCGCCGCGCACGACGGCATCACCGGCGACGGCATCGACCTGTTCGGCAACCGCCGCGTCCCGGCCGCCCACGTGGTGCGCCGGCTGATCCGCCACGTGCGGCCGGCCCTGGGCCAGAGCGGGGAGCTGCGCGCGGTGAGCGCCCTGTTCACCAAGGTCCTGCGGAACGGCAACGGCGCCGTCCGCCAACGGCGGGCGTTCCAGCGGCGCGGGCGGATCGAGGACGTCGTGGAGCTCCTGAGCCGTGACACGGACCACGACTGGCTGCCGGAGACCGCCGCGTGATCGTCGACGCCGCGCCGTCCGCACCGGCCAGGGCCCGGTCGCGCACCGGGGCAACGACGACCGCGTCCCGGTGCTACGGGAGGGTGGGCAGGTAGGCGGGTGCGCGCCGCGCCGGCGCGGCGCGCTCGAACGCCGCCGCGAACCGCAGGACCGCGGCGTCCGCCCCGCGTCCCGCCATGAACGACACGCCGATCGGGAGCGGGCCGGAGAAGCCCGCCGGGACGGTGACGTTCGGGTAGCCCGAGACCGCCGCCGGAGTGGCGGAGCCCAGTCCGGCGGGGTCGCCGGCGTAGTCGGTCCGCCACGCCGGGGCGTTCGTCGGGGCCATGATCACGTCCAGGCGGTGCGCCTCGATCACCTCGTCGATCGACCGGCGCGCCAGGTCCGTCGCGGTGCGACGCTGGTCGAGGTAGGTCGGGTCGGTGAGCGGTGGCGCCTTCTCGGCCTCGAAGAACAGGTCCTGCCCGAACCTGCTCAGCTCGACGGGATCCGCCTCGTTGAACTCGATCAGCTCCCGCACGGTCCGCGGCACGCCCGGTCGCGTCCTGAGGTACGCCTCCAGGTCGTGCTTGAACTCCGCGACCAGCGCGGGCAGCCCGATCGCCTCGATCCGGGCCTGGTAGGGCAGGTCGACCTCGACCACGGTGGCGCCGTGGCGTCCGAGCACGTCCACCGCCTCCTGGACGACCCGGTCGGCCTCCGCGTCGTGGCCCGCCCGGCGCCACACGCCGACGCGTGCACCGTGCAGCGGGTCGGACGCGAGCGCGGCGGTG
Source organism: Saccharothrix sp. S26 (assembly GCF_021390395.1). GTDB lineage: Bacteria > Actinomycetota > Actinomycetes > Mycobacteriales > Pseudonocardiaceae > Actinosynnema. The sequence goes on from NZ_JAJUWT010000006.1 coordinate 256,363, forward strand.
TAGTCCACCCCGCGTCCGGCCAGGACCGACATCAGGATCGCGGCGTCCACGACGTGCCGCGCCACGGGGCCGGCGGTGTCCTGCCGGGTCGAGATCGGCACGATCCCGTGGCCGCTGATCGTGCCGTGCGTGGGCTTGAACCCCACGACGCCCGACTGGCTCGACGGGCAGACGATCGAGCCGTTGGTCTCGGTACCCACCGCCACCTGCGCCAACGAGGCCGCGACCGCCGCGCCCGAGCCCGACGACGAGCCGCACGGGTTGCGGTCCAGCACGTGCGGGTTGTTGGTCTGCCCGCCCACGCCCGACCAGCCGGAGGTGGACCACGCGGACCGGAAGTTCCCCCACTCCGACATGTTGGTCTTGCCCAGCACCACGGCCCCCGCCGCGCGCAGGCGCTTGACCAGTTCGGCGTCGTCCGACGGCGGCACGTGCAGCGCCCGCGAGCCCGCCGTGGTGCCCAGACCCCGGGTGTCGATGTTGTCCTTGATCAGCACCGGGATGCCGTCCATCGACCCGAGCGCCTGGCCGCGGGCACGTCGGCGATCGCTCTCGGCCGCCTGGTCGAGTGCCTCGGGATGCACGAAGAGCACCGACCGCACCTGCCGGTCCACGGTGGCGATGCGTTCCAGATAGGCGTGGGTCAGCTCGACGGAGGTCAGCGCACCCGACTCCATCCGGTCGACCAGCTGCGGGATCGTGGCCGCGTCGAGGTCGAGGTCGAGGTCCGGACGCGGGCCGGCCTCGGCACGGGCCGGCGGCACGGCGGACGGAGAGGACATGGCGTACACCCCAAGCCGGCGGGCGGCCGGCGTCAAGCCATGGGCCGTTACATCTGTGTTTCGGTGAGGCCGTACCCGGGTATGACACCGCTTTCGCATCGTGAAACGCCTGGTCGCTCGTACCCGTGGCGCTTGGTTGCTCTTGATCGGGGTACACGGGTGCCAGCCCGGCACGGGCGAGTCCTGTCGACCGAGTCATCCGAGGTGGACCATGTGCGGAATCGCCGGTGAAGTCGTGACCGGCCGGAACGACGTCCCGGACCTCGACGCCGTGACCCGCATGACAGGCGCGATGAGATCGCGCGGGCCGGACGGCGAGGGTTACTGGTCGGAGGGGCGGGTGGCCCTCGGGCACCGCAGGCTCTCGATCATCGACCTGTCCGACACCGGCTCCCAGCCCATGGTCGACGCCGAACTGGGACTCGCCGTCGCCTTCAACGGGTGCATTTACAACTACCAGGAGTTGCGGGCCGAGCTGTCCGACCGGTACCGCTTCACGTCCACCAGCGACACCGAGGTCGTCCTCAGGGCCTACGACCGGTGGGGTGAGCGGTTCGTCGAGCACCTGGTCGGCATGTTCGCCATCGCCCTGGTCGACCGGCGGCGCGACCGCGTGCTGCTGGCCCGCGACCGGCTGGGCATCAAGCCGCTGTACGTCGCCGACGTGGCGGGCCGGACCCGGTTCGCCTCCAGCCTGCCCGCGCTGCTGGCCGGCGGTGGCGTGGACACCGGCCTGGACCCGGTCGGCCTGCACCACTACCTGTCGTGGCACTCCATCGTCCCGGCGCCGCGCACGATCCTGCGCGGGGTGCGCAAGCTGCCGCCCGCCACCATGCGCGTCCTCGAACCCGGCCGCGAGCCCCGCGACCACGTCTACTGGCAGCCGACCTACACCCGGCGGCCCGAGCACGCCGGGTGGACCGCGCAGGACTGGCGAGACGCCGTGCGCGAGGCCCTGCGCACCGCGGTGCGACGACGGACGGTCGCCGACGTCGAGGTGGGCGTGCTGCTGTCGGGCGGGGTGGACTCCAGCCTCCTGGTCGCCCTGCTGGCCGAGGAGGGGCAGCGGCCCAGCACGTTCAGCATCGGCTTCACCGACCGCGACGGCCTCGACGGCGACGAGTTCGCCTACTCCGACGCCGTCGCGCAGAAGTTCGGCACCGACCACCACCAGCTGCGCATCGGCGACGACGAGCTGGCACCCGCCGTCGGGCGCGCCGTCGCGGCGATGAGCGAGCCGTTGGGCACCCACGACGTCACCGCGTTCCACCTGATCTGCCGGGAGGTGTCCCGTCACGTCAAGGTCGTCCAGTCCGGTCAGGGAGCCGACGAGGTGTTCGGGGGCTACCGCTACCACCAGCCGGCGGCCGGAGCACCGCGGCCCGGGGCCGCGCGAGTGCTCCGCGACGCGTTCGCCGACCACGACCACGACGACCTCGCACGCATCCTGCTGCCGGACTGGCTGACCGACCACGACCCCAGCGGCGAACTGCTCGCCCACCACCTCGACCGGCCGGGCGCGGACACGGCGCTGGACGCCGTGCTGCGCACCGACACGCACCTGCTGATGCCGGACGACCCGGTCAAGCGGGTGGACAACATGGCGATGGCGTGGGGCGTCGAGGCCAGGGTGCCGTTCCTCGACCAGGACCTCGTCGAGCTGGTCGCGGCGTGTCCGCCGGAGCACAAGTCCGGCCAGGGCGGCAAGGCCGTCCTCAAGGACATCGGGCGTGAGGTGCTGCCCATCGAGGTGGTCGACCGTCCCAAGGGCTACTTCCCCGTCCCCGCCCTCACCAGGCTCGACGGCGAGGTACTGGACATGGTGCGCACCGCGCTGTCGTCGGACGCGGCCCGTCGGCGCGGCATCCTGCGACCCGACTACGTCAAGGCCCTGCTCGACGACCCGAACGGCCACTCGACCAAGGTCGGCGGCAACGAGCTGTGGCAGGTCGGCATGCTCGAGCTGTGGCTCCAGCACCACGGCATCGGCTGACCCGGCGGGTCGGGGGAGGGGGCAGGCCGTCGAGCGCCCGCACCGCCCGGTCAGGGCGCTCGTCAGGTGGTCCGGTGGGGCGGGGAGGTCAGCTCGCCGGTGTGCACCAGCCTGTCGGCGAGGTCGCGCAGCTTCATGTTCGCCCGCTGGCTGGCCCGCACGAGCAGGGTGAACGCCTGGTCGCCGGTGAACTTGTGGCGTTCCATCAGGATGCCCTTGGCCTGCCCGATCAGGTCGCGGGTCCGCATCGCCTCGGTCAGGTGCTCGCGCTCCTGCGAGGCCGCCAGGGCGACGGCGGCGTGGCTCGCGAACAGCGACCCGACGTGTTGGGAATCCTCGTCGAACGCCCGGACGTCCGGCGAGTAGAGGTTGAGCGCACCGAGGTCGTCGTCCTGCACGAACAGCTGGAACGACAGCATGCTGGACACCTCCAGCAGCGTCGCCCGCTCGGTGAACGAGGGCCATCGCCTCTCCGGGCGACGTCGGGCATGTCGACGACCTTCTCCAGGTAGAGCGCATCGAGGCACGGGCCCTCCCCGGTGTCGTACTGGACCTGGTCGACCTGACCGGGCAGTTCACCGGTGACCGAGACCGTCTGCACCCGGTGCTTGGCGAGAACCATCATGAGCCCGGCGCGACGGGCACCGGGAACGGTGTCCACCGCCGCGCGCACGATCTCGTCCAGTGTTTCCTGCGTGCTGGACTGGCGGTGCAGCGTGAGCGCCACCTGGCTCAGGTTCACGGCCAGGTCGTCGTGGTCCTGACGTTCCGTCGTCGCGATGGACCTTCCGTGTCCGTTCTGGGAGCGGCTGGTCGGGCGCTGGGCCATGTGCCCCTCTCCATCTCGTCAGGGGTCGATGCGGCCTCCGGATCGGGAGACGGGCACTGGTAGGACCGCGGTATCCCAACCCTGCCCTCCCTTCGCCGGCGGAAAGCGAGACGTGCGGGGCTCGCCTCCGCTACGACCCGCGGACCACCCCGCCGACTCGGGTGCCCGACGCCTGGACGGCCCACCGGGACGCGGGGTGCTGGGCGACGGCGACGATCCCGGAGCTCGCTGTCGGCCGTGCCGGCCCGGCCCGCTTCGCGTACGGGATCCTGACCGTCGCCGGGGCCGACGGCCACCCCTGCCCGTCACTCCGACGGGGGTTTCTCCGCCTCGTGCGGGGTACTGGCGCAGTGCGTCAAGCAGCCGGCGCGTTCACTCGACGGTTGGACGAAGGCGGCGACGCGGGATGTCTTCGGAGTACGACGATTTCCTGGCCGGGGTACTTCGGGGCTACGTGCGGTTGGTCACCGGGCAGTTAGGGTTCCGCCCTGAGCGCGGATACGTCCAGGCCACGACCGCGTACCTCGAGCTCGACGGCAGGCTGCCCGGCTTCCCGGACCGCGAGGTGGCCTTGTTGTGGGACGACCGCGGTGGCTGGGCTGCGGCGGTGGAGACGCACATCGGCGAGGACCTGATCCTCCAGGCGTGGTTCGGCGCGAAGTCCTTCCCGGGCCGCGGGCGGTGGCCGGGCGGGCGCGTGCGTTGTTGAGCGGCGCCACGCGGAACGGCTCGCCGGCCCGACCACGCGGGGACTTGGCCGGTCGGTTGGCGCCGTACGCCGCCGCGACGCTGACGCCGGTGTCCCGGACCGCGTGAGGCGCCGGTTGACGGTGGTTCCGACGCGTCCGGCGATGGACCCGCGAATCCCGGGTTCGCGACCGGTCGCACCGGTCAGGAGGGTGTTCCGGGCGATTTCGATGGGTAGCCTGCCGAGTGCCGTGCCCTCGGGCACGGCGGGACCGCGCAAGTGGTGGGCCAGGCCTGACGCGGTGTCGTTGAGCAGACAGCGCCCACGGCGGTCTGGTTGCGCGGTGCGGACCGGACGACATCGTCCGGCCCGCACCGCGCCCGATCACCCGCGGTTCTGCGCCGCCGAGCGCCGTCGGACCGCCGCGTGGCGCCCGACGGCTTGTCGACTACTTCCGGTCGTCCGACAACGCCGAGCGCACCGCGTCTTTCACGCGGTCGAACAGGGCCACCGCGGGTCCTGCCACGAGGTTGGCGGTGGCGGACTGGGTGCTCGGGTGCGGGTGCGTCGGCGCCGTGCGCTCGGCCGCCCGGACCAGTCCCGCCATGCGGCGCAGTTGCTCGGGGTCGTGCTGCTGGCGCAGGTAGCGGAACTCGTAGGCCTCCTCGTGGTGGGCGTGCTGCAACACCGCCTCGCGCAGGCGGGCGAGCTTCTCGGGGAAGCTCGGGTCCTCGGTGCCGATGGACTCCAGGTGTGCCAGCTGTTCCTTGGCGTGTTCCTCTTCGGCCAGCCGGTCCTCCACGATGGCGTCACCGCCGTCGACGCTGCGGCGCGTGGCGGGGTGGACGACCATCTCCTCGGCGGTCTCGTGGACGGCGAGCAACCGGACGAGCCGGGCGAAGGCGTCCGACCGCTGCTCGCCCGCGGAAGACTGGACCTCCGCGAACAGGTCGCGGATCTCCATGTGCTGGCCGATCAGCAGCTCCACGACGTCAGCGTCGCGCTCGGTGTCCGGCTCTGATGTGGTGGTCATCGTGCCTCCGTCAGCTGGTGGTGTGCTGCTGCCGCAGCGAGGCCACGGGGTGCTCACCGTTGGTCGCGTGCCGGTAGTCGGTGCCGAACTGTTCGCGGTGCAGGTCGATCACGCGCTCGCTCGGTGGCAGCTCCCCGCCCATCAAGGCGTCCTGCATGGCTTCAAACCGCTCGTGCGCCTCCTGGACGTAACCCGTGCCCAGGGTGGTCAGGTCGATCTGCGTGTCCAGCAGCTCGCGCAGGTACTCCTTGTTCGGCTCGAACGTCACCGGCGCGGGCAGCTCCGGTGCGAGGACTTCCTCCGGTTCACGGCCGTCGTTGGCGCGCATGAGCTCGCACGCGAGGTGCAGGTGTTCCAGCTCCATGTTCAGGTGCAGTTCCCAGATCGCCTTGATCCGGCGGTCGGACTCGGTCTGCATGAACGAGTAGTACAGGTAGCACTCGTTGTACTCGTGGTTGACCAACCGCTCCCACCACGTCTCACCGGGGTCCACAAGGGACTCGTAGTGGGTGACGTGCTCCTCCTCGATCAGGCCGATCTCCTGGTAGAGCTGCCGGGCGATCGGCTCCATGTACTCGGGCCCGACGTTCATGTAGAAGTTCATGGTCTGCTGCTCGGCGGACATGATGGTCAACGCGTGCAGCTTGGAGATCGGGGCCGCCGTGCTGCGGTCGTAGGGCTCGCGCACGTTGTCGGCCGGGTGCCGGTGATGGTACTTGGTCGGCCTGCCGGGGATGACCTCGGTGAGGTCGTCGACGATCCGCTCGGCCTTGCGGCGCTGGACCATCTCGTACAGGTTGGCGTAGCGGTAGAGGTGGTCGAAGTCCTCCAGCACGCCGAACTGGTACGCCTGCTTGAGGTACGGGTCGGGCTCCATGCGCGCCACCCACGCGGTGAGGTCCACCGCGACCTGCTCGTAGGCGATCGTGGTCTCCAGCGCGGAGGACGCCCCCGGCAGCAGCCAGTTGACCGCCTTCTGCTGCTGTTGCTCGATGTAGCGCACCTCGGCCAGCCGGCGCTTGACGTCCATGTCCGCACAGTTGCGGGCGAACTGGTGGCTGAACAGCAACGCCTCGACCTCGATGCCGTTCATCGTGATGATCCGGCACCGGGTGTACGGGTCGCTGTGGTCGGGGTCGATCGGGTCCACGTCGAGCTCGCGCCAGTTCCGGACCTGGCGGTCCAGCGGGATGCCACGGTGTTCCAGCGGGTTGAAGCCTGTCGTCGTCATCGAATTCCTCGCACGTCGTCGTTGCGTTGGTCCCGGATCGCCTCGGTGACCGGGCAGACGGTGGTCAGGACGGGCTCCAGCGACGGCCAGGCGCCCAGCAGCGCATCCGGGTCGGTGAAGCGCAGCGCCCTGGCCACCTCGTTGGTCGAGACCACCAGCTCGACCGGCACGCCTCGGGCCCGCGCCTGGGTGCGCACCGCAGCCACCAGCGCGGCACCGTGGCCGTCGCAGCCGGTGGCTCGGGACAGGTCGAGGATCAGCACCCGCGGCGACTCGGCCAGGCACCGCTGCGCGGCTTCGACCAAGGGGGTCCGCACGGCGCCGGTGACCCGCAGCACCAGCACGCCCGGAGCGGGTTCCGCGCGGTCGACCGGCGGGCCGGCCGGATCCGGCTCCACCGGCCCGCGGCGTGCGTCGACAGTGGTCATCTGTTCCCTCCCGGAAGGGGTTCTCGTCCGGCGCGTGCGGCGGCGACGTGGGCGGCTCGGGCGTGGGACACCACAGGCCGAAGGAGGGAGGCCGAGGTCGTGGGCACGACCTCGGCACTCGCCGTGCCGACTCCTCAAGGCCCGGGCGTGCGGGGCCTCCTCCCGTCCGCAGCGGGTCCTCGTGCTCGTGCGGCGACCAAGGGCATGATCACGTCCTCGTGCCCGATATCGGCTGTGGGTGACGGAATGGGGCGCGCCGGCCACGTCGATGGAACGTGACGGGATGTCGTCCCGACGGTGCCTCCTCCACCGTGGCACGGGTCTCGCGGCGCGGCGACTCGGGATCCGGGAGGAGACCGCGCGGTAAGGCCGCCGGGACCAGAACAGCACCCGTCCAGGTGAGACCTGGACACGGATGTGCACCTATGGTGACGGCCGGACCGCGATCGGGTCACCGGGTGGGCGGGTTTCGCACTCCTTGAGGACGTCGACGAGTCGAGCGGGCCAGCGTGCGGCCATCGCACCACAAGACCCCGGCTGTCGCCTGTGCCCGGACGTCCCACGGGACAGTCTTCCAGGTGTGCTGTGGACGAGTTCGGTGGCCTCGACCTGCGCGTTGCCTCGCGCCGAATCAGCTCGCTCAGACGGACGAAGGTGCGGAAGGACAGCGGAATCAAGGGCTAATTGTTGCGGGTCATGACGTTGGCGACGGCTGGTAGGGCCTGCGACGAGGGGACGGGTCTTTCGGCGGCAGGATGACAAGTGCGACCAACCGTCCGCCGAGCAGAGGTCGGCGAGCACCTTAATGCGCAGTGCTTCGCGGCCTTCCGCGAAGGACGAGCGGGCGATGCCCTCCATGATGATCCCCAACAGCAGGTGGGCCGCCATATCCTCGCGTCCGGCCGGGTTCAGGGGGTGCCCGCGCCGTAGAGACCGCGGTGCCGAGCCCTGCGAGTCCGGGAGCGACGAGATCGGGCACCGCCTCCAGGTCGGCCAGCGCGAACTCGTGGTAACGCCGCGGCTCGTCGCCCAGGTTCAGCGGTTCACCGGCGACGCGGTGCAGGTAGGCCAGTACCGCGCGGGTCGAGTAGATTCACCGGGACGCGCCGTAACGTGGACGTGCCGGACCGCGATGCCGGGCGCAATCGGAACGCTTGCTCGTGTCCAACAGTGTGTTCGATGGCCGTTCCTGCCATGTCCAGGCCAGGAGCACACCATGAACGAGCAGGGCACGACATCGTTGCGGACCGCCACAGCGGCTGACATCGCGCGGGACGGGGTGCTGGTCACCATTGTCACCGGCGAAGTGGACTTGGACAACGCCGCGGAACTGGCCGCGGAGTTGTCCGCCCGGTTGGACGAGCAGCCCACCGCGTTGGTTCCCGAGGCGTGCCTGTCCATGTCCACAAAGGACTTCGCCGGTGAACTCGATCAGGTCCTCGAGTTCACCGCCGATACGATGGACGCTTGGTCCTTCTCGCATCGTTAGGCGTCCGAGGCAGCCGTGCCCGTTCGTGCGACCGTGCCCTCAGCTCGTCGGATGTCGAGCCGGTCGGTTCCGTCGGCTGGTGGAGCGCAGCGAAGGTGTCGCACAGGGTCTGCAGGCCGGAGTCGGCAGCGTACCGACCGCCGATATCACCTGCTACTCGCCATCAAGGACGAACAGCGTCGGCATCGAGGGCACCTCGAACCTCGATATGGACGCGGCTGTTCGAAGGCTGATCAGTCGTTGTGCGGGTCGGTGGTCGGTGGGCAGCAGGTCCCGAGGTGGGCTTGGAGTTCGGTGAGTGCGGTGGTGATGCCGGTGGGGTTGGCGCGGTAGTAGACGGTCTTGCCGTCGCGGCGGGCGGTGAGCAGGCCGCCTTGGCGCAGGGCGGAGAGCTGTTCGCTGGCGGTGGACTGGGCGATGCCCAGGCGTTCGGCGGCCTGGCCGACGGTCAGTTCGGCGTTGCCGGCGAACTCCAGCATGAGCTGCTGGCGGCTCTCGCTGGCCAGGGCCTTGAGGAAGCGGCGGGACGTCTCACCGAGTTCGACCACGGAATGATGATGGCCGTCATCTCGTCATTTCGCGAATTTCCGATACTATCGAGCTATGTCGATGGTTGAGGTAGTGGTGATCGGTGGCGGCCAGTCCGGCTTGGCAGCCGCGTATGCGGTGAAAGTTGCTGGTGGAAGCCCTGTGGTAATGGAGGCGGGGGAGCGGTCGACGGGCTCGTGGGCGGGTTACTACGACAGCCTGAGGTTGTTCTCGCCCGCTCGGTACAGCGCGCTGCCGGGCCTGGCGTTCGGGGGCGACCCTGACCGGTACCCGCGCCGGGACGAGGTGGTGGCCTACCTGGCGCGGTACGCCGAGTGGCTGGGAGTGGAGATCCGCACCGGGCAGCGGGTGGAGAAGATCGTGGCCGGTGCGGGCGGTTTCGAGGTGGCTGTGGCCGGTGGCGAGCGGGTGTCGGCTCGGCGGGTGATCGCGGCGACCGGTGGGTTCGGCGCGCCCTACCGGCCTGCGTTGCCAGGGCTGGATCGGTTCGCGGGTTCGGTGGTGCACGCCGCGGAGTACCGGATCCCGGAGCCGTACGCGGGCAAGCGGGTTGTGGTGGTGGGCGCGGGCAACTCCGCGGTGCAGATCGCGCACGAGCTGGCGTCGGAAGCGCGGGTGACGTTGTCCAGTCGCAAGCCGGTCCGCTTCGTCAAGCAGCGTCCGTTGGGGCGGGATGTGCACTGGTGGTGGTCGGTGACCGGGGTGGACCGGGCGCCGGTCGGGCGGTGGTTGCCCAAGCAGTTCTCCACCCCGGTGTTGGACGGGGGCACCTATCGGGCTGCGATCGCGGCGGGTCGGCCCGACCGTCGGCCGATGTTCACCGACCTCGACGGTGACATGGTCACCTGGTCCGACGGTGGCCGTGAGCGGGTCGACGCGTTGATCCTGGCCACCGGGTACCGGCCGGGGCTGGGGTACCTGGAGGCGATGGGCGCGTTGGACGTCGAGGGCTTCGCGCGGCACCGTTCGGGGCTGTCGACTACGCATCCCGGTTTGGGGTTCGTGGGGTTGGAGTGGCAGCGCAGTCTGTCCTCGGCGACGCTGCGCGGTGTCGGGCGCGACGCCCGCTACGTGGTGCGGCGCCTGGGACGGTGACCGGTGACTGCTCGCCGTGATATCGGGGGTGCTTTTGTCGGTGGGCGGGCGTACGTTGCCCGGCCATGAGGAAGCCGCACGAGCAGGTCGGTGTGGGCGAGCTGGTGGAGGCGTTCCGCGCGCAGGCCGCGAAGGTGCGTGCCCACCCGCTGTTCGCGACCGCGGTCTACTCGTTCTCGTTCACGATGCTCGGCTCGCCGCAGGGGAGTCGGTTCCTGTTCCCGCCGGCCACTGAGGACCAGCAGCACTACCTGGCCTCGGTGCTGCGGCCGTTCCTGTCCCAGCGCGACATGGTCTCGCTCGGCGTCTGCTTCGGGCAGTTCAGGCAGGGATGCGCCGATCCGTTGATCGCCAAGGGGTTCGACGATCTGCGGGAGGACTACAAGAGGGCGAGCAGGAGCGTGCTGTTCGCCACTACCGGCACGTGGAGGAAGGGCGAGGCGCCGCCGGACCGGGTCTACACGGACTGGGAGGTCGCCGAGGCCGTGCTCTACGGCGGTGGTCTGGTGCACGTGAATCCGGAGCCGCGGCGGCTGCTCAAGACCCTGGATGGGCCAGGCAGTGCCGAGTGGAACAACCAGGCGGTGATGCGCCTGTTCCACACCGTCGGAACCGCGGCCCTGAGGGTCGACGACCTGCTCGACCTCGCTCAACAGCAGGGTGCCCTGCCGTCCTGATGCCGGTGGCCCCACGGGCCACCGGCGCCGGAGTGGTCGGTCAGGCTGGCTGGTCGAGCAGTTCGGCCAGCAGGCCGCGCACGCGGCGGTCGATGTCGTCGCGGATCTGGCGCACGGACTCCACGCCCTGCCCGGCCGGGTCTTGGAGCTCCCAGTCGAGGTAGCGCTTGCCGGGGAAGACGGGGCAGGTGTCGCCGCAACCCATGGTGATGACCACGTCGGAGGCTTCGACGGCCTCGGTGGTGAGCTTCTTGGGCACCTCGGCGGTGATGTCCAGGCCCCACTCGGCGAGCGCCTGCGTGGCGGTGGGGTTGACCTGGTCGGCGGGGGCGGAGCCGGCGGAGCGGACCTCGACGCGGCCCAGGCCGTGGTGCTGGAGCAGCGCGGCGGCCATCTGGGAGCGGCCGGCGTTGTGGATGCAGACGAACAGGACCTCGGGCTTGCGGTTCAACGCTGTTGTCCTTCGGTATCAGGTGGTGATCGGCTATGCGGTGGGGTGGACGGCGGGTGCGAGGCGGTCGACGCGGTCGGCCAGGTCGCGGAAGGCGATGTCGAAGGCGTCCTCGGTGCCGACGGTCGCCGGGTCCGGCACGGACCAGTGCAGCCGGTCCGTGCGGTCGGCGCCGAGTTCCTCGTGGGCGTTGTCGCACACGGCGACGACCAGGTCGTCGGGCTGGAGCACCTCGTCGAGGTGGTGGGTGCGGGCGCGGGGTAGCGACAGACCGTGGGCGCGGGCGGTGGCCAGGGCCATCGGGTGCACGCGGTCGGCGGGGCGGGTGCCCGCGCTCGCGGCGGGCACGGAGCTGCGCTCGCGCCACAGCGCGGCGGCCAGCTGCGATCGCGCGGAGTTGCGCGAGCACACGAAGACCACTCGCGGCGCCTGGCGGAGCCCGGTGGGGACCAGGTCGGTGAACACGGTGGTGCGCAGCCGCAGGTAGGTGCGGCGGTGGTCGCCCTCCGACCGGGACCGCTCGACGACTCCTGCCTGTTCCAGCAGCTTGACGTGGTGGGCGAGCAGGTTGCTGGGCAGCCCGAGTTCGCGGCCGACCTCGCTGGGCGAGGCGTCGCCGAGCAGCAGCAGCTCCACCACGGCCAGGCGGGCGGGTTCGCCCAGGGCCGCGTGCAGGCGTGCCCGCTCGACCACGTCCGAAGGCCAGTCAGTACTCATTGACTCAATGCTGCTTGAGGCGGAATGCCCGCGTCAACCCGGTGCGATCGAAACCACCCGTGCTCGCGCGCCCACGCCTGCGTGGCCATCTGCACCGCGTCGAACGGGCTGCCCAACGGCGGGGTGTAGGACAGGTCGAGGTCTTCGAGGTCGGCCACGGTCATGCCGTGGTGCAGGGCGGTGGCGAAGGTGTCGACGCGCTTGTGCGCGGCGCTGGCGAGGTGGCCGACCAGTTGGGCGCCGAGGAAGCGGCCGGTGTCGGTGTCACCGGTGACCCGGATGTGGATGCTGTGGGCGCCGGGGTAGTAGCGCTTGTGGTCGTCGGCCACCGTGGCGACGGTGGCCGGGGTGAACCCGTCGGCCTCGTGCTCCCGCAGTCCGGTGCGGGCGATGACCAGGTCGAACACCTTGAGCACCTGGGTGCCCAGCGAGCCGGTGAACTCGCGGTCGCCGCCCAGGGCGTTCTCGCCGGCGATGCGGCCCTGCTTGTGCGCGGTGGTGCCCAGCGGCAGGTAGGTGTCGGTGCCCAGTACGCGGTGGTAGGGGTGGACGCAGTCGCCGGCGGCATAGACGTTGGCGACGCTGGTGCGCATGTGGCGGTCGACGGCGATCGCGCCCCGCACGCCCAGGACGACGCCGGCGGTCTCGGCGAGGGCGGTGTCGGGGCGCGCACCGACGACGACAAGCACGACATCGGTGCGCAGGTCGAGACCCCGGCTGCCGGTGACCAGCAGGCCGTCGCCGCTCTTGGTGATGCGCTGCACGGTGGTGTCGGTGCGCACGTCGACGTTGTGGGCCCGCAGTTCGTCGGAGACCAGGGCGCCGAGTTCGGGGTCGACGGTGGGCAGGACCTGGGGCAGCCGCTCGACGACGGTCACGCGCAGGCCGCGGGCGTGCAGGGCCTCGGTCATCTCCAGGCCGATGTAGCCGGCGCCCACGACGACCGCGGACTTCGGGGCCCGACCCAGGCTACGGTGAGGTCGAAGGTGTCGTCCATGGTGTGCAGCAGGTGCACGCCGTCGGCGGGGCCGAGATCGTCCAGGCCGGTGATCGGCGGACGGGCGGGCACCGCGCCCGTGCCCACGATGAGCTTGTCGTAGTCGAGCTCGTGGGTGCCGGTGGCGTCCCGCACGGTCACGACCTGTCGCCGCGGGTCGATCGACAGTGCGCGGGTGTTCAACCGCAGTTCCAACCCGGCGTCCTCCAGGTCGGTGCGGGTGCGGTGGGCCAACGATCGCCAGTCCGGGACGTCGCCGGAGACGTGGTAGGGGATCCCGCAGATGGAGAAGTTCGGGTAGGCGTCGGCGACCACCAGCAGCGGTCGTGCGGTCGGGTCCAGCTCGCGGGCGCGCAGTCCCGCGCTGATGCCCGCGTCACTGCCCCCGATCACCACCAGGCGTGTCATGGAGCTCGTTCCTCGTCGAAGTGGGTCCACCGTGGTCCGTGGGTTGACTTCAACACTAAGAGTCAACAAGTGTTGAGTCAACAAACGCTGACTGAACTTGTTGGGAGTCCCCCCATGCCGACGACGCACGAGTACCGGCGCAACGACCTGAGCGTCGACCAGCAGTTGGCGCTGCGCACCGCGGCCTCCCGCCTGTGCGAGGCGTTCGACGGGGTCTTCGGCGCGGAGACCATCGAGCGGTTCCTGCACTCCAGTTACGACGGGTTCGCCGCGGCCAGCACCGTCCCCAACTACCTGCCCCTGCTTGCCGAGCGCTTCGCCCGGCAACGCCTGCACGTGCTGGCCCGGGTAGAGGGGCACCAGCGGGACGGCAAGCCCACCGTGCTGTTCCTGTGCGTGCACAACGCCGGGCGTAGCCAGATGGCCCTGGGCTTCTTCCAACATCTGGCGGGCGACGGCGCCGTGGCCTGGTCGGGCAGCTCCGAGCCCGGTCACGAGATCAATCCGGCGGCGGTCGTCGCGATGGCCGAGCGCGGTATCGACATCTCCGGCGAGTTCCCCAAGCCGTGGGCCGAGGAGATCGTCCGCGCTGCCGATGTCGTGGTGACCATGGGTTGCGGCGACGCCTGCCCGGTCCATCCCGGCAAGCGCTACCTGGACTGGGTGCTGGACGACCCGGCGGGCAGGGCGGTCGAGGACGTCCGGTCGGTGCGCGACGAGATCGAACGACGGGTCCGTGCGCTGCTGGTCGAACTGGAGGTGCTTGTTGGCTGAGTTCGCCGGCCGGTCAGTCGCGCAGGTCGGTGATCAGGCCGCGGACGCGGCGGTCGATGTCGTCGCGGATGACGCGCACGGTCTCCATCGGGGCGTCCACGGGGTCGGCCACCTGCCAGTCGAGGTAGCGCTTGCTCGGGTAGACCGGGCAGGCGTCGCCGCACCCCATGGTGACGACCACATCGGTCGCGCGGACGACCTCGTCGGTCAGCGGCTTCGGATAACCGTGGGTGAGCGGGATGCCCAGTTCGCCCAGGGCTTCCACGATGGTGTCCGGGATGACGCCCAACGGGTTGCTACCCGCCGACCGCACGGCGACCTTGCCGAACGCGTGGTGCTCCAGCAGCGCGGCGGCCATCTGCGAGCGCCCGACGTTGTGCACGCACACGAACAGCACCTGCGGCACGGTGACCGTGGTGAGACCCTTGAGACGGCCCAGGTCGGTCAGCCGCTGCCGGGCGAACCGCGCGGTCAACGTGGCCAGGTGGGTTCTGACCGTGGCGCGGGAATCGAGCAGGTCGTAGGTCTCGGCCACGAAGCGCCGGACGGTCTGCGCGCTGAACACCCCCTGGAACTTGTCGGTCAGCTCGTCGGCCATGCGGTGCAACTGGTCGCCCACCTCGTGATGAGGCAGACCGTCCCCCAAGCTCATGAGGTCCCTCCCTGGACCGGACTCCGTCGGCGCGGAGCACACCAGCTTGCATCGACTTGTGTCAATCCAAGCCCTACTCTCGGAGGTCATGGTGGAGTTCCCGGGTGATCCGCGGGTGGACGGTCCACCGCTGGTGAGTCGTCCGGTCAGGTGCGGTCCGGCCGGGAGTCGTCGAACGCGCGCTGCGCGGGGCGGCGCTGTGGGACGAGGTGAAGGACAAGCTCAAGCAGAACGCGTTCGGCCTGTCCGGCGGCCAGCAGCAGCGGCTGTGCATCGCCCGCGCCATCGCCACCTCACCCGAGGTGATCCTCATGGACGAGCCCTGCTCGGCGCTGGACCCCATCGCCACCGCCAAGATCGAGGACCTGATGGTGGAGTTGGCGACCCGGTTCACCATCATCATCGTCACGCACAACATGCAGCAGGCGGCCCGTGTCTCGCAGCGCACCGGCTTCTTCACCGCCGAAGCCGACGAGCAGGGGCAGCGCACCGGCAAGCTGATCGAGTTCGCCACCACCGAGCACATCTTCGGCAACCCCGCCGACGCCCGCACCGAGGCGTACATCACCGGTAGGTTCGGCTGACATGGCCGGTCCGATGGTCCAGGCGTGGGAGTCCGACCACTCCCGCTTCCACAGCCGCAGGCGTGCCTGCCTCACGGCGGGGGAGAAGCTGCCCGACCGGCTCGCCCTGCTCGTCGTCGACCACGGCGCCGAGGTCGACGAGCTGGCCCGGTCGTTGGCCGGGCAGCCCGTGGAGCTGCGGACCTGCCCGGACCCGGCGGAAGCGCTGCTCGTGGTGGGTCGCACCTGTCCGGACGCGGTGCTGCTCGGACCCGCGACCGGACGGTTGGACCCGATCGAGTTCCTGTCGATCGTGCGCGCCGACGACCCCGACGTGCCGGTGGTCGTCGGCGCCGACCCAGGCTCGGGCGACTTCGCCAGCCGTGCCACGGACGCGGGCGCCAACGTCGTCGTCCCCCGCCCTTACCGGGTCAAGCAGCTCCTCGCCGTGCTCAGCTCCCTGTCGTCCGGCGCCCAGCCGCTGGACATCCGGCCGATGGCGATCGACCTCGGGCGGCTCAAGGTCGACGGCGAGGTGCCCCGCATGTGGCTGGACGGCGCCGAGATCACCCTCCCGCCCATGGAGTTCCTGCTGCTGCGCTTCTTCGCCGAGCGCGTCGGCTCCGTGCTCACCCGGGAAGCCGTCGTGAGGGCGCTGTGGGGAGAGACGCCTCCGTCGAGCAACAGCCTGAACGTGCACGTCGCACGCCTGCGCAAGCGCCTGGGCGACGACGATCACGACCCGCAGTGGATCCGCGTCGTCCGCCGACTGGGTTATCAGTTCACCGTGCCGCCACGTTCACCTGACGTTCACCCTGGTCGTTGAGGATGCGACCATTGCATCCACGGATTTCGGACCAGCGGGGGAGGCTGCGCTGCTCATGGCGGACGAACGCGACCCCGCGGCAGCGGCGCAGCTGTTCAAGGCCCTCGCCGACCCGGTCCGGGTTCAGCTGCTCGCACTGGTGCGGCGGTCACCGTCCGGCGAGGCGTGCTTCTGCGACCTGGCCGACGAGTTCGACATGCCCCAGTCCACGCTCAGCCATCACCTGAAGATCCTGGTCAACGCCGGTGTGCTGAGCAGGGAGCGCCGCGGCACCTGGAGTTGGTACCGGGTGGAGCACTCGGCGCTGGACACCATGGAGCAGATGCTGCGACCGGGCGGGCCGCTCCGTGAAACCCCGGTCGACGTGGAGCGCGGCTGACACATCAGCATCATCTGATATCATTCTCGACTGATGTCACTCGATGCTGATGTGTTACGCGTCCTGGCCGACCCGTTGCGGGCCCGGATCGTGGAGCTGCTGGCGGACGAGGCGTTGTGCACCTGCCACCTGGTCGAGGAGACCGGGGCGAAGCAGACCAACGTCTCCAACCACCTCAGGCTGCTGCGCGAGGCCGGGATCGTCGAGGCCGAGCCCCGCGGACGCTTCACCTACTACCGACTCGTGCCCGACGCGCTCGAACGCGCCGCGGGCACGTTGAGCGCGCTCGCCTCGCGGGTCCGCACCACCGATCAACCCCGGAGGCCCTGTTGAGCGCGCCCACCACCGACCGTTCCGACGTCCTGCGCGGACTGTCGTTCCTGGACCGGTTCCTCCCGGTGTGGATCGGCGTGGCCATGGCCGCCGGACTCGCGCTGGGCCGGTTCGTGCCCGGCCTCCAGGGCGTCCTGGACGCGGTGAAGATCTCCGAGGTCTCGCTGCCGATCGCCCTGGGCCTGCTGCTGATGATGTATCCGGTGCTGGCGAAGGTCCGCTACGACAAGCTCGACACCGTCACCGGTGACCGCCGCACCCTCGTGCTGTCGCTCGTGCTGAACTGGGTGCTCGGCCCAGCGCTGATGTTCGCGCTGGCGTGGATCTTCCTGGCCGACCTGCCCGAGTACCGCACCGGCCTGATCATCGTCGGTCTCGCCCGCTGCATCGCCATGGTCATCATCTGGAACGACCTGGCCTGCGGCGACCGTGAGGCCGCCGCCGTGCTGGTCGCGGTGAACTCGGTGTTCCAGGTCGTCATGTTCGGCGTGCTGGGCTGGTTCTACCTCGACCTGCTGCCCGGCTGGCTGGGCCTGGACACCACGTCGCTGGACTTCTCCCCGTGGGAGATCGCGCTGTCCGTGGTGATCTTCCTGGGCATCCCGCTGGCCGCCGGCTACCTCAGCCGCCGCATCGGCGAGCGCACCCGCGGCCGGGACTGGTACGAGTCGAAGTTCCTGCCGAAGATCGGGCCCATCGCGTTGTACGGTCTGCTGTTCACCATCGTCCTGCTGTTCGCGCTTCAGGGTGATCGGATCACGTCCCAGCCGCTGGACGTGGCCCGGATCGCATTGCCGCTGCTGGTGTACTTCGCGGTCATGTGGATCGGCGGGTACGCCCTGGGCAAGGCCGCCGGGCTGTCCTACGAGCGGACCACCACCCTGGCGTTCACCGCCGCCGGCAACAACTTCGAACTGGCCATCGCGGTCGCGATCGGCGTGTTCGGCGTGACCTCCGGACAGGCCCTCGCCGGCGTGGTCGGCCCGCTGATCGAGGTGCCGGTGCTCGTGGGCCTGGTCTACGTCAGCCTGTGGCTGCGCAAGCGGTGGAGCACGACCTGACCGTCATCGTCATCGGCGGCGGCCAAGCAGGGCTCGCCGCCGGCTACTACCTCCGCCGGGCCGGGCTGGGCTTCACCATCCTCGACGCCCAACCCGTGCCCGGCGGCGCGTGGCCGCACGGCTGGGACTCCCTGCGCCTGTTCTCCCCGGCCCGGCACAGCTCGCTGCCCGGGTGGCCGATGCCCCGCTTCCCGCACGAGGGCTATCCGACCGCCGAGCACGTCGTGGACTACCTGGCCGCCTACGAGAAGCGCTACGAGCTGCCCGTCGAACGCTCGGTGCGTGTGCGTTCAGTCCGGCGGGTCGACGGCGGCTACGACGTGGACGGACGCTTCGCCGAGGCGGTGATCAGCGCGACCGGCACGTGGTGGCGGCCGTTCATCCCCGCCGCCGCCCGCAGCCTGCCGGGTCGTCAGCTGCACACCGTGCACTACCGCAACCCGCAGGAGTTCGCCGGGCAGCGCGTGGTCGTGGTCGGCGGCGGCAACTCCGGCGCCCAGATCGCCGCGGACCTCGCGAGCCACGTCGACCTCACCTGGTTCACCCGCCACCCACCCCGCTACCTGCCCGACGAGATCGACGGCAAGGCCTGTTCGACATCGCCACCCACACCCCTGGCGGGGTCGGGGCCCTCGGCGACATCGTCGCGGTCCCGCCCGTGCGCCACGCCCGCGACCAGGGACTGCTCATCGCTCAACCGATGGACCACCAGGTGCTCACCGCTGCCGACGCCGTCATCTGGTGCACCGGCTTCCGCCCCGCGCTCGACCACCTCGCACCGCTGGGCCTGCGCGACCGCAACGGCCACGTCCACGCCGAACCCCGCTTGCACCCGCTCGGCTACGGCAACTGGACCGGTCCCGCCTCGGCCACCCTGATCGGCGTCGGCCCGACAGCCCGTAACGCCGTGCACGCCATCGGGAAGGAGCTGGGTGTGGTCATCCGGAGATGACCATCCCCGCGACGCCGTTGTACGCGTAGATGCCGAGCAGGAGCACGGTGACGGCTCCGGTCAGGTAGACCACTGACGTTGCCTGGAAGAAACGGCGCCTGCTGGTGGTCCGGCCCTGCCGACATCCCAGGCGCTGACCACGCCGAGGCCGGCCGGCATGACGAAGCCCATCGCCGTCAGCACGCCGACCAGCAGGGGCGCGAGCGGATCGGCCGTTCCCAATTCGGGTTCTCCATTCCTGTCGATGCCTGCGCACACCACCGCGAATGGGCTGGGCGTGACCACCCGGAGATGATCACGCCCAGCCGGTCAGTCGTTCCCACTGACCGATCACCCGGCCATCGGTAGCCGGGCGTCTACTCCTCGCCGATCCGATCGTTGCCGCGACCCGAGCGGGTCACCACGACGACGGAGGGGCGGGCGATGGTGCCCGGACCGTCGGGCCAGGTGGAGCCCGGCTTGTCGACGGTGGCGCCGTCCACCTCGCCGGGGTGCTGGACCGCGACCAGGATCCGACGCTCCTGGATGATCGGGCCGCACGTCTCCGCGCCGATCGGCACCGTGAGGAACTGCTTGACCAGGCCGCGGCTGCGACCGTCGACCGCGACGCCGAACAGGCCGTCGTTGGAGCCCAGCGCGTTGCCGTCGGTGGAGATCCACAGGTTGCCGTGGGCGTCGAAGGCCAGGTTGTCCGGGCACGAGATGGGGGAGACGCGGTCCTTGGGGAACCCGGCGAAGTAGGTGCTCGGGTCGGACGGGTCACCGCACACCAGGAACAGCCGCCACCGGAACGAGGTGGCCGCCGGGTCGTCGCGGGTCTCCTCGACCTCGACGATCTGACCGTGCCTGTTGCGGGTGCGCGGGTTGGCCTCGTCGGGACCGGCCTTGCCCGCCGCGCCCCGGTCGGAGTTGTTGGTCAGCGCGATGTAGACCGTGCCCGTGCGCGGGTGCGGCTCGACGTCCTCGGGACGGTCCATCTTGGTGGCGCCGACCTTGTCCGCAGCCAGTCGCGTGTAGACGTAGACCTCCTCGGCGGTCATACCGGGCACGAACGACGTCCGGCCACTCGCCAACGCGATCCACTCGCCGGAGCCGTCGAACGCGCCGTCGGAGGGCAGCTTGCCGGTGCCGTCGATCTCGGCGGCGGGACTGTTGCCGCTGAACCGGGCGACGTAGAGCGTGCCCTCGTCCAGCAGGGTCAGGTTGTGCCGCCGCGCCGCCTGACTGGTGCCCGGCTTCATCCGGTTCTTGGACACGAACTTATAGAAGTAGTCGAACCGCTCGTCGTCGCCCATGTAGAGCACGACCCGTCCGTCACGGGTCAAGCGCGGCTCGGCGGCCTCGTGCTTGAACCGGCCCAGCGCGGTGCGCTTGCGCGGCACGAAGTCAGGGTCGAACGGATCGATCTCGACGATCCACCCGTGCCGGTTGACCTCGTTGGGCTCCTGGGCGACGTCGAACCTCTTGTCGAACCGTTCCCACTTGCGCTCGCTGGCCAGACCCCTGAGCCCGTAGCGGCCCAGGCGGGCCTTGGTGGTCGGGTCGGTGACCAGGTCGGCGTTGCCGAAGTACTGGTTGAAGTTCTCCTCGCCCGACAGCACGGTGCCCCACGGAGTCACGCCGCCACCGCAGTTGTTCAGCGTGCCCAGCACCTTGCGGCCGGTCGGATCGGCCGACGTCTTCAACAGCGAGCTGCCCGCGGCCGGGCCGGTCAGCTCCAGCTCGCTGGTCGCGGTGATGCGTCGGTTGAGCCGGTGCCGAACCGGCGACAG
Source organism: Saccharothrix sp. S26 (assembly GCF_021390395.1). Classification (GTDB taxonomy): domain Bacteria; phylum Actinomycetota; class Actinomycetes; order Mycobacteriales; family Pseudonocardiaceae; genus Actinosynnema. The sequence continues at coordinate 277,042 of NZ_JAJUWT010000006.1, forward strand.
GCCGCCGGAACGCTCCTCGTCCAGCACGACCACGCTCAGCCCGTGCGCCGCCCACGCGATCTCCACCTGCTCGCGGGTCGGGTTCGCCGCGTCGTAGCCGGCGAACATGATCTGCTCGCTGGTGTACTCGTGGTTGGCCACCAGCACAGCGCGGCGGTGCTCGTGCGGCAGGTCCAGCAACGCGAGGTAGTCGACGTTGTAGCCGAACTGCTCGGCCTGCGCCGCAGCGGTCTGCCGCCGGGGGTCGAACGCGGGAGCACCGGGCAGTACCGGATCGCCCCACCGGATGACGACATCCTGCTCGTAACCGGGCGCGGTGACCACCGCGTCCTGGCGATTCGGCGCCACCGCGTCGAACCGCAGCCCACGCGGCTCCCTCTGCCACCCTCGACCGTCAGGGTCGGCCACCGCGGGCACGGCCATCGCGCTCGCGCCGGCCACGCCGAGCGAGACCACCGCCGTCGTGCGAAGGAGGGAACGTCGCGAGACCGCCGACGCGACCACGTCACCGAAGTAGCTGTTGCCCGAGGTGTTCGGCGCCTCGTGGAAGCAGGCGTCGCCGCAGCGGTAGCGGCAGGTCAGGGCGGAACGCCCGGTGTGGTGGGTGTTGACCAAGGGCAGCGGAATCTGCCCGTCGGTCGATGAGCGCGGCGGCACGGTACCTCCATGCGGTTCATTCGGGAACGACACCCACCAAGCTGGATCGGTGGATCTCGATTCAGGACGATAAGTGCCCGATTCCGTCGCGCGGCGAAGCGAAGGTGAACAGAAGGCGAACCTCTACCCCAGGTGGCACGAAGGTCACCAGTGCGGCACGGTCGACTACAGCAGCGTGGTGCGTGCCACGCCGAACTGGTGGAGGATGTCGAGCGCGAGTTGCCGCGCCGTGCTCCGTAGAACAGGGGCCTCCGCAGTGGCCGACACCACCGCGGTGACCGGGATGACGCGCTGAAGTGGCCGGCTACTGCGGATGCGTGCCATTCCTTCACGGCCCGCTCCACCGGTGGCGTTGCCGAAAGCGACCATGGGCTTCGAGGTCTTGAGCCGGGTCAACACCACTTGGATCGCCAGGCTGCCGTCATAGCCGAGCCGCCGGGCGTGGGCGGTGGCCGCCGCGACGCCCTCGGCGATCACGGCTTCGACCATGCGGGTCGGCACGGCATTGTCGCTTGTCGGGTCGCGATCGAGCCAGGACTCGATGTTCATCGCGAAGTTGCTCGCGCCGTCATGGTGGAGTTCGAGGTCGGGGATATCCCATGACAGGTCAGTGCGCATGTGTTCGTCGGCCCGAACGATCCAGCGTCGCAATCCCACCAGCGGGTTACCGATGGTGTCAGTGTCGAGCTGTCGCAGGATTTCCGGCCTGGACGCACCCGGCGGTGCGACCTCATAGGCGACCCGGAGTGCGTCAGCTACGAGTGACTCCACCTCGTCACGGGCAAGACCAGGCATGAGGGACGAGAGCGGGGCCAGAGGCCGCGCGCTGACCATCACCCAAGCGTGCTCGCCCAGGTTGATCCTCTCGGTCACCTGGTCAACCATCTCGGCCAAGGCGTTCTCCTGGAACGAGCGGCGGCTGAACCGGTCGGCGTACGCGCGCTCCAGCTGGTGTTCGCTCATCCACCGGGTGTCGGACCCGTCACGGAACGGCACGCCCATCTCGTTGCGCTCACCGATCACGTGAGGCGCGTCCGGGCTCATCGGCACCGACACGACCACCAGTCCGGGCTCGCCGTCATCACCGTTCAGCGAGAAGACTTCGAGCCCGGCCACCAGCGGGCGGATTCGTTGCGACGCCAGGGCTCGCAGCCGTTGACGATCGCGTTCGAGGTTGGTCACGCCGACGATCCCGGTGGCGTGCTCATCGGCCTCGGTCACCCCGTAGACGATCAGGCCACCCTTGGCGTTGGCCATCGCGGCGACGTCCTTGGCGAACTCCCGGAGCTTCTTCTCGTCAGCGGGCGGAAGGGCCTGCTTCCAGTCCAGGTCCTCGGCTTCGGAGACGCCTTGGTCCACGGCCTCGCGCACGATCGCGTACGTCAGCTCTTGGGGCGTCAGTCCGAGCGTCGAATGGATCCGCGACCACATCACCGGCATCGCGAGACGATAACCGACGACTGAGGGGCTGTCTGCGGACCTTCAGTCGTGGTGCTCAGCGTCGATCTCGACCCGGTGGTGCAACGCGCAGTAGACCTCGTGCACGAGATCGGACAGGGTGTCGAAGTCGACCGGTATCTCCGCGTTCAACGTCAGGATGATCCCGTCGAGGCTCGGGTCGGATCTGCAGCAGTGCAGTCGCGGTTCGGTCGTCATCAAGACCCCTGTCGCGCCGGACGGCGTCATCTCCTGCGTGATGCTCGTCCTCCCGCATCGCGAAGAGAGCGGGCAACGGTGTCCTCAGGGCGAACGTCGGATGAACCCTGGTAACTATGAGGAAGATCGCGGCACGGACCTCACCGACGCGGCTGCCGCGACGACGCCCAACACAGCCAGCACGACGAACACCGCCGGGTATCCGCCGAGTGTTCCGGCGAGTGCGGTCGCCGCCCAGGGTGCGACGGCGGCGGTGACGGCCATGGGAGCGTTGAGGACGCCGCTGAGTCGGCCGTAGTGGGCGGCACCCCACCGGTCGGTGACGGCGGTGGCCTGGATGAGGGTGAAGATACCCCGTGCTGTGCCCGCGAGGACGGACGCGGCGATGAGCAGGACGGCCGGGCCGGGGATCAGCCCCAACAGGAGCGTGGTGGCCGACGCGGTGAGCAGGACGACCGCTGTCCTCGTGCGCACGCCGGCGACCGCGACGAACCGCGCGTAGCCAAGACGTCCCAGAACCTGGCCGATGCCGCCGAGCCCGAGGGCCCAGGCGGCGGTGGTGGACAGGCCGCGTTCGGTCAGCAGCGGCACGAGTGTGACCACGACGGCATATACGGCGAAGGCGCCGAGGCTCAGTGCGACGACCAGGACGAAGAACGGTCGGCTGCGGGCGATCGCGTCTGGCGTCTGGGCGGTCTCGTGCCCGTGTGGCGGCCACGGCAGGCGCAGGCCGAACACGTGCGCGGGAATCGTGGTCACGGCAAGCACGGCGGCGAGTACGAGGTAGGTGGCTCGCCAGTCCAGGTGAACGGCGATGCCGGCGGTCAGCGGCGCGAACACCGTGCTGGCCAGACCTCCGATCAGCGTCAACGCGGTGAGGGCGCCGACCCGGCGATCGCCGTACCAGCGGGTGAGGGCGGCGAAGGCGGGCTGGTAGAACACCGCGGCCATGGCCGCGCCGATCACCGACCACGCCAGGATGAACATCGGCAACGAGCGTGCGGTGGCCATGCCGACGACCGCGAGCACCGCCACGGCGGACCCGACACGCCCCTCGATCGCGCCGGGCTGCTTGAGATCAGACGCGCGCACTCGGAGCCGTCAACGTCAGCTCCGCCACCTGCAGACCGCCGCAGCACCCACCCGAGGACTCCGGCTCGACGTCGAACACGCCGGATCCACCGCAGACGCCGGTCTCCGGCAACGTCAGCTCGACCTTCGCCGCCGACTCGTGGTCGCCCGCGATCTCGGCGGCCACGCTGCGGACCTACTCGTAGCCGGTCATCGCCAGGAACGTCGGCGCGCGCCCGTAGCTCTTCATCCCGACCAGGTAGACGTTCGGTTCCGGCTGGCGCAGCTCGTTCGCGCCGTGCGGGTAGACCGTGCCGCAGGAGTGCACGTTCGGGTCGATCAGCGGAGCGAGCTTGGTGGGCGCCTGCAGCACCGGGTCCAGCTCCAGCCGGACCTCCGACAGCCACGAGTGGTCGGGCCGGAACCCGGTCAGCACCACGACCTCGCCCACCGGGTCCAGCCGGTGCCCGTCCTGCGAGACCAGGATGAGTTGGTCGCCGTCACGCTCGACCTCGGACGTGCGGAAGCCCGTGACGACCTCGACGTGCCCGGCCTTCGCCGCGGACTTCGCCTTCAGGCCCAACGCGCCGCGCGCGGGCAGTTGGTCGGCCTCGCCGCCGCCGAACACATTGCCGACCGCGCCGCGGCGCAGCAGCCAGGTCACGTGCGTGCCGGGATGCTCGGCCGCCAGGTCGGTCAGCGCGATCAGGGCGGTGAGCGCGGAGTGCCCGCTGCCCGCCACCGCGACCCGCTTGCCCGCGTACCGCTTGATCTCGTGGTCCAGGTCGGGCACGTGGTAGGTGATCCGGTCGGCCACCGCCCGCTCACCGATCGCCGGCAGCCCGTCCCCGCCCAGCGGGTTGGGCGAACCCCAGGTGCCGGACGCGTCGACCACGGCTCGTGCGGTGATCCGCTCCTCGCCGTCGTCGGTCTGGACGTGCACGGTGAGCGGCTCGCTGTCGCGGCCCGCGTCCACGACGCGGTCACGTCCGCGGCGGGCGACGCCGACCACGCGGGCGTTCACCCGGACGTGCTCGCCCAACGCCTCGGCCAACGGCACCAGGTACTCGGCCGCCCACTCGGCACCGGTGGGGTAGCCCTGACCCTCAGGTGCCGTCCAACCGGTGGGCTCCAACATCCTGCGCGCGGCCGGGTCGACGAGTTCGGACCACTGCGAGAAGAGGCGCACGTGATGCCACTGCGCCACCGCCGCGCCGGCCTGCGGGCCCGCTTCCAGTACCAACGGCCGCAAGCCGCGCTCCAACAGTTGGGCCGCCGCTGCCAGCCCGACTGGCCCCGCACCCACCACGACCACAGGAAGCTCGCTCACGAGCCACCCCTTTCATCGCCTGTCTTCGATCGAACAAGGTGGCAATGTATCGACTCTGTTCGATGGATACAACCATCGACTTCAATCGATAGACTGGACTCATGACGACGACGCTGCCCGCGGTGGGCCTCGCTCCCGAGGATGCCTCGACCTACGCCGAGTGGTTCGCCTGCCTGGCCGACCCCACCCGGGTGCGCCTGCTGCATACCGTCGCCACTCACCCCGGCGAGATCACAGTGGGGGCGCTGACCGAGGCGGTCGGCGTCAGCCAGTCCACCTGCTCGCACCACCTGCGCAAGCTCGCCGACGTCGGCTTCGTCCGGCTGCGCAAGGAGGGCACCGCCACCCTGGTGTCGGTCAACCCGGCGTGCTGCACGGGCCTGCCGCACGCCGCCGACGCCGTCATGGGCACCATCGTCACGCGGCCGTGCTGCCCGACCGACCTGCCCGCCGACGTCACCGTCCGCCCGCTGGGCGAGGACGACTGGTCGGACGTGCGCCGCATCTACGGCGAGGGCATCGCCACCGGCAACGCCACCTTCGAGACCGAAACCCCGAGCCGCCGCGCGCTGGAGTCGAAGTGGCTGCCGGGGCACCGCTGGGTCGCCGTCGTCGACGGCCGGGTCGCCGGCTGGGCCGCGGCCACCCCTGTCTCGGCCCGTGCGTGCTACTCCGGCGTCGCTGAGACGTCGGTCTACGTCGGCGACGGCTTCCGGGGCCGGGGCGTGGGCAAGTCGCTCCTGCACAAGCAGGTCACCGCCGCCGACGAGGGCGGCCTCTGGACGCTGCAGACCGCGATCTTCCCGGGGAACCGGGCCAGCATCGCCCTGCACCACTCGGCCGGCTACCGCACCGTCGGCGTCCGCGAGCGGATCGCCCGGCACCACGGCGTTTGGCGCGACACCGTCATGCTCGAACGCCGCGCCGACTCGGCCTCCGTCCTCACCGCACCCGACTGCGCCACCTGCTGAACGTCGGCGGCCCGAACTGTCGAACCGGAACTGTCTGGACAGCGCCCTCACCATGGTGAACACAGCCGTGGTCGCGCCGAACCGCGGGGCGGTATCGTTTCAGGTAGCGGCGGTGGGGCTCGCCGCTTCGAAAGTCCGTCTGCGGGAGACCTTTCACCGGAGGCAGCTCCAGCTTCCAATCCAGGTCGTCCGCCTCCACCATGCCCGTGGTCACCGCATCATCGAGCAGTTCGTCGGTCAACGGCTCCGGCGCGACCCCGAGAGCGCGGTGCAGTGCTGTAAAGGTCATGACTCGAGCGTAGAGATAGCCGACGACAGCACCCGTACCCGGACGGTGGTGTCAGCGAGACGTCCACCACGACCCCACCTTGTGCGATCAGCCATTGCGCCAGGTGCAGGCCGAGACCGCGGGCGTTCTCCACCGCCCACCGACATTCGCCGAACTGCCGCGCCCAGGTCAGCCGCCGCCGGTACTCGACAGCGGATCCTCCGACGAGGAAACCGAGGCGAACAAGTTCGCGGCCGACCTGCTCGTCTCGCCCGCGTACCGGAGTGAACTGATCAAGCTCAACTCGTGGAACTCGCGCCAGGTACGCGCGTTCGCGGATCGGCTCGGTGTCGCACCCGCGATCGTGGCCTGCCGGTTGCAGTTCGAACTCAAGGACTACCGGTTCGGCAAGGACCTATTCGAGAAGTACGAGCTGGTGGACTGACCCACCGGGAGGCGGGAAGCCGACGCGGATCCTTGACCGGCGGGCACGCCGACCACTGCAACGTCGGCATCGTCCTGGCGGCCGTGTCGCTGATGGTCATGCCGTTCCTGTGGTCCGCGCAGCACCGCGCCGGACGCGAACTGGGCTCGGTCAGCGCCGTCGCGGACTTCGAGCAGACCGTGATGTGCATCTGCCTGTCCGCGGAGTGCTCCTTGTGGGCCTGATCCTCAACTCGCTGTTGGGCTGGTTCTGGGTCATGACCTCGAACTCTTCGTCATCGACGGGCTGTGCCTGCCCGGCCTTCCCGCACTCCAACTGCGCGCGGCCAAAGAGAACCTTCACGCGAAAGGGCGCCGTGGCATGCGATTCCCGCGCCCGCTGCGCTGGCTCGTTGCGGCGGTCGGCTCCCACCGATGGTGACATCGCTCGGTCGCCGGCGCTGCGGCCAGCCACCACCCACGAAGACCATGAACGCATGGAACCGGTATGGGTCTATCCCGTGAGGCGATCGGCGAGGTCGGGCAGTCTGGTGGTGGTGTGGAATCGGCGCAACCAGGTGGTGGGCAGTGTGGTGGTGCCGTTGCGGGCGCCGGCCATGGCGGCGGTGGAGTCGGTGGCGCCGCCCGCGTGGATGGCGTAGCGGATCGCTTCGACCGGATCGTCGGGGTTGCTCAGGAAGGCGAGCAGGGCGAGCGGGACCGAGGACAGGGCGGAGGGGTCGTTGCCCAGCGCTGCGGCGGCCTCGGTGGGGGTGGCGTGGTGGGCGAGTGTGGCGACGCGGCCGAGTTTGTCCTGCCACAGCCGTGAGGGAAGGAGCCGTTGCAGGTCGAGCAGGAACCGGATGTGGTCCAGCGGGGTTGTCGGGTCGCTGCGCAGTGCGAGGAAGGTGGCGGCTGCCTGGCATCGGGCGCCGTGCCGGCCGTGGGGTGGGCGTGGGCGACGGTGGTGCTGCGGTCGGCCAGTTCGACCGCGTGCTCCGCGCTGGTGGCGACCAGTGCCACGGGGGCGACGCGCATGGCGGCGCCGTTGCCCTGGGAGCCTTGGGTGTCGAGGAAGGCGTGGGCGGCCTCGCGCCACGGGACTCCGGCGTGCAGGAGACCGAACACCTGTGGGCTTCCGGTGCCGTAGCCGCGCCACGGTTCACGTTGCCAGGCCGCGGCGAACTCGCGTGCGAGCCGGTTTTCGTCGAGGAGTCCGGGGTCGCGTCGAGCGGCGAGGTGTTCGGCGAGCACGACGGTGAGCACGGTGTCGTCGGTGTGGACCAGCAGGCTCGGGGCGTGTTCCTCGGCGGCGAGGGCGTCGGGTGGCACTGTGTCGCGGCCTTCGAACGGTGCGCCGAGGGCGTTACCGAGGCCGGTGCCCAACAGCAGTCCGCGGGCTTTGTCCGCGCGGGTCGGGGTCCTGGTCGAGGTCATCGCGGGTCACCGGGTTCCACTGGGGTGGAGCACGATTCGGTAGAGGGGTTGACTGCCGGCGCCGATCCGATGGGTTCCGGCGTGCAGGACGTGCGGCTCGCCGTCGATCGTCGCGGCCACCGCGTCGGCCAAGTGCACGATCAGGAACCCGCGCAGCAGGTGCCCCCGGCTGGCGGTGTCGCCGACCTCGCAGGTCAGCATCCCGCTGCGGGTGGCGGCTGCCATCAGCTCCCGCGCCCGGCGTGCCGGGCGGCCGGGGGTCGAGCAGCGCGACTCGCCGGTCACGACCGGTTCGACGTCGGGTGCCGGTCGCGACGGGCGATCGTTTCGGTGTACGGGGTCGGCGGGTTCCGATCGGAGCACGGCGCCTCAGCGGGCCGCTTGGAAGGTCACCTCGGTCATGCACGAGAGCATGTCGAGGACGGAGGTGAACCGGCGTTCGGGCAGTTTGTTGATCGCGGCGAAGACGGCGGGGCGCGCGTCGCAGCGCAGGGCGGCGTTGATCAGGTCGATCTTGCTCGCGGAGCCGGCCAGGAAGGCGTCCTGGACGCAGTCGATGATCTCGGTCTGGGTCAGTGCCCGGCCGGTGCCGGGGTGGGCGGTTTCCATGACCCCAACTCTACTCTAACGTGAGGGTTGTGTAGAGTGGTGGTGCTCATGACGGGAGCACGAGTGAGGGGCGGCACCCACCGGGTGCCGCCCCTCGCCGTCATCGGCTTCGTCCGTGCTCGGTCAGTGCGAGCCGGCGAGTTGCCCGGTGAGCTTGCTGTGCAGCTGTTCGCTGTGCGCGTTGAGGCCGATGATCTCCGCGTCGATGCCGCGTGCGGCGAACTTGGTGGTGACGGCGTCGAGGGTGGCCACGGCGGAGCTGTCCCAGACGTGGGCGTCGGACAGGTCGATGACGGCCTTGGTGACGCTGTCGGTGTAGTCGAAGGAGTGCATGAGCTCGTTGGTGGAGGCGAAGAACAGCTCTCCGGTGACGGCGTAGACGCGGATCGTGCCGTCGGGGTCCAGCACGCTGGAGACGTCGACGAGGTGGGCGACGCGGCGGGCGAAGAAGACCGCGGCGAGCAGGGCTCCGGCGACGACGCCGAGGGCGAGGTTGTGGGTGGCCACGACGACGCCGACGGTCACCACCATGACGGCGGTCTCGCTCTTGGGCGCACGGCGCAGCGCGCCGGGCTTGATGCTGGTCCAGTCGAACGTGCTGACCGACACGAACACCATGACCGCGACCAGCGCGGCCATCGGGATGAGCGAGACGACCGGGCCGAGGGTGAGCACCAGGATCAGCAGGAACACGCCGGCGGCGAGGGTGGACAGACGGGTGCGGCCGCCGGACTTGATGTTGATGATGGACTGGCCGATCATCGCGCAGCCGGCCATGCCGCCGAGGAAGCCGGTGGCGATGTTGGCGATGCCCTGGCCGCGGACCTCGACGCCCTTCTTCGACGGGGTGTCGGTGAGGTCGTCGATCAGCTGCGCGGTCAGCAGCGACTCGATGAGGCCGACCACGGCGAGGGTCAGGGCGTAGGGCGCGACGATGGTGAGGGTCTCGAAGGCGAACGGCACCATCGGGATGCCCAGGATCGGCAGGGCGTCGGGCAGGTCGCCCATGCCGCCCACGGTCGGGACGTCGATATGCAGGAAGACCGTGAGCGAGGTGATGACGACGATCGCGACCAGCGGCGCGGGGATCGCCTTGGTCAGGCGGGGCAGCAGGTAGATGATGCCCAGGCCGAGCACGGCCAGCGCGATGACGGGCCAGCCGCCGGCGGTGATGTGCGGGATCTGGGCGGTGAACAGCAGGATGGCCAGGGCGTTGACGAAGCCGACCATGACGGTGCGTGGCACGAAGCGCATGAGCTTGTGCACGCCGATCAGACCGAACAGGATCTGGAAGACACCGGTCAGGATGGTCGCGGCGAACAGGTACTCCACGCCGTGGTCGCGCACCAGCGGCACCAGCACCAACGCCATCGCGCCGGTCGCGGCCGAGATCATGCCGGGTCGGCCGCCGGAGAACGCGATGATGATCGCGATGGTGAACGAGGCGTAGAGCCCGACCTTCGGGTCGACACCGGCGATGATGGAGAACGACAACGCCTCGGGGATGAGCGCGAGGGCGACGACCAGGCCGGAGAGCAGGTCGGCGCGGGGGTTGGCGAACCAGTTCACGCGCACCCTGGACATCAGGGTGGGGCGCGGGGCGGCCTCGAACGAGGACAAACGTCACCTCGGGGGACTTGAGCGCGAGTGGGCAGGCGCTACTCGCGTGGTGAACAGGGGTGGTCCCGGCGCGCGACGATGGGCGCGGGGTGTGCCTGCCTCGTGGCAGGCGGGAAGTGTGGGGTGGTGCCGCGAACCGCTGATCTCGCGACCGTGGTGCTAGGTGCCGCGGACCTCCGGTGCGGTGCTCATGCGTCGGGTGCCTCTCGAAGTCCGGACGAACCCCACGCGACGCCCTGGTGACCAGGGGATCGGGGTTTCATGACGGGCCGCGGCTTCTCCGGCGCAACCACAGGGAACTCTACCCTGACGTGACAGTTGATCCCAGATGGGGTGGACTGATGGTGAGCAAGCTCTCCACAGCATCCTGCTCGGCTACGGTCGGCGGGGTGCTCGACCCGAGGGATCGTCCGCCGTTGCGTCTGGCGGAGTTGTTGCGGCTGCTGCGTGATCGCGGCGTCGAGTGGGTGCTCAGCGGTTCGACGGTGCTCACGCTCTACGGCGCCGACCTGCGGCCCGACGACCTGGACGTGGTGCCCGACCTGGCGCCGGAAAACCTGGACCGCCTGGCCGGGCTGCCGGCCGAGGCGGGCGCGGTGCCCGCGTTCTTCCCCGACTGGAAGCCGGGCCTGACCCTGGAGCAGTGCCTGGCCTGGACGCCGCGGCCGGCCACGTCGGCCAATCTCGACCACCTGTTCGTCACCCGATTGGGGATGCTCGACGTGCCGCCGGAGATCACCGGCACCTACGCGCACCTGCGCGCCGGCGCGACGGAGTTCGAGCTGGCGGGCGTGCACGTGTGGGTGCGCGACCCCCGCGAGGTGCTCGACCGCATCCCCGAGCCGCCGTGCCGCAAGAACCGCGCGGGCGGACCGCCGCGTACGTCGCCGTGCTGGCACGGCTGCGATCGGGATCGGCGGGAGGCGGCTGACGGTCAGGGCAGGCGGGCTCAAGCCATTCCGGAACGCCACGTGGTCGAGGACGGCCCGGACCCCGGACAGGCGCTCCGGTCACCGCCGGATGATCGCTCGCCACGCCACGCGAAGCGGGACGGTCTTGGAGAGCGGGAAAACCGGACCACCCGCCAACTGGTCGCGACCGCTGTGCCGACGCACTCAGGTTCTCCGCGACGCGCCCCGCCGGGGAACTCCACCCGTCATGGACATACCCGTGCCGGCGGTCACGTCGCCCTCGACACCCTGCAGTGCGGCGTGGGAGCAGCGCTGCGTGACCAGGACGGCGGGGAGGAGAGCGCCGGGGAGAGCGACGTCGTAGTCGCGCACCGAGCTGAGTCGGCGCAGCTGTGGCCGGCGGCTGCGGCGGTGTGCCGGGTGCCGCCGGCCGGTGGGGCGCGCCGACTGGTGTCAGGCCTCGATGACGACGGGGATGACGACGGGGCGTCGGCGGTGGGTCCGGTACGCCCAGTTCTGCACCTCGCGTGCGATCAGCCGTTCCAGTCCTCCGAAGTCGGTGACGCCGCGTTCGTTCGCGCCGGCCAGGGCTTTCTCGATGGCGGGGATGGCGGAGGCGAAGGTGGAGGTGTCGTGCTCGAAGCCGTGCGCGATGAAGTCCGGGGGTTCGGTGAGCCGACGCGAGTCCATGTCGACGATCGCGACGACGGTGATGGCGCCTTCTTCGCCGAGGGTGCGGCGCTGGGCCAGTGAGGTCTCGGTGACGCCGCCGACGGTCTGGCCGTCGACGTAGACGTTGTGGACCTCGACCTTGCCGGTGATGCGGGCGCGGCCTTCGTGGAGGTCGATGACGTGCCCGTTGGCGGCGATGGGCACTTGGTCGCGGTCCACGCCGGTCTTGATGGCGAGTTCGGCGTTGGCGCGCAGGTGGCGTGCCTCGCCGTGCACGGGCAGGACGTTGGCGGGTTGCACGATGTTGTAGCAGTAGACGAGCTCGCCCGCGCTGGCGTGACCGGAGACGTGGACCTTGGCGTTGCCCTTGTGCACGACGTTCGCGCCGCGGTCGATCAGGCCGTTGATGACCCGGTAGATGGCGTTCTCGTTGCCGGGGATCAGCGAGCTGGCCAGCAGGACGGTGTCACCCTCCTCGACCTGGATGGAGTGGTCGCCACCGGCCATGCGCGACAGTGCGGCCATCGGCTCGCCCTGGGAGCCGGTGCAGACAAGGGTCACCTGGTGGGGCGACATCCGGTCCATGCGCTTGATGTCGACGACGAGGCCGTCGGGCACCTTGAGGTAACCCAGTTCGGTGGCCACGCCCATGTTGCGGACCATGGAGCGGCCGACGAAGGCGACCTTGCGGCCGTGCGCGTGGGCGGCGTCGAGTACCTGCTGGATGCGGTGGACGTGGCTGGCGAAGCTCGACACGATGACCCGGCGCGGCGTGGTGCGGAACACCTCGTCGATGGCGGGGGCGAGGTCGCGTTCGGCGGTGGTGAAGCCGGGCACGTCGGCGTTGGTGGAGTCGACCAGGAACAGGTCGACGCCCTCCTCACCGAGGCGGGCGAAGCCGCGCAGGTCGGTGATCCGCCCGTCGAGGGGGAACTGGTCCATCTTGAAGTCGCCGGTGTGCAGCACGAGGCCGGCGGCGGTGCGGATGGCGACGGCGAGGCTGTCGGGGATGGAGTGGTTGACCGCCAGGAACTCCAGGTCGAACGGCCCGCGCGACAGCCGCCTGCCCTCTTCGACCTCCACCGTGACCGGCGTGATGCGGTGCTCGACCAGCTTGGCCGTCAGCAGCGCCAGGGTGAGCCGGGAGCCGACGATGGGGATGTCGGGCCGTTCGCGCAGCAGGTAGGGCACGCCGCCGATGTGGTCCTCGTGGCCGTGGGTCAGCACGACCGCGACCACGTCGTCCAGCCGGTCGCGCATCCAGGTCCAGTCCGGCAGGATCACGTCCACCCCGGGCTGGTGCTCCTCGGGGAACAGCACACCACAGTCGACGACGAGCAGCTTGCCCTCGTATTCGAACACGGTCATGTTCCGGCCGATTTCACCGAGGCCACCCAAGGCGATGACGCGCAGGGAGCCGGAAGCGAGGGCCGGTGGAGGGGTGGAGGTTCGAGCCATGGTCACACCCTCACGTTACGTGAGAGTGTGAGGGAATCTAAATCGACCCGGTCCGGGGCGCTCAGGCGTGGGGTAGATGAGCGCGCAGGGTGGCGGCGAAGTCCTCGGCGATGCGCAGTTGGGCGCGCAGTTCCTCACAGCGCTCCTCGGCGGTGGCGTGGAATTGCGCGAGGCGGTCGAGGTGCTTGTCGCGGTCGTCGTCCTCGGCGGCGGTCAGGGCGCCGAGGATGGTGAGCAGCTCGCGCATCTCCTCCAGTTGGAAGCCGAGCGGTTTCATGCGCTTGATAACCTGGAGGCGGTCGACGTCGGGTTCGGTGTAGAGGCGGAACCCGCCCTGGCTGCGGGCGCTGGGCACGACCAGGCCGACTTCCTCGTAGTAGCGGATCGTGCGCAGCGACAGGCCGGTCCGGTCGGCCACCTCGCCGATCTGCATGTGCCCGCCCACAAGATTCCTTCCGACGCCGAGTACGCGATCCGCCCATTGTGACACCCGGTGTGACGCGAGAGTCACATTCGTACTCCCGCGACGCACCGGCCGGATCCCAGTCGAGGGAAGAGACCCGGGTGTCCGACCCACGCGATGGAGGGCACGGTCGAATACTACCGTAACGTAAGAGTAGAATCGCCGGCGCCCGTCGAAACCCAGGAGCGATGAGCATGATCGCCGCAGATGTGTTTACCGCCTCACCCGCCGATGTGCTGCGGGAGGCGGATCGGCGGCGCACGTTCGCGGTGATCAGTCACCCGGACGCGGGCAAGTCGACGTTGACCGAGGCGTTGGCGCTGCACGCGCGGGTGATCTCGGAGGCCGGGGCGGTGCACGGCAAGTCGGGTCGGCGCGGTGTGGTGTCGGACTGGATGGAGATGGAGAAGGCTCGTGGGATCTCCATTACCTCGGCGGCGTTGCAGTTCGCCTACGGCGACGCGGTGGTCAACCTGCTCGACACGCCGGGGCACGCCGACTTCTCCGAGGACACCTACCGGGTGCTCGCGGCCGTGGACTCGGCGGTGATGCTGCTGGACGCGGCCAAGGGCCTGGAACCGCAGACGCTCAAGCTGTTCGACGTGTGCCGCCACCGCGGCATCCCGGTCATCACGTTCATCAACAAGTGGGACCGGCCCGGCCGCGACGCCTTGGAACTGTGCGACGAGCTGGTGGACCGCATCGGGCTCCAGCCGATGCCGCTGACCTGGCCGGTAGGCGACGCGGGCCACTTCCGGGGCGTGCTGGACCGCCGTGACGGGCACTTCATCCGTTACGCGCGCACCGCCGGGGGCGCCACCGTCGCCGGACAGGAACGCCTCGACCCGCACGCGGCCGAAGCCCAGGAAGGCGACGAGTGGCGCCGCGCGGTCGAGGAGGCCGACCTGTTGGCCGCCTCCGGCGGGAACTTCGACCTGCAACGCTTCCTGGATGCTTCCGCCACGCCGGTGCTGTTCGGGTCGGCGGTGCTCAACTTCGGCGTGCGGCACCTGCTGGACCTGCTCGTCGAACTCGCGCCACGTCCCGAGCCGCGTGCGGACCTCCACGGACGTGCCCGTGCGCTGGACGCGCCGTTCTCGGCGTTCGTGTTCAAGGTCCAGACCGGCATGGACCCGTCCCACCGCGACCAGGTCGCCTTCGCCCGCGTGTGCTCGGGGGTGTTCGAACGGGGCATGATCGTGACCAACGCCACGACTGGAAAACCGTTTGCCACCAAGTACGTCCAGCAGGTGTTCGGGCAGCAGCGATCCACATTGGACACCGCCTACCCGGGTGACGTGATCGGCTTGGTCAATGCCACCTCGCTGCGGGTCGGCGACACGCTCTACACCGACAAACCGGCCGTGCGCTTCCCCGGGCTGCCCAGCTTCGCGCCCGTGCACTTCGCCGTGGTGCGACCGCTGGATCTGGGCCGTTCCAAGCAGTTCCGCAAGGGCATCGAACAACTCGGGTCCGAAGGTGTGGTGCAGATCCTCCGCTCCCCGCGCCGCGGTGACGGCGCGCCGGTGTTCGCCGCCGTCGGACCGATGCAGTTCGAGGTCGCCGCCCACCGCCTGGACGCCGAGTTCAAGTCACCCGTCCGCCTGGACCGGCTGCCCTACACGGTGGTGCGCCGCCTGACCGACCCGGCCCACCGGGCCGTGGTCGACAACAACCGCGGCGAGGTTCTCACCCGTGATGACGGCACCCATCTGGCGTTGTTCTCCGACTCCACCGCCCTCGGGGTGCTCAAGCGGCTGCACCCCGAGGTGCCCCTGGAGCCTCTCGTCGCGGGCACCGACTGATCCGGCGGGTTAGCCTCGTCGTGTTCGCCGCGGTCAGCGTGGATCGCATCCCCTTCGTGAGGAGTCGCCCTGCCCACGCTCGTCCGCCCGCTGCGCCGTGCGCTCGCGCCCTCGGGTTTCTACGGCTGGCACGTCGTCGGCTGGGCGACCCTGCTGGTCGCGCTCACCGCGCCGGGCCAGACCGCCGCGGTGTCGATGTTCATCGACCCGGTGATCGCCGACCTCGGCATCAGCCGATCCGCCGTGTCCACCGCCTACCTGGTCGGCACCCTCACCGGCGCCCTGGCCATGCCGCTGGTCGGACGCACGCTCGACCGCTTCGGCGCCCGCCGCGTCGTGGTGGTGATCGGACTGGTCTTCGGCGGCACCCTGTGCGCGCTGTCCGCGGTGAGCTCGGTAGTGGGGCTGACGGCGGGCTTCGTCGCCATCCGCATGGCCGGCCAGGGCGCGCTCGGACTGGCCGCGACCACCGTGGTGGCGCTGTGGTTCGACCGCCGCCGGGGTACCGCGCTCGGCCTGGTCAGCGCGATCGGCGCCTCGGCCATCTCGCTGACCCCGGTCCTGCTGGAGGTCCTGGTCTCCGACTGGGGCTGGCGGCGGGCCTGGCTCGCCGAAGGAGTCGTGGTGCTGGCCGTCGTGCTGCCGGTGGCCTGGTTCGCCCTGCGCGACCGGCCCGCCGACCTCGGCCAACAACCGGACGGAGCCACCCTGCATGACGACGAACCGCCTGCGCCGCAGTGGGGAGTGCCCCGTGGTATGGCCTTGCGCACCCCGTTCTTCTGGGTGGTCACGGCCGGGGTCGCGGCCCGCGGCCTGCTGTCCACCGCGATCAACTTTCACCAGATCAGCCTGCTTACCGCACGGGGCCTGACCGCCACCGCCGCGGCGGCCAACTTCCTGCCCCAGACCGCCGCCACCCTCGTCGCCACCCTGGCCACGGGCTTCCTGGTCGACCGCATGCGGAGCCAACCGCTGGTGGCGCTGTGCATGGCCGCCCTGCTCGGCGCACTGGTGCTGGGCACATGGGTGACACCGGGACTGTCGGCGGTGTTGTTCGGCCTGCTCCTGGGCGCTGCCGGCGGCGGCATGCGCACCCTCGAAGCGGCCACCTTCCCCCGCTACTTCGGCACCCGCCACCTCGGCGGCATTCGGGGCGTCGTGGTCTCGGTCAGCGTCGGCTCCACCGCCTTCGGCCCCGTGCTCTTCGCCACCCTGCACGACCTCACTGGCAGCTACACACCGGCACTGCTCCTGGCCGCACCGGTGCCGCTGGCCATCGCCGTGGCCGCCCTGCTGATCCGCCCTCCCACGATCGACGCCGCCGACGAGCCGGTGGTGGCGAACGCGGACGCACGGCCCGCCGACTAACTCGACTATAACGTAAGGGTAGAGTTCGGGGGGGTGATCAGACAATTCGGTCGAAACTGGCTCGCGACCACCGGTGCGGTGCGCCCCATCGCTGACGGGCTGTCGCCGGACGCCGGGCGCGTGGTGTATGTGACCGTCGTGCCGAGGTCTCGTTCCGGTGGGCGTCGGGCGAGCTGGGATGTGCTGCGGGCAGTGGCGATCCTGTTCGTCGTCGTGCAGCACGCGACCTGGGGCGGACCGCTGCTGGTGTCCGAACTCGGCGAACGGCCGTTCGCGCTGGACGTCCAGGTCGGCGCGAGCACGCTGATGGTCGTCTCGGCCTACTTCGTCTGCCAGACCCTCGGTTCCTCCGGCGCCTGGCCGCTGATCCGCAACCGCCTGGCACGCATGCTGCCGCCCTTCGCCGTCGCGGCCGTCGCCACCTGGGCCGTCACGCGGCTGTGGGGCCCGGAAGCGCTGCACCGAGGGGCCGACGACCTCCTCGCGACCCTGCTGGTCCTGCCGCCCGGCCTGTCGCGGGACCTCGACCTGGTCGACCCCAGCTACTGGACCGTGCCGCTCCAGGTCGCCGCCTTCGCCGTCGTGGCGGTCCTGTGGCGTGGCCGGTGGTCGGCGGGGTGGCGACTGCGGGCACTGCTGTGGGTCGCGATCGTCGCACCCGTCCTCAGCAGCGCGCTCGTGCTGCCGATGGACCCCAGCGGCCTGCTCGCCTCGCTGCACGGCTGCACCGGGCCCACCTGTTCGCCGCCGGCGTCGCCCTGTGGCTGTGGGCCACCGGGCGCTCCGGCCACTCCGTGCTGCTCGTCATCCCGGCGGCCGTGGCCGCGCACCACGGCTTGAACAGGCCGCGGCGGGAAGGACCCCGGTAGAAAGCCTTGTACACGGCGAACGCGTCCTTGGCACGCACCTGCCTGCGGACGGCGGCGGTGTCGGCGGCCGTCCACCGGCCGCCACGGTCCAGGGCCTCGTGCTTGAGCAGGTGCACGGCGGCGTTGGCCACGCGGTCGAGCCGCGTGAAGACCGGGAGGTCGGGTGACTCGTCGAAGATGCCCGCGACCCACCCGGACGAGAGCCGCCTGGCCTTCCGCTCGATCCCGGCGGGCGTGAACTCCTCCCGCGCGCGCGAGGTGATCCACTCCTCGAGACGGGCCACGAACTCGGGCGTTGCCTTGTGTCGCATGCGTTCGGCCACCGCCGCGTCGACGTGGTCGAGCAGGGTGACCACCTGTTCGCTGAACGTCTCGTAGTCGGTGACGTCGGCGAGGAACCGCCCGGCGATCTTGTCGAAGTCGATCTCGGCGATCTGCTCCTCGATGAGGGGGTGTCCTTGAAGCGGTAGAGCAGGAACGGCCGAGGTAAAGCGCTTGACCACAGCCTCGGTGTCACGTCAGGGTCGGGCGCCCAGGCGTGGATCAAGAGGAGTCGTCACGTGCCCGGAGTCGTTCAGGACCTGCCGGTCGTCGCGCGGCCTGATGTCGGTCTGGTGGTGCTCGCCCCCCGGTACGCAGGCGACTCGGAGCGTCAGCGTGCAGCCGCGGACGCGGCGCTCGCCGCGTGGTCGGGCGGTCCGCTGCCGGCCGGGTTGGTGTCGTTGAGCGTGTTCACCAGCCTCGATGGCGAGGCGCTGTTGCTGTACTCGCAGTGGGTCGACGACGGGGCGTACGAGGCTCACCGGCGTGGCGCCCCGGGCGGGGAGTGGGACCTGGTCGAGGCCGTACGCTACCGCTTGTTCCGCAGCATGACCGATCAGGCCGGGACGGGTGTGCCGGGCTGCGTCATCACCGGCACGTTCGACGTGGACGGGCCCGAGCGGCAGCGGCACATCGTCGACGCCCTGGCGGAGGTGGCCTCCAGGGCCGAGCCGTTCCCCGGCGCGCTGACTGCGCACTTCCACCTCAGTGTCGACGGCACGCGGGTGCTGAACTACGCGGAGTGGACCTCGCTGGAGGACCACGACCGGGCGATGGACAACGCGGAGCTGGACGAGATCTACCGCGTCAGCCTGGAAACCCCCGGTGTGCGGGCGACCCGCGGACGGGCCTACCGGCTGCACGGCGCCCTGCACGCCGGCTGAGCAGTCCGCGTCGGGTCAGGGAATGGTGAGGTCGAGGCTGGTGGGTAGCGCGTCGAACGCCTCCTCGACCCGGCGCACCAGTGTGGTGATGCCGCCGTGGCCGCGCCTGTCGCCGAAGCCGCGTCCGGCGACCCAGTTCTTCGCACCGCACCGCCAGGCGCCCAGGCACACCTCGCCCAGCAGCCGCAGGCGCACGTCCTCCCGGCCGTCCACACCGAGCTTGGCCTCCAGTTGCTCCACCAGGCGTTCGGTCGCCTTGAGCGAGGTCAGCACGCCGTGGTCGCGCAGCGCCGGCGTGCCCGCGGCGAGCTTGCGGGTGGCGATGAACCGCTGGTCCCAGTCCTCGCCCAGCCCGGTGATCGCGTCGGTCAGGGCCCGGCGACCTGGTCGGCGTGCCGATCGGTGTCGCCGCGCTGCTGACCATGCCCTGGGCCGTCGCCCAGCCGCCGATGTCCGACACGGTGGCGCGTCTGCGCGTGACGCGGCGTCCCCGGCTGCTGGTCTGGTACGCGCTGCTGCTGATCAGCGCTCTGCTGTCCTACTCGCTGGCGGTGTTCCTGCCGCAGCGGCTGGCCGAGATCGGCATCCATGCCCCGTTCCTCGTCGCCGTCTACGCCGTCGTGCTCGCCTCACTGGCGGGCAGCCTCGTCGGTCTGGTCTACGCGTGCCTGCGCACCCGGCTCTCCAACGCCGTGATCGTGCGCCTGGCCGTCGCCGCCTGGGTCGCCTCGCTGGTGCTCTACGCGCTGGTCGAGCACCCTGTGCCGTTGTTGGTCGCTCCCGCGCTGTGGGGGTTGCGCATGGGTCTGCTGTTCCCGGTGGTCACCGTGCCGATCGACAACGAGGTCCCGCCGGCGTTGCGCGGCCGGGCCGCCGCCCTGTCCGGCACCGCCGTGTTCACCGGCCAGTTCTGCTCGCCGCTGGTCTTCGGCCCCCTCATCACCGCCACCACCCCGGCCACCGGCTTCCTCGCCGCCGCCGGCCTCGCCCTGCTGATGCTCCTCGGTGTGTCACTGCTCAGGCCGCGACCCACCGCAGACAGCACCGCAGAGACCCGAGGTGACACCACGCCGTAGGCGGGGTGGTTCAGCGACCGGTCGCCAAGAAGTCGAACGCGTCCTCGACCGAGGATCGCGGGTCGGGATCGCCCGCCTCGATGGCGGTCGATGTCGCCAGGGCGGTGACGGCGGCCATCGCGATCGCCTCCAGTCGTGCGTTCACCGGCCGGCCGGTTCGTTCGGCCAACGCGCGGGCAAGCCGTGATCCGCTGTCCGGGACGCCACGTGCTCCAGCTGTGTAGGGCGTAGCCGGGGCGATCGCCGTCTGCGTTCGGGCGAACGGACCATGCCGGCCCGACTTCGGCAGCACCTTTAGTCCCGCCCGGAGTGCGTGACGCAATGTGGACAGCGGGCTCTCGCCGTGTGGGCGATCGCGGACGAGTCCGGCGAGCAGGCGGTCATAGTCCTCGCGCTCCATCGGCTGCCTCCCGTGCCGGGCCTTGAACCTGGTTGCCGTGTCGAAAACGGTCATATCGGCCATGTCACGGTATCGCCGGCGCGGTGCAGGGCGTTGCCGTCATCCATCCGGCCGTGCTCACCGACTGCCTCGGTGTGGCTCCAAGACCAGGTCGAGTTGTTGGTCGAGCGCTTGGGCGGCCTGCTCGGAGGTGAGGTAGCCGGAGGCGGCGTAGGCCGACAGGCCGGTGGCCGCACCGAGCAGCGCCACCGCCGCCAGGTGCGGGTCGACGTGCGCGGACAGCCTGCCCGCCTTCTGGGCGGCGGTGACCAGGTCGGTGAGTTCGGGGTAGATCTGGTCGGGGCCGGCGGTGTGCGGTTCGGCGGCCAGGGCGGGGTCGGTGAGCGCGAGCGCGGCGTAGGCGGCGTGCACCCGGTACAGGTCCGCGCTGACCGGGTCGTGGGGGAGCAACTCGCGCAAGATCAGCCGGATGCGCTGTACCGGATCGTCGTCCCCGGTGGTCTCGGCCAGGCGGTCGCGCAGCCGCCGCGCCATGACCGCGCGCAGGTGCACCAGCCCGCCGTGCAGCAGCTTCTCCTTGGTGGGGAAGTAGTACTGCACCAGGTTGAGCGACACCCCCGCCTCCGCGGCGACCTCCCGGTACCCGATCGCGTGCAGCGGTCGGGTCCTGGCGCAGCGCACCAACGCCTCGGCCAGTTCCCGTCGACGCTGGTCGTGGTCGACCCGCTTGGGCATCCGTGTCACCGTCCCGTTTCGTCGTACCACCGTACGATAAAAACCGGCCGTCGCCCACCCCAGTCCACCGGAGCGCCGATGACCGACCACCGCGACCGCGTCAAGCCCGCCCCCATCCCCGGCAGGACCTGGGGTATCGCGGCAGTCACCGGGTCGGGTGCGTTCATGGCGATGCTCGACTCGACCGTGGTGTCCCTGGCGGTGGAGTCGGTGCGGGCGGACTTCGACTCCACGCTGCCGGTGGTGCAGTGGACGCTCACCGGCTACCTGCTCGCCCTGGCCGTGTCGCTGCCCGCCTCGGCCTGGCTGGGCGCCCGCCACGGCCACGGCCGCGTCTGGGCGGTCGCGGTCGCGGTGTTCGTGGCGGCCTCCGCACTGTGCGCGCTGGCAGGGTCGGCGGCGGTGCTGGTCGCGGCCCGGGTCGCCCAGGGATTGGCCGGCGGCGTGATGGTGCCGGCCGGGCAGGCCGTCGTCGGCCTGGTCGCCCGTCCGGATCAACTCGGCCGGCTGTTCAGCGCCGTGGGCGCGGTGATCAGCCTGGGACAGGCCCTCGGCCCCGCCGTGGGCGGACTGCTGGTGGAGACGTTGTCGTGGCGCTGGGTGTTCTGGCTCAACGTGCCCGTCGGCCTGGCCGTACTCGCCCTGGCGCCCCGGCTCGTCCCCGGCGGCCAACGCGACCGGAACCGCAGACTCGACCTGGTCGGGATGCTCGCGCTGACCCCCGGACTCGCTTTGCTGCTCTACGGCGCCACCGAGATCGGCACCGGCACCTCCACGACACTGCCCGCGCTCGCCGTGATCGCGGGCGGAGCGCTGACCGCCGGCTTCACCCGGCACGCCGCCCGAGCCACCACCCCGCTGCTGGACCTGGCACTGCTGCGCCACCCCACGTTCGCCACCGCGACCGCCACCGCGGGACTGACCGGCGCGGCGATGCACGCGGGCCTGCTGGCACTCCCGCTGGCCCTCCACTCCCGCACCGGCACGGGCATCACGACCATCGGCATGCTGCTGCTCGCCATGGGCGCGGGCACCGCCGCCGCCCTCTACCTCGCCGGATCGGCCACCGACCGCTGGGGAGCCGGCCCCGTCACCGTGACCGGCGCGGTGCTGCTCACCGCCTCCACCGCACCGCTGATCCTGCTCGACCGGCTGCCCCTACCGATCCTGGTCGTCGACCTGGTGCTACGCGGCGCCGCGCTGGCCTGGACGCAGATGCCCGCGGTCACCGCCGCCTACACCACGGTCACCGCCGAGCGCATGGGCGACGCCACCACCCTGGTGAACATCGTCCAACGAGTCGGCGGAGCCCTCGGCACCGCTACGATCGCGGTCATCCTGTCCCGCATGTCGCCGGACGGGCACATCTGGGCTTTCGGTGCCGTCACGGTGATGTCGGCTGCTGCCATCGCGTCATCAGGCGCGCTCCATCAAGCCACGACCCGCTGTTCCGCGAACGACTGACCCCGGTACGCAGCGGCGCACTTCCGCCCGGTCGACAGACCGGCACCGGGCTGGAGCAGGCCGCGGCCCGGGGGAGCATCGGCAACGCCGCCATCCTGCTCGGACATCCCCACCGGCTTCCTCCGTCCCCGCCACCGCGCCGACAGCGTGCCGTCGGCAACCATCCACCCATCCTTGAACTTCGGAGCCTGATGTCTCCGAGCGGCCCCGAAGTCGAACCGGTGCTGATTCACTGACACATACCCAGCGTCACCACCGACTACGGTACAGAGCCCGCTCGTTGACAGACCCCAACGCAAGATCACACCGTTGGCCTGCCCGATCATCCGACCTAACGAAGTCCTACTAGGTCCTCGCCTACGGTGCTGACGAGTTGGGCAGCGGTGGGGCGGGGTCCCGGCTTCGGCGGTGCCGGCCGCCGCGCTTGACCAGCTCGCCGAGCTGCCGGCCGACGCCCCGGCTGGTGATCGCTTCGCGGTGAACCCGTACCCGCCGGCCACTTGCACCTGGCTCGGCGGCGAACGTTGACTACGCGTCCGAGGTGGGCGCCGGCCCGGATCACAGCAGCTTCAGTCTTGCCGAACGTCTCGTCCTGCTCGGCGCGGGTCATCGAGCCGAACAGGGCTTGCGGGCTACGGGAGTTGCCTCCTTCGAGCCATTGCTCGGAGGTGACCGGGCGCATGGAGCAGCTGCAAGCGCGGGCGCCGCAGGAACCCGGTCACCTTGCGCCGGGACTCGGGTGGGTACCGCTTGGGCGTCGTGGGCTGTCCGGGCTGCTGAGACGAGTGATCATCCAGTACCCGACTCCGTAGAACCGGGTGAGGATCAGCGTGAACGTGGTGGAGATCGGCAGCGATCGCCCACCAAGCCACGCCAGGCGGATCAGCCGGTCAGAGGCGTGTTCGAGTGTCCGGACCGGCGTTCCAGGACGGCCCACACGGTTTTCCCGACCGCGTGGCGCACGGCTCCCCACCGGTGGCACAACCGGTCCACGAGCACCATTCCGCGACCACGTGTCACCCGCACCGAGGAACGACCCACGATCGGCACCTGTGGTGACAGGTCGGTCACCTCGATGCGGATCAGGTTGCGGGCGCGGTGCAGCCGGACGTGCAGGGGATGCCGGCCGTGCTCGTAGGCGTTGCTGACCAGCTCGGACACCACCAACCTCGCGTCGGCGATCTCGTCCTCGGTCAGGTCCGACAGGACTTCGCCGGTCCACCGCCGCACCGCGGCCAGCTCAGGCACGTCACCGGTCAGTTCGAGCACCAGCGGTTCCGATGACCGGGCGGGCCGGGGTCTGGACGGGTTCGAGGTGTCCCCACCGTCGATCATGGCCGGCGTCCTTCCTGCTGGAGACCTCGGAGCGTGGTGATCTGTTACCCCAACGGCTGATCGACAACACCAGGCCCGTGATCACCCGGTACGGTCCACCAGCCCATCACGACCATGCGGGACGGGCTATCCGTTGCCGGGCAGCGGTCCGGCGCTGGCGCAGGTGAGTTCAGCCCAGACGGTCTTGTGGTCGGCGTGCGAGGTGACACCCCAGTCCTTGCACAGCCGATCCACGATCATGATTCCCCGGCCCCGCAGGTCGCTGATCCGGGAATGCCCCAGGACAGGTCGATCGGGGGAGGCGTCGTCCACTTCGATGCGGACGAAGCAGGGGTCCAGCGAGCGGAACAGCCGCAGGCGGCATGGCGGGAGGCCGTGGTCGTAGGCGTTGCTGACCAGCTCGGTCACCACCAGCAGGCAGTCGTCGAGTTCGTCGTCGGTCAGATCGGTCAGCGCCTCGGCCGTCCACCGGCGCACCAGCGACGGCACCGCCTCGCCCAGGTCGAGTTCCCAGGGTCTTGCGAGCGTGTTCGGTTCCCCAGCGCCCACTGCATCACATCCCGTCATGGGAAACCCCGAACCTACACGCGGGATGCCGGGAGAGCTATACCCGACACGGTGCCATTTATAACCCGAGACCGTCGTTCGTGATAACTTCGTGATGTGAGGGCCGCGCGGTCTCCACCCTCCCACCGCCATTGCGCCGGTGGGGACCGCGTCGATCTCCTGTCTGTTTACCTCTTTCAGGTTGTCGGGGCTGATCAAGTGCGGTGCGCCGGGCGGGTGCCGGACCTCGACCGCGGCGAAGCAGGACTCGACGACCGGGTTGTCGTGGTGGGACCAGCCGCGCGAGCGGGCGATCCGCGTTGTGGCGCGGGCGCTTGCCGAGCGGGCCAGGAGTGTGGGCGGCGAGGTGGCCGATCTGCTGGACGCGTTCGCGCAGGAGGCCGGGTACAGACGGATGATCATCGCGGCGGTGCCCCAGGTGCCGCATCAGCGTGGCGGCCTCGGCGAAGTCGACCCACTCGCGCCAGGGGCCGGTCCTGGACGCGGCCGGTGACCGGCGCCGACAGCGGGCACGGCCGCCGCGCCACCAGCGCGGCCAGTCCGTGCCGCCGGGCGAACCGGTCGATCTGCATCGGGCTCGCCCCGGTGGTGGCAGCTCGCCCCGGATCCGGCCGTAGCCTCCAGCCGGTGTTCTTCCGAGCCATCCGTTCGATCAACGCCACCGTGGTGCCGTCGACTGGTGGGCGTCCTGTCCGGTTCGGGCAGGTCCACTTCTTCGTGACCATGCGTCGATGCCACCGTGGTTCTACTGGACGGCTGGTTGCAGGGCAAACAGCGCGCATGGGTGAGCGGAGGCGCTCGCGGGGCCCGTATATGCATCTAGGGTTGCGCTTGCGTTCTACGGCGGATGTCGACCTCGGAGTACCAGCACCGGTACTCTTCCCGGTTGTGGGGGAGTACGAGCGGGCGTTCTGCGGTCGTCGGTTCGACGAGCTGGTATCGCTGCTGCGCGCCACGGAGTCGTGGATGACGGGCTGCGTGTAGGAGTTGCCGGTCATCCCACCGGGCCGGGTCCGGCTCCGGCTGCACGGCGGACCAGTTCGGCCCACACGGTCTTGCCCGTCGAGTGGACGTCGACACCCCACCGGTGCGCCAGGCCGTCGACGAGGATCAAGCCGAAGCCCCGTGTCCCGCCCCATCGGGAGACGCCGGGGACGGGTAGCTCGCGGCACGCGTCCTCGACCTCGATCCGCACCGTCGACGAGGCCGTCGACCTCCAGACCCTGACCCCGACCGGGGACCGCCCGTGGCCGTGGGCGTTGGCCGTCAGCTCCGCGAGGACGAGCCAGGCCTTCTCCGCGCAGTCCTCGTCTTCGCGGTACAACGCCGCGCGCACCCACCGCCGCAGCTCTTGCGACGTCGTCCGCCAGGCCCGCAGGTCCATGCTCAACACGAGCCGACCCCGTTCGCCCCCACGTCCGTCACCCCGCGCCTCGGGGCCAACCTGCTCGACCGCACTCATTGCCTCGACCTACCCGGGAAGTCCGATCTCCACACCGACCCCGGCGGCTCGTGTCGTCGCCGTGACGACCAGTCCGTCAGAGTGGGTATAAGATGCCGTATCTGTGCCTTGTGAGGCCACAGGCATCGAGGGCGTGCAGTGAACACTGTCGATCTTCCGCGAAAGAGCGTCGATCTCGACCTGCCCGACAGCCGCCCGTCCACAGCAGCCCTGATGGGACTGGTCTCAGACATGGCGGCCGGGGCCGGTGACGATCGGCTCGTGGACATCCAGGTCGTCACCGCGCAGTTGGTCGGCAACGCCTACCGGCATGCCCACGCACCGCGGCGGTTGCGGATGTACCGGTTGCCCGACCGCGATCTGGTGCGGATCGAGGTGGGCGACGCCAGCTCGAGCCTGCTGCCGGTTCTGGGCAGGTTGAGCGCACCCGAACACGGGCGCGGCCTGCTCATGGTCAACCGGCTGTCGGTCAACTGGGGACATCGACGTGACGCCGACCGGAAAACCGTCTGGGCCGAGGTCCGATCGGCCTGAGCCGCTCACGAGCACCGCGGCCGGGGACGACCGGTGGGCGTGATCACCGGTGGCGGCACGGACGACTCTCCTCGGGTGCTCGGCCATGTAGCCGTCCACCGGGGCTGGTAGCGGGCGAAGGCGGCGAGCTGTCGAGGGGTGCGCACCAGGGGAGTGGCTTCCGCGGCCACCCGGAACCCGTCGCGCACGGCAGCCTCGGTGGCGACAGCGCAGGCCCGGACCTGGGCCCTGGCGCGTCCACGCCGTCGGAGGCCACGTAGCAGACCTGGTGGCCCGCTCCAGGCCGTGGAGCGGGAACTCCCGCGCACCGGCATGGAAGTCGGGTAGGCCGTCGTACCGCTGGCACACGTGGTCGTGCACCCAGTCCACGCGTGTGATCCACCGACCCTGACCTGCGCATTCCCTCGATCTCACGAATCGCCGGTACTCGCCGGTCGCACGGGTCCGCGCTGTCTCGGAGATTTGCCGCTCGGATGCCACCGGCACTCCTGGGCGAGGACCGCTCGGACGTCACCCGAAGATCGGTTCACCCTGGGCCGGCCGTGACAGCGGTGGTCCCGGCGGCCGGGTGAGCCCGCCGACCACGCACATCGTGCATCGCCGCAGGTCAGCAACCTGGGCCACCTGATCGAGGAAATCTGTGATCGCTGGAGTAGACATTCCCATGCCGGTGTGTGTAGTGTTCTCCCTGTCGAACAGAAGAGGACGTCCTATCGGCGCGGGAGAGGATGAACTACCCGCGAGTTGGGAGCAGTACGACCCCGCCGGCCGGGACCGGTAGTAGAACGTTCCGCGGGCGGA
Organism: Saccharothrix sp. S26; assembly: GCF_021390395.1. Lineage (GTDB taxonomy): Bacteria > Actinomycetota > Actinomycetes > Mycobacteriales > Pseudonocardiaceae > Actinosynnema. Next base: position 304,209 of record NZ_JAJUWT010000006.1, read on the forward strand.
GTCAAGGGCAGTCGGCACACGTAGTACCGGGAGCACAACCGCAATACGCTCGACAGCAGTTCGCACGGCCCGGAGTCCGACTGTCGGCAGTGGAAGTGGAAGCATCGGTCAGGCGCGCTGGAGCCGATCAGTGGAAGGGGTTCCGGCACGGTGGCCGCAGGCGGTTGGTGAGGTGAGCCGGAGTGTTCAACGAGGCCGGCGCCGACCGTCGAGGCAGTACAGGCAAGGCAAGGATCGACAGAGAAGGGAAGGGTTGCACGCCATCGGATCGCCTGCCTCGGAGTGAAGTCGTCCGGGCGGGTACCGCACTCCAGATCGATTGGAAGGTGGTTTCCGGTTACGTACATGCGATCCCCGCGTTGTCCGGAGTTCGTGCGGACGGCGTGGACATGACAAGCCGGTCCCAGGACCGGTTGGTGGAAGTGAACCCGTAACCCCAGGGGCCCGGCGCCGAGATGGTGCCGGGCCCCTCTTCACGCGCGGAGGTGCGATGACCCCAGAGACAGCCGGGCCGCAGCCGGCGACCGACAAGTTCGACGACGACCACTACCCCGCCTACACGATGGGCCGGGCGGCGGAGATGCTCGGCACCACGCCGGGGTTCCTGCGCAGCCTCGACGAGGCCAAGCTGATCCAGCCCCGACGTTCCCCCGGCGGGCACCGCCGCTACTCCCGCCACCAGTTGCGCATCGCCGCCCGCGTCCGGGAACTCGTTGACCAGGGCACCGGACTGGACGCCGCGTGCCGCATCGTCACCCTGGAGGACCAACTCCGGGAAGCACGCGAACTCAACGACAAGCTCTCGCCACCACCCGGACAGGACTACCCGCCGCTGCGCGGCGTGTGAAGCAGGCAGGACCGGGACGTCGACCGCCGATCGGGCAACCTCCGGCAGGGCAACGGGCGAATCGTGCCGGCTGTCCCCTCGACGTCCCGAATCCCGTCGCCGGCACCAGCCACCGGAACGCCGCGTTCGACGCTCGGCGATACGCGACTCCGCTGGACCGGACGTGGAGGGGTGGGCATTCGCGCAGGTCGCGTGCGTGCACTTGAACACCCACTCCGTGGTGAGCGGTCCCTGTCCGCGCGCAGCGGTTGACCGGACGCCCGTCCTAGTCGGAAGGTGGACATGCCCACCAGCAAGCCGTTCGCTCCGACTTCCGACCGAGCCCATCCGCGACCGCGCGACGGGCACGCGGAGCCGATCGCATGACCACCCCGGAAACGCCGTCGTCGGCTGGGTCTCGTCCACCCGGCCTTCTTCTACGCCTCCGACGAGGAGTACGTGAAGACGCTCGTGCCCTTCGTCCTCGACGGCCTGGCCGCGGGACAGCCCGTCGCCGTGGCGGTGCCCGGGGCGAGGATGAGGCTGCTGCACGACGCTCTGGGCGACGCCGCGACCCACGCAACCGCTTGTGGACTATCGCGTCCCACCTCGTGTCGGCGACAGGTTCCGGGAGGGCGCCGACGGCAAGACGGCAAGGACGAGGGCCGAGGCGCGAGCGGGCCGTCTCGGTGTCACTCCTCGGAGGTTGATGCGGGTTTGGCGGGCTTGCTCGATCGTGTGAGACGTCAAGCAGGTGAGGCGGTGTCCATGTCGGCGCCGTTGTCGGCGTGGCGTTCGGTGCGGTTGGTCCCGTGCCAGTCCAGGCAGAGCACGGTGGCGTCGTCCTGGAGGTGGTCGTCGCAGGCGTGGCGCACCGCTCTGGTGACGGCCCGCACGACCTCCCTGGCGTGCAACCCGGCGGTGTCGCGGATCAACGCCGGCAAGTCGACGTCGGCGGCGTCGCGTTCGAACATGCCGTCGGTGATCAGCACCAGCCGGTCGCCGGAGCGCAGGTTGCGCCGCTGCACCCGGTAGTGGTGCGGCTGGACGCCGAAGAGCAGGTCGATCTCCAGCTCGACCGGTCGCACCACGCCGTCGCGCAGCAGCAGCGGTGCGGGGTGGCCGGCGTTGACCAGCTCGACCTCTCCCTGGCGCAGGTCCAGGCGCAGCAGCAGCCCGGTCGCCAGCGATCCCCCGCCGTGGTCCAGGAGGGCCTGGTTGGCTTGTCGCGCCTGCTCGGCCAGGTCGTGGCCGGCCCGGCGGGCGCGGCGCAGCGCGCCGACGAGCAGGGTCGCGGTGAGCGCCGAGGCCACGTCGTGTCCGACGGCGTCGGTCATCGACAGGTGCAGGGTGTCGCGGTCGAGGGTGTAGTCGTAGGTGTCGCCGCCGATGTCGTCGGCGGGCACCAGGGCGCCGGCGACGGTGAACTGGGCGGCTTCGCAGCAGGACGCGGTGGGCAGCAGTTGGTGTTGGATCTCCGCGGCCAGGCTCATCGGGGTGGTGCGTCGGCCGGAGTGGTAGAGGTCGGTGAAGCGGCGGTCGGTGACGATGACGTAGGCCAGCGCGTGCGCCGCCTCGGACAGTTGCGTCAGCACCTCGTCGTCGAGGGCGGGCACGGTCACCTCCAGCACGCCGACGCAGTCGCCGCGGTTGGTCACCGGTAGCACCGCCCGCACTTCGTCGCCGTCGCGCTGCTGCCACGGCCGCTGGGTGCGCAGCACCTCCTCGTAGGCGCTGTCCCGCAGGGGGACGTGTGCCGCACCCCACCCGCTCGGGTCCTGCGCCGTCGAGGTCAGCCGCACCAATTGCTCGTCGACGAGGTCGACCAGCAGGAACGACACGTCGAAGGCCCCGAACCGCTTCGCCAGGTCGCGTGCGACGACCTCGACCGAGTCCGCCGGCGGTGCGCTTTCGGCCGCCGCCAGCACATCACCCGGTTTCAGCACTTCACCGTTCACGGCAACCTCCGACGACAGGAAGCCCAGCCAACCACAAGCCACATCGTCCGGACGCGGCACGTGGCTCTCCCGCGCGGCAGTTCGCCCGCCGATGGGAGTCGACGGGGAACGTGCTCAGGGCCGGGCGAGTGGTACGGCGTCGAGCAGGCCGAGCACGGCCACCTCGCGTGCACGACCGGCGAGGCGGCACGTGGAGGGCGCGTCGGTGTCCGGTACCCGAAAGAAGCCTCCAGCAGTTCGCCCACCATCGGGTAGGGCACCCGCCGGGTCACCCTCAGCACCACTTCGCCGCCACCGGTCCCCGGCGATCTCGACGGCACGACGACGCACTCCGGTGCCGGGCCTTGCGGTGGTGGCGCTCATCGGAGTGGTCCCTTCGACGGTGCCCTGATCACCACGAGGACGCATGTGGTCGTGACCCGCTGTTTGTCACCCATGTCGGTGTCGGTCGCCTTGTGTGTCCCTGTCGCTTGATCGGGTCCGCGCGGTCAGCCTGGCAGACGGACCACGCTGCCGAAGAACCCGGTGACCTGCCGTAGGACGGCGGCGAAGTCCTCGACGTCCAGCGGCTTGGCGAGATAGGCGTTGGCGTGGGCGCTGTAGCTGGCCGTCACGTCGGTCTCGGTCTGCGAGGAGGTCAGCACCACCACCGGGATGGACCGCAACGCCTCGTCGGCCTTGACCCGGGCCAGTACCTCGCGGCCGTCGAGGCGGGGCAGGTTGAGGTCGAGCAGGACCAGTCCCGGTCTGGGGGCGTCGCCGTGGTCGCCGACGCGCAGCAGGAACGCCAGCGCCTCGTCGCCGTCGCGCACCGTGTGCAGCCGCACCGGGCTGTCGGCCAGGGCTTCGGCGACCACGAGCGCATCGCCCGGGTCGTCCTCCACCAGCAGCACGTCCAGCACCGCTTCGTGGTCGAACCCCGAGGAACCCATCGCGTTGCTCACGCGATGACCCTAACCGCCGAGCCCGGAGCTGTCGGCACGGTGCCGTCGACCGAACCTGAATGTCGTTCAGGCCCGGTTGCCGCCATGATGGTCCGGGTGAGCACCACTCCACCGCCTACGCACCATACGTCGCACCTGTGGGCCCGCGCTCCCGGCACCTCGTTGCTGGAGTTGTCCGGGCGTCCGCCGCTGGTCGAGGTGCGCCGTTGGACGGCCGCGATGCTCTCGCGGTTGGACGCCGATGTGCTCGACGACGTGGTCATGGTGGTCAACGAACTGGTCGCCAACGCCTACGACCACACCGCGGCGCCGGTGCGACTGCACGTGCTCCTCACCGACGGGTACGTGCACGTCGCGGTCGAGGACGGCTCGATGGTCCCGCCCACACCGCGCGGGTGGTGCCCGTCCGGTACCCGCGGCCGTGGACTGCTGCTGATCGAGGAACTGGCGGTCGCCTGGGGCAGCACACCAGGCCCGGCGGGCAAGACGGTGTGGGCGCACCTGACGGATACCGCGCCACCGGCCGACGACCAGGTGTGAGCGGCGCCGATCCGGCGAAGGCCGGAGGGAGTGCGGGTCGCTCCTCGAACGCCGCACCCAGTACATGTCGACCGCCGTCGGCTGCACCTGTTGAGCCGCTCACACAGCCTCCGGGCGTGAGCGCCCACCATCGGCAGTCTGCCGATGGTGGGCGGGTTGTCGGTGGTGGTCGGTAGATTCCGATGCCGTCGACACTGGGTTCGAGGTGGGTGAGCATGGACTTTTCGGTGCTGCCGCCCGGACACCGCGGCCCGCTACTTCCAGGGGCGCGCCCTGATGGTCCTCGGGGCCGCTCCCGGCGCGGTCACCTGCATCGCGCCGTTCGAGGCCATGGAACTGGCCCGGTTCGTCGCCCGCTACACCGGCACGCCCGGCCCCCCGGTGGGACTTCGAGCGCATCCCCGCAGATGAGGGCAGGGACGTGATCGTCATCGTCGTCGATCCGACGACCGACAGTCTGTGGACGTGCCTGAGCGACGGGCCCGAGAAGGTGACCGACGGGGCGATCTTCGTCCGGGCAGACGGGGAGACCCGACTGGCCAAGGAGGCGGAGATCCGCGCGATGGTCGACCGGAGCCGACAGCACACCGTCACCGCAGAGCTGGACGTGGCCGTCGTCGGCCGCGCGGTGCGGCTCCCACACGGCTACGAGGAGGTGCTGGAGGAATACCTCCAGGCGTATCGCGAGCGGCTCGGCGAGGCATCGGCCCGCGCCAGGCTCCGTGCTCGCGCCGCCGGGTGGAGCAATCAACTCGCCCCGTTCGCATTCACCGAACGCCGCAGTCCCGAGCGGTTTCCTGGTTGAGGTCGACTCCTGGGAGCAGAGGGTACGGCAAGCTTGGCCGGCCTTCCTGGACTACCTCGCGGGCTATGCCGGACACGGCACTGTGTTGCGCATCCGCAACAGCAGTGACGCATTCCTGGAGAACGTGCAGGTTGAGGTCCACATCGAGGGCGCGGTCACCGCCGTCGACTCGGTCGAGTCCGATCGGGTCGACCTTACCTCACCGCTGCTGGCCCTTCCCGTCCAGTGAGGTACCAACACGCTGCTGTCCTCCTCGGTGGTGTTCCCCGGCCTCCTGGGCGGCGACGTGTTCCGACCGGCTGCCAAGGGCATCGGGGTGCTGTACCGCAACGACGGGTTCGACGACGCTCACCGTGACGCTGGACGCGCTGCGCCCCCGAAGCATGCACGACACCGGCCCCGACGAATCTGCCCTGGTCGTCCAAACGTCCGACAACACCGAGCTGCGCGGCACCTGGCGGATCACCGCGCGAGGACACCACTGCGTCTACGAGGGCGAGTTCACCGTCCCGTCGAGCAGCTGGACGATGTGGGAGAGGGAATCCGTGCCGCGCTCATGCCTGAGGAGGACACCGACGACGACCCGGACACCGAGGAGGACGAGGACTAATTTGGTGCCGGTACTGCTTCGACGCCGGTTGCTCCCACCCGCCGTCGTTGTGAGTCGGCTCAGACTGGCGCGCTGATGGCGCTTTGGCTGACCGGCGCCGTGGGGTGCGCCGGCGCGTGGATCCGATCGGTGTCCCTCGACGATCCATAAGCACCTCCCGATCAAAACGGTTGGGCACCGGCTTGCCGACCAGCTCATCGGACCGGTTCCCAGGTCAACACCCCTGGGACCGCAGCACTGGTCCATCCGGGCGTATCTCCGGACTCCCTCGTCATAGCGGCGTGGATGCCTCGTCACCTCGGCATCCAACTCCCCGTCCAAGTCAAGGACCGCGCCATGACGATGTCCGCCCCGCCGCGCCCGACCACGCTCGCCGAGTGGATCGCCGCCACCATCCCACCGGGCATCCCGACGTTTGACGCGGCTCCAGCCGGGAGTCTGCGGTTCTTGTTCTATGGTCGCGCTTCCACCCGCGAACACCAGGACCCGCGCACCTCGCGGGCATGGCAGCTGGATGTCTCCCGCAGGCTCACCGGCGGGCACGGCAGGATCACGGGGGAGTACTTCGAGGTCGGGTGTTCCCGTCAGGTGCCGTGGCATCTGCGGCCTCGGGCAGGGGCGATGCTGCGCTACATCGCGGCCAACGCGGATCGGGTCGACGCGGTGGTGGTGGGCGAGTACGAGCGCGCGTTCCTCGACGGCGTCCAGGTGCGGGAGCTGCGGGCGGTGTTGGAGCGGTACGGGGTGCAGTTGTGGCTGCCGGAGGCCGAGGGGCCGGTGGACTTCGACAATCCCGCGCACGAGGCGTTGCTGTCGCTGCTCGCGGCGCGCTCGCAGACGGAGGTGCTGCGGTCCCGGCATCGGGTCGTCACTGCCATGCGCATGCAGACCGTCGAGCAGGGGCGCTATCTCGGCGGCAGGCCGCCCTACGGCTACCGGCTCGTGGACGCCGGGCCCCATCCGAACCGGGCGTTGGCGCGGCGTGGTGTGCGGCAGCAGCGGCTCGTGCCGAATCCGGCCACGGCGCCCGTGGTGAAACTGATCTTCTTCTTACGCTTGGCCGGGCACAGCGCCGCGGGCATCGCCCGCCACCTCAACGAGCAGGCCGTGCCCAGCCCTACGAGCACGGACCCGGAACGCGACGGACGTCGGGTAGATCCCGGCTGGTCGCTGCGCACGGTGGTGGAGATCCTGGGCAATCCTCGTTACACCGGCCACCAGGTGTGGAACCGCACCAGCGCCGACCGCGCCACCCGCTCGCCGAGCGGGCGCCGGATTAGTGTCCGCAACGAGCAGCACGCCTGGGCGATCTCGACCCGCATCGCCCACACGCCGCTGGTGTCCGAACACGACTTCATCACAGCCCAGACCGTCCAGGCCACCCGACAAAGCACCCGCCGAGCCGACGCCGATGGCGGCGAGTACGTCTACCTGTTGGCGGGCCGACTCCAGTGCGGGTTGTGCGGGCGGAAGATGGACTCCCACCGCTGCCACGGCCGTGCCGCCTACCGCTGCCGCCACGGCCACACCAGCGCCCGCACCCGACCGGAGGGCGCACTGCGCAATCTCTACTTGCGCGAGGACCAGTTGCTGGCCCACATCGCCACACATCTCAGCACTGAGGGCATCGCCGACAACCCCGACCACGACCAGACCGCACGGCTCGTCGACGAACTCGGACTCGTCTTCCGCTGTGACGCCACCGGCGTCGCACTCCTCGACCGCGGTACCGCCGGGCGAGCGCGCGCACCACGCAGACGCCTCGCACCGCAGCCTGTCCACGACATGCCCGGGAATGAAGATCGTGGAAAGGCAGGCGGACAGCTCCTGCTGGCCTTGAGCTACGTGACGGCGTCGGAGGCGGATCAGCCCGACGCAACCGCAGGTCAAGTCGATGCAACGGCTCACGGAACCCGCCCCACGCGACAACCTCTCCGGCCACCGACCCGCCCGAAGCGTCCTGCAGTGCCACAGCGGCAGCATCGGCAGGAGGGGTTCCACATCGCCCTCGGCACCACCCGTTCGCGGGACACATCTCGAGCCAGGCGAGCCGAACACCTACCGCCGAGCGAACTCCGCCATGACCGCCATCGACAGGTCTTGGCACGACGAGCTGGACGCCGCCCACTGCTCGTGCCCGCATGCCGGCAGACACTCCACGAGCAACGACCAACAGGTAGGCTTGAAGCGACGTCGGGAAGCACAAAGCCCCACGAAGCTTCCAGCTGACCTGGAATTACCTCGTGGGGCAAATTATGTGTCCGATGCTCGTCCACTCTCCGGTGGGAAATCTCCCACCACCTTCGAGAGATGGGGGCGCATGAACGCAGCCTACCAGCTAAGAAGACTCTACCGCATGCGTGGGAAATTTCCCACTCCTGTTTTCGCTCAGCGAAACCTGCGATCCTCGTATCGGTCGCTCATGGTGACGTCGGTCGGGCTGGCGCCTGCACATCTGTTGGGCCGGAAGCGGTCGCTTCGCCTGGGTTCGCTTGAGGGTTCGTGTTTTCGACGGGAGGTGCGGCTGTCGGAGTCGCTGGCCCCGGCGGGTGGTTGGACACTTTCACTGCTTGCGGACGGGTGATCTTGAGAAGGAAAGGCGTCGCATGGACACGCAGCTCATCGTTGAGTCGCTGCGACTGGTCCTGCAACATCTCCATGATGTTCGACGGGGTTCTTCTCGCGTCGGCTTTTCGGTAATCCTGTGCGGTCCACTGGTCCAGCGCGTACTGGCCGACGAGGTAAATCCCTGCGTCGGTGTTCGCCTCCGGTAGATAACGGCGGACGAGTTGCGTCTCCTGCGACGTGGTGAGATCGGTGTTCCAGGTTGGTTTGACTTCGACCACGACGGCGAATTGTCCGCCTGTCTGGAGCGCGCCCGAGGGCGCTGTAGTTTGCACCAGGATGTCGGTGCGGTCGCCAGCCCCGTAGGCGTTGCGTGGGTGGATCAGAACTTCGCGGTTGATGACTATCCCGCGGCCGTGAAGTCGGGTCTTGAGTTCGTGGGCGAGGTAGGCGGATAGGGCGGCTTCGAACTTGGGCGCCCAGGTTTCTGGTGTGGTGCCGCGGTTCTTGCGTGTGCGGGTCGGGCCGTGATTCCACAGCAGTTCGCTGTGGTCTGGTAGCTCCTGGGCGATGTCGGCGAGTGTGTCGAGCAGGAGCTTGGCCAGTTCGGTGTTGGAGCGGACCAGTCTGCGGCTGGGGTCGTTGAGTATCTCGGTGATGTTGTCGACGGAGGTGTTGTCAGTCCATCGGGTGGCTTGGACGCGGCGTCGGGCGTTGATGAGGGCGCTGGTGACTTCGAGGTCGTCGGCGTGTTCTTGGGCGAGGTGGCGTAGTTGGTCGACGGAGGCGCTTGTGGCCCGCTGACCGAGGGTGCGCACGCACTCCATGCGCCAGGAGCGGATCTCATCGCGGGGGGTGATCCGGCCCGGTTCGTGGCGTTCGGTGTCGGTGGAGGGCGGGAACAGGGTGGTGAGCCAACGGTGGTTGTCGGCGAGTTGTTCCTCGTCGAGGCGGAATTTGTCAAGGTGAATGAGACCAGTGGGTGTTAGGCGGCTTCTGTGTCGATGTGCTGGTCGGTGTCGTCGTCGGCTGGTCGGTTGATCCAGACGGTGTCGGGTAGGTTGAGGATCTTCGGTGTTGTGGTGATGCCGCCGAATCGGTGTGGGTGGCGGGCGCGTGCCTTGGCGAGGACGGTGCGCCTGCCGGCCGCTGTGGCGGTTGCCAGTCCGAAGTGGACGTCGGCGGGTGTGTGCAGGCCGATTCCGGTGTGGCGGTGCTCGTGGTTGTACCAGTGGGTGAACTCGTCCATGAATTTCCTGGACTCGGTGAGCGATCCGAAGCGTTGCGGGAACTCCGGGCCGTACTTCAAAGTCTTGAACAGTGCTTCGGAGTACGGGTTGTCGTTGGACACCCCGGGCCTGGAGTGTGACCGGGTGACGTCGAGGTCGGCGAGCAGGGCCGCGACGGTCTTGCTGGTCATCGACGTGCCCCGGTCGGCATGCACGACCCGCGGAACTCCGTGGACGGAGAAGATCCGTTCCATCAGCTCCTTGGCCAGGACACCGGATTCGTGTGCGTGGACATGGACGCCGACGATGTACCGGGAGTAGATGTCGATCATCACGTAAGCGTCGAAGTAGGTGCCCTTCACCGGGCCCGCGAGCTTGGTGATGTCCCAGCTGTAGACCTGCCGGGGCGCGGTCGCGACCAATTCCGGGCACACCCTGGCCGGATGGCGGGCGAGCCGGCGGCGTTCCCTGACCTGCTTGTTGTCCGCCAGCACCCGATACATCGTGGACACCGAGCACAGGTAGACGCCCTCATCGAGCAGCTGCGCGTAGATTTGCAGCGGCGCCAGGTCCACGAACCGCGGACTGGTGAGCACCTCGAGAACCCGCAGCCGTTCCAGCGCCGTTAGCTTGTTGAGCGGCTCAAGAGGCGGCTGCGGCGACACCGGCGGCGTGGGTGTGGTGGCGACCTTGCCGTGACGGATCGCCGTCGATCGCACCAGCCCGGTCAGCACCGCGGCCTGCCTCGTTGACACCCCGTCGGCGGTCATCGACGCGTAGGCCTTGGTCAGCGCTTCTTGCGCTTCTCGTCGGAATCCGCTCTCTCGGACAGACTTTCCAAGAGAGCGTGCGCTTTTCCCATGATGTCGAGCGCGGCCTCGGTGGTGTCCAGCCGCTTGCTCAGACGGGCGTTCTCCCGTGTGAGCCGGCGATCTCCGCCTGCTCCGCGGACAGCCTGCCGACCTTCTCACCCGGCGCTTTGCCTGCCAGCACACCGGCATCCCGCTGCTTGCGCCACTCGCTGATCAACGACGAGTACAAACCCTCTCGCCGTAGATACCCGCCGCCGTCGCCGTGCTCGCACGCCGCCTCGTAGGCGCTCAGATGCGCGAGCTTCTCCGACGCGGTGAACGCGCGCCGCCGCCTCGGCCCGTCACCACGCGGCTGCTGGGAATCCATCCGCCCATCATCGTCCTCGACCACCGAGGACCTGGCCTTGCGGGTCATGTCAATCGATCCGAATCTCGCCCTGCTCAGGCCGGGTTGCTGTGAACCACTGGACTCAACTCACCCTGACACGCAGGGAGGCGGCCGAGGATGACTTCCCGGATGTGTCTGGAGGAGCAGACCAGCGCGAGTTCGCGTCCGAAGTCTTCGTCCGTGCGGGCCACGGTGACGGTGAGGCGCCAGAACCGGGCCGGGTCGTGACGCAGAAGGATGCAGCCTGCTTGTACCGCTAGGCTGCGTTGGGCGGTGCCTGCACCGGCGTGGGTGAGGGTGTCGGCGGCGATGGTGATCGGGACTTGACCCTGGGTGTTGGACACCAGACACACTTGGATCCTGACGATCCGGGTGGACAGGAGTCCCGTTCAGATGGTGATGAAGCACTACCCGCCGGAGTTCCGGGCCGAGGCGGTCGCGCTCTACCGGTCCCGCCCCGGCGCGACGATCAAGTCGGTGGCTCAGGACCTCGGGGTCAACCACGAGACGCTGCGCAACTGGATCCGGCTCGACGACGCGCAGCGCACCGGACCGCAGGTCACCACCTCCGCGACCGGTGCGGCCCCGCCCTCGCCGGAGAACGAGAACGCCGCACTGCGCAGGCGGGTCCGCGAGCTGGAGGAAGAGCGCGACATCCTGCGCAAGGCGGCCAGGTATTTCGCGGGCGAGACGCGCTGGTGAACCGCTTCCAGTTCGTCGCCGATCATCAGCGCCACCATGGCGTGAAGCGGTTGTGCCAGGTCATCGGGATCGCCCGGTCCAGCTATTACCACTGGAAGGTCACCGCGTCGGACCGGGCGGCCCGCGTCGCGGACGACGCCCGCCTGGCCGCCCGTATCCGGGTCATCCACCGCGAGTCGGCCGGCACCTACGGCGTCCCGCGCATCACCGCCGAACTGCACGACACCGGACACCGCGTCAACCACAAGCGCGTCGCCCGGGTCATGCGCCAGGTGGGCCTGGCCGGGCTGCGGCTGCGCCGCCGGCACCGCACCACCGTCGCCGACCCGACGGCGGTCAAGGTGCCTGACCTGCTCGGACGCGACTTCACCGCCGAGACACCGAACACCCGCTACGTCGGCGACATCACCTATCTGCCCATCGCCGACCACACGTTCCTCTACCTCGCGACCGTGATGGACCTGTGCTCACGTCGCCTGGTCGGCTGGGCCGTGGCCGACCACATGCGCACCGAACTCGTCCTCGACGCCCTGCACGCGGCCGAGCGGACACGGGGCAGCCTGGCCGGGGCGATCTTCCACAGCGACCACGGAGCCCAATACGGAGCCAAATCCTTCGCCGACGCCTGCCGCGCCGCCGGAGTGACCCGGTCCATGGGCGCGGTCGGCAGCTCCGCGGACAACGCCGCCGCCGAAAGCCTCAACGCCTCCTTCAAACGCGAAACCCTCCAAGGCGCTCAGAGTTGGGGCAGCGCAAGAGAAGCACGTCTGGCGGTGTTCGGCTGGGCACACCGCTACAACACCCGACGCCGCCACTCCTACCTCGGCCAGATGTCCCCGATCGACTACGAGAACAGCCTGCTACCGACACCGGCTACGCTGGCCCACGCCGCATAACCCCGTGTCCAACATCCGGGGTGAAGTCCCATCGCCCTTGGCTCCTCTGCCGCTACCAGCGTCGCCAGGAGTTCGGTCCAGATGCCGATCGCGGCGGCGCGTGTTTCGGGCGTCTTGTCCAGGTTGATGTCGGGCCATGTCGTCTCTGCTGGTGTTGTGTCGAACTTGGAGGCGATCTGGCCGATCAGTGTGATCATGGTGTCGGCGATGTGCGGCGAGTAGTCCGTTGAGCTTCCCCCGGTAACCCGAGGCGGTTGTTACCTGGATCGGGTGGGTGATGGCGGGATGGTAGTCGGTTCGGCCTGGGCGGCGTGCCAGGCGGCTTCGTACTCGTCGGGGCTGAGCCAGCCGAGGTCCTTTTGGATGCGTTCGGTGTTGTAGAACCCGTCGATATAACGGAACAGCTCGTTCTCGGCCTCGTCACGGGTGCGCCAGGACCGGCGGTAGACCAACTCGATCTTCAACGTGGAGAAGAAGTTCTCCATCAGAGCATTATCGTAGGAATCGCCGACCGAACCCATCGACGGCAGGATCCCGTTGTCCGCCAACCGTTCCGCGAACCGGAAGGCCGTGTAGGTCGACCCGCGGTCGCTGTGGTGGATCAACTGTCCGTCGCGCACGTCGCGAGACCAGATCGCGTACTCCAGGGCGCCGAGCACGAGGTCGGTGTCGCAGCGGTCGCTGGTCTTCCAGCCCACGATCCGGTTGGAGAACGCGTCGCGCACGGCCGCGAGCCAGAAGGCGCCCTCGCCGGTGCGGATCCGGGTGGCGTCGGCCACCCACAACCGGTCCGGCGCGGTCGCGGTGAAGTCCCGGTTCACCCGATCCGGCGCCGGCGCGGCCCGCGGATCCCGCCTGGTCGACGGGGCACGCCACTGTTTACGCAGGAACGCGCCCTGCAGGCCGGCCTGGCGCATCAGCCGCTCGACCCGCTTGCGCGACACGCGGATACCCCGACGCCGCAGGACCTGGTGCACCCGCGGGCTGCCGTAGGTGCCGCCCGAGGCGGCGTGGATGTCGACGATCTCGGCGGTGATCGACCGGTCCTCGCGCTCGCGGCCCGACGGGTCGGCCTGGCGGGCCATCCAGCCGTGGTAGGTGGAGGAGGCGACGCCCAGGACCCGGAGGACGAACTCGACCCCGAAGCGGCCGCGAAGCTGCTCGACGAGCTTCACGACCGTCGCCGGGTCGGGTCGAGTTCCGCCGCGAAAAAAGCGGACGCGGTCTTGAGGATATCGTTGGCGCGCTTGAGTTCCGCGTTCTCCTTGCGGAGCTGGCGCAGCTCCTCCGACTCACCGGCGGTGGGTCGGTCGCCACGTTCGCCGCGGTCGGCCTCGTCCTGCCGGATCCAGTTCCGCAACGCCTCGTGATGCACGCCCAGCTGCTCGGCCAGGCGCCGGATCACCGGCTTGGGTGAGGTTCCCCCGGTAGCGCGGAGGCTTTGATCCTCACCTGGTTGTACGGAGTCGGGTTATTGGATGATCACACATCTCAGTAGCCCGGAGGACAGCCCACGATGCCCAAGCGGTACCCACCCGAGTTCCGACGCAAGGTGCTCGACCTAGTCGCGTTCGGCAGCCGCGTCACCCAGTTCGCGGCGGACCTCGACATCAGCGACCAGACGATCTACTTCTGGCACCGCCAGGAGCGCATCGACTCAGTTCAACTACCCGGTACCACCAGCGCCGACAACGCCGAGCTGGTCGCGGCGCGTCGTCGGATCGCCGAACTCGAGGCCGAGGTCGCCGTCCACCGTCGCGCCGCCGAACTGTTCAAGGAGGGCAGCACCCCACAAGACGGTACGAGGCGGTCACGGTGATCGCCTCCGAGGGCCGGTCGGTCCAGTTCGCCTGCCGCGCGCTCGGAGTGTCCGAGTCCGGCTTCAACGACTGGCGAGGCCGCGCCCCCTCGCCGCGGGCGATCCGCCAGGCCTGGCTCGTCGACCTGATCCGTGAGATCCATGCCGAGTCGTCCCAGGTCTACGGCGCCCCGCGGGTGCACGCCGAGCTCACCCTCGGCCGCGGGATCACCGTCGGGCACAACACTATCGGGATAAGTCGTCTTCGTCGGCGGACGGCCGGTGCCCGACCAGCTCGGCGGAACCGGGACCGATGCGGCCGGATGTTCACCGAGCCCTGGGCGTAGAGGGCCTGGTGGATCGCCTCGTGCGAGATCCGCATGGACTCGTCATCCGGGAAGTCGACCGGCAACCACGATCGCACGAACCTGGCCGCGTTCTCCGCCGCCGCGATCGACCGGATCGAACAGCGGCACACGTCCACGCGCGTCGCCACCGACCTCCAGCAGGTCTACCACGACGTCCTGGAACGCCGACGCCCCGGTGGCGGCCATGGTCAGGGTGTGCTGCCGGTTGCGGTGCCGGACCAGAGCCGGGAACCACGGAGGGATCACAGGACTGCAGACGGGAGTTCTGCCGAGTTGGCGAAGCGGTCCTGACCGCGTCGGGGCTGCTCGCAGCCCACCGTGCGTCCGATTCCCGGTGCGGCCATGGCCTGGCCGATGATCGGTGCGGGCGATCACACCGTCCAGTTCTGCTGTGCGGATCGAGCTGAGGACCGTGCAATGGCCCGTGGTCAAGACGCACCCCGATTCACGCGCGTCACGAGTTCGTCGGGACCGCGGGGTTGCGCTGTCACCCACTCGACGGTCGTGATCCGATTCGATCGGCCTGCTGCCGGTTGGGCACCCGAATGCGCTCGGAGGTGGGGCGATGTCGCGGACACCTGACACTGCCGGTCCGGAAAAAGGCACCTCTCCTGACGCCCTGGTGGTATCCGCCGCGAGAGACGGCTGCGATGCCGTGCGCGACCGCCGGCAGCGCACGGAGATCCTGTTCGAGGATGCTCTACGGCGGACCGCCCGGACACGGGCGAAAGTCGGAAAGGGCTCACGTGGGCGGAGAAGGCCGTGAATCAGGCGGTCGACTCGCTCGAACGCGCAATCGAGGGGGCGACCGAGGGGTTCACCGGTTCAGCCTGCGGGCGGGGCCGATTTGCCTGGTCAACAACCCCGGCCTCTCCCGCACGCGACCCCAGTCGGACGTGATCACCGTGCAGGTGCCCCTTGCGCAGTGATCGCCGGTCCGAGCGGGTTGTCACGATCATGATCGTGCGATGCCCGTGGTCGGCGGTGCAAGGCGGATCGGATGGTCGCACTGCCCGCTGGTTCTCGTTCGCCCTGTGCCGGTGACGCCTCATCCGGGAACGCCTTCGGCGGGGGAGCGGAGAGCGGCCGAGGTCGTGAGGGTGGTCAGCAGGTCGGCCATGTCGTCGACGTCGACGACGGTGTCGGTGATGCCGTCGCGGTCGATGGTGGCCGCAGGCATGGCCGGGGCGGTCGAGGTGCTCGGGTCGGCGGCGAGGACGACGCCGCCGAAGCGGTGCACGGCGGTGGCGCCGGTGGCGGCGTCGTTGCCGCGCCCGGACAGCACCACCGCGGTCACCCGTGGTCCGGCGGTCACGGCGAGGGTGGCCAGCAGCAGGTCTGCGGAGGGCCGGTAGGGCGGTATGCCGTCGGCGGGGATGGTGGCGAGGGTGCCGTCGATGGTGGCCAGCAGGTGCTTGCCGGGTGAGGCGACCAGCACGTGTCCGGGGAGCAGGCGGGCGCCGTCGACGGCGGGGGCGACCGGCAGGCTGGTGCGCCTGGCCAGGATCTCCGGCAGCATGTCGGGTGCGTCGGGGGACATGTGCTGCACGACCACGATCGCAGCGGCGAAGTCGTCGGGCAACGGCGCCAGCACCCGGCTGACCGCGTCCAAGCCGCCCGCCGAGCAGGCCAACACCACGATCGGGAACTTCCCGTCCAACGACACCGCCTCCGTGATCACGTCCACCGACAGGTTCCCATGATTCCACCGCGCCGCTGTGCGCGTCACGGCTGGCGGCTCGGCCCTCGGGATGGACCTGCCGAAGCCGAGCCCCGCAACTCGGTGCACACTGTCACCGGCCGTGCCAGACCCGCCCGAGCCGCGGTCACCACAGCCCTGAACTGCTCGGCCCGCGTACCGCCGACCCGACCCGCCGCGGGGACGGGCGTTGCGGGACCGTGGGGTCGGGCTGGTGCTGACGGCTGGCGGTGCGAGAGCAATTCCGCCGGGTGAAGAGCTTGGTCCCCTTCCGCGCGCTGGGGTATGTCGGGGGCCTCTGTCGTGGTGGAGGGATTGTGGGCGGCATGCCGGCGCCTCGCAGTGGCATCCGACCCGCTGGCAACCTTCGGTGATCGAGATCTGACGTGTCGTGGTTCCGGCAGGTGATCGGCTCCACCGACTCGGCGAGGTGCCGATTGTCCTCGGTGAGGAAGTGGGCAGCTCACGCCAGGCGGGGGCCCGAGCCGGATCGACGACTGCGAGGAGCACCCTGGGAATCCATAAGCAGGTCGGCCCGTACTTGTCGGTCGCCGTGAGGCGGGTCCCGCGCCGGGGCTGCGGATGGTCCGGGTGGTCGGCGAGGTCGACATCTCCATCCGCGAGGACCTGACGTCGGTGGTGCTCGATCAGGTCGAGCAGGCTCGGGCGGGGGTGGTGCTGGAGCTGTTCGCGGTGACGTTCTTCGGGTCGACGGGCATCACGCTGTTGCTGGATGCGCGGCAAGCCGCCGAGCGGCGCGGCATCGGGTTCGCCGTGGCCGCCGACCACCGAGCGGTGGTCAACCCGTTGCGGCCGAGGTCGACGAGGTGGTCGCGGTACTGCCCACCCTGGACCGGGCCGCGGCCGTCGCTGTCACCGCCCGGCCCTGAACCCGGCCGGTACTGGACGCGCCGGCCCGTCGGACCCGCCGACGTGGTCGAAGTCGAGGCAAGGACCGGGGGCGGGCGAGGTCGGCCCACACCGTCCTGCTGGTGGCGTGGTCGATGTTGCTCCAGGTCAGGGGTAGCGCGTCGAGCAGCGGCAGGCTGTGTCCGCGGTTGCCCGGCGGGCGCGGGCGACCGAGGACGGGCGGGGCGGGACAGGTGTCGTCGACCTCGACACGCACCCGGTCGGCCCGCAGGAACAGCCGCAGGCGCAGGGACCGGTGTCCGTGGTCGTAGGCGTTGCCGACCAGATCGGTGACCACCAGCAGCAGATTGTCCAACACGTTCCCGGCCGGCCCCGGCACGACGGCGGCGGTCCAGGCGTGGACCGTGTGCGTCGACGGCCGTGCGTGCAGGTCCACGGTGAAGCAGGGATGTCCCGGAGAGTGATGTCCTCGGGCGGCGCGGCGGCGGTCGCATCGGCAGTACGTCAGACTCCGGAGAATGGCTGTGTGCAGGCCCCAGGCGCCTATTTCACAATCTGCGGCGAACATTCCGAGCCCTTCCTGCCAGGTCGCGCAGGATCAAATCAAGCACGCCACCCACTGTCCGGGTCGTGCCAGTCCGGCGGGACACCGGCGGGGCGTCGGATCCAGCCTGAAACCGCGCGGGGCGGGCGCGGTGATCGTGTGGACGTGGGCCGGCGGGGGTGATGTGCGACGTCACCGCTGGTGGAGCGAGCGCGTGGGGAGGCGCCGGTCCTCTCTGGTTCGTCATCCGACCGCGCAGGTCATGCCCCGGTCTACGGAACCGGGGCATGACCCTACGGCGCACCTCGGGACGCGGCTTTCGTATCCGTTCCCGAGGGCCTTCCGGCGATGGTCAGGGGCGGTCGTCTCGGTCCGGGGGAGCACGGCGTCACCAGGTACCAGTGGTGCACCGTGGTATCGGCACGGCGGCGTGGCGCGCTGTCGCCGGTCCGAACGAGGACCGGAAACCGGATTACCCCGCGCGCCGGTCGGTCAAACACGCACCACCTTCTCGATGCCGGACACGGCAGGGTTTCGGCAGTGTCCGACGAGGTCGGTCAGCCTGGTCCGGGACCCGGGACCCGGGACCCGGGACCCGGGACCCGGGACCCGGGCCTCCGCGCCTCACAGCCGTGACAGACCGGACGGCACGGTCGCGACGGTGTCGACGCGCGGGCCGGCGCCGGCCGCGAGACCTGATCTGCGACCGGCGACGGCCGCCGATAACCAGCCGGTCCACCGGCCACCACCTCGCCTCAACCCGGCGCTACCCGATCCGGTGTGGCGAGCGGACACGCTGGCCGGGCAGTGTGCGGGCGCGCTGCTTCCGGCTGATGTCTCCGCTGAACCCCGGAGACCGGCGGTACTGCGGGGAGACGGGCCCGCGATGTGCGGGGATTGTGGGGCCGTCATGCCGGTGCCGCCAGGTGGCGCTCTTGTCACCGCACCGGACCGCCCGCGCGGGACGGCCGGATGAGGCGGACGGGCGCACCACCGAGTGAAGTGGGTGCCCCGCAGCCGCGTTCGCGGCCCGGACGGGGTCAGGTCCAGGACCACTCGACCCGTGGGTCGGTGTCGGCGTCATCGGGCACGGTGAGCAGGTTCGTGAGCACGCGGCGGGCGTGGACGAGTTCAGCGCGCGCGGCGTCCAAGCCGTGGGCCGGGCCGTCGTGGTCCTGGAGCAGGCCGATCGCGCGACGCACACGGGTCATCGCCTCGGCCACCGACCCCGTAGGGGTGCCCGGCTCCCGTACGGCGATCTCGTGCCGCAGATCCGGTCCGAACGCCGCGAGGTAGGCGGCCAACCCGGTGTCGACTCCGCCGTCCGCGCCGTCGGGCCGGGCGCGCAGAAGGGGTGCTGGCAGTGCGTCCACCGCACAGGCCAGTTGGGCGATCGGGTCGTCACCATCGCCGGATTCCATCCCGCGGTTCACGATCCGTGATGATAGGTCACGAACTGTGACGCCACCGGGCGGACGCGCCGCCGCAGCGGTATGCCGTTGCCTGTTCAAGACAGGAGCCACCGCAGGGGTCCGGCAGTCGACGGGAGCACCGCAGGCGCGTGATCCGGTCCGGCCGACCGTGATACACCAGAGCCAGCGCCTTGAGACCACAGGGCGCCGGCGGTGTAGGAGGGGCAACCTGTGGACCGAGCCGAGGCCGAACCGGATCCCGACCGCCTCCTGCTGGACCTGACCGGTCGGCCTACACCGCCGCTGGTGCAGGTGCGCCGGTGGGCGGTCACGGCGATGGCCGATTTGGACGACGATCACCTGCAGGCGGTTCTCCTGGTCGCCACCGAGCTGGTCGCCAACGCCTACGACCACGCACATCCTCACCGGGTCCGTCTGCGGCGCAGTCGTGTGCCGTGCCAGGTGCGCATCGAAGTCGAGGACACCTCACCGGCCCGACCGATCCTGGGACGCTCCCGGCTGGGCGAACACCGCGGCCGCGGACTGGTCATGGTGGACAACCTGACCCGGCACCAGTGGGGCACCCAGGCACGGTCGGACGGCGGCACGGGCAAAACGGTGTGGGCGGTGACCTCCTGCGACGGCGACGAATGGACGCCCTGCGGCCCGCGAGACCGAGCAGGCCCGCCGTGACGCAGGCGGCGCTGCGGTACCGTGCCGCCGACGGCCATCCACCGGTCGCGGGCAATCGGAAAGGTCGTGGGCGGAACCGACAGAGCGCCGGTGGCACCGGATACACCGTCCGTTCGAGGTCATGGCGACCGACAAGTCCGTCCACGTTCTGGCACCGGCTACAGCAACAGGCTCCGTCCTCGGCGCACCGCCGGCCGGCCTCGCGCCGACCACGGGCTTGTCAGCCGGTCCCCACCGCGTTGCGGGCAGACGTGTCACCGCGTCGCGTCACGATCGCGCGTTTCCCGCCGTGCCCGTCCAGCGTCGGGTCCAGCTCGCGGGGAGGGTCGCCTGGAGGCCAGTCGCCGGTCGAGGCCGTTTCCGTCGGTTGGGGGTCCGGCTCACACAGGCAGGCGCGGTGCGCCACACGGTTTCTCCACCGCTTGGCCGAGGTTGCCCACAGGTGGTACAGGTCGGCGACCTGGATCGAGTTCGGAACGCCTTGACGAGCGCCCTCGGCGTAGTTGCCGCCCCGGTCCCGGCAGATGACCTCCACTCCGGGATTTGCGGTCAGCCACGCGGCGAAGGTCTCGGCGGCCCGATCGGGCAGGACGTCGACCGGGGGCGTGTCCATGTCCAGCAGGATCGTGGCGTAGACCGAGCCGCGTCGGAGTGCGAAGTCGTCGACCCCGAGCACCCGCGGAGCGACCACTGGCGGCACGGGTAAGGCGCGTACCAGTCGCAACAACCTCATGCGCGACACCTTGATCGTCATCGCCGCAGCCAGCCGGGCACAGGGCGACCGGCCAACGCCAACCCGACCTCGCCAACAAAGCCAGCAGCCCGCTGCTGCGCCGTCGCGTCGCGGCAGAACAACCGGCGAACCGTCAACAAGATCACCACTGCTCGAGCGGACCATGACCATGATTCCTCCTTCACCCGCCGTCACCGGCATTCCAGCTTTGCGTGCCAGAGCCCGAGATTGTCAGCAGGACGGCGGTTCGAGGAGGCGTTCGCGCTGCTCATGACTTGGGTGGGCGGTTCTGGCCGCGTCACCCCGTAGTCGGACCCTGGCCGCTCGATCGGGTGGCAGTGGGTCGGGAGCGCTGATCGGGTGTTCGATCTTGGCGTCGGTGTCGTGCCCGCCTGGTCGTGGGCTCGGACGTGGAGGTCTGCACGGGTGGCTGCCGACGTGACCGTGACCGGTTGTGCGAGGCGGCGACGTGCCGGTCGTCGTCGTTGGGTGCCTGCGGCGGGCTGTCCGGTGATCTCGTGCGGCTGGCGGTCGGGCAGGGTTGGCCGTGGGCGATCGGGAGGTGGTCGAGGACCATCCAGCCGGCCCTCCTGCCGGTGCCCCGGCAGGACGATCGCTCGGTGTGAGGTGCGGATGTCGTAGCCTGGGGGCATGCAGTCGCCCGCGTCGCTGGACAGCACGCCGGATCGGTCCCATTCGTGCCACGGCTACCAGCGGCAGGTCGAGTTCGAGGCCGAGGCGCGGGAGTTCCTGACGCGAGGGCTCGTCGAGGGGCAACGCGTCCTGTACGTGGCTCCCGGCGACTCCGGCGACTTCACCCGCCGGCTGGGGATGGATGGGGTGTTCGAGGAGGGTGCCCGACGGGGCGCCGTGCAGGTCGCCTCGCTGGACGAGACCTACTCCTCCGGCGCGGTCGTCGACCCCGAGCAGCAGGTGCGGGCCTACGCCGCGGCGACCGAGCAGGCGCTGGCCGCGGGGTTCACCGGCCTGCGGGTGGCCGCCGACGCCACCCCGCTGGTGCGCACCCCCGCCCAGCTCGACGCCTTCGCCCGCTACGAGCACCTGGTGGACCGCTACATGGCCGCGCACCCCATGTCGGCGATGTGCGCCTACGACCGGACCGAGCTCGGTGACGGAGCCGTCGCGCAGCTCGCCTGCCTGCACCCCCGGTCCAGCACCGGCGCCACGCCGTTCCACCTGCACGCCCACGCGCCGGACTGGGCGTCCGCCGCGTTGGACGGCGAGCTGGACCTGGAGTCCCGCCCGCTGTGGTCGGTGGCGCTGGAGCGTGCCGACCTGCCGGTCGCGGACGGCGAGATCGTGATAGACGCGACCGGACTGGCCTTCGTCGACCACCGCGGCCTGCTCGCCCTGGCCGACCACGCCGAACGGCGCGGGGTCACCGTGGTGCTGCGGACACCGCTGCCCCACCTTTCACACGTCCTGCAGCTGTTGGACGTGACCGGTATCCGCGTGGAGCAGGTGCGATGAGAACCGACACGGACACCGGCAGGCGGGGCTACGACCACGCCGCCGCCTACTACACCTCCGACGAGGACCTGATGGCGGTCGCCCTGCCGTTCCTGCTGGGCGGGCTGGAGGCGGGCGAGCCGACCGTGGTGTCGCTGGCGCCGGAGCGCTCGGAGCTGGTCCGCCGGGCGCTGCCCCGCTCCGCCGAGGCGGTCTTCACCGTCACCGACGACCTCTACGCCCGGCCCGCCGCCGCGATCAAGTCCTACCGGGAGATGATGGCCGGGTTCGTGGCCGACGGCGCGCGCGGCATCCGCATCCTCGGCGAGATCCCGCCGGTCGGGCTGAGCAGGTCGTGGGACTGGTGGGCCCGCTACGAGTCGGCGGTCAACCACGCCTACGACGAGTTCCCGCTGCGCAGCATGTGCGCCTACGACACCCGCACCACCCCGCGCCACGTCCTCGACGACGTCGCGGCCACCCACCCCTTCGTCGCCGCCCCCGACGGCGCGCACCTGATCGGCGAGCGCTACGTCGAGCCACCCGACTTCCTCGCCGACCCCCGACCGATGACGCCTTACCCGATCGAGCGCACGCCGCCCCTGGTCGAGTTGACCGATCCCGCGCCCGCCGCCGCCCGCCGGGCGGTCGTGCAGGCCAACAGGGCCAGCCTGTCGGCGCAGGAGATCGGGAACCTGGTGCTGGCGGTCAGCGAGATCGTCACCAACGCCGCCCGCCACGGCCGCCCACCGGTCCTGTTCCGGGTCTGGTCGGACACCGACCACGTGGTCGTCACCATCCACGACACCGGCGCCGGCCCCACCGACCCCTTCGCCGGACTGCTCCCCGCCCCCGACCGCGAGAGCGGCGGCCTGGGCCTGTGGCTGACCCACCAGATCTGCCACCACGTCGCCCTGCACCGCGACAAGCACGGCTTCACCGTCCGCCTCACCGCGGGCGACCCCCACCACACCGCCCCGCACCTCCACACCACGTCCTGACAACGCCCTCCCCGGGCTCCCCCTGCGCACAAGGGGGTCGACACCCCGGACCGGGTTCCCGGTGCGGGTGTGGCAGCGGGGCAAGCCATCCGCCACGCGGCACAGCATGAGGCGCTACCCGCGTCGGTGTCGGAGACGTTCGGCGACGCGGACCGGTTCGCCGACATCGCCGCCCACAGTCCTGACGTTCTCGACGACGATCTGCTGGGCTGGCTCACCCGCGCCATCTTCGACGAACAGTCCCGGCGACGCGCCGAGGGAGAACCCGACACCACCAGCGTCACCTTGCCTGACTGGGCCGTCGAACAACTCACCGAGCTGCTCGCCACCGACCACGACGGCGCACCTGTCCGACCAGAGGAGGACCGACATCGCCGTGAGGACGTCGCCCGCTCCAGGGCGTCCTCGCTGCCGGTGAGGACCTCGTGGAACAACACGCGGGCGCGGTCGAGGTTTCCGGTGAGGCGCAACGCCTCGGCGAGGTTGTTCGCCGAGACGAGCGTGTCTGGTGGTGCGGTCCCAGCAACGTGACGCGCGTGCGGTAGGTGGCCTCGTGCGGCACCATGGCGTCCGCGACGCGGCTGTGGTCGAGGAAAGGCTCCGCGAGGTTGTTCATCGCGTGCAGGGTCTCCGGGTGCGTCAGGCCCGCGGACCGCGTGTAGTTGCCCACCGTTGCTCACCGCGCGTCGGAACAGCTGCTGCGCCTCGGCATACTGCCCGCGCCGTCGGGGTAGAGCCCGACCTCGTTGTTCAGGAGGTCGATGCCCACCATGCGTGGGTCGGCCGCGTCGGCGTGGTCGAGGCAGGCGAGCGCGTGTGGAAGCTGGGAGGCCCACGTAGGCCAGGTCTCCGCGTCGGCGCTGTCGGGCGGCAGCGCGGCGGCGATGGTGGCTGCGGCGACGTCGATCCACCGTTGTTCGCCCCAGCCCGCCGAGCGGTCCCGCGGCGGGGCGAGGGCCACGACGGCCCGGACGACGCGTCGCCGGCGCGGCGCGTGCCGGATGCGGTCGCGGATGATGTCGCCGACCAAGGCGTGCATCCGCAGGAGCCTTCGGCCGTCGAGTAGGTGCGCTTGGGGGCGATGGAGCCCGGTTGGCTCACGGTCGGCTGCCCGACCGGCCCGAGGACGGACCGGTCGTGCTCTGCTCCGCGCCGGCCGTCCCCGAAGCGGTGGAACGCGACGGCCGCCTCTCCTCCACCGTGCGCGACTTCCTGCTGACCCTGCTCGGCAAGGGTTGAGCGCAGAACAGGTGCGAGCGCGAAGATCACAATGTCAGGGGTGCGCGTCCTGCCCGGGGAGAGACGGACAGGACGCGCACCGGTCGGGCGACGCACCTCGGACGTTGCCCTGGCCATGCGTCACCGGCGGGCGGCCACCCCGGTGACGACCTGGTGGGCGACGTGTTCGCGTTCGCGCTTGCGCAGCTTCCGGGCGGGTCCGGTGAGCCGCACCTCGGTGGTGGCGGGGAGGTCTTCGCTCGACCGCCCTGCGGCCAGGGCGATCACGCCGGGTTCGACGACGAGGTGGCCGTCGAGACCGGTGTAGGCGAAGTGCTCGGCGTGCACGCGGAAGACGACGGTGGCGTGTTCCCCGGCGGCGAGGTCGACGGCGGCGAAGGCGAGCAGGGCGCGGACCGGGCGGGCGACTTGGGCCACGGGGTCGGTGGCGTAGAGCTGCACGACCTCGGTGCCTGCCCGGCCGCCGGTGTTGGAGACCTCGACGGACACCTCGAACTCCTCGTCGCACCCGACGTGCTCCCGGTCGACGCGCAGGTCCCTGATGTCGAACGTGGTGTAGGACAGGCCGTGGCCGAAGGGGAAGGTCGGGGTCGGGTCCAGGTTGGACAGTGCCGATTGCTTGCCGCCCAGGGGCGCGTGCAGGTAGGTGTGCGGCTGCCCGCCGGGGGAGGAGCCGATCTGCACGGGGAGCTTGCCGCGGAAGTTCACCTGCCCGGCGAGCAGGCTTGCGGCCGCGCGGCCGCCTTCCTCTCCCGGCAGGAACGTCTGGACGATCGCGGCGGCGCGGTCGTGGAACCGTCCGACGGCGTAGGGGCGGCCGCTGCACACCAGCAGCACGGTCGGCGTGCCGGTGGCGAGGACCGCGTCGACCAGCGCTTCCTGGACGCCGGGCAGGCGCAGGTCTTCGACGTCGCAGCCCTCGCCCGACGTTCCGACGCCGAACATGCCGGGCAGGTCGCCGACGGCCAGCAGCACGATGTCGGCCGCGTGAGCGAGAGCGACGGCCTCCTGGATGCCGGAGGTGTCGGGTTCGCGGACCGGGCAGCCCTGCGTGTAGTCGAAGGAGGCATCCGGCAGTTCCGCGACGAGGGCCTCGCGGAAGGTCGGGGCGTCGACACCCAGACCCAGCTCCGGGCGGTCGGACAGGACGTGGTTGGGGAACGAGTAGCAGCCGAACATCGACCTGGCCTCGTCCGCGCACGGCCCGATGACCGCGACCCGACCGCTGCCGGACAGCGGCAGCACCCCGTTGTTGGCCAGCAGCACGGTGCTCGCCTGTCCGACGCGGCGGGCCAGTGCCCGTGAGGCGGGTTTGTCCAGGTCCAGGCCGCCTCGGCGCAGGCCGGGCGGTTCCGGGCTCCAGTCGGGGTCGAGCAGGCCGGCGGTGATCTTCTGGCGCAGGACTCGGCGTACCGAGCGGTCGATTACGGTTTCGTCGACGTCTCCGCGTGTGACGGCGTCGACCAGGCGTGTGCCGAACCCGCGCTGATCAGGCAGTTCGACATCCATGCCCGCCGTGAGGGCGCGCACGCCCGCGTCGCCGTCGTCGGTGGCGACCCGGTGGGAGGTGACCAGGAAGGGGATGGACCAGTAGTCGGAGACCACGGTTCCCTCGAAGCCCCAGGTGTCGCGCAGGACGGTGGTGAGCAGCCAGTGGCTGGCGGCCGGCGCGTCCCCGTCGAGGTCGGCGTAGCTGTTCATCACCGATCCGACACCCTCCGCGACCGCCCGTTCGAACGGGCGCAGGATGACGTCGAACAGCTCGCGGCGTCCCATGTGGACCGGCGCGTGGTTGCGTCCGCCGACGGAGGCGGAGTACCCGGCCAAGTGCTTGAGCGTCGCGACCACGCCAGCGGACTGGATGCCGCGCACGTAGGCGGCGCCCATCTCGCCGACCAGGTACGGGTCTTCGCCGAACGTCTCCTCGCAGCGCCCCCAGCGGTGATCGCGGATCACGTCCACCACCGGCGCGAGGCCCTGGTGCACACCCGCTTCGGCCAGGTCGGCGCCGATGGCGGCCCCGACTTCGCCGATCAGCGCCGGGTCGAACGTCGCCGCCATGCCCAGGGGGGTGGGGTAGATCGTCGCGCCGAAGGCGGTGACGCCGGTCAGGCACTCGTCGTGGCCCATCGCGGGGATGCCCAGGCGGCTCTGGGTGATGACCTGCCGCTGGCGGCGGGCGTAGTGGCGGGCGTGGTCGAGCGCGTCGCGCGGCACGGTGCCGTAGGGGCGGGTGAGCTGGCCGATGCCGTGCCGGGCGGTCTCGTCCAGCGGGCCGACGATACCCAGCACGCTGGTGCCGGGCGCCACCTCGGGCCCGGCGGGCTCGACGTCCTCCCACGCGCTGCCGAGCTGGGCGACCTTCTCCGGAAGTGTCAGCTCGGCCAGCAGCGCCTCGACCCGTTCACCCACCGTCCTGGTGGTGTCGCGCCACACTGGCGTGTCCGTCCCGTCGCGCGGCGTCGACGTGGTCTGGGCAGAACTCATCGGGTGTCATCCTTCGAGCGGGTAAGGGGGTGGGCCGCGGTCACTTGGTGAAGCCTGCGGTGAGGCCGGCGACGAGCTGGCGGCGGCCGATCATGAACAGGGCGAGGACCGGCAGGGTGGACAGCACGACTGCGGCCATGGTGGCGGGGACGTTGATGCCGAACTGGCCGCGGAACGCGGTCAACGCCAGCGGGAGCACAGCCCGGTCCGGGTTCTGGGTGAGGATCAGGGGGAACAGGAACCCGTTCCACACCTGCAGTCCGCTGTAGACGGCGACGGTGGTCAGGGCGGGGCGGGTCAGGGGCAGCACGAGGGACCACAGGATGCGCCACTCGCCCGCGCCGTCGATGTCCATGGCCTCGTAGAGCGAGCGGGGCACGTCGCGCAGGAACCCGACGAGCACCAGCACCGCCACGGGGATGGCGAATGCCGCCGAGGGCAGCACGATCGCGAGCAGGCTGTCGTAGAGGTGCAGCTCGATGATGAGCAGGTACACCGGGATGATCACCGCCTGCAACGGGATCGCCAGTCCCAGCAGGAACAACCGGAAGAACCACCTCGACGACCGGCTGTTGAACCGGACCACGACGTAGGAGGCCATGAGCGCCGCGGCCAAGGTCAGCGCCACCGCCGCGACGGTCACGATGACGCTGTTGAGCAGGTAGGTGGGGAAGCCCGACGACCACACCAGCCCGTAGTTGTCCAGCGTGGGGTCCGAGGGCGGTGTGAGCGGCGACGTGGTGAAGAAGTCCGCCTGGTCGCGGAGGCTGGTGATGACGATCCAGTACAGCGGCACCACCACCAGCGCCGTCCAGAACAGCGACGACGCGCCGACGACGACGTGCCGGGCCGTCCGCGTCGCCGGGTGCGTCCAACCGCGCCGACCGCCGCCGGCCGCTTGGCCGAGTACGACCCGGGACGGGGGAGTGGTCCGGCTGGTCGTCGTGGTCATGTCAGCCCTTCCTGCTGGCTGTCCATCGCGGTGAACCGCGACAGGCGGGTGATGAGCAGCGACAGCACCAGGCCGAAGACCACCAGCGTCGTGGCGAGCACGCTGGCGCGGCCCATGTCGTGCGACTGGAACCCGGTGATGTACATGGCCAGCGGCAGCACCCTGGTCGCGGTGCCCGGCCCGCCGGTGCCACCGGAGAGGACGAAGATCAGGTCGAAGTAGGTCAGCGACCCGATCAGCATCAGCGTGCTGGACGTGATCAGCGTGTAGCGCAGCTGCGGCAGGGTGATCACGAGGAACCGCTGGACCCGGGACGCGCCGTCGATGGCCGCCGCCTCGTACAGCGCGGCGGGGATCTGCCGCACCCCGGCCTGGTACAGCAGCGCGTGGAACGGGATGAACTGCCACGCGATCACGAAGATGACGGTGTAGAGGGCCAGGTCCGGCGAGCCCAGCAGCGGCTCGGCGAGGAACCCGAGACCCGGCACGGAGCCGAGGCCGAACGACGGGTCCAGCAGAGCCTGCCACGCCAGGCCGATGGCCACGGCGGAGAGGACGAGCGGCAGGAACCACAGCACGGCGAGGACGGCCCGCCACCGGGCGGCGGGCGCCTGGAACACGCCGAGCGCCAGCGAGATCGGGGTCTGCACCACCCAGCTGATGACCATGACCTTCACCGTCAGCCACAGCGCGTCCCAGGTCGCGGCGTCGGTGAAGACCGCGGTCCAGTTGTCCGCGCCGGACCAGCTGATGGTGCCTAGGCCGTCCCAGTCGGCGAAGCCCAGGACGAGCACGCCGCCCAGCGGCAAGACCCCGAACAGGCCGAACAGCAGCAGGGCGGGAGCCGCCATGACGGCGCCGCTGACGCGACGCCGCCGGGCGGTCCGACCCGCGTGAGGGGTCGCGGTCATGAACCTGCGACCTTGCTCATCTCCTGCCCGAACCGCTCGGGTTCGAGCTGCCCGAGGAAGACCTTGTCGATGTTGGTCAACAGCGGGTCGGCCGAGGTCGAGGGCAGCGCCTGGTCCCAGGACAGCTGGAACGTGGGCGCCTCGTTCACCAGGTCGTACACGAACCACATCCAGTCCTTGTCCGGCGAGGTCGAGTCCTGGAGGGTGCGCTCCAGGTCCATGACCGGGGGCACGGTGCCGGAGTCGAGGAACTTCGCGACCTGGTCGGTGTTGAGGACGTACTTCGACAGGTACTCCGCGGCGGCGGCCTGCTTCTCGGTGGAACTCGCGGCGTTGACCGACAGGAAGTTCGACGGGTTGCCGACGATCGCCTTCTCCTCGCCCGCGCCGCCCGGGACGGTCGGGAAGGTGGTGTAGCCGAGGTCGGACTTCACGAAGTCCGGGGCGGCCTTGGCGAAGTTGGCGTACTCCCAGGTACCCATGAGCTCCATGGCCGCTTTGCCGGTGTAGACCAGCGCGGTCGACGCCCCTTGGTCGTAGGTGAGCGAGGACGCGCTGTCGCCGAAGGCGCCGGCGTCGACCAGCTCGCGCAGCAGCTTGTTGGCCTCGGTCACCGCGGGCTTGGTCCAGGCGGTGCTGTCGCCCGCCTCGACGGCGGAGAACAGGTCGGCGCCGCCGACGCGGTCGAGCAGGTACTCCTCCCACATCAGGGTCGGCCACTTGCTGCCCGCGGCGAGCGAGATCGGCGTGATCCCCTTGCCCTTCAGCGTGCCGACTGCGGCGAGCAGGTCGTCCCAGGTCTTCGGCGGCTGCAGGCCGGCGTCGGCCAGGACCTTCTTGTTGTAGTAGAGGACCACCGGTGCGAGGCCGTTGCACGGAACGCCGTAAAGCTTGCCGTCGAACGTGGCCGTCTTGAGCACGCTGGGGGTGAACCGGTCGGCGTCCACGGCGGTGGGCACCTCGGCGACCTTCCCGGCCTTGACGTAATCGCGCAGGCCGCCGCCGCCCCAGTTGAAGAAGAGGTCGGGTGCCTGGCCCGCGCCGAACGCGACGCGGATCTTCTGCTTGTAGTCGTCGTTGGCGTAGAGCTGCAGGTCGATCTTCGCGTCCGGGTGGTCGGTGTTGTAGGCGTCGACCGATGCCTTGAGCACCGTCTGGTCGTTGAGCGCCCACATGGTGAGCGCAGCCGTCCCGGCCGCCGGCTCGCCGCCCGGGCCGGCGGTACCGCAGGCGGCGAGCACGACACCGGCCGCGGCGACCGCCGTGGCGGCCAGGAACCGCCGCCTGGCGATCCCGGACAAGGGTGAAACGGACATGCGTGAACTCCCTTGTTATCGCAATCCTGATCTCATTCGCCCGCGAGAGCCGCGGAGCGGAAATTTTCGTGACCGTCGTGGCGTCACGCCCGGTCGTTGTCGCAGACAGTGCCCCTGTCGCTGCTCGTGGGCAAGCGCTGAGAGGCATCGGTTGCGAAAGACTTTCGGAGGGCTTCTTCCGTCGTCCCGAACCGGCGGATATCGTCCGGTGACGGCGCGCGGCAGGACGTGCGGCGGTCGGAGCGGACCGCACCGGTGGAGGAAGGTCGTGGGAGGTCTCGCCGCCAACGGTGGCAAGTACGGCGTGCTCAGCGTGGTGGCACGCGAAGCGGGGGTGTCCGCGGCGACGGTGTCGAAGGTCGTCCACCGCCGTCGCGACGTCGGCGAGCGCACCCGGGCCAAGGTCGAGGCGTTGCTCGCCGAGCACGGCTACGTGCGGCCGGGAGAAGCCGAAGGGCGTCCGCCGCAGATCCTCGCGGTGTTCCGCGACCTCGTCGGCCCGTACACGTTGGAGGTGGCCCGCGGGATCGTCGACGCCGCCGCCGGGTTCGGGGCCGGCGCCACGTTGGGGACGACCGTGGCCCGGTCGATGTCGGCGTGGTTGGACGAGTGCCAGAAGATGGGCGCGGCGGGTCTGGTGATCGTGATCTCGATGCTCACCGAGCACGACCAGCGGCGCGTCCTCGACCAGGGCCTGCCGGTCGTCCTCATCGACCCGCTCAGCCCGCCGGAGTCGGAGATCCCGAGCATCGGCGTCACGAACTGGAGCGGCGCCCGCGACGCCGTCGCCCACGTGGTGGGTCTCGGGCACCGGCGGATCGGCATGCTCGCCGGGCGGCCGCACTCGCTGGCGGGCAGCGCCCGCCTGCACGGGTACCGGGCCGCGCTCGACGAGGCCGGGATCGCCTACGACCCCCTCCTGGTCCGCGCGACGGACTTCGACTACGACGAGGCCGTGGTCGCTTGCGTGGACCTGCTGGGCACGACCGACCCGCCGACCGCGGTCTTCGCGGCCAGCGACGCCCAGGCGTTGGGCGTGCTGGAGGCGGCCCGCCGGTGCGGTCGGCTGGTGCCCGGTGATCTCTCCGTGGTGTCGTTCGACGACACGTCGGTCGCGGCGATGGCCGCGCCACCCCTGACTGCCGTGCGTCAGCCGTTCGCGGAGATGGGCTTCGAGGCCACCCGCATCCTGCTCCAGCTCGCCAACGGCATCAGCCCCGCCTCACAACGGGTGGAACTCGCCACCACGCTCGTCGTCCGCGACTCCACCGCAGCGCTCTCGACCACGGTGTGAACCGTCCTACCCGGACCTGTCCGGGTAGGACGGTTCACGCGGATGGGCTACCCGCGGCTCCACGTCTGGTTCGCGCCGCCCGTCGCCGTCCACAGCTGGACCGGTGATCCGTTGGCCGTGCCGAAGGCGGTCACGTCGAGGACCAGGCCGTTGGCGCGGTTGGCGATCGTGCCGTCGAGCCGGAACGACCACTGCTGGCTCGTCCTGCCGTTGCACGGCCACAGGATCACCCGCGTGCCGGGTGTGGTGCGGTCGGCCTCGGCGGCCAGACAGCCGCTGCCCACCCGCAGCTCACCGGCCGGGGTCGCGGTGACGCGCTGGTTGGCGTTGCCGACGCAGTCGTAGACCTGGACCGGCACCCCGGTCGCGCCGTCGGGCACGTCCAGGCAGCGCCCGGACTGCGTGCCGCGCAGCGCGAACACCGACGCGGGGGCGGGCTCGGTGACGACCTGCCACTCCTGTGCGTCGTCGGCAGCGGCGTCGAGGGCCCTGGCCAGGGTGACGGGCCCGCCCGGTGTCCCGGCGGTGGCGTACAGCCCCGGGTCGCGGACCGACCGCAGCTTGTAGTGGCCGTCCGCGGCCGGCTGCAACGTCCAGAGCTTGTCCGACGCACCGTCGTCGACCCACTGGGCGAGCCGCGTGCCGGCGGCCGCGGTACCGCCCCAGATCGCGAGCGCCCGCCCGCCGCCCTTGTTCAACAGGGTGATGCCGGAGCCCTTGGTGGTGAGGTGCCACCGCTGCGTGGCCTGCGTCGCGCTGCGCGGGGCCAGCACGACGTCGGGAGCGTCCCCGGTCAGGTTCGCGTCCTGCGTCTTGCCGGCTTCGGTGGCGAGGACCTGCCCGGTCGCCCGGTTCACCACCAGCGCGTAGTCGCCCGCGGACCGTCCGAGGTCCACGTCGGCGTGGAGGACCGGGCCGGTCGAGCCGCCCGCCCACGCCGCCTGGAGGATGAGCACCCGGTCGGTGCCGGCGACGTGTTGCAGTGCGCGGCTGTAGCCGGGGGGCATCGGCGTGCGGTACTCCTTCCACTGCCCGTCGGAGCGACCCGACTCGTTCACCCAGACCGAGCCGCTGCCCGCCGCGTTGTACAGGATGCGTCCGTCGGGCATCGAGGTGAGCACCGGGCTGCCACCGCGCGACAGGGCCCACTGCCCGGCGGGCACGGGCAGCGCGGAGATGTTCGCGCCGCCGGCGCCACCGGTGGCGAAGAAGCGCAGAGGGTCGTCGGCGAGCTTGTAACGGACGTTGTCGCCGCCCCCGAAGTACTCGAAGGTGAGCAGCCACTTGCCGTCGGTCGTCGGCGCCACCGTCGTCATCCCCGGCCGGCCGCCGCCGATCTGCCGCTTGCCGTTGCCGCGGTCCACGACCGTGCCCGCCACGTCCACGACGGGGGCGCTCCACGCCGCCGACGTCCCGTCCCAGGTGCGGTGGGCCAGGACCTGGCCGTGCGAGTCCGGCGCGGTGGCGTTGTCCGGGTCGGGGATCAGCACGCCGGTGGCCGGGTCGTGACCGAGGTAGTCGTTCTCGTCGGAGTAGTAGGCGACCAGCTTGCCCTGGTGGGCGATGAGGTGGGGCTCCCAGACCGGGTCGACCTGCCGGTAGGTGTTCGCGGCGGACGTGCGACCGACCGCGCCCGCGCTGCCGCCCTGCCACCCGCCGGCGGCGACGACGTTCCGGAACGCCCAGGACGCGCCCTGGTCGGTGCTGGAGTACAGGGCGATGGCCACGTCCGCGCGGTCGCCGTCGCCCGACGGCGCCCAAGCCGGGTTCGCCGCCTTCTGCTCCCGGTAGTAGGCGTCGTCACCGGAGACGACACTGGCGAGCAGCAGCGTGCCGGCCTTGAGCGCACCCACGTCGTGCGGCAGCACGTACAGGTAGGGGTTCGTCCAGTTGCTGGTGTACTTGGCCACCTGGGGATCGGTCGACGCGTAGGCGGGCGCCTTGACGTCGGCCAGTTTCTGCCAGGTCGTGCCGGAATCGTCGCTGCGGTAGACCGGCAACGTCTGCCCGACCACGGCGGACTGGCTGTTCTCGAAGGACCCGACCAGCCTTCCACCGGGGAGTTGGGCCGCCTTCGGGTAGAGCACACACGGCCGCTTGTTGCACGTGTCGGGATTCTGCGCCGTGAAAAGTGCCGACGGCACCGGCTGGTACGCCGCCGCCGAAGGTGCCCCCGTCACCGCCAAACCCGCCGCCACGGCAACCGCGGCGAGTCGTTTTCCTGCGATTCGTCGCATCGTGCGAAGCTCCTCACTGAGCTGATTTGCTGTGGGGAGTCAAGCACGTGGAACGTGCGGCGCAACGGCTTGCGTAAGACTTTCGCGTAGGCTGTTCGCGGTGGTCGGGGGCGTGGTGTAATCGGTTTTCCACCGACGCCGCCGGGCGCGACGGGGACATGATCGGAAAAGGTCGCACCCGGCCGCGGATCAGGAAGAGATCGCGTACAGACGATGACCGCTCTAGATCAGCGTCGTGGTCCGGCTACCACCGTGGTAGGTCAGCGCGGCGACGCCGAAGGAATCGATGCTGCCGGGGATCCCGCCCGTCGGGTCGGAGACCACCCACGGGTTCGAGCCGTTGTTGAACCCGCTCAACGCCCGCCCGGGCGGGGCGTCGGCCGCGCCGTACGCGATCAGGGCCGTGCTGGAACTGGCCTGTAGGTGCACGTCGTAGGTCTCGAAGTAGTCCGGAACGGCGGGCGGCGCGCTCAGGGTGAAGGCTCCGCCGATCGCGCCGCCGGCCGAGCCGACCACGGCCGTGTCCGTGCCGTTCGGCGAGGTGGTGGTCCAGCTCGCGAAGGTCCGCACGGGCGTCACCGCGAGATCGAGGGTTGCTGACGGCCGCCCCGGCGGCGACCTGGACGGTGCCGCCCCACGCGCCGTGCCCACCCGCGGCCATCAGCAGGTCCTTCCTGCCGTCGGCCGCTGCTCGCTGCCAGAACAGCCGGGCCTGGCCGTCCGGAGTCAGCGCCAGGGCGGGGTGGGTGTCGCTGAAGATCGGCACCAGCGGTGTGGGCAGCTGCGGCGCGTCCCAGCGCGGGATGTGCGGCACACCCGGGTCGGGGCTGTTGCCGTGCATGGTGGTGCTCTGCCAGAGCTGGTAGAAGCCGGTGGCGGCGTGGTACTACGGCCACACCGCGTGGTAACCGCCGCCGTGCGCGACGATGCTTCCCCGACCGTCCAGTCCGGCGCCCGGGTCGAGCCGGGTCAGCGGCTGGTGGAGGGTGATCGTGCCGCCGAAGGAGCGCCGGAGGACCCGGAGCTCCCGCGCCCCGCCTGCCTGGTGCGTGATGTGGAGCAGGTAGACGCCGGTGCTGTCGGCCGCCACGTCGACGACCTCGCCGTGCAGCCCGGTCGAAGCGGAGGTCCAGCTCGCGCCGGAGCCCTCGAAGTAGGTGATCTCGTCGCCGCAGGCGGTGCTGTGGGTGTACGAGGCGAAACCGCGGACCTTGTCGTCACCGCCGAGGGCGGCGCCGACCTTCCCGGCGTGGAGCTGACCGTCGGCGCACGCGGTGAGCACGGAGGCGATGTCCCGGGCTTGTGCGGGCGTGGCCGTCGCCAGGACCACGGCTAACGCTGTTGACAACGCGACGACGCTTCATGCTGCACCGCTCCTTGCGAAAAAGTATCAGTGGGACGCGGATCACCGCTCGCACTTTATGGTCCGCTCGACCTCCGCCACAAACCTCAAGCGCCGGAGGAAATAGTGGTCGATCGCATATCACTTTTTCGCTGTGGTGCCCGTCACGTCCGATCGGAGCCTTTGGGTAATGTGTCCTCGTCAAGTTATCCACCTTGTCACCCTGGAATTCTCGCGTTACGGTTCTGCTCCACTCGCCGAATGGCAGCTGATGAACGTTGGCGGACCTGTCGTCGGGTCTGCGGTCGAGGGAAATGGTGATTAAGCAGTGAGTGACCCGCGCGACCTCCGCCGCCTGGTGGTCGCCGCCCAGAGCGGTGACGGGAAAGCTCTGGACGAGCTGGTCCGGACGCATCTGCCACTGGTGTACAACCTCGCCGGCCGGGCGCTGAGCAGCGTGGCCGACATCGACGACGTGGTGCAGGAAACCATGCTCCGAGTGGTCGAAGGGCTGGCGGCGCTGCGCCGGCCGGACAGCTTCCGGCGTTGGCTGATCACCATCACCGCGCGCGAGGTCGGCGCGCGGCAGCAGGCGGCGGCACGGCGCACGGTGGCCCTCGACACCGCACCCGAGCCAGTGGCGGACTTCGAAGGGCTGGCGATCCTGCGACTGCGGTTGTCCGGGCAGCGCAGGCAGGTGGCCGAGGCCGCCCGCTGGCTCGACGCGGACCACCGGCTGGTGCTCTCGCTGTGGTGGTTGGAGAACGCGGGGGAGATGCGGCGGGAGGACACGGCCGCCGGCCTCGACACGACCGTCGCCTATGCCGGGGTGCGCGTCCAGCGGATGCTCGACCAGTTGGCGGTGGGCCGGTCGGTGGTCGAAGCCCTCTCCCGCACTCCGACCTGCTCCGCGCTGTCCTCGGTGCTCGCCGGCTGGGACGGCGTGCCCGCGCCGTTGTGGCGCAAGCGGATCGGCAGGCACGTGCGGGACTGCCCCGCCTGCTCCCTGCCGTCGCGCGAGCGCATCCCCGCCGAACGGCTCCTCATCGGCGCCTTGCTGGTTCCCGTCCCCGCCGGGCTCGCCGTCGCGGTCGCCGCCGCGTCGACGACCGAGGGTGCCGCGGGTGTCGCGGTCGCCGCCGAGGGGGCGAAGCACGGCGGATTCCTCCGCGCGCCCCGGTCGACCGCCGCCAAGACCGTGGCAGCGGGCGTGGCGACGGCCTTGGTCGCCGCCGCGGTCGCCTACGCCGCGGTGCCCGACCCTCCGACACCCGCCGCCCAGCAGGCCGACCCGCCGTCCGTCACCACCGTCCTGCCCGGACCGCCGTCCACCACGACGAGCATGACCACGACGATCACCACCACCACCACCACCACCACGGTCACGACCACGGCGGCTACGGTCAGTGCGGCGAGCCCGCTCACGACCGGCTGCCCGTCCGAACACGGACCCGGCGCCCCTTGGGCGAACTGGCCGGTGCCCAACCCGCCCGCCGCCGGACGCCCCAACCCGGCGGCGTACGCCATCCTCGGCGACGGCACCGTGCGTGACCAGGTCACCTGCCTCGTCTGGCAGCGCGGGATCGCACCGACCGTGCTCGACTGGGCCGCCGCCAAGCAGTACTGCGCCGGCCTCACGCTGGCCGGCGGTGGCTGGCGGCTGCCCACCCGCGTGGAGCTGACCTCCATCGCCGACCACAGCCGCGCCCAGCCGGCCATCGACGTGGAGGCCTTCCCCGGCACGCCACCGAGGTTCTTCTGGACCGCGACCCCGTGGGCCATCCACCCCCACATGGCTCTGGCCTGGAGGATGAACTTCTACGAGGGCCTGGCCACCAACGGCGGCCGCCAGGTGGACCTGTACCACGTGCGCTGTGTCCGCTCGGCCACCGGTTCCGGCAGACCGTCCTACCGGATCACCGCGGACCAGGTCACCGACCCCAACACCGGCCTCACCTGGCAGCGCGGCACCTCACCGACCGCCATGACCGCGCAGGAGGCCACCGCGTACTGCGCGGCCCTGGCGATCGGCGGGCACCGGTGGCGCCTGCCCGGCCTGCGCGAGCTGTCCTCCACGGTCGACGACTCCCGGGTGGCCCCGGCGATCGACGTGGCCGCGTTCCCGGACACCGCGAACAAGACCTGGTACTGGACCGCCGACACCGCCGCACCCGACCCGTCGGCCCGCTGGGCGCTCAACTACGACGACGGTTTCACCAACTACCGCAACATCACCACCGGCCGCGCGCGCTGCGTCCGCTGACGCACACCGCCCTCGTCAAGGAGCCATCCGTGAACTTCAAGAGGCCCATCGTGGTGGCCGCCGTCCTCGGCGCGATCACCGCGGTGTCGGTCCCCCTCGCGATCTCGATGTCGGACACGCCGGCCGAGACGCGGAACGCCGGCTCCACCGAGCACGGCGGGCAGCCCTGGCCGCAGGGCGGCAGCGTGCGGCCCTCGGCCACGTGGACGACGTCCTCCGGCGCGGCAGACGGGTCGACCCCTGCGGAGGCGCCGGTGGAGGAGCCCGCCGACCACTCGCCGGGCGAGTCCGGGGACGCCGACGAGTCCATCCCCACCGCCCCGCCCGCCAGGGTCGAGCCGGCCGACGGACGGTCCGGGAGGCCCTCGGTGGCGCCGGAGTGCGGGACCGGGCCGTTCCACGCCGAGGCCGTGCTCGTCGACGGCACCTGGACCACCGGGAACGGTGACCGAACCGTCTACACCGGACCGGACATGCTGGCCGCGATGTACGCCGCGTCGGGCAGCCTCACCAAGGGGCGCACCACCAAGGAGCTGCACCAGGTCGCCACCTGGCTCGTGGAACACCGCCGCGACCTGTGACCGGAGCCGGGCGCCGGCGGCGGTGTGACCGCGGGCTGGGACGGGCGTCGGAGGTGGTCGGTCGAACAGTCGGCCGCCCGGCCGCAGCACGACGGCAGCGGCCTGGGGTCGGTCAGTCGCCGCCCCGACCCGTGCGGTCGTCGGACTCGGTGTGGGCGCGCAGCGCCTGTTCACCCCGGCGCAGCGCGACGGCCAGCCGTTGCGTGGTGACGACCTGCTCGGTGGTCTCCGACAGCGACCCCAACGCCCGGCCCACGTCGTACAGGACCGTGCGCGGGTCGTCATCTCGTCCTCGGCCTCTATCACGTCGAACTCGCCCGCGTCCAGGTCCCAGGGCGTCGGCCAGGATCGCCGCCGCGGGCGGCACTGGTCCCGCCGCCGTTGTAGCCCCAGCCGAACCCGCTGTGCTCCGGCTGCGGCATCTCCCGCAACACGGCCGCCGACTGGCGCTCCGGTGCCGTGCGCCGGCCGCGTTGCGGCCGCACCGTCACCGGTGGGGACGCAGCGCCTGGCGGTGGGCCTCGGCGATCAAGGCCAGTTGGTGCTCGGTGAGCGCGGCGGTGATGCCGTCGTCGTCCTCGGTGCCGGTGATCGCCACGGCGCCGTGCCACCGTCCGGGCGGTGCCCCGAGGGCGGTCAGCATCGCCCAGGCCGGCGGGTTGGGCGGGTACAGCTCGGGCATGGTGGCGGCCACGGCGTCGGAGACGTCGGCGATCTTGGCGCGCATCCCGGCGTCCAGGGCCAGGCCGTTGACCAGCCGCCGGTGCGGGTCCACCGCCGCGGCGACCGCCGCCCACAGCGTCTCCTGGTAGGGGATGCCCCACTCGTCGGGCACGGCACGGCCGTCGGCGGTGCGCGTGAGCAGCCCGCCGGTCGGGGTGATCAGCGCGAACGTCACCCGGTCCGGCCCGTCGGGCGGTGAGGACGCCGGTGGCGGCGGGGCGTCGGTCATCGCGGGCGTCGCGTGCCGGGGCGCGGGCGACGCCGCACGGTGGGTGAGGTGGTGCGCACGATCGGTCACGATAGCGGTGGCGGGCGCCGACGCGTGGGTGGACATGCTCGTGACAACCGGCCCTCCCGGACTGTCCGCGCCGGCACCCACCGCCAGGATCGGAGACCGATGCCGCCACCGCAGATCGGGTGGGCCCGGCTCCACCGGGGTGGAACCCGGCGCCGGGCGCCGGTCCGGCGCACCCGGTCGGAGCCAGGCGGGGTTCGGTGTCAGGCGGGTTCGGTGGCGGAGGTGGTCAGGCGGTCGAGGTCTTCGGCGGGGTGGACGGTGATGAGGGTGTCGGTGGCGGTGATGCGCAGCAGGCGGGCCAGCCGGTCGGGGACGGCGACCAGGCCGAGGCTGCCGCCGCCGGCACGGGCCTGTTGCCACAGGCCGAGGACGGTGCTGAGGCCGGAGGAGTCGCAGAAGTCCACCCGGGACATGTCCAGCAGCAACTGGACCGGGCCGTCGGCCAGCAGTGCTTGGCCCTGTTCGCGCAGGTGGGGTGCGGTGGCGGGGTCGAGGTCGCCGGTGACGGCGAGCACGGCGCAGCCGTTGCCGATGTGCCGCAGGTCGAGCTGGAACGGTCTGGTCATCGGCGGTCAGCGCTCCCGGCGGATGCGGCGGCGGTGGCAACCCCGGTGCCGGTGGCGGTGGGGACGCCGAGGGCGAGCAGGGCGACGTCGTCGTCGATGCCGTGGGGCAGGCCGGTGAGGAAGGCGACGGTGTCGGCCACGACCGCGGTCGCGGTGGTGGGGCCGGTGCGGGCGGCCAGCATCGCCGCGATTCCTGCGGTGTCCAGCAGCTCTCCGTCGGTGTCGCGGGCCTCGGTCAGGCCGTCGGTGTAGAGCAGCAGCGCCTCGCCGGGTGCCAGGTGCACGGTGGTGGCGGCGAAGCGGGCGTCGGGCAGGGCGCCGACCAGCATCGCGCCGGGCAGCTCCACCGGCCGCACCCGCACACCCCCGGTCCCGGTGGGGTCGGGCGCCAGGTGCAACGCCGGCGGGTGTCCGCCGCCGCCCAACCGGACCGCGACCCCGTCGCCCGCGGGGGTGAGGGTGCCGTACAGGGTGGTGCAGAACCGGGTGCCCACCGCCGGGTCCAGCAGCAGCGCGCTGTTCAACACCTCCAGCACCGCGACCGGGTCGTCGGGGTGCTGGTGGGCGGCGGCGCGCAGGGTGTAGCGGGTCAGCGACGTCAGCGCCGCCGCCGTCGCGCCCTTGCCGCACACGTCGCCCAGGAAGAACCCCCAGGTGTCGCCGCCGAGGGGGAACACGTCGTAGAAGTCGCCGCCGACCTGCTGCACGGAGGCGGGGTGGTAGTGGCAGGCCAGTTCCATCCCGGGAACCGCGGGCAGGACCGGTGGCAGCAGGGTCTGTTGCAGGGTGGCGGCGAACTCCGTGATCGCGGCCGTGTCGCGTTCGGCCTGCTCCCGCGCCTTCCGCTCGGTCTCGGCCCGCTCGGCTTCGGCCTGGCGGCGGCGCTGTTCGGCGCCTACCGCGCCGAGTGCGGACAGCCGCAGCTCCAGCTCGTCCATCACGATCGCGGCGAGGTCGGCCAGGGTGTCGGTGTCGTCCTCGGTGACCAGTCTGGGGCGGGTGTCCAGGACGTTGACCGTGCCCAACCGGTACCCGTCGGAGGTCGTGATCGGGGCGGCGGCGTAGAACCGCACCCCCATCGCCCCCGTCACCAGCGGGTTCCCGCAGGCGACCGGGTCGAGCAGGGTGTCGGGGATGACCAGTGCGCCGTCCTGGCAGATCGCCGAGGCGCACAGACCCGGATCACGCTCGATCTCGCTCACGCCGTCCAAGCCGTGGGCGGCCTTGAACCAGATCCGATCCTCGTCGACGATGGTCACCGACGCCACCGGCACCTTCAACAACCTCGCGGCCAGGGCCGCGACCCGGTCGAAAGCCCCGTCCGGCGGGGTGTCGAGGATGTCGTAGCGGCGCACCGCCGCCATCCTCCGCTCCTCGTCCTGCGGCACCGGCACCGGCGTGTCACGGCCGTGACCGGCGGATGACGCACCCAGCCGCTGTGGCACCACCTGCGGGCCTCCTCCACCAGGGACCGGCATCCCGATACGCCGACCACCACACGCAACCTAACCAACCCCGACACACCGCAAACACCCCGGGACCACCCATTCGGGCGAGCACGAGCGGCACCGGCGACCCCAACCGCCGACCGCGAGACCCCAGCGGGCCGCAGACGTGGACCCCGTCGTCAGCGGGGAGGCGGCACGGTGGGGGTCAGCCGGTCGTGCAGGCGCAGCACGTCGGTGTGGGCCAGGCTGGCCACGACGCCCGGCCGCACTCCCAGTCGGTGTGCCGCCTCGCGGTAGGTCAGGCCCCGGTACCAGACCAGCGTCAACGCCCGCGCCTGCTCCCAGGGCAGGTCGTGCAGCAGGTCCCGCACTGCCGGGGGCACCTCGAAGGACGGCTTCGCGGAGAGGTCGGTGGCAGGATCGGCGGGCGCCGGGTCGCGGGTGGTGTCGTGGCCGGCGCGGACACGGTCGACCAGGAGGCGGTGCGCGTGCACGATCGTCCAGATCCCGGCGTCGTGGTCGGGGTCGTAGCGCGGCGCGTCGCGCCACAGGCCGGTCAGCGCCTCCAGCGCCGCCTCCTCGGCCCGCCCCGGATCGTCGAACATCAGCCGGGCCAACCCGAACACCCGCCCCGCGACCCGATCGTAGAACCGGGCGAACGCCGCACGTCGCCACCGGGCGGCACCGGTCAACGACCGCCGCAACGACAGCCCGCCGGCGTCACGCCCCGCCGGGGC
This sequence comes from Saccharothrix sp. S26, assembly GCF_021390395.1. Classification (GTDB taxonomy): domain Bacteria; phylum Actinomycetota; class Actinomycetes; order Mycobacteriales; family Pseudonocardiaceae; genus Actinosynnema. Next base: position 345,466 of record NZ_JAJUWT010000006.1, read on the forward strand.
GAGCCGGTCCTGCCGATGTCCGAACATGATCAAAGCCCCCGAACGGATGTGGACGGTTGCAACCGGCGGCGTAACCCGATCCGGGCACCACCCGTGAAGGCCCGCACGCCGGCCCCCGCCGAGGGCGGTTCGTCACACCGTGTGCCCGCGGTGGACGGGTGCACCCGGACCACCATGACGGCGTCCGGAACCGCAGTGACCACGGCGGCCGGTCCCCGACCGGGTGAGCCAGCGTGCGACCCGCCCGCCGATCGGCTGCACTGGACTCGACCACGGGAATCACAGGTGACTCCGGCTCCGGCCGTCGCAGGAACGGTCCGGACGCGGCAGACCGGAGAACGAGGTGGTGGTCACGGCGGCGCCCACGACCAGCACCCGGTCGGCAGCACCCGGCCCGGGCTGCGACCCGGCACCGCCGCGACCACGTGGTGTCGCACACCACACCGTCAGAACAGAGAACGGCCTCGCGACGGCGGTGGCCGAACTCGAAGCACTCACGGGTTAGGAGTCGCCGCGGACATCGCCGAAGCGGCGGCCGGACCGTTCCGGATGGACGACGAGAGGTGGCGTCGGCGCGCGAACCATGGAGCGTGTCGACGTGTTTCGCCGCCATCCCCGCGATGCCGTTCGCCATCCGGAGCCACACCTGGGTCGGCTGGTGGAGCCTGGCGCCGATCGGCGGCGTCGTGGTGGGGCAGTTCGTCAACCCGCGCGTGTCCCCGCCGATCGACCCGCCCCATGGCTGGGCGGCGCGCGGAGTCCACGGCGACCGCACCTGGCCGTGCGACCGCACCGTGGGCCCGCCCGTCCGCCACGTCGCACCGGGACTGTTCGTCGCGCTGGGCGGCGCGGGATTCGCGTTGATCGCGTGGGGCCTGGTCGCGCTGGAGGTGTGGCCGACGGTCTTCGGCGCGACAGTGGTCGTCGTGGCGCAGCTGTGGCGCATCGACCGCTTCGGCCGGACGTGGGAGCAGGTCGAGCAGCTTGCCCCTCGACTACCTCGACCGGCTGTGTCGACATGTGAGGCCGCTGCCTGTGCAGTGCCGCTTCGCGGATTTCGGAGTGTCGGCGGTGTTCAGGACAGCGGTCGATGGGGCAGCCACTCCACCCGATCGCGTGCTACAGCTACGACTTCGGCTATCGGAGCGTGGCCGTGTGCTGTCCGCAAGTGGATAGCACAAGTGATGCCGTGCGGCCGATCCGGGCTGATTGGACGAGTGCGCCGGCAATTGCGGCAAGGTCGGATTCCCAGCGCGGACATCGGAGGCGACCGTGACGGCTCTATGCGACCGGGATGTGCTGACCGACTGGATGGGGCTGTGGACCGAGGACGACACCTACGGCGTCCGCGGAGCCCACCCGGGACCTGCGGAGGTGGGCGGGTTGCGGTTCGCCTTCTACGGTCGTACCTCGACCATCGAGCACCAGGATCCGGAGACGTCGCGGGCGTGGCAGTTGGAGGTGTGCGAGGTGTTGGTCGCCGGGCGTGGTCGGATCGTGGCGCGGTTCTTCGATGCCGGTCGGCCGGGGCGTGATCGGTGGCGGGATCGTCCGGAGGCTGCGGAGTTGTTGGCGGCGATCCGGGATCCGGATCGCGGGTTCGACGCGATCGTCGTGGGGGAGTTCGAGCGCGGGTTCGCCGGGGATCAGATCCAGCACATCGTCGCGTTGTGTCGCCGGTATGGGGTTCAGGTGTGGTTGCCCGAGGGGGGTGGTCCGCTGGACCTGGACGACCCGGAGCACCGGGCGTTGATCAGGATGTCGGGGGAGCAGTCGCTGCGTGAGGTGATCCGGGCGCGGCATCGGGCGATGGCCGCCATGCGCATCCAGACCCGTGACCACGGTCGCTACCTCGGGGGCCGTGCCCCCTACGGTTACCGGTTGGTGCCTGCGGGCCCGCACCCGAACCTCGCCGAAGCTCGTCGCGGCCGGTGCGTCTACCGCCTGGAGCCCGACCCGGAGACCGCGCCCACCGTGCGGTGGCTGTTCGCCGAACGTCGGGCCGGACACAGCGTGAAGGACCTGGTCGCCACGCTCAACCGGCAAGGTACGCCCTGCCCTGCCGAGCACGATCCAGAGCGCAACCGACACCGCACCCGCCGCCGGTGGACCGTGCAGTCGGTGGCGTCGATCCTGGCCAATCCGCGCTATACCGGTTGGCAGGTGTGGAACCGGCAGAGCGTCGACCACGACCACCACACGCCGGGGGGGGCGCAGGCACCGCCGCGTGACCCGGTGGAACCCGACTGACCGTTGGGTGCTGTCCCGTCAGCGCTCCCATGCCCAGTTGGGCAGCGAGGCCGACTTCGTCGCGATCCAGCGGATGCGTTCCGGTCGCCCGAACCAGGATGGCGAGAGCCGTGAGTACCTGTTCGCCGGGTTGTTGCGCTGCGACACATGCAGTCGACGCATGGACAGCCACTGGGTTCACGGCCGCCCGGGCTATCGCTGCCGTCACGGCCACACCGGCCCGCGCACCGAGCACGCGCCAGCCACCCTGTACCTACGCGAGGACCACCTGATCACCAGGATCGGTCACGCCCTGCACATGCCTGTGGTCGCGAGCCCGAGCCTCGTCGCCGCCCAGCTCCGCGCCCGCCACATCATGATTGTGTGCACCGCCGACGGAGTGTCGGTCGAGCTGCCTCGCCCGATCCTGCGGGCCGCGTAAACACGAAACCACGGGTCCGATCTGATAAACTCAAGATCGAACCCGTGGGGTAAAACTGTGTCCGAGGGGGGACTTGAACCCCCACCCCCTTGCGGGGACTAGCACCTCAAGCTAGCGCGTCTGCCATTCCGCCACCCGGACTCGGCTCTCGCCGTGGTGTGCGCATAGATTACATGATCGTCTTCCGTGGTCCAAATCGGGGGGGTTGGTTGAGGTTTGTGCTGGTCAGGGGGGTGGGTCATGGTGGAGGGAGAGTTGGGGGAGGTGTGGGTGCGCGATCGGGTGGTTGGGGGTCCAGGTGGGGCGGGAGCGTCGGTGGGCTCGGTGGGGGTGAGGTGAGGTGTTGGGGGTGGGTCGGCGTGTTCGGTGGGACCGGGGGCTTGGAGGTCCGCATCGTCAGCCTATTGGGCACTGGTTTTTGTTGTTCCGACCGGCGACGCTGGCGCGGTGACTAATGAAGTTCCTCCTCTCATCTACGACGACGTCACCGATCTGGTGCCGGTGATGCTGCCGGCTGACGTCGCTACTCGGCTCGACATCGAGACTGAGCGCACTTCGCTCGCGCTGAGGAACCGGGTTCCGGTCTCGGTTATTCGTGCCACGTTGCTCGCGGTCGGGTTGGATCAGGCTCATGTGGCGGCGCGGACGCTTATTGGGCGAGCGGCGACGGCGGATCGGCAAAGGCCCGATTCGCGGTAGTGGGTCAGGCCCGTCGTGGGGTGGCCGGTCCTGGGTTCGGACGTGGGCGCGGGACCGGTCGGAATTCGGTGATGGGTGCGGTGGGTGAGGTGGTTGCTCGGGTGGGTGTCACTGAGGTGGTTGAGGTGGCACGGTGGGTGGGGGAGCTCGAGGTGGGGGCGGGGGTCAGGGGGTGAGTGGGGGGAGTTGTTTTTGGGGGGCCAAAGCCTCGTTCAGTTGGTGGTCGGCGAGGCGGTCGCGTTGCCAGATGGTGCCGGCGTCCTTTTTGCCGATGGGGTGGAACCGGGTCAGGGTCGGTTGCCACCGGTGGTCGAAGGTGATCAGGGCGCGGACGGGGTGGTTGGGGTCCGGATCCGGGTTAAGTGGGGTGTAGTCGGGTAACGCCGGCAGTGGTGGTCGGTCGGGTTTTGTTCTGGTGGCGTATTCCCGGGTGACGGCGGTGCGGAATGCGGTGTAGTCGGTCGGGCTGTCGGAGAGCAGCAGGACCAGGCGTTGTGGTGAGGCGATGGTGTGGAGGCATTCGACGAACTCCCACACCGTGCCGGGGGTCGGGGTGGCGGAGAGGACGACGAGGTGCGCGTGCCGGATCAAATCGGTGACGGTTCTCTGCCAATCCGGGCCGGTGACGTAACCGCGCAGGGCTCCCAGTTGGGGTGCGCGTTCACCGGGGCGGCCGATGGCGACGACCTGGCCGTAGGTGCCGAAGTAGCGGATCAGGTGTTCTTCGCGGGTCAGGCCGCGGCGGGACAGGAGGGTGCCGACGGGGTTGCCCGGCAGTTCCGGGGGTGTCGCGAGGGCGGTGTCGGTGTGGAACGAGCGCAGGTAGAGGACGTAGCGGGTGCCGGGGAGCGCGTCGAACGAGGTCATGGGGCGGGTGCGGAACCTCTTGCCCCACACGACGGACAGGTGGCCGATCTCGAAGACGACGCCGCCGACGACCGCGGTCACGATCTTGAGCAGGATCGTGGTGGGCCAGCCCAGGTCGGGGTCGTCCAGCCAGACGGACAGGTTCTGCCGGGACAGCACGAACGCGCCGATGAACAGCACGACGCCGGCCGCGCGCAGCACCCAGCCGACGGTGGTGAGAGCCGCGGCCGCGGTGACGTGCCCGACCGATAACCGCTCCTGCGTGGTCATGGCCGGGATCGTAGGCGCAGCGGGGCCGGTCGAGGTCAGTAATCGACGGGGTCGCGGGCTATGGGGCAGGTCATGCAGTGGCCGCCGCCGCGGCCCCGGCCCAGTTCCGCGCCGACGATGGTGATCACCTCGATGCCGGCCTTGCGCAGCCGGGAGTTGGTGTGGGTGTTGCGGTCGTAGGCGACGACCACGCCGGGTTCGAGGGCGACCAGGTTGTTGCCGCTGTCCCACTGGCCGCGTTGGGCGGCGTAGGCGTCACCGCCGGTCTCCACGACGCGCAGCCGGGGCAGGTCGAGGGCGTCGGCCACGACGTCGACGAAGGACTGCTTCTCCTCGGTCACCTCGATCGGGTCGCCGGGGCGCAGGGTGAACGTGTGGATGCCGTCGACGATGTCGGGGAACGTCGTCACGCAGTCGACGTCGGCGAAGGTGAAGACGGTGTCCAGGTGCATGGCCGCGCGCAGCTTCGGCATCCCGGCGACGATCACGCGTTCGGCGACGCCGCGCTCGAACAGGGCGGCGGCCAGCTGGGTGATGGCCTGGCGGGACGACCGCTCGCTCATGCCGACCAGGACCACGCCGTTGCCGACCGGCATCACGTCGCCGCCCTCCAGCGTCGACAGCCCCCAGTGCCGCTCGGGGTCGCCCCACCACACGGTGGAGCCGACGAAGTCGGGGTGGAACTCGTAGATCGCCTTCATCAGCAACGTCTCGTCGTGCCGCGCCGGCCAGTACAGGGGGTTGAGCGTCACGCCGCCGTACAGCCAGCACGTCGTGTCACGGGTGTAGAGCGTGTTGGGCAACGGTGGCATCAGGTACTCCGGCACGCCCGTCGACTCACGGGCCAGCGCGACGTAACCGGGCCGGAAGTCCGGCGGCAGGTCCGCTGTGGACAGCCCGCCGATCAGGTACTCGGCCAGGCGCCGGTGTTCCAGGTCCTCCAGGAACGCGCGGGTGTCGTCCACCAGCCCGATCCCCACCTCGTCGACGACGATCTTGCGGTCGAGCAGCCACGCCTTGGCCCCCGGCACGTCGAGCGTCTCGGCGAGCACGTTGTGCAGCTCCACGACGTCGACCCCGCGTTCGCGCATCTTGGCCATGAAGTCGAAGTGGTCGCGGACGGCGTTCTGCACCCACATCACGTCGTCGAACAGCAGGGCGTCGCAGTTGGTCGGGGTCAGCCTGGCGTGGGCGAGGCCGGGTGCGCACACCAGCACCTTGCGCAGCGTGCCGACTTCGGAGTGCACGCCGTAGGCGTCGGACGGGCGCTGAGCGGTGTCGGTCATGTCGTTGTCCCTCTCGTTAGATGACGATCAGGCCCGTGGCCAGGCCGATGACGCCGAGCACGGCCAGCACGACCGCGAGGGCGAACAGCGCCAGCTCGGCGGGGGAGAACGCGCGCCTGCCCTGTTCCCGGCGCGCCATCACGAACAGGATCGTGCCGGGCGCGTAGATGATGAACGACAGCAGCAGGAACTCGATACCGGCGGCGAAGATCAGGAACGCGGTGTAGAGGGTGGCGATGGCGGCGATCGCCACCTCCTTGCCCCGGCGGCCGCTGTCGTGCTCGTAGGTCTCGCCGCGCATCCCGATCCGCAACGCGTACGCGGCCGCCAGCAGGTACGGGATGAGGGAGAGCGAGCTGCACAGCTTGAGGGTGAAGGTGAAGGCGTCGTCGGAGAACAGGGTGACGACCAGCACCGCCGTGATGAGGGTGCTCGTCATCACCAGCGCCGCGATGGGCACGCCCTGGCGGTTCTCGCGCTTGAGGAACCGGGGCATGTCGTCGTCCTTCGCCGCGACGAACAGCACCTCCGCGGCCATCAGCGTCCACGCCAGGTAGGCGCCGAGCACGGAGACGATCAGGCCGACGCCGATGAACGCCGACCCCCAGGTGCCGACGACGGACTCCAGCACGCCCATCATGGACGGCTGGCGCAGCCCGGCGAGGTCGTCCTTGGGCAGCGAGCCGTAGGACAGCAGCGTCACCGACGCGAACAGGGCCAGCACGCTGAGGAAGCCGAGGACCGTGGCCCGGCCGACGTCGGAACGCCTGCGGGCGTAACGAGAGTACACGCTCGCGCCCTCCACGCCGAGGAACACGAAGACCGTGACCAGCATCGTGGACCGCACCTGCTCGAACAGCGCGCCCGGCGACGGGTCGGCACCGCCCCAGAAGTTGGCCGAGAACACGTCGGCCCGCAGCGCCACGGCGATGATCACGACGAACGTCAGGAGGGGCACGAGCTTGGCGATCGTGACGACCCGGTTGATCGCCGCGGCCTCCTTGACGCCCCGCGTGATCATGTAGTGGAACGCCCACACGCCGACGGCCGAGATCGCCACCGCGAGCACGGTGTTGCCCTCGCCCAGGCCGGGCGCCACCGTGCCGAGGGTCGACTTGATCAGCACCCAGTAGCTCACGTTGCCGACGCACGCGCTGGCCCAGTACCCGAACGCGGAGAAGAAGCCGGGGAACTCGCCGAACCCGGCCTTGGCGTAGGCGTATACGCCGGCGTCCAGTTCCGGTTTGCGCACCGCGAGGGCTTGGAACACGAACGCGAGCATGAGCATGCCGACGCCCGCGACCACCCAGGCGAGGATCGCGCCGAACACCCCGGTGGCCTGGGCGAAGTTGCGGGGCAGCGAGAACACGCCCGCGCCGACCATCGACCCGACCACCATCGCGGTCAGCGTGAGCAACGGCAGCTGCTGTGACTTCTTGGTCTCGGTCACCGTCATGGTCGTCACCTGTTCACGCGTCGGCGCTCGCCGGTCGCGTCCTCTCGATCCGGAAACCGGTGAACCCGTACGCCACGCTCAGCAGGGGGCTGGCGAGGTTGAAGAAGCAGAACGGCAGGTACAGCAGCGTCGACACGCCCAGCGCGGCGCTCATGAAGGCGCCGCAGGAGTTCCACGGCACCAGCGGGGAGGTGACCGTGCCGCTGTCGGCGGTCAGCCGGGACAGGTTGGTCGCCGCGAGGTCGCGTCGGGCGAACTCGGCCCGGAACACCTTGGCCGGGAGCACGAGCGCGATGTACTGGTCGCCCGCGACGACGTTGAGCCCGAACGCGGTGGCGAACACCGCGGCGAACAGCCGGCCGGTGCCCTTCGCGGCGCGCACCATCGGGCCGATCAGTCGGTTGATCAGGCCGAACTCCTCCAGCAGGGTGCCGAAGGTGACCGCGCCGATGATCAGCCACAGGGTGGGCAGCATGCTGTCCATGCCGCCGCGCGACAGCAGCCGGTCGACGTCGGCGATGCCGGAGTCCATCGAGAACCCGGTGGCCAACGCCTGCCACACGGCCTGGATGCCGGTGCGCACCGGGTCCAGCCCGGGGTCGGCGACGAACGCGTGCACGACGTCGTGCTGGGTGAACGCGGCGAGGATCCCGGCGAACAGCGCCGACGCCATGAGCGCGAGCGACGCGGGCGCCTTGCGGATGGACAGCACGGCCAGCAGCACCAGCGGCAGCAGGTTGAGCGGGGTGATCCAGTAGAGGTCGCCGAGCGCGTCCAGCTCGGAGGCGGTGTCCGCGTCGTCGGTCGGCGCCGGCCCCCAGAACAGGCCGATGAGCCCGAACAGCACCAGGGCCAGGCCGAACGCGGGCACGGAGGTCCACGCCTGGCGTTTGATGTGCTCGTAGACGTCGACCCCGACCAGTTGCGAGGCCAGGACGGTCGTCTCCGACAGCGGGGAGAGCTTGTCGCCGAGGTAGGCGCCGGAGATCACCGCACCGGCCGTGATGCCCGGTGAGAGCCCGAGCATCAGGGCGATGCCGACCAGGCCGACGCCGATGGTGCCCGCCGTGGTCCACGAGCTGCCGATCGACATCGCGACGATGCCGCAGATCAGCGCCGTAGCCGCGTAGTACCAGGTGGGGGACAGGGCCTGGATGCCGTAGTAGACCAGCGTCGGGATGGTGCCGGACAGGTTCCACGCGCCGATCAGCGCGCCGACCGCCAGCAGGATGAACAGCGCGCTGGTGACGGAGGTCAGCGCGCGCTGGCTCGCGGCCTGCACCTCGTCCCAGTGGTGGCCGTTCTTGAGCACGACCAGAGCGGCGAGCATCGCGCACAGCACGAGCGCGACCTGCACCGGGCCGTCGAGGGCGGCCAGGCCGAACAGGGCCAGCGAACCACCGATCAGCGCGACCAGGACGACCAGCGGCACGGTCGCGTCCACGAGGGACGGCTCGCGGACGTGCCGGTGGCTGCCGGAACGGGTCATGGGACGCCTCGGTGGGCAGGACCGGGGCACGGCGGCGGTCGACCGAGGGCGGTGGACGGCCACGGGCGCAGCACCGGTCGGGGTGGCGGTTCGGGCACGGGCGCCCCGGTCGCGACCAGCGCGGCCGGTGAGCGTCCCGCGCGGGAACCGGCATGGCCCAACCACGGTAGGTCGGGGTCCGTGGCCGCGCAAAAGGTCGTTACCCGCGCCGACACCAACTATCCCTGATCGGGTGATCCCTTCACGGTCGGTGAACCCCTCGCAGTCGCGTGGTGAGCAGAACGCCCGGCACGCGCACCAGGGCGGTGGGGTCGAGGATGAGGGCGGTTCAGAGAGCGCCGGTCGGGCGGCGGCCGTTCGTCAGGTCCGCGATCTGCTCCGGGGTGAACGGCGGGTCGAGGAGGTCGGCGCGGTGGGCGTGGCATCGGAACATGTCCGCGATGTAGTGCATCCGGTCGGGGAGGTCCGACCAGTCGCGGGCGGCGGTGTCGAGGAGGCTGTCGGAGGTCGGGTCGACGGTCTTGAGCAGCGCCAGCAGCTCGGGGTTGGTCAGGTGGGCCAGCAGGGGCGGGAACTCGGCGCGGAGGTCTTCGCTGAGGTCGAGCAGTTCCCCGCCGGGCAGGGCCAGCGTCATCAGGTGCTCGGTCACCGCGCGCCGGGCCAGCGTGCGGGCGTGGTCGGCCAGGTGTTCGGCGGCCAGCCGCACGGGCGTGCGTCGGCCCAGCACGGTCAGCAGCGTGCGCCGCAGCCACTTCACCACGCGGTTGCCCGGCAGGAGCACGTCGAGCAGTCGGCGTTCGAGGTCGCGCGGGTCGATCACGGGCGCTTGCAGCGCGGCGGTGATCTCCGGTTGCAGGCGGGTCTGCTCGTGCAGGCCGATCTCGATGTTGGCCAGCAGCAGCAGCTCGGCCCGTTCCTTCGGGTCGGTGGCGGACATCGCCCGGTGGTAGCGGGTGAACGCCTGCCGCAGGTAGCGCTGGCCCTCGGGCGGCTCGCCGGGTCGCAGCGAGGCGCTGAACTCGTCGAGGTCCTCGCAGGCCAGGAAGCGGGCGAACTCGCGGGCGATCTCCTCGAAGACCTTGAGGTTGCCCCGCGCCGAGGCGTCACCGGCCGCGTCGAGCCGGGCGGTCGCCACGACGGCCTGGCGCACCAGCCGCTCGGCGTCGGCCAGGACGCGCTGCGGCACGGCCCGCCGCAGGGCGCGCACCAGCAGGTCGACACCCGCCGTCGCCTCGGGTGAGGACTTGAGCAGCCGCTCCAGCAGCCGGGCCGGGTCCTCCTGCCGGATCGTCTGGCCGACCTGCTTGGACGCCCACACGGCGAACGTGCACCAGTTGGCCGCCCCGCCGGTCCGGTCGGCCAGCGCACGCGACAACCGGTGGTAGCAGTGGGTGATCTGGAGGTTGCGGACGACGGGATCGGCGTGTGCGGCGATCCGGTCGACGTCGGCGGCGGTGGGAGGCACGTCGCGGACCGCCCGCACGTCACCACTGGTCTGCGTCATGGATCGCTGCCCTTCTCGCTGAGGTGTACACGTGGTTGGTCGTCACGAGGGCGACGAACGTGACACCCCGGTTCCCGGTCAGGGCTTCCAGGCGCGCACGGCGTGCCGGCGCAGCTTGCCCGACCCGGTGCGCGGCAGGGACGGCACGAACACGACCTTGCGCGGCACCTTGTACGCGGTGAGGTGGCGGCGGGCCAGGTCGATCAGGTCCTCGGCCAGGTCGTGGTCCTCGAACGGACCGTCGGCGCGCACCACGTACGCCCGCAGTTGCACGGCTCCGTCGTCGTTCGACACCGCGCAGACGGCCGCCTCGCGCACCAGGGAGTGGCTCGCGAGCAGGTGTTCGACCTCCAGCGGGTGGACCTTGATGCCGCCAACGTTCTCGATGTCGTCCAACCGGCCCGTGACGCGCACGTAGCCGTCGGCGTCGATCGAGGCGAGGTCGCCGGTGGTGTACCAGCCGTCGGCGCGACGAGCCGTGCCGCGGTCGTCCACGCCGAGCGTGATCGTCGGCCCGCGCACCTGCAACCGGCCCGTGACGTCCGGTTCGACCGGATCGCCCTCGTCGTCCACGACCCGCACTTCGAACGGCGGCAGCGCACGCCCGGCGGTGCCGAAGCGGCGTGCCGCGAAGGTGTTGTGGGTGAACGCCTGGCCGACCTCCGTGGTGCCGATGCCGTTGAGCAGCCTGTCGCCCAGGACTTCCATCAGGCGTTCCTCGAGCGCGGGAGCGAGGACCTCACCACCGGTGGCGGCGATGCGGAGGTTCGCCAGCCGGTCGCCGCCGGGGTGGGCGACGAGCTTGCTGTAGAACGTCGGCACGGCGAACAACGCGGTCACGTTGTACTTGTCCACGATCGCCAGCACGTCGTCCACCAGGGGCGCTTCGGGGTTGAGCACCACGCGGCTGCCGCTCATCAGCGGGAAGAACAGCGAGTTGCTCAGGCCGTAGGCGAAGTACATCTTGGACACCGAGTGCACGACGTCGTCCGGCCCGAGCTCCAGCGCGGGCACGGCGAACGAGCGGTGGTGCACGACCGGGTCGCCGTGCAGCTGCGGCACCAGCCGGGGCACGCCCGTGGTGCCCGAGGTGAACGTGGCGTACACCTGGTCGTCCGACGAGCGCGGCGTGACGGGGACCGGTCGCGCGCCCTCCAGGTCGGCGAACGCGGTCACCCGGAACCCGGCCGCGGTGAAGCCGGGTCGGCCCACCACGAGCGCCGGTCCGGCGGCGTCGAGCACCTGGCGCAGCTCGTCGGCGTGCAGCCGGGGGTTGATCGGGACGGCCACCGCGCCCGCGTGCGCCGCGCCCAGGAACGCCAGCACGAAGTCCGGCCCGTCGTCGAGCACGAGCGCTACCCGGTCACCGGGCCGCACGCCCGCGCCGGCCAGGGCACCGGCCACGCGGGCCGCCCCGTCGTACACGTCGGCGTGCGTCAGCATGGCGCCGTCGACCTCGTAGGCCGGCCGCTCCAGCCACCCTCCGGCGTCGGCTGCGGCACGCATCGCCTCGACCAGGTTCATCCCAGCCTCTTCCTGCTCGGGCCCGCCGGGGGCGGGGGAGGTCACGGACTACAGCAGCGCGGCCACTTCCGACCGCCACTCCAGGACCACGTCGAACAGGCCGGCGACGCCGTCCAGGTCGGTCAACGGGGTCGGCCCGCCGCGCAGCGCGGCGACGAAGTCCGCGTAAGCACCGCTCACGGCAGGGGCGTCGAGCTCCGCGGCCGGTCCGGCGCCGGTGACCGAGAGGTGGAAGCGGGGCTCGCCCCACCCCAGCTCGATCGTCCCGGTGAGCCCGCCCGCCACCGCCACGGCCCGCACCCGCGTCGAGGTCGCCGCCACCGTCCGCACGTCGGTCACGGGCACGCCCAGCACCCGTTCGACGGCGTCCAGCGCGTCCGGGCCGAGCTCGGTGACGACGTCACGGCCCTGCGGCCGGTCCAAGTGCAGCGAGAACCCCTCCGGGCGGCCTTCGGTGACGGCCTTGGCCAGCTCGACCAGCCCCGGGTGGTGCGCCCACGGCAGGTCGACCGAGCACCGCCCGGGAGCCTGCCGCGCGGCCTCGACCAGGCGGGCCAAGTCGTCCACGGCCCGCTTGTCCAGCAGCACGTGCAGCCCGCGCCGCAACGCGGTCAGCGCCGCCGCGGTGTCCGGCGCGCGCACCACGACACCCTCCGCGGGCACCGTCTCGACCAGGCTCGTCCCGTCGCGCAACGCCCAGGGCGCATCGTGGGCGCGTGCGACGGGCAGCAACGCCCGCACGTCGGGATCGGACACGCCGACCACCCGCACACCGCGCACGACCGGCACCGGGTCCGCGCCGACGACCACGACCCGCACGTCGGCGGGCTCGGCGGTGGCCAGCGCGCGGTCGCTGGCGAAGAAGCTCAGGTCGGCCGACGCGGAGCCGGGGTCGGCGAGCACCGACACCCGCGGCCGGTCCAGGTCGGCGTAGTCCTTCTCGACCGGCACCCACTCCAGGGCCTGCGCCGGGTGCGTCGGTCCGGAGGCGAACAACCCGGCCCACCGGCTGCGGATCACCCGCATGTGCCGCTTCCAGATGGGCAGCTTGTCGTGGCCGACGTGGTTGAACGTGGTGCCCTCGAAGTGCCGCATCGCCACCGACCCGACGTAGCGCAGCCGCTCGCCGTCGGCGCGCAGGCGGCAGCACAGGTCGACGTCCTCGCACAGCGACACCGGGTCGAACGACTCGTCGAACCCGCCGACGCGGCGGAACGAGCCGTGCCGCACCATCAGCGCGGCGGTGGGGGCCCACGACTGCTCCCGGTGCTCGCGGTGCGCCGCGGCGAGGGGCTGGCCGCGCCCGACCGGTCCGATGCGGCCGTCCGCCGTGGACGCCCCACCCGCGCACTGCACCAGCGCGCCGTCACCGGGGTAGAGCAGCAGCGGCGACACCGCGGCCAGACCCGGGTCGGCAGCCAGCTCGGCGGCGAGCACCTCGATGACGTCGGTGTCGTCCACCAGCACGTCGTTGTCCAGGAAGAACAGGAACTCCCCGCGCGCCGCGGCCGCGCCGACGTTGCGCCGTTCGCTGCCGCCGCGGTCGTCCTCGTGGCGCAGGACCGTCACCGGCCGCGGGTGCTCCAGCGCGGCGAGGTGCTCGGCGGTGCCGTCGTCGGACCCGTTGTCCACCACGACGATCTCGAAGTCGCCCGACGCGCGGGCCAGGGACGCCAACGCGCGGCGCGTGTACTCCAGGCGGTTGCGGACCAACATGACGACCGAGACCAGGCCCGGTAACGGGGTCGGGTTCACACTGCGCCCTTCACCGATCGGATCGTCCCGACGCGGCACGTCGCTGCGCCGGTCGAGCACGACAAGGGGTGGGGTGGTGCCCGCGCGCAGCGGTGGCGTCACCGCCGACCGCCTCATCGGTCGTCCGTTCCACTATGGTGGGGGTCGACCACGGTAAATCACCGAACTGGATCGTTACCGGCGCTGATCGTAGGGGCTGCCCGACCGACGCGCCAGCGGATGGATCGGACTTCCGAAGGGACACCGTGGACACCGCTGCCGACCTCGAACGATCGCGCGGGAAGCCGTTCCTCCTCGCCGATCCCGCGCACTCCGGTGAGGCCGTTCGGACGGCGTTGTTCTGCCATGCGGCGGGTTTCACCGGGCGCATGTGGCGGTCCGCTGTGAAAAACCTGCGGACACCCATGCGCGCGGCGGCGATCGACCTGCGCGGGCACGGCGCCGCGCCGCCCCTGGCCGAGGACGCGGGCTGGGGCGTGTTCGCCGACGACGTGCTCGACGCCGCCCGCGCGCTCGGCCCCGCGCCGCTGATCGGCGTCGGCCACTCGTTGGGCGCCACGTCCCTGCTGCTCGCCGAGGCACGCGCGCCGGGCACGTTCGACCTGCTGGTCTGCTTCGAACCGATCCTCGCCACCGACGACGACCCGGCGTTCGCCGAGGCGGCGGCCCGGCGGCGCGCGGTGTTCGAGTCCCGGGCCGACGCGCTCGCCCGGTGGTCCGCCCGGCCGCCGCTGTCGCACCTCGCGCCGGAGGTGCTCGCCGACTACGTTCAGTCCGGCCTGGCCGACCAACCCGACGGCCGGGTGCGGCTGCGCTGCGCGCCGGCGGTGGAGGCGCAGCTGTTCCGCACGGCGATCACGTGCCCGTGGCGCGAGGCGTTGCCGCTGGTGCGGTGTCCCGTGGTGGTCCTGCGCGGCGGCGACTCGGTCGTGGTGACCGGGGAGTCGCTCGCGGCGGCGTGCGCCGGGCTGCCCGCGGCACGGCTGGTCGACGTGCCGGGACTGGACCACCTGGGCCCGCTGGTCCGGCCGGGCGCGTTCGCGGAAGTCCTCGACGGGGTGCTCTCCCAGTTCGGCGACGGCCCGGCTCACTCGTCCGGGAACGCGGTCGTCTCGCGGCGGTAGGGCACGGCGAGCACGGCGAGGCGGTCGGGCGGCCAGAGGTCGTCGCGCTCGTTGAGCAGCAGCTCACCGTCGCGGCGCGCCAGCCAGATCGTCTCGAAGTCCTGGTGCAGCACCGCGTCGCCGGGAACCCTCCCCAGCAACCCGGCCGCCAAGCGGACGACGTCACCCTGTTGCCGGCCGATGTCGGTCTTGGCCAAGCGGTACGCCACGCGCACGGTCGGCGGGACGCCCAGCACGTCCAGCACCGGGTTCCACGGCTTGGGCCGGTCCGGCACGACGCGCAGCCACGTGCCGCCGGCCGTCACCGCGTCCTCCCCGAGCAGGCGGTCACCGGTGGTCGCCGGGTCGAGCAGGCCGGCGGCGACACCGACCTCGCGCAGCGCGTCGGCGACCTGGGCGGGCGACGACGGCGTGGCGAGCGCGAGACTGTACGAAATGGACACTGTGCGATCCTCGCTGGCGGGCTACGGGTACAAGTGAACCACGTTGCCGTTCTTGTCGATGACGATGACTTCCTTCAGGCCCTCGATCGGCCAGTCCCGCATCTGGGCGCGCAACCGCTCCACGTCGACCGGGCTGTCGGCGAGGTTGACCACGACCCGGTCGGTCTGGCCGTCCTCGACCTTCTCCGCGATCCGGCTGTGGATGTTGCGGGGGTTGCCGGTCACCGGCGCGATGTTGTCGAAGATCCGGCCCTCGATCCGGTAGTCGGGGTTCTTGGGGCCGGGGACGTCCGGGTTCTGCTCCACGTCGTAGCCGGCGCGGGCCAGGGTGGTCGCCGACTCGTTCTCCCGTTGCAGGGACCGCTTGGTGTCCGCGTCGTGCTTGGGGTCGATCTCGGTGCGCGTCCCGCCGGGCTCGGCGTCCGGGTCGGGTGAGCGGGACGGCCCGGTGGGGCCGTCGCCGCTCGGTGTCGGCTTCTTGCCGGGGCCGTCGGGTGGCTTGTCGCCGTTGCCGCCGCGTCGCAGGTCGTCCATCTTCTTGCGGATCTGCTTGAACAGGTCGCCCAGGCGGCGCAGCAGCGGCATCAGCTTCTGCATGGTGCGCACGAGCTGCTTGATGAGCTGCGCGATCCGCGCCGCCCACTTCGCCGCGGCGGCCGAGGCCTGGACCGCGGCGGCGGGCAGCCCGATGATCGTCAGCGCCTCCGCCGCCCACACCGCCAGGCGGCCCACCAGGTCGGCGATCAGGTCGCGCACCGTCTCGCGGACCACGCCGACGACCACGCCCGCCATCTCGACCGCGCTGCCCAGGCCGGAGGCGGCGTCGGCCGCCGCGCCGATCACCGCGACGATGTCCGCGGCACGGGCCCGGTAGGCGTCGGCGGCCTTGCCCGTCCACCCGGCGGTGTCCGCGGTGTGCTCCGCGCCGTACGCGGCCCGCACCTCGCCCACGGCGGTCGCGATGTTCTGCCACGTCCGGGCGTGCGCCGCCACGGCGTCCGCGTTGCCGGCGAGCTTGTCCAGCGCCTCCCGCAGCGGGCCGACGTGCTCGATGATGAACGACACCAGGCTGGACGCCACGGAGCCGATCGGGTCCATGACGATGGACAGCGCTTCCAGGCCCGTGCCCGCCGCGCCGAGCCCGATGTCCACCCAGTTGCCGCTCTTGATGCCCTGCACCAGGTCGCTGACGGACTCGGCGATGCCGATGCCGGTGTAGGACTTGGTGGAGTCCTGCTCCGGCGCGACCAACGGGTTGCCGGTCACCGCATGCCGCCTTCGATGCCGGTGAAGCCGTGCGCGGCGGCCAGGTCCTCGGAGTCGTAGTCGTCAGCCGTGTCACGCAGGTTCCCGGCCACGGTCGTCAAGCCGTCCCGGGCGGCCCGCAACGCCTCGTGCGCCAGGGCTTCCACGTCGTTGAACAGCGGTGGCAGGAACTGGCAGATGACGCCGTAAGCGCCATCGGGCATCACCTGCGCCGCGGCGTCCACCGCGGTGCCCAGGGACGCCGCGTGGGCGTCGACCTTGCCCGCGTGGGCGCGTAAGTCGCCCGCGGTCACCTCGAAGCCGGCCATGATCCCCCTCGGTCAGCTCTGGTCGAAGACGGAGTCCTCACCGAAGTCGTCGTGGTCGGTCCGGGCGCGTCGCGACGGCTCGGTGCGCGGCTCGGGTTCGCCCGGGCCGGCGAACTTCTGCGCGTAGTAACCGGCGATCCGCTCCGCGCCGTCCTCGCCGAGGGTGTCGCCGGCGATCTCGCGGACCCGCGAGGTGATCTGCGCCTTCGCCTGCTTCGCCGCGGCCAGCAGTTGGCGGCTCAGCTCGTCGGGCGTGGTGCGGACCAGCTGGTCGGTGAACTTCGCGTCGACCAGCGCGCCGTCGGCGTCCACGGTGACCGTGACGACGCCGTTGGGGCTGGTGGCGCTGATCCGCACACCGTCGACCCGGTGCTGGAGCTGCTGGTACCGCTCGGCCCTGCGCTCGAAGGTCGCGACCCACGCGTCGAGGCCCCGCTCGACCTCGGCTGGGTCGCCGCCGACCAAGTCACCCGGCACGGACATGGGTCGACCATACCCACCGACCATGGTCGGTGGCAGGAGAACGGGCCGGAACGCGGAAGTGGCGCGGCGGCTCGTCGCCGCTGCGCCACCGATCTCCGCGCTAGCTCACCGTGATGTTCGAGCTGCCGCTGCTCTGGTAGCCCTCGGTCGCCATGATCATGTAGTACCGGAAGCTGCCCAGCTGCATGCCCGCCCGCGCCCACGCGTCGAAGTGGTTGCCGGTGGTGATGGTGCCGCCGACCCTCCTCTGCTGGCGGACGCTCCAGAACTGCGGGAAGGTCTTGGTGCCTTCCACCGACGGGGCGTTGTAGCGCATCGTCTGGTAGATGTCGTACGTGCCGCCGTCGCTGGTGACCGTGCCCTTGAACGTGCCCGTGGGCCGGTAGTTGCCCCAGCTGTCCACGATGTAGTACTCGACCAGCGGGCCCGACGTCCAGCCGTACAGGCACAGGTAGCCGTTGCCGGACGGGCTGAAGCTGCCCGAGTAGCGCACGGTCCGCCGCGAGCCGTTGGCCCAGCCCTTGCCGCACACGAAGTTGCCGGTGTTGCGCCACGAGGTGCTGTACTGCCCGCCCGAGCCCATGGTCATGGACACGGTGTTCTGGGCGTCGGTCCAGAACGAGTAGTAGTAACCGTTGTGGGTTCCCGTCTGGTTCGTGGTGACGGTCTGGGCGTGGGCGGTGCCGGGCAGGATCAGCCCGGACGAGAGCGCCAAGGCTCCGGCGCCGCCGATGAACGTCCTGCGGCTGATCGGGTGCGCAGGGGCGTTGTCGTCCATTGGTGTGCTTCCTCCTCGTTGAGGCCAGCGAAGGGTTGCCCGGCGTGCGGCGGGACCGGCCGGCGGCCGCGACGGGCGACCCGGTCGACATCGGTCCAGGGTCTGTCGATGCAGACAGTGTTCGGTCGACTCCGAGGCGTTGTCAACGATTCTCGTAATGTTGCGAAAGCTCCGCCGCGGTATTGCGAAAATCCGGCGGGTCGGGTTTCCCCGAATAGTTTTCGGGCGGTGGCGGGCTTTTGTCCACGGGTGAGCACGAAGTGCCGGGAAACGGTCTCGCGGAACCCGTCGGACCGCGCGGCGGGCGGTGGCTGCCCGGTGAGCGGCCCAAGATCACCCGATCGTGCGTGGCATCCGGGCGTTCCCGCTGGGAAGAATGAAGCAGGGGATGTTGCGCGGTTCGGGGGAGCGCCGATGGGGTCAGCACGGGCGTTGCCGGCGGCGGTCGTGCGGGTGCGCGACGGTCGCGGGCTGGTGGTGGGCGCCGGTTTCCTGGTCGCACCGGACCTGGTGTGCACGTGCGCGCACGTGGTCGGCGACGGTCCCGTGCCGCCGGAGCGGGTCGTGGTGGACTTCCCGATGCTGCCCGGTGTGCCGACCCGCACGGCCCGCGTCGAGGCGTGGCGGCCAGCGGAGGCCGACGGGCGCGGCGACATCGCGCTGCTGCGGTTGACCGCGCCGCCGCCGGAGGGTTCCGCGGCGCTGGCGCTCGGGGCGGCGGAGAACCCGCCGCTCGGGGCGGCGGAGAACCCGTGGGGGCAGCGGTTCCGCGTGCCGGGGTTCCCGGCCGGGCACGAGGACGGCCTGTGGGTCGGCGGCGGCCTGCGCGAGCGGCAGGGCACCGGGTGGGTGCAGATGCAGGCCGACGACGGGCCGCGCATCGTGCGCGGCTTCAGCGGCTCGCCGGTGTGGAGCGAGGACCTCGACGCCGTGATCGGCATGACGGTCGCCGCCGAACGCGGCTCGGGCACCGCCTACCTCATCCCGTCCGAGGCGCTGGTCGAGGTCACGGGCGCGCTGGCCCCGCCGTGCCCGTTCCGCGGCCTGCGGGCGTTCCGGGCCGAGGACGCGCGGTACTTCTTCGGGCGCGACGAGGAGGTCGACCGGCTCGCCGAACGGGTGGCGCGGCACCGGGTCGTGCTGGTGGTCGGCCCGTCCGGGTGCGGCAAGTCGTCGTTGGTGGACGCCGGGCTGCGGCCGCGGTTGGAGGCGGCGGGCACGCCGGTGGCGGTCGTGCGGCCCGCGCCCGGCCAGACGGCCGCCGAGCTGCTGGCCGTGCTGGGCGCCGTCGCCGTGCCCGGCGCGGTGCTGGTGATCGACCAGTTCGAGGAGGTGGTGACGAGTGACCCGGGCACGGCGCGGGACGTGCTGCGCCTGCTGGACGAGCTGACCGCCGCACCGGACGGGCCGCGGGTCGTGCTCACCCTGCGGGCCGGCTCGCTGGACGGGCTGCTGGCCGCGGGTGGCGTGCCCGCGCTGGACGACGCGACGGTGTTCGTCGAACCGCTGACCGGAGACCGGCTGCGGCAGGCCGTGGAACGACCCGTGTCGCTCACGCCCGGCGTCGCCTACCAGGACGGGGTGGTCGACCGGGTGCTGGCCGACGCGCGCTCCGGGACCGGCCTGCTGCCGCTGGTCGAGTTCACCCTCACCGAGCTGTGGCACGCGCAGGAGGCCGGGCGGCTCACCCTGCGCGCCTACGACCGGCTGGGCGGCGTCGCGGGCGCGCTCGCGGGCCACGCCGAGCGGTTCTACCGCGGCCTCGACCCAGCCGAGCGCGAACCGGCGCGGCGGCTGCTGGTGCGCCTGGCCCGACCCACCGAGGACGGCTTCGCGTTGCGCCCCACCAGGCTCGACGAGGTGCCCGACGAGCTGCGGCGGGCGGTCGACGTGCTGCTGGGCGCACGGCTGCTGGTCGTCCGCGAGGACCCGGGCCAGCCGCGGGTCGTGGCGCCGGCCCACGAAGCCCTGCTGCACAACTGGCGCACCCTGCGCGGCTGGTTGGAGGCCGACCGGGAGTTCCTGTCCTGGCACGCGCAGCTGCGGGAACGCGCCGAGCAGTGGGAACGCGAGGGCCGGGACCGGAGCCTGGTGCCGCGCGGCGGTCAGCTCGCCACCGCGCGGCAGTGGCTCGACCAGCGCTCGGCCGACGTGGACCGGCGGGAGCACGAGTACGTCGCCGCCGGGCTGACCGCGCAGCGCCGCTCCACCCGGACCCGGCGGGCGGCGGTGGCCGCGATGGCGGTGTTGCTGCTGGTGTCCGCGCTGCTCACGGCGCGCACCGTGTCGGCGAACCAGGAGCTGGACACCACCGTGCGGCGGCAGGCCGCGCAACTGCTCCACGACCTGGCCGAGCGGGAGTCCGCGATCTCCGCGTCGAGCGCGTTGCAGTTCGCGCTCGCGTCCTGGCGGCAGGACCCAGCGGTCGGCTACGGCGCGCTGCTGCGGCAGCAGGCCGTGTTCCACGACGTGGCCGAGGTGGACGTCGACCGGTTCGCCGCGCCGATGGACGTGGTGGCCACGACCCCGAGCGGTGACGTCGCGGTGTCCGCCACCGCGGCCGGCGCGCTCACGGCGTGGCGCGAACCGTGGGGCGACACCCCGCGGTCGTGGCCGTTGGGCGAGGTCGACGGCGCGCCGGTCATCCGCGTGAGCGACGACGGCACGACGGTCGCGGTGGCCGACAACGCGGCCGCGATCCGGGTGTGGGACCTGCGTGAGCGGGGCGAGCCGGTCCTGGTGCGGCCCGGTGGCCCGGTGGCGGGCCCGGAGCCGTTGGACGACGCCGCCCTGGCGATCTCCCCGTCGGGCGGCCACGTCGTGCTGGTCGACGACGGGGCGGTCGAGGTGTGGGACGTGGCGCGGCGGTCGAGGGTGACGGGGTTCGCACAGCCGCAGCGGGCGGTGGTGCTCGGGGTCGCCGCGCTGGACGAGAACGCCACGGTGGCGCTGGTCGAAGCGCGGGACGGCGGCGTGGTCCACGCGGTGCGCGCGCTCGACACCGGTGCGGAGGCCCGCTCGACGCCCGGCGTGCCCAACGTGACCCGCCAAGGGCGTCTGATGCTGCGGTGCGCGCACGAGGTGCTCGCGGGGGTGGACGTGTTCAGCGGCGCGGAGGTGTTCCGCCGGGACGCCCGTGACTGCCTCGGGGCCGTCACCGACCTGACCGGCCGGTACGTGGTGCTGGAGCCGGATCGCGAATCGGGCGGCTTCGGCCTCGTGACCTACCTCGACCCGCGCGACGGGCGGGCCTACCAGTCGTGGGTGCCGGGTTCCGAACTGGCCGGCCCCCGGCAGTTCGGCGACGGCACGGTCGTGCTGCGGTCACCGGGCGGCACGCCCGACATCCGGCACGTGCGCGGGCAGGCGATGCTGCGGATGCGGCCACCCCGCCCGGTCGAGCAGGTCGGCTCGCAGCAGGCGGCGTACGCGGGCACCTCCGACCTGGCCAACCCGGCGTACAGCGCGGACGGGTCGCTGATGGCCCTGGTGGACGGCGGCGGGGTCGACGGATCGCCCGGCCTGTCGCTGATCGACACCAGGACCCGGCGGCGGCTGGCGCACGCGCCGCAGGTGCTCCCGCCGGGCAGGCTGTTCCTCGAGTTCACCCCGGACGACGCGCGCCTGCTGCTGTTCGACGGGCCGGAGCTGGTCGTGCTCGACACCCGTGACCTGGCCGAGGTGCGTCGCATCCGGCTGCCCCGACCGGCCGAGCTGGACGGTCAGGACGACCGCTCGTGGCTGAGCACGGCGGCCGTGGTGGGCGACCGGACCGCCGTCACCCTGCACGCGGGGCTGCTCGCCCGGTGGGACCTCGACAGCGGCAGCCCGATCGGCGAACCGCTGCGGGTGGGCGACACCGCGCGCGACCTGCTGGCGGCGGCCGAACGGGGCCGGGTCCTGCGCACGCCCGACCCCGAACGGGTGCTGGTCAACACGCCCTATGCGCAGAGGTGGTGGGACCTGCGGACCCGTGTCGCGGGCGATCGGTTCGCGCCCGAGCCGGACCCGGCCATGCTCGCCGCCGCGCCGCGACTGCCCCGCATCGCGATCCAGTACGCGTCCGGCCGCGCCTACGTCCACGACCTGGAGTCCGGTGGCACCTCCGGGCCGATCTCGCTCACCGCCGACGCGGCACCGATCGGCTTCACCCCGGACGGCAAGCTGGTCGCGTCGGGCAAGGACGAGCTGATCCAGGTGTGGGACCCGACGACCGCCCGCCTGCTCGGCGAGTTCCGGCTGCCCGACGACACGGTCCGCCCGGTCGTCGTCGGCTCCCGGCTGATCGGCGCGAACAAGCACGGCTTCGTGTCGCTGGACCTCGACCCGTCCCGCTGGTTCACCACCCTGTGCGCCGTCGCGGGCCGCGACTACACACCGTCCGAAGTGGACCGACTGCCAGCGGGCGTCGACCGGGGGAACCCCTGCGCGTGACGGCCTCAGCACCCGGCGACGATGGGCCTCGCCGAGCGGCCGGTGCGCAGCATGGCAGGGCAAGTGGGTGTGTCGACCGCTGCCGCCGCACCCGCCGAGGTCCGGGTGGAGGTGCTCGACCGGCGGCTGGGAGGCCCGGTGCTGCGGATCAACCGAGCCGACGGCGTCCGGCGGGCCGGACCGGTGACGGTGCAGGTGGACTACTCCGGCTTCGCCGGGGCCTACGGCGCGGACTGGTCGGTCCGGCTGCGGCTGGTGGCGTTGCCGGAGTGCGCCCTCACCACCCCGAAGCGCGCGACGAGTGCCGCGCCACCCCGCTGCCGACCGTCCGCGACCCGGGTGGCCCGCGTCGCGGTTCCGGACGACCGCCAACCACGTCTGTCACCGTGGCCGACCCCGCTGGTGCGGTGTCGAGCGGCAGCGTCGAGCCGTCCCCGCGGCCGAGATGCTCGTCCGGTGTGCCGAGTGGCAGGGTCGAGCCCGCCGGTGGGCGCGGCCTGGGGTGGTCGCGCCCACCGACGCGGTCAGGCGGTGCCCCGGACGAAGGCCCACGCCGTGCGGGCGGTGGTGTCCTCGATGCCGGTGAAGCCCTCGGACGGGCTCAGGCCGTCGGTGGTGAAGTCGAGGTCCGGGTCGTCGGAGGTGCCGCCGATGCCGTCCGGGCCCACGGCGAACATGACCGCCGGGTTGCCGCCCGGGTCCATGATGCCGTGCACGTCGTTGAGCCGGTCGGTGTGCCAACTGCCCGACATGTGGCCGGCCTCGTGGCTGGTGATGTTGCCGATCGCGCGGCCGAGGAAGGCGATCCGGTCGCTGCGCGGTCCGAGGTAGGTGTTCAGCGACCACGCCGGACCGGCCGGTTCGCTGATCTCGTCCAGCAGCACGAGCGCGGTCTCCTCGCGGCCGAAGTTGCCCGCGTCGATGGACTGCGCGATGCCGATGGTCTGAATGCCCGTCTCGGCGATCGTGCCGCCGACGACGACCCGGCTGACGTTCGGCTGCCCCCACGGGTCGGCGTGGTCGCGGCTGGTGAGGACGCGCAACGCGAACCTCGGGTTGAGGCCCTTGGCGATCATGTCCCGTTCCAGGTTCTCCCGCACGGTCGCGGTGATCGCGGTGATCAACGCGCGTTCGTCGCCCGCCGCGAGACCCCAGGCGGGCAGGAAGCGCGACAGCGGTGAGAGGTCGCGCAGCCCGCCACCGCCGCCGAAGATCGACGTGTTGACCCTGGCCCCGTCGAAGTCCAGGAAGATCGTGTGCACCGAACCGCGTGGCGCGGTCTCCGTGCCCGGCCGGAACGCCTCCAGCTTGATGTCGTACGGACCTCCGCCCGCCTCCACCCCGATCCGGTAACGGCCGTCGGCCGGGGCGACGAAGTCCACGACCGCGTTGCCACCACCGGGCATCGGCGAGTCGACGGCGAACAGGTTGGTCAGGTCCTGCGAGGAGCCGAACACCTCGCGGCCCGCCGGGTCGTAGAGGGCCAGCCGGGTGCCGCCGCCCGCGAGGGACGCGCCGAGCACGTCACCCGCGCGCAGGTCGAAGGAGTAGTAGTCGAGGTCACCGCCGCTGCGGCCGCTGGTGATCAGCAGGTCGTACGGCCCTTCCGTGGCCACGCCCTGGCCGGTGCCGGGTGTCTTGGGGTCGCGCGGCAGGGCGAACGGGTCGGAGCCCACCATGAGGTAGACGGTCCGGTTCGGTTGGAGGGTGAACGTGACGGCGGAGTCGGTCGAACCGCCGTTGTCGCCGTTGACGGCCCACAGACCGCCGTCGGCGTCCCACAGCGCGAGCATGGTGTCGAGGTCACCGGTCGGGGTCGACGTGCGCGCGGCGAACGTCAGGCCGGAGGGGCCGCCGTCGAGCCGGTAGAAGTCGACGTCGCCGGTGCCGTCGCCTGCGCTGCCGTGCGGGCCGTCGCCGATGACGCCGCTGGTGCGGGCCGAACGACGGGCGGCCGGGATGCCGGTGTCGCCGGCGAGGCCGATCGCGTCGTCGGTCTCGGGGAACGGCGGCAGCGTCGGGATCGTGTCGTCGGGCCGGAGGTCACCGGTCAACGCGATCTTCGAGTCCGCGCGCCGACCGGTGCCGAAGCCCGCGATGTGCTCGGCGGTGGCCGGGGTGTCGTTGGTGCCCCTGGTGCCGGCCGGTTCCTTCTCCTGGTACGGCCGTGCCTGCGCGCTCGCGCGCTGCCGCCGTGCCTGCGCTGTCGCCTCACGGGTGCGGGCGACCGCCGCCCAGTCGGTCCCGGCCGGGTCCGCCGGGAACATCAGCAGCGGGTCGGGTTGGATCAACGGGACGGCGAGCGGTTCGGCGGTGGCGGCGGTCTGCCCGCCCAACAGCAGCGCGGCGGCCACCCCTGCCGCCAGCACGCCGAGTGAACGTTTCCTCATCGTGTTCCCCCTGGAGCTTTCCGGAAGGCTCCAGGGAACCGCTCCGATCGGCGCCGGGGCGGGCGTTCGGCCGAGGTTGGCCCATTCATGCGAGCGCGCCGGCGGCCGTCAGGGCAGTCCGGTTCTCCCTTCCGGCCGCACGCCCGCACTGGAGGTGGACGGCGGCGGCCCGCATCATGGGGCCCGGCCGTGGTGGGGAGTCGCATGATCGAGCACCGGGTGGCGGGGGAGCGGGACGAGCCAGCGTCGTCCGCTCGACGCGAGCACGCCGTGGCCCACCGCACGCCCTGGTGGGCCTGCGACGCGCGGCCGGGAACCGGGCGACGGCCCGGTGGATCGGGTCACGGCCCGTCGTGCAGCGGCAGCCGATGCGGCCGGTGCACCAGCCCGCGACCCGGGATCCGGAACGCTTCCCCACCTACGAAGGCTGGATCGCGACGTTCCGCTCGCTGGAGACCTTCCGGTCGCAGGACTCCGTCGGCCCCGACCCCGAGCCGTACCGCCGGTGGCGGCGCGAGCACCACCGGCCCGAGCCGCGACACGAGACCAGCCGGCCAGGGCAGTTCGCGGTGTTCGGCGACCGGCGGGCCGATCGCCGGTTCGAACCGGGCGCGGGGCCGCCCGCGGCGTTCGACCGGCCGTGGGTCGGTGACGGGTTCGTGGACCACCCGACCGAGGCGCCGCAACCTGCCGCCGAACCTGATCGCCACCGCCTACGAGCTGCCCAGCGACTGCGCCGACATCGCGTTCATCCTGCAGCACATCTGGCTGTCCGCGCACCACCGGCTCGAACGCCACACGCTCGACGGGCGGCCGGTGCTGATCGGTGACCGGCGTGGCCGGGCCGTGCCCGACCAGGTTAGGCGGAGGAAGTCACGGGAGCACTCGGCCTGCCCAGCTCGCAGGTCGAACCCATCCGGGCCACCCCCGGCAGGCGGATCGAGGCGATGACCCTGGACGGGCCCAGCCTCGGTGACGACTGGGACAGATGGACGTGGCGCGCGGACGAGTCCGAGCGGACGGTGCTGGTGGCGGCCGGGCTGCCGGCGGGGGCTCGCCGGCCGTCCGGGCGAGGGCGCGTGCGGGGTGACTTCCTCGGCCCGTGGCTGACCGTGCTGCGTCGGGCGCCGGTGGGGGAGGTGATGTCGGCGTTGGGCGGGGCGTTGGCGGACCTGCGCGCCGCGGTCGAGGGTGGTGCCGCGACGACGCCGCCCGGTGTCGATCCCCTGGTCTTCGCCCGGTGGCTGGGGGAGGAGGTCGGCGCACGGCTGGGGTCGCGCGGCGGGCCGTCACGGGCGGACGTGGTGGCGGTGGTGGAGGCGTTCACGGGCCGGGACCAGGTGCCGGCGGTGGTGGTACGGGTGCGTGCGGCGCTCGGGGCGGTGGTGGCGAAGGCCGGGCGTGCGTGATCTCCGGGAAGATCCGTCGCGCCGAACAGGTCAGGACTCGAGCTGGTCGGCTTGGTGCGCGTGCTCGTTCGACGACACCCGGCTCAGTGCCTCGTCGACGGACTCGAACACGGTCAGCAGCGTCCCGATGGAGGTCAACTCGATCGGGCGGAGCACGGCGCGGCGGGTTGCGACGACGGCCAGGGTGTCGACCCGGCGGCGGGCGTCCAACAGCAGCGACAGGCCGGCGGAGCTGAAGAAGCCGACTTCGGTCAGGTCGAGGACCAAGGCGGACGCGTCGTGCTCGGCCAGCGCGGAGGAGATCGCGGCGCGGACGTCGGGGACCGTGTCCATGTCCAGCTCGCCCGAGACGCCGACGACGAGCACTTCACCCGCACGAGTGACACGGATGTCGAGGATCGGTGAAGGTTGCCCCTTCGGCTCGGCCACGACGACTCCCCGTTGCGCTGCGTTGTCGGAGCACAGTTGTACCAGGTCGACAGTACGTCCCCGGTGCGGTGGCGCACCAGCGCCCATCAGCGGCGTCCCGGTCGTCCCAGGCGGCGGACGGCCGCCACGATGTCGCTGTTCGACGCGCCCTTGACGAGCTGTTCGACCACGCCCGCCGACTCGATCTCCCGGTAGCTCTCCTGGTCGGCGAAGGCCGACAAAGCCAGGATGCCGGTGCGGGGCGACCGGAGCCTGATCTCCCGCGCGGCACGGCCGCCGCCACCGCCCGGCATGCGCAGGTCGAGCACCACGACGGCGGGCGCGTGGCGCTCCACCAGCTCGATCGCCTCGTCCGCGTCCCGCGCCACCGCCACGACCTCGAAGTCCGGTTCGGCGTCGAGCACCTCGCGCAGCGCGTCGCGGATCATCGGGTCGTCGTCGGAGATCACCACGCTGAGCCTGGGTTCGATCACGGCTCACCGCCGTCGGACGTGGGGATCCAGAACCTCACCGCCGCACCGCCACGAGGGCCTTCGCCCACCGACCACCACCCACCCGCCGTCTCGGCGCGTTCCCGCATCTCGACCATGCCGAAGTGGTCGAACGTCGGCCCCTCGGACGGCGTGCCGGCCCCCTCGCCCACCCCGACGCCGTCGTCGGAGATCTCGACCAGCGTGCCGTCGTCGACCGAGGTCAGCGACACCTCCACCGCCGACGCCCGCGCGTGCTTGCGGACGTTGGTCAGCGCTTCCTGGCAGATGCGGAAGATCGTGATGGCGGCCGCGGAAGGCGGCTCTTGGTCCAGGTCGTGCCGCAACCGGTAGGTGATGCCCCACGACCCGGCGACGTCGGTCAGGTAGTGGTCCAGCGCCTGGACCAGGCTGTGCCGGTCGAGTTCCGGCGGGCGCAGCCGGAACACCAGGTTGCGCAGCCGTCCGATGGACGACCGCACGGCCTCGTCCAGCTGCCGCACCACGGCGGCCTCCGGGTCGGGCAGCCGGTTGGCCAGCAGTTGCAGCCGCATCCCGACGGCGACCATGGACTGGATCGAGTCGTCGTGCACGTCCCAGGCGATGCGGCGGCGTTCCAGCTCCTGCGCCTCCACCAGGTGGCCGACCAGCCGGCGCTGCTCGGTCAACGTCTGCTCGACCCGCCTGCGCTCGGTCATGTCGCGGGTGACCTTGGCGAACCCGCGCAACTGCCCGGACTGGTCGAACAGGGCGGTGATGACGACGTTGGCCCAGAAGCGGGTGCCGTCCTTGCGCAGCCGCCAGCCCTCGTCCTCGAACCGACCC
>NZ_JAJUWT010000007.1 GCF_021390395.1 Saccharothrix sp. S26
GATCGCCCGCGTCCTGCAACGCATCCTCGCCCTGACCGCCGCCATCTGGCACAACGACCACACCGGCCAGCCGATCATGCGCTCCCTGACCGCCTACGACCACTAACCCTAGGAATCAATCATCTAGCCGGCCGCACCCGCTAGCCGAGCACCAACCGAGCGGCGCCGACGAGCCCCGCCTGGCCACCCAGCCGGGCGGGCTCGACGCGCAAGCCGTCCAGGTAGGACAGTCCGCAGTGGTCGGCGACGGTCCGGCGGATCGGGTCGAACAACAACCCGCCCGCCTGCGCCACCCCGCCGCCGACCACGGCCAGGTCCAGGTCGACCACCGCGGCCGTCGCCGCGATCGCCAGGCCGACCGCCCGCCCGGCCCGCTCGAACGCGGCCTTCGGGATCTCCTCGCCGACGCCCGCCGCCGCGGCCAGCAGCGCCGCGTCCGCCCCGTCCGGCGCCTGCCAGCCCTGGCGGCGCGCCCACGCGACCATCCGCGGCCCGCCGGCCACCGTCTCCGCGCAGCCGCGCCCACCGCACGGGCACGGGTCGCCGTCCGGCTCCACCACCACGTGCCCGATGTGCCCGGCGTTGCCCGTGCGCCCGCCGAACGGCCGCCCACCCAGCACCAGTCCGCCGCCGACGCCCGTGCTGACCACCAGCCCGAGCAGGAACCGGCTGTCGCGCCCCGCGCCGAGCCAGTGCTCGCCCAGCGCCATGCACGGCCCGTCGCCCGCCACCTCCACCGGCACGCCCGGCAGCAGCTCCGACACCCGCTCGCGCAGCGGGAAGCCGCGCCACCCGGGCACGTTGATGGGGCTGACCGTCCCCGCGCCGGCGTCCACGGGCCCGGCCGACGCGATGCCGACCGCCGCCACGTCCTCACCACGCACGACCTGCTCGACCACGGACGCCACCGCGTCCCACGTCCGCTCCGCCGACCCGAGCGGCGTCGCCACCCGCACCGACCGCCGCACCGCGCCACCGCGGTCCACCAGCCCACCGGCGACCTTGGTGCCGCCGACGTCCAGTGCCAGCACCAGGTCCGTCACGCGCGACACCCTAGGTCACACCCGGCCGGCGACCGGGACCGCGCCGCCGGTCAGCGCCGCCGGTCAGCGCCGCAACACCCGGGACAGGCCCGCGGCCACCGTGGTCGCCAGCACCCAGCCCATCGCGATCAGCCCGGACGCGATCCACTGCGCCGTGCCCGGCGTGTTCCACCGGTTCTTGTTGCCGAAGTCCACGATCGGCACGACCAGGTCGATCGTGAACAGCCACGCGTTCCACGACAGCTGGTCGTCCTGGTTGATCTCCGACAGCTCCGGCCCGGCGGCGAAGTAGAGGCTGCCCAGCAGCCACGTCACGACCAGCCACGCCAACGCGCGAGCCGGTCGGTAGCCGTAGCCGACCATCGCGCGTTGCAGCCAGCTCCACAGCAGCACCAGCGGCCGCAGCCAGCGGCGGCCCTCGGCCACCGCCCGGTACCGCAACCGCTGCTTCTCCACCAGCACGGTGGCCGCGTGCTCGTCGTTGCCGCCCGCCCGCAGCATCTCGGCGAACTGCTCGTACGGACCCGGCCGGTAGGTGCGCCGCATGGCCTGCCGCAGCCAGCGCAACCGCCGTTCGACCTCCTCGTCGTCACGCAGGTCGATCGGGTGGCGCAGCGAGTCGTAGCGGAACTCCTCCAGGTCGATCCAGCCGGTCGCGCCCCAGAAGTGCTCGTTGTCGTCCAGCACCGTGCAGCGCACCTGCCGCAGCGTCACGTCGCCGCGCGGCGGGCCGATCGGGGTCAGCTCCAGCTCCGGCACCTGCATCCCGAGCAGGTTCAACGCGTGCGCGTCCAGCTTGTCGCCGAGCACCGCGCCCGCGAACGTGGCCATCCGGCCCACCTGCGCCCGCCGGGCCCGCACGCCGCCGTGCGCGACGAACTCCTTCGCCCCACGCGCGCAGATCAGGTCGCGGCCGATGACCGCGCCGCCGACGTCCAGCGACGGCTTGCCCGCAGGCTGGTGCCGGTATCGCCCGGGTCGGGTGATCCGGCTGCCGCGCAGGTCGAGGTTCGCGCCCACGTGCACGCCGCGCAGCTCCAGCCCGCCGGTCACCTCCACCTCGCGGGCGGCGAGGTTGCTGCCGATGCGGGACCGGTTGCCCAGCACCGCGTCCGCGCGCGGGTTGTCCAGCGTGGACCCGTCGAGGATCAGGCTGCCCCTGGCCTGGAGGTCGACCATCCTGAGCTGGCCGCGCACGGTCGCCTGGCGGCCGATGATGTCGCCGCCGACCGTCGTGCCGTCCAGGTGCAGGGCGCGCCCGAAGCCCGTGGGCTCGGCGGTGTCCGTGGCCAGCGCGCGGCCGTAGCCGGTCGGCTCGCCGTCCGGCGCGCCCATCGCGTCGAACCTCCCACCGGACAGCGACAGCGTGCCGCCGAGCGCGGCGTTGACCATGCGCACCGGGCCCGAGCTGGTGAAACCCCGGTCCAGCTGCACGTCGCCGCCCACCGCGATGCGGTCGAACACGAGCGTGGCGTCCGGGTCGGAGTGCGGGTCCAGCGCGTCGTCGTCGGCCCGCCCGTCGGCGGCGGTCGTGCCGCGCAACGTCAGCGCCGAGTCGACCCGTGCGGCGGCGAGCAGCACGGTGCCGCGCAGCGCGCAGTCGTTCATCAGCAGGTTGCCGCCGACGTGCAGCCCGGTGCCGTTGAACGCGTGGCTCGACGGGTTGGTGAGCGAGCCGCCGCTGAAGTTGCAGTACCCGCCGACGTGCGCGCCCGCCATCCGCAGCTCGCCGGTGACGCGCACCCGTTGCGCCAGCAGCCCGCCCGCCAGCTTCAACCGGTCGGCGTGCAGCGCGATCCCGTCCGGCACGACCAGCGCGCTGTCGCGCAACGACAAGGAGCCGGCCACGTCCGCGTCCACCAGGTCGACCAGGCCCTCGACCGCGCTGCCGGCCAGCGACACCTCGTTGGCGCAGCTCAGGTTGCGCGCCGACAGCCCGGGCAGCCGGCAGTCGGCGAACTCGATCCCGGCCAGCTTGCCCTGCCGCAGGTCCGGCGGCTCCTCGAACCGGCAGCGCACGAACTCCAGCAGGTACGGGAACTCGATCGCCCGCAGGTCCAGCACGCCGGTCAGGAACTTGTCCGCCACCCGCACGACGGGGGGCATCCCGGCCCGCCGCCGGGGCAACCGCCACGTCCCGTCCGGCTCGCCCAAGCCGCGCAGCACGTCGGCCGCGGCCATCCGGGCGGAGCGCGGCGGGCTGGGGTCGAACACGTCCAGCCCCCGCGCCCCCACCTCAGCCATGAGATCGACAATAGGGGCAGCCACCGACACCCGGGGCGGGTTCGGCGGACGCGGCTCACGCGCCGCGCGGCCCCTGGTGCGTCGGGTCGAGCACGCGGGCCAGGAACGACTGCGTGCGCTCGTGCCGCGGCGCGCCGATGACCTGCTCGGCCGGGCCCTCCTCGACGACGTACCCGCCGTCCATGAACAGCACCCGGTCGGCCACCTCGCGGGCGAACTGCATCTCGTGGGTCACCACGAGCATCGTCATGCCCTCGTCGGCGAGCTGCCGCATCACCCCGAGCACGTCGCCGACGAGCTCCGGGTCCAGCGCCGAGGTCGGCTCGTCGAACAGCATCACGTCCGGGTCCATCGACAGCGCCCGCGCGATGGCCACGCGCTGCTGCTGGCCGCCGGACAGCTGCGCGGGCATGGCGTTCACCTTGTCCGACAGCCCCACCCGCTCCAGGTTGCGCAGCGCGATCTCCTGCGCCTCCTGCTCGCTGCGCTTGAGCACCTTGCGCTGCGCGACCGTGAGGTTCGCCAGCACGTTGAGGTGCGAGAACAGGTTGAACGACTGGAACACCATGCCGATCTTGGTGCGGGCCCGGTCGATGTCCACGTCGGGGTCGGTCAGCTCCACGCCGTGGACGACGATCTTGCCGCCGCTCGGCTCCTCCAGCAGGTTCACGCAGCGCAGCAGCGTGGACTTGCCCGAGCCGGACGGCCCGATGACGCAGACGACGTCACCCCGGTCGACCCGGACGTCGATGCCCTTGAGCACCTCGAGCTCGCCGAACGACTTCTTCAGCCCGGTGATCTCCACGACGACGTCGCTCACGCCGACACCCCCAACCCGGTCGACTCCGGCGTGCTGATCTTCTTGCCGCCCGTGCGCTTCTCCAGGTACCGCGACAGGTGGCCCAGCGGCAGCGTGATGATCAGGTAGCACAGGCCCGCGATGAGGATCGGCGTCAGCGACGGCGACCGGCTCAGCGTCTCGCGGCCGAACTTGGTCAGCTCGTACTGCTCGCGGAACAGGCCCAGGATGTAGATCAGCGACGAGTCCTTGGTGAGCAGGATCAGCTCGTTGGTCAGCGGCGGCAGGATGATCCGGAACGCCTGCGGGATGACGATGGTCACCGTCGCGCGGGCGCTGGACATGCCCAGCGAGCGAGCCGCCTCGATCTGGCCCTTGGGCACGGCCTGGATGCCGGCCCGGATCGTCTCGGCCATGTAGGCCGCGCCCACGCCGCCCAGCGCCAGCATCACCGTGCTCAGCGGGTCGAACTGGATCTGGAACGCGATGGGCACGCCGTAGTAGATGGCGATGAAGACCAGCAGCGCCGGCACACCGCGGAAGACCTCGATGTAGACGATGGCGATCCAGCGGTACGGCGCGACCGACGACAGCCGCATCAGCGCCAGCACCAGGCCCAGCGCCAGGCCGAACGCGAAGCCGAGGGCGGTGTAGAGGATCGTGTTCTTCAACGCCACGGTGATGACGTTGGGGAACATGGCCGCGGCGATCTCGGTGTTGAAGAACGCCTTGCGGACCTGTTCCCAGTCGGCGGTGAGCACCAGGGCGGCGACCACCACGACCAGCAGGCCGTACTGGCCGGCGCGGATCGCGTGCGCCCGTTGTCGCTTCGAGAGTGCCATGTGGATTCCTCGCGCGGTGGGTGGACAAGGCGCGGGGCCGGTGCCTGGCAGCACCGGCCCCGCGGTCAGCCGGTTACTTCGACTCCGGCTTCTTGCCGAACCACTTCTCGTAGATCTTGTCGTACTCGCCGCTGTCCTTGGCCTTCTTCAAGACCTCGTTGACCTTGTTCAGCAGGGCGGTGTTGCCCTTCTTGACGCCGATGCCGTACTGCTCACCGGTGTCGAACTCGGCGGTGACCTCGGTGTCGGGGAACTCCTTGGCGTAGTCGAACAGCACGCCGTTGTCGTTGATGCCCGCGTCCACCGCCCCGGTGCGCACGGCGGTCTCCATCAGCGGCAGGTCCTCGAACTGGACCACGGTGTAGCCGTTGGCCGCCGCGTTGTCGTTGGCGTACTTCTCACCGGTGGTGTCCTGCTGGACGGCGAGCTTCTTGCCCTTCAGCCCGGCCAGGTCCTTGATCCCGGAGCCCTTCTTGACCAGCAGCGCCTGCGAGGCCTCGAAGTACGGGTCGGAGAAGTCGATCGCCTGCTTGCGCTCCTCGGTGATCGTCATGCCGGCCGCGGCGACGTCGCACTGGTTGGCGCTGAAGCTCGTGCCCGAGGTGATGGTCTCGAACGGGGTGTCGAAGATCTCCTGGGTGACGCCCAGGTCCTTGGCCACCAGGTCGACGAGGTCGACGTCGAAGCCGACGGTCTTGTCGCCCTCGCTGTACTGGAACGGCTTGTAGGACAGGTGGGTGCAGGTGACCAGCTTGCCGCTCTGGACCAGGGCGATGTTGGACCCGTCGCCTGACGAGCCGTTGTTGACCTTGGTCGCGCACGCCGTCATCGTGGCCGCCAAGGCGAGCACGGGAATCAGGGCGAGCGCAGCGTGCCTGGTACGACGGGCCACGGCGTCACTCCTCGTAACTGTGTCGGTCGAGTGTTCGGCATACTGCCACTTGGGTGACTGGGTGCACAGCACGTGCGTGTTACAGAACTTCGGTGTGCATCAATCTTGCGTCACAGGGACTGGACGGCAGCAAATCGTTCAGCCGTTTGGCCTTCATCACACAGTTGATTCACCCAGAGCGCCGGTTTGGCGACGATCCGTCAACAGGCTGGCGACCAGCGCGGTCCACCCGGTCTGGTGCGTCGCGCCCAGCCCTTCACCCGTGTCGCCGTCGAAGTACTCGCTGAAGGTGACGTGCTCCCGCCACAAGGGTGAATCGGTCGACTCGATCCTCTTGCCGTCCGCGGGCCGGCGGCCGTCGTGGTCGGGCAGGAACAGCGACACCAGCCGTCTGACCAGCTCGTCCGCCGCCTGACCCGCCGTCACGTGCCGGGTGCTGCGGGTGGGAAGTTCCACGTGGAACCGGCCGTCGTGGAACTCCTCGATCGTGCGCAGGGCCTCCACCAGCAGGGCGTTGGTCGGGAACCACACCGGGCCGCGCCAGTTGGAGTTGCCGCCGAACATCGGCGTGCGCGACTCGCCCGGCTCGTAGCCCATCCGGTGCTCCTGGTCGGCGACCTGCACCTCCAGGCCCTCGCGGTGCGCCGCGGACAGGCTGCGGATGCCGTGCGGGGACAGGAACTCGCCCTCGTCCAGCATCCGGCTCAGCACGCGCCGCAGCTTGCGCTCGTCCAGCAGGCTCAGCAGCGCACCGCCGCCGCTGCGGCTGAGGAACTGCTGCAACTCGGGCCGCTTGGCCAGCAGGTGCTCCAGCCGCCGGGCGAAGTCGGGCAGCTCCTCGAACACCCACGGCTCCAGCACCGCGCACGCCAGCACCGGGATCAGGCCCACCATCGACCGCACCCGCACCGGCTGCGACTCGACGTGCCCGTCCGGCAGCCGCCGCGACACCACGTCGTAGCAGAAGCCGTCGGTCTCGTCCCAGATGCCGCGCCCGCCGGAACCGAACTGCGTGGACGCCTCGGCGATGCTCAGGAAGTGCTCCACGAACTTCGTGGCCACGTCCTCGTACGACTCGTCGTGCCGCGCCAGCTCCAGCGCGATCTGCATCAGGTGCAGGCTGTAGGCCGCCATCCACGACGTGGCGTCGGACTGCTCCAGCCGCCACTGGCCCAGCATCGGCTCCGACCGGTTCACCGGGCCGATGTTGTCCATGCCGAGGAAGCCGCCCTCGAACAGGTAGCTGCCGTCGGCGTCCTTGCGGTTGACCCACCAGGAGAAGTTGAGCAGCAGCTTGTGGAAGATCTTCGCCAGGAACTTGCGGTCCTTGACCTCCTCGGACCGGTAGACCTGCAACGCCGCCCACGCGTGCACCGGCGGGTTGACGTCGCCGAACTCCCACTCGTAGGCGGGCAACTGACCGTTGGGGTGCATCAGCCACTCCCGGCACAGCAGGAGCAGCTGCTCCTTGGCGAACGCCGGGTCGACCTTCGCGAACGGCACGGTGTGGAAGGCGAGGTCCCACGCGGCGAACCACGGGTACTCCCACTCGTCCGGCATGGAGATCACGTCGGCCACGTCGAAGTGCCGCCAGTGCGCGTTGCGGGCGTGCATGTTCTTGCGGGACGTGGGCGCGGCCGGCTGCGCCGGGTCGCCGTCGAGCCACTCGGTGGTGCGGAAGCGGTAGTGCTGCTTGGTCCACATCAGGCCGGCCAGCGCGCGTCTGACCACGGCCGCGCGCTTGGGGTCCAGGTCGGTGTGGTGGAACTCGTCGGCCTCGGCTTTGCGCTGGTCGACGGTGTCGGAGAAGCTCGGCCCGAACGCGTCGAGGTGCCCGTCGCCCTCCACCAGCCGCAGCCGCACGGTCACCGCCTCGCCCGGCTCGACCGGGTCGAACGAGTACCAGGCGGCGACCTTCGTGCCCGGCTCGCTGGTGTCGTCGGGCCCGACGACCTGGCACGCCGTCGCGTCCTGGCCGACGACGTACCGGTCGATGCCGTCCTTGGTGTAGCGGGTCGGGTTGCGCTGGGTGCCGAACAGCTCGACCTCGTTGGTCTCGTTGTCGGTGACCAGCAGCGTGGGGGTGCCCTCCACGTGCAGCGTGTAGCGGCCCAGCGCGCCGTGCTCGGCGGTGATCCGGCGCCAGCCGTCGCGCGTGCCGGCGCGCAGGGTCGGCTTGCGGTCGTCACGGCCCCACGCCCACGTGTTGCGGAACCAGAACTGCGGCAGCAGGTGCAGCGGCGCGGGGTCCGGGCCGTGGTTGGTGGCGGTCAGCTCGACGCAGATGTCCTTCGGGCCCGCCTTGGCGTAGCTGACCCGCACGTCGAAGAACCGGTTCTCGTCCAGCGCGCCGGTGTCGGACAGCTCCGGCTCGCGCTCGTTGCGGCCGGCGCGCAGGGCCATCTCGCGCAGCTCGGCGTAGGGGAACTCACGCTGCGGGTACCGGTAGACGACCTGCATCCACGAGTGCGTCGGGGTGCCGTCGGTCACCCACCAGTGCTCCTTGACGTCCTCGCCGTGGTTGCCCTCGTTGTTGGTGAGCCCGAAGTAGCGCTCCTTGAGGATCGGGTCGCGGCCGTTCCACAGCGCGATCCCGAGGTTGAGGAAGCCGTGCACGTCGCAGATGCCCGCGATGCCGTCCTCACCCCAGCGGTAGGCACGGGAGCGGGCGTGGTCGAAGGGGAACGACGTCCACGCGTCGCCGCCCGCCGAGTAGTCCTCGCGCACCGTGCCCCACTGCCGTCCGGCCAGGTAGGGGCCCCAGAGGCGCCAGGGCGCGGTCGGGGAGTCGGACTCCGCCAACCGCGTCCGCTCGGCTTGCCGGCTGTGCTCGTTCACTCGGCCAGTGTGCGGCATCGGTTCAGTAAACCCGGTTACCGGCGGGTTAGGTCACATCTCCGGCCGGTGTTTGCGAACCCGGTCAGGTGGGCGCGTCGTCACGCTGCGTGGCTACCGCTCGACTCCCCGGTGGGCGTGCGCGTCCAGCACCACGGCCACGGCCTCGGTGATCCGGGCCGCGTGCGCCAGGTGCAGCCACTCGTCCGGCACGTGGCAGTTCGAATCCGGCCCGACCGCGCCCGTGACGAGGAACTGCGCCCGCGGGTACGCCTCGTGCAGCAGGCCCATGAACGGGATCGAGCCGCCCAGCGCGACCGTCCGCCACGGCGCGTCGAACACCTCCTTGCCGACCCGGTCCAGCGTCTCGCGCAGCCACGGGGCGAGCTCCGGCGCGTTCCACCCGTCCGCGAACTCGACGCGCGACAGCTCCACCGCGGCCCCGTACGGCACGTCGGTCGTCAACGCCCGGCGCACCGCCTCGATCGCCGCCTTCGAGTCCGCCGTGGGCGGCAGCCGGAAGCTCAGCACCAGCGTGGTGAACGGCCGCAGCACGTTGCCCGCGTCATCGGGCTCGGGCAGCCCGGACGCGCCGGTGACCGACAGCGTCGGCCGCCACCCGGCGTTGAGCGCCAGCTCCACCTCGTCCTCGCCCATCGGCTGCGTCCCCGCCGCCCACGGCACGCTGCCGACCAGCACACCGGGCGTGCTGGCCACCGCGTCGCGCACCTCCGCCACCCGGTGCTCCGGGATGTCGACGTGCATCTCGCGCACCAGCACCTCGCCGGTCGCGGAGTCCTCCAGCCGGTCGAGCAGCTGCCGGGCGATCCGGAACGACGAGGGCACGATCCCGCTCGCCATGCCCGAGTGCAGCCCGCTCTCCAGCACCCGCACGGTCATCGTGACCTGCGCCAACCCGCGCAACGACGTGGTCAGCCACATCCGGTCGTAGTCGTTGCCGCCCGAGTCCAGGCACACGACCAGCGACACGTCGCCCAGCCGGGGCCGCAGGTGGTCCAGGTACGCGGGCAGGTCCGGGCTGCCGGACTCCTCACCGGTCTCCAGCAGCACGACGCACCGCGAGTGCGTGCCGCCCGCCCGCCGGACGCCCTCGATCGCGGCGATCGCCGCGTAGCCCGAGTAGCCGTCGTCCGCCGCGCCGCGCCCGTAGAGCCGCCCGTCGCGCACGACCGGCGTCCACGGCCCGAGCCCTTCGCCCCAGCCGCCGACCGGCGGCTGCTTGTCCAAGTGGCCGTACAGCAGCACGGTGTCGGACGTCGGGGCGGTGCCGGGCACGTCGACCAGCAGCAGGGGCGTGCGGTCGGGCAGTTGGACGACCTCGACGGTCGTGCCGGGCAGGTCGCGGTCGGCGAGCCAGGCGCGCACGTGCTCCACCGCGGCGGCCAGGTGGCCGTGCGAGGCCCACGCGGGGTCGAAGATCGGGGAGATCGCGGGCACCGCGACCAAGGCGGACAGGCTCGGGAGGATGTCGTCGTCCCAGAGCCCGCGAACGGTACGGGTCAGCGCTGAACGGTCCACGCCCCGATCCTGTCACGGCGCAGGGGCCCGGGCGTGGTTTCGCGTGGTGGAAATGCTCGGCCGGGCCGATGGTCGGTAGTCCATCCAACGCGGAACGGCCGACGTGGGGCGTTGCGGCCCACCGCGGGTGTCCGAAAGCGCACGCAAGGGGTTAACGATCGGTAACCGGGACGGCACCGTCCGACAATCGGACGCTCTACTCGGACGGCCGAAGATTGGCCGTCCAACCGTTACCGCACGTCAGGCCGCTGCACGGCAGATTACGAACTGGGACGGGGCTCACCATGTCGGGTGACGCCATGTCAGGATGTGGATGAGAACACCGTCAGCGCCGACGGTTGCCCGACCCCCACACCCCGGGGGCGACGGCGACTGGCGGTGCAGCCGCGCACGGTCGCCACAAGCGACCGGGCGGCCTCGTAGACGAGGAGACAAGGCGCATGTCGTCCCCCGAGAAATGGACGCACCCAGGGCCGGATGCCGCGCCGGCCACTGCTGCCAAACCGACAGCGGAACAGGTGATCGCAGGCTTGCGAGCGACAGACGAGGGCGGCGCCGACCTGGTGCAGCTGCTCACCCCCGAGGGCGAGCGCGTCCAGCACCCGGACTTCGACATCGACATCACCGGCGAGGAGCTGCGCGGGCTGTACCGCGACATGGTCCTGGTCCGCCGGGTCGACCGCGAGGCCAACGCGCTGCAGCGCAAGGGCGAGCTGGGCATCTGGGTGCCGCTGCTGGGCCAGGAGGCCGCGCAGATCGGCGCGGGCCGGGCGCTGCGACCGCAGGACATGGCGTTCCCGAGCTACCGCGAGCACGGCATCGCGTGGACGCGCGGCGTGAAGCCCACCGAGCTGCTGGGCATCTTCCGCGGCACGGACAACGGCACGTGGGACCCGGTCGAGCACCGCTTCCACCCGTACACGATCGTCATCGGCAACCAGGTGCTCAACGCCGCCGGGTACGCCATGGGGCAGAAGTTCGACGGCAAGGTCGGCGACGCCGACGGCGAGGCCACCATCTGCTTCTTCGGCGACGGCGCGACCAGCCAGGGCGACGTGCACGAGGGCTTCGTGTGGGCCGCGGTCTACGACGCGCCGCTGGTGTTCTTCTGCCAGAACAACCAGTGGGCGATCTCCGAGCCGACCGAGCGCCAGTCCCGCCTCCCGCTCTACCAGCGGGCGCGCGGCTACGGCTTCCCCGGCATCCGGGTCGACGGCAACGACGTGCTGGCCACCCTCGCGGTCACCCGCTGGGCGCTGGAGGAGTGCCGGCAGGGCAACGGCCCGATCCTGATCGAGGCGTTCACCTACCGCATGGACGCGCACACCACGTCCGACGACCCGTCGCGCTACCGGCTGTCCGACGAGCTGGAGCTGTGGAAGCTCAAGGACCCGATCGAGCGGGTCAAGGTGCACCTGGTCAAGCAGCAGTGGGCCGACCAGGCGTTCTTCGAGTCGGTCGAGGCCGAGGCCGAGCAGATCGCGATCGAGCTGCGGGACTACTGCGTGAACCTGCCCGACCCGCCGGCCGGGCGCATCTTCAGCGAGGTCTACGCCGAGGGCAACCCCGTCCTGGAGGCGCAACGCGACGAGTTCCTGGCCTACCACGCCGGGTTCGCGGGAGGTGAGCACTGATGGCTGCTCCGACGATGGACCGCCCCACGTCCGCCGCGCCGGCCGCGGTGCAGACGCTGACCATCGCCAAGGCGTTGAACAACGGCCTGCGCGCGTCGATGGAGGCCAACCCCAAGGTCATCGTGATGGGTGAGGACGTCGGCAAGCTCGGCGGCGTCTTCCGGATCACCGACGGCCTGCAGAAGGACTTCGGCGAGCAGCGCGTGCTGGACACCCCGCTGGCCGAGTCGGGCATCATCGGCACCGCCGTCGGCCTCGCGATCCGCGGCTACCGGCCGGTGTGCGAGATCCAGTTCGACGGGTTCATCTTCCCCGGCTTCGACCAGATCGTGTCGCAGGTCGCCAAGCTGCACTTCCGCACCCAGGGCAGGCTCAAGGTGCCCATGGTGATCCGGGTGCCGTTCGGCGGCGGCATCGGCGCGGTCGAGCACCACTCCGAGTCGCCCGAGTCGTACTTCGCGCACACCGCCGGCCTCAAGGTCGTGGCGTGCTCGAACCCGGCCGACGCCTACTGGATGATCCAGCAGGCCATCGACTGCGACGACCCGGTGCTGTTCTTCGAGCCGAAGCGGCGCTACTACGAGAAGGGCGAGGTCGACACGACCGCCGCGCCCGGACCGCTGTTCGCCTCGCGCACGCTGCGCACCGGCACCGACGTCACGCTCGTGACCTACGGGCCGATGGTGCGCACGTCGTTGGACGCCGCCGCGGCGGCCGAGGAGGAGGGGCGTTCGCTGGAGGTCATCGACCTGCGCACGCTGTCCCCGCTCGACCTCGCGCCCGTGTACGAGTCGGTGCGGCGCACCGGCCGGCTGGTCGTGGTGACCGAGGCGCCCAGCGAGTCCTCCATCTCCAGCGAGATCGCGGCCAAGGTGCAGCAGGAGTGCTTCTACTCCCTGCAGGCGCCGGTGCTGCGGGTGACCGGGTTCGACACCCCGTACCCGCCGTCGAAGTTGGAGGAGGAGTTCCTCCCCGACCTCGACCGGGTGCTGCACGCCGTCGACCGCTCGCTGGCCTGGTAAGGGGATAGCCGTGCCGCAGTACAAGCAGTTCCCCCTGCCCGACACGGCGGAGGGGCTGACCGAGGCCGAGATCCTCACCTGGCACGTCAAGCCGGGTGACGCGGTGAAGGTCAACCAGGTCATCGTCGAGATCGAGACCGCCAAGGCCGCCGTCGAGCTGCCGTGCCCGTGGGACGGCGTGGTGACCGAGCTGCTGGTCGAGACCGGGCAGACGGTCGAGGTCGGCGTCCCGATCATCACGATCGACGTCGACCCGTCGGGCTCGGCGTCGTCGCCCGCGCCGGCGGAGTCGAACGGCAAGATCGGCGAGGAGATGCCGGGCGGCCGGATCGCCACGCTGGTCGGCTACGGCCCGCGGGCCGGTTCCGCGAAGCGCCGCCCGCGCAAGGACGCCCCGACCCCGGTCGCCGCCGCCCCCGCGCCGGTCGTTCCCGATCCCGCTCCCGTTCCCGCTCCGGCTCCGGTCGTGGCGGAACCGGTGGCCCCGCGTGGCGGGTACGTGCCGCTGGCCAAGCCGCCGGTGCGCAAGCTGGCCAAGGACCTCGGCGTCGACCTGTACGCGCTGGCGGGCTCCGGCCCGGGTGGCGTGATCACGCGGGAGGACGTCGAGCAGGCCGTGACGGCCCCGACCCCGGTCCCGGCGGCGGCCACCGCCGACACCGGGTCGCTGGAACGCCGGGTGCCGATCAAGGGCGTCCGCAAGGCGACCGCGCAGGCGATGGTGGACAGCGCGTTCACCGCGCCGCACGTCACGGAGTTCCTGACCGTCGACGTGACCCCGATGATGGAGCTGCGGGCGAGGCTGAAGAACGCGCCGCAGTTCCGCGACGTCAAGCTGACGCCGCTGGCGTTCGCCGCCAAGGCGGTCACCCTGGCCGTCCGCCGCACGCCCGACGTCAACGCGACGTGGGACGACGCGGCGCAGGAGATCGTCTACAAGGACTACGTGCACCTCGGCATCGCCGCCGCGACCCCGAGGGGCCTCGTCGTCCCGAAGGTCCGCGACGCCGACCGCATGTCGCTGCGCGAGCTGGCCGTGGCCCTGGACGACCTGGCCACGACCGCCCGCGAGGGCAAGACGACGCCCGCGGACATGCTGGGCGGCACGATCACCATCACCAACGTCGGCGTCTTCGGCGTCGACACGGGCACGCCGATCATCAACCCGGGCGAGTCGGCGATCCTGGCCCTGGGCGCGATCCGCGACATGCCCTGGGTGGTGGACGGCCAGGTCGTCCCGCGCAAGGTGTGCCAACTGGCCCTCAGCTTCGACCACCGAGTGGTCGACGGCCAGCAGGGCTCGCAGTTCCTGGCCGACGTCGGCGCGCTCCTGGCCGACCCGGGCGTGGCGATGACCTACTGATCCACCCGTGCCGCTGAACGCCGGGAACCCTCGCGGTTCCCGGCGTTCCTCATTCGGCGCAACTGCCGCACGAAGTCGTCGGACTCGGCGTCCTTGGCACTGAGGTCGACGTACATGGCCTCCGCCGACGTCGCCTCCAGCGCACAGTCGAGGAACCGGGCGCCGTCCACCACCAGACCCGCTCGGTCGAGCTTGCTCCCGTTGAACTTGATGGTGGACCCGTTGGCCACGACCGACCGGAAGGTGATCTCGGACCGGCTGCGGTCGCGGATCTTCATCGGCAGCACGTTGACCGAGGAGAGGTCGATCGTCGCGTTGCGCAGCTCGGCTTCGTCCAACGAGATGACGCCGTGCTGGGCCATCAGCCACTCGAAGTCCACCACCGTGTCCTGGACGGTCGTCCGGCTCAGGTTGATGGTCCCGTTGGTCAGGTCCGCCACGGAGAAGTCGACCGTGCCGCCGGTGAAGTGCGCTTGGCTGAAGTCCAGCACGGCACGTCGCAGTGACAGCTCGCTGAACGTCGTGCGCTTGGCCGCGAACCTGGCGCCGCGGAAGCTCACGTCACCGGTGACGATGCACTTGCTGAAGTCGGCGGTGTCGCCGTGGAACACCGCGTTGTCGAAGTGGAAGTTCCCGCGGAACGTGCGTCGCGACAGGTCGAGGTTCTCGAACTCGACGCCGCGGAAGTCGAGGTCGACCGTCTGCGAGTGCCACCCCTGGTCCCAGACGTGGTCGAGCAGCGTGGTCATGATCTCCTGGCGCACCTCGCGCTCGGTCGGGTCGTCGGTCGGGTAGGGCGTGCGGAGGTAACCGCACAGCACGTTGACGCAGGTCTGGCGTTGTGCGGGCCAGTCGTCGGCCAGGCTGACCATGGCGTAGACGCCCGCGAGCCGCACCGCGAAGCGCTCGTGCCCGAGCTGCTCGGCGGCCTTGACGTACCGCTCGTTGAAGAACTTCGTGCGCTCCCGCTGTTCCTGGTGGGTGGCGATGACGTGCGCCGCCTCGGAGACCTGCTGCTTGCGGTAGGCCACCGCGAGCGCCACCACGGCGCCCAGACCGCCGATCACGGCCAAGCCGATCTTGAGCAGGTCGAGCAGCTCGGTGGTGCTGAAGCTCGAGCTCGAGGGCAACCGCGGGCTGCCGAGCAGCCGGAACAAGCCGTAGCCCGTGGCGGCCGCGAGCACGCAGGCCAGCAACAGCCACTTGACCACCGCCCACGCCATCGACCCGCCGGCACCTTCCGGCAGACGAACCTCGTCGTCGTCCGACCTCCGCTCGGGCGGTTCTTCGAGGCGCTCTTCGCCCATCCAGAGCCGCAGCGACGCCTTCGCCAGCCGCCACACCCAGAAGAAGACCAACAAGGCCGTCGCCGCGGGCCAGTAGGCGTCGAACAGGCTTCGCACAGTCACCAGCACAACGCACCATGGTGCCGGACGAGCGCGTTAATAGGTTGAGGTTCCAGCGACTGGAGAGTTCAGGGTGGTCCCCGTGACGCACTACTCGATCGGCGAACTGGCGCGGATGACCGGGCTGTCCACGCGGACGATCCGGTTCTACTCCGACTCCGGCGTGATCCCCGTGGCGGGGCGCACGGCGGGCGGGTTCCGCACTTACGACGTCGACGGGTTGGCGCGGCTCAAGCTCGTGCGGACCCTGCGCGCCCTGGGCGTCGACCTGCCCACCGCGCAACGGGTGCTGGCGCGGGAGGTGTCCGTCGCCGAGGTGGCGCGGACTCACGCGGAAGCCATCGACGCGCAGATGCGC
Organism: Saccharothrix sp. S26; assembly: GCF_021390395.1. Classification (GTDB taxonomy): domain Bacteria; phylum Actinomycetota; class Actinomycetes; order Mycobacteriales; family Pseudonocardiaceae; genus Actinosynnema. Next base: position 15,978 of record NZ_JAJUWT010000007.1, read on the forward strand.
ACGCTCCGGCTGCGCCGGGCCGTGCTGCGGGTCGTGGCGCGGAACGGGGAGGTGGAGATGGTGCACGAGTTGGCGCGGCTGTCGGAGGAGGAGCGGCAGGCGATCCTGGACGACTTCTTCGACGACGTGTTCGGTGGTTTCGACCTGGAGCCGACCTTCGAGCAGCGGATGAGGTCGGTCCGGGTGGAGCTGCCGGACGACCCGTCGCCCGAGCAGTTGGAGGCGTGGATCGAGCTGGTGAACCTGGTGCGCGACCCGGACTTCCGGGCGTCGGTCCGGCGGATGTCGCAGCGGCACGAGGAGCTGCGGGCCGAAGGCGCGGACATGTCGCCGAGCACGCCTGCGCAGATGGAGGCGTTCCAGTACGCCTTCGGCCGGGCGCGCGAGGCGCTGGACGCCGGCATCGACCCGCGTTCGCCGGAGGCGGCGTCGATCGTCGCCGAGATCAACGAGAAGTGGGCGTCAACGCTGGACGTGCCGGGCGTGGGCCCGGAGCTGTCCCGCCGCCTGGAGGAGTTCGGCGACCCGCGGGCCGAGCGCTACTGGCAGCTGATCGCCAAGATCAACGGCTGGGAGACCCCGATCCCGGACACCACCGCCGAACGCGCGTGGCTGACCGAAGCCGGCCGCTGACCCTCACTCCCACACCAGGCAGAACGGGTGCCCGGCGGGATCGGCGAACACCCACCACACCTCGTGGGATTCGTCCAACAACGCCCCCCAACCGAAGGACCTCGGCCCTGGCCACGCCGAGGTCCTTCACCCCGATGTCCAGGTGGAACTGCTGCGGCTTGCGCGGATCGGGCCACTCGGGCGCCACGTACTCGGCGACGCGCTGGAAGCCCAACACCACCGACTCGGTGTGCAACGTCGACCAGTCGTCGTACACCACCCCGATCACCCCGCGACCCTAACCCCGCAGCCGCCGCGACAGCCGGCCAAAAGACTTCGGGTGGGGTCTCCCGCGTCCTGAAGACCCCACCCCGACCCGGGCGAGCCCGGGAAGACCACTCACTTGATGTGCATCCCGGAAATGGCCCTGGCCACCACCAACCGCTGGATCTCGCTGGTCCCCTCGAAGATGGTGAAGATCTTCGCGTCACGGTGCATCCGCTCGACCGGGTGCTCGCGCGTGTACCCGGCCCCACCCAGGATGTGGATCGCGCGTTCCGTCGCCCACACCGAGACCTCGCCCGCCTTGAGCTTGGACATCGAGCCCTCGCCCGCGGTGAAGGGGACGTTGTTGCGGCCCATCCAGGCGGCTCGCCACACCAGCAGGCGGGACGCGTCGATCTCCATCTTCATGTTCGCCAGGTCGAACGCGATCGACTGGTTCTCGATGATCTTCCGGCCGAACGCCTCGCGGTCCTTGGCGTACTCCAGGGCGTACTCGTAAGCCGCACGCGCCACGCCCACCGCCATCGCGCCGACGGTCGGGCGGGTCGTCTCGAACGTCGCCATCGCGGCCTGGCCGCCGGCCTTCTGGCCTTCACGGGCCCGAGCCAGCCGGGCCTCCAGGCGTTCCTTGCCACCGAGCAGGCAGCGACCGGGCACGCGCACGTCGTCCAGGAACACGTCGGCCGTGTGCGACGCCCGCATCCCGTGCTTGCGAATCTTGCCCGGTGACGACAGCCCCGGCGTGCCCGGTGGCACGACGAACGCCGCCTGGCCACGCGTGCCCAACGAGGAGTCCACGACCGCCGTCACGACGTGGACGTTAGCGATGCCGCCGTTGGTCGCCCACGCCTTCTGCCCGTTGAGCACCCACTCGTCGTTGGCCTCGTCGTACACCGCCCGCGTCCGGTAGCCCGACACGTCGGAGCCGGCCTGCGGCTCGGAGGCGCAGAACGCCGCCAGCTTCGGCTCGTCCTCCGTGCCGAAGCACTCGGGCACCCACTCGGCGAGCTGCTCGGGCTCGCCGGAGGCGAAGATGCCCGCCGCCGCCAACCCGGTGCCCATCAACGCCAGCGCGATCCCGGCGTCACCCCAGAACAGCTCCTCGGTGGCGATGGGCAGCGACAGGCCGATGGGGTCGGCGAACCAGGTGGCCAGCGACTCGAACCCGTACAGGCCGATCTTGGCGGCCTCCTGGATCACCGGCCACGGGGTCTCCTCGCGCTCGTCCCACTCCGCCGCCGCGGGCCGGATCACGTCCTTCGCGAAGCCGTGCACCCACTCGCGCAGGTCAAGCTGGTCCTCGTTGAGCTCCAGCGAAAAGCCGCCCATGGTCCCCTCACGCCTTCGGAATGTTGAACAAGCTCATGAACCCGGCCGCGAAGCCCAGGTCGCCCTTGACCTTCAGCTTGCCGGTCATGAACAGCACCGGGGCCGACGCGTTGCCGGTCGCGAGCTTCAGGAACTCCACCGGTCCCAACGTGACGACCGCCCTGGGGTCACGGGTCTCGCCCTTGTTGATCGTGCACGCGGCGTCCTCGATGATCGCCTCGTACAGGTCGTCGCCGTCGAACCCGCCGGTCAGCCGGAAGTGCACGACGGCACGGGTGGCGCCCGCGCGTTCGCTGCGGAAGTGCGCCTCCATGCGCCGGAACACCTCGTCCAGCACGCGTTCGCGCAGCCCGCGCCTCGACGTCACGGCCTCGATCTGGTCCTTGGACGCGCGCGAGATGATCCGGGCGAAGTTCTGCGGGTCCATCTTGGCCAGGTCGAGGTCGGCACCACCGTCGGCCAGCGCGCCCAAGGCGTCCAGCAGGTCGGCGAACTCGTCGCGGCCGAGCTTCTTCGGGTCGATGCCGCGCGCGATGACGTCGATGTCGACGTCGGAGAGCGCCGGGTCGCCCGGGTCGACCTGCCTGAGCGTTGAGATCAGCTCTTGGGGGCTGAGCTTCGCGATCGCCTCGGTGGTGAGGTCGATGGTCATGTGTGACACCTCCGCTACCTACTGGCAGGTAAGCCTACTGGCGAGTAGGTAAGGCGGCAAGGGGCTCGGAGTAATCTTGTGCCAGCCATCGGAGGGGGTGCGATGCACGCGGAGCAACCGGTTCGCCCGGGTCGGGCCAAGAGACTGCCACGCGCGGTGCGCGAGCGGCAGATCATGGACGCCGCGGTGGACGTCTTCTCGCGCTTGGGCTTCCACGCCGCCTCCATGGACGAGATCTCCGAGGTCGCGGGCATCTCCAAGCCGATGCTGTACGCCTACCTGGGCTCGAAGGAAGAGCTGTTCGCCACCTGCATCCGCCGTGAGGCGACCCGGATGATGGAGGCGATCGCGCACGGCGTCGAGGCCGAGGAGCCGCCGGACGTCCAGCTCTGGAGCGGGTTGCGCGCGTTCTTCGGGTTCGTCGGCGAGAACCGGGCGAGCTGGCAGGTGCTGCACCGGCAGGCGTCCTCGCAGGGCGGGCCGTTCGCCCGGGAGCTCGCCGACATGCGCGGCCGGGCGATCAGCCTGGTGGCGGCGCTGCTGGTGCACTCGTCGGACTTCGGCGACGTGCCGCGGGCGGGCGACAAGGAGGCCGAGTCGTTGGCCGCCGCGCTGGTCGGGGCGGGTGAGTCGCTGGCCGACTGGTGGCTGGACAACCCCGAGGAGCCGGCCGGCGTCGTCGCCGCCCGGCTCATGAACCTGGTGTGGATGGGTTTCGGGGATCTCGTGGCGGGCGACGTGTGGCACCCGCCGTCACGGCGGTCCAGCCCCGAGAAGGGCTCCTAGGCCAACGCGGTCTTGAGCACGGCCGCCGCCTGGTTGATCGCGGCTTCGGCGGCGGGGGTCCCGCGCAGCGCGTTGAGCATCACGAAGTCGTGGATCACGCCCTGGTAGCGCACGGCGGTCACCGGCACGCCGGCTTCGCGCAGCTTGTTCGCGTACGCCTCGCCCTCGTCACGCAGCACGTCGGCCTCGGCGGTGATCACCAACGCCGGCGGCAGCCCGGTCAGCTCCTCCACCGTCGCCCGCAGCGGTGACGCGGTGATCTCCGCGCGCTCCGCCTCCGAAGTCGTGTACTGGTCCCAGAACCACTGCATCGCGTCGCGCCGCAGGAAGTAGCCCTCGGCGAACTCGTGGTACGACGGCGTGTCGAACGACGCGTCGGTCACCGGGTAGAACAGCACCTGCTGCCGCAGCGCCACGTCACCGCGCGCCTTGGCCAACAGCGTCAGCGCCGCGGCCATGTTGCCGCCGACCGAGTCGCCCGCCACGGCCAGGCGCGAGCCGTCGAGCCCGTGCGCGCCGCCCTCGGCGACGATCCACCGCGCCACGGCGTAGCTCTCCTCCAGCGCCACGGGGTAGTGCGCCTCGGGCGAGAGGCTGTAGTCGGGGAACACCACGGCCGCACCGGCGCCGACGGCCAGCTCGCGCACCAGCCGGTCGTGCGTCTTCGCGTTGCCGAACACCCAGCCGGCGCCGTGGATGTAGAGGACGACGGGCAGCGCGCCGGTCGCGCCGAGCGGCCGGACGATCCGGACGGGCGCCTCGCCGACGTTCACCCACTCCTCGTCCACGTCGGGCTTGGCCACCTCGCCGGCCTGCACGCCGTCGACGGCCTGCCGCCCCTCGACCGGGCCGAGGTCGAACAGGTACGGCGGGTTGGCGGTCGCGGCGGCGAACTCGGCGGCGGCGGGCTCCAGGACGGTCATCTCGGGCTCCTCTGGGTCGTGCGGTCGAACCTGACCACTGAAACATAGGCCGCGATTACATCGCACACAATCTAAATGGGTGCAGGTGTATCGTGGGTCTGGTCACAGGCGGGCCGCCGTCACGAGGAGGGGAAGGCGGACATGCGGGACTTCAGCCTCGAGCTGGACGACCAGCTCTGCTTCGCGCTCTACGCCGCTTCACGCGCGGTCACCGCGCGGTACCGGCCGCTGCTCGACGACCTCGGCCTGACCTACCCGCAGTACCTGGTGATGCTGGTGCTGTGGGAGCGCGGCGCGGTCCCGGTGAAGGACGTCGCCGCCGCGCTCCAGCTCGACTACGGCACGCTCTCCCCGCTGCTCAAGCGGCTGGAGGCGGCCGGCCTGATCCGCCGCGAACGCCGTCCCGACGACGAGCGCTCGGTCCGGCTCGTGCTCACCGAGGAAGGTGACGAGCTGCGCCGACGCGCCCAGGACGTGCCGCCCGCGATGGGCGAGGCGATGAACCTCGGCGAGGAGGACACGGCTCGGCTGCGCGCCCTCCTGCGCACCTTGGCCGACAACGTCAGCCGCTGATCACGCCCTCCAGGTGCGGTCGGTCCGACCACAGCGCGAACCGCCAGCCGTCGCCGGTCGGCGCGGACGAGAAGCCGACCTCGCCCGGCAGCAGGATCGGGGTCTTGAACCGCACGTCGACCTCGTGCGCGTCGGGCAACCGCCCCTCGAACGCCGCCACGCACCGCGCCTTCGACCACATCCCGTGCGCGATGGCCCGCGGGAAGCCGAACGCCTTGGCGGTCAAGGCGTGCAGGTGGATGGGGTTGCGGTCGCCGGACGCGTCCGCGTACCGCCGGCCGAGGTCGCCCGGCAGCCGCCACCGCGCCGTCGGCTCGGGTGGTTCGGCCCGCGGCGACGACTCCTTCGCGGCGGCACCCTCCCGGCGGAGATAAGTCGACACGTCGACCCACACCTCCTCGCCGTCCACCGACACCGAGGTCACCACGTCGAACTGCCGCCCGCGCTCGTGCGGCCGCAGGTCGGCCAGCGCCACGCGCAGCGACAGCGGCTCGGCCGCCCGCAACGGCCGGTGCTGCGTGATCCGGTTGGCCACGTGCACCAGGCCGGGCAGCGGGAACGGGAATCCCGGCCCGGTCATCAGCCGGACCTGCGACGCGAACCCGAGCACGTGCGGGTAGGTGATCGGCAGCTCGTCGCGCACGCCGAACCCGCACACCTTGTTGTAGCGCGCCAGGTGTTCCGGGTCGACGGTCAGCTCGGCGTCCAGGGTGGACCGCGGCAGCTCGGAGCCGCGCCGGGTGAACCCGGTCAGCGCGGCCTTGGCGTAGAGCAGGGTCAGGTTCGCCATCACGCCCCCAGCAGGCTCTGCCCGCACACGCGCACGACGTTGCCGTTCACCCCGGCCGACGCCGGGTGCGCGAACCACGCGATCGCCTCGGCGACGTCCACCGGCAGGCCGCCCTGCGACAGGCTGTTCATCCGCCGACCCGCCTCCCGGATGAACAACGGCACCGCGGCCGTCATCCTGGTCTCGATGAACCCCGGCGCGACCGCGTTCACCGTGGCGCGGCCCGCGAGCCGCCGCGACAGGGAGTCGACCATGCCGATCACGCCCGCCTTGGTGGTGGCGTAGTTGGTCTGCCCGACGTTCCCGGCGATGCCCGCGATGGACGACACGCCGACGATCCGCCCGTTGGGTCGCAGCGCGTCGGCGGCGAGCAACGCCTCGTTGACCCGTTCCTGGGAGGCCAGGTTCACCGCGACCACCGCGTCCCACCGGCCGGCGTCCATCTTCCCCAGCGTGCGGTCGCGGGTGATGCCCGCGTTGTGCACGACGACGTCCACCCCGCCGTGCCGCCGGCCGAGGTGCTCGGCGATCCGCGCGGGCGCGTCGGGCGCGGTGATGTCGAGCTGGAGCGCGGTGCCGCCGACCCGGTTGGCCACCGCGGACAGCTCGTCACCCTGCGCGGGCACGTCCAGGCACACCACGGTCGCGCCGTCACGTCCCAGCACCTCGGCGATCGCCGCGCCGATGCCGCGCGCCGCGCCGGTGACGAGGGCGACCTTGCCGTCCAGCGGCCGGTCCCAGTCCCGGGGCGCCTCGACGTCGGCGGGCCCGATCCGCACCACCTGCCCGGAGACGTACGCCGACCGCCCCGACAGCAGGAACCGCGCGGTCGACTCGATCGCGTCCTCACCGCCGGGCCCGACGTACACGAGCTGGGCCGTGCCGCCGCGCTTGAGCTCCTTGCCGACGCTGCGCGTGAAGCCCTCCAGCGCGCGTTGCGCGACCTGCGACTCCGCCTGCTCGGGCGGTGTGCCGAAGACGACCACGCGGCCGCACGGCCCGAGGGAGCGGATCACCGGCGCGAAGAACTCGTGCAGCTCGCGCAGGCGTTCGACCGAGTCGATGCCGGACGCGTCGAACACCAGCGCGCCGTACCGCTCGCCGCTCGACGTGCCGTCGGCCACGGTGAGGCCCGCGGACTTCGCCGCCGCGTGGAGCGGATCGACCAGCCGGCCGTCGCCGCCGATCAGCACGGGCCCGTCCAGCGGCGGTTTTCCGGGTGAGTGGCGGCGCAGCGGGTACGGGTCGGGCAGGCCGAGCTTGCCCACGACGAACCGCCCGAGGCCGGACCTGGCGAACGACTGGTAACGATCCATGCCCACATCACACTCCCTACTCGCTAGTAAGTCTACTGATGAGTAGGTAACATTGGCGCCACCTGCCCACCACCCTGGAGGACGACATGGCCCGAGTAGCCATCCTCGGCGGCAACCGCATCCCGTTCGCCCGGTCGAACGGCCCCTACGCCACGGCGTCGAACCAGGACATGCTCACCGCCACCCTGGACGGCCTGGTCAGCCGGTTCGGCTTGCAGGGCGAACGGCTCGGCGAGGTCGTCGCGGGCGCGGTGCTCAAACACAGCCGCGACTTCAACCTGGTCCGCGAGGCCGTGCTCGGCAGCAGGCTGTCCGCCGAGACGCCCGCCTACGACGTGCAGCAGGCGTGCGGCACCGGGCTGCAAGCGGTGATCGCGGTGGCCAACAAGATCGCGCTCGGCCAGATCGAGGTGGGTGTGGCGGGCGGCGTGGACACCACCAGCGACGCCCCGATCGGCGTGAACGAGGACCTGCGGGGTGTGCTGCTGGAGTTCAACCGGGCCCGCGGCGTCGGTGCGAAGCTCAAGGCGGCGCTGAAGCTGCGGCCCCAGCACGTCGTGCCGGACGTGCCGCGCAACGGCGAGCCGCGCACCGGCCTGTCGATGGGCGAGCACGCGGCGATCACCGCCCGCGAGTGGGGCATCGCGCGCGAGGACCAGGACGAGCTGGCCGCCGCCAGCCACCGCAACCTCGCCGCCGCCTACGACCGGGGCTTCTTCGACGACCTGGTCACCCCGTACCTGGGCCTGACCCGCGACCAGAACCTGCGGCCGGACTCGTCGGTGGACAAGCTCGCCAAGCTCAAGCCCGTGTTCGGCCGGGGCGAGGGCGCGACGATGACCGCGGGCAACTCCACGCCGCTCAGCGACGGCGCGTCCGCCGTGCTGCTGGCGTCGGAGGAGTGGGCCGCGGCGCACAACCTGCCCGTGCTGGCGTACCTCACGTTCACCGAGACGGCGGCGGTCGACTACGTGCACGGCGGCGAGGGCCTGCTGATGGCGCCCGCCTACGCGGTGCCGCGGATGCTGGCGCGGGCCGGGCTGACGTTGCAGGACTTCGACTTCTACGAGATCCACGAGGCGTTCGCGTCCCAGGTGCTCGCGACGTTGAAGGCGTGGGAGGACGCGGACTTCTGCAAGGGCAGGCTCGGGCTGGACGCCCCGCTCGGCCCGATCGACCGGACCAGGCTGAACGTCAACGGCTCGTCGCTGGCCGCCGGGCACCCGTTCGCCGCGACCGGCGCGCGGATCGTCGCCACGCTGGCGAAGCTGCTCGCCGAGCGCGGCTCGGGGCGCGGGCTCATCTCGATCTGTGCGGCGGGTGGTCAGGGGGTTACGGCGATCGTGGAGCGCTGAGGCCCGAGATTAGCCCGAACGGGTGTTGTTAGTAACACAACGCGTTCCCGTTCCGTTTCCCAGGCATGAACCACTCACGGCTCTTCGCCGCAGTCGTGCTGGTGGCGGCATCCTGTGCTGCCTGCGGGGACGCGTCCCGCGAAACCACCACCGTGCGCATCGGGGTGACCGCGTCGGCCAACGAGCCCCGGGTCGCGCTCACCGAGACCGTCGTCGACCGACTGGCGGAGGCGGTCGACCAGGGCGTGACCCGGGTCGTCGTCTACCGGCAGGGCGAGGACTCCGGCGGCGCGTACTCCGACGACGACTTCACCGTGCGTGACGGCAACGAGGTGCAGGGCGACGCGGCGCTGCGCGAGCTCGGCTTCGAGGAAAACCTGAACCGGCTGACCGGCAAGCTCAGCCAGCTCGGCGGCGACAGCGACGACCTCGACCCGCTGTCGGTGCTCGCGGACATGGCGTCCGCGGCGGGACCGGCGGTGCTCGTGCTGCAGACCAGCGGGTTGCAGACCACCGAACCGCTCGACCTGACCCGGCTCGGTCTCGACTTCGACGTGCGCGCCGTCGTGGCGTCGGTGCCCGACGACGCCGTGCCGGAGCTGACCGGCAAGGACGTGATCTTCTCCGGGCTGGGCCAGGTGTCGGGCGACCAGCGGCCGCTGCCGCCGGGGGCGCGGGACGCGCTGGTCGAGCTGTGGCTCGGCATCTGCGCGAAGTTCGGCGCGAACAGCTGCACGCTCGACCCGGAGCCGGTTCCCGGCGGGGCGTCGATCGGCCGCGGCGAGGTGCCCACCGTGGACATCGGCGAGGTCGTGCACGACGACGCGTCGGTGCACCTGCCGAACTCCGTGCTGTTCAAGGCGGGTAGTGACGAGCTCGCGGCGGGCGGGCGCGAGGTGCTGGCCGAGGTGGCCAAGAAGTTCGACGCCCGCACGACCGCGCGGGTGGTCGCCCGCACGGCCAGCGGCTGGTCGTCGGCGGAGGCCGCGGTGAACCTGACCCAGCGGCGCGGCCAGCGGGTGGTGTCGACGCTGGTGGAGCTGGGCGTGAGCCGGGCGGCGTTCACCGAGGTCGTGGGCGCGGGCTTCGCCCGGCCGCTCGCGCCGGACCTGGACGGCTACGGCGACCTGATCGCCGACGCCGCCGCCCGCAACCGCTCCGTCGTGGTCGAGCTGGCCGACCCGAAAACCAGCAGCTGACCCGCGTGTCCTACCTCCAGAACGCGCGTGTCCTACGTTCAGAACGGGTGTGTCCTACGTTCAGAACCCCCGAATTCAACGCTCAGGACACATGGGGCGTCAGTCGAGGAGCGTCCACGAGGCCGTGCAGCGGACCGTGACGGTGATCTGCTGGGCCTCCAGGTTGAGCTGGTCCATCTGCGGCGGCACGCCCGGCGCGCCGCCGTAGCCGGCCGCCATCATCCGGTGCGACGACTCGACCGCCCACCCCTCGGCGTCGCCGTCGGTCAGCCGCTGCAACGGCCCCAGCCGCACGCCGAGGGCCTGGGCGTACCCCTCGGCACGGCGGCGCGCGTCACGCACGGCCTCACGCTGGGCTTCGCGCACGGCGTCCGCGTCCTCCTTGAGCTGCCACGTCGGCCCGTGCAGCCACGTCGGCTCGGCGGTGACGAGTGCGCCCAGCAGGCCGTCGAGGCCCGAGACGTCGTCGACCCGCACCACGTAGTTCTGCACGGCCCGGCTGCCCGAACGGCGCTTGCCGTCCCAGTTGTCGTGCACGTTGAGCTGCCGCGACCGCACCTCGACGCCGGGGCGTTCCAGCGCGGGCTCCACCCCGGCGATCCGCGCGGTCAGCAGGTCCACCGCCTCGCTGCGCGTCGAGCCCAGCGTCTCGAAGCTCACCTGCACCTCGGCGCGGTCGGCGGTCCGCTCGACCTTGCCGACGCCCTTCGTCACCACCTCAGCCATGGCACGACGCTACCGCCGATGTGGCTTCATAGCGCTATATAGCTCAAACCCTAGATCAGCCAATATCGCCCGACACGGCTCGAGTATTGGATGCGTCGTAGACACCTCGATACCTTCCGAGGATGGACCCGGTGCGCAACCCGTTCGCCCCCGGAGCGGGCCAACGGCCACCCGAGCTGGCCGGGCGCGACAAGGAGCTGCGGGCGTTCGAGGTCGTGCTCGAACGGGTCGCGCGCGGCCGGCCGGAACGCAGCCTCGTGCTCACCGGGCTGCGCGGCGTGGGCAAGACCGTGCTGCTGGGCGAGCTGCGGTCCATGGCGATGAAGCGCGGCTGGGGCGCGGGCAAGATCGAGGCACGGCCCGAGGCCGGGTTGCGCCGCCCGCTGTCGGCCGCGTTGCACCGGGCGATCCGCGACCTGGCCGTGCGACACCGCGCGCCGGACCGGGTGGAGGCCGTGCTCGGCGTGCTGAAGGCGTTCGCGCTGCGATCCAACCCCGAGGACGCGAAGCTGCGCGACCGCTGGCAGCCGGGCATCGACGTGCCCGCCGCGGTCGGCCGGGCGGACTCCGGCGACATCGAGATCGACCTGGTGGAGCTGTTCACCGAGGTCGCCGAGCTGGCGCAGGACGTGGGCACGGGTGTCGCGCTGCTGATCGACGAGATGCAGGACGTGCCGGCGGACGACATCTCGGCGCTGTGCGCGGCGTGCCACGAGCTGTCGCAGTCGGGCGCGCCGCTGGTCGTGGTCGGCGCCGGCCTGCCGCACCTGCCCGCCGTGCTGTCGGCGTCGAAGTCGTACTCCGAGCGGCTGTTCCGGTACGTGCGCATCGACCGGCTCTCGCGGGAGGACGCCGACCGCGCCGTGCTGGCGCCCGTCGACCGCGAGGAGGCGGGCATCGAGCCGGAGGCGCTGGACGCGTTGTTCGACGCCTCGGGCGGCTACCCGTACTTCATCCAGGCGTACGGCAAGGCGGCGTGGGACGCCGCACCCGCCGACCCGATCACCGCGACGGACGTGGCGGTGGCCGCGCCGGAGGCGGACGCCGAGCTGGCGGTCGGGTTCTTCGGGTCGCGCTACGAGCGGGCGACGCCGGCGGAGCGGGAGTACCTGCGCGCGATGGCGGAGCTGACCGACGGCAAGGACGCGGGCGTGAACACCGCGCAGGTGGCCGAGCACCTGGGCCGCAAGCCGTCGTCGCTGTCGCCCGCGCGGGACAGCCTGATCAAGAAGGGGCTCGTGTACTCGGCCGAGCGCGGGCAGATCGCGTTCACCGTGCCCCACTTCGGCCGGTTCCTGCTCGGCCGCGAAGACTGAACGGCGCTGACCTGCGGTTATCCGTCAGCTTCGGTTGCATCGCGTCATCTAGTGCGCACGCTAGAGAGTTGGGCCGCTCGCATCCGGTCCATCAGGTGTCGCTCAGGCGAATCGTCGGAGGCCACGAGGTAGACGCCGACGATTCATCGGTGTGTGCGGCACCTCACCGGATAATCGGGTGCGTCGGGGCGTGTGAAGGTGCATACTTGAGGCACACACCGAGAGACCTTTGAGAGGGATGAACCCCCGATGAACTTCACTGCGAAGCTCCGCGCTCGTCGTGTCGAGGCTCGCAACCGCAAGGCTGTCGCCCGAGCGATCGACATGGCGCCCACCCCGGCCATGCGTCACGAGCTGATGGCGATCGCCCAGGCTCAGGTGACCTCCCTCCGCTGAGGGTGATCTTCCTCCGGCGCGCGTGACGACCACCCGATCGACACCGGGTGTGCGCCCCGTCGTCCGCGCTCCGGCGAAGGGGGAACGACGAAGCCCTGCCGCACCTCCCGCGCGGCAGGGCTTCGTCATGTCACATTGTGATACCCGCCACACCCAATAGGGGATGTAACGGACCCCGATCGTGTATCGATGTTCCAGATGACCCCGCGGTGCTGTCGGACCCCCGACCTGGCAGCACCGCGGGGTTTCCCATGTCCGGCTACTTGGCCGTGGCCGAACCGTTCCAGGTGTCGTCCGTCGTCCTGCGGGCGCGCCTGATCATCACTGCATCCCCCTACGTGTTCATGTCTGTCCCCCAATGGACCACTCCATGGTGCCATCGGGGTACGACAATTTCTTGAGGGTTTGCTGAGAGCATGATCCGGTGACACACCCCCTCCTGGTCGTCGACGCCGCCAACGTCGTCGGCTCGGTCCCGGACGGCTGGTGGCGCGACCGCGCCGGCGCGGCCGCCCGCCTGCGCGACGACCTCGTGGCCGTGGCCGAGCACGGCCTGCCGGACCTGCCCGGCCCGCTGGAGGTCGTCCTGGTGGTCGAGGGCAGGGCGCGGCACGTCGAGTCGGTCCCGGGCGTCCGCGTCGTGTCCGCCCTGGCCTCGGGCGACGACGCGATCGTGGACGTCGTCCGCGCCAACCCACCCGACCGCCCGTGCACCGTCATCACCGCCGACCGCGCCCTCCGCGATCGCGTGACCACCCTGAACGCCACCGTCCTGGGCCCCCGCACCATCCGCCGCTCCCGCTGACCACCCGGCCGGTGGCCCGTCTCAATCGGTGGACGGTGAAACAGGTCGATGTGCGAGTCGTGTTGGATCGGGACGTGACGACCGCACAACGACGCCGTGCCCGTGTCCGCGCCCCCGAGCTGGTGGGCCGCGGGTGGCTCAACACGGGTGGGCGGGACATCAGGTTGGCCGACCTGCGCGGCAAGGTGGTGCTGCTCGACTTCTGGTCCTTCTGCTGCATCAACTGCCTGCACGTGCTCGACGAGCTGCGCCCCCTCGAAGCCGAGTTCGCCGACGTGCTGGTCACCGTCGGCGTGCACTCGCCCAAGTTCGTCCACGAGGCGGAGCCCGAGGCGCTCGAGGCGGCCGTCGAGCGGTACGAGGTGGAGCACCCCGTGCTGGACGACCCCGAGCTCACGACCTGGCAGAACTACGCGGTGAAGGCGTGGCCCACGCTCGTGCTGGTCGACCCGGAGGGCTACGTCGTGCACGTCGCCTCCGGCGAGGGCCACCTCGACGCGCTGCGCCAGATCGTCTCCGAGATCGTCGCCGAGCACGACGCCAAGGGCACCCTGCACCGCGGCGACGGCCCCTACGTCGCGCCGCCGCCCCGCGAGACCGAGCTGCGCTTCCCCGCCAAGGCCGTCCTGACCCGCGCCAACACCCTCCTGGTCAGCGACTCCGCCCACCACGGCCTGGTCGAGCTGGAACTCGACGGCGAGACCGTGATCCGGCGCATCGGCACCGGCGAACGCGGTCGCCGCGACGGCCTGGAGCCCACGTTCTCCGAACCCGCCGGCATCGCGCTGCTGCCCGACGACGTCGCCGCCGAGGTCGGCTACCACGCGGTCGTCGCCGACACGGTCAACCACCTGCTGCGCGGCATCGACCTCGACACCGGCGAGGTCACCACCGTCGCGGGCACCGGCGCGCAGTGGCGTGACGGCGACACCGACGGCCCGGCCGACGCGATCGACCTCACCAGCCCGTGGGACGTGGCCTGGTGGGAGCCCGCCGGCGGCGTCGCCATCGCCATGGCGGGCAACCACACGCTGGGCCTGTTCAAGCCGCGCGAGCGCCGCGTCGAGCGCCTGGCCGGCACCACCGTCGAGGGCCTGCACGACGGCCCGGCCGAGGAGGCGTTCTTCGCGCAGACCTCCGGCCTGGCCGCGGACGGCGACCGGCTGTGGCTGGTCGACTCCGAGACCTCCGCGCTGCGCTGGCTGGACGCCGACCGGACCGTGCACACCGCGATCGGCAAGGGCCTGTTCGACTTCGGCCACCGCGACGGCCAGGCCGACCAGGCGCTGCTCCAGCACCCGTTGGGCGTCACGGTCCTGCCCGGCGGCCAGGTCGCCATCGCCGACACCTACAACGGGGCCATCCGCCGCTACGACCCGGCCACCGGCGAGGTGTCCACCCTGGCCACGGACGTCGCCGAGCCGTCCGACGCGGTCCTGGTCGACGGCGAGCTGGTCGTGGTCGCCTCCGCCGCGCACCGCCTCGAACGCCCGGTCGCGCCCGGCGCGAAGCTGGTCAGCGGCGAGGCGCACCAGGTGCGCAGGCCGCCGTCGGTGATCGCGTCGGGCGAGGTCGAGATCGCCGTCGTGTTCACCCCTCCGACCGGCCAGAAGCTGGACGACCGGTTCGGCCCGTCCACCCGCCTGGAGATCACCAGCTCGCCGCCCGGCCTGCTGGAGTCCGGCGCGGGCGTCGGCACGGACCTCGTGCGCTCGCTGCGCGTCGCCGAAGGGTTCACCGAGGGTGTCCTGCACGTGGTCGCCCAGGCCGCGAGCTGCACGGACGACCCGAGCGTCGAGCACCCGGTGTGCAAGCTGGCCCGCCAGGACTGGGGCGTGCCGATCCGCGTGGTAGAGGACGGGCCGCGGCGGCTACCCCTGATGATGGGTGGGCTCGACGAAGGCATCTAGACTCTGCTGGTGCCCGATGTCAAGCTCGAAATCCAGATGCTGCACGACCGCGTGATGGTGCGGATTTCACCGGAGGACGGCGAACGCCGCAGCAGCGGCGGCATCGTGATCCCGGCCACCGCCCAGATGGCGAAGCGCCTGGCGTGGGGGGACGTGCTCGGGGTCGGTACGAACGTGCGCCACGTCAAGGTCGGCGACCGGGTGCTGTTCAACCCGGAGGACCAGTTCGAGGTCGAGGTGCAGGGCAACACCTACCTCGTCATGAGGGAACGGGACGTGCACGCGACCGCGACCGAGCGGACCGACCACGGGACCGGGCTCTACCTGTGATGTTCGCGGTGAGACCTGTGAACCACCCGACCGTGATCGACGCGTGACGACGTTCGGGTAAGCAGTCCCAGGACCTTGCGAGAGGCAAGAGGGGGAGCGGTGCCGGAGAACCAGCGACCGGAGTACGACGCTGAGCGGACCACGGCCATGGAGCCGGTCCGCCCGTCGGGCACCGCTTCGGAGCGGACGTCCATGATCAGCCCGGGCTCGTCGGGCGAGGCGGCGTGGCCGCAGGAGGAGCCGGACAGCGAGCCGGACGCCTCGGCCACGGTCCGCAACGTGACGCCGACGTCGAGCGCCGGCGACAACGCGACGGCCCCGCCGGGCGTCTCTCACAACGTGACGCAGCAGCACCAGCCGCGCAACGCGCAGCAGAACCCGCCGACGGGCGCGGACGCCACCCGGGCGATCCCGACGTCCGGTGACCGGACGCGCGCCCTGGCGCCGCCGCCCGACGCCGAGCGGACCCAGACGATCAACACCCCGCCCGGTGGCTTCGGCCGGCCGCCGTCGCCGTCGGAGGCCACCACGGTCTTCGCCACGCCGGTGTCGCCGCCTCCCGCGCCGGAGCCCGAGGCGACCGTCTACGGCCCGGTGATGGTCGACGGCGACCCGGAGGCCGACGACGCCGCTGCCCGCCGCAAGCGCCTGCGCAAGACCGGCCTGATCGCCGCCGCCGTGCTCGGCGTGCTGGTCGTCCTCTACGGCCTGGACCTGGTCATCTCCGGCGGCGACGTGCCGCGCGGCGTGACCGTGGCCGGGGTGGAGGTCGGCGGCCTGAGCCACGCCGAGGCCGAGCAGAAGCTGCGGGACGAGATCGGTCCCCGCCTGGCCGCGCCGGTGAAGGCGCGCGCGGGCGACGTCGAGACCGCCGTGGACCCGAAGGCGGCCGGCCTGGAGCTGGACTGGGCCGCCACGCTGGACCGCGCGGGCAGCCAGCCGCTGTCCCCGATCACCCGCGTCACCTCGTTCTTCACCTCCCGCGAGGTCGGCTTCGCCACCACCAGCGACCAGGCCAAGCTGGCCGCCGCGCTGGAGGCGCTGCGCGCCGAGACCGACCACGAGCCCGCCGAGGGCGGCATCCGCTTCGAAGGCGCCACGCCGGTCGCGGTCGACCCGAAGCAGGGTCAGAAGCTGGACGTGGCGGGCGCCTCGGACAAGCTGCTGGCCGACTGGGCCGACGGCGAGACGGTCGAGCTGCCGGTGGCCACCACCCCGGTCAAGACGACGAAGGAGGGCGTGCGCAAGGCGTTGGACGAGGTCGCCAAGCCCGCCACCGCCGCGCCGCTGATCATCCAGGGCGAGGGCAAGGACGCCACGCTCACGCCCGAGCAGCTGGCCACCGTGCTGGTGTTCGAGCCGGCCGACGACGGCGGCCTGACCGCGAAGGTCGACAACGGCAAGGTCGTGGAGCACGCCGGTCCCCAGCTGAAGGAGACCGAGAAGGAGGGCAAGGACGCCCAGATCGTGTTCGAGGGCGGCCGGCCGGTGGTCAAGGAGTCGGTCGACGGCCTCGGCATCGACTGGGACAAGTCCCTGGCCACGGCGCTCGACGTGCTCAAGCGCGCCGACCAGCGGTCGATCAAGGCCGAGTACAAGCACACGCCCGCGAAGGTGACCACCGAGCAGGCCAACAAGATGGGCATCAAGGAGGTCATCGGCGAGTTCCAGACCGGTGGCTTCGTGGCCGCGTCCGGCACCAACATCCGCGTCGTGGCCGAGAAGGTCAACGGCGCGATCGTGAAGCCGGGCGAGACGTTCAGCCTCAACGCCTACACCGGTCCGCGCGGCACCGCGCAGGGCTACGTCGAGGCGGGCATCATCGAGAACGGCGTGCCCGGCAAGGCGGTCGGCGGCGGCATCTCGCAGTTCGCCACCACGCTGTACAACGCGGCCTACCACGCGGGCATGAAGGACGCGGGCCACAAGGAGCACAGCTACTGGATCTCGCGCTACCCGAAGGGCCGCGAGGCGACGGTGTTCATGGACGCCGCGGGCAACAGCCTGATCGACATCAAGTTCACCAACCCGGACGACACCGGCGTGGCGATCCAGACGATCTGGACCCCGTCCACGATCAAGATCGTGCTGTGGGGCACCAAGAACTACGACGTGACCGGTTCCACCAGCGCCGAGTTCAACCACACCCAGCCGCAGGAGCGCAAGGTCAACAAGCCGGACTGCCAGCCGAGCGCCGGCGCGCCCGGCTTCTCGGTGACCGACACGCGCACGATCACCGACCGCCGCACCGGCCAGTCGCGCCAGGAGAGCCGGACCGTCCGGTACGACCCGCAGTTCAAGATCGTGTGCGAGCCGCCGCCGCCGGGCGGCTGAGCAGGGACGATTCACGGTAGCCACGATTGGGTATCACCCGGTCGTGGCTACCAACGTGCAAGAGGTGCGGAGACATCCCGCGGTCCAGGTACTCGGCCGCGCCGGGATGGTGTGCTACGGGCTCGTCCACGTCCTCTTGGCGGCGTTGACGGCTCAGGTCGTCCTCGGTGACACCGGGGAGAAGACCGACCAGAAGGGCGCGGTCGCCAGCCTCGCCGAGACGTCGCTCGGCCCGGTCCTGCTGTGGGTCCTGGCCATCGGCCTGTTCGCGTTCGCCGTGTGGCAGCTCGCCATGGCCGCCGGCGGGTACGGGTGGGTCACGAAGAAGCGCAAGCGGCTGTACCGGCGGTGCGGTTCGGTCGGTCGTGCCATCACGGGCACGGCGATCGGCATCGCCGCGATCAACTACGCGACCGGGACGTCCCAGAAGAGCGGCACCGAGCAATCCCAGACGTGGACCGCGCGGCTGCTGGCGCTGCCGTTCGGGCAGGTCCTCGTGGGCCTGGTGGCGCTGTTCGTCATCGGCCTGGGTGTCATGGTGGCCCGCAAGGGCGTGAAGAAGTCCTTCGAGGACGACCTGAACATGTCGGAGCTGCCGCCGGCGACGCGCTCGTGGGTCGAGCGGCTGGGCCGGATCGGCTGGATCGGCAAGGGCGCGTCCTACGTCCTCATCGGCGTGCTGGTCGGGTTCGCCGCGATCAACGCCGACCCGAAGGAGTCCGGCGGCATGGACAAGGCGCTGCACACGCTGGCCGCCCAGCCGTACGGCGTGTTCGCGCTGGCCGTGATCGCGGTCGGCTTCCTGGGCTTCGGCGCGTACTGCTTCGCCGCCGCCAAGGCGCACAAGGGCTGAGCCGGACGGCGCGAGGGCGGGCACCGCGCGGTGCCCGCCCTCGCCGTTCGCCAAGCGTCGCAGGGGTCCCCGCCCAGGGGACCCCTGCTTTCATTCTGCCCGAAGGGTCTGACAGTTCCGGCTGGTCGGCCGGGTCAGAACGAGGCCTCGTCGACGTCCATCAGGGCGTTGTCGGTGGCCTCGGCGATCTTGCGGCGGGCGGTCAGCTCCGGCAGCACGGTCTTGGCGAAGAACGACGCCACCGCGACCTTGCCCTCGTAGAAGGCCTTGTCCTTGGCCGAGACCTGGCCCGCGAGCTTGGTCAGCGCCACGTCGGCCTGGCGCAGCAGCAGCCAGCCCACCAGCACGTCGCCCGCCGTCATCAGCAGCCGGACGGTGTTCTGGCCGACCTTGTAGAGGTTGCGGACGTCCTCCTGCGAGCTGGTCAGGAAGCCGATCATCGCGCCGAGCATGCCCTGGAGGTCTTCGAGCGCCCGCTTGAGCAGCGCCCGCTCCTCCTTCAGCCTGCCGTTGCCGCCCTCGTTGTCGAGGAACTGCTGGATCTCGCCGTTGAGGAAGCCCAGCGCCTGACCCTTGTCCCGGATGATCTTGCGGAAGAAGAAGTCCAGCGACTGGATCGCCGTGGTGCCCTCGTACAGCGAGTCGATCTTCGAGTCGCGGATGTACTGCTCGATCGGGTACTCCTGCAGGAAGCCCGAACCACCCAGGACCTGCAACGACTGCGCGAGCTGCTCGTAGGCGCGCTCGGAGCCGACACCCTTGACGATCGGCAGCAGCAGGTCGTTGACCTTCTCCGCCAGCTCCTTGTCCGGGCCGCCCAGGGCGATCTTGTCCTGCTGCGTCGCGGTGTACAGGTAGACCGCGCGCAGGCCCTCGGCGTAGGCCTTCTGCAGCATCAGCAGGCGGCGCACGTCCGGGTGGTTGGTGATGGTGACGCGCGGCGCGGTCTTGTCCGTCATCCGGGTCAGGTCGGCGCTCTGCACCCGCTCCTTGGCGTAGGCCAGGGCGTTGAGGTAGCCGGTCGACAGCGTGCCGATGGCCTTCGTGCCGACCATCATCCGGGCGTACTCGATGACCTGGAACATCTGCGCGATGCCGTCGTGCACCTCGCCGAGCAGCCAGCCCTTGGCCGGGACGCCGTGCTGGCCGAACGTCAGCTCGCACGTGGTGGAGACCTTGAGGCCCATCTTGTGCTCGACGTTGGTGACGAAGGCGCCGTTGCGCTCGCCGGTCGACTCACCGGTCTGCGGGTCGAAGTGCCACTTCGGCACGAGGAACAGCGACAGGCCCTTGGTGCCCGGCTTCGGCTCGATGCCGGGGCCCTCGGGGCGGGCCAGCACCAGGTGCATGATGTTCTCGGTCATGTCCTGGTCGGCCGAGGTGATGAACCGCTTCACGCCCTCGATGTGCCAGGTGCCGTCGTCCTGGAGGGTGGCCTTCGTGCGGCCCGCGCCCACGTCGGAGCCGGCGTCCGGCTCGGTGAGCACCATGGTCGCGCCCCAGCCGCGCTCGATCATGATCTCGGCCCAGCGCTTCTGCTGCTCGGTGCCGTTGCGGTGGACGACCGAGGCGAAGTTCGGGCCCGCCAGGTACATGTAGATGGCCGGGTTCGCGCCGAGGATCAGCTCGGAGGCCGCCCACTGCACCGACGGCGGGATGCCGAAGCCGCCGAGTTCGTTCGGCAGCGACAGCCGGTACCACTCGCCGTCCCAGACGGCCTGGTACGACTTCTTGAACGACTCCGGCAGCGTGGCCGAGTGGGTCTTCGGGTCGAAGACCGGGGGGTTGCGGTCGGCGTCGGCGAAGGACTCCGCCAGCGGCCCGACCGCCAGGTTGTTGAGCTCGGCAAGCACGCCGCGCGCGGTGTCCTCGTCGGACTGCTCGAACGGCCCCGTGCCGAGGTGGTCCTGCACGTTGAAGACCTCGAACAGGTTGAACTCGAGGTCCCGGACGTTGCTCTTGTAGTGACCCATCTCGTCGCTCACTCCATGCTGGTCGGGGCGGTCCCCTACTGACCGGTAACAACAGGGTATTACCTGTCAGTAACCCCGGCAAGGCCGACGGCCGGGTTGTGGCGAACCAGACGTCACTGAGCAGCGGTTTCCGTCCCGGAAATCGACTTGCCACTTCGGTGGCGCCGGCGGGCTCAGACCAGGCGGATGGCGCCGCCCGACAGCAGGCCGGACTGGTAGGCCAGCGACACCGCGTGCGTCCGGTCGCGGGCGCGGAGTTTGCGCAGGATGTTCTTCACGTGGGTGCGCACGGTCTCGACCGAGACGTAGAGCTCGTTCGCCACCGCCTGGTTCTCCATGCCGTCCGCGATGAGCTGGAGCACCTCGTACTCCCGGCGTGACAGCGAGCGGCGGGTGCCCGCCTCGGCGGTCGGGGTGAAGCCGGCCGCCAGGGGTGCGAGCGTCGGGTCCAGGTACGTGCGCTCGGCGTGCGTGCGGGCGATGGCCTGGAGCACGTCGCTGATCCCGCCCTCCCTCGGCACCATCCCGCGCACGCCCGCGGCCAGCGCCGAGCGCACGTACTTCGCCGTCCGGTGCGGCTCGCGCACCAGGGACACCACGACCAGCGACGAGTCGTTGCCCGTCAGGAGCGTGGCCAGGTGGCCCTGCGGGTCCAGCACGGAGTCCACCAGGATCACGTCGGGCCGCAGCCGCTCGTGCAGCCGCACGGCGGTGTGCAGGTGCCCGGTCGCGCCCAGCCAGTGCATGGCGGGCGTGCGGCGGACCACGGCGGCGAGCCCTTCGCGGAACAGCGGCACGGGGTCCACGAGGGCGACCCCCGGCCCGGGAGCGGGTGCGGGGGCGCGCCGATCCCCGCCGGGCACGAGCGGGCGCGCGTTGACACCGGTTCGCATACGAGTGCGACCACGTCCGCGACCAGCCATGACGCGGTTTCCCGGAACTACTTTCCGTACGAGCGCGGTGTCACCCGTTGGTCATGTATATGAACAAGAGTCACGAATGTGACTCAATGACCGCGCGCGGACTTCCGCGCGGCGCAACGGCCTCGTAAGACGTACGTCACACACCCATGTGGGACGCCGCGCACCGCCGCCGCTCGAACACGCGCAGCCACCCGTGGGCCGAACACTCGTGGAGGCCTCATGGAAACCCTCGACTGGGTCGTCGTCGGTGGGTACTTCTTCGTGATGGTGGCGATCGGCTACTGGTCACGCGGGCGCATCAAGAACATCGCCGACTTCTTCACCGCGGGCGGCAAGATGCCCTGGTGGCTGTCCGGCATCTCGCACCACATGTCCGGTTACAGCGCCGTCATGTTCGTGGCCTTCGCCGCCGAGGCCTACCGCCTCGGCCTGACCGTCTACATCTGGTGGGCGCTGACGATCGGTGTCGGTGTCGGCATCGGCGCGTTCCTGTGGGCAGGCACGTGGAACCGGCTGCGCTCCAAGCACGGCGTCAAGTCGCCGCTGGAGTACCTGGCCCGGCGCTACAACGTGCCGACCCAGCAGATCATGGCGTGGGCGGGCGCGGCGCTGAAGGTCGTGGACATCGCGGCCAAGTGGGTCGCGGTCGCGCTGCTGCTCCAGGGCTTCGCGGGTGTGCCGGTGTGGCTGGGCATCACGCTGGTCGGCGTCGTCACCATGGTCTACTCGGTGCTGGGCGGCCTGTGGGCGGACGCGTTGACCGACTTCGGCCAGTTCATCATCCAGGGCCTCGCGGGCATCGCGATGTTCGTCGCGGTCGCCGCGCACTTCGGCGGCCTCGACTTCATGTGGACCATCTGGGACAAGCTGCCCGAGTCGCACTCCGACCCGCTGTCCGGCCAGTACACGCTGATCTTCTTCATGGCGTTGTTCCTGATCAAGACGCTGGAGTACAACGGCGGCATGTGGAACCTGGCGCAGCGCTACATGGCCGCGCCGTCCGGGGCCGCCGCGAAGCGGTCCGCGCTGTTGTCCAGCGTGCTGTGGCTGGTGTGGCCGCTGATCCTGTTCTTCCCGATGTGGGCCGCGCCGCTGATCGTGCCGGGCATGGAGGCCAACGCCGAGCAGGCCTACGTCGAGATGGGCAAGGCCATGCTGCCCGCGGGCATGGTCGGCCTGGTGCTGGCGGGCTTCTTCTCGCACACCATGGCGATGGTGTCGTCGGACGCCAACGTGATCTCCGCGGTCATCACCCGCGACATGCTGCCCAAGCTGTGGAAGGGCGTGACGCGCCTGGGTGAGGCGGCCCAGCTGCAACTGGCCCGCGTCACCACGTTCCTGTTCATCGGGCTGAGCATGACCATCGCGTTGACCGCGGACACCAAGGGCTTCGTGCTCAAGGTGGTGATCGCCCTGGTGGCGGCCACGATGGGCCCGATCGCGATCCCGTTGATGCTCGGCATGCTGCCGTGGTTCAAGAAGGTCGGCCCGACCGCCGCGACGAGCTCGGTCATCGGCGGTCTCGGCACGTGGGCCGTGCTGTACGTGATGCAGCAGAACAAGGTCGAGTTCGTCACCCAGGCGGTGATCGTGTCCTGGCCGCTGCTGGTGTCGCTGGTGCTGTACCTGGTGGTCGGCCTGCTGATCAAGCCGGAGCCGTCGGCGGAGCGCGAGGCGCTGGTCGAGTCGCTCCGGTCCGAC
This sequence comes from Saccharothrix sp. S26, assembly GCF_021390395.1. Taxonomy (GTDB): domain Bacteria; phylum Actinomycetota; class Actinomycetes; order Mycobacteriales; family Pseudonocardiaceae; genus Actinosynnema. Next base: position 39,065 of record NZ_JAJUWT010000007.1, read on the forward strand.
CCGGACGAGGAGAAGGTGCCCACGCGCGCGTGAGCGTGTGCGCGGCATTGCCTTGTGGGCTGCGTTGCCCTGTGTGATGGGTCATCTCCGCTGTGCGGGCGCTCTCGTGCGCCCGCACAGTGGTGTGGTGGACGGATGGCGACCGCGTGACGAGGACGAGTCCGCCGTCGGGTGGCGGTTGTGGCTCGCGCTGAGCGGACGGCTGTGGCCGTCGGGCGAGTGGGACGGCACGCCCGCCGAGGCCGTCGCGGGGCTGCGCGCCGTGCTGGCCGAGTGCGACCGGATCCGCGGCACCTACGCCGGTGACCCGACGGCCGCGGTGCTGCGGCTGGTCGACTCCGTGGTGTTCGTGGTGAGCCTGCCCGTGGAGCTGTGGCGGGACGACGCGCTGCCCGTCGACGTGGACCGGGCGGCGTTGCTGCACAGCGACCTCGCGGGCGTGGTCGAGCACGTCGCCGAGGTGCGCGCCGTGCTGGCGCGTGGCGGCGGGTGGGCGGAGCTGGAAGCCCGGTAATCCGATTGCCCGGGTCCATACCGTCGAAAGGTGGACCAGGAGATCAGGGAGTTCTACGCGCAGGGCTACGAGGACGAGCGGCTGCGCGTCGGCGGGAACGGGCGGTTGGAGTTCCTGCGCACGCAGGAGGTCGTGCGGCGGTTCGTCGGCGAGCGCGGCCGGGTGCTGGACGTCGGCGGGGCGACCGGTGTGCACGCGGGGTGGCTCGCGCGCGACGGGCACGACGTGGTCGTGGTCGACGCCATGCCGTCGCACGTCGAGGTGGCCGACGCGCTGCCGGGCGTGTCCGCCGTCGTGGGCGACGCGCGGGACCTGCCGGTCGACGGACCGTTCGACGTGGTGCTGCTGTTCGGGCCGCTCGCGGTGTAGTGTGTGTACTAATGATTAGTGCACAAAGCGTCGAGGATCCGCTGGCCCTGGAACGGCAGGTCTGCTTCGCGCTCTCCATCGCGTCCAGGAACGTGGTCGCCGTCTACCGGCCGCTGCTGGAACCCATGGGCCTGACCCACCCGCAGTACCTGGTGATGCTGGCGCTGTGGGGTCGCGCGCCGCTGTCGGTGAAGGAGCTGAGCCGGTTGCTGGCGCTGGAGCCCGCGACGCTGTCGCCGCTGCTCAAGCGGCTCGAGGCGATCGGGTACGTGACCAGGTCACGGGACGCGGCCGACGAGCGGCAGCTCGCCGTGGCGCTGACCCCGCGAGGTGCGGCGCTGCGTGAGAAGGCGCTGGCCATCCCGCCCGCGGTGGTGCAGCGGCTCGGCATGTCGCTGGACGAGCTGCGCGACCTGCACGCCGTGCTGACCAGGGTCATCGCCTCGACGGAGCGGTCGTGAACGGGCCGTCCGCGCCGCTGCGGGTCTGGTACCTGCTCGGCGGCCGGCTGCCCATGCGGCACCGGGAATGGGTGTTCCGGCAGGCGACCAAGCCGTTGTGGCTGGCGTGGTTCACCGTGCGGATGTTCCTCCAGGTGCTGCCGTTGACGGTGGTGATCGCGCTGGCGCTGGTGCTGGGCCTGGGCTCGCCGTTGCCGCTGGCGATCGCGTGCGGGTCGCTGGGGTTGGTGGTGGGCGTGTACTTCGGCGTGTCGTACGCGATCGAGAGCACCGACCACCGGATGACCAAGTACGGCTACCCGGCCGGTGCGGCGGCGGCCGTGCGCAAGGAGCGGGCGGCGCGCGACCAGGAGCGCTACGAGCGGGCGTGGCGTTCGGCGGAAAACGAGTCCTGACCGCGGGCGTCGATGCCCTAGCGTCGGTCGGCGTGGAGTGGCAGCGTGCGGTGGCGGCGGCGTTCGGGCTCGGTGACGTGGTGGAGCCGTGGACGCCGGTGGCGGGCGGGCGGTCCCACCTGATGTGGCGTTTGCGCACGTCACGCGGCACGTGGGCGGTCAAGCGCCTGAACCGGTCGCGCGAGGACTGGTGGATGCGCGACTACCTGGTCGCGGCGGAGGTCCAGCTGGCCGCCCACGCCCGGGGCTTCCCCATGCCGCGCCCGGTGCACCCGCTGGAACCGGTCGCGCCACTGCTGGCCGACGTGCGGGTCGGCGACGAGGTGGAGAGCTACCTCGTGCACGAGTGGCACGACGGCGGCCCGCTGACGGCGGACGTGACGCCGTGGGTGGGCGGCACGCTGGCCGCGCTGCACCGCCTGCCCGCCGGTGACGCGACCGAGGACCGGCCGCCGCACCCGGTCGAGGAGTGGCGCGAGTGGCTGGACGAGTCGCCGAACGACTTCACCGAGGCCGTGCGCGCCTACCTGCCCGACGTCGCCGAGGCGTTGGTGATCGCGACGGCACCGGCCGAACTCACCCCCGTGAGCACGCACCGCGACGTGAAGCCGGACAACGTGCTCCAGACCCCGACCGGCCCGTTGCTGGTGGACTGGGACGGCGCGGGCGTGGAGCACGCGGAGTGGGAGCTGGCCCGTGCGGCGGTGTACTTCAGCGGCCTGGGCGAGGACCGTGCCGCGTTCGACCGGGTGATCACCTCGTACGAGGAGGCGGGCGGCCGGCGGCCCGCGGCGTCGCCGACGTCGTTCGCGGGGCTGCTGCGCGTCTACCTGGGCGGCGCGGCGTGGATGGTGTGGCGTGCCCTGGGCCACCGCCCGGTCACGCCGGCGGAACGTGCGGCGTCGCACACCCACGCCCTGGAACTGCTCGCCGACCTGCGCACCTCCCTGACCCGCCTGGACGACTGGACCACCCGCCTGCGCTAGCCACGGGGCACGACGACCACCTGGTGCTCGTCCTCGTAGACGACCCGACCGGGATCGGTCGACTCGACCCGCTCGCACACCACCCCGTGCGCGGACAGGATCTCCAGGTACCCGTCGACCCGTTCGATGAGGTGCGTGGCCGACGACTTGAACCACGCCACGGCCCCCGGGTTGACCTCCCGGTCGTACACGACCGGGTCGACCTCGGACGGCGTCACGTACGCCGCGTTGAACCAGTCGTTGTTCTCGCGCCGGAACCGCTCCTGCGCCGCGGTCAGCGCCCCGTCCCGTGCCAGCCTGTTGACCAGCCAGAACACGCCGGGGAAGAAGCCGCGCTCATGCCGCACCGTCCCCTGGAACCGCACGTAAACCGTTGCCACCCCACCAGGTTCGGGCACGCGCTCACTTCGCCCCGGACGACGCGCCGACGCTGAGGTCGAGCCACCCGCCGATCACCGCGCCCAACGCCACCACCGCGATGCCCCAGACGACGAGCCGATCACCCGCCGGCAGCTTGGCGATCTCGGCCACCAGCCCCTTCAGCTCGTCCGCCTTGACCCGCGCCGCCACCGCCACGTCCTGCGTCGCGGCCACCGCCGGCTCGGTCTGCGCGGCCCTCGTCGCCAACTCCACCTGCTGCTCCGCGATCCGCGCGGCCTGCTCCACCTTCTCCGCCAACGTGGCCGCCTTCGCCACCGCGTGCCCACCCCGCCAGACCAGCACGAGCCCGACCGTGACCAGGGCGGCGCTGATGCCCTGCCGGATCACGAACCCCCACGTCGCCTGAGTCCACATGGCGCGCCTCCCCGGAACAACCCTCGTTGCCCGACGAATCGCCACCCCACCACCGCCCGCTACGGCCCGTCCCGCCAACTTCACCCGATCGAGCCCACCGGGCCCGGCGACCGTGGACGCCCGGCTCGAGCCGGCCGCAGTCGTCCTCGCGTTCAACCATGTCGACGCGGGCACTCGGCGTCCCGTCGACCAGGAACCTCAGCTCCAGCCGGACCTCGGCAGTGCCAACGGCCGGAGTGCGACGAAGGCCCAGGTCGATGTGACCTGGGCCTTCGGCTCAGAGAGCGGGTGACGGGAATCGAACCCGCCTCTGCAGCCTAGGAACCCGATCAACCGGTGCGGACGGGGGCGGTGAGCTGGGCTCGACCGCTGTCAGCGCTACCATTACTTGCCGCTACTGACCAGCACTTATCGCACGCGGATTGCACGGGCAGCATCGCCTGGAGGGCCATCGAATAGAGCGGTGACCTCTCCTGCGCTACCTACTTGTCTGGCGTGCTTACGAGGTTGCTGTTCAGTAGCCATGGTTCCTCCACCTCGACGAACGCCACACGGGCGTGTGCTCCCATCCACTCGCTGAGCTTCGCCTCGCCAATGGGGTGAAGGTGAATTGCTCTCGCTTCGTGCCCACCTGGCGAAGCGTGATACCCAGTCACTCGGCCAGATGGCAACCCAAGGACGGCCGGAGGGTTGAGCCAGCAGCGTTGCGGGTGACGTGGGCACGTACTCGTGTGCGCAGGCCATGCTTGCTGGCTCTTCTACCGTTCGTCGGTGGTTGCTTGGGAGCGATACCGACGTAGAGCAACGCGCCTACCTCGGTGACACGGCATCCAGTCGTGGGCAAACATGAGGGAACCTCGTCGAAGTGCCAGGCGTAGACACCGGCCTGAGCGGGGATCGGACGGCCCTTGCTCCTCACACGCACCTCCGTCGCGCGAGTAGGCGTTATCAGGGCCCAACAGACGATCCATATGCCCGGTGTAGGGGTCGGACGTCACCACAACACTCCCAAGCTGTAACACGGCTCAACCTAGCGACCAACACCGACAAGACAAGGCCACAGGCGGCTACCGAGTCCGTGCACCGAGGGAAGTCAGCAGCCATGACACTCAGGCTTTTTGATTTCATGGTGTGTGCCTGTGACTGTGATGGAGACGCCGAAGCTGGTGCCGATCTCGGCGAAGGCCCTGCTGGTGCAGGCATCTGCACCAGCAGGGTCTGAGGATCCCGGTTGAGTCTGCGCCAGAGTGAGCAGGACTGTCGGCATGTGCTACCTGATCGGTTCCGGAGGTGGTGCGGGAGGTGGCATCGGTTGTCCTCCTGTACTCAGGTACCTAGCCGCACGTGGCGGTCATGGCCACTCCGCAACATGCACATCGGGCGTTGGTTGGCCGACATGGCCGCCACCGAGCGCCGCCGGGCGGTTCCACGAGCGCCGCGGACCGGCGGTTGCCATCCTGTGTCCGCTCCCAACACCCCGAACCTCCGGGCCAGGGTGACAACCCATCCGGAACCCGACCGGACCACTCTGGCAGCGCGACACGACGGACTCCCGGCAGACCAGGGCTTTTCGATGCCGATTCACCGGAACCTCTTCGTCGCCGAAGAACAGGCCATCCATCAACCCGATCCGGAGACGGACACCAAGGCGACATGACCGATGGCGGTCAACGCATATGACGTGCTTCCGGACAACAGTCTGTTAGATTGGCGACGCGCACGTCTAGGTTAGCCGGATAATCGCCTAGTTCTATGCATTTGAGAGGATCGATCGATGACCAGTCCGCACGGATGGGGTGCTTTACCCAAGGCTTTTGCCCTGGCCGCACTGACGTCCGCTATTGCCGTAACGGTCAATTATGCCACATCGGATAACGCCGACCCGCGGTGGTGGCTCGCCGTCGTCGGGCTTACGGTCACCGCCGCAGCTGCCCAGGCACTTTCACGAGAGCACGTATCGAAACCCGCTCGCAGGCGTGCCGCCTTAGCTGTTTTAATACTCCTTGTTCTATCTGCAGTAGCAGCGGATCGATTCAACATGCCACAATACAAGATTACAGCGGATGCGGCGTTGGCAACTCAGGTCGACAGTCAGTCGTCAAGCAGTACTACAACAACTGCCTCAACTGTACCGCCTCGACGCATACTATCCCCGGAACCGCTGGATCCACAATCGGAAGCCTTAGCTACACGCTTGACTGAGCGATTCCGGGAAGCGCATCTCATGCCGGATGTTTTCACCATTAAGCCGCCGCCGGAGCTTTCCTACATGGCTGCATTGAAATTCGAACCATCCCAAGGAGCATTCGAAGCGGCCGCAACCTTGGAGGACCTCGAGGGTAGCGCCGTGATCAGTCTTCATGTTCGATGGTGGGTTGGACCTGCCATCTCTGTTTGCCCACCGCCGAATGTCCCGAAAGAATTGTGTGTAGAAAGCGTGCAACCAGACGGCACGCGCATCGCATACATCAGCGTCAACGATCAGGGGCGAGTTGTAGAGACGGTTCAGGCCTACCGCACCGACGGAACTACGACGTCCGTTAACGTTCTCAATTCAAATCAACTTGGGGAGATAACCAGGCTTGCCTCTCCTCTCGGTTATCAGCAGCTTGTAGCCATCGCTACATCTGACGCATTGACGATGGATTAGGTTCTTCCTTAAGTTGAGAAGCAATTCGGAAATAACGACCGATCTGTATATTGTGGCGGTCGCTCCTGGCATGACAGCGGTTCTAGGTAATGCAAGAGTGAGCCTTAAAATTGGCACGCCGGTATCGGTCGATACCGCGAAGCTGTGACCCTCACCGAGTCTGAGTGCCCTGAAAGCGGGTTTGAAGCTTACGCCTTTCCAATAGTACGGGCGATCGACGGCGATGCGGTCGATGGACAGGTGGGTGACGTAGGGCTTGCGCGCGGCGAGTTTCACCGCGTCGGTCCGGGGCGGTGCCGGTGCGGTCCGAAGCTGGACAGCCTCATGGATGTAGCGGCCGAGGGTGGCCAGACCGATGTCGAACCCGGCGGCGAGGCGGGCATAGGTGGCACCACAGCAAAGATGGGCCAGCACTAGCAGGCCTTGGCGTCCGGGCTCGAGGTGCCGCAACCTGCTGCCGATCCGCCGTCGGTGCACACGCAGCTGCTGGATAACGAACTGCAGGCGTGGACTGAACAGGTCGATCATAGATGAGTGGACAAGCACACGAAGCTCTTGGCGGTGGCTTGCTCTTGGCCGAGAAGTCATCTACCAGGAGCTGCGCCATGTCTCCCACCACGATCGCAGTTCAGGCCGTCAAGTTGGAAACGGCTCACTGGCGGTCCTTGCTTGACAAGCCGATCCCTGAACCCAAAGGTTGTGGATCTTGCCTGTCCGTCCTCTGCCGACACCTTCGAGCATGTGTCACTCCCCTACGGCCTATCCGCCGACGGAGTTGGTGCAACAAGGAACGTCCATTTCTATAGCAGCTCGCGCCAGGCCACTACTGACGGTGTTTCTAGACGCTTAGTCAGTCGTGTCAACGTCGGAATCCTCTGCGAGATCGACGTCCGATGCTGGCTCGGATGTCTCAGCTAGCTTGATGCCAGCGAGTTCCATAGCCAGTGCCTGAAGGTCATGTGCACGCGTGCGCAAGAAAGTCTCGTAGTCGTCCACGAGCGCCGCGTCCGCAGCCTCTCTAGATACCAGGGACGCTGACATGCGCGCATAGAATTTACTGTCTCCGATTTCCTTCCTAATTTCACCGAGGTACACCGAGGGGGCTTTGTCTTTGATTTTGATGTTGCTCAAGGATGTCAACATGATAATATTCGCGACTTTATTCGGCTTTCCGCCGGAAATTTCCCTTGTGACGTAGGCGCGCGGGAATAGGTGGTGAAACTCTTTATCGTTCGACCATGAGAGCGACTTGCCGACGTCAATCTTCTGCCCTGTTAGCAAGTCCACCGGCCCGCGCTGTGCGAGAAATAGGGCAAGCATCTTTGACGTTGCACTATTAGAGCGGAAGTCCCTCTGTCTCCACACGGAGTCTTGGGGTGGAACACTTGAATTGTCGATGCCGCTCGCCCCCTCGGCGAACGCCTGCACGGCAGTGTAGTCGCTCGCCATATTTCCGGTATTCCATCCGCCGAAATAGCTGGAGAAGGTCGTGATCCAAAACCATTTTCGAATCGCTGCGAATTGCTCCGCTGTAGGATGTGGGACACGGCGGAATACCTCGGTCAGAACGGCGAACTGGTTTGCATAAGGCAGCGCCGCGTCCCCGGTGACACCGATTTGTGTAGAAAGAAAGTCGGCAGCGCGCTTTGCAGCCTCTGTCGTATTTGTAACAAGGTCGTTCAAGGCTTCTGCATCGAGGTTCCGGAGTGAATCCATATCGTCCGCAGAAAACCCGGTGCCAGAAGCTGCCGCCACGGCGCGTAGCACGGTTTTCCGTTCGATTCCGGAGAACTTCTTAGGCTCAAGATCGCTTAGAATTCCATCGATCTTATCGACCAAGTCGAACTCAGGCGACCAGGTCGCGGCTCGCATCAAATCCACTACCGTTAGCCGCGTCCCTGTGCTGTTGATCCTCTCGAATACTGGTCCGACATCCTGGATCGACATATCGCCAAGTGTAACGATCGCAGTTTGATAGTCTGTAAACCTATCAAACAAAGCCCTGGCTTCTGCCTGCATTTCGGTAGACAGTGAGACGATACGCATAAAGTATTGCGAAGGGTTCGCCAAGTACCTGGTCGGGATGAGGTGTGCAGGCGGCTCATCCAAAGTATCAAGGTGAACAAACTTGCGGCTTCGTAGGTCGAAAGCGATGTTCCATACACTGTCTGCCTTGGAGCCCGACCAGAACAGGGCTCCACAGATAGTTGACAGCCTCTGCTGGCCGTCCAAAAGATAGTTCACCGGGTAGTCCGGCTTCGTCTCGTTAATCGCTAGATCGGCGATGCTCCTTTCGCTTGCCAGCTTTTGGCGAGTCTGCCAGAGAAGCAGGCTGCCAATGGGATAATTCCGTCGAACCGAGTCGAGCAAATCAATTATCTGCGAGCGCTTCCATACGAATTGCCGCTGAAAGCGGGGCAACAATATATCACCATCGATTACCCGTTGGGCTAGTTGCGTCAGCCGTTCGGGCGAGGGACGCGGATCACGTACCGACGTCTTGGTGGAGGTGTCAGTGTCGCTCATCGTCGCAGCCTAAGCGATGGCTTCCCTTCAGCCAATGAGCGGCTAGCTGACATGCCAGACACTTATGTGACTCTCGGACTACTACATCGACTTGGCTCGAGCCCAACTCGACCTCGGCCGCCACGAAGAGGCCTACCTCTGCTTGCAAGCCGCCCGCCAAGCAGCCCTCGAACACGTCCGCGCCCACCCGCAGGTCCGCCAAGCTCTGTCGGTGCTGCGCACTCACCCGTCACTCAGCTCCGGCCTACTCGACCTGGCCGCCTGGGCGGGTGCTCGCTAAGCGGCGGGCCGGGCAGGCCGGCGGCGGTTCGGCAATGTGCGCAAGTTGCCCTCGGGGCGCTTCCAGGCCAGCTACCTCGGGCCGGACGGGAAGCGACATCCGGCTCCGGTCACCTTCACGACCGCGCGAGACGCCGGAGCGCTGGCTGGTGCACGTCGAAAGTGCCATCGCGCGCCGTGAGTGGACCAACCCCGAACGGGCGAAAGTGCAGCTCAGGGACTACGCGGAAGCGTAGATCAGGGAGCGGCCGAAGTTGCGTCCGCGCACGGTCCAGCTCTACGAGTGGCTGCTCGGGAAGTACGTCACGCCACACCTCGGCACGGTCCAGCTCGGCAACCTGGACACCCTGATGATCAGGAGGTGGCAGGCCGACCTGCTGCGTGACGGGGTGTCTGAGTCGATGGCGGCGAAGGCGTACCGGCTGCTGCGGGCGGTGCTGATGACAGCCGCGAACGAGGATCGCATCATCCCGCGCAACCCATGCCAGGTGGCAGGGGCGGGAACGGCCGGTGCTGACCGTGGCTCAGGTGTTCGACCTGGCGTCACGGATGGCTGACCCGCGCTATCTGGTGTTCGTGCTGCTCGCCGCCTTCTGCACCCTGCGGTGGGGTGAGTCACGGCGCTCAGGTGTGAGGACGTCGCGCCCGATGGAAGCTGGGTCCGGGTGGTCGAGGCGTTCGTGGAACTGCCTGGTCGAGGGCTGGTCTACGGGCCGCGCAAGTCCCGGGCCGGTCGACGCAGGGTGACGGTGCCTGCCACGATCAGGCGTCGGAGTTCCCTCACCTGCACTTCCACGACCTGAGGCACACCGGCAACACCCTGGCCGCTCGTACCAAGGTCAGCACGAAGGACCTGATGGCCAGGATGGGGCACGACAGCCCGTGTGCGGCGTTGATCTACCAGCATGCGACCAGTGAGGCGGACCAGGAGTCGGCGGCCAGCATGGGTGGGCTGATCGTCAGGGAGCGGGGTCCGGGGGATGCGGGGGACAGGACGGCTGCGTGGCGTGACCTCACCGAGAACCAGCGCGAGGCGATTCGGCGGCTCGCTGCGGCGATGTCTGACCGGTGGAAATCGCTCCTGCCGGACGATGACGACGGCGCGGCGGGCGTGCCCGTCCAGGTCGGCTAGTTGCATGCCGGTTGCACGGTGACGCTCCGGCCCACGTACGACGAAGGCCCAGGTCGACGTGACCTGGGCCTTCGGCTCAGAGAGCGGGTGACGGGAATCGAACCCGCCTCTACAGCTTGGGAAGCTGTCGTTCTACCAATGAACTACACCCGCGTTGCGTGCCCGATCATACACACAGCCGGTGGGTCGGTGGCCAAGGGCCGTCCCCCACGGGCGGTCGCCTAGGCTGTGGCCGTGCTGCTCAGTGACCGCGATCTGCGCAAAGAGGTCGAATCCGGCCGGTTGGTGCTGGAGCCGTTCGACGACGTCATGGTGCAGCCGTCCAGCATCGACGTCCGGCTGGACCGGTTCTTCCGGGTCTTCAACAACACCCGGTACACCCACATCGACCCCTCGGTGCAGCAGGACGACCTGACCTCGCTGGTCGAGCCGGTCGACGACGAGCCGTTCGTGCTGCACCCCGGCGAGTTCGTGCTCGGCTCGACGTTCGAGCTGGTCACGCTGCCCGACGACCTGGCGGGCCGGCTGGAGGGCAAGTCCTCGCTCGGCCGCCTCGGCCTGCTCACGCACTCGACGGCGGGCTTCATCGACCCCGGCTTCTCCGGCCACATCACGCTGGAGCTGTCGAACGTCGCCAACCTCCCCATCACGCTGTGGCCCGGCATGAAGATCGGCCAGCTGTGCCTGTTCCGGCTCAGCAGCGCGGCGGAGTTCCCGTACGGCTCGACCCAGGCCGGTTCCCGCTACCAGGGCCAGCGCGGCCCGACGCCGTCCCGCGCCTACCTGAACTTCCACCGCACGGACACCAAGCGCTAGAGCTTCAGGTCGCCGTAGCGGGCCAGCACCCGCGACCGCAGCTCCGGGTCGGTGCGCGGCACGGGTTCCAGGAACACCTCGTCCAGCTCGGGGTGCGCGGCCCGCAGCTCGGCGTCGATCCGCACGCACGCCCGCTCCAGCTCGGCCGCGCCCAACGCGTCGTCGAAGTCCAACCGTGCGCACACCAGCACCCGGTCGGTGCCGACGGCCATGGTCAGCAGGTCCACCACCTGCTCGACCTCGGGTGCCTCCCGCAGGTGCGACCACACCGCCCGCACCAGCACCGGGTCGGCTTGCCTGCCGATCAGCAACCCGCGGTTGGTCGACGCCAACGTGTACGCGGCGACCGCGAGCAGCACGCCGATCGCCAACGACGCCACGCCGTCCCACACCGACGACCCGGTCAGGTGGTGCAGCCCGAGCCCGCCGAACGCGAGCAGCAGCCCGACCAGCGCGGCCGAGTCCTCGAGGAACACCGTCTTGACCGTCGGGTCGTCCGAGACCCGCAGGAACGCGAGCATCGACCGGCCCTCGGCCCGCGCCTCCCGCCGCACCTGCCGCACGGCCTGCGTCCACGACACCGACTCCAGCACGAACGCGATCGCCAGCACCACGTACCCGACGCCGGGGCTGACCTGCTCCTGCGGGGCGCCGAACACGGTCCGGAAGCCCTCGTAGAACGCGAACACCGCGCCGGACACGAAGATCGACACGGCGGCGAGCAGCGACCAGAAGTACCGGTCCTTGCCGTACCCGAACGGGTGGCGGCGGTCGGCGGGGCGGGCCGACCGGCGCAACGCCGTCAGCAGCAGCGCCTCGGTGAACGTGTCGGCGACCGAGTGCGCCGCCTCCGCCATCATCGCCGCGGACCCGGTGATCACGCCGGCGATCGCCTTCATGATCGCGATGGCGAGGTTCACGGCCAGGGCGAGCAGGACGGTGAGCGTGCTCTCGCCGCCCTTGGACTGATCGGCTGCCATGCCCCGACGTTAGGCCGCGCCGGCGCGGTCCGCCGGTTGTGACCGCTCGCATGAAACGATCACGCGCTGCGGCACGACGTCGAGGTGTCGAAGGGTCCTTTTCCGGGGGGAATTCCAGGTGCGCAACCTGGTCGGCCGTTTCGCGGCCCTGTGCACTGCCGCGGGCGTGGTGGCTCTCGTGAGCGTTCGTCGGCGCCGGCGACCACGTCCGGGTGATCACGCCGGGTCAGGAGTTCGGCCTGAGTGACCCGACCGCGGTCGGCGAGACCGTCGACGTGCGGTTGACCTACCGGTTGGACAAGGCGGAGTTCGACCGGTTCCACCTGCTCACCCGGCCGTTCTCGGCCTTGGGGCACACACAAGGAGACGAACTTCGCGGACAACCACGCGATCGTGCCGCTGAAGTACACGACCGAGGAACAGCCGACCACGACCACGCCCCCGACCACCACCACCAGCGCACCGGCCGTGGTGCGGGTGTCGGGTGGGGACAACGGGTCGGCGCGCACGGGCGCGGCCCCGTTGCCGCCGGCGGTGATCGGCGGCCCGCTGCTGGGCGGGGGCGCGTTGACCTTCTTGGCGGCACGCGGGCGTCGTCGCGCCTGACCCGAACGGAGCACCGCTGCCGTTAGCCTGCGGCATGGGCATTTTGGTGCACGTACTGCTGACGGCGGTGGCGGTCTGGGTCGCCACGCTCATCCCGGGCATCGACCTGGAGGCGGGCGCGTCGACGCCCGCGAAGATCGGCACGCTGATCGGCGTCGCCCTGCTCTTCGGCCTGGTCAACGCCGTGGTCAAGCCGCTGGTGAAGTTCTTCGGCTGCCTGTTCTACCTGGTCACGCTCGGCCTGATCGGCCTGGTGGTGAACGCGCTGCTGTTCTGGCTCACCGGCTGGCTGGCGGGCGAGCTCGGCCTGCCGTTCGACGTCACCGGCTTCTGGCCCGCGTTCTGGGGCGCGATCATCGTCGCCCTGACGAGCTGGGTGCTGAACCTGGTCTACGACCGCGTCACCGACCGCGACTGAGCGAACGACGAACGCCCCCGGTCCCGCACCGCGACCGGGGGCGTTCGTCCACATCCGACTAGTTCGACGCGGCCTTGTCCTCGTCCGGCAGAGGCGTGCCAGTCGGGGTCTCGTCCGTCGGGACGTCACCGCGCTCCAGGGCCAGGCCCCGGCGCACGGACGTCAGCAGCAGCTGCGCCACGTCCACGACCTCCACGTGCGAGCCCGCCGTGCCCTCGTTCTGCCGGGCCGTGACGCCGTCGGTCAGCATCACGCGGCAGAACGGGCAGCCCGTCGCGATCTTGGACGGGGCCGTGCCGAGCGCCTCGTCCACGCGGTCGAGGTTGATGCGCTTGCCGATCCGCTCCTCCATCCACATGCGCGCGCCGCCCGCGCCGCAGCACATGGACCGCTCCTCGTGGCGGGGCATCTCGCGCAGCGTCGCGCCCGACGCGCCGACCAGCTCGCGCGGCGCCTCGTAGACCTTGTTGTGCCGGCCCAGGTAGCACGGGTCGTGGTAGGTGACGTCCTCGGCGACCTCGGCCACCGGCACCAGCCTGCGCTCGCGCACGAGCCGGTTGAGCAGCTGCGTGTGGTGCACGACCTCGAACTGGCCGCCGACCTGCGGGTACTCGTTGGCCAGGGTGTTGAAGCAGTGCGCGCACGTCACGACGATCTTGCGCTGGCCGGGGCCGCGACCGTCGAACACGGTGTTGAGCACCTCGACGTTCTGCTGCGCCAGCATCTGGAACAGGAACTCGTTGCCCGCGCGCCGCGCCGGGTCGCCGGTGCAGGACTCCTCCGGCCCGAGCACGGTGTACTTGACGCCCGCGGTGTGCAGCAGCTCGGCCACCGCCCGCGTGGTCTTCTTGGCCCGGTCCTCGAACGCGCCCGCGCAGCCGACCCAGAACAGGTACTCGGCGTCACCCAGCTCGCCGTCGAACACGGGCACCTCGAAGTCGAGGCCCTCGGTCCAGGCCAGGCGGTCCTTGGCGTTCTGGCCCCACGGGTTGCCCTTGTTCTCCAGGTTCTTGAACATGCCGCCCAGCTCGGACGGGAAGTTCGACTCGATCAGCACCTGGTAGCGGCGCATGTCGACGATGTGGTCGACGTGCTCGATGTCGACCGGGCACTGCTCGACGCACGCGCCGCACGTGGTGCACGACCACAGCACCTCGGGGTCGATCACGCCCAGCTCGTCCGCGCCGCCGACCAGCGGCCGCTCGGACTCGGCCATCGCCAGCACGTCGATGGACTCCAGGCGCTTCTTGTAGTCCTCGTACTTGTCCTCGACCAGGCCGACCTCGTCGCCCGCCATGTCGCGCGAGCCGCCGGCCAGCAGGTAGGGGGCCTTGGCGAAGGCGTGGTCGCGCAGCTGCGTGATGACGAGCTTGGGCGACAGCGGCTTGCCGGTGTTCCACGCGGGGCACTGGGACTGGCAGCGGCCGCACTCGGTGCAGGTGCTGAAGTCCAGCCAGCCCTTCCAGGTGAAGTCCTCGACCTTGCCGACGCCGAACACGTCCTTGTCGGGGTCGGCTTCCTCCAGGTCGAGGACCTTGCCGCCGCTCATCATCGGCTTGAGCGCGCCGAGCGCGACGCCGCCGTCGTCCTCGCGCTTGAAGTAGATGTTGAAGAACGCGCTGAACCGGTGCCAGGCCACGCCCATGGTGAGGTTCTTGGACACCACGATCAGCCAGACCATGCCGGACAGCAGCTTGGTGATGGCCATGATCGAGACCCAGTTCGGGCTCGCGGGCAGGATCGTCGACAGCGGCGCGGTGACGAACGACGTCCACAGCGGCGGGTCCTCCAGGCCGGAGGCCTGCTTGAACGCCTTCACGCCGAGGATGCCGAGGCCCTCGATGATCACGACCGCCTCGACGAAGTACGCGGACTTGAAGTCCGAGCCCGCGAACCGCGACACCCGGTCGGCCCGGCGCGGGTGGTTGAGCTGGCGGATGACCGCCAGCGCGACGCCGCCGACCACGGTGCCGATGCCGAGCAGCTCGACCAGCAGCAGCCACAGCGACCAGGTGCCGATGAGCGGCCAGTGGAAGCCGGGGTCGAAGACCTCGCCGTAGGCCTCGAACAGCACCGCGGAGCCGATCAGGAAGCCCCACATCACCATCCAGTGCCAGGGCGCGACCTTGCGGAACTTGGCCATCCGGGTGTGCGCGACGAACTCCACGACCAGGGTGCGCAGGCGGGGCAGGAACGGCCCGTTGCGGGTGGCGTCCGGCTGGCCGAGGCGGATGATCTTGATCATCCGCAGGACACCGGCGACGAACAGACCCCAGGCGAACACGCTGACGGCGACGCCGATGGCGCCGAGGGTGAGCTGGAGGGCTCCCATGGTGGTGGCGGCCTTTCTCGTCCGTTCTCCTGGCTGGGCAGCCTACGCCCGATTACTGGCCGGTAACCACTTGGACGTGGCCGATCACATACGGCCGGTAGACTAGTGGAACAGGCGTTCAACTTTCTGGGGGCGGGACGTGCTCGTGTACCTGGCGCTGGCCGTGGCGATCATCGGCGAGGTCACCGCCACCGTGTTCCTCAAGCTCTCCGAGGGCTTCTCCAAGCCGATCCCCTCGGTCGTGGTCATCGTGGGGTACGTGGTGGCGTTCGGCGCGTTGAGCAAGGTGCTGCAACTGGGCATGCCGATCGGCGTGGCGTACGCGATCTGGTGCGCCTTCGGGATCGCGGCGGTGGCGAGCGTCGGCGTGCTGGTGTTCAAGGAGCCGCTGAACGCCACGATGGTGGTGGGGCTGCTGCTCGTGATCGCGGGGGTGGTGGCGATCGAAGTGGGCAGCGGTGCCTCCGCCTGACGGCCGCCGGGCGCGCGGCGACCGTCGCCGCCGGGAGATCCTGTCCGCCACGCTGCGGGTCGTGGAGCGCGACGGCGTGGCCGGCGTCAGCCACCGGTCGGTGGCCCGTGAGGCGGGCGTGCCCACGACGTCGACCACCTACTACTACGCGACGCTGGACGACCTGCTGATCGCCACGCTCACGTGGTCGGCCGAGGAGATGGCCGCGAGCTTCCGCGAGGTGCCCCTCACGCCCGCCGCCGTGGCCCGGTTCATCGCCGACGCCGCCGGCGCGCACCGGGGGCGCACGCTCGCCGAGTACGAGCTGTACCTGCTGGCGGCACGCCGCCCGGAGCTGCGCCCCGCCGCCCGGCGGTGGGTCTCGCTCATGGCCGAGGTCGCCGGACCGCGCGACCCGGTGCGGCTGCGGGCGGTCCTCGCGGGCCTCGACGGGCTGCTGATCCAGGCGTTGATCGCGGATTTCCCCCCAATGGCGGAGGATTTGGAGCCGGTCGTGTCCCTTCTGATGCTCGGCGGATGACCTTCGCGCGGGACACTGGTGCCATGAGGTTCGCCGGTCGTGAGTCGTGGCAGGTGTCGCACGGGACGAATCAGACGGTCAACACCGCTCTGTTCATCCGCGACACGCTCGCGCTCTCGGTCGAGACCGTGCCCGAGCTGCCCGGCCTCGACCCCTCGGTGCCGGTCGTCGTGCCGCCGGGGGTCGACCGGGCGGCCGCGGCCGAGGAGTGGCTCGGCTGGTGGGCCGACGTGCTCGACCACGCCCGCGCCGAGCTGCCCGGCGGCTCGCCGTCCGACCCGTCCGGCCAGTCGTTGCAGGTCCGGCCCGCGCTGCGGGCGGCCGTGCTGGCCCTGGGCGCGGCGGCGGCCGAGTACGACCAGCGGTACGTGACGTCACGCGGCGCGTTGCCCATCGGCGAGGTCGTGCGCGGCGTCGAGGGCAGGCTCGGGCGGTACGTGCGGCCGTTCCGGCTGGTGATCACCGAGGTGCCGGTGCAGGGCATGGTGTGGGAGCGGATGACCGAGACGCACGTCATCGCCTCGCAGCGCTTCCTGGTCGACCCGACCCGCTCCGCGCCCGCCCTGCGCGCCGTCGTCGAGTCCCTGGCCTGACCCCTGCCCGCTGACGGAGCGCTGACCGCGGGGGTAGGGACAACCCCCGTATCCGGTCGGGGGCCTTCCCGGTGGGCCGGCCCTCCCGGTGCCCCTAGCTTGAACGTCGACAGGTCTTGACGGTTGAGGGGGCAGCGGTGGTTAAGCGGATCGCGTTGGCGGCCGGGGTGGTGGTGGTCGCGGCGCTGGCGCTCACGTCGTGCGTGCGGCTGGTGCAGAACGGCTTCGACGACAGCCACACGGTGTCCGAGCAGGTGACCGAGGTGCGGCTGCGGAACGGCTCCGGCAACGTGGTCGTCCGCGGCGAGGAGGGCGCCACCGCGACCGAGATCCGCCGCCGCGTCGAGTACCCCAAGGACGTCGACAAGCCCGGCGGCGTGTCCCACCGCGTGGAGGGCTCCACCCTCGTGCTGGACGGCTGCGGCAGCCGCTGCTCGGTGGACTACGAGGTCACGGTCCCGTCCAAGGACGTCCGGATCACGGGCGAGAACTCCTCCGGCGACGTCCGGATCGAGGGCGTGGCCGGCGTCGAGGTCGAGATCGGCTCCGGTGACGCGACCTTCCGCGACGTCGCGGGCGTGGTGCGCGTCGACAACAGCTCGGGCGACCTGGA
This sequence comes from Saccharothrix sp. S26, assembly GCF_021390395.1. Taxonomy (GTDB): domain Bacteria; phylum Actinomycetota; class Actinomycetes; order Mycobacteriales; family Pseudonocardiaceae; genus Actinosynnema. The sequence continues at coordinate 56,522 of NZ_JAJUWT010000007.1, forward strand.
GGTGGCCGGCGTCGGCGGCGAGTTCACCGGCAAGGTCGGCTCCGGCACCACCAGGCTGTCCGACATGCGAGGCCCGGTCACCGTCGACAGCAGCTCCGGCGACGTGACCGTGCGGCTCGCCGCGGTCAACTCCGTGCGGGCCGACGCGGGCAGCGGCAACGTGACCGTCGACGTGCCGCAGGGCGCGTTCAAGGTCGACGTGGACGCGGGCAGCGGCGAGAAGGACATCAAGGTCGAGGACGACCCGAACGCCGCCGCCGTGCTGACCCTGCGCTCGGGCAGCGGTGACGTGACCGTGCGCCAGGCCGCCTGATCACCCGCGCCCCCTCGTCGGCCCCGGTCGGTGACGCCCCGCGCGTCGCCCGACCGGGGCCGTTCCGCGTCACCGGTCGTGTCCCGGATCACCCCCGCGCGGGAACACCGGAGGCACCCCGTCCGTTGGACAGGCAGAAAGATTGAGCCGGGTGGACTCAAGTCCGCCGCCGCTGGCTAAACTTGAGCCGGTACCGCTCAACGCGGGGCTCTCACACACGCACTACCAGGAGGAATCCAATGGCGCGAGCGGTCGGCATCGACCTGGGGACGACCAACTCCGTCGTCGCGGTACTCGAGGGTGGCGAGCCGACGGTGATCGCCAACTCCGAGGGGTCGCGCACCACCCCGTCCATCGTGGCCTTCGCCAAGAACGGCGAGGTGCTCACCGGGCAGCCCGCCAAGAACCAGGCGGTCACCAACGTCGACCGGACGATCCGGTCCGTCAAGCGCCACATCGGCACGGACTGGAAGACCGCCGACATCGACGGCAAGCAGTACACGCCGCAGGAGATCAGCGCGCGCGTGCTGATGAAGCTCAAGCGCGACGCCGAGGCCTACCTGGGCGAAGAGATCACCGACGCGGTCATCACCGTCCCCGCCTACTTCGAGGACGCCCAGCGCCAGGCCACCAAGGAGGCCGGCCAGATCGCGGGCCTCAACGTGCTGCGCATCGTCAACGAGCCCACCTCCGCCGCCCTGGCCTACGGCCTCGACAAGGGCGACAAGGAGCAGACCATCCTGGTCTTCGACCTCGGCGGCGGCACGTTCGACGTCTCGCTGCTGGAGCTGGCCGAGGGCGTCGTCGAGGTCAAGGCGACCTCCGGCGACAACCACCTCGGCGGCGACGACTGGGACCAGCGCATCGTCGACTGGCTGGTCGAGCGGTTCAAGCAGAGCAACGGCATCGACCTGACCAAGGACAAGATGGCGCTGCAGCGGATCCGCGAGGCCGCCGAGAAGGCCAAGATCGAGCTGTCCAGCTCGAACAACGCCTCCATCAACCTGCCCTACATCACCGTGGACGCGGACAAGAACCCGCTGTTCATGGACGAGACGCTGTCGCGCGCCGAGTTCCAGCGCATCACCAACGACCTGCTGGAGCGCACCCGCGCGCCGTTCAACAACGTGATCAAGGACGCCGGCATCAGCGTCGGCGACATCGACCACGTCGTGCTCGTCGGCGGCTCCACCCGCATGCCCGCGGTGGCCGAGCTGGTCAAGGAGCTGACCGGCGGCCGTGAGCCGAACAAGGGCGTGAACCCGGACGAGGTCGTCGCGGTCGGCGCGGCCCTGCAGGCCGGTGTGCTCAAGGGTGAGGTCAAGGACGTCCTGCTGCTCGACGTCACCCCGCTGTCCCTGGGCATCGAGACCAAGGGCGGCGTGATGACCAAGCTCATCGAGCGCAACACGACGATCCCGACCAAGCGCTCGGAGATCTTCACCACCGCCGACGACAACCAGCCGTCCGTGCAGATCCAGGTGTTCCAGGGTGAGCGCGAGTTCGCCCGGGACAACAAGAAGCTCGGTATGTTCGAGCTGACCGGCCTGCCCCCGGCCCCGCGCGGCGTCCCGCAGATCGAGGTCACCTTCGACATCGACGCGAACGGCATCGTGCACGTGTCCGCCAAGGACATGGGCACGGGCAAGGAGCAGCGGATGACGATCACCGGCGGCTCCGCGCTGCCGAAGGACGACATCGAGCGCATGATCAAGGACGCCGAGGCGCACGCCGAGGAGGACAAGCGCCGCCGCGACGAGGCCGAGGTCCGCAACCAGGCCGAGACGCTGGTCTACCAGACGGAGAAGGTCCTCAAGGAGAACGAGGACAAGATCCCGGCCGACGTCAAGGAGAAGGTCACCGCGGCCATCGCCGAGACCACCGAGGCGCTCAAGGGCGAGGACATCGCCAAGGTCCGCGCCGCCGTGGAGAAGCTCGCCACGGAGTCCCAGGCCATCGGCCAGTCCCTGTACGCCAACTCCGCGCCCACGGCCGACGCCGCCGGTGCCGCCGGTGGCGCGACCGCCGGTGACGGCCCCAAGGCCGACGACGTGGTGGACGCGGAGATCGTCGACGAGGACGAGAAGAAGTGACCCAGCCCGAGGAACAGCCCCACGTGGTCGTGCGCGACCGCAGGCGCGTCGACCCCGAGACCGGCCAGGTGCGGCAGCCCCCGGCCGACGAGAACCCCGAGGCGGCCCCCGCCGACGCCCCGACCGAGCCCGCGACCGGCTCGGCCGAGGCGGCGGCCGAGGGCGGCGGCAAGCACGCCGCCCCCGAGCCGCAGGAGGAGCAGTCCGCGTCGGTCGACCCGTCCGCCGAGCTGAAGGCCCAGCTGGACGAGCGGACCGCCGACCTGCAGAGGCTGACCGCCGAGTACGCCAACTACCGCAAGCGCGTCGAGCGCGACCGGGAGCTGGTGATCACCACGGCCAAGGCGCAGGTGGCCGGCGAGCTGCTCGGCGTGCTGGACGACGTCGAGCGGGCCGGCGCGCACGGCGACCTCACCGGCGCGTTCAAGGCGGTGGCCGACAAGCTGGTCAGCGCCCTGCACGGCACCGGGCTCGAGCCGTTCGGGCACGAGGGCGAGGAGTTCGACCCGTCCGTCCACGAGGCCGTGCAGCACAGCACCTCGCCGGACGTTAGCGGGCCGACCGTCACCGCCGTGCTCCGGCGCGGCTACCGGTTCGGCGAGCGCGTGCTGCGGCCCGCGCTGGTCGCGGTGACCGACCACGAGCCGGCCGCCGAGCAGCCGGCCGACGAGGCCGTCGAGAAGCCGGTCGAAGAGCAGCAGCAGGACTGAGGAAAGGGGGCGGCGTCCGTTGAGCGCTCGCGACTGGATCGAGAAGGACTTCTACCGCGAGCTGGGCGTCACCTCCGACGCCTCGGCCGACGAGATCAAGAAGGCGTACCGGAAGTTGGCGCGGGAACTGCACCCCGACGCCAACCCCGGTGACGCCAAGGCCGAGGCGCGGTTCAAGGCGGTGTCCGAGGCGTACGGCGTGCTGTCGGACACCGCGAAGCGCAAGCAGTACGACGAGGCCCGCCGCCTCTTCTCCGGGGGCGGCGGGTTCCCCGGCGGGTTCGGCGCGGGCGGCGGCGGGTTCGACGTCGGCGACCTGTTCGGCCGCCAGGGCGCGCAGGCGGGCGGCATGGGCGGTCTCGGCGACCTGCTCGGCGGCCTGTTCAACCGCCGGGGCGGCACGGCCGGGTCGGCGACCAGGCCCCGTCGTGGCGAGGACGTCGAGACCGACGTCCGGATCGACTTCACCGAGGCCGTCAAGGGTGCGACCGTGCCCATGCGCCTGTCCAGCCCCGCGACCTGCGGCACCTGCGCCGGTTCCGGCGCGCGCCCCGGCACGTCGCCGCGGACCTGCACGAACTGCGGCGGCGCCGGCCTGGTGACCCGCAGCCAGGGCGCGTTCGCGTTCTCCGAGCCGTGCGCGGACTGCCGCGGCACCGGCCGGATCGTGGACGACCCGTGCCCGGAGTGCGACGGCGACGGCGTGAGCACGAAGACCCGGACCCTGACCATCCGCATCCCGCCGGGCGTGGACGACGGCCAGCGGATCAGGCTGGCGGGCCAGGGCGAACCGGGCCGCAACAACGGGCCCGCGGGCGACCTGTTCGTGCGCGTGCACGTCAACCCGCACCCGATCTTCGGCCGGTCGGGCAACGACCTGACCGTGACCGTGCCGGTGACCTTCCCCGAACTGGCGCTGGGCACCACGTTGACCGTGCCCACGCTGGAGGGCAAGGTGACGTTGAAGGTGCCCGCGGGCACGGCCAGCGGCCGCGTGCTCAGGGCCAAGGGCAAGGGCATCGCCCGGCGTGACGGCCAGGTCGGCGACCTGCTGATCACCCTCAACGTGGCGGTGCCGAACAACATGGATGCCGCAGCCCGGGAGGCGTTGGAGAACTACGCGTCGGTGACGGCGAAGCACGACCCGCGCGCGGAGCTCAACGCCCTGTTGGAGAAGAGGTCGGTGTGAGCTTCCCGTTCCCGCCCGGCACCGACGAGGACACCCCGTTCTTCGTCATCTCCGTGGCGGCCCAGCTGTCGGGTCTGCACGCCCAGACCCTGCGCGCCTACGACCGCCTCGGCCTGGTGTCACCGGGCCGCACGTCCGGTGGCGGGCGCCGGTACTCGATGCGCGACATCGTGCTGCTGCGCGAGGTCCAGCGGCTCTCCCAGGAGGAGGGCGTCAACCTCGCCGGCATCAAGCGGATCATCGAGCTGGAGAACGAGGTCGGCGCCCTGCGCGCCAAGGTGCAGGAACTGACCGAACAACTGTCCCACGCGATGGCCGCCGCCGAACACGCCGCCGCCTCCGTCCACGCCTCCTACCGCCGCGACCTCGTGCCGGTGCGCCACGAGACGGCCTTGGTCGTGTGGAAGCCGAACACCAAGCGCTGAGGCCCTGGGGTCGCCCAATAGGGTGATCATGTCGCGAAAATGTACGGAAACACCGTTCCCGTACCTCGGTTAGAACGAGGAACCCCGCGACCCCCCAACCACCCCAACCTTCTCCACCGCACCGACGGCGCCAGACCACCTCGGCACGAACCCCGACCGAGCCCGGACCCTGACCGGCCCCGGACCACACCGGGCCAGGCCCGGCGGGACGAAGCGAAACGGGGCCAGACTGGACCCGTGGACTTCCTCTTCGTGCACGGCACCACCCAGTCACCGGCGGCGTGGCGGCCGGTCGAGGAGCTGCTCCGGCAGCGCGGCCACCGCACCGTGGCCGTGGACCTGCCGACCGACCGGCCGGAACTGCTCGCCGCCGACTACGCCGCGATCGCCCGCGCCCAGGCGGGCGACGCGCTGGCCCCGGTCCTGGTCGGCCACTCCGGCGCGGGTCTGCTGATGCCGGCCATCGCGCGTGCGGTCGGGGCGTCGCACCTGGTGTGGGTGGCGGCGATGATCCCGGGGCCCGTGTCGCTGGCCGACGAGCTGGCGGTCGAGGCCGGCGAGATGTTCAACCCGGAGTGGCGCGGCCTCACCGAGCCGCCCACCGCGGACCCCGTGGTGGCGTCGTACTTCCTGTTCCACGACTGCGACCTGGCCGGCGTGCGGGCGGGGCTGCGGACGTTGCGGCTGTTCTACCCCGCGGCGACGTACCGCGAGGTGCACCCGTTGCCGGACTTGCCGTCGACGTACGTGCTGCCGCGCGACGACCGCACGTTGCGGCCGTCGTGGATGCGGCGGGCCGCGCGGGAGCGGCTCGGGGTGGAGGCGATCGAGGTCGACGGTGGGCACTGTCCGCAGACCAGCCGGCCCGGCACGGTGGCGGCCGTGCTGGGGGCGGTGCGGCCGCAGCCGGTGTGACGGACGGTCACGGGGTCACCTGATCCGGGGATGCGAGGTCACCTGATCCGGGGGTGTGCGGTGGCGTCCAGTGGGGGGTAGGTGAAGGTGAAAAAGTTTCGGGAAGGTGTTCAGTCCAGCGTGAACGGGTCGTACTTGATCCGGTCCAGCGGGGTGCCGGCGACCAGCATCCGCGACACGGTCGCCCGGATCATGGACGGCGAGCCGCACACCAGCACGTCCCGGTCCTGCCACGCCCCGTACCGCGTCACCACGTCGGCCAGCGTGCCCTGCTCCACACCACGCGCACCGGGATCCGACTCCAGCACCGGCACGACGGTCAGCCACGGGTTCGTCATCGCGAACCGCTGGAGGTTGTCCAAGTCGTACAGGTCCTCCCGCGTCCGCCCACCCATGAACAGGTGCACCCGCGGGTTCTCGCCCCACTGCGCCATCTCGTCGATGATCGCGTGCATCGGCGCGACCCCGGTCCCGCCGGCGACCATCAGCACGTCCCGCCCGGACTTGCGGTCGACGCCCAGCCGGCCCATCGGCGGGCCGATCCGCCACACGTCACCCGGTTGGGTGTGCCCGACGATCGACCGGCTGACCCACCCGCCCTCGACCGAACGGATGTGGAACTCGATGATGCCGTCCTCGCGGGGCGCGTTCGCGGGCGAGTAGTACCGCCACAGCCGAGCGCGCTGCGGCGTCTCGACGCTGACGTACTGCCCGGCCCGGTACCCGACGGGGTGGTCGGGTTGCAGCCGCACGACCGCCAGGTCCCAGCTCACCCGCTGGTGGTCCAGCACGGTGGCGTGCCAGTAGGCCGGGCCGTCGTCGGCGGCCGCCGCCTCCTGCATCGCCCGCGCCATGATCGTGTACGCCTCGGCCCAGGCCATCTCGACCTTCGGCGTCCACGCGGGCCCGGCGAACTTCTTCACCGCCGCCAGCAACGCCGTCCCGACCGACTCGTAGTGCACGTTCACCACGCCGAACTTGCGGTGGTCGCGGCCGAGCTGGCGCAGGAACGGGATCAGGTCGTCCGGCCGGTCCACCATCTGCACGACGTGGACCAGGGCGCGCAGCAGTCGGCTGCGCTGGACCTCCATGTTCACGGGGAACATCTCACGGGTCGCCGGCGCGAGGCTGAAGAGCATGCCGTAGAAGAACTTGGCTACCTCTTCGGCGCGCGGCTCCACCACCGCGAAGCTCTCCCGGATCATCCGCACCATGGCGGTGACACCAGGAGGAGGTTCTCGGTGTGGTGGGCTCGGGATGGGGCTCAACACGGCGTTCGCAGTCATGGTCCGGGCGCAGTCTCCACGTTTCTGGCGGCGCCAGCAAGGGCGCTACGTCCTCGTCAAGCTTCCATCCCCGACGAGGGGACACTAACCCGCCAACTGGCCGGTCGACTCCTTGATGCCACCTTCGAGTGCAGTGCGATCACGGACGGTCGCACAGCGTTGCGGCGAACGGGTGGACATTCCCTTCCACGTATACCGAATCCGACGCTTGCGTCCCACCGCCAGGCGAACGCTCCCCTCGGGGACGTGGGCAACGCGACACGAACCGGAGTTCCGTCGACGTTTCGCCGGCCCACGTTCACCCTGGTGGCGGCCGGCAGACCGCACCGGTGCGGTGGGCCGCAGTCGCCTGTGGATTCCCACCTGCGGATTGTGGACAACTCAGGTGCCGGTGTGGACAACCGGCTGCGACATGTGGGTGACGGGTGTCAGCCCTGCTCGGCCCGCTCGGCTGCGCTGCGTTCAACGCAGAACTCGTTGCCCTCCGGGTCGGCCAGCACGACCCACCCCTTGCCGTCGGGCCGGCGCATGTCCGACACCAGCGTCGCGCCGATCCCGAGCAGCCGCTCCACCTCGGCGTCACGGGTGATGTCGGGCCGCAGGTCGAGGTGGACCCGGTTCTTCACCGACTTGGCCTCGGGCACCTGGATGAACAGCAGCCCGGTCCCGTTGGGCAGTGCGACGAGCGCTTCGGGGTCGCCGGGGAAGTCGTGCTCGGAGATCGGCTGCCCGGTGACCTGGCTCCAGAAGCCGGCCAGCTCGTAGGCGTTGGCGCAGTCGATGGTGATGTGCTGCACGAGTGAGGTCATCCGCTGATCGTCCTGGCGGGGCCGCCGCACCGCACCCGAGTTTCCGGTCCACCCCGCGCGTGGCCGAGACCACACGACGTCCACTAGGTTGAGCGGAACTGGCTCAACTTTTCTGACGTTGACTCCGATGAAGGCTGTGCGGACCGCCGGCCCTGCGCACGAACACCCGACCGAGGTGAGGAATGGACGCTTTCAACCCGACCACCAAGACGCAACAGGCCGTGTCCGCCGCCGTGCAGGCGGCGACCATCGCGGGCAACCCCGACGTCGGCCCGGTCCACCTCCTCGGCGCGCTGCTGGCCCAGGGCGACGGCCTGACCGCGCCCCTGCTCTCCGCCGTCGGCGCGGACCCGAAGCAGGTGCACAAGGAGCTGGAGCAGCTGGCCAGGGCGCTGCCCGCGGCCAGCGGTTCGTCGGTGTCCGCGCCGCAGTTCTCGCGTGACGCGGTCCGCGTGCTGAGCAAGGCGCAGGAGCTGGCCACCGAGATGGGCGACGAGTACGTGTCGACCGAGCACCTGCTGGTCGGCCTCGCCCACCACGGCGGCCAGGTCGCCGACCTGCTGCGCCGCCACGGCGCGTCCCCCGAGGCGCTGAAGGAGGCGTTCGGCAAGGTCCGCGGCTCGGCGCGGGTCACCAGCCCCGACCCCGAGGGCACCTACCAGGCGTTGGAGAAGTACGGCGTCGACCTGACCGAACGCGCCCGCAAGGGCGAACTGGACCCGGTGATCGGCCGGGACGCCGAGATCCGCCGCGTGGTGCAGGTGCTGTCGCGCCGCACGAAGAACAACCCGGTGCTGATCGGCGAGCCCGGCGTCGGCAAGACCGCCATCGTCGAGGGCCTGGCCCAGCGGATCGTGGCCGGTGACGTGCCCGAGAGCCTGCGCGGCAAGAAGGTCGTCGCGCTCGACCTGGGCGCGATGGTCGCGGGCGCGAAGTACCGGGGCGAGTTCGAGGAGCGGCTCAAGGCCGTGCTCAAGGAGATCACCGACTCCGCGGGCCAGGTCATCACGTTCATCGACGAGCTGCACACGATCGTGGGCGCGGGCGCGACCGGCGAGTCCGCGATGGACGCGGGCAACATGATCAAGCCGATGCTGGCGCGCGGCGAGCTGCGCATGGTCGGCGCGACCACGTTGGACGAGTACCGCGAGCGCGTGGAGAAGGACCCGGCCCTGGAGCGCCGGTTCCAGCAGGTCTTCGTCGGCGAGCCGTCGGTCGAGGACACGATCGGCATCCTGCGCGGCCTCAAGGACCGCTACGAGGTGCACCACGGCGTGCGGATCACCGACGCGGCCCTGGTCGCCGCCGCCACCCTGTCCGACCGGTACATCACCGCCCGCTTCCTGCCGGACAAGGCCATCGACCTGGTGGACGAGTCCGCGTCCCGGCTGCGCATGGAGATCGACTCGCGCCCGGTGGAGATCGACGAGGTCGAACGCGCGGTGCGCCGGCTGGAGATCGAGGAGATGGCGCTGGCCAAGGAGTCGGACCCGGCCTCGGTGGAACGGCTGGCCGCGCTGCGCGCCGAGCTGGCCGAGAAGCGCGAGGACCTGGCCGGGCTGACCGCGCGCTGGCAGAACGAGAAGGGTTCGATCGAGAAGGTCCGCGACCTCAAGGAGCAGCTCGAGCAGCTGCGCGGCGAGTCGGAGCGGGCCGAGCGCGACGGCGACCTGGGCCGGGCGGCCGAGCTGCGGTACGGGCGCATCCCGGCGTTGGAGAAGGAGCTGGAGCAGGCGACCCGCACCACGCAGGACGCCGCCGTGATGCTGAAGGAGGAGGTCGGGCCGGACGACGTGGCCGACGTGGTCTCCGCCTGGACGGGCATCCCGGCGGGCCGGCTGCTCGAAGGCGAGACGGCGAAGCTGCTGCGCATGGAGGAGGAGCTGGGCAAGCGCGTGGTCGGGCAGGCCGAGGCGGTCCGGGTCGTGTCGGACGCGGTGCGGCGCACCCGCGCGGGCGTGGCCGACCCCGACCGGCCGACCGGGTCGTTCCTGTTCCTCGGCCCGACCGGCGTCGGCAAGACCGAGCTGGCCAAGGCGCTGGCGGAGTTCCTGTTCGACGACGAGCGGGCGATGATCCGCATCGACATGAGCGAGTACTCCGAGAAGCACTCGGTGGCCCGGCTGGTCGGCGCGCCCCCCGGCTACGTCGGCTACGACCAGGGCGGCCAACTGACCGAGTCGGTGCGCCGCCGCCCGTACTCGGTGGTGCTGCTGGACGAGGTCGAGAAGGCCCACCCGGACGTGTTCGACGTGCTGCTCCAAGTGCTCGACGACGGCCGGCTGACCGACGGCCAGGGCCGCACGGTGGACTTCCGCAACACCATCCTGGTGCTGACGTCGAACCTCGGCTCGCACGTCATCGCGGACGCCACGCTGGACGAGCGGCAGCGCGGCGACGCCGTGATGGCGATCGTGCGGGCGCACTTCAAGCCGGAGTTCCTCAACCGGCTGGACGACGTGGTGGTGTTCCACTCGTTGGCGACCGAGGAGCTGACGTCCATCGTGGACATCCAGGTGGACCGGCTCGGGCGGCGGCTGGCGCAGCGGCGGCTGACCTTGGAGGTCACCCCGGCCGCGCGCGAGTGGCTGGCGTTGAACGGCTTCGACCCGGTGTACGGGGCCCGGCCGCTGCGGCGGCTGGTGCAGTCGTCCATCGGCGACCAGTTGGCGAAGGAGCTGCTGGCGGGCGAGGTGCGTGACGGCGACACGGTGAAGGTGGAGGTCCTGGACGACCACTCGGGCCTGATCGTCGGCAGGTCCTGACCTCAGCGGCACGGGACGCGCTCGGCTCGCCGGGCGCGTCCCGCGGCACGTCGACCCGGACCCGAGTACGACTGGTGCCGATGCATCAGCCACGTCGAGCCTGTCGGTGACACCCGGGTGGGCGTCCGCCGGTCGAGCCGCGCATCACCCGGCCCTCGCACGCGGCTCCTCGACGCGCCCCCGGCGGGCCGTGCCGCCGGCTGCGCAGGCGTCCCCGACCGGGGGACCCCTGTTTTTACTCTGCCGGCCAGGTCCGACAGCGGGAAGGTGGGCCGGGTGGGCCTGTGGACAACGCCGTGGCCTGTGGATAAGTCGGGGCCCGCCGACGTGCGACGAGCACGGGCCGCCACCGCCCGCGCTGCGCGATCCGGGTAACAGCTTGATCCGTTCGCGCGAACCACGCCCCAAGTGATCTTCGTTTGTTCACCGCCGCCCGCTACTCTCGCACCGTGGGCATACCGGCGTGGGTCTGGTTCACCGTCGCCGCGGTCGCGGGCGTCGCGGGGTTCGCCCTGCTCGCCACCGACCGGGCGCAGCGAACCGCGCGTAACCGCGAACGTCGCCGCTGGGCGGCGTTGCGCGGCTGGCAGTTCGAGGAGACCGACCACGTGCTGCCCACCCGCTGGGAGAGCGGCGCGATCGCCTACTACGGCGCGGGCGTGGCCAAGGACGTCGTGGCCGGCTCCACCTTCACCGCCGACGGCCGCCGCCAGGTCTACGTGCTCGACCACGAGACCAACGGCAAGGTCAACTCGGTGCTGGTCGGCGTGCGCTGCCGCCGGGCGTTGCCGGTGGTCATCGAGCTGTGGCTGCCCAGCGTGCCGTTCCAGCGCGACCAGATGCCCGACCTGCTCGGACCGGTCGGCTCGCGGTACGCGTTCGTCAGCGAGCTGCCCGCCGCCCGCAAGCTCATCACCCCCGACCTGGTCGACGCGGCCGAGGAGATCGGCGGCGACGTCACGGTCGTCTGGCTGGAGGACGACTGGGTGCTCGCCGCCGCGCCCCCGAACTCCACCCCCGCCCGGCTGGAACGGCTGCTGCGCGACCTCGGCGAGCTCGCCGACGTGATCGACCCGTTCGAGGCCGACCCCGAGGCCGACGCCGGTGGCGAGGTCCACCGCCCGCAGTTCGGGCGCAAGCCGTGACGCCGCCGACCGCCCTGGTGACGGGCGCCTCCTCGGGCATCGGCGCGGCGTTCGCCCGCAGGCTCGCCGCCGAGGGCCACGACCTGGTGCTCGTCGCCCGCGACGAGCGGCGGCTGGAGGAGACGGCCGCCAAGCTGCGCGCCGCGCACGGCATCACCGCCGAGGTGCTGCCCGCCGACCTGGCGACCGAGGCGGGCCGCGCGAAGGTCGCCGACTTCCTCGGCGGGCGCGAGGTCGACCTGCTGGTCAACAACGCGGGCTTCGCCCTGTCGAACGAGTTCTTCGCCGCCGACCCGCGGGAGCTGCAGTCCCAGTTGGACGTCAACGTGACGAGCGTGCTGCGGCTGACCCGCGCGGCGCTGCCCGGGATGGTGGCGCGCGGGCGCGGCGCGGTGGTCAACGTGTCCAGCGTGGCCGGGTTCCTGCCCGGCCGCGGCACGACGTACAGCGCGGACAAGGCGTGGGTGACGTCGTTCTCCGAGGGCATGGCGATGGCCACGGCGGGCACGGGCGTGCGCGTGCTCGCGCTGTGCCCGGGTTTCGTGCGCACCGAGTTCCACCAGCGGGCGCGCATCGACATGTCCAAGACGCCCGACCTGCTCTACCTCGACGCCGACCGGGTCGTGCACGAGTGCCTGGCCGACCTGCGCGCGGGCAAGGTGCTGTCCGTGCCCGGCACCCAGTACAAAGCCATCACGTTGTTCGCCCGGCTGGTTCCGCGCGCGCTGGTCAGGCGGATAGCCTCCCGCGCGGCGGGCGGACGAGGTCGCACCTAGAGAACTGCCGGGAACCCGAACCCGGTCCGGTCCGTCCCACTCCACTAGTTGGAACAGGGAGGAACCGTCCATGGGTGAGCAGTTCAGAGTGGAGCCGCCGGAGCTCCGCGGGTACGGCGAGTTGCTGACGCGCAACGCGCAGCACTTCATGACGATCAAGGACCACGCGGTGTCCAAGGGCGGGGACACCTCCGGGTTCACCGGTCTGCTCGCGCTGCTCCAGCCCATCGTCACCGGCGTGGCGTCCCTGTACGGGGAGACCCTCGACTTCGCCAACCAGATGATGCTCAAGGAGGCGGAGAGCCTGAACAAGGCCGCCGACATGTACGAGAAGAACGAGGAGATGGTGATGGGCGTCCTGGACCGGGTGCTCGCCCAGCTCCACTCGGTCGCCGAGGCGCCGTCGCTCGGGGGTGGCGGGCGATGACCGGGTACGCGGACGTCGAAGACCCGTCGGTCGCGCTGGGCGCGGCGGCGGAGAACCGCCCCGGCCGGCAGACGACCCGGGAGCTCATCGAGAAGGCCGGCTGGAAGATCCAGGGCGTCAACTGGATCTACGAGAAGGTCACCGGCGAGAACCTGCTCGACGCGCTGATCAAGCCGCTGCTCGGCGACTTCGAGAAGATCGACGAGAACGCCAACGCGTGGGACCGGGTGGCCAAGGCGCTCGACGCCGTGCGGCACAACGTGGACGCGGGCGCGGAGCAGCTCGCGCCGCACTGGGACGGTGACGCGGCGAAGGCGTTCGAGACCCGCATGGGCACCATGTGGGTGATCGCCATCGAGGCGGACTCGCAGATCGCGCGGATCATCGGCAACCAGTTCCGGTCGACGGCCAGCACGTGTCGCACGGCGTGCGGCCTGGCGCTGACGCTGCTGGACATGCTGGTCGGCAAGCTGATGGAAGCCGCGATGACGGCGTGGATCCCGGTCGTCGGCTGGGGCCGCGCGGTGTGGATGGTCTACGACGCGATCCAGATCGTGGACGCCATCCGCAAGATCATCATCTCCATCCAGACGCTGATCGAGGGCGTCCAGGGCATGATCGACGGCATCGTCGCCATGGGCACCGCGCTGTCCAAGCTCAAGGACGTGCGCGACGTCGGCGACCTGCTCGACGTGGTGGACGGCTACCAGGACGGCCGGGAGAAGTTCGACAACGGCGTGGCCGCGGCGAAGTCCGGCGCGATCGGCGCCGCGATGGGCGGTTACAGCCTGGGCAAGGCCGGTGTCGCGGCGAACGGCCGCTACAGCCAGCCGCCGCCCACAGCGCCCGCGCCGGCGCCGGCGGGCGCGAGTTCCGGTTCGGGTTCCGGCTCCGGAGGGGGTGACGGGCAGTGACGTTCCCGTACGACGAGGCGCGGCTGGACGCGCTGGTCGCCGACGTCGAGCAGCGGATGGCGAACGTCGAGCAGACCGCGCGGGCGGCGAGCCAGGTGCAGTTGCGCTCGCGCGGCCTGACGCAGGCCGACTTCGCCGAGATCTCGCGGTTCGCCCACAGCCCCGGCGCGCCCCGCGAGCTGAAGGAGCTGGCGCGGCGGGTCGACGCGGGCGAGATGTCCTGGGAGGACATCGCGTCCGGGCGGGCCGTGGACGACGAGGGCGTGCAGCGCGCCTTGCAGACCGGCATCCCGGACTTGCAGCGCGCGTACACGGCGATCCAAGAGGGCAACGACCCGGAGGACGTCGTCTCGGCGGGTTCGCCGCGCCCGGCCGGCCGCCGCGGTGACGATGACGACGACGAGCCCAACCGGTTCACCGAGGACGCCTGGTAGTGCCGGCCGGTCGCCTGTGGACGCTTGCGCGGTCCACAGGCGACCGGGCCACCCGCGCTCAGGTCAGCGTGGGGAAGTCGAACCCGCCCGCGCTGGTGTGGTTGGTGCCCACGCCGCGCACCACGTCGTAGGCCACGGCCGCGGCGATCGCCAGCGACCGGACCGGCTCCGGCGTGCCCGGTCGGATCGTGAGCACGTCGCGCCGCACGCGCCGCCCGTCCCGCTTCGCGATCGCGCCCGGGCTGAACGACGCCGCCTCGTGCAGCAGGCACAGCCGCGCGCCCGCCGCGTCGAGCAGCGCGTACGCGCCGTGCCCCTCGTGCCGCACGGAGCCGATCACCGTGCCGTCCGGCCACGTCACGCGCGTCGGCGGCTTGCCGGAGCCCTTGCGGATCAGCAGCAGCGGCCGCCCGCGGTCGGCCAGGGCCAGGTCGAACGTCGTGCGGCCGGAGAACGCCGTGGCGCGCAGCACCTTGCGCAGCGGTCCCGTGAAACCGCGCTCGGACACCGACGCGACCAACGCGCCGCGCCCGTCGTAGACGTCGTTGCGGTACCGGGTGCCCAGCAGGTGTCGCAGCACGCCCCAGGGCTGCTCGATGATCAGGGTGTCGGCGCCGGGAAGGGTCACGGTGTGCCAGCGTACGGCCCGGTATGACACTCTTGGGACCCGTGCGAACTGAAGTGGTCCTGGACGCCGCGGCGAAGGCCGAGCTGGCGCGGTTGGTGAGCGAGTTGGCCGTGGTGCACGGCAAGGTGACGTTGTCCTCGGGTGCCGAGGCCGACTACTACATCGACCTGCGCCGGGCGACGCTGCACCACGCCGCGGCCCCGTTGATCGGCAAGCTGCTGCGGCAGCTCACGGCCGACTGGGACTACGTGGCCGCGGGCGGGTTGACGCTGGGCGCGGACCCCGTGGCCTGCGCGATGATGCACGCCGCCGCGGGCGCGGGCGAGGTGCTGGACGCGTTCGTCGTGCGCAAGTCCGCCAAGCAGCACGGCATGCAGCGCCAGATCGAGGGCATCGAGGTCGCCGGGCAGCGGGTGCTGGCGGTCGAGGACACCTCCACCACCGGCGGCAGCGTGCTCACCGCCGTCGAGGCCCTGCGCGCGCACAGCGCCACGGTCGTCGGCGTGGTGACGGTCGTGGACCGCGGCACGGGCGCGCGCGAGGTGATCGAGGAGGCCGGGCTGCCCTACCGGTACCTGCTGGACCTGGCCGACCTGGGCCTGGCCTGACATGGTCAGCGCGCTGGTCCTGCTGCTGGTGATCGTGGCGATCCTGGGTGTCGGGGTCGCCGTGGGGCTGTCGCGCCGCAAGCGGAACCCGTTCACGGACCAGCGGTTCGTGAGCCAGTGGGAGCAGCAGATGCGGGCGCTGGAGGCCGCCCTGGGGTGGCGGTTCGTCGCCGAGGACCAGGGCTTCGCCGAACGCGTGCCGCAGGTCGGGCGGATGCTGGAGGCCGACCGGAGCCGGGTGAAGTTCCAGCTCGTCGGCCACTGGCGCGGTGTGCCCGTGCTGGCCGTCGAGGTGGTGTTCCGCGCCGACAACGTGGTCACGTCCGACTACCGCACCTACACGGTGGTGGTCGTGCCGCGTCCCATGCCGGGGCCATGGGTGCTGATCAGCCCGCGCAACGACAGCGTGTGGGGGCTGTTCGAGCAGTTCGTGGCGACCGGCGACCCGGTGTTCGACGCCCGCTACGAGGTGCGGCGCCGCAACCCGGCGTTCGCCTCGGCGCTGCTCGGCTCCGGCCTCGCGCAGGCGCTGGTGCAGGACCCGAGGGCGAACGGGGTGGCGATCGCGTTCGACGAGCACAACCTGGCCGCCGCCGTGCCGGGACCGCTGCTCCAGGCGCCGCTGGCGCACCTGGCCGACCTGCTGCTGGACCTGGCGGGCCGGGTGCCGTGGCAGGCGCTGCCGCGGGGCTGAACCGGGAAATCGCGGGCACGCGATCTCCGCGCGGCCTACCCTGGTCGACAGGGAGGTCACTATGGTCGCGCGCGCGTTCGCCGAGCTGGTCATGGTGGTGCACTTCGGCGTCCTGGTGTTCCTCGTCGTGGGGGGATTCCTGGCCTGGCGCTGGCCGAGGGTGCTGTACTTCCACCTCGCCATGGCCGCCTGGGCGCTGCTGATCGTGCTGTTCCCGCTGGCCTGCCCGCTGACGTGGCTGGAGAACGAGCTGCGCGATGCCGCCGGCCGGCCGCGGCTCGCGGACGGCTTCATCGACACCTACATCGACGGCGTCCTCTACCCGGAGTCGGCGGCACGCCTGGTGCAGGTGGTCGTGGCGCTGGTCGTGCTGGTCTCGTGGACGGGCTTCTACCTCAGGCGGCGCGACCAGCAGGCGTCGGCGACCGAGGCGTGCCGCTGACTACGATCGCCACGGTCTTTCCAACGCCGGGGGTGACGTGGTCGGGCAAGTGGTCCTCGAAGGGTTCCACGCGGTCAAGCACGCGGTCCGGTTCGGCGGCGCGGTGGACACCGTGGTGGTGCTCGACCGGGAGAAGGCGGTCGCGTTGGCGCGGTCCCACGCACCGGACCTGGTGGAGGTCTTCGAGCGGGCCCGGGTGGTGGGCGCGGCGGAGTTCGAGCGGGTGATCGGGCGGTCGCACCCGACCGGGGTCGGCGGGCTGGCGCGACGGCCCGCGGTCGACCTGGCGGCACGGCGCAGCGCACCGCTGGTGCTGCTGGACAACCCGCGCAACCTGGGCAACTTCGGCGCGGTGATCCGCGTGGCGGCCGGGCTCGGTGCCGGCGGGGTGGTGTCGTTGGGCGACGTGGACCCGTGGCACCCGAACGTCCTGCGCGGCAGCGCCGGGCTGCACTTCGCGGTGCCCGTGGCGCGGCTGGGCGGTCCGGACGACGTGCGCGGCACGGTGATCGCGTTCGACGCGGGCGGGCGGGAGCTGCGGGACGTGCGGATCCCGGACGACGCGGTGCTGGCGTTCGGCTCGGAGCGGCACGGGCTCTCGCCCGAGGTGCGGGCCAGGGCGGACCTCGTGGTGTCGCTGCCCATGCGGCCGAAGGTGTCGAGCTACAACCTGACCACCAGCGTCGCCATGGGCCTCTACCATTGGGAACTGTTCCGGCGAGCTTCTTGACCGGTTCAGTCGGCACGCTGGTGGGGTGACCACACCGAAGCTCCTGTCCGCGCGCGCCGGTGTCGCCGAACGCGCGGTCGAGTCCCGGCACCTGCGTCGGGTCTGGGGAGTGCCCGGCACGGTCCTCGGCGCGGTCGCCTGGCCGCCGGACTGGCCGGGCCGGGCGCACGTCCGGTTCAGCTACTGGTGGCAGGCGCACCTGCTCGACTGCGTGCTCGACGCCCAGCTCCGCTCGCCGAAGGACGCGCGGGTCGCGCTGGTGCGGCGGCTCGTGCGCGGGATCCGGGTGCGCAACCTGACCGGCTGGACCAACGACTACTACGACGACGTGGCCTGGCTCGGGCTGGCGCTGCTGCGCGCGGAGCGCGAGGTCGGGATCGCGCGGCCCAAGGCCGTCGCCACGATCGCCGACCGGCTGCGCGAGGGCTGGACCGACCACGGCGGCGGCGGCATCTGGTGGCGGCGCGACGACGACTTCAAGAACGTGCCCGCCAACGGCCCGGCGGCGATCTTCTTCGCCCGCCTGGGCACGCGTGCCGACCTGGGTCGCGCCCGGTCCATCGTGGACTGGGTCGAGGACGCCCTGGTCGACCCCGACACCGGGCTGGCGTGGGACGGGCTGCACGTGCACCCCGACGGCACGGTCCGCGAGGTCGAGAAGAACTTCTACACCTACTGCCAGGGCGTGCTGCTCGGCGCGTGCGTGGAGCTGGGCGGGCGCTACCAGGACAAGGCGGCGCGGATCATCGACGCCGTCGACAAGCACCTGGCCGTGGACGGCGTCCTGCGCGGGCACGGCGGCGGCGACGGCGGCCTGTTCGGCGGCATCCTCACCCGCTACCTCGCGCAGGCGGCGTTGCGGCTGGACCGGCCCCAGGCGGCACGGGCGGCGGACATCGTGTTCAGCTCGGCGAACGCGGTGTGGGCGAACCGGACCGCGGTGGTCAGCGGTCCGCTGTTCGGCCCGGACTGGTCACGGCCCGCGGACAAGGACGGCGGAGGAGAACGCGACCTGTCCGTGCAGCTCGGCGGGTGGATGGCGCTGGAGGCCGCCGCCCTGCTGGAGCGCGGCGACGTCGTGCCGTCACACCGCTGAGTGGCAGCCGCACGACTGCCGGTGCCGCAGCACGGGCGGCAGCCGGATCGTCTCCGGCGCCCGGTCCGGGTCCTCGATGCGGGCCAGCAGCAGCCGCACCGCCGTGCGCCCGATCTCCTCCACCGGCTGCGCCATCGACGTCAGCGGCGGGTCGACCAGCTCGGCCCACTCCACCTCGTCGTAGGTCACCAGCGCCAGCTCCGACCCGATCCGCACACCCCGCGCGCGGGCCGTGCGCAGCACGTCCACCAGCACCTGGTGGTCGCTCACCACGACACCCGAGACCTGGCCGAGCAGCGGGTCCAACGACGGCCGCACCAGCTCCTCGTCCCACGCCAGCCCCGCCCGGCCCAGGCCGAGCCGGTAGCCCAGCACGCGCTCGTCCGTGGTCGCCAGGCCCGGCCGGCCCGACACCAGCCCGATCCGCCGGTGCCCCAGCTCCGCCAGGTGCCGCACCAAAGTGGACGTGGCCTGCACGTTCTCCGGGCCGACCTGGTCGGTGTCCTTGGCCACGGTCAGCCGGTCCACCAGCACCGTCGGCACGCCCAGCCGGCGCAGCTCCGGCAGCGCGGCCGAACCCGACGTCGGCGTGAGCAGCACCCCGTCCACCCGCCGCGATCTCAGCATCCGCACCGCGGCCCGCTCGGACTCCGCGGTGTCCCGCGTGTCGATCAGCACCAGCGTGTAGCCCGCCTGGGTGGCCTCGCTCTCGATCGCCGCGATCAGCTCGGCGAAGTACGGGTGCGACACCAGCGACACCGCGAGACCCAGGGACTTCGTGCCGCCCGTGACGAGCGAGCGGGCGATGGCGTCGCCGGTGTAGCCGGTCTCCTCGATCGCCTTGAGCACCCGTTCCCTGGTGGCCGGCGCGACCGACCTGGTCTCGTTGATCACGTGTGAGACCGTGGTGATGGAGACGCCGGCGAGACTGGCGACCTCCCGCATGGTGACCATGGACTCGTCCCCGTTCGGGCTTGCGCAAGCGATTGCGTGGGGACTTTACCGGGTAGGAGGGGCGTGACGTGGCTTCGGTGCTGTGTGTCGGGCTGACGACCGTCGACGTGAGCCAGCGGGTGGCCGAGTTCCCCGCGCCGGGGCAGAAGGTGCAGTCGCTGGACGTGCACCTCGCGCCCGGCGGCCCGGCGGCGAACGCGGCGCGCGCCGTGGCCGCGCTCGGGCACCGGGCCGTGCTGCTGACCTCGGTCGGCGGCGAGCTCGGCGACTTCGCCCGCGCCCGGCTGCACCCGGTGCAGGTGCTCTCGGTCGGGGACGGCGGTCCGGCGCTGAGCATGGTCGCGGTGCGCGAGCGCGACGGCGAGCGGACCGTGATCTCGCGCAACGCCGTCGGGGTCGACGTGGACTCCACCGTGGACCCGGCGCTGGTGGAGGAGTCCGACGTGGTGCTGGTGGACGGCCACCTCGGTCCGCTCGCGGTGCGGGCGGCACGGCACGCGAGACGTGCGGGCGTGCCCGTGGTGCTGGACGCCGGCAGCTGGAAGCCCGTGCTGGACGAGCTGCTGCCGCTGGTCGACGTCGCCGCGTGCTCGGCGGCGTTCGAGCTGTCGGAGGCCGAGGTGCACGCCCGCGGCGTGCCGCTGGTGATCCGGACGCACGGCCCGCGTCCCGTCACCTGGTCGCGTGGTGGTGCCACCGGTTCGCAACCGGTACCTGTTGTCGAGGCACGCGACACCAACGGCGCGGGCGACGTGTGGCACGGTGCGCTGGCGGTCGCGGTCGCCCGGGGCCTGGCGGTGGACGACGCCGTCCGGTATGCGAACGAGGTCGCCGCGGTGCGGGTGCGCCACACCGCGCGGGACTGGGTGGAGGAGCTGGGACGGTGGCGGGACAGCGGGTGAGGTTCGACGAGCTGGTCGACCGGGCGCGGCTGCTGGTGGACACCGGCGAGCGCCGGCTGCTCGGCATCGGCGGCGCGCCGGGCTCGGGCAAGTCGACGTTGGCGCGCCGGCTGGTCGACGCGCTGGGCGACGACGCCGCCCTGGTCGGCATGGACGGCTTCCACCTGGCCCAGCGGGAGCTGGAGCGCCTGGGCGTGGCCGACCGCAAGGGCGCGCCGGACACGTTCGACATCCCCGGCTACGTCGACCTGCTCGGCCGGCTGAAGGCGTGCGGGCCCGACGTGGTGTACGCGCCGGAGTTCCGCCGCGAGATCGAGGAGCCGATCGCGTGCGCGGTGCCGGTCGACCCGTCCGTGCCGCTGGTCGTCACCGAGGGCAACTACCTGCTGCTCCAGTACGACAAGTGGAAGCGCGTGCGGGTCGTGCTGGACGAGGCGTGGTTCCTGATGATCGACGAGGACCTGCGGGTGGCGCGCCTGATCGACCGGCACGTCCGGTACGGGCGGTCGCTGGAGGACGCGCGGGAACGCGTGCTGCACGGCACCGACCACGTGAACGCGCTCATGGTGAACGCCTCCAAGTCCGCCGCGGACCTCGTGATCACCGAGGTGCTGTGAGCGTCACGACGTCGCGGAGACCTCTTCGTCCACCGGCTTGCGCATCTCCTGCCGGTACCGGTACAGGCCGTAGGCGGTGCCGCCGACGAAGAACGCGATGCTGACGATCACCGCGACCGTCTCCAGCCACGGCACGGCGGCCAGCAGACCCGCGCCGTAGTAGCCGGCCAGCACCAGCGTCGGCACCCACGCCACCGCGCCGATGGTCGTGGCCAGCATGAACCGCTTCGGGTCCATCCGCGCCGCGCCCGCGATCATCGGCGCCAGCGTGCGGACCCACGGGATCCAGCGGGCCAGCACGATCGCCCAGAAGCCTCTCCGGTCGAGGAAGTCGCGGGCCTTGGCGAGGTTCTGCTTGTTGAGCACCTTGCCGCCGCGGCGGGCCAGCAGACGCGTGCCGGTGTGCCGGCCGATGTAGTAGCCGATCTGGTTGCCGATGACGGCCACGGCGAGCGCGACCCCCGACAGCAGCCAGGCGGACAGCTCGGCGTCGTGGGACGCGAGCACCACACCGGCGGCGAACAGCAGCGAGTCGCCGGGCAGGAACAGGCCGAAGATGAAGGCGCACTCGAAGAAGATGAAGCTCAGCGTGATGAGCCACACGGCCAGCGGGCCTGCGGAATCGAGCTGAACGAACGCGGCAGCTTCGGACGTTGCGGACAACACCACGCCATGCAGCCTACGTGGGACAGCGGGGTCGGCTGGGCGACATGGGGATAACGCGTTGCCGAAGCCTTGGGAGGCGCTGCGGTGCGTGCGGACCCGAACACGCACTGGAGTGATCACCGTCACGCGGGCTAGCGTGGGTGCATGGAGGTCTTGCTCGCCGAACTGCGCTCCGCCGTCGGCGCCGACGCGGTGCTGACCGACGTCGACGTCACCGCGAGCTACCAGCGCGACATGATGCCGCTGGCCCCCTACGGGCAGCCGCTGGCGGTGGTGCTGCCCACGTCGGCCGAGCAGGTGCAGGCGGTCGTGCGGGCGTGCGCGGCGGCCCGGACGCCGATCGTGCCGCGCGGCGCGGGCAGCGGGCTGTCCGGCGCGGCCAACGCCGTCGACGGCTGCGTGGTGCTCGTGACCACCAGGATGAACGCCATCGTCGAGATCGACCCGGAGAACCGGTTGGCCGTGGTCGAGCCGGGCGTGGTGAACCTCGACCTGCGCGGCGCGGTGGAGAAGCACGGGCTGTTCTACCCGCCCGACCCGTCCAGCTACGACTGGTGCACGATCGGCGGCAACCTGTCCACCAACGCGGGCGGGCTGTGCTGCGTGAAGTACGGGGTGACCACGGACTCCGTGCTCGGGCTGGACGTGGTGCTGGCCGACGGCGAGCTGCTGCGCACCGGTCGGCGGACCGTGAAGGGCGTGGCCGGCTACGACCTGACCAAGCTGTTCGTCGGCAGCGAGGGCACGCTCGGCGTGATCACCCGGGCCACCCTGGCGCTGCGCCCGCTGCCGCAGGCCCCGGCGACGCTGGTGGCCACGTTCGCCACCACGGCCGACGCGGGCACGGCGGTGAGCCGCGTGGTGGCCGAGGGGATCGTGCCGTCGTTGCTGGAGATCATGGACCGCACCTCCATCCGGGCCGTCGAGCAGTACCTCAAGACCGACCTGAACGCCGACGCGGCGCTGCTGCTGTGCCAGTCCGACGCGGGCGGCGAGGCGGGTCGGCGCGAACTGGCCGCGATCGAGCAGGCGTGCGTGGCGGCGGGCGCGGACCTCGTCTACGCCACCGAGGACGTCAACGAGGGCCGCGACCTGCTCGCCGCGCGGCGGGCCGTGCTGAACGCGCTGGAAGTCCTGGGCGCGTGGCTGACCGACGACGTGTGCGTGCCGCGGACGAGGATCGCCGACCTGATCGCCGGGTGCGAGCGGATCAGCGCGTCGGTGGGGCTGCGGATCGCCGTGGTGGGGCACGCGGGCGACGGCAACATGCACCCGACGATCGTCTACGACCCGGCGTCGGCCGACGAGTTCGCGCGGGCGCGGCAGGCGTTCGACGAGATCCTGGCCCTGGGGCTGGCGCTGGGCGGCACGATCACCGGCGAGCACGGCGTCGGCAAGATCAAGCGCGAGTGGCTGGCCCGCGAGATCGGCCCGGTCGGCCTGCGGGTC
Source organism: Saccharothrix sp. S26 (assembly GCF_021390395.1). Classification (GTDB taxonomy): domain Bacteria; phylum Actinomycetota; class Actinomycetes; order Mycobacteriales; family Pseudonocardiaceae; genus Actinosynnema. The sequence continues at coordinate 79,509 of NZ_JAJUWT010000007.1, forward strand.
CACCGCGAGATCAAACGCGCGCTGGACCCGGACAACCTCTTCAACCCGGGCTCGATGTTCGGTGTTTGACGGCCGCTGCTCCGCAGGCGGCGGCGCGGCTCAGTCGAGCGGCCTGATGCGCTGGGTGTCGTCCACCCGGTCGATGACCTGGGTGATGTCCGCCGCCTCCTGGGCGAGCAGCGACTTCTTCTCCCGGCGCGCCTTGACGACCTCGATGATGATCGGCACGACCGAGATCAGCACGATCAGGATCAGCATCATCTCGAGGTTGTCGCGCACGAACTGGATCTGGCCGAGGAAGTAGCCCAGCACCGTCAGGCCCGCGGCCCACGCGATGCCGCCGATCAGCGAGTACGTGAAGTACTTGCGCGGGTCCATCCGGCCCACGCCCGCCATCGCGGTGATGAACGTGCGCACGATCGGCACGAATCGCGCCATCACGATCGCGCGGGCACCGTACTTGTCGAAGAACTCGTGCGTCTTGTCGACGTACTCCTTCTTGAAGATCTTCGACTCGGGCTTGGCGAACAGCGCGGGCCCCGCCCGGTGGCCGATCCAGTAGCCGACCACGTTGCCCGCGAGCGCGCACGCCGTCAGCAGCACGCACACCAGCCACAACGGGTAGTCCAGCAGCCCCGAGGCGACGAACAGGCCCGCGGTGAACAGCAACGAGTCGCCGGGCAGGAAGAAGCCGACCAGCAGGCCGCACTCGGCGAACACGATGAAGCACAAGCCGACCAGCATGTACGGCCCGAGTCCCTGCAGCAGGACCTGCGGGTCGAGCCATTCCGGACCGAGGGCAACCGTGGAGGTGGGCGCGACCGTCACGGCGACCACGGTACAGGCATCACCTGAGCGTCATGACCGCCACGACCGTGCCGGCGGCCAGCCCGAGCAGCACGGCGAGCAGCAGCACCCACCCCGCGCCCAACGCCGGCCGCGGCCGTCGCACGGGCACGAGGGGGTGCGCGCCGGTGCTGACGGCCTGGGCGCGCAACGCGTCGGCCACCAGCTTCTCGTGGTCCTCGGGCACCCGCCCAGCCCCCCGTCCCGTCGCCTGCTCAGGCAGAGGCTACCCACGCGCCGCGGGCCATCACCTCACGCGGCTTCAGCTCGGCGTCCAGCACCACGACGTCGGCCGCCAGACCGGCGCGCAGCTCGCCCGTGCGGTCCTGCAGGCCGAGCAGCCGCGCGGGCCGGGTGGACGTGGCGTGCACGGCCTCCTCGATCGTCAGGCCGCACGACTGCACCGCGTTGCGGAACGCGGCGTCCATGGTGAGCGTGCTGCCCGCGAGGGACGCGCCACCCGCGAGCGTCGGCACGCCGTCCACCACCCGCACCTCCAGGCCGCCCACGTCGTAGACGCCGTCACCCACGCCCGCCGCCGCGATCGCGTCGGTGACCAGCACGGTCCGGCCCACGCCCGCGTGCCGTGCGGCCAGGCGCACCGCCGTCGGGTGCAGGTGCACCAGGTCGCAGATCAGCTCGACCGTGACGCGCTCGTCGTCCAGCAGCGCGCCGATCGGGCCGGGCTCGCGGTGGTGCAGCGGGCGCATCCCGTTGAACAGGTGCGTGGCGACGGTCGCGCCCGCCTCGACGGCCGGCCGGATCTGCGCCTCGGTGGCGTCGGTGTGCCCGATCGCGGCCAGGACATCGTTGTCGACGAGGTGGCGGACCGCGTCCACGCCGTGCTCCAGCTCGGGCGCGACGGTGATCATGCGGACCGCGCCGCCGCCCGCGTCCAGCAGCTTGTCGATCGACGCCCGGTCGGGCGGGCAGAGGATCGCGGGGTCGTGCGCGCCGCACCGCGCGGCCGACAGGAACGGGCCCTCCAGGTGGATGCCCGCGACGACGTCGTCGCGCACGAGCTCGGCCAGCGCCGTGACCTGGTGGGCCAGCTCCGGGATCGGCCGGGACACCAGGCTGGCCAGCAGCGTGGTGGTGCCGTGCCGCCGGTGCGCGTTCGCCGCCTTGATCACCCGGGCCGGGTCGGCGCTGGTGAACGCCTCACCGCCGCCGCCGTGGCAGTGGATGTCGACGAAGCCGGGCACCAGCCAGCCGCCGTCCACGTCCGAGGTCGGGCCCTCCGGCGGCGCCCCCGTGCCGACGGCCGCGATCAGGCCGTCCCGCACCGCCACCCACCCCTGGTCGAGCACCCCGTCGGGCGTGACGACCCGACCACCGGTCAGGGTCACGTCCACGGGTCCACCCCACGTGCTCATCTCTCCTCCAGCATGTCGATGGCCAGCAGCGCGGCTCCGAGGCACCCGGCCTCGTCGCCCAACGCCGCCAGCCGCAGTTCCGGGCGTCGCTGGAACGTGATCAGCTCGTCCAGTCGTCCGCCCAGCGGATCCGTCAGCTTCGGACCCGCCAGCGCCAGGCCTCCGCCCAGCACCACGGCTTGCGGCCCCAGCAGTGCGGCCAGCAGCAGGATGCCCCGCGCGAGCGCGTCCACCGCCTCCCGCCACACCGCCGCGGCGTCGGTGTCGCCCTCGGTGAGCAGCCGCGCCACGTCCGCCGCGCCGTCGACGTGGCGGTTGGTGCGCTGCGTGTAGCGGCGGGCGATCGCGGCACTGCTCGCCCGCGCCTCGACGCACCCCGTCTGGCCGCAGCCGCACGGGTCGCCGTGGCCGACGTCGACGTGCCCGACCTCGCCCGGCGCGGACGACACCCGGCCGTCCAGCACGAGGGCGGCGGCGATGCCCGTGCCGATGGGCATGATCACCGCGTCGGTGAGGGCGCGGGCGTTGCCCTGGCGCAGCTCGGCCAGGCCACCGGCGCGGACGTCGTGGCCGAACGCGACGGGCAACCCGGTGGCGGCCTCGGCCTCCTCGCGGAACGGGAAGTCGTCCCAGCCGAGGTTGGCCGAGTACACGCCGACGCCCGCCACCTCGTCCACGATGCCCGGCACGACGAGTCCGACCGCGTCGACCGGGTGCTCGGAGGCGGCGCGCAGCTCGGCGACCAGGGCGGTGACGTCCTCGACCACCGCGGCCCCGCCGGGCCTGGTCGGCCGGCGGCGCTGCGTCACCGCCCGCACCCCGCCGGGGTCGCCGGCGACCAACGCGGCCTTCATCCCGGTCCCGCCGACGTCGACGGCTATCACGTGTCTTGTGCGCGCCACGAGGACCGATACTGCGGCATCCGACCGCCATTGGTCTATACCAAGTGTCCGATTGGACGAGTCCGTCGTGGCCGGAGCCCTCCGGTGGGGCGGCGGGTGCGCGCCGCGGGGCAGGTCCGGGCACGGCGGGCCGGTGGGGCGGGGTCGGGCCGGCCCGGTGTGGGCGAAAGCGCTGGTGATGGCGCGCGTGAAGGCGGCTAGTTGCCGGCCATGATCTTCTGCAGGGCGTCCAGGGCGCGGCTCGCCGTGCTCTTCACCGTGCCCTTGCTGATGCCGGTGGCCTCGGCGATCTCGGCTTCCGAGAGGTCGCCGTAGTAGCGCAGGACGAGCACCTCGCGCTGCCTCGGCGGCAGTTGGGACAGCGCCCGCACGACCGCCTGGTGCTCGGCGGTCAGCATGGCCAGGCTCTCGGCCGACCGGGCGTTCGCCACGTGCGGCGGGGTGTAGTCGCGGGCCGTCTTGCGGCGGCGCAGGACGCTGCGCGAACCGTTGACGACCGCGGTCCTCAGGTACCCGACGGCGGCCTGGGCGTCACGCAGGTTGGACCAGTTGCGGTGCAGGCCGGTGAACGCCTCCTGGACCACGTCCTCCGCCGTGGCGGGCTCGTCGACCAGCAGCAACGCCAGCCGGACCAGCCGCATCCGGTGCTGGCGGTACAGGTCCTCCAGGGTCAGCGGGCCGGTCGGGGCCGGTGCCGCGCCGTCCTGGATCCGCAGGTTCGTCAGCGTGTCCTGCACACGCGCGATGCCGCCGCTGTTCCGATCGGGACCGACCACGGAAAAGACGTTACCCCGTCACCCGGTAGCTTCGGCGCGGCGCTGCACAACGGAGGGTGGGCTTTCGATGGCACGGTTCGCGGTCGAACTGGTGTACGGCGACAACACGGAGGAGCGGCTCGCGGTCCGACCCGCGCACCGCGAGTACCTGGCGACGCTGGTGGAACGGGGTGTGCTGCTCGTCTCGGGTCCCTACGCGGACCAGACCGGCGCGCTGCTGGTCTACGAGGTGGCCGACGAGGCGGAGCTGCGCGAGGTCATCGCCGCCGACCCGTACACGCACGCCGGCGTCGCGAAGGAGACGCGCGTGCACGAGTGGCAGACGGTGACGGGGGCCTGGCTCTAGTCCTTCTTCGCCGCGGCGGCCGCCGTCCCACCCGGTCCGACCAGGCCGGACAGGTCGTTGGCCGCCATCTCGCGGTCGGCGGCGGGCACCGACTTCGGCGCCTGCCGGTCGACCACCTTCGGCGTGAACGCGCGCAAGAGCTTCAGGCCGCCGACCCAGCCCGGCACGTGCACGGCCTTCGACCGCCGGCTGATCGCCCGCACCACCGCCCTGCCCACGTCCGACACCGGGTACTTCTTGCCCGCCAACCCCGGCATGCCGCTGCGCAGCGGGCCGAACACGGGGTGCTCGTCGGCGCTGTTGACCATGTCCGTGGCGATCCACGAGAAGTACGCCACGCCCACGTCCACGCCCAGGTGCCGCACCTCGGCGCGCAGGCTGTCCGCGAACGCCTCGCAGCCCGCCTTGGCCGCCGAGTAGGCCCCGTTGCCGGGGATGTGCACGATCGCCGCCAACGACGACACGACCAGGCAGTAGCCGCGGCTCGCGATCAGGTGCGGCAGGCACGTGCGGACCGTGCGCCACACCCCGAGCAGGTTGACCTCGATGACCCGTTCGAACGCGGCCGGGTCCATCGACCGGATGAAGCCCGTGGCGGCGATGCCCGCGTTCGCCACGACCACGTCGATGCCGCCGTAGTGGTCGACCACGCCGTTCACCGCGGTCTCCAGCGCCTGCCAGTCGGTGACGTCGGCCTCCCACGCCTGGCCGCCGCACTGCTCGGCCACCTGCCGCAGCTGCTCGCCCTCCAGGCCGACCAGCGCGAGCTTCGCGCCCTTCGCGGCCAACCGCCGCGCCACCTCCGCGCCGATGCCCCTGGCCGCGCCAGTGATCAGGACAACCTTGCCCGCAACGTCCACGGTGACCTCCATCAGCCGGTAGGGAGCCTGGGAGGTCACCGTAACGCAACTTACCGCGAGTAAGCTACTGGAGAGTTAAACTGCGCTGGCCGCGGTCAGGGCCGCCACCTCGTCCGACTTCAGCTCCAGCCGCAACGCCGGGAGCAGGTCGGCGAGCTGCTCGGTGGTGCGGGCCGACGCGATGGGCGCGGCCACCGTGGGCTGCTCCGCCAGCCACGCCAGGGCGACCGCCGCCTGGGTGGTGTCGTGGCTGTCCGCGACCTCGTCCAACGCCGCGAGGATGCGCAGACCGCGTTCGTCCAGGTACTTCGACGCGGCGGCAGCGCGCGCGCTCTGCACCGTGACGCCGGGCCGGTACTTGCCGGTCAGGAAGCCCTTGGCCAGGCCCCAGTACGGCGCGGACGCCAGGCCGTGGTCGGCCACCGCGCGGGACAGCTCGCCCTCGTAGGAGCGGTCCACGAGGTTGTACGCCTGCTGGAGCGCGACGAACTTGGCGAACCCCTCGCGCTCGGACACCGCCAGCGCCGACGTGAGCCGCTCGGCGGTGTAGTTCGACGCCGCGACGTGGCGGACCTTGCCGCTGCGCACCAGTCGGTCGAACGCGGCCAGCGTCTCCTCCTGCGGCGTGTCCAGGTCGTCCTGGTGCGCGTAGTAGAGGTCGATGTGGTCCACGCCCAGGCGGCGCAGCGAGTCCTCGGCGGCGCGCTCGATCGTGGCGGCCTCGAGGTTGTCCAGGCCGCGCAGCATGCCGACCTTGGTCGCGACCACGATCGAGTCGCGGTTGCCCCGGCGGCGCAGCCACGCGCCGATGATCGTCTCCGACTCGCCGCCGACGTGCCCGTCGGCCCACGCCGAGTAGGCGTCGGCGGTGTCCACGAAGTTGCCGCCCGCCTCCGCGAAGGCGTCCAGCACGGCGAACGAGGTCTGCTCGTCGGCGGTCCAGCCGAACACGTTGCCACCCAGGCACAGGCGCGACACGTCGAGGTCGCTGGTTCCGAGTTTCGTCATGTCGCGAAGCTAAGCCGGGTGCTCCATCCACGCCGAATGGAGCAGCCAGGACTAAATGGTGGGGCGGCGCGGTTGCCAGTCGTCAGCACCTAGTTCGCGGGGAGACGAAATGACGGTCGAGTTGGGCAGGTACGGCGTGTGGGACCGGGCCGCGCGCTGGGTGGGCCGCGGTGAGGACGCCGCGGAGCTGGAAGAGCTCGGCTTCGGCGCGCTCTGGCTGGGCGGATCGCCCGACGGCAGCGTCATGACCACGGTGTCCGACCTCCTGGACGCGACCGCGAAGATCGCCGTGGCCACCGCCGTGATGAACGTCTGGACGACCCCGGCGGGCGAGGTCAACGACGGCTACCGGGCGCTGGCCTGGACCGACCGGTTCCTGGTGGGCATCGGCGTCGGGCACGGCGAGCTGGCGGGTGAGGTGCATCACAGCCCGTACCAGAAGCTGATCCACTACCTGGACGAGCTGGACGTGCCGCGCGACCGCCTGGCGCTGGCCGCGCTCGGCCCGCGCCTGCTCCGGCTCGCCGCCGCGCGGACCAGCGTCGCCCACCCCTACCTCGTCACGCCCGAGTACACGGCGCGGGCGCGCGAGACCGTCGGCGCGGGCGTCGTGCTCGCGCCCGAGCAGCACGTGGTCCTGGAGGACGACCCGGCACGGGCCCGTGACCTGGGGCGGGAGGCGCTGGCCGAGTACCTGGCCCGGCCGCGGCACACCCGCAACTGGCTGCGCCACGGGTTCACCGAGGACGACCTGGCGGGCGGCGGCAGCGACCGGCTCGTGGACGCCCTGGTGGCGTGGGGCCCGGTCGAACGGGTCGCGCGACGCCTGCGCGAGCACCACGAGGCGGGCGCCGACCACGTGGCCGTGCAGGTGGTCGGCGCCGCCGACGCGCAGCGGTCGTTGCGCGACTTCGCGGCCGCGCTGGCCGACTAACCCGCGGTGACCTCGACGCCGTTCCAGAACGCGACGTGGCCCTTGATGTTGGCCGCGGCGGGCTTGGGCTCGGCGTAGTACCACGCCGCGTCCGGGTTGTCCTGGCCGTTCACGTGCAGGGTGTAGTAGTTCGCCGTGCCCTTCCAGGGGCAGACCGACGTCGTGTCCGACGGCCTGAGGTACTGGGCGTGCACCGACTCCAGGGGGAAGTAGTGGTTCCCCTCCACCATCTCGGTCTTCTCACTCTCGGCGATGATCTCGCCGTTCCACCGTGCGATCGCCATGACACCACTATGCCGTTGATCACCTTCGCTCGCCGGGCGGTGCCCGTAGGATGCTGCCGACACCGCGTTCCGGGCACCCGAGGAGGACCCACCGATGCCCATCGCAACCCCCGAGGTCTACGCCGAGATGCTCGACCGCGCGAAGGCGAACGAGTTCGCCTACCCCGCGATCAACGTCACCTCGTCCGAGACCCTCAACGCGGCCCTGCGTGGATTCGCGGAAGCCGAGAGCGACGGGATCATCCAGGTCTCGACCGGTGGTGCCGAGTTCGCCTCGGGCACCAAGGTCAAGGACATGGTGACCGGCGCGGTTGCGCTGGCGGAGTTCGCGCACGTGGTCGCCGAGAAGTACCCGGTGAACATCGCGCTGCACACCGACCACTGCCCGAAGGACAAGCTCGACGGCTACGTGCGGCCGCTGGTCGCGATCAGCCAGGAGCGGGTGGACCGCGGGCTCAACCCGCTGTTCCAGTCGCACATGTGGGACGGCTCGGCCGTGCCGCTGGACGAGAACCTGAAGATCGCTTCGGAGCTGCTCGACCTCACCGCCAAGGCGAAGATCATCCTCGAGATCGAGGTGGGCGTCGTCGGCGGCGAGGAGGACGGCGTCGCGCACGAGATCAACGAGAAGCTCTACACCTCCCCCGAGGACTACCTGAAGACGGTGGACGCCCTCGGCTCGGGTGAGAAGGGCCGCTACCTGGTCGCGGCGACGTTCGGCAACGTGCACGGCGTGTACAAGCCGGGCAACGTGAAGCTGCGCCCGGAGATCCTCAAGCAGGGCCAGGACGTGGTGGCCGAGAAGCTGGGCCTGCCGGCCGGCTCCAAGCCGTTCGACCTGGTCTTCCACGGCGGCTCCGGCTCGCTGCTGGAGGAGATCCACGAGGCCGTGTCGTACGGCGTGATCAAGATGAACATCGACACGGACACGCAGTACGCATTCACCCGTCCGATCGTCGGCCACATGTTCGCCAACTACGACGGCGTGCTGAAGGTGGACGGCGAGGTCGGCAACAAGAAGGCCTACGACCCGCGGTCCTACCTCAAGGCCGCCGAGCAGGGCATGGCCGCCCGCATCGCCCAGGCGTGCGAGCACCTGAAGTCGTCCGGCCGCATGATCGCCGGCTGACCCACCCCCGCACGGCGAACGGCCCCCTCCCGACGTCCGGGAGGGGGCCGTTCCGCGTCGCGGGGGATCGGGTCAGGCGGTCATCAGCGGCTGCCGGGCAGCGCGTGCCACCGCGACCCGGTCCGCCACCAGCCACAGGGCGGTCAGCACGACGAACGTCGCGGCGGCCGAGGGGTAGAGGATCGGCGGCGCGGCGTCCAGCGCCTGCTGCGCCCAGATCCCGCCGTAGCCCAGGCCCGTGACGGCGGCCGAACCGAGCACCGCGGCCAGCGGCGCGGGCAGCCTGCCCAGGTGCGCCGCGTCCACGGCCAGGCCGATGAGCAGCAGGAAGAACGGCACGGTCGACAGCGGGAAGTCGGCGACGCCGAGCAGCGGCCAGATCAGCAGGCGGTAGGCGACGTACCCGCCCGCCACCGCGGTCGCGGCCCACGGCGTGCCGATCGTGCGCCGGGCCAGGACCAGCACGAGCGCCGCGGCGACCAGGCCCCACACCGGGTAGACCCAGTCGGCGATGGGCAGCGAGAACTGCACGATCGACTCGCGGTCGACCGGGCGGCCGATCTGGTCGGCGGCGAACTGCAGCAGGCTCGGCTCGGCGTACGGGTCGCCGCGGTCCCACGAGGCGATCTCCAGCACGCCGTACTCCTGGTGCTGGTTGGGGAACCACATGTTCTCCAGGAAGAAGAACCACAGCCCGGCCAGGCCGAACAGCCGCCACCGGCCGCCGTCGGGGTAGAGCTTGAGCCACCCGCGGATCGCGCCGGCCAGCATGATCGCGGTGCCCAGGTACAGCAGCGCGTGCGACCCGCTCCACGACGTGATGTCCAGGCCGTTGATCCGGTGGTTGATCAGGTCGATGGGCAGCGCCACCAGGAAGACGCCCGTGCCCCACTGCATCAGCCGCAACGCGGTCCGGTCCGCGCCGTAGCCGGTGTAGGTGTGGAACAGCGTCAGCCCCACCACGATCACCGTGCCGACGGTGTTGATCAGGTGCGGCGGTGCCAGCTCGTCGCGCAGCCACTTGAAGTGCCAGGCCACGTCCCAGGAAGACCCGAGCAGCTTGAGCAGCAGACCGACCAGCCAGAGCCGGTAGAGCCCGGCCACGAGCGCCGGTGGCGTCTCGCGTCCCGGCTCGCCGCGCTCCCAGTACTGGTCGCGGAAGCGCGCGACGCGGTTGGTTACCCCCATGTTCACCCGCCCATGATGCGTCCCGGTGGGGGTCGCTGGAAGGGTGCCCCGCCCTGGTATTTCCCGGAACTTCCCCTAGGGGATGGCGATGACCAGCACATTTCCGGGTCGACTCATGCTAACAGGTGATCGACGTTGCTCTGAACGGCCCCGCACCGGAAGGGTGCGCCCTGAGAGTTCGCTGAGGACGGAGGAGCGTTCGCATGGGCAAGAAGGTCGTGGCCGGCGTCATCGTCACCGCGTTGGTGCTGGCACTGTTCGCCGCGGTGGCCCGGGTCTTCCTAAGCTGACGCCATGGAGAACCTGCTCGGTCCCGAACCCACGTTGCTGCCGGACCGCCCGGAGGCGCAGGCCGCCGCCGAGGCGGGCACCGACCCGGCCAAGATCGTCCGCGCCTACCCCGACTTCAGCGAGGCGTGGGCGCTGCTCGCCGAACGGGCGCTGCAGACCGGTGACCCGGTCGCCGGCTACGCGTACGCCCGCACCGGCTACCACCGCGGCCTCGACCAGCTGCGCCGCTCGGGGTGGAAGGGACACGGCCCGGTGCCCTGGTCGCACCGCGGCAACCAGGGCTTCCTGCGGGCGTTGGCGGCCCTGGCGCGGGCGGCCGACGAGATCGGCGAGACCGAGGAGTACGAGCGCTGCAAGAAGTTCCTCGGCGACAGCGACCCGGCGGCGCCCGCCGCGCTCGGCCTGAGCTGACCGCGTGGGAGCCGTGCGCGACGAGGTGGCGCGCAGGCTGAAGCGGTGGCGGAGCACGGCCTTGCCGATCGGCCAGGCCGCGCTCGCCGCCGGTCTGTCCTGGCTGGTCGCCACCGACGTGGTCGGTCACGCCCACCCGTTCTTCGCGCCGATCGCGGCCGTGGTCTGCCTCGGCGTGTCGCTGGGCCAGCGGCTGCGGCGCGTGGTGGAGCTGGTCGTCGGCGTGTCCGTGGGCGTGGGCGTCGGTGACGTGCTGATCTCGTTGATCGGCTCGGGGCCGTGGCAGATCGCGCTGGTGGTGGCGCTGGCCATGTCCACCGCCGTGCTGCTCGACGGCGGCGCGGTGATCGCGTTGCAGTCCGGGTCGTCGGCCGTGCTGGTGGCCACGCTGCTGCCGCCCAGCGCGGGCGGCGGGCTGGACCGGATGGTCGACGCGCTGGTCGGCGGGCTGGTGGGGCTGGCCGTGACGGCGTTGCTGCCGGCGAACCCGCTCACCGTGGCGCAGCGGCAGGCGAAGGTGGTGCTGGGCGAGCTGACCGAGGCGTTGCGCGGGGTGGCGACGGCGGTGTCCGAGCACGACGCCGTGCAGGCCGCCGGTGTGCTGGCCCGGTTGCGCGGCAGCCAGGAGGCGGTGGACGAGTTCGCGTCGGCGCTCAAGACCGGCGGCGAGATCGCGACCATCGCGCCGATCCGCTGGCGCAGGCGGCACGAGCTGGGCCGGTACGAGACGGCCGCCGTGCCGGTGGACTACGCGCTGCGCAACGCCAGGGTGCTGGCCAGGCGGGCGCTGGCCGCGCTGCGGGACGGCGAGCGGATGCCGGACGTGCTGCCCGACGTGCTGCGGCAGTACGCCGACGCGGTGGACGTGCTGCGGGCCGAGCTGGAGCGCGGCGAGGAGCCCAAGCGGGCGCGGGCGGCGATCCGCGACGCGGCGGCGTGCGCCACCGCCCAGCACCTGGGCGGCGAGGGCTTCTCCACGAAGGTGGTGCTGGCGCAGGTGCGTTCGGTGGCCGTGGACCTGTTGCAGGCCACGGGCCTCAAGCGGGGCGAAGCGGTGGAGTCGTTGCCGCCCCTGACGCGCAGGAGCGGCAACGGCGCCTAACCCTCGGGGCGGTTGAGCACGCCGAGCAGGACGGCGTGCACCGCCTGATGGTCGCTCGGGTCGGCCAGGCGGCACGACGCGCCGGTGACGGCGTACCACTCCTCCGCGCCCTCGTAGCGCACCAGCGCGCACAGCTCGCCCTTGTCCAGCGTGGTGCGCAGCTCCAGGTCACCGGTCACCACGCCGACCTCGTCGGTCATGACGCCGCCCGGTCCGGCCACGAATGCGGAAGACAGGTCAGCCATCGGTCGTCAGCACCTCCCGAGCATGCTCTGCAGTGCAGTCTTCTCCGCCGAGTTCACGGTCAAACCCCACTTGTACTTCGTGCGCGTCCACATCTTCGCGTAGGTGCACCAGTAGGAGGTCAGCGGCGGCTTCCACAGCGCCGGGTCCTGGTCGCCCTTGGCCTGGTTGACGTTGTCGGTGACGGCGATGAGCTGCGGGCCGCTCAGGTCGTTGGCGAACGACTGGCGCCGTGACGTGGTCCACGAGGACGCGCCCGAGCGCCACGCCTCGGCCAGCGGCACGACGTGGTCGATGTCCACGTCGGCCGCCGCCGACCACGTCGCGCCGTCGTACGGGCTGTACCAGCGGCCGGACGTGGCCGCGCAGGCCGAGTCGGTGACCACGTTCGTGCCGTCGCGCTTGAGCACGGTCTCGCGGGTGTTGCAGGCGCCCGAGACGGTGATCCAGTGCGGGAACAGGTCCCGCGAGTAGCCGCTGGTCGAGCCCTCGGCGGCCACGGTCAGCGCGGTCAGCTCGGCTTGCGCGGTGGCCGTGCTCGGGATGTTCGGCGGCGTGGCCTGGGCTGGGGTGACCAGGCCGACCGCCAGCGCACCAGCCAGGAGCAGGGAAAGAGCCGGAAGTCGCAGGGATGCGGTGAATCGTGCGGCTTTGTTGACCGTTGACATAATTCCGACCTTCCTAGTTGGAAGCTGTCGGAATTACCTTGGGTTAATCCTCCGTCGGTCACAACGCTTTCGAGTGACGCCTGAATGGCGCGAGAGAAAATTCCTCCGTCACTGCACCCCGCGCACCAGCCGCAGATCCTCCGTGTGGCGGTACCACGTCCACTTGCCCATCGGCCGCGGGTGCGCGATGCCGTCGGAGTTCACCTGCACCGGCAGGCAGCCCAGCTGGAACGCGCGCGCCGGCGTGCTGACCACCTTCCGCCCGAGCAGCCGCTTGTGGATCACGTGCACGACCAGCCCCAGGCCCCGATCGGGGTCCGGCGTGACCTCCAGCCGCGACGCCTGGCCCCGCAGCACCACCGTGTCGTCGCCGTAGCCGACCCCGCGCACCGGGCCGAGCGAGCCGAGGCCCACGAGCACGCCGCCGACGTCGTCCCGCACGAGTGGCACCCGATCGGGGTCACCGGACAGGGCGAGGTCGAGCGCGCGGCCCTGGTCGGTCGGCAGGCCCCACAGCTTGGCCACCTCGGAGCGCGGGTCCACCGGCACGTACCCCAACGGCACTTCGGCGAGCCGTTCGGTGCGCAGCAGCCGCAGCACGACGGCGTTGAGGTCGGCGTCGGTGCCGAGCACGACGAGACGTTTGTCACCCGAAGCGGCGAGGACCGCGTCCACCTCGGCCTTCCCGGGCCGTTCCGCCACCTGGCGGACCTCGAAACGGTCACCGTCCGTGATCATTGGCGACTGCGAGTTTCCGCAGGCCAGCACGATTCCGCGCACCTTCATCTCCTGGTCTACCCTCAACAGCCGTCCACTGACGGCTCGGCCGTCGCAGGCATTCGGCTCTTACCCGTCCAACCGCTTGGAGTTTCACATGCCGGCCGTCGTGCTGATCGGTGCCCAGTGGGGCGATGAGGGCAAGGGCAAGGCAACCGACCTGCTCGGTGACCGCGTGCAGTGGGTGGTCCGGTACCAGGGCGGCAACAACGCCGGGCACACCGTGGTGCTGCCCGACGGCCAGAAGTTCGCCTTGCACCTGATCCCCTCCGGCATCCTCACCCCCGGCGTGACCAGCGTCATCGGCAACGGCGTCGTGGTCGACCCCGGCGTGCTGCTCGAGGAGCTGGCGGGCCTGGACGCCCAGGGCGTCGACACCAGCAAGCTGCTCATCTCCGCGGACGCCCACTTGATCATGCCCTACCACGTGGCGATCGATAAGGTCACCGAGCGGTACCTGGGCAAGGCCAAGATCGGCACCACCGGCCGCGGCATCGGCCCGTGCTACCAGGACAAGATCGCCCGCGTCGGCGTGCGCGCGCAGGACCTGCTGGACGAGAAGATCCTCCGGCAGAAGGTCGAGGCCGCGCTCGACTTCAAGAACCAGGTGCTGGTCAAGGTCTACAACCGCAAGGCGCTCGACCCCGAGCAGGTCGTGGACAGCGTGCTGGAGCACGGCACCAAGTTCACCTCCCGGATCGCCGACACCCGCCTGCTGCTCAACCAGGCGCTGGAGCGCGGCGAGACCGTGCTGCTGGAGGGCTCGCAGGGCACGCTGCTCGACGTCGACCACGGCACCTACCCGTTCGTGACGTCGTCCAACCCGACCTCGGGCGGCGCGAGCGCCGGTTCGGGCATCGGGCCGACGAAGATCACCACGGTCATCGGCATCCTCAAGGCCTACACCACGCGCGTGGGCTCGGGCCCGTTCCCGACCGAGCTGAACGACGACATGGGCGAGCACCTGCGCAAGACCGGCGGCGAGTTCGGCGTGACGACCGGGCGGTCCCGGCGCACCGGCTGGTTCGACGCGGTGATCGCCCGGTACGCGGCCCGGGTCAACGGCATCACCGACTACTTCCTGACCAAGCTGGACGTGCTGTCCGGCCTGGAGAAGGTGCCGGTCTGCGTCGGCTACACGATCGACGGCGAGCGGGTCGACGAGATGCCGATGTCGCAGACCGACGTGCACCACGCCGTGCCGGTGTACGAGGAGCTGCCCGGCTGGTTCGAGGACATCAGCGGATGCCGCTCGTTCGAGGAGCTGCCGGCCAACGCCCGCGCGTACGTCGAGCACCTGGAGGAGATCTCCGGTGCCCGCATGTCCGCGATCGGCGTGGGCCCGGGCCGCGACCAGACCATCGTGCGCCACGACATGCTCGGCGGCTGACGCCCCGACCCGTTCGACGAAGTGCCTCCGGGACCGACGCAATCGGTCCCGGAGGCATTTTCACAATTCGGGAGCCGTTGACTGCTTCTGGTCGGATATCGAAACTTTGACTCGCTGATCAGCGCGTCCCCGTTCCGATGTCCCGCTGGGAGAAATCCGTGCCGATTTCCACGGTGGGTGTTGTCGCGCGTCCTGAACCCGTCGCCCCCGCGCGTGCGCCCGCAGCAAGACAACGCAAGTGGCCCGATCTGCGCCGGTGGTTGAGCCCGATCGGGCTGGTCCTGCTGTGGCAGGTCGCGAGCAGCACCGGCGTGCTGCCGCCGGACAAGCTCGCGTCGCCGGTGACCGTGTTCCGGTCGGCCTACGAGCTGGTCGTGGACGGGCAGCTGGTCGATGCGTTCCTGGTGTCGTCGAGCCGGGTCGCGGTCGGCTTCGCCATCGGCGCGGTCGTCGGCGGCGCGCTCGGCCTGGTCTCCGGGCTGTCCCGCTGGGGCGAGCGGCTGCTCGACCCGCCGGTGCAGATGCTGCGCACGCTGCCGCACCTGGGCCTGATCCCGCTGTTCATCCTGTGGTTCGGCATCGGCGAGGAGCCCAAGCTCGCGCTGGTCGCGGCCGGTGTGGCGTTCCCGCTGTACCTGAACCTGCACGCGGGCATCCGGCAGACCGACCCGGCGCTGCTGGAAGCCGCACGGGTGCTCGGCTACACCCGCTTCGAACGGGTCGCGCACGTCGTGCTGCCGTCCGCGGTGCCGCAGACCCTGGTGGGGCTGCGGATCGCGCTCGGCACCGCGTGGCTGTCGCTGATCGTCGGCGAGCAGATCAACGCCGACGCGGGCATCGGCTACCTGATCAACAACGCCCGTGAGTTCCTGCGCACCGACATCGTCGTGGTGGGCCTGCTGGTCTACGCGCTGCTCGGGCTGACCACGGACGCGCTGGTGCGCGCCCTGGAGCGGAGGGTGCTGCGGTGGCGGGCGCGGTGAGGATCAGGGGGCTGGTCAAGGACTTCGGGTCGCGCCGGGTGCTGTCCGGGTTGGACCTGGACGTCTCCGGCGGCGAGTTCGTGGCCCTGCTGGGCCGCAGCGGGTGCGGCAAGTCGACGTTGCTGCGGATCCTCGCCGGGCTCGACCCCGACGTCGAGGGGACGTTCGAGGTGCCCGAACGGGTGTCCGTGGCGTTCCAGCAGCCGCGGCTGCTGCCGTGGCGGCGGGTGTGGCGCAACGTCTCGCTGGGGCTGCGGGGCGTCGACGGGCGTGCGGTCGCCGAGCGGGCGCTGGCCGAGGTCCGGCTGGCCGGTCACGCCGACGCGTGGCCGCTGACGCTGTCCGGTGGCGAGGCTCAGCGCGTGTCGCTGGCGCGGGCGCTGGTGCGCGAACCGGAGCTGCTGTTGCTGGACGAGCCGTTCGGCGCGCTGGACGCGTTGACCCGGCTCGCCATGCACCACCTGGTCGAGCAGCTGTGGCGCGAGCACCGGCCCGCCGTGCTGTTCGTGACCCACGACGTGGACGAGGCGTTGCTGCTGGCCGACCGCGTCGTCGTGATGGACGAGGGCCGGATCGTGGCCGAGCACCGCGTCGACCTGCCGCGACCGCGGCGGCGCGCGGCGTTCGCCGACCTGCGCTCGCGAGTGCTGTCGAACCTGGGAGTGGATGATGTCGAAGCTGCTTAGCGCGCTGGTGGTCGCGGTGCTGGCGTTGTCGGGCTGCGGCACGGCGGCGTCGTCGGACGGCCCGGTGGTGCTCAAGGTGGGCGACCAGAAGGGCGGCTCCAAGGCGTTGCTGACCGCCGCGGGCCTGTTGGACGACTTCCCGTACGAGATCGAGTGGTCCACCTTCACGTCCGGTCCGCCGTTGCTGGAGGCCGCGTCGGCGGGCGCGATCGACGTGGGCGGGGTCGGGAACACGCCGCCGATCTTCGCGGCCGCCGCCAACGCCAAGATCGCCGCGGTGTACTCGGCGAAGGGCAACGTGGAGAGCGACGCCCTGCTCGTGCCCGCCGACTCGACCCTCAAGGAGGTCTCGGACCTCAAGGGCCGCGGCATCGCGGTCGCCAAGGGCAGTTCCGCGCACGGCCAGGTGCTGCTGACGCTCGCCTCGGCCGGCCTGACGACCAAGGACGTGACGCTGAACTTCCTGCAGCCGTCGGACGCCTACTCGGCGTTCACGCAGAAGCGGGTGGACGCGTGGGCGGTCTGGGACCCCTACACGTCGCAGGCGCAGCTGGAGGCGGGCGCGCGGGTGCTGACCGACGGGCGCGGCAAGTCCAACGGCTACACGTTCCAGGTGGCCGGGCGGGCCGCGTTGGACTCGCCGGGCAAGAGCGCGGCGATCAAGGAGTTCGTGCAGCGGATCAGCCGGGCGCAGCGGTGGGCCGACACGCACCGCGAGGAGTGGGCGACGGCGTGGGCCGCGGAGACCGGGCTGAAGATCGAGGTGGCGCGGGCGGCCGTGGAGCGCGGCGGTGACCTGCCGGTGAAGCTGGACGACGCGGTGATCGCGTCGGAGCAGGAGCTGGCCGACGCGTTCACGGCCGACGGCACGTTGCCCGGCAAGGTCGATTTCCGCAAGTTCGTGGACACCCGGTTCCAGGGGGAGCTGTCATGAGCGTGGTGCTGCACTGGTTCCTGCCGACCTCCGGTGACGGGCGGACCGTCGTGGAGCGCTTCCACGCCAACCGGTCGTTGGGCGCGGCGGCGTTGCGCGACCCGGACGTCGACTACCTCGCCCAGGTCGCCCAGGCGGCCGAGCGCAACGGGTTCACCGGCGTGCTCACGCCGACCGGAACGTGGTGCGAGGACGCGTGGCTGACCACGGCGGCGTTGATCGCGCGGACGTCGACGCTGAAGTTCCTGGTGGCATTCCGACCCGGGGTGATCTCGCCGACGCTGGCCGCCCAGATGGCCGCGACCTACCAGCGGATCTCCCGCGGTCGGCTGCTGCTCAACGTGGTGACCGGCGGGGACGAGGTGGAGCAGCGCCGGTTCGGCGACTGGCTCGACCACGACCAGCGGTACGCGCGGACCGACGAGTTCCTGCACGTGGTGCGGGCGGTGTGGTCGGGGCGGCCGGTCGACTTCGACGGCGAGCACTACCGCGTCTCGGGCGCCACGGTGCTGGCCGCGCCGGACCCCGTGCCGCCGATCTACTTCGGCGGGTCGTCCGACGCGGCGCTGCCGGTCGCGGCCCGGCGGGCCGACGTGTACCTGACGTGGGGCGAGCCGCCGGCGCAGGTGGCGGAGAAGATCGAGCGGGTGCGCGCGCTGGCGGGCGACCGGCCGATCCGGTTCGGCATCCGGCTGCACACGATCAGCCGTGACACGTCCGCGGAGGCGTGGCGCGAGGCGGAGAAGCTGCTGGAGGCGCTGGACCCGGAGCAGGTGGCCAAGGCGCAGGAGCAGCTGCGGGCGTCGCAGTCGGTGGGGCAGCAGCGGATGGTGGCGCTGCACGGCGGCGACCTCAGCCGTGGCGTGCGCGGCCTGGAGGTCCACCCCGGGCTGTGGGCCGGCATCGGGCTGGTGCGCGGCGGCGCGGGCACGGCGTTGGTGGGCAGCCACGAGGAGGTGGCGGACCTGGTCGAGGAGTACCACGACCTGGGCGTGGAGGAGTTCGTCCTCTCCGGCTACCCGCACCTGGAGGAGTCCTACTGGTTCGGCGAGGGCGTCCGCCCGATCCTCGCGCGCCGGGGCCTGCTGGGCGGCGCCGAGCCGGAACTGTCGGTCCCCTCCGAGACCCTCTCCCTCGGGGGATCCTGATCACCGGGGGACGCCCGCACGCGCGCGGGCGTCCCCCGGTGCCCGTGGGCTATCGGCCCGTGCGGGCTTCCACGGCGGTGTCGGGGTTGTCGGCGAAGACGCCGTCCAGGCCCGTGGCGTAGAACTTCGCGTACTCACCGAACGCGTTGCCGTACGCGGCCGGGTCGGTGGACGTGCGGAAGTCCGCCGGCAGGAACGTGTTCTCGTTGCGGAACGTCCAGGCGTGCACGATCAGGCCGCGGGTGTGCGCGTCGCGCACCAGCGTGGTCGGCTCGCGCAGGAAGCCAGCCGCGTCACGCGGGATGATCCGGTCCTTCGCCGCGCCGACGCCCTGCGCGTAGGTGCGGATCTCACGCAGCCCCTCCGGCGTCACGAGGTCGCTGTAGGTGCGCTTGTCGCCCGCCTTGACGAAGTCGTACGGCGCGCCGGAGGAGTTGACCAGCTGCACCAGCGGCACGCGCAACTTCGACTTGAGCTGCTTGAGGTTCGCCACCTCGAACGACTGCACGTACACCTTGGCGCCGTGCCGGTTCAGGCCCGCCTTGGTCAGCACGTCGACCAGCCGCGGCTCCAGCGGCAGGCCGATGTCCTGGAAGTAGGTCGGGTGCTTGGTCTCGGGGTAGATGCCGATGTCGCGGCCGAGCTCGCGGGTCAGCCGGCGGGACAGGTCGATGACCTCCTCCAGCGTCGGCACCTGGAACCGGCCGTCGTAGAGGGTGTTGCGCGGCCGCACCTCGGGGATGCGCTCCTCGGCGCGCAGCGTCTTCAGCTCGGCGAGCGTGAAGTCCTCGGTGAACCAGCCGGTGACCGGCGTGCCGTCGATGACCTTGGTGGTCCTGCGCCCGGCGAACTCCGGGTGCGCCGCCACGTCCGTGGTGCCGCCGATCTCGTTCTCGTGCCGGGCGACCAGCTTGCCGTCCTTGGTCACCACCAGGTCGGGCTCGATGTAGTCCGCGCCCATCCGCGCGGCCAGCTCGTAGGAGGCCAGCGTGTGCTCGGGCCGGTAGCCCGACGCGCCGCGGTGGCCGATCACCAGCGGTCCCTTGCGCGACGACGCCACCTCCGGGTCACCGCTCGCCGTCGCCGAGGGCAGCACCACCGCTCCCGCCACCGCGAGCGCCGCCAGCGCCGCCCCCACGATCTTCGTCCGCACCATCGACGACCTCCTCGACTCCACTGCTGACGCGCGGCAGCCTCGTCGCGCACCGCGACGTCCCGGACACGCCGGGGCGAAGCGCAGATCACGTCACGGTGAACGCGCGGGGTTCGTCACTCCCTGGATATGGCCGCTTCCTCCAGGTCGAGCTCGCGCAGCACGCGGATCAGCACCTCGTCGTCGATCTGCCCCTCGTCCCGCGCCTGCACGAACACCTGGCGCTCAGCTTCCAGCATCGTGCGGCGCAACCGCCGGTACGACGCGGCCGGGCTCTCGTCCTCCTGCCTGCCCAGCCGCTCCCACGCCGCGTTGCCCCGGTGCTCGGCCATCAGCCGCAGCCGGTCCACGACGTGCCCGGGTGTGTCGTGGTCGTCCCCGATCACCTCGTCGAGCTTGCGCACGGCGGCCTGCGCGGCGGCGTGCTGCACCTGCGCCTCGGCCAACGCGTCGGTCCGCTCCTCGTCGCCGCGGAACGCGAGCTTGCGGATCACGAACGGCAGCGTCAGCCCTTGCAGCAGCAGCGTGCCGACGGTGACCACGAACGCGCAGAACACGATCACCTCGCGCCCGGGCAGGTCCAGCGGCAACGCGCTCGCCGCCGCCAACGACACCACGCCCCGCATCCCGGCCCACGACAGCACGGTCACGCCCCGCCACCCCGGTGCGCCCTCCCGCTGCCGGACCCGTTTCGACAGCAGCCGCGGCAGGTACGCCGCCGGGTACATCCACACGAACCGCACCAGGATCGTCGCCGCCAGCACGGCCGCCGCCGCCCACACCAGCCCCGCGGTGATGTCCACGTCCCGCACCACGGTCTTGAGCTGCAAGCCGATCAACGCGAACACGAACGACTCCAGCATCACGTCCACCGACCGCCACACCGCCGTGTCCTGCAAGCGCGTGTAGTACGAGCTGCGCGGCGCGTTGTGCCCGATGTAGAGCCCGGCGACGACGACCGCGAGCACACCGGAGGCGTGCAGCTCCTCGGCGAAGATGTACGCGCCGAACGGCACGAGCATGCCCAGCGCGCTCTCCAGCACGCCGTCGTTGAGCCGGTCGCGGATCCAGCGCACGCCCCAGCCGATCGCCAACCCCACCAGCACGCCGCCACCCGCGCTGATCACGAACGTGCGGGTGCCGTCCACCCAGGTCGCGGCGACGCCGGCGGCCGCCGCGACGGCCACCTTGTAGGCCGTCAGCGCGGTCGCGTCGTTGATCAGGCTCTCGCCGGTGAGCAGCGTCATCGTCCGGCGCGGCAGGTTGAGCCGCCGGCCGATGGCGACCGCCGCGACCGCGTCCGGCGGTGCCACCACCGCGCCCAGCACCAGCGCCGCGGGCAGCGACAGCTCCGGCAGCACCAGGTGGGCGACCCAGCCCACGGCGATCGTGGTCGCCAGCACCAGGCCCACCGCGAGCAGCCCGATCGGCCGGAGGTTGGCCCGGATGTTGTGGTAGGAGCTGTCCAGGGCGGCCGAGTACAGCAGCGGCGGCAGCACCAGGACCAGGATGAGCTCCGGTTCCAGGGCGAACCCCGGCAGTCCCGGGATGAACGACACCGCCAGCCCGACGCCCACCAGCACCAGTGGCGCCGACCAGTTGAGGCGCTTGGCCACCGCCGTGACGAGCAGGGCGCCGACGAGCAACAGGAGCAGTTCCGGTCCGTGCATGGCGCAATCTTGCGTGATGATGGCGGGTATGACCTGTCCTCATGTCTCGGAACTCCCGGAAACCGTCGCCCCGGACAACCCCGAGGGCTGCGCCGACTGCCTCGCCGACGACGAGCACAACTGGGCCCACCTGCGGATCTGCCTGTCGTGCGGCCACGTCGCGTGCTGCGACTCCAGCCCGCGCCGGCACGCGACCGCGCACTTCCACGCCTCGGAACACCCGGTGATGCGCTCGTTCGAACCGGGCGAGGACTGGCGCTGGTGCTACGTGGACTCCCGGATCGTGTGATCCGCCCGACCGTCTTTACAGTCCCTTTAGACGGTCGCCCTATGGCTGTGACCCGCGACACAAGTAGCTTCGTGAGCGCTCGATCCAGCGCGACACGAAGGAGTGCGCGTGCCGACCAAGCCTCAGGTCGAAGTCGATGAACTGCTCGCCGAGTACGACGAGGAGCGCCCGTCGCGCACCTTGTCGCGGCGGTGGGAGCTGGGCGTGTGGGTGGCGGGCCTCGCCATCGCGCTGCTCGTGCTCAAACAGGTGTTCTGGCCGTTCAGCAAGGGCGGCCAGTACTACCTGGTGATCTTCCTGGCGGTCACGCTGCCGCTGGTCTTCCTCTGCTACCGGCCGCGCGGCCGGCGCGGCGGCTCCGACGACCCCGGCGTCGTGGACCGGGTGGCGGCGGCGCTGGCGTTCGCGGTGGCCGCGTACCCGCTGTTCGGCGGGTTCGACGCGTTCCTCGACCGCCAGGGGCAGCTGACCGGGCTCGACGTCGTCGCCGGGTCGGTGCTGCTCCTGCTGATCCTGGAGGCGTGCCGGCGGACCACCGGCTGGGTGCTGCCGATCGTCTGCGTCGGGTTCATCGCGTTCGCCTACTACGGCGGGTACCTGCCGCGGTCCTGGTCGATCTCGCACGCCGGCGTCGACTTCCCGCAGATCATCAACGGCTTCTACAACGACGCCACCGGGTTCTACGGCACGCCGCTGGACGTCGCCGCCACCTACATCGTGCTGTTCACGATCTACGGGTCGGTGCTCAACGCGTCCGGCGCGGGCGCGTTCTTCGTCGACATCAGCTTCTCCGCCTTCCGCAAGTCCCGCACCGCGCCGGGCCGCACCGCCGCCACCGCCGGGTTCCTGCTCGGCACCGTGTCCGGCTCGGGCACCGCGACGACCGTGTCGCTGGGCGCGGTGACCTGGCCGATGCTGAAGAAGGCGGGCTACCCCAAGGAGAACGCGGGCGGGCTGCTCGCCGCGTCCGGCATCGGCGCGATCCTGTCGCCGCCCACCCTGGGCGCGGCGGCGTTCATCATCGCCGAGTTCCTGGAGACGTCCTACCTCCAGGTGCTGATCTGGGCGATCCTGCCGACCCTGCTGTACTACCTGGGCATCGCGCTGGCCGTGGAGATCGACGCGCGCAAGTTCGGCGCGAAGCCGGTGGAGATCGACTCGCCGAGCCCGTGGGCGCTGCTCAAGCGCGGCGGGTACCACTTCCTGTCGCTCGCGGTGATCGTGGTGTTCCTGGCGCTGGACATCCCGGTGTTCTCCGCGGTCGTCTACGCCACCGGGGTCGCCGCGGTGTTCGCGCTGATCGCCAAGCGCGGCGACGTGCGGGAGTGGCTGCGGGCGATGGCCGACTCGCTGTCGCAGGGCGTGCGGTCGGCGTTGCCGGTGATCGCGGTGTGCGCGGCGGCCGGCGTGATCACGTCCACCATCACCAAGACCGGCCTGGGCCAGGAGCTGGCGTCGGCGCTGGTCGACGTCGCCGGCGCGATCTCGTCCGACCCGACCGCGGTGCTGTTCGTCACCGTGGTGCTGGCAGCGGTCGCGGTGAGCCTGCTCGGCCTGGCCGTGCCGGTGACCGCCTCGTTCATCATCTCGTGGGTCGTCATCGGGCCCGCGCTGATGGACCTGGGCGTGGCGCCCGAGGAAGCCGCCATGTTCATCTTCTACTACGCGGTGCTGTCGGAGGTGACGCCGCCGACCGCGCTCGCCGCCGTGGCCGCCGCCGCGATCACCGGCGGCGACGTGATGAAGACGATGTGGCGGACGTGGAAGTACACGCTGCCCGCGTTCCTCGTGCCGCTGGCGTTCGTGCTGACCGACAACGGGGCCGGGCTGCTGCTGCGCACGTCGTTCCTCGACGCCGTGTGGGTGTTCGCCGTCTCCGCGCTGGGCGTGGCGGCGCTGGCCGTGCTCACCGGCGGCTGGCTGTTCGGTCGCGCGCGGTGGCCGGAACGCGTGCTGTGCGCGCCCGCCGCCGTGGCCCTGCTCTACCTGCAACCCGTGACCATCGCCGTCGGCCTCGGCTTCCTGCTGGCCGCGGTGGCGGTGCACGTCGTCCTACGCCGGAAGATCCACTCGGGAGAGGAACAGCATGCGCAGCTGGACGCTTAAGGTCGCCGTCGGCGTGCTCTCGGTCGGCCTCGTCGCCGCCGGGTGCGGCGGGAAGCGGACCCCGGACGCGTCGGCCGACGGCAACGCGGGCGGTGCCGCCTGCGAGGCGGCGGACGGGCGGATCACCATCGCGACCGGCAACTCCGGCGGCGTGTACTACGTCCTCGGCGGCGGGTTGGCGAAGCTGATCAGCGACAACACCAAGCTCAAGGCCACCGCGGCCGAGACCGGCGCGTCGGTGCAGAACATCCAGCAGCTCGTCGCGGGCGACTACGACGTGGCGTTCTCGCTGGCCGACACGGCGGCGGACGCGGTCGCGGGCAAGGGCGCGTTCGACGGCAAACCGCAGCGGGTCAAGGCGCTGACCAGGCTCTACCCGAACTACACGCAGGTGCTGGTGCGGGCCGACTCGGGCATCACCTCGGTCGCGGACATGCGCGGCAAGCGGATCTCCACCGGCTCGCCCAAGTCCGGCACCGAGGTGATCGCCAACCGCCTGCTCACCGCGGCCGGGCTCAACCCGGAGACCGACGTGCAGGCGCAGCGGCTGGACCTGGCCAAGACCGCGGACGGGATGAAGGACGGCAGCATCGACGGCCTCGTCTGGTCCGGCGGCCTGCCCACCGCGCAGATCACCGACATCACCACGTCGTTGAAGGACCAGGTCAGGTTCATCGACATCACGCCCCAGCTGGACGCGTTGAAGAAGGTCAACGAGGTGTACGACCGGGGCGTCATCCCGGCTGCCACATACGGGCAGCCCGCCGACGTGCCGACCGTGGCGGTGCCGAACGTGCTGCTCGTGCGCGAGGACTTCCCGGACGGCGACGCGTGCGCCGTGACCAAGCTCATCTTCGAGAAGAAGTCGGAGCTGGAATCCGTGCACCCGGCGGCCAAGGACATCGTGAAGGAGAAGGCCGGCATGACCGACCCGGTGCCGCTGCACCCCGGCTCGCTGGACGCACTGGGCGGCTGACCGGCGGGGTCATCTAGGCTTCCGCACCGTGCGTGTCCTGGTCATCGGGTCTGGCGCCCGTGAACATGCCCTAGTCCTCGCCTTGTCGCGGGACCCCTCGGTGATCGCGTTGGCCTGCGCGCCGGGCAACGCCGGCATCGCCGGTGTGGCGGAGACCTACGGGGTCGACGTCACCGACGGCGGTGCCGTCGCGGCGCTGGCCAAGGAGTGGAACGCCGACCTGGTCGTGGTCGGGCCGGAGCAGCCCCTGGTGGCGGGTGCGGCGGACGCCGTGCGCGCGATCGGGATCCCCTGCTTCGGCCCGTCGGCCGCGGCCGCCCGCATCGAGGGCTCCAAGGCGTTCGCCAAGGACGTCATGGCCGCCGCGGGCGTGCCGACCGCCGTGTCGGAGATCGTGGACAACCCGGCCCGCCTCGACTCGGCGCTGGCCCGCTTCGGCCCGACGTGGGTCGTGAAGGACGACGGCCTGGCCGCCGGCAAGGGCGTCGTCGTCACCGCCGACCGGGCCGTGGCCCGCGCGCACGCCATGACGCTGCTCGACCACGGCCACCCGGTGCTGCTGGAGTCGTTCCTGGACGGTCCGGAGGTGTCGCTGTTCTGCCTGGTGGACGGTGCCACCGTGGTGCCGCTGCTGCCCGCGCAGGACTTCAAGCGCGTCGGTGACGGCGACTCCGGCCCCAACACCGGCGGCATGGGCGCGTACTCGCCGCTGCCGTGGGCCCCGGCGGACCTCGTGGACGAGATCGTGGCGACCTGCGTCCAGCCGGTCGTGGACGAGCTGGCGCGCCGCGACACCCCGTTCACCGGCCTGCTGTACGCGGGCTTGGCCCTGACCTCCACGGGTCCGCAGGTCATCGAGTTCAACTGCCGGTTCGGCGACCCCGAGACCCAGGCCGTCCTGGCCCTGCTCCGCACCCCGCTGGCGAGCCTGTTCCACGCCGCCGCCACCGGCTCGCTGGCCTCCGCGCCCGCCCTGGACTGGTCCGACGGCTACGCCGTGACCGTCGTGGTCGCCGCCGAGGGCTACCCGGGCCGTCCCCGCACGGGTGACGTGGTCAGCGGCGCGGAAGCCGAGGGCGTCCTGCACGCGGGCACCCGCCGCCGAGAGGACGGGGCGGTCGTCTCCACCGGCGGCCGCGTCCTGTCCGTCGTCGGCACGGGCCCGACCCTGGCCGACGCCCGCACCGACGCCTACCGCCGCGTGGAAGGCGTCCACCTGACCGGCTCCCACCACCGCACCGACATCGCGTTGCGCGCGGCCAACGGCGAGATCACCGTCCCCTAGCACACGTGCCGCGGAAAAACCTCCGATCCCCGCCTCGGCGGAACCGGGTCGGAGGTTTCTTCGTCCAACCTCAGACCCGGCTCACGTGGTCGTTGGTAGCCTCGAACCGGGTTCAATCCGTTACCGACCGTACGGGGGTAGGACGTCGTGGAACAGGAGACCGGCCTACTAGGAGCCGTCGCCGCGGCAGGGGGAGCCGTCGGCAAGGCGGTCGGCGAGATGTTCGCGGCGGAGAAGCGGCTGAACGACACCATGGCCGCGGGTCCGGTGTCCGGCCAGAAGTTCGAGGTGACCGAGGAAACGGTCCTCCAGGCCGGCAAGCTGATCCACGACCAGGCCGACGTGCTCCGCAACGCGTTGTTCGACGCGGTCGCCGACCTGGCCGTGCGGTTGGACGGTGCCGACGAGGTGAACGCCGACATCGCCGCCGCGTGGAATTCGCGCCTGGTCGACGGCCCGGATTCGTACGCTGCGCGCATCGAGCAGTACATCGCGAGCCTCACCGGTCTGGTCGAGCAGTTGCGCGGCACGGCCCGCCAGTACCAGTTCACCGAAGAAGAAGTGACCGCTGCTTTGGGGGCCGCTGGTGCGTCTGATTAATGCGGCGGTGCTCTGCGGCGTCGCGATCGCCGTGGTCGCCGGGTGTTCCTCCGGTGAGACGGGGGCTCCGCGACCCGCGACGTCGAACGCTCCCGCGACGAGCGATTCAGTGGAGCCGACGGCGTCCAAGCCGCCGAGGCCCAAGGAGATCAAGCTGGACGGGATCGACCCCTGCGCGACGTTCACGACAGCGCAGCGCAGCGAGCTCAAGATCGATGAGGCGCAGGACAAAGCACTCGATGTGCTGAACAACGAGAAGCCCGCCCCGACTTGCCGGTACCACGCGAACGGCAAGGCGATCTTCAGCTACAACGTCTCCTTGGTCTCCGGGGAGGGCATCGAGTACTGGGAAGTCGACAGCAACCTCGACGTCGACGCCAAGACCGTCGCCGGGTTCGCGGCCTACCAGTACAAGCTGAGCGGTACCTCCGACGCCTACTGCTCGTACGCCGTCGACGTGGCGGACAAGCAGCAACTGATCGTCCAGTTCTTCCCGATCGGTGAGGGCTTCACCCAGGACCAGATGTGCCAGAACGCCGCCAAGGGTGCCGAACTGGCGCTCGCGACCTTGCAAACGCTGAAGTGAGGGGGAGTTGTGACCGGCTTCAGGGAGATCAAGGATTTCCGCTTCCAGGGCTATGACAATTCGGCTCTGGCCGCGTTGGTGCAGCGGTTCTCGACCGGGGACGCGGCGCAGAAGTTCAGCGACGCGTCACACGCGCTGCGCCGGCTGGCGGCGACGTTGGCCGACACCGACGAGACGCTGCGCACCGAGTTGAAGAAGCTCGGCATCGACTGGCAGGGCGCGGCCGGCGACAACGCCGGCCAAGCGGTGACCGTGTCGGCCGCCACGGCGACTTCCGGCACGGAAGCCGCCCAGCAGAACTCCAAGGCCACCGCCGTGCAGGGGGCCACGTACAGCCAGACCCGCAACGGGATGCCGGAGCCGCAGAAGTTGCGCGGTGACACGGAGACCAGCTTCGGGGACGAGTTCCTCGGGTTCTTCGGGCACGAGACCGATCACGCGAAGCAGGTCAAGGAGACGCAGGCGGCGCGGGAGCAGGCGATTCGGGGGCTCGAGCAGTACACCGAGGCCAGCAGGGACGCGTTGAGCCAGTACCAGGGCATGAACAGGCCGCCGCAGTTCGAGGTGACGACCGCCTCCAGCGTCAGCACGCCGATCGCCGCCGTCGGGCAGCCCGGTGGGCCCGTGCCCGGCATCCCCGGTGGCGTGCCCGGCGGCCTGCCGGGTGGTGTGCCGGGCGGGCTGCCCGGGCAGGTGCCCGGTGGCTCGATCGGCTTGCCGCCGCAGGTGCCCGGCATGCCCGGCGGCTCGACGGGGTTGTTGCCGACGACGCCCGGTGGGTCGACGGTGCTGCCGCCGGCGGCGTTGGGGATCGGCAAGCCCGGTGGGTCGAACTTCGGGTTGGGGCTCGGGCTCGGGTTGGCCGGTGGGCTCGGTCTCGGTATCGCGGCCACGCAGGCCCGGGGTGGACGGGTCGTGCGCAACCTCGCGCCGGCGATGCCCGGCGGCGCGAAGGTGCCCGAGGGCCCCGCGGGTGGCAAGGGCACCGGCGGTGGCGGTGGCGGCAAGGGCGGTGTGCCCGGGATGCCCGGCACGTTGACCGGCAAGCCCGGCATCTCCGCGACGATCGGCGCGATCGACCCCGACGAGCGCGTGCCCGGTCGTGGCGCGGGCGCGGCGGGCAAGGCGGGCGCGGGCAACTCGATGATGCAGCCGGCGGCCAGCGCCAAGGGCGGCCCGGGCGAGGAGGACGGCGAGCACGTGCGCAAGTACGGCGTCGACTCCGACGACGTGTTCGGTGACGAGCGGATGGTCGTGCAGTCGGTCATCGGTGACGACGAGCCCGAGAAGAAGTGAAGTGAGCGGCACGGTTGTCCTGTCCACGCTGGAGTTCGACGTCGCCTGGGAGGGCGAACGACTGACCCGCCGCAACGTCGCGCTGGACGTGCCGAGCCCCGGCGTCACGCACACCGAGCGGGCCCGGTTCGTCGAGCAGGCGTGGGCGTCGCTCGCCGAGCGCGGGCTGGCGGCCAACCGGCGGTTGACGCCCGAGCTGGCCGACGCGTTCGCGCTGCTGGCCAACCCGCAGCTGTCGATCGACCTGTGGATCTGGGTCGACCGCCGCAAGATCAAGGGTCTGGCGGCGGCGGCCGGCGAGGAGGCCGTCCTCGCCGTGGTCGACGGCGACGAGGTGTGGCTGATCGAGTCACGGGCCAGCGCGTTGGCCGAGTCGGCGGTGTCCGTGGCCGGGGAGATGCCCGCCGGGTACGGCCGGTCGATCAGCCTGCCGAACGACCTGCTGCGCGCGGCGGGCAGCGAAGCCGGGCGGGACGCGGAGAAGCTGGTGCTGGCGTTGGAGCGGCACGGGCTGCCGCTGCACGAGGCGCAGGAACTGGCCGGCATGTGCGACGGGATGACCACGCGCGGCCAGTTCGGCGTCGAACGCGCCCAGCACGCCGGGCCGCCCGTGCGCGCCAACCGCGTGGTCGCCTGGCACGACACGCCGTCCGGCCGGTACCTGCACCAGGTCCGGCCCAGTTCGGACGGTCGCAACTGGAGCACGATCACCCCGATCGACAACGCCCGGCTCGCCGGGTGCGTGTGGGAGCTGGTGCAGGAGGTCTGAGTTCTCCTCCGCGAGGCGGAACCCGGGCGTCCTCGGCGACGTCAGTTCCGGTGCGGGCCTGGGGGGCCGGAGCAATGCCCGCCGTCATTCGGGAGTGACGTCTGGTGACCACTGCGACGCTCAGCGCCACCGCGTTCCGCACCGCCTGGGAACACCTCGACCTCGGCGCCATGCCGATCGTGCTGCACGTCCAGGACGACCCCGCGCCGTGGAGCCACCTCACCGCGCAAGGGCTGGCCCGCGGCGGCGAGCTGGACCCGTGGCTCGGCGCGGCGTTCAAGCTCATCGCCTACCCGCCCCGCTCGGCGGACCTGCGGCTGGGCATCGGCCGGGCCGCCGTCCGGGCGCTGGCCGCGACTGGCGGGTCGGGCTCGCTGCTGGCCGTGCTGACCCGCGACCTGCTCACCGTGCGGGAGGTGGAGTCCGACATCGCCTCCGCGTTGGTCGGGCTGCTGCCGCGACTGCCGGACGGCCTGGTCGGCGGACCGGACCTGCGCGGCCAGTTCGGCGCGGCGGCGATCGACGTCAGCGGGCGGCGACGGCGTGCGGCGGACGTGGTCGACTTCCACGGGCCGGTCGACCCGGACGTGCTGCGGAAGCGGGTCGGTGCTCTGATGGACGAATTCCTCGGATGACGCCCTGCGGTCGGGCGTTTCGTCATACAGTCGGAGAATGGCGGTCGCGAAGTTCAACGCCGAGGCGATGGAGCAGTGCCGGAGCACGGTGAGCGCGCAGGCGGGACAATTCGGCGCGGTGGGTGACGGGTTCTCCGGTCATTACGCCGAACCGGACATCTTCGGCAAACTGGCGAGTTCGGGCGGGCTTTCCGCGGCGGCGTCCGAACTGGACGGCAAGGCGGCGGCCGAGTTCGCCGCCGCCGAGTCCGTGCTGGGGAAGGTGGAGCGCGCGATCGACGCCGTGCAGCGGTCCGTGGTCGACGTGGAGACCGCCAACGCGGGCTCCTTCCGGGCGGTGTGAGCTGATGGGAGCCTCGGACGAGGTCGCGGCGCTGCCCGGCGGGCAGGCGTTGGCGCAGCTCGCGGACAAGGTCGACACGGCCCGACCGGAAGCCGTGAAGCAGATCGCGGACCGGTGGAAGCAGGCCGCCGTGAAGGCCGCGGAAAGCGGTGACGCGGTCCGGCAGTCGGTCACGCGGCTGGACGACGCGTGGCAGGGCGGATCGGCCGACGGATTCGTCGCCTACATGGAGGGATTCACCAAGAGCGGGAATTCGCTGACCGACGCGTTGACCGGCGCGGCCGGTGATCTGGAGTCCGCGGCGGCGGCGCTGGAATCGGCCAAGTCGTCGGTGGAGCGCATTTGCGAGAACCTGCTCAGCCGGGTGCGCCAACTGCGCCGGCAGGCCCCCGGCATGCCGCAGGAGGACGTCGACTCCGCCATCCGGGGCATGTGCCAGGAGGCGGCGGGCGACGCCCAGCCCGTGATCGACCAGGCCGAGCAGGCGTTGAGCGCGGCTTTGGGCGCGTTGAAGGGCCGTGCGGGCGCGATCACGCCCGCGTTCTCGACCATGGCGGACCCGGACACCCAACCGTTCACGCCCGCGCCCGGCAAGCCGGTCGAGTGGACCCCCGCGCCCGAACCCCCACCGTCGGACGGCCAGACCGCGCCGTCGTCCACGTCGTCGCCGCAGCCCTCCGGCCAGTCGCACGGTTCCGGCGGTGGCTCCCACGGCTCCGGATCGGGTGGTGGCTCGGGCTCGGGCGGCGGCTTCGGTGGTGGAGGTGGTGGCATGGGCGGCCTGGGGCCTAGCGGCGGCCCGCCGTCCAGCGGCCCGCCGCCCGGCAACGTCGAGGAGTGGATCCGGGAAGCGATCCGGATCCTCCAGGCCAACGGCATCCCGGTCACCGAGGACAACATCGACGAGATCTGGACGATCATCGAGAAGGAGTCCGGCGGCAACCCGCACGCCATCAACGACTGGGACTCCAACGCCGCCAAGGGCACGCCCTCGAAGGGGCTGATGCAGTGCATCGACCCGACGTTCCAGGCGCACAAGCTGCCCGGCCACGACGACATCTGGAACCCGGTCGACAACATCATCGCCGGTGTCCGCTACACCTTCTCCCGCTACGGCGGGTTCGAGGGGCACCCGGGTCTGAAGTCGATGGCGGGCGGCGGCGGCTACCAGGGCTACTAGCGACCGGTCGGTGAGCGCATGATCGGTGAACGCCTGATCGGTGGGCGATCGATCGATTGGCGGCCACTCGGCCGGGCTGGGTGAAGGCCGGGCTGGATGGTTGGCCTGGACTGGGTGGCGGCCGGGCTCGGTGGTGGCGCGGCTGGGCGACCGGTGACGAGGCTCGGCAGGCTGGGCAGGGTGTGGCGCGACCGGTGGGCTTGGACGCCGGGCTGGGTGGTGGCGTGGCTGGGTGACCGGTAGCCGGCTTGGCAGGCTGGGCGACTGGCGTCGAGGCTCGGCAGGCTGGGCAGGGTGTGGCGCGACCGGTGGGCTTGGACGCCGGGCTGGGTGGTGGCTCGGCTGGGTGACCGGTAGCCGGCTCGGCAGGCTGGGCGAGTGGCGGCGAGGCTCGGCAGGCTGGGCAGGGTGTGGCGCGGCCGGGGGCCTGGACGCCGGGTTGGATGGTGGCGGAGTCGAGTCGGGTCGGTGGGGCCGGCTGGGCGGTGGTGGGACTCGACCGGGTGTGGTGGGTTGGGTGGTGGCGTGGCTGGGTGACCGGTGGCCGGGCTCGGCCGGTTGGGCTCGGTGGGTTGGGCTGGTGTGGCGCGGCTGACGGGCTTGGACGGTGCTGGGTGGCGTGGTCGGGTGGGCTGGCTGGGCGGTGGTGGGGTTTGGCCGGGTTTGGGGTGGGCGTGGCTCAGGCGGGTGGCCGGTGGCCGGGCTCGGTGGGCTGGGCTGGGTGTGGCCGGCGGGTCTGGGCGCTGGCTGGGTGGGCGGTGACTTGGGTTGGGTCGGGTGGGTGGGTCAGGGCCAGGTGTTGGCTTCGGCGGTGAAGAGGTCGGTCGGGCTGTGCACGGGGAGGACGCACAGCAGGTGGCCGCCCGGGGCGCGCAGGACGCGGCACTCCAGCCAGCGGGAGACTTCGGTGGCGCCCAGGGCCAGCAGGCGGGCGGTTTCGGCTTCGACGTCGTCGGTTTCGATGTCGAGGTGGAAGCGAGGGGCGTCGGCCACCGACTGCACCGAGGTGACCAGACCTGGCAGGGCGTTGTGCAGGGAGGTGAACTGCTCCTCGCCCGGCACCGGGCGGGCGGTCGCGCCCAACGCGGCCGACCAGAAGGCCGCGGCACGGTCGGCTTCGGCTTCCGGCGTGTCGATCAGCAACGCGTACACACGGCTCCGGTGCATGTCGACGACAGTAGTGGTGACCTGCGGGTCTGGTGACCGATTAGCCTGGCGCGCATGCCGGGTGTCGCCAGTCGTGCCGATGTTCCTCCCTTCCACGTCATGGAGGTGTTGTCCGCCGCCGCACGGCGGCAGCGGGTGGTCGGGGATGTCGTGTCGTTGGCGGCCGGTCAGCCGTCCAGTCCCGCGCCCGCGCCCGTGTTGGAGGCGGCGCACCGGGCGTTGCGCGAGCAGACGTTGGGCTACACCGAGCAGTTGGGCATCGTGGAGCTGCGCGAGGCCCTCGCCGGCCACTACCACCGGCAGTACGGACTGTCGGTCTCGGCCGACGACGTCGTGGTGACCACCGGCTCGTCGGGTGGGTTCCTGTTGGCGTTCCTCGCTTCCTTCGAGGCGGGCGACCGGGTCGCGCTGGCCCGGCCCGGCTACCCCGCCTACCGCAACATCCTCACCGCGCTGGGGTGCGAGGTGGTCGAGCTGGCCTGCGGGCCGGACACGCGGTTCCAGCCGACGGTGGCGATGCTGGACGACGCCGGTCCCCTCGACGGGCTCGTGGTGGCCAGCCCGGCGAACCCGACCGGCACCGTGCTGTCGCCGGACGAGCTGGCGGCGCTGTCAGGCTGGTGCGCCGAGCACGACGTGCGGCTGGTCAGCGACGAGATCTACCACGGCATCAGCTACGGCACGCCGCTCGCGTGCGCCTGGCAGACCTCCCGCGACGCCGTCGTGGTCAACTCCTTCTCCAAGGCGTTCGCCATGACCGGCTGGCGGTTGGGGTGGATGCTGCTGCCGCCCGACCTGCGCCGGGCCGTGGACCGGCTCACGGGCAACTTCACCCTCTGCCCGCCCGCCCTGGCCCAGCACGCGGCCGTCGCCGCGTTCGAGCCCGAGTCCTACGCGCAGACCGAACGGCTGGTCGAGGGGTACCGCCTCAACCGGGACGTGCTGCTCAAGGGCCTGGCCGACCTCGGCATCGACAAGGTGGCACCCGCCGACGGCGCGTTCTACGCCTACGCCGACGTCTCCCACCTCACCGACGACTCGATGGACTTCTGCCGCCGCCTCCTCGACGACACCGGGGTCGCGATCGTGCCGGGCATCGACTTCGACCCCGTGCGCGGGCACGAGTTCATCCGGATGTCCTTCGCCGGGGCCGCCCACGACATCGAGGAGGCGTTGCGGCGGCTGGGTGCTTGGCTGTCGTCATCATGATGACAGTTTTACCCCCGATCAGCGCCTCGGTGGGGAACTGATCGCGTGATCCAGTCGTTCGGGTGACATGGTCCGGATAATCCTGTGGCTGCTCGCGGCCTGGCTCGTGATCACCGTGCTCGGCGCCGTGATCAAGGGCGTGTTCTGGCTCGCGGTGATCGGTGGCGTGCTCTTCCTGGGCACGGCCGCGTACGGCGCGATCAAGAGCTCCAAGCGCCCGAAGGGCATCAAGGGGCCCTGAATTCCCGCCCGATCGTCTCCACGAGCTGGAAAAACGTCGAACCGACCCGCACCATGGGTCGGTGTTCGAGACCGATGAACGCCGCCTCGCCCGGTGGGAGCGACGCGCCGAGTGGCCGCTGACGAGCCTGGCCGTCGGCTTCGTGGTCGCCTACGCCTGGCAGATCCTCGACGACCGCTCGACCCCCGGCCTGCACGAGGTGCTGGAGGTCGTCCTCTGGCTGATCTGGCTGGTCTTCGCGGTCGACTACGCCGCGCGCCTCAAGCTCGCCGCCGACAAGCGCAGGTTCGTCGTCACCCACCTGTTCGACCTGCTCGCGGTCCTGCTGCCGATGGTCCGCCAACTGCGCGTGCTGCGGCTGATCACCGTCCTCAAGGTGCTCAACAAGCGGTTCTCGGGCCGGTTCCGGCAACGCGTCGGCGTCTACGCCGCGGGCGTCACGGTCCTGGTCGGCCTGTGCGCCTCGCTGGCCGTGCTGGACGCCGAACGCCACCACCCGGACGCCTCGATCACCACGTTCGGCGACGCCGCCTGGTGGACGCTCACCACGATCTCCACCGTCGGCTACGGCGACCGCTACCCCGTCACCTGGGAGGGACGGCTGGTCGCCGCACTGCTGATGATCGGCGGCATCGCCCTGCTCGGTGTCATCACCGGCACCATCGCGTCCTGGCTGGTCGAACGGCTCAGCGGGGTGGAGGGCTCGGTCGCCGAGGCCGAGCAGGCGACGGCGGCCGAGCTGCGCCTGGTCCGCGCCGAGCTGGCCGAACTGCGCGCGGAGCTGCGCGCGGCCCGGGCTGAGAGCGGCAGCTAGAACACCCGGCGCGCGTCAGCTCGCCGACCCGATCCGGCGCAACGCCTCCGCCACGTCGTCCGCGCCCACGTCCCGGTGCAGCACGAACCGCACCTTGCCCGCCATCGGCCCGGCGAACACGCCCAGGTGCCGCAGCCCGGTCAGCGTCACGTCCAGGTCCGGCACGCCGGCCAGCACGATGTTGGTCTCCGGCTCGTCCACCTGCCAGCCCAGCTCGGCCAACCCGCGAGCCAGTGCCCGCGCGTTCGCGTGGTCGCGCGCCAGGTCGTCGATGCGATCGAGCCCGATCAGGCCCGCGGCGGCCAGCACGCCACCCTGCCGGACGCCGCCGCCGAGCATCTTGCGCACCCGCCGCGCCTCGGCGACGAACGACGACGACCCGGCCACCACCGAGCCGACCGGCGCGCCGAGCCCCTTGGACAGGCACACCTGCACCGTGTCCACCCCGACGGTCAACGCCGCGGGCGGCAGCCCCAGCGCCACGGCCGCGTTCCACAACCGCGCGCCGTCCAGGTGCACCCGCAGGCCGGTCTCCCGCGCCGCCGACACGAGCAGGGCGTGCTCGTCGGGCTGCGTCACGGCCCCGCCGGCGGCGTTGTGCGTGTTCTCCAGGCACAGCAGCGTCGTGCGCAGCGTGTAGTACGGCCCGGACGTCCCCGCCGCCGCGCGCACCGCGTCCGGCGTCGCCCGACCGGGCCCCGCGTCGCACTCCAGCGCGTGCGGCATCCCGCCCGCGATCCACGCCGCCGTGCCCAGCTCGTTGTCCAGCACGTGCGCGCCGCGCGGCGCGAGGAACCGGTCGCCGGGCCGCAGGTGCACGGTCAGCGCGATCAGGTTGCCCATCGACCCCGACGGCACCCACAGCGCCGCTTCCACGCCCAGCAGCTCCGCGACCCGTTCTTCGAGCCGACGCATGGTGGGGTCGTGGTCGAGCACGTCGTCGGCGACCTCGGCGCGGGACATGGCCAGTCTCATGGCCTCGTCCGGCTGGGTGACGGTGTCGGAGCGGAAGTCGAGTGGCGAGAGCTGGGTCACGAATGGATCACATCACACCCGGCAAGCCCTGACCCACCCGCGTCGGCGGTACCACGATGGGGGTGACGCAAGTCTCGGTGAACCGGCGTGCAACCGTGGTCGCCCCCGGTTCCGTCCGGTCAGTGCAAGCACGACGAGCGGAGAGAGTCCGCGTGGATCAGCGCGACGAGCAGGAGTTCGCGGAGTACTTCGCAGCTCGCCGAGAGGCCGTGCGCCGAACGGCGTTCCTGCTCTGTGGTGACTGGCACCGGGCGGACGACCTCGCGCAGACCGCGTTCGTCGCGCTGCACCGCAGGTGGCGCAAGGTCCGGGACAAGCAGGCCCTGGACGCCTACGTCCGCCGGACCCTGGTGCGCGCGGTGATCGACGAGTCGCGGCGGCCGTGGCGGCGGGAGCGCTTCGTGGACTCGGTCCCGGAGACGCCCTCGGGCGACGGCGAGATCGGCGACGCGGTGGCGACGCGGGAGGCGCTGGTCGCGGGCTTGCGGCGGGTGCCGCCGAGGCAGCGGGCGGTGCTCGTGCTGAGGTTCCTGGAGGGCCTGGACGTCGCGGCGGCCGCCGAGGCGCTGGGGTGCTCCGAGGGCACCGTGAAGAGCCAGACCTCCCGAGGGCTGGAGGCCCTGCGCGAGGCGTTGGGCGACACGATCGACGACTTGCGGCCGGCGTCGTGAGCGGGAGGAGGAGGTAGGTGGACGAGCAGAAGCTCGGCGAGCTGTTCCGCGACGCGGCCCGTGACGCGCCGCCCCCGTCCTTCGACGTGGACGCCGTCCGGTCGGCCTCGGCGCGGGCGACCGCGCGCCGCAGGTCGGCCCTGGCGGTGGGGGCCGCGGCGGCGCTCGTGCTCGCGTTCGGCGGCCTGGTCGTCGGCGTGGACCTCGTGCGCGACTCCAACGGCGAACTGGCCGCGGCGGGTTCCGCTCACAGCGCCTCGTCCCCTAACGTCACACCATTCGGCGCGGGTGAGCCGGAGATGCTGCCGAAGGACGCCGACGGCGTGCCGGACCGCAGCGGCGGCAACCCGCCCGAGAGCCTCCCCGAGGACTCGTCTACGCAGGGGGACGAGTCGACGGGGAGTGCCGGCCGCCCGTCGGCCGGCAGCGCCCAACGCGGGTGCGTTGAGGTGGACCGGGAGCTCGCCGTCGCCCTCGCCGACGAGCTCTCGGTCGCCAACGCCGCCGCGGCCACCGCGGCGACCTGCCCGGTCGGGCGGGGCGCGGGCTTCGCCGTGCGCGACGGTGACGCCTACGGCACGGTGTCGGTGGTGCTGGTGCCGAGCGGCACGACCGGCGTGGTGCCGGACCACACCTACGCGCACGCGAGCGCGAAGACGTCCGCCGGGCAGGAGCTGTACGTGCTCAGCCAGGCGGGCGAGGGCTCGCCGGAGGAGCCGTTCGTGGCCGACCTCGGCCGCCTCGCGAACCGGCTCGCGGCCCGGTTCTGAGTCGTGGAGAGCGGGATCGCCCCCTATCTGGTACGTCCGTACCATTAATTTGGTACCGTCGTGCCAGATCGGGAGGTGGTCGTCATGGCGTGGGCCGTGCTCATCGTGTCCGGCTTCTTCGAGGCCGGTTGGGCGGTCTCGCTGAAGCTCTCCGAGGGCTTCAGCAAGGTGTGGTGGACGGTGGCCTTCGCGGTGTCCGCGCTGATCAGCTTCGCCGGCCTGGCGTGGGCGATGAAGCAGCTGCCCGCCGGACCGGCGTACGCGGTGTGGACCGGGATCGGCGCGGCGCTCACCGCCGTGATCGGCATGATCTGGCTCGGCGACGGCGTCAGCACGGTGAAGCTGGTCTCCCTCGGCCTGATCGTCAGCGGTGTCATCGGCCTCAACCTGGCCGGTGGCGGGCACTAGTACCTTTCCTGCAATGACAGCCGCAACGCCGAAGGGCGAACGCCGGCGCCAGGCGCTGGTCGAAGCCGCCGCGGCCCTCCTGGTCGACGGCGGCTTCGACGCGATCCGGCACCGCGCCGTCGCCGAGCGCGCGGGCCTGCCGCTGGCCTCCACCACCTACTACTTCGACTCGCTGGACGAGCTGGTGACCGCCGCCCTGGAGTTCCACGGCAACGCCGAGCTGGCCTACGGCAAGGCCCGGCTCGACGAGCTCGACCCGCGCGAGTGCGGCGGCGACGCGTTCATCGAGCTGGTGCTGGACCTGCTGCTCGGCCCGCCCGGCGACGGTGACGCCGAAGCCGTGCTGCTGCGCTACGAGCGCCTCGTCGCCACGGGCAGGCGGCCCTACCTGCGGCCGTTGATGCGCCGGATGTCCGGCGAGCTGCACTCCCTGCTGTTCGACATCTTTACCCGGGCGGGCCAGCCGGTCAGCCGCGAACGGGTGGAGGAGCTGATCGCCCTGGTCGACGGGGCCGTGGTGAACGCGCTCATCGAGATCAGCCCGGACCCCAGGGCGGCCGCGCGGCGGATGCTGCGCAAGGCGATGCAACCCCGCTGACCCCTCCCGCGTAGAAGCGTGTGGGGGGCGCGGAAGGGGATCGGAAAGCATGCGCGAGGCCGAGGAGCGGGGCTTCCGCGAGTTCGCGGTGAGCCACGCCGCGTCGCTGCGGCGCACCGCGTACCTGTTCTGCGGCGACTGGCACATGGCCGAGGACCTGATGCAGGCCAGCCTGCTCAAGCTGTACCAGGCGTGGCACCGGATCGAGTGGCGCGACACCGCCTCCGGGTACGCGCGCAAGGTGCTGCTGCGCACCTGGCTGGACGAGAAGCGCAGGCCGTGGCGGCGGGCCGAGCGGCGCGACGGCGAGCTGCCCGACGTCGCCGACGCGACCGCCGACCCGGAACGCGAGGGCGAACGGCTGTGGGCCCGCGACCTGGTGCACGCGGCGCTGCTGCGGGTGCCACCGCGCCAGCGGGCCGCGCTGGTGCTGCGGTACTTCGAGGACCTGTCGGTGAGCGAGGTCGCGGTGGCCATGGGGTGCACCGAGGGCACCGTGAAGAGCCAGACGGCACGCGGCCTGGTCGCGTTGCGCGCCGCGGTCGAGGAGCTGGAGCGAGGGGCGGTGGTGGCGTCATGAGCGAGGCAGACCTGCGAGAGGGTCTCCGGGCCGCGGTGGGCGACGAGCCGCCGTTGAACTTCGACCCCGACGAGCTGATCCGACGCGCCCAGCACGAGCGCAAGCGGCGGCGCGCGTTCGTGGCCGTGGCGGTGGTGACGCTCGCGCTCACCGGCACGGTGCTGTCCCTGCCCGGGGCGCTGGACCGGCGGGCGGTGGTCGACGCGGCGGGCGGACCGGTGTTGACGACCACGGCGTCACCGGCGCCGACCTCCCGACCCGAAGCGGCGTCGCTGCCGGCGACCGCGCCGCCTCCCCCCTCCGCGACCAGGTCCACGACCGGCGGCGTCGCGTCGTTCGTCTCGGGTTACCTGACCAGCCGGTTCCCCGAGGTGGTGCCGGGGTCGAAGGTCACCGCCGTCGAGGTCAGCGAGGTGAGCGCCGAGCAGCCGGCGCACATCAGCGCCGTCGTCCGGTTCGTCGACGGCGTCGGCGAGAGCGGGCTGGTGGTGCGGGTGACCGCGCCGTCGGCGAGGCCGCCGTTCGACCGGTTCTGCGACGAGTTCGAGTGCGACGACCCGCAGCGGTGGAACGACGGCACCCGGCTCGTGTCCGGCACGACCGCGGACCAGACCTCGGTGGTCGTGTCACGCGCGGTGGCGCACCTGCGCGCGGACGGCGCGGTCGTCCAGGTCACCGCCTACCGGTACGACCTGGGTGCGGGGTCGAAGCTGCCGGAGGTGGCGCTGACGGTCGACCAGCTCGTGCGGCTGGCCACCGACCCGAACCTGGCCGTGCCCTGACGCTCCCCCGCCTCCGGTCGCCCGTCCGGGCGAAATAAGCTGGTCACGTGACGGTCAAGCCCCGCATCGCCAATGTCCTCGCCGGTCGCTACGCCTCCACCGAGCTGGCCACGCTGTGGTCCGCCGAGCACAAGATCGTGCTGGAGCGGCGGCTGTGGCTCGCCGTGCTGAAGGCGCAGGCCGACCTCGGCCTCGACGTGCCCGCCGAGGCGGTCGCCGACTACGAGCGCGTGGTGGAGCAGGTCGACCTGGCGTCCATCGCCGAGCGCGAGCGCGTCACCCGGCACGACGTGAAGGCCCGCATCGAGGAGTTCAACGCGCTCGCCGGGCACGAGCACGTGCACAAGGGCATGACCTCCCGCGACCTCACCGAGAACGTCGAGCAGTTGCAGGTGCTGCGGTCGTTGGAGCACGTGCGCGGCAAGACCGCCGCCGTCCTGGCGCGCCTGGCCCGCCGTGCCGCCGAGCACACCGACCTGGTGATGGCGGGCCGGTCGCACAACGTCGCCGCCCAGGCCACCACGCTGGGCAAGCGCTTCGCCACCGCGGCCGACGAGCTGCTGGTCGCGTTCCGCCGGCTGGACGAGCTGATCGCCCGCTACCCGTTGCGCGGGATCAAGGGCCCGGTCGGCACCGCGCAGGACATGCTCGACCTGCTCGGCGGCGACCGCGACAAGCTGGTGGAGCTGGAGCGCGGCGTGGCGGGCCACCTGGGCTTCAGCACCGTGCTGACCAGCGTCGGCCAGGTCTACCCGCGGTCGCTGGACTTCGACGTCGTCTCCACCCTCGTGCAGCTGGCCGCCGGGCCGTCGTCGCTGGCCAAGACCATCCGGCTGATGGCGGGCCACGAGCTCGTCACCGAGGGCTTCAAGGCGGGCCAGGTCGGCTCCAGCGCGATGCCGCACAAGATGAACACCCGGTCGTGCGAGCGGGTCAACGGCTTCGCGGTCATCCTGCGCGGCTACCTGTCCATGGTCGGCGAGCTGTCGGGCGACCAGTGGAACGAGGGCGACGTGTCGTGCTCGGTGGTGCGGCGGGTCGCGCTGCCGGACGCGTTCTTCGCGTTCGACGGGCTGCTGGAGACCTTCATCACGGTGCTGGACGAGTTCGGCGCGTACCCGGCCGTCGTCGCCCGCGAGCTGGACCGCTACCTGCCGTTCCTGGCGACCACGAAGGTGCTGATGGCGGCCGTGCGCGCGGGCGTCGGCCGGGAGACCGCGCACGAGGTCATCAAGGAGCACTCGGTCGCGGTCGCGCTGGCCATGCGCGAGGAGGGCCTGTCCCGCAACGACCTGCTCGACCGGTTCGCCGCCGACGACCGCCTGCCTCTGGACCGCGCCGCCCTGGACGCCCTGCTGGCCGACCGCCTGTCGTTCACCGGCGTGGCGGAGCCGCAGGTCGCGGACGTCGTGCGCCAGGTCGAGGACGTGCTGGCGCAGTACCCGGCCGCGGCCGGGTACGTGCCCGAGCCGATCCTGTGAAGCTCTAAGCCCTGTCCCAGACCAGGCGGCCGCGGCGGGTCTTCTCGCAGACCAGTGCGCGGCCCGCCGGGTCGACCGCCGTCGCGCCCTCCGTCTCGCACGGGAAGCCCTCCAGGGCGACCTCGTCGAACCGGGGCGGGGTCGTCGTCTGGACGGGCGGCTGTGGTTGCGGCTGCACCGGCGCGGGTGGTGGCGGCGGTGGTGGTGGTGGCTCGGTCGTGTCGGCGACCGTCGGTGGTGGCGGCGGGGTGGTGGTGGTCGCCGCGGGGAGCACCGAGATGTTCGCCACAGCCGGGATCGAGGTCACCGGCGCGGAGCTGGAGACCGTCGGGAGCAGCACCGGCTCCGGGCTCGCCGACGGCTTCGCGCAGGCACCCGTGAGCAGCAGCGCGAGCAGGCCGCCGCTCGCCGCGACGGGTGCCACAAATGCCTTCCGATGGACCACGCCAAGCAGACTAGGGGCACTCGACCGATACCCCAAGTGGCCTCTGCCCGAGCGGCCTAAAGGCGGCCCGCGTCGATGATCCGGCGCAGGAACTGCCGCGTGCGCGGGTGCACGGGCTCGCCCAGCACCTGCTCGGGCGGCCCCGACTCGATCAGCCGGCCACCGTCGAGGAACACCACCCGGTCGGCGACCTGCCGGGCGAAACCCATCTCGTGGGTGGCCATGAGGATCGTCCGGCCCGTCTGCGCCAGCTCCCTGACCAGCGCCAACACCTCGCCGACCAGCTCGGGGTCCAACGCGCTGGTGATCTCGTCCAGCAGCAGCAACCGGGGCGAGTAGGCCAGCGCCCGCGCGATCGCCACCCGCTGTTGCTGCCCGCCGGACAGCTGTTCGGGGTAGGCGCCCGCGCGGTCGGCCAGGCCGACCCGGTCGAGCAGCTCCACCGCGTGGCGCTCGGCCTGCGCCCGCGGCACGCCGTGCACCACGCGCGGCGCGAGGGTGACGTTGTCCAGCACGCTCATGTGCGGGAACAGGTTGAACGCCTGGAACACGATGCCCATGCCGCGCCGCGCCACGTCGGCGTCCACCCGCGGGTCGGACACGTCCACCCCGTCGAGCAGCACCTGGCCGTCGTCCAGCTCCTCCAGCAGGTCCACGCACCGCAGCAGGGTCGACTTGCCCGACCCCGACGACCCGATCACGGCGACCACCTCGTGCTCGTGCACGTCGAGGCTGATCCCGTCCAGCACGGTGCGGTCGCCGTAGCGCTTCACCACGCCCCGCACGCTGAGCACCGGCTCGGTCACCGCGCCCCCTGACGGCGTTCCACCCGGCGGCCCAGCGCGTCGGCGAACCGCGCCGTGGGCACCGCGAGCAGCACGAACAGCAGCCCCGCCACCACGTACGGGGTGAAGTTGAACGACCGGGCCTGCTCGATCTGCGCGGCCCGCACCGCGTCCACCGCGCCGAGCACGGAGATCAACCCGCAGTCCTTCTGCAACGCCACGAAGTCGTTGAGCAGGGCGGGCATCACCCGCCGCACCGCCTGCGGCAGCACGACCAGCCGCAACGTCTCGCGCGGACCCAGGCCCAGCGACCGGGCCGCCGCCACCTGCGACGGGTGGACCGACTCGATCCCGGCGCGGAACACCTCCGCCACGTACGCCGTGTAGGCCAGCACCAGTGCCACGCCGCCGAGCACGACGAAGTCGTTGGGCACGCCGGTCAGCCGCAGCGCGGGCAGCCCGAACCCGACCAGGTACAGCAGGATGATCAGCGGCAGGCCGCGGAACAGGTCGACGTACGCCGTGGCCAGCACGCGCAGCGGGAACCACACCGGGCCGCGCAACGTGCGCACCGCCGCCACGACCAGCGCCAACACCAGGATCAGCGCACCGCACACGGCGAGCACGCGCAGGTTCAGCCACAGCCCTTCCAGGATCGCGGGCAGCGAGCGCCACGCGATCTCCACGTCGAAGAACGACTGCCGCACGCGCGGCCAGCCCGGCGCGCGGGCGACGGTGACGCCGACCGCGACGGCGAACACGGCGGTCGACAGCAGGGCGACCAGGGTGGACCGCCGCGCGCGGGAGCGCTTGTAGGACAAGCGCTCCCGTTGCAGCTCGCTGGTCACTTCAGCTCGGGTGCCGTGCCCGCGGACGACAGCCACTCCCGCTCGATCCTGGCCAGGGTGCCCTCGGCCCGCAGGTTCTCCACCGCCGTGGACACGCACGCGGTGAGCGGGCTGCCCTTGTCCAGCACGATGCCGAACTGCTCGGGCTTGCCGTCGCCGGCGGGCACCTGGCCGATGATCAGGCCGTCCTCCAGTTCCGCGGACGTGATGTAGAACGCGGTCGGCAGGTCCACCACCAGCGCGTCGATCTGCCCGGCGCGCAACGCGGCCTTGCCGTCGTCGTTGGTGTTGTAGACCGCGACCTCCTGCTCGGGTTGCAGGCGCTGGGCGGCGTCGAAGCTGGTCGTGCCCACCTGGGCGCCGATCTTGACCTGCTTGAGCTCGGCCAGCGTCTTCACCGACGCGGCCTTGGAGGACTTCAGCGTGATCACGGCCTGGTCCACGTCGTAGTACGGCGCGGAGAAGTCGACCGCCTGCTTGCGCTCCTCGGTGATGGAGAACTCGTTGAGGTCCATGTCGTAGGTCTTCTTGCCCGGCTGGATCGCCGCGTTGAACGGCACCCGCGTCCACACCACGTCGCCCTTGGCGTAGCCCAGCTCCTCGGCCAGCGCGTAGGCGATCGCGGACTCGAAGCCCTTGCCGTTGGTCGGGTCGTCGTCCACGAACCACGGTTCGTACGCCGGCTGGTCCGTGCCGAAGGTGATCTTGCCCGAGGTGAGGGTGGGCAGCTTGTCCTTCGTGCAGGTGACGCCGTCCACCTGGTTGGTCGGCGGCGCGGTCTGGTCCGCTGGGGCGCAGGCGACCGCGAGGGCGGCGGTCACGGCGAGTATCAGTCCGGGTGCACGCATGGGAGGAATCTTGCCGCAGGTGGGAAGGGTGGCCCACGAGCTGGGACAAGTAGGCTTCGGCCGTGCCCAAGCTCGCTGACTACCGCCAGGTCGCCGCAGGCAAGGTCCGTCAGATCCACGAGGTGGACGACGAGCTGCTGCTGTTCGTGGCGTCCGACCGGATCTCCGCCTTCGACCACGTGCTGACCACCCCGATCCCGGACAAGGGGCGGGTGCTCACCGCGATGAGCGTGTTCTGGTTCGAGCGGTTCGCGGACTTGACGCCCAACCACCTGGTGGCGTGGGACGACCCGCGCATCCCCGCCGAGGTGCGCGGCCGGGCGCTGCTGGTGCGCCGGCTGGAGATGGTCCAGGTCGAGTGCGTGGCCCGCGGCTACCTGACCGGCTCGGGCATGGCGGAGTACCGGCGGACCGGGTCGGTGTGCGGCGTGGAGCTGCCGCCGGGGCTGGTGGAGGCGGCGGAGCTGACGCCGCCGATCTTCACGCCCGCGACCAAGGCCGAGATCGGCGCGCACGACGAGAACGTGTCGTTCGAGCACGTGGAGGCCGCCGTCGGCGCGTCCCTGGCCGCCCGGCTGCGGGACGTGACGCTGGAGGTCTACGGCGCGGCGCGGGAGTTCGCCCGCTCGCGGGGCGTGATCCTGGCGGACACGAAGTTCGAGTTCGGGCTGGACAGCTCCGGCGCGCTGGTGCTCGGCGACGAGGTGCTGACGCCGGACTCGTCGCGGTACTGGCCGCAGGACGGGTACGCGCCGGGGCACGTGCAGCCGTCGTTCGACAAGCAGTACGTGCGCGACTGGCTGACCTCGCCCGCCTCCGGCTGGGACCGGGCGTCCGACACCCCGCCGCCGGCGCTGCCCGACGACGTCGTGGCCGCCACCCGGTCGCGGTACGTCGAGGCGTACGAGCGGATCACCGGTCGGTCGTTCGCGGACTGGCCCAGCCCCGAGGTCGCGGAATAGTTCGCCGGCTCCGCACCCGGGCGTCACCTGGTTTTAGAGCGGGTGACACGCCGATGGGGCGCACTGGGT
Organism: Saccharothrix sp. S26; assembly: GCF_021390395.1. Taxonomy (GTDB): domain Bacteria; phylum Actinomycetota; class Actinomycetes; order Mycobacteriales; family Pseudonocardiaceae; genus Actinosynnema. The sequence goes on from NZ_JAJUWT010000007.1 coordinate 124,392, forward strand.
GGCATGGTCGCCGAACTCGTGGTTTCGCTGTCCGGCATCGGGCCGAGCACGCTCGCCCGGTGCGCCGACCTCGCCGACGAACTGGACCGGCGGCGGGTGCCGTTGTCGCTGCTGCTGGCCCCGCGCAAGGCCGTGCCCGGTGAGGCGCTGACCTGGGTGCGGCAGCGCGTGGCCGAGGGCGACGCGCTGGTCCTGCACGGTTTCGACCACCAGCCGGACCCCACGCGCCGGGCCGTGTCGCTGCGCCGCCGGGCCGAGTTCGCCGCGCTGCCCGCGCACGAAGCCGGCTTGCGGCTGGTCGCCGCACGGGCCGCGGTCGCCCGGTTGGGGCTCGCCACGGAGGTGTTCGCACCGCCCGGTTGGCTCGCGTCACCGGGCACGGTGGTCGCCCTGCGCCGGCACCGGTTCGCCGTCTGCGCGGACATGGCGGGCGTGCGCGACCTGCGCACCGGCGACGTGCGGCCGGGCCGGGTGCGGATGGTCGCCGAGCACTGGAGCTACCTGCTCAGCGTCGGCCGCGCGGCCCGGCGCGGCGGGCTGGTGCGCCTCGGCGTGGACGCGGCGGACCTCGACCGGCTCGGCGTCCGCGAGGTGCTGCTGGAGGCCGTCGACCTGGCCCTGCACCACGGCGCGACGGCCACGACCTACAGCTCGACCGCCTCGCCGCGCGGCAGCACGACCACCTCCACGCCCTCGGGCGCGGTGCCGACCAGGACGCGGTAGAAGATCTCGGTCTGCGCGAGGATCGCCTCGTGGATCGGCACCGCCTTGCGCGGGCCGACCCGGGCCAGGAAGTCCGCCGCGTCGGAGACCTTCATCCACGGCGCGGCCGTGGGCAGGCCGAGGACGTCGACGCGCTGCTCGGGCACGGTCAGCGAGTCGCCGGGGTGGTAGAACGCGCCGTGGTCGACCAGGTAGCCGACGTTCACCGGCAGTTCGATCTGGTGGTGGATGACCTCGTGCGGCGCGTCGAGGACGGTGACGACCGAGCCGTTGACCTCCAGCGCGTCACCGGGCGTGACGATCTCCGCACCCTCCAGGTCGAACGGCGCGATCAGGCGCGCGCCGGGGTTGGCCGCGCGGACGGCGGCCAGCTTGCCGGGGTCGAGGTGGTCGCGGTGCTCGTGCGTGACCAGGATCGCGTCGAGGCCGTCGACCTGCTCGAAGCCCGACGAGTAGGCGCCGGGGTCGAACAGCAGGCGGGCCGCGCCGGTGTCGACCAGCAGGCACGAGTGCCCGAAGTGGGCGATCAGCATCGGGGGTGCTCCTCTCTCGCGTGGCCGGTCAGCCCACGTCGTGCAGCAGCGCGTCCTCCACGTCCGGCGGCAGCCCGGCGCGTCGCGTGCGGTCCGGGCCCAGGGTCCGTTCGTACGCCAACGCGTCGACCGCCGTCTCGGCCGTGGGCCGGACCCGCAGGCCCGCGGCCAACGCGGGGCCCGCGTCGCGGAACATCATCGCCCGGTGCGACGGCGGCAGCCACAGCGGCAGCGACTTCGGACCCGTCCACGGCTCGACGCCGTGCCGCTGGAGGACCGGCTCGGGGATGCGGACCAGCACCGTGCCCGGCGGTGCGACCGCGCCCGCGATCTCGCCCAGGACCAGCGACAACGGGTTGGCCGGGCCGATCGCGTCGTAGGTGCCGGTGGTGCGCCGCTCGGCGGCGTCCACGATCCAGGCGGCGAGGTCGCGCGCGTCGATGTGCTGCGCCGGCTGGTCGGGCGCGTCGGGGACCGCCACCCGGCCACCGCGGGCCAGCCGGTCGGGCCAGTAGCCGAACCGGTCGCTCGGGTCGCCGGGGCCGGTGATGAGGCCGGCGCGGACGATGAACGCCCGGTCGCCGACCGCGTCGAGCACGGCGTGCTCACTGGCGACCTTGACCGCGCCGTAGCGCTCGGAGGACATGGGCGCCTCGGGGTCGTCCTCCAGCGGGTCGAGCGTGGCCGTCGCGCCGGGGACGGAGTGGTCGGCGTAGACCGAGCAACTGGAGACGAACGTCCAGTGCTCCGCCGTCACCGCTCGCAACGCCTGCCGCACCCACGTGACCGACATCTTGGCCACGTCCACCACGGCGTCGAAGTGCGACCCCTCCAGCGGCCCGAGGTCGACATCCCGGTCCACGGGCACGTGCACGGCCCCGTCCGGCACCTTCCCGGACTCACCGCGGGCCGCGCACACCACCTCGTGCCCCCGCCGCACCGCCTCGGCCGCCGTCGCCTTGCTGAGGAACACCGTCCCACCGAGCACCAGGATCCGCATGGTCCCCACCCTGCGGCGCACCAGGCCGCCCTGCCACCGCATCCGCCGACAGCGAACGGCTTGTTGTTCCCAGGCCGAAACTGGTCGAGTTCGCCATGCGTGCACATCATTCGCGGTGTGCCGAACATGGGCCGCGGCTGTCATCGGCTCGGTGATCAGGCGTGACTGGCCCTAGACAACGCGAAGCGCGGCTGCCCAACCTTCCGGGAGGGGAACCGCGCTCACTTCCTCGGCTTACGGGCCTCGGCGCGATTCAGGTCAGCAGGAACCGGCCCTGAAATGCTGTGTCACGATCGGGTGATCTCAGGTGAACGTGTGCCGTCCGCCACCGGTGAAGTTGATGAACACCCTGGTCAGGTAGGCTTTGGCAGTACCGCCAGCCCTCCTACCTTGGAGCAGCCTGTCGTGGCCCGAGTCGTCGTCGACGTCATGCCGAAGCCCGAAATCCTCGACCCGCAAGGACAGGCGGTGGCCAACGCGCTGCCCCGTCTCGGGTTCGACGGAATCACCTCTGTCCGCCAGGGCAAGCACTTCGAGCTGGAGGTCGCCGACGACGTCGACGACGCCACGCTCGCCAAGATCGCCGAGACCTTCCTCGCCAACCCCGTGATCGAGGACTGGGTCGTGAGGCGGGTGGAGGCATGAGGGTCGGGGTCATCACGTTCCCCGGCACGCTGGACGACGTCGACGCCGAGCGCGCGGTCCGGTACGCGGGCGGGGAGGCGGTCCAGCTCTGGCACGCCGACCACGACCTCAAGGGTGTCGACGCGGTCATCGTGCCCGGTGGGTTCTCCTACGGCGACTACCTGCGCTGCGGCGCGATCGCCCGGTTCGCACCGGTCATGCAGGAAGTGGTCGACGCGGCGAAGAAGGGCATGCCCGTCCTGGGCATCTGCAACGGCTTCCAGATCCTCTGCGAGGCCCACCTGCTGCCCGGCGCGCTCATCCGCAACCACAAGCTGCACTTCGTGTGCCGCGACCAGTGGCTGAAGGTCGAGAACAACTCCACCGCCTGGACCACCCGGTACGACCGGGGCGCGGAAATCCTCGTGCCGCTCAAGTCCGGCGAGGGCGGCTACCAGGCCGACCAGTCCACTTTGGACGAGCTGGAGGGCGAGGGCCGCGTGGTGTTCCGCTACGTCGGCGACAACCCCAACGGCTCGCGCAACAACATCGCCGGGATCACCAGCGCCAACGGCCGGGTCGTCGGCCTCATGCCGCACCCCGAGCACGCGATCGACGCGCTCACCGGGCCGACCGACGACGGCCTCGGCATGTTCCTGTCCCTCGTCGACTCGGTGGTGAAGGCCTGATGACCGTCGACACCGTCAAGAACGCGGAGAACACGCCGGACCAGGAGCAGCCCTACAAGGAGCTGGGCCTGAAGGACGACGAGTACGCCCGCATCAAGGACATCCTGGGCCGCCGCCCCACGGACGCCGAGCTGGCCATGTACTCGGTGATGTGGAGCGAGCACTGCTCCTACAAGTCGTCCAAGGTGCACCTGAAGTACTTCTCCGACACGACCACCGACGAGATGCGCTCGAAGATGCTCGCGGGCATCGGCGAGAACGCGGGCGTGGTCGACATCGGCGACGGCTGGGCGATCACGTTCAAGGCCGAGAGCCACAACCACCCGTCCTACGTCGAGCCCTACCAGGGCGCGGCGACGGGCGTGGGCGGCATCGTGCGCGACATCCTGGCGATGGGCGCGCGTCCGCTGGCCGTGATGGACCCGCTGCGGTTCGGCCCGGCCGACGCGCCGGACACGCGCCGCGTGCTGCCGGGCATCGTGGCGGGCGTCGGCGGCTACGGCAACTGCCTCGGCCTGCCCAACATCGGCGGCGAGGTCGTGTTCGACGCGACCTACGCGGGCAACCCGCTGGTGAACGCGCTGTGCGTGGGTGCGATGCGGGTCGAGGACCTGCACCTGGCGCACGCCTCGGGCGCGGGCAACAAGGTCATCCTGTTCGGCGCGCGCACGGGCCTGGACGGCATCGGCGGCGTGTCGGTGCTGGCGTCGGAGACCTTCGACGACACGGCCGGGGCGGGCAAGCGCAAGAAGCTGCCCAGCGTGCAGGTGGGCGACCCGTTCACCGAGAAGGTCCTGATCGAGTGCTGCCTGGAGCTGTTCGCGCAGCGGATCGTGGTGGGCATCCAGGACCTGGGCGGCGCGGGCCTGGCGTGCGCGACGTCGGAGCTGGCCAGCGCCGGTGACGGCGGCATGCACGTGTACCTGGACCGGGTGCCGCTGCGCGCGTCGGGCATGACGCCCGCGGAGATCCTGTCCAGCGAGTCGCAGGAGCGCATGTGCGCGGTCGTGCGGCCCGAGGACCTGGACGCGTTCATGGCGGTCTGCGCGAAGTGGGACGTCATCGCGACCGAGATCGGCGAGGTCACCGAGGGCGACCGGCTGGTGATCACCTGGCACGACGAGGTCGTGCTGGACGTGCCGCCGCGCACGGTGGCGCACGAGGGCCCGGTGTACCACCGGCCGATCGAGCGCCCGGCCGACCAGGACGCGGTGCAGGCCGACACGCCGGACCGGCTGCCCAGGCCGGCCAAGGACGAGCTGCTCGACCTGGTCAAGACCATGGCCGCGTCGCCGAACCTGGCGTCGAAGCGGTGGGTCACCCAGCAGTACGACCGGTACGTGCGCGGCGGCACGGTGCTCGCGCAGCCGGCCGACTCGGGCATGATCCGCATCGACGAGTCGACCCACCGGGGCGTGGCGCTGTCCACCGACTGCAACGGCCGCTACACCAAGCTGGACCCGTACGCGGGCGCGCAGCTGGCGCTGGCCGAGGCCTACCGGAACGTGGCGACCACGGGCGCGACGCCGGTCGCGGTCACGAACTGCCTGAACTTCGGCTCGCCGGAGGACCCGGCGGTGATGTGGCAGTTCGAGCAGGCCGTGAAGGGCCTCGCCGACGGGTGCGTGGCGCTGGGCATCCCGGTGACCGGCGGCAACGTCAGCTTCTACAACCAGACCGGTTCGACGGCGATCCTGCCGACGCCGGTGGTGGGCGTGCTGGGCGTGATCGACGACGTCCGCCGCCGCATCCCGACCGGGATCGGCGCGGAGGCGGGCGAGACGCTGCTGCTGCTCGGCGAGACGCGCGCGGAGTTCGGCGGCTCGGAGTGGGCGCACGTCGTGCACGGGCACCTGGGCGGCCTGCCGCCGAAGGTGGACCTGGCGCGGGAGAAGCTGCTGGGCGAGGTGCTGGTGGCGGGGTCGCGCGACGGGATGCTGTCCGCCGCGCACGACCTGTCCGACGGCGGCCTGGCGCAGGCGCTGGTCGAGACGTGCCTGATCGGCGAGGTCGGCGCGCGGGTGTTCCTCGAGGGTGACCTGTTCACCGAGCTGTTCAGCGAGTCGACGGCCCGCGTGCTGGTGGCCGTGCCGCGCACGGAGGAGCTGCGGTTCACCGACATGTGCACCGCGCGCGGCCTGCCGTGGCGCAAGGTCGGCGTGGTGGACCCGGAGTCCGACGCGCTGGAGATCCAGGAGCTGGGCTCGCTGCCGCTGGCCGAGCTGCGCGAGGCGTGGGAGGGCACCCTCCCGGCGCTGTTCGACTGATCGCCTGCCGGTGGCCGGCCGGGTGCGGACCCGGCCGGCCACCGCTGGTCAGCCGTTGGCGAGCGCCTGGAGCCGGTCGTAGGCGCCGTTGAACTGGTTCTGGTCGATCGGCGACGACGAGTACTGCCAGAACGTGTAGAACGGCCACGCGTACGGCAGGGTGCCGACGGTGGACGAGTAGCGGGCGACCCACAGCGGGTTGGTGGAGCTGAAGTCGCCGTTCACGCACTGGCTCCACCAGCTCGTGGACGTGTAGATGACCGGCCAGCGGCCGGTGCGGGCCTGGTAGCGGTCGCTGAACGACTTGATCCAGGCCGTCATGCTCGCCTGGGACAGCCCGTAGCAGGTGGAGCCGTACGGGTTGTACTCCATGTCCAGCGCGCCGGGCAGGGTCTTGCCGTCCCGCGACCAGCCGCCGCCGTTGTTGACGAAGTAGTCGGCCTGGGTGGCGCCGGAGGACCGGTCGGGCAGCGCGAAGTGGTACGCGCCCCGGATCATGCCGACGTTGTAGGAGCCGTTGTACTGCTGGGCGAAGTACGGGTTGCGGTAGGTGGTGCTCTCGGTGGCCTTGACGTAGGCGAACCGCTTGCCCTGGCCCCACCAGTAGTTCCAGTCGACGTTGCCCTGGTGGCCGCTGACGTCGATGCCGTACACGACGGCCTGGGCGCTGGGGTCGGTCGGGATGACGACGCGCTGGTCGCCGCGGCCTTCGTGCTTGGCGATCTGCGAACCCATGGCGTGGTCGTCGACGGCGGGCGCGGCCTGCGCGGTGCCGGCTAAGCCGAGCGCGGCCAGGCCGAGGGCGGTCAGGAGGGCGACGGCGGAGCGTGCGAGGTTGTTCATCAGGGACTCCTTGAGCCAGTGCAGGGAGTTGACTCGATGGGCAGTGTGCGGCACCTCTAACCACTTCACCAGGGTTCATGTGAATTAGTCACGAAAACGGAGCAACGGCGACTACCCCAGCGCGATCCTGAGCAACTGCTCGGCGTCACCGTTGAAGAGGTTCTGGTCGCCGGGGAACAGCCCGGCCGCCTGCCACTGCCAGATCGTCTCGTAGTCCCACCCGTGCGGCAGGGGGCCGAGCACGTCGGCGTAGTGCGCCACCCACAACGGGCTCGTGTCGCCGAACCGGTCCGCCTCGCCGACGCACCGGTTCCACCAGCTCGTGGACGTGTAGACGGTCGGGTGCCGGCCGGTGCGCTGGAACAGCCGGTCGCTGAACGCCCGCACCCACGCGCCCATCTCGTCCTGGCTCAGGCCGTAGCACGTGTCGCCGTACGGGTTGTACTCCAGGTCGACCGCGCCGGGCAGCGTCCTGCCGTCACGCGACCAGCCGCCGCCGTTGGCGGCGAAGAAGTCGGCCTGCGCCGCGCCGTCCGACCGGTCCGGCAACGCGAAGTGGTACGCGCCCCGGATCATGCCGATGTCGTAGGAGCCGTTGTACTGCTGGGCGAAGTTCGGGTTGCGGTACCCGGTGCCCTCGGTGGCCTTGACGTAGGCGAACCGCGCGCCGTCCGACCACGCCTTCGCCCAGTCGACGTCACCCTGGTGGCTGCTGACGTCCATGCCGGGCACCGTGCCCTCGGACCCCGGCCGATGAGGCGCGGCGCGGCCCCGGCCCTCGTGCTTCGCGATCTGCGAGCCCGCGAAGTGGTCCGCGGAGCCCTCCGGCCGCGCTTGCGCGACGGGGGCCGGGACGATCGCCAACGTGATCGTGAGGGCACCCAGTCGGGTGATCAAGGTGCGCGGCCGGGTGTGCGTCCCCATCGACTCCCCCATTCGGTCGGCGGTGCTGGTACGTCCGGCCTGAATCGTCAGGCCGGACGTCCTCCGCCGCATCCGCAGGGTGTCACCCGTCCAGGCGCTTCAGCTCCTCCTCCGACAGGCGCAGGTGCACGGCGTCGGCCGAGTCGGAGATGCTCTCCGGCCGCGAGGAGCCGGGGATCGGCACCACTTGCGGCGCCTTGGCGAGCATCCACGCCAGACACACCTGCTGCGGGCTCGCGCCGTGGTCGCGGCCGACCTCGGCGAACGCGGCGAACCGCTCGCCGAGCTGCCCGGCCGCGCTCATGCCGCCCAACGGGCTCCACGGCAGGAACGCGATGTCCAGCTCCGCGCACAGCTCCAGCTCCGGCTCGCTGGAGCGGAACGCGGGCGAGAACTGGTTCTGCACGCTCGCCAGCCGGCCGCCCAGCACCTGGTTGGCCTCGCGGATCTGCGCCGGGTCGAAGTTGGACACGCCCGCGAGCTTGATCTTGCCCTCGTCCAGCAGCTCGGCCAGCGCGCCGACGGACTCGGCGGTCGGCACCTTCGGGTCGGGCCGGTGGAACTGGTAGAGGTCGATCGCGTCCACGCCGAGCCGGCGCAACGACGCCTCGCACGCGGCCTTCAGGTACTCCGGCCGCCCGTCGACCTCCCAGCCGCCGCCGGGCGTGCGGGTGTGGCCGCCCTTGGTGGCGACCATGACGCCGTCGACGCCTTTGAGCGCCTCGGCGATCAGCTCCTCGTTGTGCCCGAAGTCGCGGTCGTCGGCCGAGTAGGCGTCGGCGGTGTCGATCAGCGTCACGCCCTTGTCGAGGGCGGCGCGGATGGTCTCGATCGCCCGGGCGCGATCGGGCCGGCCCTCGAGCGACATCGGCATCGCGCCCAGGCCGATGGCGCTGACCTCGACCCCTCCGATCCGGCGAGTCAGCATGGGTGGCATACCTCCGTGTGTCGCGGTTGTGCTCCTCCAGCTTGCGCGGTAGGCATTGAGCTGTCCAACAGAAGAAGCTGATGCAATTCAGCAGTACGGGTGATGAATCGTGGAACTCCGGCAGCTCGAGTACTTCGTGGCCGTGGCCGAGGAGTGCCACTTCACGCGCGCCGCACGGCGCATGCACGTCGCCCAATCGGGTCTTTCCGCGTCGATCCGGGCGCTGGAGGTGGAGCTGGGCGCGCCGCTGTTCGTGCGCAGCACCCGCCAGGTCGAGCTGACCCAGGCCGGGCGCGCGCTGCTGGTCGAGGCGCGGCGCGTGCTGGGCACGATCGACGCGGCGCGGGACGCGGTGGCCGCGGTGCAGGGGCTGCTGCGCGGCACGCTCGCGGTCGGCAGCATCCAGTGCCTGCACGCCGTGCACCTGCCGGCCGTGCTGGCCCGGTTCCACGAGCTGCACCCCGGCGTGGAGCTGCGGTTGCGCCAGGCGGGTTCCGGTGAGCTAGTCGACCTGGTCCGCGCCGGGCGGCTGGACCTCGCGTTCGTCACCTCCGGCCGGGTGGGCGACGACCTGAGGGCGTCCACCCTGTCCAGCGAGCCGCTGGTGCTGGCGTGCGCGCCGGAGCTGCCGTTCGCCGAACGCGAGTCGGTGCGCCTGGCCGAGCTCGCCGGTCAGCCGTTCGTGGACTTCAACCCGGATTGGGGCACGCGGGACGACGTCGACCGCGCGCTGGCCACCGCGGGCGTGGACCGCAAGGTCGCCGTCGAGGTCAACGACGTGCACTCGCTGCTCGACTTCGTCGGCTTCGGCCTCGGCGTCGCGCTGGTGCCCGCGTCGTTCGCGGCCAAGCAGACCCGGGCGCGGTTCGTGGAGCTGGTCGACGCGCCGACCGCCGAGACCGCCGTGGTCACCGCGCCCGCGGTGAGCGCCGCCGCGTCAGTGCTGCTCGACATGGTCCTGGAGGCGGGCCGGGGGCTGCCCGTCGCCGGTTAGCGGCCAGCCGGCCGGGTCGTTGCGGAACGCGGTTCCCGGTAGCACTTCGAGCTCGCCGACCAGCTCCCGCGGCGGTTCGGGCGAGGGGTGCAGGAAGGTGCCGACCTTCGCCCCGGTGACGTTGACCTCGCGCTTGAACGTGGTGTCCTGGAACGAGATGCCGCCGTCGAACCTCCCGTCCCGGAAGTTCACCCGGCCGTGGAACGTGGCGCCGGAGAACAGCGCGGGCTTGCTCAGCACCGCCTCTCCGAGCTGGGTGATCCCGTAGAACTGCGCCCGCCGGGCGACCAGCCGGCCGAACCGGCGGCCCTCCAGCCGGAAGTGCACGAGCTTCGCCCCGGTCAGGTCGAGCTGGTACGGCGCGTCGTCGGTGTCCTCGCCCCAGGGCAGCAGGTCCGTGATGAGCCGCTGGGCGGTCATCCGGACGGTCATCTCGTGGTCCTCCTCGGGGGAGACCAAGCGCTCGTCGCCGGCGAACGCCTGCTCCGGGTCTTCGGGGTTGTCCTTGATGGCCGCGTGCTCGAACGGCCGGCGCAGGTAGGCGCACAGCACGCTCAGCACGGTCTGCTTGTACCGGGGCGTGGTGTGCGCCAGGCTCGCGAGCACGTGCATCGCACCCACCCTGACCTGGTCGGCCTCGTTGCCCAGCAGCTCGACCGCGCGGGCGAACCGCTCGTCGGCGACCTTCTCGATCTCCAGCTCGTGGCGCGCCTCCTCGGTGCGCCGGCGCCGGTCGTTGAGCCACAGCGCGTACAGCGCGACGATCGCGCCGCCCGCCAGCCCGCCGGTCTTGATCGCCTCCGCCTTCGGCTGCCTGGGGTCGAGCAGGACCAGCGCCGCGGTCGTCGCGACCGTCACCACCACCGCGGCGAGCACGCTCGCCACCAGCAGACCGCGTCCCCTCACGTCAGCTCCTGACCAGTCCGAGGCCGCTGTCCGCGCGGCGCTCCACCACCCAGCCGTCGGGCAGGGCGTTGTCGTGCTCCAGCGAGACGTGCATCGCGTGCGTGCGGGCCACCGAAGGCTTGGCCAGGGCGAGGTTCACGCCACCGGTGAACCTCGCGTCGGTGAAGTCGATGGGCTCGGCGAACTCGCACCCCTCGAAGCTCACCGCCCCCGTGCACGCGGCGCCGGCGAACTTGGTCGCGCCCAGGAACCTCGTCCCGGTGCAGTCCACCCGGTCCGTGCCGGAGAACCGGCTGAACCAGGCCTTGCCGTGGAAGGTCATGTGGTGCAGGTACAACCGGCCGGTGCTGTCGACGTCGGTGAACCACGCGCCGCCGCGCACGACGGCGTGGTGGAAGGAGTTCGACTGCCTGAGCCGGGCCGCCCGCAGGACCAGGTCGCCGACCCGGCGGTGCGAGAGGTCGAAGTACTCCAGGTAGGCCCTGGTCAGGTCCAGGTCGTAGGACGGGGCGCCCTCGACGTCGGCGCGCGGCAGGAGGTCGGCGACCAGCCGCTGCGCGGTGAGCCGGACCTCCAGTTCGTCCCGGTCCTCCGGCCGGCCGTCGAACGGCCGCCGCAGGTACGCGCACAGCACGTCCAGCACGGTCTGGGTGTACTCGACGCGGGAGCGCGCCAGCCCGGCCAGGGCGTGCATCGCGCCCACCCGCACCTGCTCCGCGTCATGACCGAGAAGTTCCACCGATCGAGCGAACCGTTCGTCGGCGACCCGCGACCGATCGTGTTCGGCCCGCGCGTCCTCCAGCTTCTGCCGGGCGGCCTCGATCCGCTGCCGGTCCTCGTCCGTGCGCCGGCGCCGGTCGTTGAGCCACAGCGCGTACAGCGCGACGATCGCGCCGCCCGCCAGGCCACCGGTCTTGATCGCCTCGTTCTTCGGCGCGCCCGGGTCCACGACGAACAACCAGCCCGCGACCAGCAGGAACGCGCCGATGGAGCCGGTCAGCGTGGGCACCAGCAGGCTGCGCCCGCGCCGGTGCTGCACCACGAGCAGCACGACCGCCACCACCGAGACGACCGCGCCCGCGATCCACAGGTACCCCACGGGCCGTCATTCTTCCCGGTGATCACCTCGGCGGCGGGCGATTGGAGAACTCGCGCAATCCGACGGTGTGCTAACTCACCGGATTGGCCCATGATGTGGGTGTCACCGCAACGGTGGGAACACGAGCGCGTCAGAGGAGAGATTTCGCGTGGACAGCGTGGAGCGGCCCACCTGGGCGCCGGGTGACATCGACCTGGCCCGCCCGAGCATCGCGCGGGTCTACGACTACTGGCTCGGGGGCGCGCACAACTTCGCCGTCGACCGGGCCGTGGCCGACAAGGTGCTCACCGACGTGCCGATCATCAAGAGCATCGTGCTCAACCACCGGGCGTTCCTGCGGCGCGCGGTGCGGTTCATGCTGTCGCGCGGCATCCGCCAGTTCCTCGACCTGGGCTCCGGCATCCCCACGGTCGGCAACGTGCACGAGATCGCCCAGGCCACCGACCCGTCCGCCCGGGTCGTCTACGTCGACGTGGACGCCGTCGCGGTCGCGCACGGCCGGGCCATCCTCACCGGCAACGAGCTGGTCAACGTGCTGCAGACCGACGTGCGCGACGCCAAGCAGGTGCTGTCCTCGCCCGAGGTGCAGGGCCTGCTGGACTTCGACGAGCCCATCGGCGTGCTGATGATCGCCCTGCTGCACTTCGTGCCGGACGCCGAGGACCCGTGCGGGATCGTGGCCGACTACCGCGACGTCCTGCCCGGCGGCAGCTACCTGGCGATCTCGCACGCCGGGTTCGAGGAGGGCGAGTGGGACCCGGCGTGGGACGAGGCGAAGAGCGTCTACAACCGCGGCGTCAGCGAGATGTGCTTCCGGTCGAAACGCGAGGTCGAGGTCATGTTCGACGGGTTCGAGCTGGTCGAGCCGGGCGTGGCGCGGCTGCCGCTGTGGCGGCCCGAGTCGCCCGAGGACGTGGACCCCGACGCCGCGCACTTCATCAGCTTCGGCGGCGTGGGGCGGAAGGCCTGATGGACGGCCACGGTGCCGGTCACCTGCCCGGTCGGTTTGTCGACCGCGCGCCGCGACCGGCCGTATCCTCTGGGTTGTGGCGGTAGGCCGGCGGACATGACGGAACAGGTTGACCATCGGGTGGCAGCACCGGGCCGATCGAACCTCGACCCCGCCGTACTGGCCGGGGCGGAGTCCTTCGCCCGCACCTGGGCCACCGCCGTCATCGGGAGCAGCTACGTCCCCATGACGCGTGCCGAGGTCGCCGAGCACCTCCAGGCGTTGACCGAGGTGCTGGTGCACGCGCTGCACGCCAGCCCGTTCCGCACCGCGCCCGGCTACGAGATCGGCGCGCGGCTGGTCGAGGCCCACTTCACCGGCACCGACACGCTGGGCCGCACCGTGCAGCTGCTCGGCGACGACCTGCTCGGCGAGCTGGGCATCCAGCCCGACGAGCTGATGCGGTCGAGGCTCGCGGCGTTGCAGGGCGCGCTGGCCGCCGGGTACGCCCGTGCGCTGCGCGAGCGCACGCTGGCCGAGCAGGAGGCGATCCGCGCGGCCGTGCTGGACGCCCGTGACCAGGCCGAAGCCGCGTTGCGCGCGTCCGAGGCGCGGTTCCGGGCGATGTTCACCGAGGCCGCGATCGGCATCGGCATCGCCGACATCGAGGGCCGCATCCTCGACGTGAACCAGGCGTTGCAGGACATGCTGGGGTTCAGCGTCGAGGAGATGCGGCAGTACAACATCCGCGACCTGATGCACCCCGAGGACGGCGGCAGCGTCTGGCGGCTGTACGACCAGCTCACCGCGGGCGAGTGCGACCACTACCGGGCGGAGAAGCGGTTCCGCCGGGCCGACGGCGAGCAGGTGTGGACGCACCTGACGCTGTCGCTGGTGCGCGACGACCACGGTGACCCGCAGTACCAGGTGGCGATGATCGAGGACGTCACCGACCGCCACCTGTTGCAGAACCGGCTGCGCTACCAGGCGTTGCACGACCCGCTGACCGGCCTGCCCAACCGGGCGCTGTTCCTGGAGCGCCTCGGCCGCGTGTTCAACAACCGGGCACGCCACCGCGCCGGCCTGTGCTACCTGGACCTGGACGGGTTCAAGGTGATCAACGACAGCCTCGGCCACGACATCGGCGACCAGTTGCTGGTCGAGGTCGGGCGGCGGCTGGACCACTCGGTGTCCGGGGAGGGGAAGCTCGTCGCCCGGATGGGTGGCGACGAGTTCGTCATCCTGGTGGAGGGCTCGCAGGACACGCAGGACATCGTCGACGTCGCCGACCGGGTGCTGCGCGAGCTGGAGTCGCCGATCCGGATCGGCGGGCACGAGCTGACCGTGTCGGCGTCGATCGGCATCGTGGAGCGCGCGCTGTCCGGCACCACGGCGGCCGACCTCATGCGTGACGCGGACATCACGCTGTACTGGGCGAAGGCGGACGGCAAGTCCCGGTGGGCGCTGTACAACCCGGAGCGCAACGCCAAGGAGGTCGCCCGGTTCACCCTGTCGGCGACGATGCCGGCGGCGTTGGAGCGCGACGAGTTCTACGTGGACTACCAGCCGCTGGTGCGGCTGGAGGACAGCACCGTGGTCGGCGTGGAGGCGCTGGTGCGCTGGCAGCACCCGGAGTTCGGGCGGCTCGCGCCGGACCGGTTCATCGAGCTGGCCGAGGAGACCGGGCTGATCGTCCCGCTGGGCCGCTGGGTGCTGCGGCGGGCGTGCGAGCAGGCGCGGCGGTGGCTGGAGGAGTTCGGCGACTCGGCGCCGTTCGTCTCGGTCAACCTGGCCGTGCGCCAGTCCCGCGACCCGGAGCTGGTGCGGGACGTGAAGCGGATCCTGGACGAGTGCTCGTTGCCGCCGCACCACCTCCAGCTGGAGCTCACCGAGAGCGCGATCATGGGCACCGCCGACGAGCCGCTGGAGGCGCTGCGGGCGTTGTCGGAGATGGGCGTGCGGATCGCGATCGACGACTTCGGCACGGGCTACTCGAACCTGGCCTACCTCAAGCACCTGCCCGTGCACGAGCTGAAGATCGCGGGCTCGTTCATGGAGGGCCTGCGCGCGGCGGACGAGGAGGACGCGGTGGACGTCCAGATCGTCTCCACGCTCGTCCAACTGGCCCACGCGCTGCAACTGGGCGTGACCGCGGAGGGCGTCGAGACCCCGTCCCAGGCCAAGCGCCTGCACCGCATCGGCTGCGACACGGGCCAGGGCTGGTTCTTCGCCAAGCCGATGAAGCCGGAGGAGATCGACGAACTGCTGCGCCGCTAGGCCAGGTCCACGACCACCTTCACGTCGTCGGACTCCTTGTCCAGAGCGTCCATGAACCGCTCCAGCGGCACGCGCCGGGTGATCAGGCCGTTCAGCCACGGTCGGCTGGCCTGGGACAGGGCCTCGGCGGCGGCCAGGTAGTCGGGCAGGCCCGCGTTGACGGTGCCCACGACGGTCTTGTTGCCCAGCACCATGCCATCGAACACGCCCGGGTCCAGCGGCACGGGGGTGTGCTCGCCCGAGAGGCCCGCCAGCACCGTGACGGAGGCGCGGCGGGCGCACTCCCAGATCAGGGGTGCGGCGCCGGTGCACTCGATGGCCACGTCGACCTCGGCGGTGACCTCGTCCACGTCCGGGTGGTAGGTCGCGCCCAGGGCGGTGACCAGGTCGGGCTTGCGGCCGTCGGTGACGCGGTCGACCACGTGCACCGCCAGACCGCGCTGCACGCCCAGCAACGCGGCCAGCAGGCCGATCGGGCCCGCGCCCGTGATCAGCGCCGACCGGACCGGCAGGTGCGACCGCGCGGCCGCCGCCGACGCCTGCGCCCACGCCTTGGCCACCACCGACGTGGGCTCGGTGAGCACGCCCGCGTCACCCAGCGTCGGGTCGAGCTTCACCGCGAACTTCGGCGGCACGGTCCAGCGCTGCATCCCGTACCCGTCGAGCTCCTTGATGCCGCGCTCGGTGTACTTGCCGTTGCGGCAGAAGTCCCACGCGTCCACCGCGCACGCCGGGCACGGCTCCGGGTCGGGGCGGCGCACCACCCCGGCGACCAGGTCGCCCTCGTAGAACCCGCAGTCCTCGGGCGCGAACAGCACCCGGCCCAGCGACTCGTGGAACGGCACGATGCGCTCCCGGCCGGGCGGCAGCCACCCGAAGCCGTCGCGGATGATCTCCACGTCGGTGCCGCACATGCCCGCCAGCAGGCCCTCCACCAGCAGCTCGTCGTCCACCGGCCCGACCTCGCGGTCCACCACGCGGGACGCCGCGGGCTCGCCCGGCACGACCTCCGCCGCCCTCACGCCGCACCGCCCCGGTGGCGCTCTTCGCGGGTGTGGCCGCCGTGGAGCACCGCCGCGCTGTTCACCAGCGCCAGGTGGCTGAACGCCTGCGGGAAGTTGCCGAGCATCCGCCCGGTGCCCGCGTCGTACTCCTCGGCCAACAGGCCCACGTCGTTGCACAGGTCGACGAGCCGGTCGTACATCGCCAGCGCCTCCTCGCGTCGCCCGGCCAACGCCAGCGCGTCGACGTACCAGAACGAGCACGCCAGGAAGCTTCCCTCGACACCGGCCAACCCGTCCACTTCGGACTCGCCGGGCGACGTCCCGTACCGGTCGACCAGGTCGCCGTGCTTGAGCACCCGCCCGATCGCGTCCACGGTCGCCAGCACGCGCGGGTCGTCGCCGGGCAGGAAGCCCACCGCCGGGATGAGCAACGTGGCCGCGTCCAGCTCCGTGCCGCCGTAGTACTGGGTGAACGCGCCCACCGACGCGTTCCAGCCCTTGGCCAGCACCTCCGCGTGCACGGCCGCGCGCAGCTCCCGCCACCTCTCCACGGGACCGGGCAGGCCGAACTCCTCCACCGCCCGCACGGCCCGGTCGAACGCCACCCACAGCATCACCCGCGAGTGGGTGAAGTGCCGGTCCGGCCCGCGCACCTCCCACAGCCCCTTGTCGGGCCGCTCCCACACCTTCTCCAGGTGCCGCATCATGCCGCGCTGCATGGCCCACGAGTCCGGCGTCTCGCCGAGCCCGCGCTCCCGCGCCAGGTGCAGGGCGTCCATGACCTCGCCGTACACGTCGAGCTGCAACTGGCGGTAGGCGGCGTTGCCGACCCGCACCGGCCGCGCGCCCCGGTAGCCGGGCAGCCAGTCGACCTCCCACTCCACCAGGTGCCGCTCGCCGCCGAGGCCGTACATGATCTGCAGGTCGGCCGGGTCGCCCGCGACGGCGCGCAGCAGCCACTTCCGCCACGCCTCGGCCTCGCCGGTGCAGCCGAAGTTGTCCAGCGCCAGCAACGTGAACGTGGCGTCGCGCAGCCAGCAGTACCGGTAGTCCCAGTTGCGCTCGCCGCCGAACGTCTCCGGCAGCGACGTGGTCGGCGCGGCCACGATCCCGCCGGTCGGCGCGTAGGACAGGCCCTTCAACGTGATCAACGACCGCCGCACGACGTCCGCGTGCGGCCCGTCGTAGTCGATCCGCGACGACCAGGCCAGCCAGAACGCCTCGGACCGCGCCACCTCCGCCAGGGCGTCCACCGGCGCGGGCGGCTCGTCGGGCGAGTACGCGAACTCCATCACCCACGACAGCCGCTCACCCGCCGAGATGGTGAACTCCGCCTCGTGCGCGCGCTTGCCGTGCACCCGGTACGGCAGCCGGTCGCCGTACAGCGCGACGGCGGACGGCCCGGCGAGCGCGACGATGCACTCCTGCCCGTCCCGCTCACCGCGCCGCACCCACGGCACCGAGTCGGCGTAGGCGAACCGCAGCACCCACCGCAACGACATCTCGACCTGCCCGGACACGCCTTCCAGCACGCGCACCACGCGCGTGTCGGCGTCCCAGTCCTCCTGCTCGGGCGGCATGGTGTCGATCAGCCGCACCACGCCGTCCACGGTCTCGAACTCGGTCTCCAGCACGAGGCTGCCGTCCCGGTAGGACCGCCGCACCGACAGCGGTTCGGCGACCGGCGCGATCCGCCAGTGCCCGTCGTCCTCGGTGCCCAGCAGCCGCGAGAAGCACGACGGCGAGTCGAACCGCGGCATGCACAGCCAGTCGATCGAGCCGTCCCGGCCCACCAGGGCCGCCGTCCGCAGGTCGGACAGCAGCGCGTAGTCCTCGATCCGTCCAGGTCCTGTGTCTCCCACCCCGCCGACCCTACGTACCCGCGTTTGACCACGCGCGCCGTTGCGCATCCAGAAGGGCATGACCTCCTTAGTCGCGGTGCTGCTGGCGAGCGCGTTGACCGTCCCCGGTCCTCCGGCCACCTACGCGCCGGCTGACAAGCAGGGGTTCGGCACGGCCCGCCAGGCGAGCAGCCCGGTCTGGTTCACGCTCGGCCGCACCGGTCCCACCGAGGTCTTCTACCCCGACCTGAGCACGCCCGCGACGCGTGACCTGCGGCTGGTCGTCGACGGCCGCGCGGTCGAGGGCCGCACCGAACCCGTCGGCCGGCTGCGCTACCGCCAGTCGTTCCGGGGCGACGGCTGGCACGCCGAGGTCACCTACACCACCGACCCGTCCCGGCCGACCGTGCTGGCCGACGTGCGGCTGCGCGCCGAACGGCCGGTGGACGTGCGGGTGGTCTTCGACCCGAACCTGTCCCGTGACGGGGACGACGACACCGCCGTCGAGCACCCCGAGGCGCTGCTGGCGCACGACGCGAAAGCCGCGAGCGCGCTGGTCGCCGACGAGCCGATCACGGCGCACAGCTCCACCACCGGCAACGTCATCCAGACCGGGAAGCTGCACGTGGACGGGGTGCGCGACCGCGCGACGACCTTGGCGATGGGCTTCGGCGCGCACGTCGAGGAGGCGTTGACCACGGCGAGGGCGTCTTTGGTCGAGGGCTTCCCCAGGCACGCCCGCCGGTACGACCAGGGCTGGGACGACTACCTCAAGGGCCTGAAGCGGCCGAAGAGCGCCGACCGCGACCTCTACGACACGTCGATGATGGTGCTGGCGGCGACCGAGGACAAGCGGCACCCCGGCGCGTTCATCGCCTCACCGAGCTTCCCGTGGGCGTTCGGGTTCGACCGCACGATCGCGCCGGAGTTCGGCTCGTACGCCCTGGTGTGGCCGCGTGACCTGTACCAAGTGGCCAGTGCCATGCTCGCGGCCGGTGATCGTGGGGCGGCGGAGCGCGCGCTCGACTTCATGCTTCACGTGCAGCAGCAGCCCGACGGGCACCTCCCGCAGAACACCAGGGTGGACGGCGAGCCGTACTGGACCAACGTCCAGCAGGACGAGCAGGCCGCGCCGATGCTGCTGGCCTGGCTGCTCGGCCGGGCCGACAGGTCCACTGTGGACAAGCTGGTGGCGGCGGCAGAGTTCGTGATCGCCCAGCCGGACGCGCCGTTCACCCAGCAGGAGCGCTGGGAGAACCAGAGCGGCTACTCGCCGGGCACGATCGCCGCCGAGATCGCCGGCCTGGTCTGCCTGGCCGACCTGCTCCAGCGGTCGGGCGACCCGCGCGCGGCGCGGTACCTGGCCGTCGCCGACGACTGGGAGCGACGCCTGGAGGGCTGGACGGTCACCCGCACCGGCCCGTTCTCGCCCGACCCGTACTACCTGCGGCTCACCAAGGACGGCCGGCCGGACGCGGGCACCGCCTACAACCCGGGCGACAACCACCCGACCGCGATCGACCAGCGCGCCGCCGTGGACCCGAGCTTCCTGGAACTCGTGCGGCTGGGCGTGCGCGCGCCCGACGACCCGGTCGTCCGCAACACCGTCCAGGTGGTGGACGAGCAGCTGATGGTGGGCCGGTTCTGGCACCGGTACAACGGCGACGGCTACGGCGAGCGCGCCGACGGCGGCCCGTGGAACATCGGCCAGGGCCGCACGTACGGCCGGCTGTGGCCGATCTTCGCCGGTGAGCGCGGCGAGTACGAGCTGCTGGCCGGCGACGTGGCGGGAGCGCGGGCTCGGCTGGCCGACATCGCGTCCACCGCGAACCCCGGGCGGATGCTGCCCGAGCAGGTCTGGGACGGTCGCGGCACCACGTCGGCGACGCCACTGGCCTGGACGCACGCCCAGTACGTGCGGCTCGCGTGGTCGATCGACGCCGGCCGGCCGGTGGAATGGCCCTCGGTGGTGGCGTGCCGCTACGCGGGCTGCTGACCGCGGTCACCCGCGTCACGTTGTCGGCATTGCGCCTGACGGGTGACGGTGATCCGATACGTTGGTCCTCATGCGCCGTGTCGTGCCGCTCATCGCCGCCCTGGCCCTGCTCGCGGGCTGCTCGCAAGCCACGGACGGGTCCGCCAACCCCGGTGACCGGACGCCGACGACCACCGCCGAAGGCGGGACGTCGAGCCGGCCGACCTCCGCCTCCGGGCAGGCGTCGAAGCGGCCGAAGACGATCAACATCGATGACACCGACCCGTGCGCACTGCTGACCGAGGCGCAGCGCGCCGAGTTCGGCCTGAACCAGCCGCCGCAGCCGGGCGGGCAGCCGGACAAGAAGAGCTGCACGATCAGCCGCGAGGACCGCAAGTACTTCGTCGGGATCACCGCCGACACCACCGCCGGCATCGACGACTACGCCAAGTCCAAGGGCAAGGTCACCCAGCTCGAGGTGAAGGGCTTCCCCGCGCTGATGGTGGAGGCGAACACCCAGCTCGGGCTGTCGTGCTCGGTGGACGTCGACGTCTCCGACGGCCAGGTGGTCGACGTGCAGGCCGCCAGCCTCGGCGAGACCGACCTGACGGCCCTGTGCCAGGTCGTGCAGCCGGTCGCAGCGGCCGTCGTGGCGAACTTGACCAAGTAGAACTGCTCCCTTTGCGGAGGGAACCGCTCACCCGCGTCACGCATCAGAGCTAGAGTCGTCCCAGATGCACACGCTGGGGTATGTGCAGCACTGAGGAGGGGTGTGCCGTGTTCATCGCGGATGGTGGTGGCGGGGGAACGACGCCGACGACGCTGCCCGACTACGCCGGGGCGCAGCGCAAGCTCAGCATCGAGCCCTCGGCGATCCCGGCCGCGCGCAAGGTCTTCTCCGACGCGTTGAACCAGCTCGAAGCCAGGCTCACCGACGCGATGACGCAGCTCGAGGCGAAGCCGTGGGCGGGCGACCCGGTGAGCGACGAGACCGCGCAGCGGTTCAACCGGGACACCTTCGAGGCGGGCGACTCCGCCGGCCTGGTGGCGCTCAAGGCGTACCGCGAGCAGCTCAAGGGCGTCGTCGAGCAGCTCACCGCGATCGAGGCCGACTACCGCCGGGTCGAAGGCGACAACACCGCGTCCTGGGGACGCATCAACAACGGCTGACCTTGCTGACCTACGCACCCGAGGGGGGCGAGCACGATGGGTGACCACCGCTGGCGCGGGTATGCCCACCCCGATCTCTACCGGATGATCAACGAGGGCCCGGGCGTCGCCGCGTCCCGGCCGCTCGAGGACTCCTGGAAGTCGTTGTCCGAGGCCCTGGGCGAGATCGACACCTCGATCCAGGAAGGGCTCGCCAAGCTCGGCGCGAGCTGGGAGGGCGAGACCGCCGACACGACGACCGCCTCGCTGTCGCCGCTGGCGGCGTGGGCCGCGGACGCCCAGCAGGGTTCCAACACGATGGAGACCTCCGCCCAGCTCCAGGCGGAGTACATCGCCAACGCCCGCAAGGAGATGCCCGAGCCGGTGCCGGTGACCACCGAGGCGCCGTCGCTGGGCGACAAGATCCTGGGCGGGCTGACCGGCCCGGTCGGCATGATGCACGTCATCCAGCAGCAGCAGGACCACGAGCGGCAGGAAGCGGCGCAGGACAACGCCGAGGCCAAGGCCGTCGAGGTGATGAACAACTACCAGTCCAGCAGCGAGTGGAACGCCGACACGCTGGGCAAGTTCGTCCCGCCGCCGAAGGTCGTGATCGACACCCCGCCGCCTGCCGGCGCGGGCGAGTACAACAACTCCAGCGCGAACTACACCTCCACGCCGACCTGGACGGCCCCGAGCGGCGGCGGTGGCACGACGACCACCTCGTGGGCCCCGCCGTCGACCGGCTCGCAGGTGACGCTGCCCGGCCAGCTGCCCGGCACGGGCGGCGGCAACACCACCCCGTCGTGGGCCCCGCCGTCCACCGGCACGCCGACGCCGCCACCGCCCACGGTGAACCCGCCGGTGAACCCGCCGGTCCGGCCGCCCGTCGGCCCGGTGCCCCCGCCCACGTGGACCCCGCCGAAGCCGCCGACCGACGGTCAGCGGCCGGTGCCGCCGAGGGTGCCGACCGGTCCCGGCGGGCCGCGCCCCGGCCTGCCCGCCAACCGGGTGCCGGGGATGCCCGGCATGCCGGGCGGTCCCGGTGGCCCCGGCGGTCACGGGCCCAACGGCCCCGGCATGCGTCCCGGTGTGCCCGGGATGCCCGGCGCCGGGATGCCCGGTGCGGGCCTGCCCGGCGGCAGCAACCCGGCCGGCCTGCCCGGTCGCGGCGGTGTGCCCGGCGCGGGCGGCTTCGGCCCCGGCGCGGGCGTCCCCGGCGCGGGCGGCCCCGGCGCGGCGGGTCGCCCCGGTGGTCCCGGCCTGGCCGGTGGCGCGCCCG
This sequence comes from Saccharothrix sp. S26, assembly GCF_021390395.1. GTDB lineage: Bacteria > Actinomycetota > Actinomycetes > Mycobacteriales > Pseudonocardiaceae > Actinosynnema. The sequence goes on from NZ_JAJUWT010000007.1 coordinate 146,399, forward strand.
GCGCGCACGGCGGCGAGGGTGAGGACGACCTCGAGCACAAGGCAGCCGACTACCTGGTCGAGACGAACGACGTGTTCGGCGACGACCGGCTCGTCGCGCCGCCCGTGATCGGGGAAATGCCGCAGTAGGGATCTCGCGGTGCACGGGCTCGCGTCGACTCGGCGCGGGCCCGTGTCCGCTGTTGGAGGGACGGGGACAGCGGTGACGTACTTCGGGGGGCCCGCGGAGCGGGAGCCGATCGAGCTCTCGGCCGAGGAGTTCGACGTGCTCTGGGAACGCCTCGACCTCGGCCAGATGCCCTTGGTGATCAAGGTGCCCTCACCGGGCAAGACCCACGCCGAGCGGGCCGAGCTGGAACGGCGCGTCTGGCACGGCATCGGCGCGCGGGGCCTGGGCGGTCCGACCGGGCTGCACCCGGAGCTCGACCACCTGCTGCGCATGTTCAGCAGGCCGGAGCGCGAGGTCGACGGCCGGGTCTGGATCGGCAAGAGCGTGCGGGTGCTGGCCGTGGCCAACGGCGACGACGGCGCGGTGGCCACGCTCACCGACAACCGGCTGACGTTCCGGCGCGCGGCGGGCAGCGGCCTGCCGTCGGCGGTGCTCGCCGCGCTGCCCGCGCACCCGGCGGGCACCGGCCACTCGGTCACCATGCCCAGCGCCGACCTGGAGGCCGCGGTCAAGAAGTCCGACGGCTCGCCCAAGAGCCTGGAGAACTGCCTGCGCGAGCACGGCGTGCGCCAGGAGGACGCGGTCACGCTGGTGAAGATGTTCACCGGGCTCGTGCACACCGGCAACTTCGGCGCGGCGGCCCGCGACAAGTACGGCAAGCGGTGCCGGCCGGACCGGGTGGTCGCCTTCTTCGACACCGAGGACGGCCGCTACCTGCAACAACGGCGGGCGTCGAACGGGTCGGCACCGTGGAGCACGTTCAGCCCGACCGACTCACGCCGGCTCGCCCACCAGGTCGACGAACTGCTCGCCGAAGCGGTGCGCGCCGCGCGGATCTGACCCGCGCACCGGCCGCGGCCGATAGCCTGATCCGGTGCCGTCCAAGCCCGTCGACCCCCACGAGGTGCGCGCCGCGGTCGAGGCCGTGCTGCCCTGGCTCGCCGGCGAGGCGGACAAGCCGGAACGCCCGGTGCTCGCCGCCGCCGTGCGGCTGAGCCTGCGCACGCTGGAACAGGTCGCGCCCGGCCGCAGCGTGGAGGTGCGGGTGCCGCCGTTCGCCGCCGTGCAGTGCGTCGCGGGCCCCCGCCACACCCGCGGCACCCCGCCGAACGTGATCGAGACCGACCCGCGCACGTGGCTGGAACTGGCCGTGGGCAGGCTCGGCTGGGCGCAGGCGCTGGACGACGCCAAGGTCACCGCGTCCGGCAGCCGGGCGGATCTGTCAACCCTGCTCCCGGTGCTGCGCTTCTAGCTAAGCTCGACCGCGTGAAGGCGCTCAAGGCGTGTGTCGCCGTCCTCGCGGTCGGAGCTCTCCTCGCTGGTTGCGGCAGCGACTGGGCCGGCGAGGTGAACTTCAAGGTCGTCCAGGTCAACCCGCCGTACGAGTCGATGGGCCAGACCAAGCCCGCGTACGCGAACCTGGAGATCGACCAGGACCAGCCCGGCGGGCTCGAGCGGATCGGCAAGAAGTCCGCCGACCTCGACCAGTTCCCGGAAGGGATCGAGGTCGGCGACCTCGTCGTGTGCTCGGTGCGGCAGTCCGACCGCGGCGGCTTCGACCAGGAAGGCGTCCAGACCGAGATCGGGCCCTGCCGCCTGCGCTGACCTAGAACCAGGACCCGACGGTCTTGTCCCAGGCCTTCCCGACGCCCTCGACCGCGTCACGGCCGAGCTCGACCACGTCGCCGACCCCGCCGACCACCACGTCCACGGCGTCGTTGACGACCTCCTTGCCCGTGTTGAGCAAGCCGGTGCCCGCCTCGGACCAGTTGCCGTTCACCGCCTCGCGACCGGCGTTCCACAGCCCGGTCCCGGCGTCGGCCACCAGGTCCGCCGCGCCGACGGCGGTGCCGCCGACGAAGTCCACCACCGGCCCGACGCCGGGGATGTGGGAGCCCGGCAGCGACGGGCCGAGCGGGTTCTCGTCCCAGTCCTGCGAGGTGACCGAGTCGCCGTTGCCGGTCGCGATCCGGGCCAGGTTCTGCACCGACTCCGAACCGGGGGCGTAGTACTGCGAGTGCGCGCCGAGCGCGGAAGTGCCGTCGGTGGTGCCGAACGTCCGCGCGCCGAACCGGTCGTCGTACGGGCCGACCGAGGAGCCGTCCTCGGTGAACCAGGTCTGGCTCGTGCCCTGCACGACCGGGTCGTGCTCGGTCGCGCCGACGTAGACGTGGCCGGGGCCGGCGGAGAGCTGGTTGACGTTCGACGCGCCGACGCCCGGCGAGCCGACGAACGCGATGTCGTCCGCCGCCAAACCGTTCATGCCCGCGTAGCCGACCGTGGTGGAGCCGTAGGAGTGGCCGATCACGGTCACGTGCGGGTTGTTGCCGGCGGCTTCGGCGGCGGCGCGGTAGCCGTTGACGTCGGCGACGAGGTTCGCGCCGCCCTCGCGGGCCTGCGCGGGGTTGTCGACCTCGCCGGGGGCCCAGCCGGGCGCGTCGTAGCCCAGCCACTGGATGGTGGCGTTGCCCTCCGCGCCCATGGCCTGGCGCAGGTTGCCCGCCTGGTCCACGGAGAAGCCGTCCAGCGTCGAACCCGTGCCGGGCACGCTGACCGCGAGGTTCTTGGCCGTGTCGGGGTTGCCGTAGGCGATGGCGGTGCCGCCGTCGCCGCGCGGGCCGTAGGGGTCCCAGGCCAGGATGCGCACGTCCGGCCGGCCCTGGGCGTTGAGCCACCCGTTGTCCTTGGCGAGGGTCTCGGCCCGTTCGATGCTCCGCTGGACCTTCTCGGCGTTCTCGGCCTTGGTGGCGGCTTCCTGGCGCTGCTCGCTGAGCGACGCGTACCGCTCGTCGTTCATCAGCTTGGTCAGGTCTTCGGACTTGCCCGGGTCCAGGCCCAGCTCGCGTGCCCGCGCGGCCATCTCCGCGTCGAGCTGGTCGCGCTGCGCGCCGAAGCGCTGGGCGTCGTCCTGGATGCGCATCCGGTTGGCCTGGTCGAGGACTTCCGACGGCAGGCCGCGCAACTGGCCCAGTTCCTGGAACCTGGTGCGCAGCAGCTCGTCCTGCTGCTCCTTGGTCAGCGACTTCCACCAGGCGGCGACCTGCCTGGGGTCGGTGCCCGGTCCCGGCACGGTGGCGGTGGTGCGCAGGGCCGTGACGGCGGTGGCCCAGCCCGCGTCCTTGCCCGCCGTCTCCTCGAAGCCGGGGCGGACCTTGGTGAGGGCGTCGGCGTACGAGCGCAGGACGCGTTCGTAGCCGGCCTTGACGTTGTTCAGCTGCTCGTTGACGCGGCCGGCCAGCTCGCGGGTCTGGGCCTCGTCCAGCGCGGGCGAGCGGCCGCGCCAGAAGTCGATCAGCTGGTCGGCGCTGCCGCGCATCTGCGTGTAAGCGCGGGAGGCGGCTCGGACGATGTCCGCGCCCGCGCCGAGCCGTTCGCCGGCCACGGTGGCGGACTTGGCGGACAGCTCGGCGCGCGCGCCGAACTTGGTCGCGGCGTCCCCACGCCAGTCGGCGGTGGCCGTGCTGCCGCCGGCGGTGACGGCCTGGCCCGCGCGGCCGACCGCGCTCATCGCGCCCGTGATCGGGTCGGCGGCGGCCGCGACGCGGCCCGCGTCACCGGCGGCCAGCTGCCCGTACAGGACCTCGGGGTCGGTGAAGCTCACGCCAGGCCCCCTTCGATGCCGCGGAACGAGGAGTTCGAGTCGTCGTCCGAGCGCTGGTAGGCGTCGGCGTTCTCGTTGAGGCCGTCACCGGCGTCGCGGTACCAGGCGCTGCCCCGGCGCAGGTCGTCGGACTGCTCACCGGACCACTTGGCCAGCGCGTCGACGAACTCCGCCGCCGCGGGCACCTGCCCCAGCGCGTCGGCGTCCAGCCGGAGCATGGAGATCATCTCCGCGCCGTCGCCGGTCGCGTCCGCACCTTCGTGGAACTGCTTGGACGCCTCTCGCAACGTCTCTGGTCGCACCCCGAACACGATCGCCCACCCTTCGTGCCGCCAACCACCGGCAATGCGACGCGCGTTCATCATCTTCGGTTCCCTCGCCCCGGGGGCCAAGGAGGGCCGACAAACCGCCCATTGGTGATCACTCGAAGGTGATCTTGCCGACGTCGAACGCCAGTTCGACCATTGACACATGACACTTTTGCTCCCCGCGCCCAGAACCGTGGCCTTCCACGTCGCCCGCGAACTCGTCGGGAGAGTCCGGGCACTGCTCGTGGCCTTGCTGACCCGACCCCGCTCCGGACCGCGTCACCGCATGCTCTCGGCCCGGCAAATCCGCTGGCAGCGCTGGAAAACCGCCCTCGTCCACCGCCTCGACCCGGTCGTGCGCACGGAGGTCGCGGCGCACTCGCCCGCACCGACCCTCGGCCACGACGTGCCGGCGCGCACACCGGTCTGGAGCGCGCTGCACCCACCACCCCGAACGGCCCAATCCCCGAATGTCGCCCAGCACGACGACGACGAGTGGACCGACCACCTCGTGCCGATGAACGCGTACGCGTTGCCGAACCCGGAGCCCGGTTCCGACTGGGGTGTCGGGTCGGCTGCCGCGGCGCACGTCCTCTCGCCGGTGGAGGCCGTGGGGTGGCCGGAGACCTCGCCCGAGACGTGGGGGGAGACGTGGGTCGAGCCGTGGTCCGCGCAGCCCGACACGGGCTTCACCGGCCACCTCGACGACCCCGCCCTCCCCGAACCCGCCCTGACCCACTTGTTCGTCACCGAACCCCTGACCACCTTCTCCACCTTCGACTTCACCTCGGCCGACTTCACCACCGACGACTCCTCCTGCGTCGACTGGCCGTCCACCGGTCGTCACGCCCTGGTCCGCACCGCCGACGAGCACCCCACCGCCGACTTCTCCGCCGACTTCTCGGGCGTGGACCTCGCGTCGGTGTTCGCCCAGAGCACCGACGAGACCGGCACCGTCGACCCCGCTGCCGCCGAACCCGAACAGGAGTGGGAGTTCCAGGTCGGCGACCTGGCCCGGTGGTGGGACGAGGCCGCCGCGCGGCTCGACGCGGCGGCCCGGGACGAGGTGCGCAACCGGTTGTGGTGAGAGGTGCGACCGGGACGTGATCGGAGGGCACCGACGGCGGTGCCCCCGCGTCGGTAGGGGAGAAGGTCGGTCGTCGCGCCGCCGGGGCGGATCCCCGTGCGGCACGATGGCCGCGCACCGATCGACTCAAGCGGGAGGCTGGACGTGCCTGGAGGTTGGACCACCCAGCGGTGGACCGAGGTCTTCACCGCGCAGGCGGGGATGTTCCGGGCGGCGGTCGGGAAGGCCGACCCCGACGCCAAGGTGCCCAGCTGCCCCGGCTGGACGTTCACCGACCTGACGCTGCACGTCGGCAGGTTCCTGGAGACGTCGCTGGAGTACCTGCGCACCGGCAGCACGGTCCAGCTGCGCCTGCCGAGCCCGCCGGCCGGCGTGGTGCCGCTGGCGTACCTGGACGAGCAGCTCGCCAAAGCCGCCGAGCTGCTGCCGTCCACCCCCGGCAACCGCACGGCCTGGACGTTCTCGCCCTCCGCGCCGGACCTGGCGTGGGTCTGGCACCGGCGCATCGCGCACGAGCTGGACCTGCGCCGGTGGGACGCCCAGGCGGCGCTGCGGGAGCTCGTCGTGGGCGACGCGGACTTCGCCGTCGACGGCATCGACGAGGCGCTCACCACCCTGCTGGCCGCCAAGTACGCCGCCGACGTGCCGCCGACCGCCAAGGGCACCGCGCTCGTGCAGCTCACGGACGTGCCGGAGGCCTGGGTGGTGACGTTCGCGCCGGGCGTCGTGCCCGAGGTGCGGGCGGCCTGGCCGGGCGAGGAAACCGACCTCCGGATCAGCGGCGAGGCGCAGCTCGTGCACTACGGCCTGTGGGGCAGGCTGCCGCTGCGGCACACCGGCGACGAGCAGGTCTGGTACGCCCTCAAGCTGGACTGACGGCCGGGTGAGGGTGCGTTTGGTCACGTCGGAGGGGGTCTGAGGGGGGTGGTACCGCCCCCATCAGCCTTACACTCGATGGTGCAGCCCCGACCCTCGTCGCTAGGGAGCAACCCGGTGGTCACCGACCATTCAGCAACCGGCCGCATTGACCCCGAAACCCAGGAAGAACGCGAACCCCGCGAAGAATGCGGTGTGTTCGGCGTGTGGGCACCCGGCGAAGAGGTCGCCAAGCTCACCTACTACGGCTTGTACGCCTTGCAGCACCGCGGCCAGGAAGCCGCCGGCATCTCGGTCGGCGACGGCAGCCAGGTGGTGGTCTTCAAGGACCTCGGCCTGGTCAGCCAGGTGTTCGACGAGCAGGTGCTCCAGTCGCTGCGCGGCCACGTCGCCGTCGGCCACTGCCGCTACTCCACCACCGGCTCCACCACGTGGGAGAACGCGCAGCCGACGTTCCGCACCACGGCCACCGGCTCCGGGCTGTCGCTCGGCCACAACGGCAACCTGGTCAACACCGCCGAGCTGATGGCCCGCGCCCGCGAGGTCGGCGTGGACACCAGCCACGGCGCGACCACCGACTCCGACCTGGTGTGCGGCCTGCTCGCCGCCCAGGCCGCCGACATCGGCATCGAGCAGGCGGCCATGCAGCTGCTGCCCACGCTGCGCGGCGCGTTCTGCCTCACGTTCTCCGACGAGTCCACCCTCTACGCGGCACGTGACCCGCAGGGCGTGCGGCCGCTGGTGCTGGGCCGGCTGGAGCGCGGCTGGGTCGTGGCGAGCGAGACGGCGGCGCTGGACATCGTCGGCGCGTCGTTCGTCCGCGAGGTCGAGCCGGGCGAGCTGATCGCGATCGACGAGAACGGCCTGCGGTCGAGCCGGTTCGCCAACCCCGAGCCCAAGGGCTGCATCTTCGAGTACGTCTACCTGGCCCGCCCGGACACCACGATCGCCGGGCGCTCGGTGCACGCCACCCGCGTCGAGATCGGCCGCCGGCTGGCCGCGGAGCACCCGGTCGAGGCCGACCTGGTCATCCCGGTGCCCGAGTCGGGCACGCCAGCCGCGATCGGGTACGCGCAGGCCAGCGGCATCCCGTACGGCTCGGGCCTGGTCAAGAACGCCTACGTGGGCCGCACGTTCATCCAGCCGTCGCAGACCATCCGCCAGTTGGGCATCCGGCTCAAGCTGAACCCGCTGCGCGACGTGATCCGGGGCAAGCGCCTGGTCGTCGTGGACGACTCGATCGTGCGCGGCAACACGCAGCGCGCCCTGGTGCGGATGCTGCGCGAGGCGGGCGCGATCGAGGTGCACGTGCGGATCGCGTCGCCGCCGGTCAAGTGGCCGTGCTTCTACGGCATCGACTTCGCCTCCCGGGCCGAGCTGATCGCCAACGGCCTGGACACCGACGGCATCCGCCGCTCGGTGGGCGCGGACTCGCTGGGCTACGTGTCGCTGGAGGAGCTGATCGCGGCCAGCGAGCAGCCGAAGACGCGGCTGTGCTGCGCGTGCTTCGACGGCGAGTACCCGATCCCGCTGCCCGACGACGCGCTGATCGGCAAGCACCTGCTCGAGGGCATCCGGGGTGTCTCGGGCTCGGCCACCCCCGTCCTGACGAACGGGTACGGTGCCGAGGACGCCCTGCAACGCCCCTGAGCGTCGGCGGAGCCGGGCGCGCGCCCGGATGGACAGATGCCCTGAAATGTGGATGCCCGGAATCGTGGAGCACAGAGACGTGACCGACAGCGCCAAGGCGACCTACGCCGCAGCTGGAGTAAGCATCGACGCCGGCGACGAGGCGGTGGAGAAGCTCAAGCCGTGGGCGGCGAAGGCGCAGCGTCCCGAGGTGCTCGGCGGCATCGGCGGCTTCGCGGGGCTGTTCCAGCTCAGGCTGGACCGCTGGAAGGAGCCGGTGCTCGCGTCCTCGACCGACGGCGTCGGCACCAAGATCGCGGTCGCGCAGGCGTTGGACAAGCACGACACGGTCGGCATCGACCTGGTCGCGATGGTCGTGGACGACCTGGTGGTGTGCGGCGCGGAGCCGCTGTTCCTGCAGGACTACATCGCGATCGGCCGGGTCGTGCCGGACAAGGTCGCGGCGCTGGTCAAGGGCATCTCCGAGGGCTGCGTGCTGGCGGGCTGCGCGCTGCTGGGCGGCGAGACCGCCGAGCACCCCGGCCTGATGGGCGAGAACGACTACGACATCTCCGGCACGGGTGTCGGCGTGGTCGAGGCGTCCGCGATGCTCGGCCCTGACCGGGTGCGCGCCGGTGACGTGGTGATCGCCATGGGCTCGTCCGGCCTGCACTCGAACGGGTACTCGTTGGCGCGGCACGTGCTGCTGGACATCGCGCGGATGCCGCTGGAGGGCCACGTCGAGGAGTTCGGCCGCACGCTCGGCGAGGAGATGCTGGAGCCGACCCGCATCTACGCCAAGGACTGCCTGGCGCTGGCCGCCGAGACCGAGGTGCGCACGTTCGCGCACGTCACGGGTGGTGGCCTGGCCGCGAACCTGGCCCGCGTGCTGCCCGAGGGCCTGCGCGCCGACCTCAACCGCGGCACCTGGACGCCCGCGCCCGTGTTCGCCCTGATCGCCCAGCGCGGCCGGGTCGAGCGCGAGGAGATGGAGAAGACGTTCAACATGGGCGTCGGCATGGTGGCCGTGGTCGCCCCCGAGGACGTCGACCGCGCCCTGGCCGTGCTCACGGCCCGCCACGTGCCCGCGTGGGTGCTGGGCGAAGTGGTCCGCTCCGAGGAGCCGGGCGCGGCCCTGGTGGGCGAGCACCCGCGCTTCTAGTCACCGGCAACCTCCGGCGGTCGCCGATCCGTACTAAGCGGCGACCGAGGAGGGTGAGTGGAACGCGATCGCGAGTTCGGTGAGTTCGTCGACGCCCGCGCGTTGGTGATGCGCAGGACGGCGTACCTGCTGTGCGGTGACTGGCACCGCGCCGAGGACCTGGTCCAGACGGCGTTGACCAAGCTGTACGTGGCCTGGCCGAGGGTGCGGCGCCACAGCGTGGACGCCTACGCCCGCAAGGTGCTGGTGCGCGCGGCCATCGACGAGGGCCGGCGCGGGTTCCGGCGTCGGGAGACCGTGGTCGACTCGGTGCCGGACAGCCCGGTCCCCGGTGCCGTGCCCGCCGACCTGGACGTGCGCCGGGCGCTGGCGATGCTGCCGTCGGGGCAGCGCACCGTCGTGGTGCTCCGCTACTGGGAGGACCTGAGCGTCACCGAAACCGCCCGACTGCTCGGTCGGACCGAAGGCACCGTCAAGAGCCAGGCGGCGAAGGGCCTTGCCGCGCTGCGCGCACTTCTCGGTCGCCACGTCTTCGAGGAGCAGCGATGACCGACATCAAGCAGAGCCTGGCGACCGCGTTCGAGGACGAGCCCCCGCTGGGCATCGACAAGGCGGCGATCGTCCGCGAAGGCCGGCGCAAGGCGGTCCGCCGCCGCGGCTACACCGGTGCGGCGGTGCTCGCCACCGTCGCGGCCGTCGCCGTGCCGGCGTTGCTCTGGTCGGGAGCCGGAGGTGGCAGCGGAGGGCCGCGAGTGCCGCTGGCGGTCGAGGGGTCCTCGACCACCGCACCGCCGGTGGACACCGGCACGTCCGTGCCCGAGACCAGGTCCAGCGGCAACTCCGGCTCGACGGTCGTCACGGTGCCCATCCCGCCGCCGCCCAAGCCGGTGGCGGCGCAGCGCGCGGCCGAGCTGACCGCGGTGCTCGCCGCGTCCGGGGCGATCCCGGCCGACGCGAGGGGTGCGGCGGTCCCGCGGTCGGCGATCGACCCGACCCTCATGGACCCGTGGACGTTCTACGCGGTCGACACGACCGGGTACGCGTCGACCACCGACGTCACCACGCCCGCCGGTCGCGGGTCGGTGTCCCTGCACCTGCACACCTTCCGCGAGACCACCCGGTGCGACCCGGGCGACACCAGGTGCCAGGTGCGGCAGTACGCCGGCCGGGCGGTGACGGTGTCCACGCGCGAGTCCGGCGGCATCACCGAGGTCACGGTCAGCACTGCCACGCCCGACGGCGCGGTGTTCACCGCGCAGGCGTCCAACACCAACGACAACGTCAACCCCAACGGGCCGGTGCCGCCGCTGGACTGGGAGCAGCTGGCAAAGATCGTGACGGTGCCCGGCCTGGTCTTCTAACCTGGGTGCGTGGCCGAGGACCTGACCGTGACGCGGACGCTGGTGATCCCGGCGGCCGAGTTGAGCGAGCGGTTCTCCCGGTCCTCCGGCCCCGGCGGCCAGGGCGTGAACACGGCGGACAGCCGGGTGGAGCTCAGCTTCGACCTGGCTGCCTCGCCGTCCGTGCCGGGGTGGCTGCGTGCCCGGATGGTCGGCCGGCTGGAGAAGCGCCTGGTGGACGGCGTGCTCACGGTGACCGCGAGCGAGCACCGGGCCCAGTTGCAGAACCGCCAGGCGGCCCGGGAGCGGTTGGCCGCCCTCCTGCGTGACGCGGCCGCCGCGCCGCCGCCGGTGCGCCGCCCGACCAAGCCGACCAAGGGCTCCAAGGAGCGCCGCATCGCGGAGAAGAAGCGCCGCGCCCAGACGAAGCAGGGTCGGCGCGGCGGCGGCTGGGACTAGGGTCGCGTGGCGTGACCGAGCCGGAATTCCTGACCATGACCCGCACCGCTTACGACACCGTCGCCCACGACTACGCCGACGCCCTGCGCGACCACCTGGCCGAGACTCCGGCGGACCGGGCGGTGCTCGGCCTGTTCGCCGAGCTGGTCGACGGCCGGGTCGCGGACGTCGGCTGCGGGCCCGGCCGGATCGCCGGCCACCTGCGCGGGCTCGGCGTGGACGTGTTCGGCGTCGACCTGTCGCCCGAGATGGTCGCCGTCGCCCGCCGCGATCACCCGGAGATCGGCTTCGAGGTCGGCTCGATGCTCGACCTGGACCTGCCGGACGCCTCGCTCGGCGGCGCGCTCGCCTGGTACTCGCTGATCCACGTGCCGTGGGAGGAGCACCCGACGGTGTTCGGCGAGTTCCACCGCGTCCTCGCACCCGGCGGACTGCTGCTCCTGGCGTTCCAGGTCGGCGACGAGGTCCGCCGGATCGAGCACGCCTACGGGCACGACATCGTGGCGGACGCCTACCGGCTCGACCCGGACAAGCTGCTCGGGCAGCTCGTCGACGCGGGCTTCGAGCCGCACACCCGGGTGGAGCGGGAGTCGGCCGACCCGAGGTGGGAGAAGACGCCGCAGGGCTACCTGCTCGTGCGCAAGAGCGGTCAGCCCAGCCAGACGTAGAGGCGTTCGGGCCGCCCGGTGCCGCCGTACTTCAGCCGCACCTCGGCCTTCCCGGTGCTCACGAAGTGCTCCAGGTACCGGCGCGCGGACACGCGGGCCAGCTCGGTGGCGTCCGCGCACTCGCTGGCGGTCACCGGGCGTTCCCGCAGCACGCGTTCCACCAGCGCGGCGGTCTGCGCGGTCAGCCCTTTCGGCAGCACGGGCGCGCTGCGCGGCCGTGCGCCGAAGACCTGGTCGACGTCCGCCTGGCCGGCCGACGCGAGCTGGTCCAGGCGCCGGTCCAGCGCGGCGAAGTGGGCGAGCTGGTCGCGCAGCGCCGCGTACTCGAACGGCTTGATCAGGTAGTGCAGCACACCGCCGCGCATGGCGCTGCGCACGGTCTCCACGTCCGTCGCCGCCGTGATCACGATGACGTCCACGTCGTCGGCCAACCCGCGCAGCTCCCGCAGCACGGCCAGGCCGTCCACGTCGGGCAGGTACACGTCCAGCAGCACCAGGTCCGGCCGCAGCTCGCGCACCAGCCGCACCGCGTCCGCGCCGTTGTGCGCCACGCCGACGACCTCGAACCCGGGCGTGCGCGCCACGTACCCGCTGTGGACCTTGGCGACCATGAAGTCGTCGTCCACCACCAGGACCCTGATCACACCGGCACCTCCACGGGCAGCCGGGCGGTGAACACCGCGCCGTCCTCGTTGCGCACCCGCACGGACCCGCCGCGCCGCAGGCACGCCTGCCGGGTCAGCGCCAGGCCGAGCCCGCGCTGACCCTGTTCGGCGGCCTTGGTGGTGAACCCGTGCCGGAACACCTCCTCGGCCAGCCCCGCCGCCACACCGGGCCCGGAGTCCCGCACCACCACGACCACCTCGTCGGGCGCCTGCCGCACCGACACCTCGATCCAGCCCCGCTCCGACAACGCGTCCAGCGCGTTGTCGACCAGGTTCCCGATCACCGTGACCAGGTCGGTCGACAACGCCTCGTCCACCGCGCCGAGCGAGCTGTCGGGCGCCATCCGCAGCCCGATGCCGCGTTCGGCGGCGAGGCTCGACTTGGCGATCAGCAGCGCCGCCACGGCCGGGTCGGCGACCTTCGAGCCGACCTCGGCCCGCCACGCGCCCTGCGCGGTGGTGATGCGGCTGATGAACCCGCGCACCTCGTCGTACTCGCCGAGCTCGACCAGGCCCGCGATGGTGTGCAGGCGGTTGCTGAACTCGTGCGCCTGGGCGCGCAGGGTGTCGGTGGCGCGCCGGTTCGCGTCCAGCTCGTCGCGCAACGCGGTCAGCTCGGTCCGGTCGCGCAGCGTGACCACGGCGCCGTGCACGTCCAGCGGCATGTAGTTCAGGGTGAGCACGCGGCCGCCGGTGAGCGCGAGCTGGTCCACGCCGGTGGCCCGGCCGGTCAGCACGTCGCGCAGCCGTTGGTCGAGGTCCAGCTCGGCCACCGACCGGCCCACCGCGTCCGGCGGCAGCGCCAGCAGGTCGCGCGCGTGGTCGTTGACCAGGGTGATCCGGTGCTGCGGGTCGAGGGCGACGACGCCCTCCTTGATGCCGTGCAGCAGTGCCTCCCGGTACTCGACCAGCGCGGTGATCTCGTGCGGCTCCAGGCCCAGCGTCTGGTTCTTCACCCGCCGGGCGAGCAGCAGCGACCCGGTGACGCCGATGACCAGCGCCACGCCGAGCAGCCGCAGCGCGTTGTCCGGTGAGTCCAGCACACCGTCCCAGAAGCCCGGCGCCTGCCGCCCGGCCGCCACCAGTCCGATCACCGCGCCGTCGTCGCCGATCACCGGCACGTGCGCCACGGTCGCGCCGCCCAGCTCGCCCACCCACGACCGGCCCTGCAACGCGGTGCTGCCGCCGAGGTCGAGCGGCTCACCGAGCTGGCTGGGATCAGGCGAGGTCAGCGCCCTGCGGGCCGGGTCGGTGATGATCACGTAGCTGGCGCCGGACAGGCTGCGGGCGCTCTCCGCGAACGGGGCCAGCGCGTAGTGCCGCAGCGGGTCGGCCAACGACACCCGCACGCCCGCGGTCGCGGCCACGTCCTCGGCCACGGACAGCATCCGGCGTCCCTCGGTCGTGCGGAAGTTGTTGCCCGCCTGGACGACGGACAGCACGCCCACCGCGCACAGCAGCGCCGCGACCACGACCAGTTGCCACACGAGCAGCTGACGGGCCAGCGATCCCCGACCACCCATCAGCACCTCCCGTGACCACAAAGAACAAAAGAACCCTTAGGCGCGCAAGCGGGACTTCTCTGTTTACACGAGTGGAACATGTCCAACCACGCGGAAGAGAGGCGGGGATCACAGTGCGGATCAGGAACTGGCTCGCGGTCGTCGGCGCGTTGGCGGTCGTCGTCCTCGTGCCGCCGCTGCTGACGTCCGGCGCGGACACCACGGCGTCGCTGCGCAGCCTGCGCGTGCTGGTGCCGAACGCGCCGGGCGGCGGCTACGACGTCACGGCGCGCACCGCCGCGAAGGCGATGGAGGACGCGGAGCTGATCCGCAACACCGAGGTGTTCAACCTGCCCGGCGCGGGCGGCACGGTCGGCCTCGGCCGCACGGTCAGCGAGCGCGGCAACGGCAAGCTCGTGATGTCGATGGGCCTGGGCGTGGTCGGCAGCGTCTACACCAACAAGGCCCCGTCGTCGCTGCTGGACACCACCCCGATCGCGAAGCTGATCGAGGAGCCGGACATCGTCGTGGTCGGCAAGGACTCGCCGTACCGGACGCTGGACGAGCTGGTCGCGGCGTGGAAGGCGGACCCGGGCGCGGTCACGGTCGGCGGCGGCTCCTCGCCCGGCGGGCCGGACCACCTGGCCCCGATGCTGATCGCCAAGGCGGTCGGCCTGGACCCGCGGCGGGTCAACTACATCCCGTTCGACGGCGGCGGCGAGCTGCTGGCGTCGGTGCTGGGCGGCAAGGTCGCGTTCGGCGTGTCGGGCGTGGGCGAGTACCGCGACCAGATCGAGGCCGGGCAGATCCGGGTGCTGGCCGTGACGAGCGGGTCGCGGCTGTCCGGTGTGGACGCGCCGACGCTGCGCGAGTCCGGTGTGGACGTCGAGTTCAACAACTGGCGCGGCGTGGTCGCGCCGCCGGGCATCTCCGACGCCGACCGGGCCCGGCTGGTGGTCCTGTTCACCGACCTGCACGGCACGCCGCAGTGGCGGGAGGCGGTGGCGCGCAACGGCTGGACGGACGCGTTCGCGCCGGGCGACGAGTTCGGCGCGTTCCTGCGCGAGGAGAACGAGCGGGTGGCGACCGTGCTCAAGGACCTGGGGTTGGCATGAGTGGAGGGTTGGGCGTGCACAAGGCGGTGAACGCGGTGGACAAACCCCTGAGCCGGGCGTGGCTGCGCGAGCGCTCCGAGCTGGGCGTGTCCGCGGTGCTGGTCGGGTTGGGCGTGCTGGTCCTGGTCGACGCGATCCGGATCCACACCGACTTCGCGCAGCGCGGCCCGGTGGGGCCGAGGGCGGTGCCGGTGGTGGTCGGCGTCGGGTTGATCGTGGTCGCCGCGCTGCTGGCGCGCGACGTGCTGCGCGGCGGTCGCGGTGAGGCGGAGGGCGGCGAGGACGTCGACCTGGCCGCGCCGGCGGACTGGCGGACCGTGCTGCTGCTGTGCGGGGCGTTCCTGGCCAACGCGGCGCTGATCGGGGTGGTCGGCTTCCCGATCTCGGGCGCGGTGCTGTTCTGGGGCGCGGCCTACGCGCTGGGCAGCCGGAACCCCGTGCGCGACCCGCTGCTCGCCGCCGGGCTGTCGGTGGTGACGTTCGTGCTGTTCAACAACCTGCTGGGCGTGCCACTGCCCGGCGGTCCGCTGGTGGGGACGTTCTGACGTGGACTCGTTCAACAACCTCCTCGAGGGCTTCGCGACCGCGCTGACGCCGACGCACCTGGCGCTGGCCGCGCTGGGCGTGCTGCTGGGCACGGCGATCGGCGTGCTGCCGGGCATCGGCCCGGCGATGGCGGTGGCGCTGCTGCTGCCCGTCACCTACGGCCTGGAGCCGACCGGCGCGTTCATCATGTTCGCGGGCATCTACTACGGCGGCATGTTCGGCGGCTCGACCACGTCCATCCTGCTCAACACGCCGGGTGAGAGCGCGGCGGTGGTCGCGGCGATCGACGGCAACCCGATGGCCCGCAAGGGGCGCGGTTCGCAAGCGCTTGCGGCGGCCGCGATCGGGCACTTCGTCGGTGGCGTGATCGGCACGACGCTGCTGGTCCTGCTCGCGCCGACGGTGGCGGGGTTCGCCGTGGACATCGGCGCGCCCGACTTCTTCGCGATCATGGTGCTGGCGTTCATCGCGGTCACGTCGGTGCTCGGCGCGTCCCGCGTGCGCGGCTTCGCGTCCCTGCTGATCGGGTTGGCCATCGGCCTGGTCGGGCTGGACGAGATGACCGGCCAGCAGCGGCTCACGTTCGGCTCCCTGCACCTGGCCGACGGTATCGACGTGGTCGTGGTCGCGGTGGCGCTGTTCGCGGTCGGCGAGTCGTTGTGGGTGGCCGCGCACCTGCGGCGCAAGCCCGCCGAGGCGATCCCGGTCGGCCGGGCGTTCCTGGGCCGCGAGGACTTGCGGCGGTCGTGGAAGCCGTGGCTGCGCGGCCCGCTGATCGGGTTCCCGTTCGGCGCGATCCCGGCGGGTGGCGCGGAGATCCCGACGTTCCTGTCGTACGTGGCGGAGAAGCGGCTGTCCCGCCACCGCGACGAGTTCGGCAAGGGCGCGATCGAGGGCGTGGCCGGGCCGGAGGCGACGGCCAGCGCGTCGGCCGCGGGCACGTTGGTGTCGATGCTGACGCTGGGCCTGCCGACCACGGCGGTGGCCGCGGTGATGCTGGCGGCGTTCCAGCAGTACGGCATCCAGCCGGGTCCGCTGCTGTTCGAGCGGGAGTCGGCGCTGGTCTGGGGCCTGATCGCGTCGCTGTTCATCGGCCTGTGCCTGCTGCTGGTGCTCAACCTGCCGCTGGCGCCGGTGTGGGCGAAGCTGCTGCGCATCCCGCGGCCGTACCTGTACGCGGGGATCCTGTTCTTCGCCAGCGTGGGCGCGTACGCGGTGAACGCGGACGTGTTCGACCTGCTGGTGATGTTCGTGATCGGCGTGCTGGGCTTCGTGATGCGGCGCTACGGGCTGCCCGTGCTGCCGGCGATCATCGGCGTGATCCTCGGCCCGGCCGCGGAGCAGCAGATGCGCCGTGCGCTGCAACTGTCCGACGGTTCCCTGACGGGCCTGTTCAACACGCCGTTCGCGCTGGTCGTCTACGGCATCGTGGTGGTCTTGGTGAGCTGGCCGCTGATCCGCCGCCTGATCGCCAGGCCGACCCCGCCCGCCGAGGCGGCGTCGCCGGAGCCGGAACGACCGAAGGTGGACGCCTAGCGCGCGAGCAGCCCGTCCAGCACGGCGTCGAGGCCGGACTTGAGCCGGTCGGCCTCGGCGCCGCGGTGGGACCAGGGCGTGCAGGAACGCCCGGACGCGGTCGGCGGGCGGCGCGCCGGGGCCGACGGGGGCGGACCGGTGAGGAACGCGGCCTGGAACTCGCGCTCCGAGGCGTCGATCAACGCGTGGGCCAGGCCGGCGCGGTCGCCGGAGCGCCGGCGTCACCGCTGCGGCCGGCGTGCCTGGGGTTGATCGTGCTCGGCGTGGTGGGCCTCAAGCCGGCCTGACCGGCGGGGCCGTGGTCGAGCGGACCACCAGCGACGGGCGCAGCAGGTGGCGCACGGGCTCGACCCGCTCGCCGCGCACCCGTTGCAGCAGCGCTTCGGCGGCCAGCCGGCCGAACTCGTGGCGGGGCTGGTCGATCGTGGTCAGCGAGACGTGCCGCAAGGCGGCCAGCGAGGTGTTGTCGTAGCCGACCACCGACACGTCCCGCGGCACCCGCAACCCGGCCTCCTCCAACGCCGAGATCGCGCCGACCGCGTTGAAGTCGTTGCACGCGACGATCGCGGTCGGCAGGTCGCCCAACAGCCCGCGCACGGCACGCGCGCCGGCCGCGTCGGTGTACTCGCTGGCCACCACCCGGGGCGTGAGGCCGTGGGCCGCCATCGCCGCCAGGTACCCGCGCCGCCGCGGCGCGGCCTGCGAGCCACCACCGCCGTCGAGGTGCGCGATCCGCTTGTGCCCCAACGACACCAGGTGGTCGACGGCGAGCGTGATGCCACGCTCGCCGTCGTCGTTCACGGCGTCCACAGTGGCCAGTCGGGACGACCGCGCGACCAGCACCACGGACGTCTGCTCCGCCGCGCGGCCGATGTCCGCCGCGGGCACCACCGGCGACAGCAGCGCCAGGCCCGCCGGCCGGAACGACAGCAGGCTCCGCAACGCCCGCCGCTCCCGCGCCGCGCTGCGCCCGCCCGTGTTGAGGATCAGGTCGAAGCCGTGCTCGGCCGCCACCGCGTCGAGCCCGTCCACGACCTCGGCGAAGAACGCGTTGTGCAGGTCGGACACCATCACGCCGAGCACGTGCGACGTGCGGCTGGCCAGCGAGCGCGCCATCGCGTGCGGCGAGTACCCCAGCTCCGCCGCCGCCTCCAGCACGGCCGCCCGGCGGCGGTCGCTCACTTTCGGTGACCCCCGCATGACGAGCGACACCAGCGCGCGGGACACGCCGGCGCGGGCCGCGACGTCGTCCATCGTCGGTCTGGCCACCCGGTGTCCCCCCTTCGACGAGAAACGCGCCCTTGACACCCGTGTGACGGACGCTACAGCCTTAGAGCGCTCCAACAAATAGAGCGCTCCAACGCCGGAGCGCCTCTACCAGGACGGAGACCTGCGGCATGCGCATCGGAGTAGCCGGAGTGGGTCGGATCGGCACCATGCACGCCACCAACCTGGCCACGCTCGCCGAGGTCGACGAGGTGCTCCTGTTCGACCCCGTGCCCGGCCGCGCGGCGCAGGCGTCCGCCCTCCTGCCCGGCACCAGGAGCGTGGACGACCTCGACACGTTGCTCACCGCCAGTGACGGCGTCCTGCTCGCCACGCCCACCACCACCCACCCGGCGTTGCTGCGCGCGGCCCTCGCGGCGGGCGTGCCCACCCTGTGCGAGAAGCCGATCGCGAGCGACCTGGACGAGATGCGGGCGTTGGTGGCCGACGTGGAGGCGTCCGGGGTCGAGGTGCTCGTCGGGTTCCAGCGCCGGTTCGACCCGGCGGTGTCCGAACTGCACCGGCGCGTCCGCGCGGGCGAGGTCGGTGACGTCTACCTCGTCCGCGCGCTCGGCAACGACGCCCGGCCGCCGGACCTCGCCTACCTGCCGCAGTCCGGCGGCATCTTCCGCGACCTGCTCATCCACGACCTGGACGCGGTGCCGTGGCTGGTCGGCGAACCGGTGGTGGAGGTCTACGCCTCCGGGTCGGTGCTGGTGGACCGGGCGTTCGCCGACGCCGACGACGTCGACAACGCCGTGGTGATGCTGAGGTTCGCGGGCGGCGCGCACGCGGTGCTGGCCGGCGGTCGGCACGACCCGGTCGGCTACGACCACCGCATCGAGGTGCTGGGCAGCCGCGACAGCCTGGCCGTCGGCCTCGACCCGCGCACCCCGCTGACGTCGCTGGAACCCGACGGCCCGAAGGCCGCCGCCGACGCCTACCCCGGCTTCCCGGAGCGCTTCCACCGCGCCTACCTGGCCGAGGTCACCGTGTTCACGCAGGTCGTGGCCGGCGCGGTGGCGAACCCGTCGCCCGCGCGGGACAGCGTGACCAGCCTGCGGCTGGCCGAGGCGTGCGAGCGGTCGCGGCGTTCGGGCGCTCCGGTCCGCGTCGGGACGGAGGTCGCCGCGTGAAGGTCGCCGGTGCGCCCATCTCCTGGGGTGTGTGCGAGGTCCCGGGCTGGGGCAAGGTCCTCGACGCGGGCACCGTGCTCGCGCAGATGGCGTCGTCGGGGCTGCGGGCCACCGAACTCGGCCCGCCCGACTACCTGCCCGCCGAACCGGCGGCGTTGCAGTCCCTCTTGGACGACCACGGCCTCACCCTCGTCGGCGGCTTCCTGGCCGTCCCGCTGCACACCGGCGCACAGTCCACAGCGGACGAGGCTGACCGGGTGGCCGCGCTGCTGGCCGCCGCGGGCGCGGAAGTCCTCGTGCTCGCCGCCGCCACCGGCCTCGACGGCTACGACGAACGCCCCGCGCTCACCGACGACGAGTGGCGCACCCTCGTCGCCACCGCCGCGCTCGTCCGCGACCGGGCCGCCGCCCACGGCCTGCGCACCACCCTGCACCCGCACGTCGGCACGCACGTCGAGCGCACCGCCGAGGTCGAGCGGTTCCTCGCCGACTCCGACCTCGACCTCTGCCTCGACACCGGCCACCTGCTCATCGGCGGCACCGACCCCGTCGACCTGGCCCGCCGCCACCCCGGGCGGATCGGCCACGTGCACCTCAAGGACGTGCGCGCCGACATCGCGGCCACCGTCCGCGACGGTCGGATCGGCTACGCGGACGCCGTCAAGCAGCGGATGTACGTGCCGCTCGGCGACGGCGACGTGGACGTGACGGCGCTGGTGGCATCCCTGCGGGACGCCGGCTACACCGGCTGGTACGTCCTGGAGCAGGACACCGCGCTCGGCGACGGCAGCCCGCTCGACACCCCGGTGCGGGACACCGCGCGCAGCCTCGCGCACCTCACCCGGATCACCGCCTGATTCCCCTGGAGCGAGGAGAGACGATGACGTCCACTCGACCGGTCCCGCGCGCGGGCCTGGCCCTGGCCGGGCTCGCGCTGCTGGCCGCGTGCAGCGGCCCGGCCGCCGACAACACCACCACGAGCACCGGCGCGGCCCAGACCCCGACCGGTGACCTGCGCGTCGCCGTCGTCACCCACGGCACGGCGGGCGACGCGTTCTGGAACGTGGTGAAGAACGGCGCCACCGCCGCGGGTGAGCAGCTCGGCGTCACGGTCGACTACAACTCCGACGGCGACCCCGGCCGCCAAGCGACCCTGATCGACAACGCGGTGTCGCAGGAGGTCGGCGGGATCGTGGTCTCGATGGCCAACCCGGACGCCCTGAAGACCTCGATCGAGAACGCGGTCAAGGCCGGCATCCCCGTCATCACCATCAACTCCGGCTCCGACAAGAGCGCCTCCTTCGGCGCGCTCGCGCACGTCGGCCAGGAGGAGAGCGTCGCCGGCGAACAGGCCGGGCAGAAGCTGGGGCAAGCGGGCAAGACCAAGCTGCTGTGCGTCATCCACGAAGCCGGCAACGTCGGCCTCAACCAGCGCTGCGACGGCGCGCGAACCGGGTTCGGCGGCACGGTCACCAACCTCCAGGTCGACATCAACAACCCCACCGACGTCGAGTCCCGGATCAAGGGCGCGTTGCAGACCGACCCGTCCGTCGACGCGGTGCTCGCGCTGAACCCGCAGGTCGCGGTGTCCTCGGTGAACGCGGTCAAGGGCGCGTCCGCCAAGGCCGCCGTGGCCACCTTCGACCTCAACGCCGACGTCACCGCCGCCATCAAGGCCGGAGACGTGCTGTTCGCCGTCGACCAGCAGCAGTACGAGCAGGGCTACCTGCCGATCGTGATGCTCAAGCTCTACCGCGACAACGCCAACACCGTCGGCGGCGGCAAGCCCGTCCTCACCGGACCGGGCTTCGTCGACGAGTCCAACGTCGACAAGGTCGCCGAGTACGCCGAACGCGGCACCCGCTGAGGAGGACCCCGGTGACTTCGACCGCGGTATCGGACCCGCCGGACGAGCGGGTCGGCCCGCCCCGGCCGCTCGACCGGCTGGTGCTGCGACCCGAGATCGGCGCGCTGCTCGGCGCCCTGCTGGTCTTCGCGTTCTTCTCGGTCGCGACCGAGCGGTTCCTCAGCACCGGCGGGGTCGCGACCTGGCTGGACGACGCGTCCACGCTCGGCATCATGGCCGTCGCCGTCGCGCTGCTCATGATCGGTGGCGAGTTCGACCTGTCCGCCGGCGTGATGACCGCCTCCACCGCGCTCGTCACCGCGATCCTCGCGACCCGCCTCGGCTGGAACGTGTGGCTCGCGCTGCTCGCCTCGCTGGCGTTCGCGCTCGCGGTCGGCGCGCTGAACGGGTGGCTGGTGACGCGCACCGGGCTGCCCAGCTTCATCGTGACGCTGGGGACGTTCCTGGCGTTGCAGGGCCTCAACCTCGGCATCACGCGGCTGGTGACCGGGACCGTGCAGGTGTCCGGGATGCGTTCCGCCGACGGCTACTCGTCGGCCGGGTTCCTGTTCGCGTCGACGTTCACGCTGGGCGGGACGGCGTTCTACGTGTCCATCCTGTGGTGGGTGCTGTGCACGGCCGTCGCGGCGGTCGTGCTGCTGCGCACCCGGTTCGGCAACTGGATCTTCGCCGTCGGCGGGTCGCCGCTGTCGTCACGGGCGGTCGGCGTGCCCGTGACGCGGACCAAGGTGCTGCTGTTCATGACCACGGCCGGCGCGGCCTGGCTGGTCGGCTCGATCAACATCCTGCGGTTCACCAGCGTCCAGGCCAACCAGGGCATCGGCCTGGAGTTCCAGTTCATCATCGCCGCGGTCATCGGCGGCTGCCTGCTCACCGGCGGGTTCGGCTCGGCCGTCGGCGCGGCGATCGGCGCGCTGATCTTCGGCATGGCCCGGCAGGGCATCGTCTACGCGAACTGGAACTCCGACTGGTTCCAGCTGTTCCTCGGCGTGATGCTGCTGGCCGCCGTGCTGGTCAACAACGCCCTGCGGCGGCGGGCGGAGAGGGTGCGGCGATGAACCGGCCGGACGGCGGACGGGCACTGCTGGAGGTGCGCGGGATCGGCAAGACGTACGGCAGCGTGATCGCCCTGCGGGACGTCACGACCGCCGTGCACGCGGGCGAGGTCACGTGCGTGCTCGGCGACAACGGCGCGGGCAAGTCGACGTTGATCAAAATCCTGGCGGGCGTGCACCGGCACGACTCCGGCGAACTCCTGGTCGACGGCTCACCCGTGAGCTTCTCGTCACCGCGCGAAGCCCTCGACCGGGGCATCGCCACCGTCTACCAGGACCTGGCCGTCGTGCCGCTGATGAGCGTGTGGCGCAACTTCTTCCTCGGGTCGGAGCCGACCACCCGGCTCGGGTTCCTCGACCGGCGGCGCGCCCGGGACGTGACGCGGACGGCGTTGGCCGAGATGGGCATCGACCTGCGGGACGTGGAGCAGCCCGTGGGCACCCTGTCCGGTGGCGAGCGGCAGTGCGTGGCGATCGCGCGGGCCGTGCACTTCGGGGCGAGGGTGCTGATCCTGGACGAGCCGACGGCCGCGCTGGGCGTCAAGCAGGCGGGCGTGGTGCTCAAGCACGTGGCCCGGGCCCGTGACCGCGGCCTCGGCGTCGTGCTGATCACCCACAACCCGCACCACGCCTACCCCGTGGGCGACCGGTTCCTGCTGCTCAAGCGGGGCCGTGCGCTGGGCGCGCACGAGAAGTCGGAGATCGGGCTGGAGGAGCTGACCAGGCAGATGGCCGGCGGGGCGGAACTGGAGGCGTTGGCGCACGAGCTGCGCGGGGTGGACCGATGACCGTCGAGGTGCTGACCGTGGGCCGGGTCGGGGTGGACCTGTACCCGGAGCAGAGCGGCGTGCCGTTGGCGCAGGTGCGGACGTTCGCCAAGTCGCTCGGCGGCACGGCGACGAACGTGGCCGTGGCGGCGGCGCGGCTGGGCCGTTCGGCTGCGGTGCTGACCAAGGTGGGGCCGGACGGCTTCGGCCCTTACGTCCGCTCCGCGCTGGAGTCCTTCGGCGTGTCGTCGGAGTACGTGGGCACCGCGCCCGACCTGCAAACCCCGGTCGTCTTCTGTGCCCTGGACCCACCCGAGGACCCACCGCTGCTGTTCTACCGCTCACCGCTCGCCCCGGACCTGTCGCTGACGCCGGAGGACGTGCCGTGGGACCTGGTGGCCGACGTGCCCCTGCTCTGGGTGACCGGAACGGGCGTCTCGGCCTCACCGGCCCGGGAAACCCAACGCCGAATCCTCCACCACCGCTCCCGCCGCACCCACACCGTCCTGGACCTCGACCACCGCCCGATGTTCTGGCCCGACGTCGCCACCGCCCACCGCGAGATCGACTGGATGCTCGACCACGTCACGGTCGCCGTGGGCAACCGGGCCGAGGTGGAGGTCGCCGTGGGCACCGCCGACCCGGACGAGGCCGCCGCCCGCCTGCTGTCCCGCGGCGTCGACCTGGCCGTGGTGAAGAAGGGCGCGGACGGCGTGCTGTTCGCGACCACCGCGGGCTCCTGGACCACCCCACCGCACCCGGTGGACGTCGTCTGCGGCCTCGGTGCGGGTGACGCGTTCGGCGGCGCCTTGGCCCACGGCCTGCTGTCGGGCTGGCCACCGGACCGGATCGCCCGCTACGCCAACGTCGCCGGTGCCCTGGTCGCCGGCCGCCTGGCCTGCGCCGACGCCATGCCGACCGAGTCGGAGATCGAGGCCCACCTGTGAGAACACGTCGACAGGCGGCCCGGCCGACCTCGTGCCAAGATCACCCCGACCGAACCGACCCGGCAACACGATTGGGCGAACCACACCCGAAACTGTACGGAAACACCGTTACCGCCCCTCGGTTAAAACGAGACCGAGCGCCCGACAACCACCCGCCACACCCACCAGCGACCGCACCCTCGACCTCAGCACCAACGGCACCGCCTCCGGCTTGGGTGACGCCTCCGGCTTGGGTGACGTCGCCGGCCTGGGCGATGTCGCCGGCAGGAGGTGCGCGGTGATCAGCGACGCGCAGTGGACGGCGCTGCTGGACGCCAGGGCGACCGACCCGGCCGCCATCCGCCGCGCCTACCAGGCACGACGGCGGCGGACGCAGTGGTTGTCGGAGCGGGGGACGCTGTTCCTGGTGGCGGCCGACCACCCGGCGCGCGGGGCGCTCGGCGTCGGCGGCGACCCGTTGGCCATGGCCGACCGCCGCTCGCTGCTGGACCGGTTGCTCACCGCGCTGGCGAACCCGGCCGTGGACGGGGTGCTCGGCACCCCGGACGTGATCGAGGAACTGCTGCTGCTCGACGGCCTGCACGACAAGGTGGTCATCGGCTCGATGAACCGCGGCGGGCTGGCCGGGGCGGATTGGGAGATCGACGACCGGTTCACCGCGTACGACCCCACGGCGATCGCGGGCAACGGGTTGGACGGCGGGAAGATGTTGCTGCGCCTGGTGGACTCGGATCCGGGCACGGTGCCGACGTTGGAGAGCTGCGCGGCGGCGGTGTCGGCGTTGGCGGAGCGCGGGTTGATGGCGATGGTCGAGCCGTTGCCGTACGCGCGTGACGCCGGCGGCGAGTTGGTGTTGCAGAAGGACGCGGCGGCGTTGGCGCGGGCCGGGAGTGTGGCGGCCGGGTTGGGGGTGACGTCGGCGTTCACCTGGTTGAAGCTGCCGCCGTCACCCGATGAGGTGCTTGGTGCGACGACGTTGCCGGCGCTCGTGCTCGGCGGTGTGCCTTCCGCGCGGCTCAGTGATGACTTGGAGTCGTGGGGGCGGTCGTTGCGTCACCCGAACGTGCGCGGATTGGTCATCGGGCGGGCGCTGCTCTACCCGCCGGACGGTGACGTGGCGGCGGCGGTCGACGCGGCGGCGAGGGTGCTGAGGTCGGCGCGCGAATTCGCTCGATCAGGTGAGGGTGACCGAGCCGGAGCCGATGTCGGTGCCGGTGGGGCGTGGGACGAAGCCGGAGAGGGTGTGGCGGGATGAGTCTGCATCGGCCGCTCGGCACGTTGGCGGTGGGGGAGAACGCGGTCGAGCTCACGCCCCAGGCCGCCGGATGGGATCACGCAGGGTTGCGGGTGCTGCTGTTGCACCCCGGTGGTGTGGTCACGATCGAGACCGGTGACTGCGAAGCGTTCGTGCTCCCGCTGTCCGGCGGCTGCGTGGTCGAGGTCGACGATCAGCGGTTCGAGATCACCGGCCGGGACTCCGTCTTCACCCGGGTCTCGGACTTCGCCTACGTCCCACGCGACGCCGAAGTGAGACTGTCCACAAAGGACGGCGTAGAGGTCGCCCTCCCCATGGCGCGCTGCCACCGCAGGCTGGAACCGAAGTACGGCCCGGCCGAGGACGTCCCGGTCGAGGTCAGGGGCGCGGGCAACGCCACCCGCCAGGTCACCAACTTCGGCGTCCCCGGCGCCTGGGACCACGCCGACAAGCTGATCGCCTGCGAGCTGATCACCCCGGACGGCAACTGGTCGTCCTACCCGCCGCACAAGCACGACCACACCTGCGACGTCGTCAACGAGGAGATCTACTACTTCCGCATCGCCGGCCGCGACAAGATCACCCCATCGCGTGAGGGCTTCGGCTTCCACCGCACCTACACCGACGACGGCGACCTGGACGAGAACGTGGTCGTCCGCGACGGCGACGTCTTCCTCATCCCCCGCGGCTACCACGGCCCCTGCGTCGCCGCCCCCGGCTACCCGATGTACTACCTGAACGTCCTGGCGGGCCCGAACCCGCAGCGCTCCCTGGAGTTCTGCGACGACCCCGCCCACACCTGGGTCCGCGACACCTGGGCGAGCCAGACCCCCGACCCCCGCTGCCCCGTCACGACCGCCGAAGGACGGGTGGAATGAGGCTCACGACCGCGCAAGCCCTCGTCCGCTGGCTCACCGCGCAACGCACCGAGCTCCCCGACGGCCGACGGGCCCCGCTCTTCCCGGGCGTCTTCGCGATCTTCGGCCACGGCAACGTCCTGGCCCTCGGCAACGCCCTGGAGGAGGCCAAGTCGGAACTGCCCGTCTGGCGCGGCCACAACGAGCAGGGCATGGCCCTGGCCGCGGTCGGCATCGCCAAGGCCACCCACCGCCGGCAGGTCGGCGTCGCCACGTCCTCGATCGGGCCGGGCGCGCTGAACATGGTCACCGCCGCCGGCGTCGCCCACGCCAACCGCCTGCCGTTGCTGCTGCTCCCCGGCGACACGTTCACCAGCCGCGCCCCCGACCCGGTGCTCCAGCAGGTCGAGCACTTCGGCGACCCGACGACCACCGCCAACGACGCGTTCCGCCCGGTCAGCCGCTACTTCGACCGCGTCACGCGCCCCGAGCAGCTGCTCAACACCCTCCCGCAGGTGGGCCGCGTGCTGACCGACCCGGCCGACTGCGGCCCGGTCGTGCTCGCCCTGCCGCAGGACGTGCAGGCCGAGTCGTTCGACTTCCCGGACGCGCTGTTCACCCCGGTCGTCCACCGCCCGCAACGCCCCCGCCCGGACACCCGGGCCCTCGCCGACGCCGTCACGGCGCTGCGGGCCGCACGCCGACCGCTGCTCGTCCTGGGCGGCGGCGTCCGCTACTCCCGCGCCGCCGGCCGCGCGGTCCGCTTCGCCGAGCAGCACGCCGTCCCGATCACCGAGACGACCGCCGGCCGCACCGAGGTCCCGCACGAGCACCCCCTGCACGCCGGGCCGCTCGGCATCACCGGTTCGACCTCGGCCAACGCCCTGGCCGCGCGGGCGGACGTGGTCCTGGCCGTCGGCACGCGCCTGCAGGACTTCACCACCGCCTCGTGGACGGTGTTCGCGCCGGACGTCCGGGTCGTCGCCCTCAACACCGCCCGGTTCGACGCGGTGAAGCACGGCGCGCTCGCCCTGGTCGCCGACGCCGACGAGGGCCTGCGCGAGCTGACCGACGCGCTGGGCGACTGGCGGGCCGACCCGGCCTGGGCCGCGCGGGCGGCCGAGGAGCGCGGCAAGTGGGACGCGCACGTCGACGGCCTGCGCGCGCCCGGCGGCACGCCGACGTACGCGCAGGTGGTGGGCGTGGTGAACGAGGAGTCCACGCCGGAGGACTACGTGCTGACCGCGTCCGGCGGCCTGCCCGGCGAGCTGATCGGCGGCTGGCGCGCGGTCGGCGAGGCGACGATGGACGTCGAGTACGGCTTCTCGTGCATGGGCTACGAGCTGGCCGGTGCGTGGGGCGCGGCGATCGCCCGACCGGACGGCGTGGTGACCACGCTGCTGGGTGACGGCTCGTACCTGATGCTGAACTCGGAGCTGTTCTCGGCGGCGTTCGCCGGGCACGGTTTCGTGGCGGTCGTGTGCGACAACGACGGGTACGCGGTGATCCACCGGCTGCAAACCGGGCAGGGCGGCGCGGCGTTCAACAACCTCTACGACGACGTCCGCTCGGCGCACGCCCGGCCGCCGCGCACCGACTTCGCCGCGCACGCCGCCGCGATGGGCTGCGCCGCGTTCCCGGTGGACGACCTGGACGGCCTGCGTGCCGCCTACCGCCGGGCCCGGGAAGTCGTGAAGGCCGAACACCGCCCGGCCGTGGTGGTGATTCGCACTCACCCGTCGGCGTGGACCGATGCGGGCGCGTGGTGGGAGGTCGGCGTGCCGGAAGTGGCGCACCGACCGGAAATCACCGCCGCCCACGACGAAGCCGCCGCCGGTAAAGCGAAACAAATTCGCTACCTGTGACCGCCGAGTTCCGCGAGCCACCGCTCGACGTGGCTCGCGGACTGGCGAATCACCGAACGCCCGGAACACGTCCCGCGCCTCGGTCCGGTGTTCGCGCGCCTTTTCCACCATGCCCACGACGCGCCTCGGCGAGCTGCTCGGAGATCCGCAACGCCTCCAGGTAGCGCCGCCCGGCGACGGTGAAGTCAGGGCGAGGTCGGCCAGGTGTTCAGGGCGACCGCCTCACCGTGCCGGTCCTCGGTCGAGCGGTGCGCGCCCAGCGCGCGGTCGCACAGGCCGCGCGTCTCCTCGAACCGGCGCTGCTCCAGCACGAGCATCGCCGGCCCGTCGAGCAGCCGGCCCTCGCGCACCCGTCACGCCTTCTCGTCGTCGTCCCGGCGGTAGACCGGGCCGAAGTGCGAGCCCCGCTGGTCGTTGCGGTCGAAGTTCTGGATCACGTCGGCCGTCTGGGTGGGCACCCGCGCGTCACGGCCGGCCTGGACCACCGTCGACCCGCCCGTGGCGACCGCGTTCTGGTGCACCGAGGTCGGCGCGACCACGGGCGAGACCGGCTCCGCGACGACCGGTGCGCCGGCCTCGGCGGGGCCGGCGCCGTCGAGCACGAGCGAGTGCACGTCACCGCTGGGCAGCCACATCCACCCGTGGCCGCGGAAGTCCTTCACGTGCACGTCCACGCGCCGGAACTCCTCCGGCCGCAGGGTGGTGTACCGGGCCGCGACCAGCGACGTGAACAGCGTGTCCGACAGCACCACGACGAGGTCCGAGGTGGGTGACTGCTCCAGCGCCGCGTGCGGCGGCTCGCTGTTGAGCAGCCTGCTGACCAGCACGGCGTCCTGCCCGGGGTAGCCGTTCGCGCCCTCGACCGTGGTGCCGAAGTGGATCGCCATGCGCATCCGCAGCTTGGCCTCCGGCACCCGGTAGCGGTTGGTCTTGGCCAGCTCGGCGTCCAGCGCGCGCACGTACCGGTCCACGACGTCGCCCTCCGGCGTCGAGGCGGGCAGCACGGCCCACTCCTCGTCGCCCTTGGCCTGCCGCCGCCACGACGCCCGGTCCAGGCCCGCGGCCTCGCCCGCCCGGTCCAGGCTGCGCACCAGCAGCTCCTGGAGCTCGTGCTGGAGCAGGTCGTCCGCCGACCCGTAGCTCTTCAGGTCACAACACACCAGCAGGCTGCGCTGGAAGCTCATCGGCCAAGCCTTTCGACGGGGTTGCTGACGCACTGCGGACCACACGACTCCGCAGAGTCACTGTGGACTACTGCATCGGCGGGAATACCGCAGAAATGCGGTCTCGCGTCAGAAGCCCGCGAATTTGCGCAGCCCGGCCAGGTCCGGCACCAGCACGTCGCGCCTCAGGTGACTCACCACCACCCCCGCTTTTCGCAGATCGGAGAACGCCTTCTCGGCCGTTCGGGGCTTCATCCCGGCGATGGAGGCGAGTTCCACCTTCGTCAGCGGAATTCCCAACGTCCAGCCGTGGGCCTCTTCGCGCCCGTAGGTCTGCACCAATTCGGCCAGCACCCGGGCCACGCGTTCGGCGGCCGGGTGGGACAGGAAATCCCGCCGGCGCTGGTTCGCCCAGCGCAGCCGGTCGTTGATCATCCCGATCAATTCGACGAACACGTCGTTGCGCCGGTGCAGGAAGCTCATCAGCTCGCCGCTGGTGATGAGCTTGGCGACCACGTCGCCGCACGTGACGACCGTGGCCGAGCGCGGCTTCTGGTCCAGCGCCGCCATCTCGCCCACCAGGTCGCCCGCGACCCTGATCGCGAGCAGTGCCGTGTCACCCGTCTCGTCCGTGGTCTGCACCTTGACCACGCCGTCGAGCAGCAGAAGGACGTGAGTGTCCTTCGCGTCTTGCTCGATGACCTCGCGGTCGGCCGTGTACCGCACGACCGTGCCGATGTTCAACAGCTCTTGTCGGGTGTTGTCTCGGAGGCGACCCAGGAGGCTGTTGCTGGGCCACCCTGGATCCGGTGTCATCGTGGTCGGCATGGGCAGCATGTGGATCCTGTTACTGTCGTGACCGGCGGGAACTTCCAATGGGCCGACCTGCGTCGGACGGCAAGTGATGGTCTCCCCGAACGTGCTGCGGACAGTACACCCGAATGGGGGTAACTGGCGGCCTCTTGTTCGGCGTTTTGCCGCCGACCTCCCATTGAAGATCACGTGCGAATGCACGCGCAATACCGAATCGAATGGAATTGCGCAGCTCGCGGAGGTGGGACGGGCGCCACACCGGGGAACAAGGGCCCGCGCGGCGACCTTGGACGAGGTGACGCGCCCAGAGGCCGTTGCCATACCGGAACGTTCCAGGAGCCACTCGTGAGCCAGCTGTTCAGCCCCTTGACACTCCGCGCCGTCACGCTGCCCAACCGCATCGCCGTCAGCCCGATGTGCCAGTACTCCGCCCAGGACGGCCACCCGAACGAGTGGCACCTCGTGCACCTCGGCTCGCGCGCGGTCGGTGGCGCGGGACTGGTGTTCACCGAGGCGACCGCGGTGCAGGCGGTCGGTCGCATCTCGCCCGAGGACACCGGGCTGTGGGACGACGCGCACGTCGAGTCGTGGCGGCGCGTCGTGGACTTCATCCACGCGCACGGCGCGGTCGCCGGCGTGCAGCTCGCCCACGCGGGGCGCAAGGCCTCGACCTACGCGCCGTTCGCGTCGCGTCGCGGCGGGGTCGCCGACGCCGACGGCGGGTGGACGCCCGTCGCGCCCAGCGCCGTGCCGTTCCACGAGACCTACCGCACGCCGGCCGAACTGGACGCCGACGGCATCGCGCGGGTGGTCGCCGACTTCGCCGCGGCGGCGAAGCGCGCGCTGGCGGCCGGCTTCCGGGTCGTCGAGGTGCACGCCGCCCACGGCTACCTCCTGCACGAGTTCCTGTCGCCGCTGAGCAACCACCGCACCGACGCCTACGGCGGCTCCCTGGAGAACCGCACCCGGCTCACGCGCGAGGTCACCGCCGCCGTCCGGGAAGCCGTGGGCGAGGACGTGCCGGTGTTCGTGCGCATCTCCGCCACCGACTGGGTCGAGGGCGGCTGGACCGCGGAGGACAGCGTCGAGCTGGCACGCGACCTCGCGGCCCTGGGCGCCGACCTGGTCGACGTGTCCACCGGTGGCAACACGCCCACGGCGGACATCCCGACCGGCCCCGGCTACCAGGTGCCGTTCGCCGAGGCCGTCCGGCGCAAGGCCGACGTGCCCACCGCGGCCGTCGGCTTGATCACCGACGCCCGGCAGGCCGAGCAGGTCCTCGCCGATGGCTCGGCCGACCTGGTGCTGCTCGGCCGGGAGCTCCTGCGCGACCCGTACTGGCCGTTGCACGCGGCACAGCAACTGGGGGTGCAGGTCAACCCGCCGAGGCAGTACGCCAGGGCGTTGTAGGGGCCCGCTGCAAAGGTTGGGCTGCCGGTCTGGACAACCGGCAGCCCAACCTCAGCAGCGGGTGTGGTGTGTCAGCGACGGTAGTCGTCGTATTCGTCGTCCGACGGGTCGTCGAAGCGTTCTTCGCTCCGGCGACCAGCAGCGGACTCGCCGCCGGACAGCTCGCGTTGCAAGGCGTCGACGTCGATGTTGTGAGAGCTGTATTTGAGCTCCCGCGCCACCTTGGTCTGCTTGGCCTTCGCTCGGCCGCGCCCCATGGCTCGACCCCCTCGCACAGGGACGGGGGCGGCCGGGGGAACGGCGGCCCCACTCGTCTCGACAACTAGTTCCTGGTAACTACCGTACCGTGTCGAAGGGGTTCCCCGCGACGCGGTAGGCGTGACACGTACCGCCAAATCTCACCGTGGGAGGATGCGCGGGTGCCTCGACCGTTCGTCGCCTACCTCAGGGTGTACGAACCGCTGTCGGCTCTTGACGCACCGTTGGCCGATCAGGTGCGAAAAGCCCTGGAAAACGGGGCGTTGAGCCGTGCGGACGTCGGCGCGCGCGAACGGGAGCTGTGGTTGCGATCACAGCTGGCCCGGCCGCGTCGCCTCCTGCCCGGTGAGCGGTCGGACGGCAGCGTCGCGCCCGACGCGCCGTTCGACGTGATGACCATCAGCCCCGCCGAGGTGCCGGGGGAGGTCGGCCCCGGTCCCCTGGTCTGCCCGCTCGACCTGCGCGCCCGGTCGGCCGCCGCCCTGGTCGGCTTCCTGGCCACGGCCACCGGCCCGTTGCGCGAGGAGGCCGTGCCGGTCGAGCCGGAGACGATCCGGTCGCGGGCGTCGGCGGTGATGGCCGAGCTGACCGCCGGCGCGGTGCACGTCATCTCGACCACCTGGACCGTGCCGCTGCCCTGGTTCGCGCTGGTCGAGCCGGAGGCGCGGCGGGTCGTCCTGGCGCCGCGGGACGACCCGGAGCGCCAGGTGTCGTGGCGGGTGTCCATGGCGGACGCACGGGCGCGGGTGGCCAGGGCCCACCGGGTGGTGTCGGGCTCGCTGGGCGAGGCGGGCCCGGCCAAGGTGCTGGCCGACACCGGCCGCTGGCTCGACCACTTCGCGCCGGACTCGGCCGTCGAGCTCGACTACGGCGGCCTGGTGCAGCTCATCGACGACCAGGACCTGCTGGAGGACAGCTCGGCGGCGGACGTGAACGCGATCGTCGACGCCCTGGAGACCGGTGACGCCGAGGAGGTCGCCCTCCGGTACGAGCGGCTACGGGAGTTCTGGGGCGAGCTGGCGCGCCGCGAACGGCACGGCTAGCAGCACGCGGGCGCCCACGGCCGCCGCCGCGGCCAGCAGCAGGGCGGCGGGCCACCCGACGCCCACCGCGACCAGGCCGGCCAACGGCGGCGTGATGGTGGCGCTGAGGTAGTTGGCGCTGTTCTGCATGCCCAGCGCGATCCCGACCCGCCCGGGCGGCGCCAGCTCGCCCGCGGCCGTGATCGCCACCCCGTTCCAGCACAGCGCCAGGGCCGCCGTGGGCACGAGCACCACGCACAACACCCACACAGGGGCCTGGTCGAAGACCGCGCACAGCACGAACCCGACCGCGATCAGCACGCTGAGCACCTTCAACGGCCCGACCCGGGTGGCCGACCGGTCCGACCAGATGCCCACCACCAGCCGGCCAACACCGCCGCTGACCTGGGCGACGGCGAACAACCCGGCGGCCAGCCCCGCGGCCACGCCGCGGTGGTCGTGCAGCAGCTCGACCATGAGCGCGGCGGCGGTGAACTGCGGCACGACCAGCAGCCCGCTGGCCGTGCTGAGCCGGATCAGGTCCGGGTCCTTGAGCACCACGCCGTGCCGGCCCTGGCCGGACCGCACCGCCCACGGCGGCTCCCGCACCCACAGCGCCACGGCCACCGCCACGACCGCCGTGCCACCCGCGAGCACCAGGAACGACACCGGCACGCCGGCGTGCAGGGCGATCACCGGCAGCACCGCGGCGGCCAGTGCCGCGCCGAGCGGGGTGGCGGTCTGCCGGATGCCCATGGCCAGGCCGCGCCGCTGCGCGGGGAACCAGGTCAGCACCGCCCGGCCGCTGGCCGCGTTCACGCTCGCGCCGAACAGCCCCACGCCGACCAGCGCCAACCCGGCCACCACGGGCCCGTCGAACGCCGCCAGCGCCAGGCACCCGGCCGCGCCGAAGCCGCCGATGGCCATGACCAGCCGCTCGCCGTGCCGGTCGGCCGCCGCGCCCCACAGCACCAGGGTCAGCATGGTGCCCAGGTTGACCGCGCCGAGCAGCATCCCGACCTGCGGCAACGACAGCCCGAAGTGCTCGCGCAACTGGGGCGTGATCGCGGGCAGCCCGAGGAACACCGCGGCGTTCGTGCCCTGCGCGACCGCGCCGACCGCGAGCACCACCCAGCGGTAGCGGGGCGAAGTCGAACGTTGCTGTGCCATCAACCGGCCACGTTAGGCGGCAGGTCCAGATGGCGGGAGTGTGATCCTATTCCTTGGAACGCCCGGGGTTCGCGGGCCAGCCCCGCTCGGCGGCCAGCAGCTCGTCCACCGAGGCGCTGCCGCTCTGGTACCGCCCGGCGATCTCGGCGTTGAGCAGGTCGACCACGGCCTGCACCTCCCGCCGCCGGGACGAGACCGAGGCCTCCTCGCCGACGAACACCCGCAGCGCCAGGTCCAGCTTGTCGTCCGAGAGCGCGCTGACGTCCGACAGGTCCACGTCGGAGACCAGCGCCTCGACGTGCCGCCGGTGCGCTTCCGCCCGGGACGGCTCCTGCGTCTGGTAGCGCCCGAGGCCCGTCGCGGGTCCGACGGCGTTCGACGCGAGGATGGTCGCCAACTGGTCGACCACCGCCGAACCGCCCGAGGTCCGCCGCTCCTGCTCGGCCCGCACGATGTCGATCCGCGCGTGCAGCAGCCGCCGCAGGTACGACAGGTCGGTCTCCTCCTGCGCCGCCTCGTCGCGCAGCGCGCGCACCTCGGCGAGCGGGAGCCGCTCGACCCCCTCGGTGTAGTCGGGGGCGAGCACCCGGTCGATACGGCGGCGTCCGCCAGGACGCACCTCGATCACGTACTCATCCTGAGGTAGTTCGCGTCCACCCGCCAACACAAACCTGCTTCCAAAGTTGTCTCAAACCTGTACCGGACTGCGCACGCCCAGCAGGGCACGCGCGTCCGCGGGCGACAGCGGCGGGCGCTGGGCGATCTTCGCCAGCCCCGCCGCGCGAGCGACCAGTTGCGCGTTGTCCCGGACCGGTTGGCCCTTGGCGTACGAGATGGTGTCTTCCATGCCGACCCGCAGGTGACCGCCGGCGGCCAGCGCCGTCAGCATCACCGGCAGCGTGGTCCGCCCGATGCCCGTCGCCGAGAACGACGCGCCCTCCGGCAGCAGCCGCAACGCCGCCACCAGCGTCTCCGGGTCACCCGGCATGCCGCCCGGCACGCCCATCACCAGGTCGACGTGCACCTTGCCGCCCGCGGGCAGCCCGTGCTGGTCCAGCAGCCGCCGCAGCGACGCCAACTGGCCGAGGTCGAAGATCTCGTACTCCGGGACGATGCCCCGCTCCTGCATCCCCTTGTGCAACGCCACGACGAACTCCCAGCGGTTCAGGAACACGTCGTCGCCGAAGTTCACCGTGCCCATGGTGCAGGACGCCGAGTCGGGCAGGGCGTCGAGCACCCGCAGCCGGTCGGCCTCCGGGTCGGTCACCGCGCCGCCCGTGGACAGCTGCACGATCAGGTTCGTGCGCTCGCGCAGGGCGGCGACCGTCTCCTTCAGCCGCCCGAGGTCCAGCGTCGGCCTGGTGTCCTCGCCGCGGATGTGCACGTGCACCATCGCGGCGCCGACCTGCTCGCACGCCTGCGCCGCGCTGACCAGCTCCTCCAAGGTGACCGGCAGGTGGGGTACGTCGGCCTTCGCGTGCTCGGCCCCGGTGGGGGCGACGGTGAGCAGCGTGCCGTGGGATCCGGGTCGGGACATGCCGTGATCCTGGCACAGAACCCGGTCGGACCAGCGACTCAGCGGGGTGGGCGAACGGAGGAACCGCAGGCAGGCGCGGTGCCCGGTTTTCCGGTCCGGACGCTCAGCGGCCGAGGTTGCGCGCCGCCTCACGGCCCAGCCCGGGGGTGTCCGGCGGCACCGAGTCGGGGTCGACGCTCGCCTGCACCCGGCGGTCCTCCGCGCCGACCAGCAGCTCGGTCTCCGGCGACACCGACCGCTTGACCAGCGCCAGCACGATCGTGCCCAGCTCGTGGTGCAGCGCCACGCTGCCGACCCGGCCGACCACGCGGTCGTCCACCAGCACCGGGTCGCCGGTCTCCGGCTGCACCTCCCGTGACCCGTCCAGGTGCAGCAGCAGCATCCGGCGCGGCGGGCGGCCCACGTTGTGCACCTTCGAGACCGTCTCCTGGCCCCGGTAGCAGCCCTTGTCCAGGTGCACGGCCGAGCCGATCCAGTTCACCTCGTGCGGGATGGTCTTCTCGTCGGTGTCCACGCCCAGCCTGGGCCGCAGCGCCTCCACCCGCAGGGCCTCGAACGCCCAGCTGCCCGCCGGCCGCGCGCCCGCGCCGGTGAGCCGTGCCCACCAGTCGGCCAGCTCGCCGCGCGGGACCACCAGGTCGACCGCGTCCGGGCCGGGCCACGTCCTGCGGCGGGCGAAGCCGCCACCCACCGCGACCACGCCGTGCGGGGCGTCGGGCAGCGGCAGGTCCAGCTCGGCGAACACCCGCGCGACCTCCGGGCCGACGACGGTCAGCACCGCCAGCTCGGCCGTGGCGTCACGCGGCTCGACCTTCGACCAGAACACCATCTTGGTCAGGTACGCCAGCAGCTCGCCCGCCCGCGACGCCTCGGTGTCGAGGTAGACGACACCGCCGACGTTCGCCACCGCGGCGTGGTGCTCGACCCGGCCCTGCACGTCGAGGATCAACGCCTCGGTGCCCTCGCCCTCGCCGAGCGCGGTGAAGTGCTGGCTGGTCAGCGAGTGCAACCAGGTCAGCCGGTCGTCGCCGGGCACCGCGATGACGGCCCGGTGCGACCGGTCGAACACCGCCGCCGACCTGGCCGCCGAGCGTTGCTCGGCGAACGGGTCGCCGAAGTGCCACGGCACGCCCTGGTCGGGCGTCCCCTCGAACGGCGCGACGGCGCCGGGGGCGGTCAACAGCGGTGAGTTCACTCGGACTCCTTCGGTGCGCTCAGGCACTCGCGGCACGTGCCGGACAGCGCGAGGTGGCTCGCATCCAGTTCGAACCCGTACTCGTCCCGCAGTGTTCCCCCCAGCGGGGACAGCAGCTCGCACGGCACCTCGTCGACCCGCCCGCACCGGTGGCACACCAGGTGCACGTGCTCGTGGGCGTCGACCGAGTAGTTCGGCGCGCCGTGCCCCAGGTGGGTGTGCCGGACCAGGCCGAGCCGGTCGAGCAGGTCGAGCGTGCGGTAGACCGTGGTGATGTTGACCGTGGGCGCGGTGACCTGGACGCGCTGGCAGATCTGCTCCGGCGTGGCGTGGCCCAGCTCGCGCACGGCGTCCAGCACGAGCTGGCGCTGGGGCGTCATCCGCATGCCGCGTTCGTGCAGCGTCTTGCGCAGGGCTTTCGGAGCGCTGGCGGTGTCCACGAAACCGATGGTAGGCCGTGAGTAGTCTCACGGTATGCGCGTGCTCGCACTGCTGGACGGAACGCTGGCCGACCCCGACGCCCCGCTGATCCGGGTCGACGACCTCGGCCTGATGCGCGGCGACGGTGTCTTCGAGACCATCCTCGTCGTCGACGGCAAGCCCCGGGAGCTCGGTCCGCACCTGGACCGGCTGGCCCGCTCGGCGGCCATGCTCGACCTGCCCGAACCGGACCGCGCGGCGTTCGAGCGCGCCGTCGATCTCGTGCTGGACAACTGGACGGGCGGCGCGGAGGTCGCGCTCAAGCTCGTCTACACGCGCGGCGTCGAGGGCGGTGACGGCACGCCGACCGGCTTCGCGCTGGGCATGGACATCTCGCCGAAGGTGATGGCGCAGCGCGCCGAGGGCATCGCCGCCGTCACCCTGGACCGCGGTGTCGAGCCGGGCCTGATGGAGCGCGCGCCCTGGCTGCTGCTCGGGGCCAAGTCGCTGTCGTACGCGGTGAACATGGCCGCGCTCCGCGAGGCGGAACGGCGCGGCGCGGCGGAGGTCGTGTTCACCACGTCGTCCGGCTCGGTGCTGGAAGGCCCCACCTCCACGCTGATCATGGCGCGCGACCGGACCCTGACCACGCCGCCCGCCGAGCTGGGCATCCTGCCCGGCACCACGCAGGCCGCGCTGTTCCGCGCCGCCGAACGCGAGGGCTGGGCGGTCGAGGTGCGGCCGGTGGCGGTGGAGGAGCTGTACTCGGCGGACGGCGTGTTCCTGGTGTCGAGCGTCCGCAAGATCACCCGCGTGCACACGTTGGACGGCAAGGCGCTGCCCGACGCCGCCGAGCTGCACGCGCGGCTGGCCGAGCTGTACGAGTCGGAGTATTAGGGGTGTGGCCCCGGGCTCGTCGTGCCTGGGGCCACGACACTCACCTCAGGCCGGCGTCCACGGCGTTGATCAGGGTGCCGCCGGCGGTGTCGCCGGACATCTCCCAGATCATCGCGCCGAGCAGGCCGCGCTGCTTGAGCCACGCGGTCTTCTTCTGGATCGCCCACACGTCGTCGAACGTCCACCACTGCCCGCCGTTGCCGGTGAAGCAGGACGTGGCCACGGCGACCTCGTCGTGGTGGACCGCGCAGCCGGGCACGCTCGCCAGCAGGTTCGAGTACCCGCGCGTGCCCGCCTCCTCGGCGAACTGGCCCGGTGCCGCGCCGGTCGCCGACTGCCACTCGCCGTTGCGGCCGCCGTCCTGGACGCCCTGCCAGCCGCGGCCGTAGAACGCCAACCCGATGGTGATCTTGCGCGGGTTCACGCCCACCGACGTGTACGCGTTCACCGCGTCCTCCACGCTGAAGTGGAACGAGTACGGGTCGTCGGCGTCGGCGTACAGGTTGCCCTGGTGGCCGGTGCGGTTGGGCTCCCACGAGTTGTCGCTGCCCGCGCCGTGGAAGTCGTAGCCCTGCACGTTGAAGACGTCCAGGGACTTCGCCACCCGCGGCAGGTCCCAGCCCGCCTCGATCTTCGCCGGGTCGGCCGGGGTGAACGCGGTCAGGTCGTAGCGCTTGCCCGTCTCCCGGGTCAGCTCGTCGAGCTGCCGGCGGAACTCCTCGATCAGCAGCGTGTTGTTCTGCTTGTCGTTCGGTCCGATGTGGTTGCCCGCGTGGCCCTCCGCGCCCGGCCACTCCCAGTCCAGGTCGATGCCGTCGAAGATGCCCGCCGCCGTGCCCGGCCCGCCCGCCGCGTTGTACACGGGCAGGTTGCCCCTGATGTAGACGTCCAGGCAGGACTTGACGAACTTCTTGCGCGCCGCGTCCGTGGCCGCCACGTCGGAGAAGTACTTCGAGTACGTCCACCCGCCCAGCGAGATCAGCACCTTCAGGTGCGGGTGCTTGGCCTTGAGCTTGCGCAGCTGGTTGTAGTTGCCGCGCAACGGCTCCCAGCCGGTGTCGCCCACGCCGTCCACGGACTGCGCCGCGCTGAACGGCCTGCTGTAGTCGGCTTCCGCGTCACCCGCGCCGTCGCCCTGGTTGGGGTCCTGCGGGTTGGGCGAGGTGCCCTTCGTGACGCCGTGCAGGCAGGTCAGGTTGACCGGGTCGATGTTGCCGAACGCGTAGTTCAGGTGCGTCAGCTTGGCCGCCGTGCCGCTGGTGTCCAGGTTCTTCACGAAGTACTGGCGGCCGTAGATGCCCCACTGCACGAAGTACCCGACCCGCGCGTACCCGTCCACGATGTCCGAGGTGGACACCGTGACCGCGTTGCTCGGGCCCGACACGTTGTCGTAGAGGTCCCGCGCCCGGACCGTGAAGGTGTACGGGGTGGACGGTGAGAGGCCGTCGACGCGGGCCGTCGTGCCGGTGACGGTCGCCTTCACCGTCGTGCCCAGGTAGACGTCGTAGTTCGCCACACCCCGGTTGTCGGTGGCGGCGTCCCAGCTCAGCGTGACGCTGCCGGCGTCCTTCGCGGTGCCGCGGAGGTTGGTCGGCGCGGTCGGCGGCTGGGTGTCGTCGGCGGGGTTGTTGGTGGTGACGCTGAGCGCGTTGGACGCCGTGGACAACGTGCCCTTGGTGTCGCGCGCCTTCACCGTGAAGCTGTACGCGGTGTTCGGGGTCAGGCCCGTGACGGTGGCGCTGGTCGACGTGACCGTGGTGGCGAGGGCCGTGCCGTTGTAGACCTCGTACCCGGCGATCGGCAGGGAGCCCGGCGTCGAGGCGGTCCACGCCAGCGAGACGGTCTTGGTGGTCCGCACCGGCGAGTTCAGGTTGGCCGGCGGGGTGGGCGGCGTGTCGGGCGTGCCGTCGCAGTTGGCGTTGTCGACCCGGCAGGTGACCGGTTCGGCGGCCCGGCTGAGCGTGAACGTCGGGCTGTACGGCTCGGTGGAGCGCCGTGCGCCCACGCTGCGGTTGTAGTGCACCGGGTTCAGCGTGACGGCGTTGCCGGTCTGGCTGATCGTGGCGTGCTGCGCGCCGCCCGCCGTGACGCCGGCGGGCAGGGTGAAGGTGATCGACCAGTCGGCCAGCACCGCGTCGGTGTTGTTGTTGACCACGAACTTGCCGGTGGAGCCGGTGAGGCTGAAGTCGGCCGTGGTCGGCGCGGGCGGTGGTGGCGGTGGGCCGCTGCCGTCGCAGTTGGCGCCGTTGACCGTGCACGTGGTGGGGTCGACGGCCTGGCTCAACGTGAAGGTCGGGCTGTACGGGTCGGTGGTGCGGCCCGCCTGGATGGTGCCGATGTAGAACGCGGGCGTCAGGGTCACCCGGGTGCCGGTCTGCGTGGTGGTGGCGTGCTGCGCGACGCTGACGGTGACGCCCGCGGGCAGGTCGAACTTGATCGTCCAACCGGAGATGGCGGCGGTCGTCGGGTTGGTGACCACGAACTTGCCCGTGGTGCCGGTTCTGCTGAACGTGGCGGTCAGGCCGGTCGCCGCGGCGGCCGGTGCGGACAGCGCTGCGGTGGCCAGCAGGAAGGCCAGGAGCGCGATGGTTGGTCGGCGCATCAGGGTGTGCCTCTCGAGACGGGGACGGTCGAGAACCACGGCGGCCTGGTCGTGCCGGTCTTTCCCGGAACTTCTGTCGAACGTAGGTCGTGCGGGGGCCGTTGACAATGGGTCTAGACCAATTGCGTCCGTTCAGACCCGCGGGTCGAACCCCAGCCGGGTGCCGGGTGGGGCCTGGCCCAGCAGCGGCAGCGCGTGCGCGCCGACCACGCCGATCACCGGGTAACCGCCGGTCGTCGGGTGGTCGGCGAGGAAGACGACCGGCCGCCCGTCGGCCGGGACCTGCACCGCGCCGGTGACCAGCCCTTCGCTGGGCAGCTCCTGCCCGACCCGGTCCGGCGCCCGGTCCAACGCGGTGCCGGTGAGGCGCAGGCCGACGCGGTTGCTGCGGTCGGAGACGGTCCAGCGGCCTTCGCGCAGCTGCCGTGCCGCGTCGTCGAACCAGTCGTCGCGGGGTCCGAGGAGGACGGGGACGCGCAGTTCGCCCGGCACCCGCGTCGGCACCAGCACGTCCACGCCCACCGGCACGCCGGTCGGGTCGCCGAGGGGCAGCACGTCGTCCGGGCGCAGCGGGGCCGGGCCCAGGCCGGAGAGCAGGTCGGTGGAACGGCTGCCCAGCTCGGCCGGCACCGTGACGCCGCCGGAGACCGCCACGTAGGACCTCAGGCCGCCGCTGGGCGTGCCCAGGGTGAGGGTGTCGCCGGGGGCCAGGTGCAGCGGCGAGTCGCGCAGGACGCCGTTGACCAGCACCGGCGTCGAGGGGCCCGTGACGGCGACCGTGCAGGACGCGTCGGCGCGCAGCGACAGGCCGCCGAGGAGGACTTCGAGGCAGGCGGCGTCCTCGGGGTTGCCGACCAGGCGGTTGGCGAGGGTGAGCGAGCGGGGGTCCAGCGCGCCGGACGGGGGGACGCCCAGGTGCGCGTTGCCCGGCCGGCCCAGGTCCTGGACGAGGGTCTGCGGGCCGGTGCGCAGCACGGTGAGGGTGCGCGAACGTTCAACTCGGGTGTTCTGAACGTAGGACACACGCGTTCCGGACGTAGGACTCGCGGGGGTGGTCATCGGACGGCCTCGAAGCGGACGCGGTCGCCCGGCGTGAGCAGGGCCGGGGTCGGGCGGCGCGGGTCGAACAGCGGCGCGTCGGTCCGGCCGATCAGCCGCCAGCCGCCGGGGGTGGCGCGGGGGTAGGCGGCGGTGAACTCGCCCGCCACGCCCACCGAGCCCGCCGGGACCTTCGTGCGCGGCGAGTCCAGCCGCGGCTGGCGCAGCGGCTCGGGCAGGCCGGTCAGGTAGGCGAAACCGGGCGCGAACCCGCAAAACGCCACCCGGTAGTCCGCGCCGGTGTGCAGCTCGACCACCTCGGTCGTGGTCAGGCCCGCGGTCTCGGCGACCAGGTCCAGGTCCGGGCCGTCGTAGCGGACCTCGATGACCACCACCTCGTCGCCGACGACCCCGGGGCGGTGGGCCAGGTCGGCGCCGGCCAGCAGCTCGCGCACGGCCGCCGCGCCGCCCGGCCTGGTGACGACCAGCACCGTCCGGGCGGCCGGCACGAGCTCGACCACGTCCGGCAGGTCCGCCGCCGCGACGGCGGCGCGCACGGCCTCCACCTCGCCCAGCGAGCCCACCTCGACGAGCACGCCGTCCGTGCCGCACCGCCGCAGCTGCATGGGTCAAGGGTAAGCGAGGATTGTTGAACAATCCACCTGTGCGTGTCCCGCGCGGCGCGCCTTACCGGCGACCCGCCTCAGCCGACGATGCGCTTGAGGTGGGCCGAGGTGTGGGGCTGCAACGGCTGACCCACCATCGCCCGCTCCTCGACGTACGCCAGGTCGCCGTTGTTGACGATGCCGTACAGGCGCTGCGCCGCCGTGACGTCCTTGGCGGTCGCCGTGCGGACCACCGCGTCGGTGGAGATCTCCCACGACGTCTGGTTGCGCGGCTTGCCGTAGTACAGCTCCACGATCCCGGTGTTGTGCGTGAGCAGCACCTCGATCGTGTCGTCGGCCTGGGGACGCCAGAAGCCCGTCTCCCGCGCCGCCTGGCGGATCACGCCACCGTTCTCGTCGAGCAGCCACGCGCGGGCCTCGTAGTAGAGGAACGGGCGGCCGTCGTGCGCGAACGTGATCTGCTGCCCGTAGCGGTACGGGCCGTCGATCGTCGGGTACACGACCTCGCCCTCGCCGCGCCACACACCGACCAGCGGCAGCAGGGCCAGGCACGCGTCGTGCAGCGAGGGGCCGGAGCGCAGGTTCGCCGTGTCCGCCGGGATCGGCAGGTCGTCGAACTGCGGCAGGTTGCGCCCGCCGGTCACCTCGGCGCGCGAAGCGGCGGCCTGCACGGCCGCGTCACCACTGCCCGGAACGGGCCCGTCGCCGCTCATCGCTGGTCGGAGAACAGGCGGTACACCACGTACCCGGCGAACCACACGACCAGCAGGGACACGAGAACCAGCAGCCCGGTGAAGAAGTGTTCCACCCGGCCAGTCTAGGCACCGGACCCCGGAAGCCGCCGACCCCGGTGGCGAACGCCACCGGGGTCGGCGAAGGGGTAGCGCCGGGGGCAGCCCGTGCGCTCCCGCGTCTCGCGAGGGGGTCGGCCTCAGGCCACCGCGACCTCGACCGGGTGCACGCCCGGCCCGTCCGCGTTGACCGACGCCTGCCCGTTGCCGGACCGGTGCAGCGCGCGGATCGTCCACTGGCCCGGCGCGGCGAAGAACCGGAAGTCGCCGTCGGCCGAGGACACGACCTCGGCGGTGAACTCGCCCGAGGCGTCCAGCAGGCGCACGAACGCGCCGCCGACCGGAGCGCCCTCGGAGCGGACCTTGCCGGTCAGCACGACCTCGTTCGCACCCACCTGGATGTCCACGCCCTGCTGGGGCGCGCCGCAACCGTCCAAGCTCATGATCAGCCCTCCTTGCCGCTGCCGAGCTCGACCGGCACGCCGACCAGCGAGCCGTACTCGGTCCAGGAACCGTCGTAGTTCTTCACGTCCTCGTGGCCGAGCAGCTCGTGCAGCGCGAACCACGTGTGCGACGAGCGCTCGCCGATGCGGCAGTAGGCGATCGTCTTGCGGGAGCCGTCGAACCCGGCCTCGCCGTAGATCTCGGCCAGCTCCTCGTTCGACTTGAACGTGCCGTCCTCGTTGGCCGCCTTGCTCCACGGCACGTTGATCGCGCTCGGGATGTGGCCGGCGCGCTGCGCCTGCTCCTGCGGCAGGTGGGCGGGCGCGAGCAGCTTGCCGGAGAACTCGTCCGGCGAGCGCACGTCGACCAGGTTCTTGTTGCCGATCGCGTCCACGACCTCGTCGCGGAAGGCGCGGATCGCCAGGTTCTGCTCCTGGGCCTTGTACTCGGTCGCCGGGCGCTCGACCTGCTCCTTGTCCAGCGGGCGGCCGTCGAGCTCCCACTTCTTGCGG
Source organism: Saccharothrix sp. S26 (assembly GCF_021390395.1). Classification (GTDB taxonomy): domain Bacteria; phylum Actinomycetota; class Actinomycetes; order Mycobacteriales; family Pseudonocardiaceae; genus Actinosynnema. The sequence continues at coordinate 189,974 of NZ_JAJUWT010000007.1, forward strand.
CCGCCGTCGAGCAGCTTCACGGTGTCGTGGCCGTAGAGCTTGAAGTACCAGTACGCGTAGGCGGCGAACCAGTTGTTGTTGCCGCCGTAGAGGATGACCGTGTCGTCGTTGGCGATGCCCTTGGCCGACAGCAGCTTCTCGAAGCCCTCGCGGTCGACGAAGTCGCGGCGCACCGGGTCCTGCAGCTCGTTCTTCCAGTCGATCTTCACCGCGCCCGGGATGTGGCCACCGTCGTAGGCGGTGGTGTCCTCGTCCACCTCCACGAACACCACACCGGGCGTGGTGAGGTTCTCCTCGGACCACGCGGCCGAGACCAGGACGTCTTCACGGCTCATCGAGCTGCTCCAATTTCTTCGTTCTTACTGCGACGGTGGTGTCACTGGGGTCGGGCGAGCGCGGGTGCGTAACGGCGCAGGAGCAGGAACATCTCGCAGCCCAGGCACAGGCCGACCGCGGCGTTGAGCAGCGCGGCGACCAGCGCGGCGGACGTCGCGACGACCCCGAGCGCGGTCAGGCCGGTGGCGTAGCCGATGGTGCCGGTCAACGCGAAGACGAACCCGACGCCCTGGGCGAACCGCAGCGGGGCGGCCTCCTCGCGCTCGGTGGTCGGCTTGATCCTCGGCTGCACCGCGAACCGGTAGACGTGACCCCACGGGTTGAGCTTGAGCGAGATGAACGCGCACATCCCGAACAGCACGGTCTGGGCGGCCAGCAGCCGCCACGACCCGGTCAGCAGGACGACCGCCAGGATGGCGGTGGTGATCCAGGCGCTGAACCGCGGTCCGCGCGGGTCGACCGGCGCGTCCTTGGTGGCGGTGGCATCTAAAGGCACGGGCGACCTCCTGACGGTGGACAAGACTGGCAGTCCGTCTCAGGCGGTGTTAGGGGCAGGCGCACACGCCCGTCAAGGGCACGTGGGCCGCCGGCGACCGCCCGGTCAGCGCGCCGCGCGACACAGGCTGCTGCGCACGCGGCACAGGTCCACCGCGAGTCGCTTGGTCAGCAGCGTGGTCATGGGATCGAGCCTAGCCGCTCATCCCTGCTGTCGGGAGTGGCGTCCACGTCGTGGGAACACCCAGGTTCACCCGATCGGTCCAGGCAGGTGTGGGCGCAAAGCCGCGACGAGCGCGTCGGGCTTCGGCACCCCGCCGACGCGCAGGAGCTCCGCGCCCGACGGCGTGAGGGCCAACGTCGTCGGCGCGCGCAGCACGCCCAAGTCGGCGGCGACCTCGGGCAGGTCCGTCACGTCCAGCTCGACGTGCCGCAGCCCCTCGACGCGGCCGGCGAGGCCCTCCAGCACCGCCCGCGCCTGCCGGCAGTTCGCGCACAACGTCGTGGAGAGCTGCACCAGCGTGACGGCGGCGTCCGGGTCCAGCAGGTCGCGCACGGGCGCGGGCAGGCTCACCGCGCGGGCCTTGGCCTCGCGCACCCGGCCGTCACGCGCGCGCAGCACCACGGCGATCACCGCGACGACCGCCACCGCGCCGAGCAACGCCCACACGCCGGTCACCTAGTTGCCGCCCTGGTCGAGGAGGATGTCGTTGATCGCGCCCTCCACGGTGAACGCGCCGCTCTCCACCTTCACCGCCGTGGGCGTCACCGTGAACGGCAACGCGCCGGGGTCGATGGTCACGCTCAACGCCTCGCGCACCACGCCGAGCACGGCGTCGAGCCCGTCAAGCGCCAGGTCGTCCAGCTCGACGTCGTTCACCGCGATCATCACCTGGCCGTTGACCAGCGACACCGTGCCGTAGGCGGTGATGCGGATGTCGCGGCCGGCGACCTTGGTCTTGCCCGACAGCTTCACCGCCGCGACCGTCGGGTCCGCCGCCTGCCCGTCGGTCACCTTGGTCCGCTTGTCCGGCTCGATCGCCAGGTCGGTGAACGGCGTGATCTGGTTGACCAGCCGGCTCAGGTCGTTGACCTTGATCTTGACGCTGCCCTTGACCTGGTCGATCCGCGCGTCGCGGGTGTTGCCCGCGAGCAGGTCCGACAGGCCGATGCGGGTGTGCTTGAGGTTCGCCCGGATCTCCAGGTCGCGCAGCTGGTCGCGCACCGGCACGCCGGTGGCGCTGATCTCGATGTCGCGGTAGTCGCCGCCGATCGCCTGCGTGATGAACGGGAAGCCGTTGATCCGGACCGACGGGTCCTCGCTGAGCCCGAACTTCTCCCGCATCTTCTGCGCGACCTGGTACTCGCCCACCGCGGCCAGCGCGAAGTCGGCCGCGACCAGCAGGGCGCCCACGACCAGCACGGTGATGATCAGCTTGCGGCCCCTCGCGGGACGGCGGCGTTCGGTCTCGGGAGTCGCGGTCATCGCCTGCCCTCTGTCGGGTCGGTGGGGTGCTGCGTGCGGTCGTCCAGCCAGGTCGCGATCCGGTCCACCAGAGAGGGTGTCATCGACGACTCGGCGTGCCGCACGCCGGGTTCCAGCCACAGCTGCGCGTCGCCGCCCGCCGCGCGGTGCAGCGCGACGGCGTGCGCGGGGCCGAAGTAGTGGTCCTGCTCACCGTGCACGATGAGCAGCGGGGTCGGGGTGATGCGGTGCACCACCTCCAGCGGGCTCTCCGGCGTGCTCCGCCACGGCGGGCCCAGGCGGACGCCCAGCGCGCGGGCGGCGAGCCTGCCGTGCGGCTGCTCGAGCAGCCAGTGCACCCGGCGCATCGCCACCGTGTCGCGGACCCACCAGCGCGACGGCGCGCTGACCGCCGCCACCGCGTCCGGCCGGTCCTCGTGCAGGCCCGCGTGCCGCAGGGCGACGGACGCGCCCATGGAGAAGCCGACGGTCGCCACCCGCCGGTAGCCGAGGTCGCGGGCGAGCGCGACGCCGGCCGCCAGGTCGTGGACCTCGTCGGCGCCGACGGTGGAGCGCCCGCCGGAGCGGCCGTGGCCCCGGAAGTCCAGCGCGACGACCCCGCCGTGCCGGGCGAACCGGTGCAACACGCGTGACACGAACGGTTTGCGAACGTGATTGGTGAAGCCGTGACCGACCACGAACGCGAGATCCGTCACGCACGGTGTTGATCTCACGTGCACCCCGTGCAGGGGCACGCCGTCATGTGACATGGATGTAACAGGCGTGACGCTTGTGGAAACAACTGTGACCCTGACCTGCTGACCTGGGTCTTTCGTGGTGTGCACCGGTATTGTCTCCGTCATCCGCAGGCAACGGGGCCCGGTCACCGTACTTCGCCTGTGCTTGGTCGGTGACCAAGCACCGGCCGAACGAGAGGGCGCCGCGATGAGTATCGATGTGCTGCTGCTGACCACCGACCCCGACCCCGAGGCGGTGCTGCCCGCGCTGTCGCTCCTCCCGCACGAAGTGCGCCCGCTGCGCCCGGAGGTCTCGGCGCTGCTCGAAGCAGGTCCGCACGACATCGTCCTGGTCGACGCCAGGACCGACCTCGTGGCCGCGCGCAGCCTGTGCCGGCTGCTCGACTCCAGCGGCGTGGACGTGCCCGTGGTGGCCGTCGTCACCGAGGGCGGCCTGGTCGCGGTCAACTCCGACTGGAGCGTGGACGAGATCCTGCTCCCCACCTCCGGCCCGGCCGAGGTGGACGCCCGGCTGCGCCTGGTGCGCTCCCGCCGCGGCGCCACGCAGCCCGGCGGCGACGGGTCGTTGCAGCTCGGCGAGCTGGTCATCGACGAGGCGACCTACACCGCCCGCCTGCGCGGCCGCCCGCTCGACCTGACCTACAAGGAGTTCGAGCTCCTCAAGTACCTGGCCCAGCACGCGGGCCGCGTGTTCACCCGCGCGCAGCTGCTCCAGGAGGTCTGGGGCTACGACTTCTTCGGCGGCACGCGCACGGTGGACGTGCACGTCCGGCGCCTGCGCGCCAAGCTGGGCCCCGAGCACGAGTCGCTCATCGGCACCGTGCGCAACGTGGGCTACAAGTTCGTCCGCCCGCCGCGCCCGGGCAGCGCCCGCCGCGTCGACCAGGTGGTGGACGCGCCGGAGAACACCATCGACGAAGCCGAGCTGATCTTCCGGGCCTAGCCCCGGCGAGGCGACCGACTTCCGGGGCGGCCTCGCCCGTCCTCGCGGAGCGAGGACAATCGAGCACTGTGGAATTGACCTGGTTCGACGTGTTGTCCCCCGAGCAGGCCGATGAGGTCTCCGGTCTGCTCGGGGCCGCCGAAGCCGCCGACGGTGTCGCTCCCGTCGGCGAGGCCGTCCTGCTGCGCCTGCGCCCCGACGCGCCCGGCAGCCGGCACCTGCTGGCCCGTGATGGCGACGAGCTCGTCGGCTACCTGCACCTCGACGTCTTCGGCGACGCCGACGGCAACGAGGTCGCCGAGCTGGCCGTGCACCCCGACCACCGCCGCCGCGGCCATGGCACCGCGCTGGTCGAGGCCGTGGCCGACCGCGCGAAGCCGCTGCGCGTCTGGTCGCACGGCGGTCACCCCGGCGCGGAGGCGCTGGCCGCCGGGCTCGGCTACCGCAAGGTCCGCGAACTGCTGCGCCTGCGCCGCCCGCTGGACGCCGACCTGCCCGCGCCCGTGCTGCCCGACGGCGTCACGCTGCGCGCGTTCGTGCCCGGTCGGGACGAGGCGGCCGTCGTCTACGTCAACCACCGGGCGTTCGCGTGGCACCCCGAGCAGGGCGCGATGAGCATCGAGGACGTGCGGCAGAAGGAGGAGCAGCCGTGGTTCGACCCGGCCGGGTTCCTCCTCGCCGTCGACGCCGAGGGGCGGCTGCTGGGCTTCCACTGGACCAAGGCGCACACCGCCGACCTCGGCGAGGTGTACGTGGTGGGCGTGGACCCGGACGCGCAGGGCGGCGGCCTGGGCAAGGCGATCACGTTGGCGGGCCTGGCGCACCTGCGTGACGCGGGCCTCACCGAGGTGATGCTCTACGTCGAGTCCGACAACGCTGCGGCGTTGGCCGTGTACGACCGGTTGGGTTTCACGCGCTGGGACTCGGACGTCCAATACGCCCGGTAGTGACAAACCCATCACGCCATGCAAACGTGCAGGTCACGGGACACCCAAAAGGCGGTGTACTCCGTCACTTCCCGTGTGGTGTTCACTCGTCGTTCACCTTCTCCTGGGGGCCTGTCCACCCTCGCTACCTACCGTCCGTGTCGAGCGGCGGGGCTTCGCCGCGCAACCCGCTTCCGTAGCTGGAGGACTCCCAGGTGAAGACCAAGCGACACGGCGCCGTACTCGGCCTGATCGCGGCCGGTGCGCTTCTGCTCACCGCGTGTGGCAGCGACAACAACGCCCCCGCGGGCGGGACGTCGGCGGCCGGCGACACGGCCTCCTCCGTGCCCGTCGAGTGCGGTGGCAAGTCGAAGCTGAGCGCCGAGGGCTCTTCCGCGCAGCAGAACGCGATCGCCACGTTCATCCAGGCCTACCAGGCGAAGTGCCCGGGTTCCGACCTCGCCTACAACGCCTCCGGCTCCGGTGCGGGCGTCAAGCAGTTCAACGCGGGCCAGGTCGACTTCGGCGGCTCCGACTCGCCGCTGTCGGAGAGCAAGGGCGAGGTCGCCGCGGCGGCCGAGCGCTGCAAGGGCAACCCGGCGTGGAACCTGCCGCTGGTGTTCGGCCCGGTCGCGCTGGGCTACAAGCTCGAGGGCGTCAAGGACCTGGTCCTCAACGGCGAGGTGACCGCCAAGATCTTCAACGGCGGCATCAAGAAGTGGAACGACCCGGCCATCGCGGCGCTGAACTCCGGCGCGTCGCTGCCGGACAAGGACATCAAGGTCGTCTACCGCTCGGACGAGTCGGGCACGACGGACAACTTCCAGAAGTACCTGACCGCCGCCTCCAAGGGCGCGTGGACCCAGGGTGACGGCAAGCAGTTCAAGGGCGGTGTCGGCGAGGCCAAGGAGAAGTCCGCCGGTGTCGCGCAGGCCGCGGGCTCCGTCGACGGCGCCATCACCTACGTCGAGCTGTCGTTCGCGCAGGACAACAAGCTGTCCCTGGCCAAGATCGACAACGGCGCCGGCCCGGTCGAGCTGACCAACGAGACGGTCGGCAAGGCCATCGACGGCGCCAAGATCAAGGGCACCGGCAACGACCTGGTCCTCGACCTGAACTCGATCTACGGCTCCACCACCGCGGGCGCCTACCCGCTGCTGCTGGCCACCTACGAGATCGTCTGCTCCAAGGGCTACGACGCCGACACCGCGAAGGCCGTCAAGGCGTTCCTCACGGTCGCGGCGACGAGCGGCCAGGACGGCCTGGCGGACGCGGGCTACGCTCCGCTGCCCAAGGCCTTCCAGGACAAGCTGCTGACCGCCATCAAGGCCATCGCCTGACCAGGCCGGCACACTTCCCGGGAACGCCATTGCGATGAACGACCGCACAGTGGCCCCACGCCCCGCGGGCACCGGCACGACCGGTGCCCGTGAGGGCGTTCCGGCTGCCCGACCCGCCTCGGAGGCCCCGATTCCCCCGATCACGGAAGCCGAGAAGAAGACACACGTCCGGCCGGGTGACCGGATCTTCGCAGGCCTGGCCACGGGGTCGGGCATCTTCATCGTGGTCCTGATCGCGGCGATCGGCGTCTTCCTGCTGCTCCAGGCCATCCCCTCGCTCGCCCTGGACAAGGTCAACTTCCTGACCAGCCGCGAGTGGTCCACCGGCGACGTCAACGACATGCGCTACGGCATCCTGGACCTGCTCCTGGTCACCGTGGTGTCGTCCGCGTTCGCGCTGATCATCGCGATGCCGATCGCCCTGGGCATCGCCCTGTTCCTCACCCAGTACGCGCCGCGCCGGCTCGCCCGGCCCTTCGCCTACGTCATCGACCTGCTGGCCGCCGTGCCGTCGATCATCTTCGGCCTGTGGGGCCTGCTCGTGCTCGGCCCGGTGCTCACCCCGATCGGCGAGTGGCTGACCGCCAACCTCGGCTGGATCCCGCTGTTCGACACGGGCAACGTCAGCATCGAGCTCGGCGGCACCATCTTCACCGCCGGCATCGTGCTGGCCGTGATGATCCTGCCGATCATCACCGCGGTCAGCCGCGAGGTGTTCGACCGCACCCCGGTCACCCACGTGGAAGGCGCCATCGCGCTCGGCGCCACCAAGTGGGAGGTCGTGCGGACCACCGTGCTGCCGTTCGGCAAGGCGGGCTACGTCAGCGCCTCCATGCTCGGCCTCGGTCGCGCCCTCGGCGAGACGATCGCCTTGACGATCATCCTCAGCGGCACGGGCGCCGCGTTCGCGTGGAGCCTGTTCGACGGCGGCGCGACGTTCGCGTCGAAGATCGCCCTGGCCGCGCCCGAGTTCAACGACCCGCGCACGGCGGGCGCCTACATCGCCGCCGGCCTGGTGCTGTTCGTGCTCACGTTCGGCGTCAACGCCATCGCCCGGTCCATCGTCGCCGGTCACAAGGAGTACGAATGACGACCGACACGGCGGACCTGAACCGCCTCGCCACGCCGCCGACGTTCCAGAGCGTCAGCGGCGCGCGCAAGCTCAAGAACGGCATCGCCACCGCGCTGGTGTACGGGGCGTTCCTCGTCGCGATCGTGCCGCTGGTCTGGGTGCTGTTCGTGGTGATCCAGCGCGGGTTCCCGGTGGTGCTCGACGGCGACTGGTGGCAGAAGTCGCTGTCCGGCCTGCTGGGCCGCCAGCAGGGCGGCGGCGTCTACCACGCGATCTACGGCACGCTGGTGCAGGGCCTGGTGTGCGGTGTGCTGTCCGTGCCGATCGGCCTGTTCGTCGGCGTGTACCTGGTGGAGTACGGCGGCCGGTCGAAGCTCGCCCGGGCCACCACGTTCATGGTCGACATCCTGACCGGTGTGCCGTCCATCGTGGCCGCCCTGTTCGTCTACACGCTGTGGATCACCTACTTCGGCTTCGGCCGCAGCGGGTTCGCGGTGTCCCTCGCGCTGGTGCTGCTGATGGTGCCGGTGATCGTGCGGACCACCGAGGAGATGCTCAAGATCGTGCCGGACGAGCTGCGCGAGGCGTCCTACGCGCTCGGCATCCCGAAGTGGAAGACGATCGTGAAGGTCGTCGTCCCGACCGCGCTGTCCGGCATCATCACCGGCATCATGCTGGCGCTGGCCCGGGTCATGGGCGAGACCGCGCCGGTGCTCGTGCTGGCCGCGTACGCGCCGTACATCAACTACAACCTGTTCGAAGGGCCGATGGCGTCGCTGCCGCTGCTGATGACCTCGGAGCGGAACAACCCGACGCAGGCCGGTTTCGAGCGGATCTGGGGTGCGGCGATCACCCTGGTCATCATCATCACGCTGTTCAACCTGCTGGCGACCGTGATCTCGCGGTGGCTGGCTCCGAAGACGAAGTGAGCGGGCGGTCATGGCCAAGCGCATCGACGTGAAAGACCTCAACCTGTACTACGGCAAGTTCCACGCCGTGGACGGTGTCTCGCTCGCCGTGCCGCCGAAGAACGTGACGGCGTTCATCGGCCCGTCCGGTTGCGGGAAGTCCACCGTGCTGCGGTCGTTGAACCGCATGCACGAGGTGGCGCCCGGGGCCCGGGTGGAGGGCACCGTGCTGCTCGACGGCGAGGACATCTACGCGTCCTCCGTCGACCCGGTGCAGGTGCGCCGGACCATCGGCATGGTGTTCCAGCGCCCCAACCCGTTCCCGACGATGTCCATCCGGGACAACGTCGTGGCGGGCCTGAAGCTCGCGGGCGAGCGGAACAAGAAGAAGCTCGACGAGGTGGCCGAGCGGTCGTTGCGCGGGGCGAACCTGTGGAACGAGGTCAAGGACCGCCTCGACCGACCCGGCGGCGGCCTGTCCGGCGGTCAGCAGCAGCGGCTGTGCATCGCGCGGGCGATCGCCGTGCAGCCGGACGTGCTGCTGATGGACGAGCCGTGCTCGGCGCTGGACCCCATCTCGACCCTGGCGATCGAAGACCTGATCACGGAGTTGAAGAAGGAGTACACGATCGTCATCGTCACCCACAACATGCAGCAGGCGGCGCGGGTCAGCGACCAGACCGCGTTCTTCAACCTGCTGGGTGTCGGTCAGCCGGGCCGGCTGATCGAGGTGGACGACACGGAGAAGATCTTCTCCAACCCGAGCCAGAAGGCCACCGAGGACTACATCTCGGGCCGCTTCGGCTGATCCACCCCGGTTCCCGGAAGCCCTCCCACCTGCAGCGGGAGGGCTTCCGCGCGTTCGGGTGACAACGGAACCGCGCGGTCGTCCCTGCCGTCAAAATCAAGACATGGTCCTCCGTTCGGGGGTACCGTGACCGATGGGATCGGCAGACTCGCAGGGGGTAACCGTGGCGGCGGAAGGTGCGTGGAGCGCACAGTCCATGCAAGCTATGACGGCCAGCATGGTGGGGCTGAAGCAGGCCGCCGAGTCCGGTTCGTTCGCCATCAGCCAGGAGGGCGCCGAGGCCTACCTGAAGGCCATCGACAGCGCGCAGAAGGATCTGCGGAAGATGGACGGGGACGTGCTGCTGCTCCGGCAGGACGTCAAGCTCGGCACCAGTCCGGACGGCACCGCCATGGCCCGTTACAACAGGGAGAGTGTCGAGGGCGGTGCCGGGACGTCGGGCATCGTGCCCGCCATCGATCAACTGAAGGTGGCACTGGAAGAAGCACGGCTGGCGCTTCAGAAGGCGATCGAGAACTATCGCGAGGTTGACGACTCCAATGCCGGTACCTACAAGCGCTACTGAGGGTGGAACCAGTTGATCAAGGTATTGTCGGCCCGCGTCTTTCTCGCGTCGGTGGTGCTCGGGCTGGTCCTCACCGGCTGCACCACCGAGGGCACTCCCACCCCGAGTGCCGGCTCCACCACCACCGAGAAGACTGTGGAAACCACCACCAGTACGAAGGCTTCCGGCAGCGGCAACACTCTTGCCGACTTTGACGCTTGCGAGGCCCTGAAGTCCGCAGCCGGGTTGCAACTGACCGAGATCGAAGCGGACGGCCAAGCCTGCGACGCGGAGTTCTCCGCCACGACGTCGGTGACGGTCAAGGCGCAGCCGTCACTGAAGATCGACGAGGCGGTTGGAAAAGAGCTGTCGGACATCACGGTCGGGTCGCGCAAGGCCAAACTCGTGAAGGCTCCGTCGTCGGAGTCGTCGTGCTTGGTCGCCATCGAGGTGACCGCCACCTCTAGGGTCGATGTGGGAGCCTCCGCGAACGCCTCGCAAGCTGAGGCGTGCGAGGCCGCCACCAAGGTCGCCGAAGCCATCGAACCGAAGCTGCCCAAGTAACCCGAGGGGGGAGAACGTCGTGACGCCGCCGAACTCGCAGCCGTCGTACGGACCGCCGCCGCAGCCGCACAACAACAGCCAGGCGACCCAGGTCACCTACGCCGGCCAGACCGAAGCCGAGCTGCGCGCCGAGTACGAGCGCGAGCGCGCCGCCCACCCCGGGATCTTCGGCGCCATCACGACGCTCGACGACTACCTGCGCTACAAGCAGCAGTCCGCCCAGTACCAGTCCGCGCAGGAGCAGCAGCTGGAGCAGGTGGTCGAGAGCTACCGCCCGCCGCTGTCCCCGCCCGGCTCGAACTACCTGGCCTGGGACCACAAGGCGCTGCAGCAGATGGTCACCGAGAACATGGCCCCCAGCACCGCCAACGAGCAGGGCGAGGCCTGGACCAAGATCGGCAACACGCTGGCCGAGCTGCAGGCCAACCTGACCAGCGCGACGGCCGCCAGCAAGGGCGCGTGGCAGGGCGCGGCGGCGGAGGCGGCGCAGGGGTACTTCACCAACGTGGCCACCTGGTCCGGCAACGCGGCCCAGGGCGCGCAGCTCACCGGCAACAAGCTGTACGCCCAGAGCACGGCGGCCGAGCAGGCGAAGAACGCGATGCCCGAGCCGGTCGAGTTCAGCACCGCCGACGCCTACAAGATGTTCTTCTCCGAGCCCAACCCGTTCAAGTGGGCCGAGACGATCGACCAGATCGAGCAGAAGTTCGAGGAGAAGCAGCAGGCCCACGAACGTGCGGCCGAGGTCATGACGACCATGTCCACGAGCTTCCAGGAGTCGGGCTCCACCATGCCCGCCTTCTCCCCGCCGCCGCCCATGGAGGGTTCCGGCGGCAGCGGCGACCCCGGTCGCCCCGGCACGGGCGAGATCAACGGCCGGCCGACCGTCCCCAGCGGCACGGGCAACGGCACGGGCAGCGGCAGCGGCAGCGGGTTCGGCGACCTCGGCGTGCCCGGCGGTGGCGGCAGTGGCAACGGCAGCGGCGGTGGCAACACCAACCAGTCCGGTTTGAACGGTCCCGGCGGTGGCACGACGACGTTGCCCGGTCCCGGCGGCGGCGGTGGTGGCGGGAACACGAACATCCCCGGCCCCGGCAACGGCCCCTACCCGCCCGGCATCTACCCGCCGGGCACGGGCCCCAACCAGCGGCCGACGACCCCGCCCGGCGGACGTCCCCCCGGCATGCCGAACGGTCCCGGCCGGGGCCCCGGCGGCGGTCCCGGTGGCCGTGGCTTCGGCGGCGGCCCGGGTGGCCTCCCCGGTGGTGGCCCCGGCGGCATGGCCGCGGCCGGTCGCGGTGGCCTGGGCGGCTTCGGCCCCGGCGGCAGCGCGGGCACGCTCGGTGAAGCGGGTCGATCGGGCTCCGGCGGGTTCGGGCCGGGCGGCAGCGGTGGTCTCGCGGGCGCGGGTGCGGCGGGTCGTGGCGGTCCCGGCGGCGCGGGCGCGGCGGGCATGGGCGGCGCGGGCGCGGGCCGCGGCGGTGGCGAGGAGGACAAGGAGCACAAGGCCGCGTCCTACCTGGTGGAGACCGAGGACGTCTTCGGTGACGGCACCATGGTCGCCCCGCCGGTCATCGGCGGGTGAGCGTGTTCTCGTTCGCCTTGTCGTTCGCGGCGGCCGACATGCTCTGGGAGGACCTGAAGCTCGGCAGCCGTCCCTACCCGTTCGAGTTCCCCTACTTCGGGCAGACGTTCGACGAGCGGCGCGGCATCCGCGACGCCGTGTACCGCGACCTCGAGTCACGCGGCCTGGCCCGGCGCGGCCGGGTCGCGCCCGAGGTGGAGGAAGCGCTCACCCTGTTGGTGCGCTTCGACTACAGCCTCAACGCGATCGCGTCCCTCGACGCGCGCAACGTCGAGCGCCAACTGCTGGCGCGCGGCGGCGCGGCCGGTGAGAACGCGGCGCTCGCCGTGATGGACGACCGGCAGATCAAGGTCGACCTGATGCGGGCGCCCGCGCTGCTGCGCGCGGTCGTGGACCTCGTGCCGCCCGCCCGCCCGGGCCCCGGCCAGTCGATCACGGTGCCGATGCCGACATCCGCGCCACCGCCGCCACCGCGCCCCGACGACGACTTCGGCAACGCGCGGTTCACCCAGGCCATGGCCCCGCGCTCGTCGACGTCCACCCAGGTCCGCGCGTTGGAGGCGGTGTTCGAACGGCCCCGGCTGCGCGCCGGCCAGTTCGGCGTCACGGTCCGCGGCAGGCACGGCCGCGAGCAGCGCGCGCCGCAAGTCGCGTGGTTCGACAACGACCAGGGCCGCTACATGTCGCAGACGCGGCAGGGGCCGGACGGCCAGAAGTGGCTCACCCACGCCCCCGCCGACAACGCGCGCATCGCCGCCCAGCTCGCGCAGGAGCTGAACGGCCTGCTCACCTGACGGTCAGGAGCCGTCGGCGTGGTAGCCGGGCATCCGGCCCGTGACCACGAAGACGGTGCGCTTGGCCACCGACACGGCGTGGTCGGCGAAGCGCTCGTAGAACCGGCCCAGCAGGGTCGTGTCGACCGCGGATGGCACGCCGTGCTGCCAGTCCTTGTCCATGATCACGGTGAACAGGTGCCGGTGCAGGTCGTCCATCGCGTCGTCGGCGTCCTCCAACGACCGCGCCCGCTCCACGTCCTGCGTGCGGATGATGTCGGTCGCCTCGCGCGCCAGCTCGACCGCGATGCGGCCCATCTCGGCGAAGTACGGCCGCACGGTCTCCGGCAGGACCGGGTTCGGGTGCCTGCGGCGCGCGGCCTTGGCCACGTGCAGCGCCAGGTCGCCCATCCGCTCGACGCTCTCGGCGGCGTGGATGACCGACAGCACGATGCGCAGGTCGGTCGCGACCGGGGCCTGCAACGCCAGCAGCGCGTAGGCCTGCTCCTCGATGGCCGACCGCACGTCGTCGATCTTGGCGTCGTCACCGATCACCTGCTCGGCGAGGGCTAGGTCAGCCCCGAGCAGGGACGCGGTCGCGCGCTCCATCGCGTCACCGGCCATGCCGCACATGTCGGCGAGCTGGCCGGCGAGTTGTCCGAGCTGGTCGTGGTAGGCCTCACGCATGGCCGTCAGCCTACGGCCAGGTCATCGCGGTAGCGACCCGCCCCGGTGAACCGACGATGAACCCGAGACGTCCAGTCGGCCTAGGCGCACGGGTCCTTGCCCGCGTTGACCACGGACAGGTCTTCCGGCGGCCCCGTCTTGCCCGGCTCGCTGCCCGCCGCCTGCGGCGCGCGGACCTCCTCGTCCCAGCCGGGTCCGATCAGCAACTGCACCGCGCCGGCCATGTTCGCCTGGTACTGCAGCGTCGCGCCGGCCACCGAGGACGCCAGCGTCGCCGCCGCGTCCTCACCGCCGATCCCGTACAGGATCACGGTTTTCTCGGCGGGCGGCGCGTCACCGGAGAAGACGACGTCGTAGCCGAGCTCCCGCAACGCCGCCGAGGCCCGGCCGGCCGCGCCGCCGTTGTCCGGGTCGCCGTTGCGCACCTGGATCTTGAGTCCCTTGTGGTCGACGACCTTGCCCTGCTTCGGGCCGGGCGGCGGCGCGGAAGCCTGCGTCTGGCCCTGGTTCGGGTCGGTCGCGGCGGTGTCCGGGGTCTCCTCCGGCAGCGGCGTGCCGTCGATGATGGCCTGGAACAACGCCTTCGTGTCTTCCTTCTTCAGCAGTTCCAGGTTGTCGTCGTTGGCCGTCGTCGGCCCCTCGGACGTCTCGTGGGGGATGGTCACGAACGTGACCCGGCCCGCTTCGAGGCTGCGCATCGACTGCGCCAGCGTCAGCATGTCGTTCACGCCGATGTTCTGGCCGACGGTGGAGGAGGCGAACGCGTTGAGGAACGCGTTGAGCTTGCCGGGGTTGAGCAGGATCTCCGACGACAACGCCTTGCGCAGCAACGACGACAGGAACTGCTGCTGCCGGTTGACGCGGTCGTAGTCGGTCTTGTCCTCGCCCGCGACCTTGCGCGCCCGCACGTAGTCCAGCGCCTTGGTGCCGTTGATCTCGAACCGGCCCGCCTTGTCGAAGATCACGCCGAGCTCGTCGTCCTTCATCGGCTTGGGCACGCACACCGGGACGGTGCCGATGGCGTCGACCATGCCCTTGAAGCCGTTGAAGTCGACGCTGATGAAGTGGTTGATCTCCAAGCCGGTCAGCTCGGTCATGAACTTGCTGACGCACTTGGGCCCGCCGACCGCGTACGGCTCGTTGGCCTTGACGTCCTCTTCGGCGTCGAGCTGCTCGCCGGTGTACTGGCCGGTGGAGGGATCCCACCGCTCGCACTGGGGCCGGCTGATGAGCAGGTCGCGCGGCACGGAGACCACGACCATGCGCTTTCGGTCGGCCGGGATGTGGGCGAGCATCAGCACGTCCGAGCGCGCGCCCGGCTCGAAGTTCGCGTCGCCGACACCGTCCTGCGGCTTCGCACCCGCGCGGGTGTCCGAGCCGACGATGAGGAAGTTCTCGTCGCCGAGCTGCTTCTCCGCCTCGTGCACCGCGGCCGAGTTGGAGTTCAGCGCGTCGATCTCGGTGATCTTGCTGTCGATGTAGAACATCGCGCCCCAGCCCAGACCTGTGGACACGAACACCAGCACGGCGGCGGCCAGCGAGACGACCTTGATCGTGCGGACGATCTTGCTGTGCTTGGCCGTGCGGCCGCGGCGGCGGGGGCCTTCGTCCTCGGGGCCGTCGACCGGCGAGGCGTACTCGGTGGCGTCCTCGTCGTGGTCGGCCTTCCACGGCATGAGCTTCTGGCGGCGTTCCTTGCGCAGGCGTTCCTGCTCGGCCAGTTCGTCGTGGACGGCGGAGAAGCGGGCCAGGGTGTGGTCGACCTCGCGACGCTTCTTGACGTCGTCGCTGATGGCCTCCATCTCCGTGGTCAGGCTGGCCGGGTCGATGGCCTCGCGCGGCTCGGGGCCGCCGTCGAGGCGGGCGGCGATGACGGGCGGTGCCTGCTCGGCCTCGGCGTCGTCGGCGAACCTGCGCCCGGCCACGTCCCCGACGGGCCGCGGGCCGCTGCCGTCCGCAGGGCCGTCCGCGAGGCGGCGCGGACCGTCGCCGGGTGCGACGGGCGGTACTAGGGGACCGTCGGCGAGCCGGCGCGGGCCCGGGCCGTCGACCGGCGGCACGGGCGGACCGTCCGCCAGGCGACGAGGGCCTGGGCTGTCGATGGGCGGAACCGCGGGACCGTCGGCGAGGCGACGGGGGCCTGGGCCGTCGATCGGGGGTACCGGTGGGCCGTCGGCGAGGCGGCGGGGGCCGCTGCTGTCGACCGGGGGCGCCGGGGGACCGTCCGCGAGGCGGCGCGGACCAGGACCGTCGACGGGGGGAACCGGCGGGCCGTCGGCCAAGCGGCGGGGGCCGCTGCTGTCGATCGGAGGTACCGGAGGCCCGTCGGCCAAGCGGCGGGGGCCTGGGCCGTCGACCGGAGGTACTGGGGGGCCGTCGGCGAGGCGGCGCGGGCCGCTGCCGTCGGGGCGGCGACCGGTCGGGTCTTCGCCGGGCACGCCGGGACGGGGGCCGTCCGCCGGGCGGCGACCGGGTCGGGGTGCGCCGGTCAGGTCGTGCGGGCCGCTGCCGGTGGCCGGGACACCGGGGTGCGGGCGGCGGCCGGTGTTCTCGCCGGGGCGCGGTCCGTCCGCGAGCCGCCTGCCGATGCCTTCCGCGGCCTGGCCCTCGGGGGCGCGGCGCCCGAAGTCGTCGGGTCGTTGGCGCGGTCCGTCCGCCGGGCGGCGGGGCGCGTTCTCGGGACGCGGGCGCGGTCCGCTGCCCTCGGCCAGGCGGCGCGGCGCGTCCGGTGCCAGGTCGTCGGGTCGTCGGCGTGGCCCGGTGCCCTCGGCGGCGCGGCGGGGCGCGTCGGGAGCCAGGTCGTCGGGTCGTCGGCGTTGCCCGGTGCCTTCGCCCATCCGCCGGGGCGCGTCGGGCGCGAGGTCGTCCGGCCGCGGGCGCGGTCCGCTGCCGTCCGGGGTCCGCCCGGGCGCGTCGGGGACGAGGGGCCCGCCGACGTCGGGGAGCCGTCGACCCGGCGGGGTGCCGGGGACGTCCGGGCGCGGGCGTTGGCCGGTGTTCTCGGTGCGCGGGCGGCCGTTGGCGGGGATGCGCCTGCTCGGCTCGCCGGCCGGTGCGTAACCGTTCGCCGGCGGGGGCGTGGGGCGACCGGGACGTGCCTGGCCGGGCTCCTCGGGACGGCGGCGCGTGCCGGTGCCCTCGGGGCCGGGGCGCGGCGTCCTGGTGCCGGTGCCCTCGCCGGTGGCGGAGAAGAAGTCGTTCGCGGGCGGTGCGGCGGCGCGGCGGCCTTCGGGTGGTGCGCCGTTCGCCGGCCTGGGCCGGGTTCCCGTGTCCTCGGGCGCGTGCCTGCGCGGCGGTTCCGGCGCGGCACGGCGACCGGTGCTCTCGGGCGCGTGACCACCGGTCGCGGGCGGCGCGGGTCTGCGGGGCGGCTCCGGCTCGGGCGCGGCGCGGCGGCCGGTGTCCGACGGACCGGGTGGGACCGGGCGGGGGATGTTCGTGCGGCTGTGCTGCTCCAGCAGGTCGGACACGCTCAGCCCGCCACCGTCCAGCGACCTGCGGCGACGACCGGTCGGCTGGTCCTCCTGCGGGGCCTGGTCACCTCCGGGTCCGGGGCCGCCACGGCGGGGCTCGTCGGGCACCCGGTCTCCCTTCAGCGTCGGTCATTAGTCGGTCGTCATCACGAGTTGACGACGGCAAGGACACATTGGTTGCACCAACGGCGTGTCACTTGCCTTGGCGATACTACGGATGACCGCCAGTCCTGACGACCACTCCCGGTGATACAGGGGTCGGCAGTACTCGGTTGTGCGCAGCAGACTACGTCCGAAGGGGTGAGTTGCTGTTCGGTGTCAGTAACCGACGACCCGCGATTCAGCTATACCTCGTCGCCCGGAAGCGGCACCGGCCAGGCGGACGCGGCCGTTCTCCCGGTAGGCCACGGCGTTGCGTCCTGACTGCTTGGCGGTGTAGAGCAGGCTGTCCGCGCGCAGGAGCTGCTGCTCCGGCGCGACCGGCGGGCGCGTCGGCGACCCCGCCGCGGGCGGCTCGTAGGCCAGCCCGATGCTGACGGTCACTCGCAAACCCGGCGCGAGCGAAGCCCAGGCGTGACGCTCGACACGCAGGCGGGCCGCCTCGGCGATCTCCACCGCCGGCGCGGGCTCCACGCCGGGCAGCACGAGGACGAACTCCTCGCCGCCGTAGCGGGCGCAGAACCCGCCCTCGGGCAGCTCCTCCTGCAACAGCTCGACCACGCGCTGCAACACCCGGTCACCCAACAGGTGCCCGAACGTGTCGTTCACCTGCTTGAACCAGTCCAGGTCGATCAACGCGATGGCGAGGCCGGACGTGGTGGACCCGCGCTCGGCGACCATGTCGAGCAGTCGCTCGTCCAGGTAGCGGCGGTTGTAGCTGTCGGTGAGGCTGTCGCGCAGGCTCTGCTCGCGCGCCTCGGCGTGCTCGCGGCGCAGCCGGTCGACCTCGCGGCGCAGCTGCTCGGGCACCTGCGGCGGTTCGTCCTGGTCGGCGTAGACCAGGTCGAACGCGGACCGCAGGTGCTGGTAGGCCTGCCGCCACTGGCCGCGGGAGGCGAGGAGCGCGGCGATCGACTCGTGCAGTTGCACCAGGCCGGTGCCCTCGTGCTCGGACGTGGGCAGGTCTCCTCCGGGCTGGCCGTCGTGGTCGAACTGGGCCACTTCGGGTCGCAGTGCGGTCAACGCGCTCACCTCCTTCCTTGCCAAGGTGTCGTCTGATACGAGGCGACGCTTGAGCCGGCGGGACGCGTCACAGAGGGATTTCCCTCGACTGGTTGACCGTGCACTGCTCCGAACTAGTGACATTCGGTGATCGAACTGTCACGAAGTTTGCCCAGCGTGGTCAACCGGGCCCGCGTCACCTCAATTGACGCAAGGGGCGAAGCCGTAGGCCTTGCCGTTGAGCAGCACGACGTGCTGCGAGCCGATCTGGCTGCCGATCTCGGAGCCCTCCTGCACCACGGTCAACGTGACCGCGACGACCAGCACGACCCCGCGCGGGTGCTCCTCCGTGCCGGGCGGCGTCCACGCCGGGTCCAGGCGCAGCGTCGACATCGTCGGCTGCACCCTGATCGTGCCCGAGGGCAGTTGGCAGTCCTCGTCGCGGAAATCGGGGTGCTGGGTGTCCTTGAGCAGGTCGCGCTGCTCGGACGTGCCCTGCCCGCCCGCCTCGTTGAGGTCGGCGAAGTAGCCCGACACCAGCTCGCGCTCCACGTCGGTGACCCGCAGCGGACGGGCCACACCGCTCGTCGCCGAGCCGCACCCGGCCAGCACCAGGGCGCACGCCAGCGCCGTCGCGGCGCGCGCGAGCACGTCAGCCACCCGAGTGCAGCTCGTCGGCGCCCACGGGCACGGTGGCGTCCTCCGGGTCGTCCAGCCAGCCCTCGGGCAGCACGACCTTGCCGGGCGAGCCCTGCCGGCCGCGCGGCTCGTCGGCGTTGTCGGGGAACGGCAGCGCCGGGTCGAGCCGGCCCACCAGGTCGTCCAGCTCGGTCAGGGTGGAGACCATGGCGAGGCTGCGCCGCAGCTCCGCCCCGACCGGGAAGCCCTTCAGGTACCACGACATGTGCTTGCGCAGGTCGCGCAGGCCCTTGTCCTCGCCGAGGAAGTCCGCGAGCAGCGCGCCGTGGCGGCGCAGGATCTCGCCGACCTGGCCCAGGCTCGGCCCCGGCGGGACGGGCTCGCCCCGGAACGCCGCCTGCAGCTCGCCGAACAGCCACGGCCTGCCCAGGCAGCCGCGCCCGACGACCACGCCGTCGCAGCCGGTGCGGGCGACCATGTCCAGGGCGTCGCGGGCGCTGAAGATGTCGCCGTTGCCGAGCACGGGGATGCTGGTCACGGCCTCCTTCAGCCGCGCGATGGCGGACCAGTCGGCCTGGCCGGAGTAGCGCTGGGCCGCGGTGCGGGCGTGCAGGGCGACGGCCTGCGCGCCCTCGTCCTCGGCGATGCGGCCCGCGTCGAGGTAGGTGAGGTGGTCGTCGTCGATGCCGATGCGGAACTTGACCGTCACCGGCACCCCGGCGGGTTCGGCGGCGCGTACGGCGGCCCGCACGATCTGCCGGAACAGCTGCCTCTTGTACGGCAGCGCCGCGCCGCCGCCCTTGCGCGTGACCTTGGGCACCGGGCAGCCGAAGTTCATGTCGACGTGGTCGGCCCGGTCCTCGCCGACGATGATCTTCGTGGCTTCGGACATCGACTTCGGGTCGACGCCGTAGAGCTGCATCGACCGGGGGTGCTCGCCCTCGCCGAACGTGATCATCTGCATCGTCTTGGCGTCGCGCTCGACGATCGCGCGGGCGGTGATCATCTCGCAGACGTACAGCGAGGTGGGGCTGCCGAACTCGCGGCACAGCTGCCGGAAGGCCACGTTCGTGATCCCCGCCATGGGCGCGAGGACGACGGCGGGATCGACCGGGTAGGGGCCGATCTTCAGGGGCTTGGTGGCGTGCAGCGCGGTGGACATCGCCGTCCATTGTCACCCACCCCGGCCAGTGGCCGTCGCCACACGACCGAATCAGCCGGGGTCGAGGTCGGGTCGCAGGTCCAGCGCCCAGTCGTGACACCGCATCCACCGGCCCGGCGGGTACTCGACATCGGCTTCGCCGAGCAGGGTGAAGCCGGCCTTGCGGCACACCGCGTTGGACGCCGGGTGGTCCACCGAGGGGAACGCGTGCGCCCACCGGTGCCTGCCGTCCGCCCGCGCGGCGACCACGGTCGCCCGTGCCGCCGCCGAGGCCACCCCGCGCCCCTGGAACTCGGGCAGCACGCTCCAGCCGACCTCCCACACCGCCTCGCCGCGCCACGGCTTCGTCCAGTACCCGATGCTGCCCGCGGGGACGCCGTCCACCTCGACGCGGAACATCCGGCCGTCGCCGAGCACGAGGTAGCGCCGGTGCCGGTCGGCCACCCGCTCGTCCGACTCCGGGCCACCGAGGTGCGTGGTGACCTCCGGCGCGTTCAGCCGCCGCAGCAACCAGAGGTCACCCTCGGCCCACGGGTGGATGTCGATGTGCGCGGTCATGGGCGCAGGGTGCCGGCGGGGTACGACAGCGTCAGAACGGGACGGTGATGCACCCGACCCGAGCCCCCGCCGTGCCCGCGTGACCCGGCTCGGTGTGCGTGTGCTCCTCGTGCAGCACGACCGACTGGGCGCGCCGTTCGCCGAACTGCCACGGAACCCGAGCCCACGCCTCCGCTCGGCCGTGCGAGTCGGTGGTGAAGTCGAGCCAGATCTCGTTGGACGGGTTGGCGAACGCGGGATCCGTCGCACCACCCTGGACGTGCTGGTAATGCGGCCCGGAATCCGCCGGCGCCGGTCCACAGGGGTTCACGTGGGCGTGCGCGCCGTAGTCCCGATCGGGCAGCAACCCACTGGTGCGCAACCACACCACCGTCCCGCCGGCCCCTATGGGCGCGACCACCACCTCCGCCCTGGCCCCGACGGGCACGCGCGGGTCATAGCTGGTCAGATCCCCGGACACGACGGTGAACGAGGCCGTGAGGGCGAGCGCCACAGCGAAGTGCATACCTCCTACTTATCCCCCACCACCCCCAACCGCCACCGCAATCACCCGTTCCGGTGGAGTTCCCACCCACAGGTTTTACTGACAATCCATAAAACCCCGCCACCCATTCCCGCCACTTATCTCGCAATTACGGCACACGACCAAGGACGGGCGCAGCCAACCGATCGTGGCAGGTGGACGCCAAGGCGAGCCGATCGACCAACACGACCGCCGAGCCGATCACGCCTCCGCCGACCGGACCAAGCCGGCGGCCCGAGGACGCCTGCCCGCATTTCCCATCGGAACCGATGAGTCTGGTGGGCCGCCAGGGACTCGAACCCTGAACCCGAAGATTAAAAGTCTCCTGCTCTGCCAATTGAGCTAGCAGCCCGTGCTCGACAGCTTACCGAGACCGGCGCCCGTGGTGAGCGGGGTGGTCGGGGCGGTGGTGTGGGTGGTGTCACGTTCGGGTGCGGGGGTCGGCTGGTGGGGCTGGTCAGGGGGTTGGGGATGCGTCGCGGTGGTGCGTTCGGACTACCGTGGGGTTGTGCGGGTGGCTACTTGGAACGTGAACTCGGTCAAGCAGCGGGTGCCCCGGTTGTTGCCGTGGCTCGACCAGCGGCGGCCCGATGTGGTCTGCCTGCAGGAGACGAAGTTGGCCGACGACGCCTTCGTCGCGCTGCTCGGTGACGAGCTGGCCGCTCGCGGGTACGAGGTGGCGGCGCACGGCGAGAGCCGGTGGAACGGGGTGGCGATCCTGTCCCGCGTGGGGCTCGACGACGTCGTCGACGGGCTCGCGGACGGGCCCGGGTTCCCGCACCCCGAGGCGCGGGCGGTGGCGGCGACGTGTGGTGGGGTGCGGGTGCACTCGGTCTACGTGCCGAACGGGCGGTCACCCGACTCCGACCACTACCACTACAAGCTCGCCTGGCTCGCGGCGTTGCGGGACGTGGTGGCGGCCGGGCCGCGGGACGTCGTGGTCTGCGGTGACGTGAACATCGCGCCGGCGGACGCGGACGTGTTCGACCCGGCGGCCTACGTCGGCCACACGCACGTGACCGCGCCCGAACGGGAGGCGCTGGCGGCGTTGCAGGCGGTCGGGCTGCACGACGTGGTCCGCGACCGGTGGCCCGACGAGCGGGTCTTCACCTACTGGGACTACCGCGCTGGCATGTTCCACCAGGACCTCGGCATGCGCATCGACCTGGTGCTGGCGTCGACGCCGGTGGCGGCGCGGGTGAAGGCGGCGTGGGTCGACCGGCACGCGCGCAAGGGCACCGGGCCCAGCGACCACGCCCCCGTGATCGTCGACCTGGACGAGGCGCCGGACGGGGACATCGGGCCGGTGGTGCCGCCGCCGTCCGCGCCGCGCACCCGCAAGACCGTGAAGCTGCCCCAGTCCTAGTCACCGCCCCCGAAGCGTTCGCGGAGGCGGAAAGCCCCCGACCCGGCGGCGGACGTCCGCACGGCGCTTCGGGGGATTCTCGTGGGCTGGGCGCTCGGCCATCATGTGCGCCGACCCACGACCCGGAGGAGCGGCGACGGTGACCGACCACGTGACGCAGGCGTACCTGGACGACGAGGGCCTGCACGGGGTGATGCGCCGGCTCGACCTGCCGCCCGCCCTGCGTGCCGCCTACGGCCACCGGCTGGTCGACCGGCCGTTCTTCCTCGAGGAGCACACCGCGCACCGCATCGCGGCGGACGTCATGGACTTCTTCGAGCTCCTCTTCTCCTTGCCCAAGAGGATGTTCGACGGCAGCTTCACGCGGTTCGCCGAGGCGCTGGGCATCCCGCCCGCCGAAGCCGCGATCATGGGCTCGGACCGCCCGCCCATGCACGGCCGCGCGGACATCTACCGGGTCGGCGACGACTTCCGGCTGCTGGAGGTCAACGCGGGTTCGCAGCTCGGTGGCCCCGACCTCGGCGAGCTGGCCCGCGTCATCCACGAGAACCCGGGTTTCCAGCCGTTCGTGCGCGAGCACGAGCTGACGTACTTCAACCCGGTGGAGAAGCTGCTCGACGCCATCGGCCGCGACCGCACCGTCGCGTTCCTGGAAGAGGGCGGGATGCTGGCCAGGTTCGCCAAGGGGTTCGCGAGCTTCCGCGAGACGTGCGCCCGGCTGGGCGTGGACGTGCTGCTCGGCGAGCTGGACGAGCTGACCGAGCGCAACGGTTACCTGCACCTGCGCGGCGCCCGGCTGGACGTGGCGGTCCGGTACTTCTCCGCCGCCCAGGCCGTGGGGTACGCCGACCTGCTGGCCAAGGGTCACAAGACTGAGCTGTACACGCCGTTGTCGAGCTACTACTACGGCAGCAAGTCGACCATCGCGCTGCTGTCGGAGCGCCGCGAGGAGCTGACCGACGACGAGCGGGCGTTGGTGGACCGGCTGGTGCCGTGGACCCGCCTGGTTCACGACGTGCCGCGCGACCGGCTGCGCGCCGACCGGGAGAACCTCATCGTCAAGGCGGCGGGCGGGTTCGCGGGCGCGGGTGTGCACCCCGGTTGGCTGCTGACTGACCGGGAGTGGGCCGCGGTGCTCGACGACGTGGCGGGGCAGCCGTACGTGGTGCAGGAACGCGTGCGGCCGACGCCGGACGTGGTGCCGGGCGACGACCGGCCGTGGCTGACGACGTGGGGCTGGTTCGTGACCGACCAGGGTTTCGCGGGCATGAGCATCCGGTCCATGCCGTTCGCCGACGGCGCGGTGGTCAGCTACGCGGGCAACCCGCTGACGCGGGTGTCGGGGCTGCTCGTGCACTGACCGGGGTGGTTCGACCGCGTTGCGTCATTCGCCCCTGGTGGCCGCCGGAAACGGGTTAGTGTCCCGTGCAAGGGGGGTGCATGGGGGAGTTCTTCGCGGCGTCGCTGGGATTCCCGGTCGCGGTGCTCACCGTGCCGCTGGTGATCGTGGTGGCCTACTGGCTGCTGGTCGCCTTCGGCGCGGCGGACGCGGACTGGGTCGAGCTGGACATCGGTGGCGTGCCCGCGACCCTGGGGCTGTCCCTGCTGATCGCGTTCTCGTGGTTCGCGTGCCTGGCCGGCGTGGTGGTGTTCGAGCCGCCGTCGACGCTCGCCGGTGCGGGCGTGCTCGGCGGTGCGCTCGCCGCGGGGCTGGTGCTGACCCGGCTGGTGATGACGCCGCTGAAGCGGCTGTTCCCGGCCGACCCGCCCGCGTCGCGGCTGGACTTCGTCGGCCGCACGTGCGTCATCCGCACGGGTCGCGTGACGCGGACGTTCGGCCAGGCGGAGGTCACCGCCGCGGACGGCTCGTCGGCCGTCGTGCAGGTGCGGCAGCCGGGCGAGGACCCGCTGACCGCGGGCGCCACCGCGCTGATCTTCGATTACGACGCGGACGGCGAGTTCTTCTGGGTCGCGTCCCTCGACCTCGGACACGGCCCGACTCTCACACGGGGGGACCACTGATGGATGTCATCACCACCGGGTTCGGCATTCTCGTCGCCGTCGTCCTGGTCGTCGTCATCGGCGTGCTGATCCTGGTCAGCCGCCTGTTCCGCAAGATCGACCAGGGCAAGGCGCTGATCATCTCCAAGGTGCGCAAGGTGGACGTCACGTTCACCGGCGCGGTGGTGCTGCCGGTGCTGCACCGCGCGGAGGTCATGGACATCTCGGTGAAGACGATCGAGATCCGCCGCGCGGGCCAAGAGGGCCTCATCTGCCAGGACAACATCCGGGCCGACATCCGGATCACGTTCTTCGTGCGGGTCAACAAGACCGTCGAGGACGTCATCAAGGTCGCCCAGGCGATCGGCACCGCCCGCGCCAGCGACGAGCAGACGTTGCAGGAGCTGTTCAACGCCAAGTTCTCCGAGGCGTTGAAGACGGTCGGCAAGCAGCTCGACTTCATCGACCTCTACACCAAGCGCGACGAGTTCCGCGACCGGATCATCCAGGTCATCGGCACCGACCTCAACGGCTACAGCCTCGAGGACGCGGCGATCGACTACCTGGAGCAGACGCCGATGGCGCAGCTCAACCCGTCGAACATCCTCGACGCCCAGGGCATCCGCAAGATCACCGAGCTGACCGCGATCGAGCACGTGCGCACGAACGAGTTCACGCGGCACGAGGAGAAGGAGATCACGCGCCAGAACGTCGAGGCGCGCGAGGCGATCCTGGAGCTGGAGCGCCGCCAGGCCGACGCGGAGATCAAGCAGAAGCGCGAGGTCGAGACGATGCGCGCCCGCGAGGAGGCCGAGATCGCGAAGGTGCAGGCCGAGGAGCGCCTCAAGGCCAACACCGCGCACATCCGCACGGACGAGCAGCTGGGGATCCAGACCGAGAACAAGGCGCGCGAGATCGCGGTGGCGGAGAAGAACCGCGAGCGCGTGATCGCGATCGAGACCGAGCGCATCGAGAAGGACCGGATGCTGGAGGTCATCGGCCGGGAGCGGGAGACCGAGCTGACCCGGATCGCCGCGGACAAGGAGCTGGAGGCCGAGAAGCGGTCCATCGCCGAGGTGGTGCGCGAGCGCATCGCGGTGGAGAAGACCGTGGCCGAGCAGGAGGAGATCATCAAGCGGCTGCGTGCGGTCGAGGAGGCCGAGCGGCAGCGCCAGACGGTAGTGATCAAGGCCGAGGCGCAGGCGCAGGAGGGCCTGGTCAAGGACATCAAGGCGGCCGAGGCCGCCGAGCAGGCCGCCAAGTTCAAGGCCCGCGAGGAGCTGCTGCTGGCCGAGGCCCGGCAGCAGGCCGCCGAGCTGGACACCCGCGCCATGATCCGGCTGGCCGAGGGCAAGCAGGCCGAGGCGGCCGCGACCGGTCTCGCCGACGTGCAGGTGCGCGAGCGCGACGCGGAGGCGATCGAGAAGGTCGGCCGCGCCGAGGCCGCCGTGGAGAAGGAGAAGGCGCTGGTCGCCGCGCTGGCGATCCGCGAGAAGCTCAAGGGCGAGGCGGAGGGCCTGTCCGACAAGGCGGGCGCGATGGCCGCGCTGGACGAGGCGACCCGCGAGCACGAGGAGTACCGGCTGCGGTTGGAGGCCGACAAGGAGGTCCGGCTGGCCGGGATCGACGTGCAGCGGCAGGTGGCCGAGTCGCAGGCGTTGGTGCTGGCCGCGGGCTTGGAGAAGGCCGACATCGACATCGTCGGCGGCGACAGCATGTTCTTCGACCGGATCGTCGGCGCGATCACCGTGGGCAAGCAGGTGGACGGGTTCGTCGGGCACTCCGAGGTCGCGCGGACCCTCGCCGGGCCGTGGTTGGACGGGTCGGCGAGCTTCACCGACGACATCGGCAGGCTGCTCGGCTCTCTCAGCACCGGTGACGTGAAGAACCTGACCGTGTCCGCGCTGCTGCTCAAGCTGATCAACTCCGGTGGGCCGGACGAGGGCAAGCTGCGCGAGCTGCTGGCCGCCGCGCAGCGCCTGGGCGTGGCCGAGCGGCCGGTCGCCTCGCTGTCGTGACCACGCCAGCGGACGCGGCACCGACGTTGGAGGCGGGCACCTACGAGGTGCTGCGGGCCCGGTTGGCCGAGCAGGCCGCCGGGCTCGCCCGCCGGGCCGAAGCGCTCAACGCGCGCCGGCTGGAGGTGTTCGGCAGCGCCGAGCTGAGGTTGCTGGGCACCGAGCGCATCCGCACCGAGCACAACTGCGTGCCGCGTGACGTGGTGCAGGTGGCCGGGCTGATGCTGTTCGGCTACAACGTCTTCATCGGCCTCAAGCCCGAGACGACCGTCGACGACGTGTTCTCGCTGCACCGCTTCACCCGTGACGGTGACGCGTTCCGGTTCGAGGACGCGGCCGACGACGAGCTGCCCGGCCTCCTGCGCGACCCGAGGTTCGAGCGCGACTTCGCCGAGCTGTACCGGTACTACCGCGACACGCGCCTGATCCAGCTGCGCCGGGTCGAGGGCCGGTTGCTGGCGGTGTTCCAGACCGGCGCGCGCATCGAGGACGTCCGGGTGCTGCGCTGGCGGGTCGACGTGGACGGCACGGTCGAGTACCTGGACAACCGGGGCGAGCGCGACCACGTGTTCCCGCCGTCGCACGGCTTCGAATGGGTCGTCACGGGCCGCGAGCACCACGTGCTGGGACGGCACCCGCACATCTCGATCGAGGACGAGGTGTTCGTCGAGACCATCGGCGGCGACCTCACGATCAAGGTGGAGGACAACACCGAGACCGGCGAGGGCGTCTACACCGAGCCGGTGGACGAGCCGTTGCAGTCGCTGGCCGACGGCGAGGTGCAGTACGCGCGGGTCGGCTCGCTGATCCTGCTGCGCATCCGCCCGTACAACGAGACCGCGTGGCGTCACCTGGTGTTCAACACCCGCACCCGGTCGGTGGTGCGGCTGGACGGCATCGGCCAGGCGTGCCGGCGGCTGCCCGAGGACCAGGGCCTGATCTTCCCCGGCGGCTACTACCTCGCCACGGGCGTCAGCAAGACGTTCGACACCCCGGTGGACGAGCTGGAGTTCGAGCGGGTCATCCGCTCCACCAACGGCGAGGACGTGCTGTACGTCTTCCACGCCCGCCGTGACGGCCGGTCTCTGCTGCTGCCGTACAACGTGATCCGCAAGGAGGTGGCGAACCCGCTGTCGTGCCACGGGTACTCGCTGTTCGACGACGGCACGCTGGTCGTGTTCCGCGCGATGAACGACGAGCCGACCCGGGTGCACCCGATGCAGGTGTGGCGGACGCCGTACCTGTCCGACGCCTACGCCGCCGCCCAGCCGGTGGGCACGGGGCCGTTGGAGAAGGTCGGGAACGCCGACCTGGTGCGCGGCGTCTCCGACTGCCTGTCGGTGAGCCGGGTGGTCGGCGAGATGGCGCCGTCGGTGGCGGTGTTCGAGGACCTGATCGCCTCGTGCACCAGGGTGCTCGACACCTACCACTGGCTGGGCGAGCCGGAGCTGGAGGACCTGCGCGGCCCCTTGACGCAGGTGCGGGCGACGGCCGAGCAGGTGCTGGACGAGTTCGAGGCCGTGCGGGAGCTGACCGACCGGGCGGCGGCCGCGGTGGCGGAGGCCGACGAGCGGATCGCGTCGGTGGTGCGCCGGGTGCGCGGCGAGGCGCCCACGACCGCGGACGCGTGGGTCCGGCAGTTGGCCGACCTGCGGCAGGCGCAAGGGCACCTGGTGACGTTGAAGGAGCTGCGGTACGCCGACGTGGCGCGCATCGACGCGCTCGTGGCGTCGCTGGACGACGAGCTGGGCGTCACGGCGCGGCGCGCGGTCGAGCACCTGCGGCGTGACGACGCGTTCACCGGCTACCACGAGCGGGTCGAGGCGCTGGTCGGTCGGGCCGACGCGATCGGCACGGTCGCCGAGGCCGCGCCCGTGGTCGAGGAGCTGGCCGAGCAGCAGCACGGCCTGGAGGTGCTGACCGAGGTCGTCGGCTCGCTGGACATCGCCGACGCCACCGTGCGCACGTCGATCCTGGAGCGCATCGGCGAGGTGCTGGGCGGGCTGAACCGGGCGCGGGCCACCGTGGACGGTCGCCGGCGTGCCCTGGTGGCCACCGAGGGCCGGGCCGAGTTCGCCGCGGAGTTCGCGTTGCTGGGCCAGGCGATCACCGGCGCGCTGGCGGTCGCGGACACCCCGCAGCGGTGCGACGAGCAACTGGGCAGGTTGCTGCTGCAACTGGAGAACCTGGAGTCGCGGTTCGGCGAGTTCGACGACTTCCTCGCCCGGCTCGAGACCAAGCGGACCGACGTCTACGAGGCGTTCTCGTCGCGCAAGCAGGCGTTGCTGGACGACCGCGCCCGCCGCGCGGACCGGCTCGCGTCCTCGGCCGACCGGATCCTCGCGGGCATCACCCGGCGGGTGGCGTCGCCGGCCTCGCTGGACGAGGTCAACACCTACTTCGCGGCCGACCCGATGGTGGCCAAGGTCCGTTCCGTGGCCGACGAGCTGCGGGCGTTGGGCGACCAGGTGCGGGCCGAGGAGCTCGACGGGCGGCTGCTGGCCGCGTGGCAGGAGGCGGGCCGCGCGCTGCGCGACCGGCTCGACCTGTTCGACGGCGAGACCATCAGGCTGGGCAGGCACCGGTTCGCGGTCAACACCCAGCCGGTCGACCTGACCCTGGTGCCGAAGGACGGCGTGCTGTCGTTCGCCCTCACCGGCACCGACTTCCGCTCGCCCGTGCGCGACCCCGCGTTCGCCGACACCCGGCCGTTCTGGGACCAGCTCCTGGTGTCGGAGACGGCCGAGGTGTACCGGGCCGAGCACCTGGCCACGTCGATCCTGGCCACGCACCCGGTGGACGCGCTGCACGCCGCCGTCACCGAGGACCGGTTGCCCGAGCTGGTGCGGCAGGTGGCCGAGTCGCGGCTGGACGAGGGCTACGAGCGGGGCGTGCACGACCACGACGCGGCACGCGTCCTCGACGCGGTGCTGCGGCTGCACGCGGGCGCGGGCGTGCTGCGGTACCCGCCGGGTGCGCGTGCGGCGGCGCAGCTGTACTGGGCCTCGGCGGACGAGGACGTGCGGGCCGCGTTCGAACGGCGGGCGGTGTCGCTGGGACGCGCGCGGGAGGCGTTCGGGCACACCGCGGCCATCGACGAGCTGTGCGCGGAGCTGGCCGCGGCGGCCGGCGACCCGTTGGCAGGCGAGTACCTGTTCGAGGAGCTGTGCGGCGCGCCGTTCGGGTTCGCCACCAGCGCCGGGGCGCGTGCTCTGGTCGACGCGTTCCACCGGGCGTTGGGCGGGCGCAAGGAGTTCGACGAGGACCTGTGCGCGTTGGCCGACCTCGACGTGCGACGGCGTCTGGTCCAGGGCTGGTACGAGGCGTTCCTGGGCGGTCGAGCCGATCCGGACCTGCCGGAGGCCGTGGCGCTGGAGCTGTGCCGCGACCTGCCGCGGCACGAGTCGTCGGCCCAGTTGACGACCACCGTGGACGGGTTGCTCGGCACGCACCCGCGGGTCGTGGACCGGTCGTTGACCTTCCGGCTGGACGAGCTGCTGGCCCGCACGCGCGCGTTCCGCGAGCAGCGCGTGCCCGCCTACCGGGCCTACCAGCGGCGGCGCAACGAGGTCGTGGCCGCCGAACGGGCGCGGTTGCGGCTGGACGAGTACCGGCCGAAGGTGATGAGCGCGTTCGTGCGCAACCGGCTGCTGGACGAGGTGTACCTGCCGCTGATCGGCGACAACCTGGCCAAGCAGCTCGGCGCGGCGGGCGAGGGCAAGCGCACCGACCAGATGGGCCTGCTGCTGCTCATCTCCCCGCCCGGCTACGGCAAGACCACGTTGATGGAGTACGTGGCCAACCGGCTCGGCCTGGTGTTCGTCAAGGTCAACGGCCCGGCGCTGGGCCACGACGTGACGTCGGTCGACCCGGCGGACGCGCCGAACGCCACCGCGCGGCAGGAGGTCGAGAAGATCTCGTTCGCGCTGGAGGCCGGCAACAACGTGCTGCTGTACCTGGACGACATCCAGCACACGTCACCGGAACTGCTGCAGAAGTTCATCTCCTTGTGCGACGCGCAGCGGCGCATGGAAGGGGTGTGGGACGGCGGCACGCGCACCTACGACCTGCGCGGCAAGCGGTTCGCGGTGTGCATGGCCGGCAACCCGTACACCGAGTCCGGGCAGCGCTTCCGCGTCCCCGACATGCTCGCCAACCGCGCCGACGTGTGGAACCTGGGCGACGTGCTGTCCGGGCGCGAGGAGCTGTTCGCGTTGAGCTACGTCGAGAACGCGTTGACGTCGAACCCGGTGCTGGCCCCGCTGTCCACGCGTGATCGCGGCGACGTGGAGCTGCTCGTGCGGATGGCGCGGGGCGAGGACGTGCGGGCCGACCGGCTCGCGCACCCGTACCCGTCGGTGGAGCTGGAGCAGGTGCTGTCCGTGCTGCGCAAGCTGCTGCGGGTGCAGGAGGTCGTGCTGGCCAACAACCGGGCCTACATCGCCTCGGCCGCCCAGTCCGACGCCTCGCGCGTCGAGCCGCCGTTCCGGTTGCAGGGCTCCTACCGCAACATGAACAAGCTGGCCGAGAAGGTGGTGCCGGTGATGAACGACGCCGAGCTGGCCGCCGTGATCGACGACCACTACGCGGGCGAGGCGCAGACCCTGACCTCGGACGCCGAGGCGAACCTGCTCAAGCTCGCCGAGCTGCGCGGCACCCTGACCCCGGCCCAGGCCACCCGCTGGCAGGAGGTGAAGGCCGCCTACGTCCGCGCCCGGGCCCTCGGCGGCTCCACCGACGACCCGACCACCCGCACGGTGGGCGCGCTGTCCCTGCTGACCGACCGCGTGGGCACCGCTTTGGACCGCCTGGCCGACCGCTGACCCCCGCGCGAGTCCTACCTCCAGAACGCGTGTGTCCTACGTTCAGAACGCGTGTGTCCTACGTTCGGAACGCGTGTGTCCTACGTTCAGGACCCCCGAGTTCAACGCTCAGGTCCGCGCGGGCCGTCAGTCGGCACGCTCGCACGCGATGCCGTCACGGTCGCGATCCAGGTAGTGGCGGTCCCAGCCGACCACCTCGATGCGCGTGGTCCCCTGCTCGCGCAGCCACTCGCAGAACCGCCGCACCCCGCGCGGGAACCGCCACGGCACGCACGGCCCCTCGGTCACGTAGGAGTGGTCGCAGTTCTCGCCCCACGACGGGGTGGTGGACGTGGAGCTCTCCGGCGCGCTGGGCGGCGCGGGCGGCTCGGAGGTCGTCGTCACGGCGACGGTGGTCGTGGTGGTGATCGGCGGCACGGGCCGCGGCTCGGGCGGCGGGACGACCACAAGCACCGTCGTCGGCCGCGCGATCTCCAAGGTGGTCGTGTAGGTGGCGCTGAGCACCCCCGGTTCCACCGGACTCAGCTGCACCTGCCGCACATCGACCGGTCGCGGGTCGTCCACCGTGAGCGCCAGCGTCACGAGCGCGCCGGTCGCCAGTAACAGCGCCACTCCGGCGAACGCGACACCCCTGCCACTGCTCATCCCAGCACCCGCTCCGAGGCTCCAAGCTGTCACGTGGAATCGTCCACCACGCGGAAGGTGTTACGCCCCAGCCTGTTCCGGCTGGTCGCGGGGGGTGACGGAAATCCGAGAGCGTGACACGATCGGGTGGTGGACGTCGGGTTGCTCGGACCGGGAACCGTCACGTGGCAGCTGCACGCCGACCCGGCCATGTGGGTCGCCGGCATCGCGAGCCTCTACCTCCAGTCGCTGCACCCCCGCGCGGTCGCCGCCGTGGTGCAGAACTCCAGCTTCCAGCGCGACCCGCTGGGCCGCCTGCGGCGCACCGCGGACTTCGTCGGCACGGTCAGCTACGGCTCCACCGACGAGGTCGAACGGGCCGCCGCCCGCGTCCGCGGCGTGCACCGCAGCCTGCGCGCCAAGGACGCCGACGGCCGCAGCTTCCGCGTCGACGACCCCGAACTGCTGCTGTGGGTGCACTGCGCCGAGGTCCACTGCTTCCTCACCGTGCTGCGCCGCGCCGGCTACCGCCTCACCGACGCCCAGGTCGACCGCTACTACGCCGAACAACGCCGCACCGCCGCCCTCGTCGGCCTGCACTCCGACGAGGTGCCCGGCAGCGCCGCCGAGATGGCCGACTACTTCGCCGCCGTGCTCCCCGACCTCAAGCGCACCGCGGACTCCGAGGTGGTGTACCGGTTCCTGCACCGCCCGCCCGTGGACGGCCTGCTGCGCCTCGGCCTCGACGCCTACGAGCCGCTGCTGGGCCACCTGGCGTACTCCGTGCAACCGGAGTGGGCCATCGCCCTGCACGGCCACCGCCCGTACCCCGAACCCGCCGCCACCGCCCTGCTGCGCGCCGCCCGGGCCGCCGCGCTGCTCGTCCCCGCGCCGATCCGCTGGGGCGTCCCCGAGGGTCACGTGAACAAGGCGATACGGCGACTGGGCCTGCAGGTTGCGCCGAGGCGCGCGCTGCTCCCGTCGTAGCGCGGAGTCGGCGGGCTCACAACGGGAACTGCTCCGAACGGCGCAGTGGAGTGGACCACTGCGACCTTTATCGCATCAAGAGGACCGCTCGGTTTGCTTAGCATGGCCAACGTCCGGCGCGTCGATCCGCGCCCGCGTTCCCGAGCACCCCGAGAGGTTCGCACCTCATGCTGTTCCGACGACTGCTGCCCGCGACCGCGCTGGTCACGGCCCTCTCCCTGATCGCCGCGTGCGGCGGCGCGAGCGACGACACCCTCGCCGGCAAGGCCGACGACGGCAAGCTGACCATCGGCATCCGGTTCGACCAACCGGGCCTGGGCCAGCGCCGCCTCGACGGCAAGTACGTCGGCTTCGACGTGGACGTGGCCAAGTACGTGGCCGCGCAGCTCGGCGTCGACGAGAAGGGCATCACCTGGCGCGAAGCGCGCTCCGCCGACCGGGAGAAGCTGATCGCCTCCGGCGAGGTGGACTTCGTCGTCGCCACCTACTCGATCACCGACAAGCGCAAGGAGCAGGTGTCCTTCGCCGGACCGTACTTCGAGACCGGCCAGGGCGTGCTCGTCCGCTTCACCGAGGACCACATCACCGGCCCGGAGACGTTGAACGGCAAGAAGCTGTGCTCGGTCACCGGTTCGACGTCGGCGCAGCGGGTGAAGGACCAGTTCGCCCAGGACGTGCAGCTCGTGGAGTACGGCCAGTACTCCGACTGCGTGATCGCCCTGCTGGCGGGCAACGTCGACGCGGTGACCACCGATGAGGTGATCCTCGCCGGGTACGTGGCGGAGAACCCCGAGCTGCTCAAGCTCGTCGGCAAGCCGTTCACCACCGAGCGGTACGGGATCGGGCTGGCCAAGGACGACGCCAAGGGCAGGTCGGAGGTCAGCGCGGCCATCGAGAAGATGGTCGGCTCCGGCGAGTGGCGGTCGGCGTTGGAGCGCAACATCGGGCAGGCCGGCGTGCCGCTGCCGGAACCACCCAAGGTGACGGAGAAGTAGCTGTCCGGTGGACCAATGACTTCGGGGGTGTAGTGCTGGGCGTCACCAACCGATACGCTCAGCCACGCAGGCCGTGGTTTCTGTGTTCGTGTCTCACGCTCGCGGAACGACACGCGGGCGTGCCGTCCCCACCCCAGCGGTGGGGGAAACGCCCCGGGACGGCCGGGGCTGCACGGTGCAGCCCCAAGCTTTCCTGCGATGGAGGCAGGTACATGGCACTGGGCACTGTCAAGTGGTTCAACTCCGAGAAGGGCTTCGGCTTCATCGCCCAGGAGAACGGCGGGCCGGACGTCTTCGTGCACTACTCGGAGATCCAGGGTCAGGGTTTCCGCACCCTGGAGGAGAACCAGCGGGTCGAGTTCGAGATCGGCCAGGGCACCAAGGGTCCGCAGGCCCAGAACGTGCGCAAGGTCTGATCGCGGCGATCGTCACAACTTCACGTCTTGGCACTGACGGAGCAGGCCCCCGACCGGGATGGTCGGGGGCCTGCTCGTCGATCGGGGTTCGGGCCCGGCTTCGGGGCCGGGGCGTTTCACGTGGTGCGCCGGGCTAGTAGCCGCGCTGGCGGGCTTCCCACTCCAGCCGCTGCATGACCCACTCCGTGGCCAGCGCCTGGGGCGAGGTCTGCCGTTCGGCGGCCAGCTCCTTCAGCTGCTCGTTCGCCATCAGCTGGAGGCGGAGCTGGTAGACCTGCGCGTTGCCGAAGCTGGTGCCGGCCGTCGTCTCCGCGTCCGCCGTCTCCGGGGCGAGGGCGGCCAGGTACGACTCCAGCTCCTCGTCGGGCACGGGTCCGTCGACTTCATTCGCGGGCGGGCGATGCCGGCCAGACTTCGACCGTCCAAGGGATCCAAGAGGCACGGCGACACGATAACGGTTGCGTTGCGGAGCCGCCTGAACTGTGGCCTGGGTCACAGATGTGTGCATGGAGAGGCCCCCGCGCCAGGGGGAGGAACGCGGGGGCCGGAGGGGATCTCCACAGGCGCTGACCGGGGGTGTGTCAGCAATTCGGATTGTTGCACGCGCACGTGGGCCTGGGGAGTGGGTTGACCCGAAATCTTCAGGTAAGCGATGGCCGAACCCCTTGCCCGGCCGCGCCGCCGGGACTACCCCTTCGGGGCGTCCGATCCCGCGGTGTCGGGCCCGTCGGGCGGCGCCTCCAGGTTGGTGATCTCGCCCTCCAGGCGCTGCACCAGGTCCTCCAGTCCCGCGAGCATCCCGTCCAACTGGCTCATCTTGTCGTTCATCAGCCGGTCGATGTCGGCCTCGATCGCCGACAGCGACAGGCTGCCGAACAGCTCCTGCGGGTTCGCCGCCGCGGGCCCCGCCGGGGTGGTCTCCCCCTCGGCGGGTTCATGCTCGGTGGGTTCCGGCGTCTGCCCCGGTACCGGTTCGGTCATGGGTTGCACCCTCCTCGTTCGCGACAAGCACATCACGCGGCGCTTGACACCAAGTGGCCTACACGGAAAGTGACGCTGCGTCGCCCCTGAATCACTCTCCGGGGGGCTGCGGCGGTTCGACGGGCTCGCTTAGCCTCGCGCCAACCTCAAGTCGGGGAGGCGTCATGAGCGGGTCCCTTGAAGTGCGTCAGTTCCTGTGGAACCAGGACGACACGATGTCCAGGCCGGGCGGCGGTGGGGTGCCGGCCCAGCGAACCGGTGAGCCGTCGCGGATCTCGGACGAGCGGGTGCACCGGGCTCGGCTGTCGGTGGCGCGGGGTGCCACCAGCGCCGAGGACTGCCGGTTGCTGCTCGACATGCTCGGGCTCACGCCGGGTGAGGACGGGGGCGTGCCGCCGGTCCAGCGGTAGGACGTCACGGTCACGGCCCCTTCGGGACGCGTCGTTCCCGGAGGGGCCGCCGTGTCGTCGCGGTGCTTCCGGGGCCGGCGTGACGCGGCACGTCCCGCCGACGGGCGCGTGAACGATCGCGAGCCGGGGTGGAATCGCAGGTCAACAACGTGTGCACCCCCCGTTTTGGAGGTGTGGACCCTTGTGCCCTATGCTTACGATGCTTCCACCGGACAGCGTGGAGGGCCTGGGAAAGAAGGTGGCCCAAGGGCTGCCGGAGGATTCAGGTCCCCATCGTCTAGCGGCCTAGGACCCCGCCCTTTCAAGGCGGTAGCGCGGGTTCGAATCCCGTTGGGGGCACGCTGTACAGTGAGACCGCAAGGCAGAAGTGAGCAAGGCCCAGTGGCGCAGTTGGTTAGCGCGTCGCCCTGTCACGGCGAAGGTCGCGGGTTCGAGTCCCGTCTGGGTCGCAAGGCTGTTCGGCCGCTAGGTCGAGCCGCTACCTGGCCAGGTAGCTCAGTTGGTACGAGCGACCGCCTGAAAAGCGGTAGGTCGGCGGTTCGACCCCGCCCCTGGCCACCAGATCGTTCGAGAAAGCCCCTCCGCTGAGCGCGAGGGGCTTTTCTCATTTACCGGGCGTGAATCGGATGACCGCCAACGCCTGATCGTCGTGCACTTTCGCGCGCGGCCACTTCCGGCGATCCGCGTCACCCGCTTCGGCACCGCGGATCTCGTCCAGCACGGCTTCCGGCCCTTTTTCCGACGTGATGTCCAACACGCTCTGCCAGTCGGCGAACAAGCCGTAGTCGTCCACCCCGCAGGACACGCCGTCGGTCGCCATCACCACGGCGCGGACCTCCTCGCGCGGCCACCTCGCCCGCACGGCCCGGTGCGCGGCGGCCGGTTCCGCCTCCGCCACCCACCAGCCGCCCTCGCGGTTGCGCCAGTCGGTGATCCGGTCGACCCGGCCGCGGAGGTCGCGCAGGCGGTGGTCGGCGACGACCTCGACACCCGTGCGGGTGAAGACGACGACCGGGCTGTCCGCCAGCACCAGGACGTCCACGGCGGTGTCGGTCCAGCGCGTGATCGCGACCGTGCTCGACGGCGAGTCGCCCGGGGTCAGGCCGAACCGGGCGGCCAGGCGGGCGATCGCGTCGGCCAGGTCGTCGGCCAGGTCGCCGTCGAGGCGGGTCAGCTCCTCGGCCAGGTGCCGGGAGTGCCAGCCCCCGTCGCGTTCGCGCGGGGTCGGCGAGGTGGCGCCGTCGAGCAGCACCACGGCGTTCGGCAGTCGGACGACGCGGTCCTCGGTGGGTCGCGGCAGGCCGTCACGGCCCACCCCGGGCCGTTCGGCGGTCGTGATCTCCGGCATCCCCGCCGAGCCTAGTGCGTCAACTTGGGTTGACAACCGAGCTTGTGTCAACCTACGTTGACAGCATGACGGAGGCAACCGAGCTCGCCTCGGCGGCGGGCGACCAAGACCCCAGGGTCGGGCTGCGAGCGGTGAGCGCGCTGCGCCGACTGCTCGAAACGCTCGAAGCCGTCCAGGTGCGCAACGCCCGCGCCCGCGGCTGGTCATGGCAGGAGATCGCGGCCGAACTCGGGGTCACCCGGCAGGCCGTCCACAAGAAGCACGGGGGAGACCGATGATCGGGGAACGGTTCACCAGGGCCGCCCGCGAGGCCGTCCACCAGGCCGTCGTCCAGGCCGAACGCCTCGACGCGCCCGAGATCGGACCGGAGCACCTCGCGTTGGCGCTGCTCGACGCACCGGTGCTCGCGGAGTTCTCGCTGGAGCACGACGAGGTGGTCGACGCGTTCGCCGCCGCCCGGCGCAAGGGCGGGCTCAGCGACGCCGACACCGAGGCCCTGCGGCGGCTCGGCATCGACGTCGACCAGATCGTGGCGTCGGTGGAGCGCACGCACGGCGAAGGCGCGCTGGCCGGTGTGCCGGGCCGGCGTCGGCGGCGGTTCTTCGGCAACCACCTGCCGTTCACGGCGGCGGCGAAGAAGACGTTGGAGCGCAGCCTGGTCGAAGCCCGCGACCTCGGCCACAGCACGCTCGGCCAGGAGCACCTGCTGCTGGCGCTGCTGGCCGAACGCGGGCTCGTGGCCGAGGTGCTGGGGGCGCGCGGGGTGAGCTACGTGGAGGTCAGGAAGCGGGTCGCTCGCTCACCCAGGTGACCAGGGGGAGGAACGCCTGGGTCAGCGGGCCGATGGTGACCGCGTAGAGGACGGTGCCCACGCCGATCGTGCCGCCGAGCAGCCAGCCGATCGCCAGCACCGTCACCTCGACCACGGTGCGCACCAGGCGCAACGAGGTCCCGGTCCGCGCGCAGAAACCGGTCGTGAGGCCGTCGCGCGGACCGGGGCCCAGGCGGGCGCCGATGTAGACGGCGGCGGCCAGGCCGTTCAGCACGATGCCGGCGGTCAGGAAGAGGATGCGCGGCAGCAGGTCGGCGGGGCTGGGCAGGATCGCGAGCGTGACGTCGACCGCGACGCCGATGACGATCACGTTGCTGACCGTGCCGACGCCGGGTCTCTGCCTCAGCGGGATCCAGCAGAGCAGCACCGCGACGCCGACGAGGGCGGTGATCGTGCCGAAGGACAGGCCGGTGATCTTGGTCAGGCCCTCGTGCAGCACGTCCCACGGGTCGAGGCCGAGGGTGGCGCGGATCTGCAGCGCCATGCTCGCGCCGTAGAGCCAGAGGCCCGCGAGGAGCTGCGGGATGCGGCGGACGGGCGAGACGGTGACCGGGACCTGGGTGAGTGCGGCGAGCATGTGGCCATCTTTCGTCGCGATTGGACTTGTACTCCAGATCCAATTGGCAATAATTGGCCTTATGACCTCCGAAATCCCGCCAGGTGGACGCATATCGGGCTTTCGGCTGGCCCGACTGCTCGGCGAGTGGCGTCGTCGTGGCGCACGTCACGGCTCGGCCGACCTCGCCGCGGCGATCCGGATGCTGGTGCTGGACGGCCGGCTGCCCGCGGGGACGCGGCTGCCCGCGGAGCGCGAGCTGGCCGAGGTGCTGCCGGTGAGCCGGACGATGATCACCGCCGCGCTGGACCAGCTGCGGTCGGAAGGGCTGGTGGCGAGCCGCCGTGGCGCGGGGTCGTGGATCAGCCTGCCGACGGGGACGCTGGGGGTCGAGCCGGACACCCCGCTCGTGGGGCACAGCATGGTCGACTTCGCGCGGGCCGCACCTCCGGCGCTGCCGGGCGTGCTGGCGGCGTTCGACCAGGTCAGGCGCTACCTGCCGGACCACCTGGCCGACCACGGGTACTTCGAGCACGGCGTGCCGGAGCTGCGCCGCCGCATCGCCGACCGGTACACCGCGCGCGGGCTGCCGACCTCACCGGACCAGATCGTGGTGACCAGCGGCGCGCAGCACGCGCTCGCGCTGACCCTGCGCCTGTTCACCGGACCGGGTGACCGGGTGCTGGTGGAGCAGCCGAGCTACCCGAACGCGCTGGACGCGATCAAGGCCGTCTCGGCGATCCCGGTGCCGGTCGCGATGACCGACACCGGCTGGGACCTGCCCGGCATCGCCGCCGCCCTCCGCCAGGCCGCACCGCGCATGGCCTACGTCGTGGTCGACTTCCACAACCCCACCGGGCACCGCCTGGACGCCGAGGGCCGCGCCGAACTGGCCGACACGGCCCGCCGCGCCCGCACCCCGCTGGTAGTGGACGAGACCGTCGTCGAGCTGGACCTGGACGGCGACCCGCTGACCGGCCCCCCGCCGCTGGCGAAGTTCGCCGACGACCTGGTCGTGACGCTGGGCTCGGCCAGCAAGTCCCACTGGGGCGGCCTGCGGGTCGGGTGGATCCGGGCGTCGGCCGAGGTGGTCCACCGCCTGATCTCCACCCGCACCGCCCTGGACCTGGGCTCCGCGGTGGTCGAGCAGTTGGTGTTGGCCGAGCTGCTGGCCGACCCCGAACCGGCGCTGCGGGAACGGCGGGCGCAGTTGGCGGCGCGGCGGGACGTGCTCATGGCGGGCCTGCGCGAGCACTGCCCGGCGTGGCGCTTCCGCCGGCCGGAGGGTGGGCTCAGCGTGTGGTGCGAGCTGGACGCCCCCGTGAGCACCCGCATCGCGGTCGTGGCGCAGAACCACGGGATCCGCTTGGCGCCGGGGTCGCGGTTCGGGGCGCACGGCGGGTTCGAGCGGTGGTTGCGGTTGCCGTTCGTGCAGTCGCCGGAGGTGTTGCGGGATGCCGTTCGTCGGCTCGGGCTGGTGGCGGCGTCGGTCACGGGGTCCGCGTTGGGGGCCGATGCCGACCTCACGATGCCGGTCGCTTGATCGGCGGTCCCGGGGCGGGTGGCGTGGGGTGGGCACGGGGGTGGTTGGCGGGGGGCCTCATGTTTTAACCGAGGGGCGGTAACGGTGTTTCCGTACATTTTCGGGTCATGATCACCCGATCGTGTTTCCCGGCCGTCGGGTCCGGCGCAGCCCCTCGGTGAGCCGGAGCCCGACGGCGGTTCGTGGACCTGCGGCGGGGACGCTCCAGGGATTGGCGTCCCCTGCCGCAGGTTCCCGTGCGGTCCCGAGGCTCGCGGGGGCAGCGCGGGCGACGGGACCTCACCCGTTCCTGCCAGGGCGCGGTTGGCAGGACGGGAGGCCTGGTGATTCGTGCGCGAACATGCGTGAGAAATGAGAAAAGACCAGGTCAGACGGTGTGTAGCCGCGCGTGCTCAGGACACACGGATCCCGTCGGACCTCAGTCGGGTGACGTGCTGGGCAGCCCGGGAACGCTGCCGGGGGAACGACCGTCGTCCCACCGCTCGGCCGACCACGCGACCAACGGCTTGAGGTCCGACTGGCCGGCGAGCGACGCGAGCACGCCGCCGCGGTGGCCGCCGCCGCTGTCCGCGCTGCCCGAGGACGCCGTCGGCGCGCTCGGCGCGGGGGCCTGCTTCGGCGCGGGCGCGGGGGCGCTCGGCTGCGGGGCCTCCCAGACCACCTCGGCGTCCGGGGTGACCTGGGTGGCGGCCTGCGACGGCGCGGCGATCGGCGTGAACTGCGCCGGCACGTCCAGCCGCGCCGGCGCGGTCACGGGGACCACGGGCTCCGGCACGGGCGTGCCGGCCTGGGCCGCCGCCTCACGGGCGGCGGCCTTCGCGGCCACCTTCGCCTCGTACAGCGGGGCGGGCATCGTGTTCGACACCGCGCCCGAGTGGCTGTAGCCGGTGGCGCTGCCGTACTCGCCGGAACCGTCGGCGTAGCCGTAAGCCGGGTCGGCGTAGCCGTACTCCGGGTCCGAGTAGCCGTACCCGGAGTAGCTCTGCGCCCCGGTGTCGGAGTAGGCGCCCGGGTCCGGGAAGCGGAAGGACTCCGGCTCGGGCACGACCGACAGCGGGGCCGGGGCGACGGCCACGGCGAGGTCACCCGCGAACAGCTCGACCGCGGCGGACGACCCGATCGGCTGAGCCGACCCGATCGGCTGAGCGGTGGGCGTGACGGACGCGAACGGCGCGAGCTTCGCCGGCAGGACGTGCTCGACCGCCTGGTCGACGGCCGCCGACTGCGGCCTGCCGAGCGCGAGGTTCACCACGTCGAGCGGCTTCGCTACCTCGTCCGAGTGGTCTTCACCCGCCGCCGCCACCCCCGCGCACACGAACCACGCCGCCGCCGCGAACCCGCTGACCGCCAGCGTCCGGAGCAGCAGCGATCCGCCGCGGCGCACCGCGTAGGGAGTTGCCACTGTGGATCACCACCGTTCCGGGGTAAGGCGAACGGGACGGACCGTTCGAGGTCGACGTTCTGCTATGTCTAGCACTGGGAACCGCATTTTCGAACGTTCTCCGGCGGAACCCACTCGGAAGGGCGGTGCCGTGCGGCTGTCCGTGTTGTCCCACCGGTCCCTGAACACAGTCTGTCGTGTCCACCTGAAGGGGTGACGGCACGAAATGTCCGGTGTGGACGGCCGGGTGGTGTCCGGTGTGGACGCCTGACCGGCGACTTCTACCCCAACGATGACGCTCACCCACATGGACGTCCCTCGATCAGGCGACTAGCAGCGCACAGTGACTCCCGTGCCGTCAGGCGACGACCCACGGCGTGGCGTGATCACGGCCCGCACGCCGCACCACGCACCGGACCGGTCCGAACGGCACCCGCTCGACGCCGAACCGCCCCACCGCGTCGACCACCGTCCTGGCCGAACCGCCCGGCCACCGCACCACGACCACCGCCGCGCCCCGGACCACCCCGTGCACCCGCAGTCCGCCGACCGCGCGGGAGAGCCGCAGGTCGAGCCCGCCGAACACCAGCTCCCGCGTGCCACCGGACACCTCGTCGACCACCGAGTCCGCCAGCACCGGCATCGGCGTCGCGTCGGAGCGCTCGCCCAGCGCGGCCCACGCCCGGACCGCCAGCGACGCCGGCGCGGGGTCGAGCGCGTCCACCGCGGCGGCCAGCGCGTCGAGCAGGTGGCGGTCGGTGCCCGTCGAGCCGATCACCGGACCACGCCCAGCCGCCGGCGCAGCAGCTCCAGGCACCGGCCGCGGGTCGCGCCCAGGCTGTTCACCGGGATCCCGACCGCCTCCGCCACCTGCGTGAACGACAGCTCCGGCGCGAACGCCGCCAACCGCAGGATCTCCCGGC
This sequence comes from Saccharothrix sp. S26, assembly GCF_021390395.1. GTDB lineage: Bacteria > Actinomycetota > Actinomycetes > Mycobacteriales > Pseudonocardiaceae > Actinosynnema. Next base: position 231,898 of record NZ_JAJUWT010000007.1, read on the forward strand.
ACCGGTCGGTCAACGTCGCGTACGCGCGCCACAGCCCGTCGTCACGGCCCAGCGCCACCTCCTCGGGCGTCGGCCCCGAATCGGGGGCGCTCGCCGCCCACGGGTCCAGTGGCGCTTCCCGACCGCGCAGCCGCAGCACGGCCAGCGTCTCGCGCCGGGTGGTGGTGACCAGCCACGCGCCCAGCCGCTCCGGCCGCCGGATGCGGGACAGGTTCTCCGCCAGCGCCAGCCAGGTGGCCTGGCAGACGTCGGCCGCGTCCTCCGGGGCCAGCCGGTGCGAGCGGGGCACCGCCCAGACCAGGCGCACGTACCGGCGGACGATCTCGTGCCACGCGGCGGCGTCACCGCGACCGGCGCGCACCAGCAGCTCTGTGTTGTCGCACTCTCGCATGCCCAGTGAGAGCACCGGGTCTGACCTGGGGATACCGCTGCCGCACGATGGTGTGGTCGGGGGAACCGGTGATCGTTGCCGCGCGTCGCTACTCGGTTCGCAGCACGGCCGGGCGGATGGCCGAGCGCAGCGCGGGCAGCGTGCACAGCGACACCACGAGCACGACGACCGCCGCCGCGGCGACCGTGGTGGCGATCTCGGTCCAGTCGACGCGGAACCGGCCGGCGGGTGCGACGAGCCACGCGGTGCCGAGTCCGACCGGGATGGCCAGCGCGATGCCGAGCGCCGCGGGGATGGCCGACTGCCACAGCGCGGACACGGCGAGCACCCTCGGCGGCACGCCGTTCGCGGCCAGCACCGCCGTGGGGCGGCGGCGTTCGAAGACCTGGTCCACGGCCGCCGCCGCGAGGCCGATCACGGCCAGCAGGGTCAGCAGCACCGAGCCGCCGATGACGCCGCTGCGCAGGGACGTGAACAGCTCGACCTGCCCGGCCTCGACCTGGCGGCGCAGCGTGACGCCGCGGTCGGCGCGGCCGGTGGCGGCCAGCAGGCGGTCGCCGAACGAGGAGTCCGGGTCGCCCCGCACGACGAGCTCCGTCGGGGGCAGGGAGGCCAGCACGGGATCGGCTCCTCCGGCCACGACGAGCCCCCACAGGTCGCCGGTCGCCTCCCGGTAGCGCGGCACGACCCAGTCCTGCCCGTTGATCCGCAGCTTCGTGCCCGGCTCCGGCTTCGCCGTCGGGTCCACCAGGTAGGCCGCGCCGGTCACGCAGTCGTGGACGCCGAGGCGTTCGGCGATCTCGACGCAGTCGGTGCTGGTGACGACCACGCGGTCGGCCACGTGCACGCGCACCTCGCTGACCTGCCGCACGCCGCCGACCAGGGCGATCGCCTCCTCCAGCGGCCGCACCGGCGTGCGCGGCGGCAGGTTGAGCACCCAGCGGTCCGGCGCGTCCGACGGCGGCGCGGCGGTGAACTGGGCCGCCACGCCGAGCAGGACCTGCAACGTCAACGAGCCGGTCAGCACCACCACGACCCCGGACAGCACGCGGGGCGTGCCCGAGTCGAACCGCAGGGTGCGCAGGGCGAGCAGCGGCGCGATGCCGTCGGGTTCGACGCGGTGCGCGACCTGGCCGACCAGCCACGGCAGCACCGCGCCCGTGCCCGCCAGGACCAGCGCGATGCCCACGCCGAGCCCGATCGCCGGCCGCGCGTCGGACATCACCTCCCAGTAGCCGCCGACGGCCGAGGTGGCCAGGATCGCCGCCGCGCCCGCGCCGATCAGCGCGAACCGCCACCACGCGCGGTGCCGGGGCAGTTCGACGGCGCGGGACAGGCCGAGCGGGCCCACGTCCTCCGTGCGCAGGGCCAGCAGCGCGGACACGACCGCGACCACCGGCACGCCCACCGCGATCACCGCGCCCAGCAGCGGGTCGGGCAGCAGGTCGGTGGGGAAGAAGCCGACCCCCTCGACCTCGATGAACCGGGCGAGCGGCCGGGCGGCGAAGAACAGCGCCACGCCGACGAACAGCCCGAGCACGGCCCCGGTCAGCGTCTCGCCGCTGGCGATCCAGCGGAGCTGCGTGCGGGAGGCGCCGACCAGCCGGATCGCGGCCAGGCGCTGCCCGCGTCCGGTCGCGCCCAGGCGGGTGGCGACCAGGACGAAGATGCCGAGGGGCACGAGCAGGGCGCTGATCGCGGCGACCATCAGCAGCCGGTAGATCGGCAGCAGGGTGGCGGGCGGCTGGTCGCTGCCGAACCCGGCGGCGGGCTGGGCGCCGTCGTGGTGGGCGTCGGGCAGGCCCGCGTAGAAGATCAGGGACTTCGGCCTGGGCAGGCCCGCGTCGGCGATCACGCCGATGACGCTCTCCGGGAAGCGGGCGCGGACCGACTCGTCGGTGCGCATCAGGTCGAGCAGCTCGGGTGAGACGACCAGCTCGCCCGGTCCCGGGATGCGGCCGACGCCGGGCGGCGCGGGCGCGTCGGGCGCGGTGGCGGCCAGCTCCACGCCGGTGATCAGGCGGCCCTGCCACGACACGCTCACGTGCCGGGCCTTGAGCTTCGGGTTCGCCGTCGCCGGGTCGAGGGACGCGGCCTGGACGCGGTGCGACTTGGCCTCCCGCGCGGGGCCGATCGAGGCGGCCAGCAGCAGGACGGTGACGCCGAGGCCGACGCCGGCGGCGGTGAGCGCCAACCTGGCCCACGACGTCCGGCTGCCCCCGACCGCCAGCCGGATGCCGAGGACCAGGTCGGCCGCCCACCTCATCGGACCACGCCCCGGGCGCTGCGGCCACCCGTGCGGGCGACGTGGTCGGGGCGGTGCGGAAATGGGGTCACATCTCTTCAGACGTCTCGGGGAGCCGTCGCGTGGCTTCGGTGGGCCGAGTTCGGGTGACGTCGCCGCCCCGGGCTTGGGGGCGTCAGGGGCGGCGACGTCCGCCTCGACCTACTCCGAGCGCAGGCCGAGGGCTCCGGTGGCCCGTCGCAGGGACGGCAGCGACAGCAGGGTCACGACCACGACCATCATCGCGGCGGCGGCGCTGAGCACGCCGATGCCCGGCCAGTCGAGCACGATCGGCTGGGAGATGATCCGCAGCAGCAGCACGGCCAGGCCACCACCCACGCCGACGGCCACGACCAGCGCCAGCAGCAGCGGCACGGCGTTCTGCCAGAGCAGGGACCGGCCCAGCGCGCCACGTGGCACACCGCTGGCGGCCAGCACGGCCAGCGGACGCCTGCGTTCGCGGACCTGCTCCAGCGCGAGCACGAGCAGGCTCGCCCCGGCCAGCATGAGCGTGAGCAGCGAGCCGGCCAGCAGCGCCTGCCGGATGCTCTGGAACTCCTTGACCCGGTCCGACACGTCGACCTCGCCGAAGTACGACGTGTAGGCCCGCCACGTCATCGGGGCCAGGGCGTTGCGGACGTGCTCGGCGATGTCCGGCTGGTCCGGGTCGACCCCCACGAGCACCCGGGTGAAGCCCACCTCGGCGGGCAGGTCCGCCACCAGCGACGGCGTGACGATCAGCCCGGAGACCTTCATCGGGTCGTCCTCCGGCCCGACGACCTCGGTGAACGCGGGCACCGTCCACGGCAGGCTCGGTTCCTGCTCCTGGTCGCTCGCGAACACCTTGACCGGCCGTCCCGGGTCGACCTTCGGGTGCCCGGCCCGCGGCCCCGACGACGAGGCGACGTGGAACGAGTCGCCCTCCGCGCAGCTCGGCAGCGTCGCCACCGTCCGCAGCACCTCGCACGTGCCGACCGTCGCCGAGAAGTAGTCCTCGCCCGACTTGAACGCCACGGTCCGCAGCGGGTGCACCCGCTCGACGCCGACCGACCTGCGCAACAGGCCCAGGGTCTGCTCGGTCAGCTCCGGCGTCGTCTGCTGGAGGCTGACCGTGAGGCGGCCCCGGTCCACCTCGGGGGCCGGCTGGTCCATGACCTGGCTCTCCGCGCTGGCCATCACCGATTGCAGGGCGATCCCACCCGCCAGGACCACGGCAACGCCACCGACCACGCGGGCGGCCGTGCCGCTCTCCATCTGGAGCCTGCGGATCGCGAGCTGCCACGACGGCGCGCCGCCGCGCAGCCGGCCCACGGTGCGCTCGACCACCCACGGCAGCAGCACCGGGATGCCCAGCAGCAGCAGGATGATCCCGGAGATGACGATCTCGGCGGACCCGCTGCTCACCGTGCCGCCGAACGCGCCCGCCTGCGTCAGCAGCGCCGCCGCGCCGAGCGCGATCGGCACCAGCCGCCACCACAGCACCCGGCGCACCGGCTTCGTCCGCCGCACCACGCCCAGCGGCTCGATCACCGTGCGGCGCATCGCGACGACCGCGGTCACCACGGCCATGACCGGCACCAGCACGGCGATCAGCACCGCGAGCGGCGCGGTCGGGGTCAGGTCGCTGACGAACACGCTGACGCCCAGCAGTTGGATCTCGGCCACGAACCGCCGGGTGGCGAAGAACACCATCGCGCCGACGGCCAGGCCGACCACCGCGCCCAGCAGCGCCTCGCCCGCCGCGATCCGCCGCACCCGCTGCGCGCCCGCGCCGACCAGCCGCAACGCCGCCAGCCTGCGGTCGCGTTCGGCGCCCGCCAACCGGGTCGTGATGCCGACGAACACCAGCACCGGGAACAGCAGCGCGACCACGCCGACCATGATCAGCACGGACAGGATCGGGTCGAGCTCGCGGTCGTGCCGCTGGCCGCCGAAGGCCCTGATCGGGTCGCCCGCGTCCTCGGTCAGGCTCGCGTCACCGGCGTAGAACACCAGGTCCTGCGGCGCGTTCAGGCCGTCCTGGCCGATCGTGCCGATCACCCGCTGCGGGAACCGTTCCCGCAGCAGCTCGCCCTCCGGCGAGGCCATCAGCTCCGCCAGCGCGGGCGACACGAAGATCTCGCCGTCGTCGGGCACCTTCGACGTGCCCGGTCGCACCGGCGCGTCCGGCCCGGTCGCCTTCACGAACCGGCCCGTGATCGAGCGGCCGTGGTAGGTGGTGTTCCAGAACGTCGAGTACAGCACGTCGCCGGAGGCCGCCTCGCCACCAGCGGGCTCACCGCCCGCGGGCTCGACCGCGGCCTGCCGCTCGGCGCGTTCGGCCAGCACCGTCGGCACCGAGGAGGCGGCCAGCAGCACGGCCACCCCGATGCCGATGCCCGCGCCGGTGAGCGCGAGCCGCACCCAGGACGCGCGCCCGCCGCCCAGCGCGAGCCGCACGCCGAGCACGAGGTCGGTGAACCACCGCGTCACGTGACCGGCTCCATCTCGCGGGACCGGCCGTCGCGCACCACGACCTCGCGGTCGGAGTAGGCCGCCACCCGCGCCTCGTGCGTCACCAGCACCACCGCCGCGTTGGTCTCCTTCGCCGCGGTGACCAGCAGTTGCATCACGCGTTCGCCGTTGAGCGAGTCGAGCGCGCCCGTCGGTTCGTCGGCGAACACCACGCGCGGTCCCGTGACCAGGGCCCGGGCCACGGCCACCCGCTGGCCCTGGCCGCCGGAGGTCTCGCCGGGGCGCTTGTCGGCGACGTCGGCGACCTCCAGCCGCTCCAGCCACTCGCGGGCCCGCGACTCGGCCTCCTTGCGCTTGACCGAACCCAGCCGCAGCGGCAGCGCCACGTTCTCCAGGCAGCTCAGCTCCGGCACGAGCTGGCCGAACTGGAACACGAACCCGAAGTCCGTGCGCCGCAGCTCGCTGCGCGCGCCGTCGCCCATCGCGCTGAGCTCCACGTCGCGGTAGCGGACCGTGCCGCGGTCGGGGGTGAGGATGCCGGCCAGGCAGTGCAGCAGGGTGGACTTGCCGGAGCCCGACGGGCCCATCACGGCCACCACCTCGCCCGCGCGCACGCGCAGGCCGGCGCCGTCCAACGCGGGCGTCGGGCCGAACGACTTGTGCAGGTCGACGGCTTCCAACAGGGCCCTGGCCCCGTCCGCGCCGGTGGTCGGGTCGCCGCTCATCGCGTCACCGCCGTCTTGAGCTGGCCGAGGCGCGCGGCGGTGAGCTCCAGCCAGCGCAGGTCGGCTTCGAGGTGGAACAGGGCGTGGTCGCAGATCAGCTGGTCGGCGAGGTCGCCCGCCGCCTTGCGCTTGGTCAGCTCGCGCATCGTCTTGAGGTGGGCGGCGCGCTGGACGTCGAGCACCTCGTCGGCGCTGCGACCGGACAGCAGGGCGAGCACGACCTTCGCGTACAGCGTGTTCTGCAGGTAGGGCTCCGGCTTCTCCGGCGTGCCCAGCCAGTGCTCGACGTCCGTGACGCCGGCGTCGGTGATGGCGTACCGCTTGCGCTCCGGTCCGTCGCCCGCCTCGACGCCCGCCTCCTCGACGAGGCCGTTGCGCAGCAGGCGCGAGAGCGTGGTGTAGACCTGCCCGTAGTGCAACGGGCGGTCGTGGCCGAAGCGCTCGTCGTAGGCCTTCTTGAGGTCGTAACCGTGTCGGGGGCCCTTTTCGAGCAAGCCCAGCAGGGTGTGTCCGATCGACATGAGAGGGACTATACACACGGTGTATACACCGGGTTCATAGCCCGATCGGCGCAGCGGGACCACTGGTCCGAACGGGCACTCGGGCTAACCGATCACGGTGGTATGACGGTTACTTCGCCACATCGGGGGTCGGCGACGCCTACAGTGGAGGGGTGACTGGTCTGGCGGCCGGCTGGGACCACGCGGCTTTCACGCAGGGTCGAGCCGGCGATGCGGAACACGATGTGGAGCTGCTGCTCGCTTTCCTGAACACCCGAGACCTCGAGCTCGGCACGGACGTCCTGGACAGCGCCGCCGCCTGGCGCGCGTGGGTCGCCGAACGCGGCCTGGGCCGGGCGGGTGATCCCGACGAGGTCCGCGCCGCCCGCACCTGCCTGCGGGCCTCGCTGGGTGAACGGCACGACGGACCCGATCCCACCCCCGTCGCGGGCTTCATCCGCGTCGACCTCAGCCACGGCGTGCCGACGATGTCCGCCACCGACGCCCTCGGCGCGGTGCTCGGCGCGGCGGCGCGGCTGGTCGTGCTCGGGTCGTGGGAGCGGTTCAAGATCTGCCAGGCGGACGACTGCCGGTGGGCGTTCTTCGACCGCTCGCGCAACCGTTCGCGCACCTGGTGCTCGATGCAGACGTGCGGCAACCGCGAGAAGGCGCGCAACTGGCGGGAACGCCGCGCGCTGAGCATGACCTGAACGCTCGACACGCGCGTTCCGAACGTAGGACTCGCGCGAGAGTCCTACGTTCGGCACGCGTGTGTCCTACGTTCGCGACCGGTGAGTTCAACGCTCAGGTCACCAGTTGGCCGACGGTGTAGATCACCAGGCCGGCGAGCGCGCCCACGACCGTGCCGTTGATGCGGATGAACTGCAGGTCGCGGCCGACCTGCAGCTCGATCTTGCGCGAGGTCTCCTCGGCGTCCCAGCGCTCGACGGTGTCGGTGATCAACGTGGTGATCTCGTCGCGGTAGTTGGTCACCACGTACCCCGCCGCGCTCTCGAGCCACCCGTCGACCTTCGCGCGCAGCGACTCGTCGTCCACCATCCGCCGGCCGAACGCGACCAGCCCCTCGCGCACGCGCTTGCGCAGCTCCGACGACGGGTCCTCGGCCGCGTCGAGCAGCATCTTCTTCGCCGTGCCCCACGCCGACCCGATCAGCCGCTGCACGTCCGGGTGCGTCACGAGCTGCTGCTTGACCTGGTCGGCGCGCTGCATGGTCGCCGGGTCGGTGCGCAGGTCGGACGCGAACTCGATCAGGAACTGGTCCACCGCCAACCGCATCGGGTGGTTGACGTCGGTCTTCACCGCCCACGCGAAGTTCAGCAGCTCGGTGTAGACCTTGTCGCCCAGCAGCGAGTCGACGAACTTCGGCGACCACGACGGGGCCCGGTCCGACACCACGCCCATGACCTTCTCGTAGTTGTCCCGCACCCAGTCGTACGCCCGGTCGCACACCAGGTCCACGAGCTTGTGGTGCGCGCCGTCGGTGAGCACCTGACCCAGCAGCTTGCCCAGCGGCGGGCCCCACGGCTGGTCGACCAACCGCCGCACCAGCGCCTGCTCCACCACGGCCTGCACGTCGTCGTCACGCAGCACGGTCACCGCGCCCTTCACGACGTTCGCCAGCTCCGACGTCACCCGTTCGGCGTGCTCCGGCTGGGCGACCCACTCGCCGAGCCGCCGCCCGATGCCCGCTCGGCGCAGCTTGTCCCGCACCACCGCCTCGGACAGGAAGTTCGTCCCGACGAACGACCCCAGCGCGTCGCCGAAGCTGTCCTTGCGGGTCGGGATGATCGCCGTGTGCGGGATCGGCAGGCCCAGCGGCCTGCGGAACAGCGCGGTCACGGCGAACCAGTCGGCCAGCGCGCCGACCATGCCCGCCTCGGCCGCCGCGCGGACGTACCCGACCCACGCCGGGCCGCCGTCCTCGAAGAGCAGGGCCACCAGGAAGATCGCGGTGGCGGCCAGGAAGAAGCCGGTCGCCACGAGCTTCATCCGGCGCAGGCCCTGGCGCTTGAGCTGGTCAGCGGGGGTCAGTTGCTCCACGCCGCCATTGTCCGTGAAGATTCGACGTTGTGCGGGCACCAGCGCTAGTCACCAGGATGAGGCCGTTCACCTCGACGATCTTCGCCGAGATGACGGCGTTGGCCACGCGCACCGGGGCGGTGAACCTCGGGCAGGGCTTCCCGGACACCGACGGACCGGCCGGGATGCTCGACGTGGCCAAGGCCTCCATCGACGCGGGGCTGAACCAGTACCCGCCGGGGCCGGGCATGCCCGAGCTGCGCCAGGCGATCTCCGAGCACCGGGCCCGCTACGGCACGCACTACGACCCCGACACCGAGATCCTCGTGACGGTCGGCGCCACGGAAGCCATCGCGGCGACGTTGCTGGCGCTGGTGGAGCCCGGTGACGAGGTCGTGCTCATCGAGCCCTACTACGACTCCTACGCGGCGTCCGTGGCGATGGCCGGGGCGACCCGCCGCACGGTCGGCCTGGTCGAGGAGCCGGGCACGGGGCGGCTCGGGCTGGACGTCGACGCGCTGCGTGCCGCCATCGGCCCGCGCACCAGGGCGCTGCTGGTCAACTCACCGCACAACCCGACCGGCACGGTGCTCAACCGCGACGAGCTGGCCGCCGTGGCCGCGCTGTGCGTCGAGCACGACCTCGTGGCGATCACCGACGAGGTGTACGAGCACCTGGTGTTCGACGGCCTGGAGCACGTGCCGCTGGCCACGTTCCCCGGCATGGCCGAGCGGACCGTCACGATCTCCGGTGCGGGCAAGTCGTTCAACTGCACGGGCTGGAAGATCGGCTGGGCGTGCGGCCCGGCGGAGCTGGTGGGCGCGGTGCGCGCGGCCAAGCAGTTCCTGACCTTCGTGGGCGGCGCGCCGTTCCAACCGGCCGTGGCGCACGCGTTGCGGCACGAGCTGGGCTGGGTGGAGGACCTGCGCACGTCGTTGCAGGACAAGCGGTCGAGGCTGTCCGACGGCCTGGCCGACGCCGGGTTCGCGGTGCGGCCCAGCGAGGGCACCTACTTCATCACCGCGGACGTGCGGCCGCTGGGCTTCACCGACGGCGCGCAGCTGTGCCGCGAGCTGCCGGAGCGGATCGGCGTGGCGGCGGTGCCGGTGCAGGTGTTCACCGACCACCCCGACCAGTGGCGGCACCTGGTGCGGTTCGCGTTCTGCAAGCGCGACGAGGTGCTGGACGAGGCGATCTCGCGGCTACGCAAGCTCAGCGTCTGACCTCACCGCGGACGGGCGGTCGCCCGCCAGCCGGTCCTGCACCAGCGCGTGCCGGAACTGGTAGGCGGCGCCCGCCTGCCGCAGCACGCCGAGCTTGCGCGCGTCCTCCAGGAACACCATCAGCTCCCACGGCAGCTTGCCGCGCATCGCCAACCAGATCCGCGCCACGGTGAACCACCACCAGCGCAGGTGCAGCACGGACAACGTGAAGCCGAGCATCAGCCCGCACGCCAGGCCCAGCCCGACCATGCCGGACTGCGTGGGCCCGAACACCAGCCCGGCCGCCGCGCCGAACACCACGGCCAGCACCAGCGATCCCGTCCACACCGCGATCCGGTCCCGCGCCATCGTCCACTTGGGACTGGACGGGTGGCTCAGCTCCGCGCTGCTGCCCAAACCGAACCGCAGCGCCACCGCCACCGCGATGCCCAGGCCGACCACCAGGCCCGCCGACAGCCCGTACAGCGCACCGAACACCAGGCCGGCCGCCGTGCCCAGCACGCCGCTGACCACGACCAGGCTGCGCCACACGCCCAGCTTGGGTTTCGGCACGCGGTGCCCGGACGCGTACAGCGCCGCCACCGCCACCGCGACCCCGGCGGCCAGGCCGGTGATCGGCGCGAGCTTCGGCGTGCTCGCGTACGCCATCAACCACGCCACGCCGAACCCGCCGATCAGGCCGAGCGCGATCGCGCCGAGCAGCGCCAGCCACGTGGCGCCGACCGAGCGGCGCAGCTCCCACCAGCCCAGCTCGCGCACGCCACGCCGACGCATCTCGCCGGCCAGGAACGCGAGCCAGCGGGCCGCCTTCTCCCGTGGCCAGACCTGGCTGGCACGGGCCTGGTGCGCCACGCCCCGATCGCCGAACGCGCCGTTGACCAGCAGGTCCGCCAGGTGGTTCTCGATGGCGACGCGGTCGGGGAACCGGGCGCGGTCCAGCAGTTCGCTCGGCTCGCCGTAGCCGTAGACGACGCCCGCCAACCACACCGCGAGCGGCGTGGACAGCGCCTCGGCCAGCCGGCCGTCCGGCTCGTCGCGCAGGTGCAGGAAGACCGGCTCCCAGCGGGCCGCGGTGACCGGGTCCGACACCGACCGCAGGTAGCCCGCGACCTCCTCCAGGTCCAGCGGCTGCAACTCGACGACCTGCGCGTTCGGTACCGCGGCGGCAGTCTCGGCGAACTCGTCCGTGCGGCAGGTGAGCACGAGCGGGTGCGAACCGGGGAACGCGCGGTTGATGCGATCGAGCGCGTCGGCCCGCTGTTGCGGCGGGATCTGGTCCAGGCCGTCGAGCACCGGGAAGATCCGGCGTTGCTCGACCAGCAGGTCGCCCGCGTAGCTGCCGTACAGCTCGGTGTTGCGCAGCGCCGGGTGGTCCTCGTACAGCCGCCGGGTCATCCAGGTGCGGACGTCCTCCGCCTCCGGGTCCCACGTCGACAGCGGCAGCAGGAACGGCACCGGGCCGTCCACGAGGCGGTCGAGCAGGCCGATGGTGAGCAGCATCACCGTCGTGCTCTTGCCCGCGCCGGGCTCGCCGAGGAAGACCATGCGCGGGTTGCGGTGGAACGCGCGGACCACCGCGTCGCTGTGGCCCGGTTCGCCCCGCACGGCGCTCCAGTGCAGGTCGAGGAGGTGGTCTTGCAGGCCGCGGGCGCGGCACTCCTCGTTCCACTGGGCGTGCAGGGCGCGGGACAGGGCGCTCGCGGCGGCGTCGAGGTTCTCGTCGGTGGCCAGGCCCGCGGCGCGCCTGCGGTGCAGCCACGGGTCCAGCGCGGCGAGCAGGGCCAGGAAGCCGAGGGCGAGGCCGATCAGCCACAGGTCTGGGTCGATGCCGTAGTCGGTGACGAACAGGCCGGCCGCGGCGAGCACGGCGGCCAGCACGCACCCGGTGAGCACGGCCCGCTGGCGGAATCTGGACACCACCGCATCATGACTGACCGATCACTGTTGGTGGTGACACGGTCACCCCTGTGTCGTGCGTACCCTCGATGACGTGATCTGTCCGAAATGCCAGGACCTCATGCGGACCATCAGCCGTGGTTCCGTGCACATCGAGCAGTGCGAGAACTGCAAGGGCGTGTTCCTGGACGGCGGCGAGTTGGAGCAGATCATCGCCGCCGAGCGGGCCCACTACGCGCAGCCGTACCGGCCGGAGGGCGTGCCGGTGCCCATGACGCCGGTGCCCATGACCCCGGTGCCCATGACGCCCGTGCCGGTGGCCGCCGCCGATCCGACCGTGGCCGTGCCGGTCGAGGGGACGTCAGCCGAGAGGACGCCGGTCGAGGGCGAGCAGCCGCCACCCGCCGCAGTGCAACCCGCCGCCGTTCCGCCCGCCGCGGTGCCACCCGCGGCCGGCCCTCCTCCGCCCTACCAGCCGCCGCCCGGCGCACAGCCCGTCGGCCCACCGCCCCCGTACCAGCCGCCGCCGGGCACGGTGCCCGCCTCGCCGCCGCCGCAGGTGTACCCGGCCGGGTACTACGACCCGCACTACCCGCCGCGCCGCAGGCGCAGCTTCCTGGAGGAACTGCTCGACTGACCGGCCCGCCGCGTTCTGAGCGTTGAACTCGGGGGTCCTGAACGTAGGACACGCGCGTTCTGAACGTAGGACACGCGGGTGCTGGAGGTAGGACTCACGGGAGGGGCCAGGTCAGGGTGGTGCCGTCCAGGGCGAAGTGCTGCGAGGTCGGGGTCGCGGTGAAGGTGAACTGGTGGCGGCGCGGCCGGCCCAGCGCGCGCCACTGCCGGTAGGCGTCTTCGACGAGGTCCCAAAGAGCGCGGGGACCGCCCTGGTCCACGACCGCGCCCCGGTGCCGGACCCACGAGCCGTCGGCGTGCGCCAGGCGGACCGGGTCGCCCGCCACCGCCACCTCGGCCAGCGCCAGGCCGGCGAAGAACTCGAACGGGCTCGCCGGGTCCAGCGCGGTGCGCGAGGACAGCAGCGTCGTGCGGGACGTCGTCGGCTCCGCGGTCAGCGCCGCCGACAACGCCTCCTCGGCCCACGCCTGCCGGTGCGCGCGCAACGGCATGAACCGACCGTCCTCCACCAGCACGCGGCCGGTGGCCCGCCCGTCCCGCACGGTCAGCCGGACGAGACCCGCGCCGACGGGCCGGTTCAGCGTGGTCACGATCAGCCCGCCGGGCGCGGTCTGCTCCAGCCACGGCACGGGCACGCGTGACACCGCGCACGTGCCCAGCACCCGGTCGTAAGGGGCGCGCGACGGGTACCCGAGCGCGCCGTCGCCCGCGACGCACGTCGGGTGGTGACCGGCGGCGGTCAACCGCGCCTCGGCTCGCGCCAGCACGCCGGGGTCGACGTCGATCGAGGTCACCCGCTCTTCGCCGAGCGCGTGGCAGAGCAGGGCGGCGTTGTAGCCGGTGCCCGTGCCGATCTCCAGCACCCGGTCCCCCGGCGCGACGGCCAGGGCTTCCAGCATGATCGCCATGATCGTCGGCATGCTCGACGAACTGGTGGGTACCCCGGGCACGGCTCCCGTGGCGAGTGCTTGCTGCCACGCGCGGTCGTCGTTGTCGAGCTGCGTCACGCGGACCTCGTCGCGGTAGACCAGCGCGAGGTGGTCCGGGTGCTCGGCGGTCACCGGCGCCCAGGCGCCGTCCGGGCGCTGGACGAAGAACCCCGGCAGGAAGACGTGCCTCGGTACCTGGCGAAACGCCTCGACCCACCGCGGGTCGCGCAGCACGCGCGCGGCGACGAGCGACTCGGCCAGCCGTGCTCGCAGGTCCGCCGCGACGTCCACGTCGTCCACCGTAGCGCTGTGGGCGAGCACACGTGCCGGTCGCTAGCAGAGCGCTTGCAACAGCTAGCACCTCCGCGTACGGTCGGAAGCGGATCGAGGAGGTGCCGCGAAGTTGGACAAGTCCATCGACGAGGCGGTGGCCGATCTCGGCCGCGACATCGGCGAGTACATCCGCCAGCAGCGCAACACCGCGAAGATCTCGTTGCGGCAGCTGGCCAAGCTCGCCGGGGTCTCCAACCCGTACCTGAGCCAGATCGAACGCGGCCTGCGCAAGCCGAGCGCGGAGATCCTGCAGCAGATCGCCAAGGGGTTGAGGATCTCGGCCGAGGCGCTCTACGTCGAGGCCGGGATCCTGGAGCAGCGCGAGGGCGGCGCCCTCGCCGACGCCATCGTCACCGCTCCCGACCTGACCGAGCGGCAGAAACAGGTGTTGCTCGACGTCTACGAGTCGTTCCGGCGGGAGAACACCGCCACCAGGACCAAACCGGAGGACTGATCTCCATGCCGAACCTGCCCACCACCGAGGAACTGCGCAAGGCGGGCGAACAGGCCGTCGCCGCCGCCCGCACCCCGCTGCTGGCCGCCCTGGGCGCGGGTGACCTGGCCGCCAAGGCCGTCATCGAGGCGCTGAACAAGGCCCGCGAGCGCGCCGAGTCGGCGAAGAGCGCCGCCGAGACCGCCGACCTGAAGAAGGACCTGCGCGACCGGCTGGACCCGGCCGAGCTGCGCAAGGTCGTGGACGCCTACACGCAGTCCGCGCTGAACCTCTACCAGTTCCTCGCCCAGCACGGCGAGGAGGCGCTGGAGAAGCTGAAGAGCCAGCCGGGCCTGCAGAAGGCGCTGCACCAGGTCGAGGAGGCCGTCGAGACCGCGCAGAAGCGCACCGAGGCCGCCGCCGCCGACGCCCGCGTGCTGGCCGACGACGTGCTCGGCAAGGTCTCGCGCCGCACCCGCGCGGCCGGTGAGAAGGTTGCCGACGACCTGGACGACGCGAGCGAGAAGCTGGCCGAGACCGTGGTCGAGGTCGGCGGCGGGGTCGCCGCCGAGGTGCGCGAGACGACCCGCAAGGCCGCGCCGCGCAAGCCCGCCGCGACCAAGCAGGCCACCGCGGCCAAGCCGGTCGCCAAGCCCGCGACCCCGACCAAGACCGGGGCCACCCGTGCCACCACGGCGAAGAAGCCGGCCGACCCCACCGAGTGACCGTCGGTCACGGGGCGTCCCACCAGGGACGCCCCGTTTCGTCTGTACCGCGAGCGCGTCGCGCACGTAGGCTGGAGGAGTGTTGCCAACGTTCCCGCCCTTCAGTCCGCTCTACCTGGACTTCTGGGTCATGTTCGCGGTGTACTACGCCGCGCTGGTCATGGGCGTGTTCGCCTTCGCGCACGCGCTCTCGCAGCGCGCCGACGCCTACACGGCGGCGGAGCGCATGACCAAGCCCGCGTGGCTCGGCATCACCGGCGGCGGCGCGTTCGCGCTGCTGCTGTTCCACCCGTTCTCCGCCGGCGGCATGTTCTGGCTCGCCGGGCTGGTCGCGGTCACGGTGTACGTGGTCGACGTCCGGCCCCGGCTGATCGAGGTCCAGCGCGGCCCGCGGTGGTGACGCACCGGAGCTTCGGCTCCGGCGCGCCCGTCACGCTCGTCGGCCACGGCCTGGGCGCGACACCCGGTGAGGCCCGCCTGCCCGCCTCCGGCCTGCCGGGCACGAAAGTCGTGGTCACCCTCCCCTCGCACGGCGACGCGCCGGACGCGCCCGAGGGCTACTGGACCTACCGCCGCATCGCCGCCGACCTGCGCGCCGTCGCCCGCGAGACCGGCGCGACCCGGGCCCTCGGCGTGTCGCTGACGGCAGGCGCGCTGCTGGCCCTGCTCGCCGAGGAACCCGACGCGTTCGACCGGGTGGCCCTGCTGCTGCCCGCGGTGCTGGACGAGCCGCGCCGGATGCCGGGCCGCGAGGAGGCGATCACCGCCGTCGGCGGCCCGCCGGACTACCAGGCGCAACGGCGGCAGGCGTTCGCCCGGCTCGACGGCGCGCTCGCCGAGCTGCCCGGCCAGGTAGCGGTGCCCGACCGGGCGGTGTTGGCGCGCGTCACGGCACCGGTGCTGGTGATCGGCGCGACCGAGGACCCGCTGCACCCCGAGGACGTGGCCAAGCAGGTCGCGGCCGCGTTCCCGAACGGCAGGCTGGAGCTCGTGCCGTCGTGGTTGACCCACCGCGGTGAGGTCAGAAGGTGGTTGCTCGACTTCCTGCGCGGGTAGCCGAACCACATGGCCGAACAGAAGAGGATCGCATTCCTGGTTGACACGGAGGGCATCGAGCAGGTCGAGCTGACCGAGCCCTGGCAGCACGTGGAGAAGGCCGGTGCCGTGCCGAGGCTGCTCGCGCCCAAGCTGGGACAGGTGCAGGCGTACGACCACCTGACGCCGGCCGACACGTTCGACGTGGACGTGCCGTTCGCGCACGCCGACCCCATGGACTACGACGCCGTCGTGATCCCGGGCGGGGTGGCCAATTCGGACAACCTCCGCCTCGACCGCGACGCGGTGAGGTTCATCAAGCAGCACGTCGCCGCGGGCAAGCCGGTCGCGGCGATCTGCCACGGGCCGTGGTTGCTGGTGGAGGCCGACGTGGTGCGGGGCAAGATGCTGACCTCGTTCCCGAGCCTGGCCACCGACATCCGCAACGCGGGCGGCGACTGGTCGGACGAAGAGGTGCGGGTCTGCGACATGGCCGGGTGGACGCTGGTCACCAGCCGCAAGCCCGACGACCTGCCCGCGTTCAACCGCGAGGCGCTCAAGGCCTTCGGGCTCCACGACCTCCCCAGCGGGTCGTGACGAGCTCGGACCGGGGTCCACGGGGATGTGCACCTCCCCGTGGACCCGCTAGAGCCTGGCCGCCGCGTACGCCGCGATCGCGTCGCGGACGTACTCGGCGAACCCGTCGGCGTGCGCGTCGAACTGCGCCTTGAACTCCGGCGCGTCCACGTACAGCTGCCCCAGGCCGGTGTAGGACTCCCGGTCGGGCGTCCAGGCCCGCAGGATCCACCGGTGGTGCCGGTCGGTCACCTCCAGCGCCCGCGGCGCGTCGGCCGCGACACCGGCGTCGAACAACTCGGCGTAGGCCGCGACGACGGACTGCCACTCCGCCTTGAACTCGTCGGCGTCGGGCTTGCTCCAGCCCTTCATGCGGCGCTTGCTCTCGTCGACGTGCTGCTGGACCCCCTCGCCGTAGCGCCGCACCAGCTCCGCCTCGTAGCGGGCCTGGCGGTCCGCGTCGAGGCCGTCGAACAGCTCCTCCATCTTCATCTCTTCACCTCCTTCGAGCTCCTCGATCGTGCGGGAGACGGTCCGGGCCAGCTTCGCCAGCCGCTCCTGCTCGGCGGCCAGCCACCGCGCGTGGTCGCGCAGCACGTCGACCGCCCGGTGCCGCCCGTCCAGGACCTCCGCCACGGTGTCGAGGCCGAGCCCCAGGTCGCGCAGCAGCAGGATCCGCTGGAGCCGGTGCACCTGCTCCCGCTCGTAGTAGCGGTAGCCGTTGTCACCGACCCAGGCCGGTTCCAGCAGGCCGATCGCGTCGTAGTGCCGCAGCGTCCGCGACGTCACCTTCGACATCCGCGCCACCTGCGCGATCGACCAGGCCATGACCGTGCTCCCTCCCTGTGCCGACCACGGTAGGGGTTGACGCAACGTCAACGTCAAGCGCGGCCGGCAGGATGGTCGGTGTGTGGACCATCGCAGGAACCCTGACCCCGCTGCCCGCGCTGGACCGGCTGGACCTGGTGGCCGACCCGGTCGCCGCCGCGCTGCGGTCGATGGCCGACGGCGGCAGGCTCGCCGTCGCGGAGATCGACCCGGCGCTGGCGGACACGGCGGAGTTCTGCGTGCACTACGGCTCGCCGTTGGAGGCGTCGGCGAACTGCGTCGTCGTCGCGGGCAAGCGCGGCGACACCGTCCGGTACGCGGCGTGCGTCGTGCTGGCGACCACGCGCGCGGACGTCAACGGCGTGGTCCGGCGGCGGCTGGACGCGCGCAAGGCGTCGTTCGCGCCGATGGACGACGCGGTGACGCTCAGCGGCATGGAGTACGGCGGCATCACGCCGGTCGGCCTGCCCGCCGACTGGCCCGTGCTGCTGTCGCCGGAGGTCGCCGCCGCGCCGGAGCTGGTGATCGGCAGCGGCATCCGCGGCAGCAAGCTGCTCGTGCCCGGCGAGGTGCTGGCGAAGCTGCCCGGCGCGGAGGTGGTCGAGGGCCTGGCCCGCTAGGCGGCGTACTCGCGCAGGAACGCGACGGCCTCGTCGGCGTCGTCGGTGACCAGGATCCAGCGCTCGGCCTCACGACCGGCCGCCAGGCGCCGCACCAGCGGCGCGGCGGGCACCTCGTCGACCCAGAACCGCTCGCCCAGGAACACCATCGGCGCGGCCGGGCCGACCGAGCCGTAGTGGTTCTGGCAGTAGTCCTGGAAGACCTCCTGCACGGTGCCCGCGCTGCCCGGCGTGTAGATGATGCCGCCGGTCGCGACGGTGAGCAGGCCCTCTTCGCGCACCGAGTTGGCGAAGTACTTGGCGTGCAGCTCGCACGCCGGGTTCGGCGGCTCGTGGCCGTAGAACCAGGTCGGGATGCCGATCGTGCGCGGCCTGCCCGAACCCGACGGGTCGGAGCCGGGCAGGTCGGTCGGGCACGCGGCGATCCAGCGGCCGATGGACTCCGCGTCACCGCCGAACTTCGGGGCCTTCGCCAGGTCCTTCAACGTCGGCTCGTCCACGCCGACGCGCACGCCCAGCGGCACGGCCTCCATCACGCCCGGCCCGCCGCCGGTCAGCACGGTGAACCCGGCCTCGCCGAGCGCCGCGCCCAGCCCCACGGCCCGCCGGTAGCCGTCGGTGTCACGGCCCAGCGCGTGCCCGCCCATCACGGCGACCGGCCGTTCGGGCAGCGCGTCGGCCAACGCCTCGGTGATCGCGTGGTCGTGCAGGCGTTCGGCCAGGGCGTGCAGCGGGTCCGGGTTGTGCCCCCGGGCGCGGCTGTGCTGGTAGATCAGGGCGTCCGGGGTGTCGGCGTAGGTGACCGGGCGGTCGGGGTCGAACCCGGCGAACAGCTCGGCCGGCGTGTACAGCCGCGACCGGTACACGTCGTAGGGCAGGTCGGGGATGGCCGGGAACACCAGCGCCCCGGCCGCCGCAGCACGCCGCTGGGCCAGGGGCGAGAGCGTGCAGCCAAGGAACAGCGCGCCGTCCATCGGCACGCGCAGCTCCTCCTCGCCCAGGTCGAGCCCGACGAGGACGGCGTGCCTCAGCTCGGTCGCCGCGCGGACCTGCTCCAGGTCGGTGTACTCGGTGCGCACCGGCGCAGCCTACGTGCGCCGGATCCGCCCGGATCGGGGTTTCGTCAGAAGATGACGGTCTGGTTGCCGTGCACCAGGACGCGGTCCTCCAGGTGCCAGCGCAGGCCGCGCGCCAGCACGACCTTCTCGATGTCACGCCCCTTGCGCACCATGTCGTTGATCGAGTCGGTGTGGTCGACCCGGATCACGTCCTGCTCCACGATCGGCCCTTGGTCGAGGTCCGCGGTCACGTAGTGGCACGTGGCGCCGACCAGCTTCACGCCCCGGCTGTGCGCCTGGTGGTAGGGCCGCGCGCCCACGAACGACGGCAGGAAGCTGTGGTGGATGTTCAACGCCCGCCCGGCCCAGTCCGCGCACAGCTCCGCGGGCAGGATCTGCATGAACCGCGCCAGCACCACCGCGTGCGGCTGGTGGGCGTCGACGAGCTGCCGCAGCTGCGCGAACGCCGCCGCCTTGCCCTCCGGGTCGTTGGCCGGGAACGGCACGTGGTGGAACGGGATGCCGTGCGCGCGGGTGATCCCGGCCAGGTCGGCGTGGTTGCCGATGACCGCGGCCACGTCGACGTCCAGCTCGTGCGACGCCACCCGGCCCAGCAGGTCGTACAAGCAGTGCCCCTCCTTGGACACCAGGATCACCACCCGCCTGCGCTCGCCGGAGTCGGAGACGCGCCACGACCCGGGGTGCGCGCCCAGGTCCCGCGCCACCTCGGCGAACCGCGACCGCAGCTCGTCCACGTCGAACGGCAGCGAGTCCGCGCGCACCTCCTGGCGGGTGAAGAACCAGTTGGTGGTCGTGTCGGTGTGGTAGGCCGCCTCGACGATCCAGCCACCGTGCTCGGCCAGGAACGAGGAGATCCGCGCCACGATGCCGGTGCGGTCGGGGCAGCCGAAGGTGATCACGTAACGTCGTTCAGGCAGGGGCACGACCGGAAGTATCTACAATCGCGGCAGCCCGTCCAGCAGTGACCTGTCACCCGATGTGATGGCGCCGCTCGGCCGGCCCCAGACCGCCCGGTACAGCGCGTCGGCGGTGCCCGCCACGGTGGCGTCCTCGTCGGTCGCCGCACCGGTGATCGGCCCGACCTGCGGCGGCTCGCCGGGCGTGAGCCGCACCTCCCAGGCACGGCCCGCGTCGGCGGCGTGGAACAGCAGCCGGCCCGCGCGCTCGACCGGCTTGCGCTGGGCGGCGCGCACCAGCATCCGGGTCAGGAACTCGTCCACCCCGTCGGCCGCGAACTCGACGTCGAACAGCAGCGACGGCACGTCCGCGCCGTGCCGGGCGTGCTCGGCGTCCAGCCGGTGGATCGCGGTCTCGTGCGCCTGCCGGCGCGACCAGAAGGCGAAGGTCTTCGGCCCGGTGAACGTCCACGCGGGCGTGTTCGACGTGGTGTAGGCGAGGGCGTCGGCGAGCTCGGTGAACTTCTTGTCCCACCAGTCGAGCAGCTCGTCGAAGTCGGCGGGGCGGTCGTCGGGCTTGGGCCACTCGGCGTCCACCGGCGTGTGCAGGGCCCGCAACGCCCAGGAGTGCGTGCGCCCCAGGTGGTCGACGAGGTCGTGCACGGTCCACCCCGGACAGGTGGGCACGGGCGCGTCCGGTCCGGCGGCCACCGCGGCGGCGCGCAACGCGGCGTACTCGGTCCTCAGGTGCTGCACGAGATCGGCGTGGTCCACTCCGCACAGCCTAGGGACTCACGACCTCCCAGGGCACGGTGACCTCACCCAACCGCCACCGCTTGCGGTCGTCCAGCACGGGCCAGCCGCGTTCGGCCAGCAACCGCACCGACTCCACCCACCGGGCCCGCGGGCCGTAGGGCGCGAACGGCGCGCACGTCGCCCAGCACGCGTCCAGCTCGGCGAACAGGGCGTGCACCCGCTCACCGGGCACGTTGTGGTGGATCAACGCCTTCGGCAGCCGTTCGGCCAGGTCGCCGGGCGTCTCCAGGTCGGCGGGCAGGCACGACAGCGTGAACGTCCGCGGCCCGTCGGAGGTCAACGCCACCCAGCAGCAGCGGCGGCCGATCTCGTCGCACGTCCCCTCGACCAGCACGCCGCCGGGGGCGAGCCGGCCGACCATGGTGTCCCACGCCTCGGCGGCCTGCACCTCGGTGTACTGGCGCAGCACGTTGAACGCGCGCAGCAGCAGCGGGCGCGCGCCCGCCAGCTCGAACCCGCCGCGCCGGAAGTCCAGCAGCGGCGGGTCGGCGACCTCCTTGCCCGCGGCGACCCGGTCGGCGTCCAGCTCCAGGCCGAGGACGCGCACGTCCGGGTTGACCGCGCGCAGCCGGGCCGCCAGCTCGACGGTGGTGACCGGGGACGAGCCGTAGCCGAGGTCGACCACCAGCGGTTGCGGCCCGGCCAGCAGGTCGCGGTAGGTGTGCGCGACCCACCGGTCGACCCGGCGCAGGCGGTTCGGGTTGGTGGTGCCCCTCGTGGGCAGGCCGAGCGCGCGCGCCCGGCCCGCGGCTAGGCGCGGCGTGCGAGCCATTCGGCGGTGAACTCGGATTCCTTGTCGAGCAGGAGGGCGACCTGTTCGGCGATCATCGCCTCCAGCTTGCCGCCCATGATCGGGATGCCCACCTTGACCTGACCCGTGAGGGTGAGTTCGCTCCCACCCGCGGCGGTGTCGGCGAGCGTGATGGTGCCGTCCAGCTGGCCCGGCACGCCGTTCAGCGTCACCTCGACCGTGCCCGCGTACCCCGCCTCGGTCCACGACTCGGCGCGGTCGATGACCAGGTCGCCGCCGAGCAGGCCGCGCGCCACCGAGGGCAGCTTGTCCGCGGGCACGCCCTGCTTGAGCTGGTAGGACGTGCTCTGGTCGGTGGTGGTGAACGCGACCAGCTCCGGGTTGCTGCCACCCAGCTCGGCGAGCCGGTCGCGCAGGTACGTCTGGTCCACCAGCGCTGCGTACACGTCCCGCGCGGGCCAGCGGGACGTGGTTCGGTGCTCGATGCGGCGTGCCATGTCGCGGAGGCTACCGTTCTCCGTCGTGACCACCCCGCCCTCCAGTGCCCGTGTGCCGCTGGCCGAGTGCACCACGCTGCGGCTCGGTGGCCCCGCGACGAGGTTCACGCGCGCCACCACAGCCGCCGAACTGGTCGAGACCGTGCGTTCGCTGGACGCCGACGGCGAGCCGTTGCTGCTGCTCGGCGGCGGTTCGAACCTGGTCGTGTCGGACGCGGGCTTCCCCGGCACGGTGGTGGCGGTCGGCACGTCCGGCCGCCGGCTCGACCCGTTGGGCGACGGCCTCGTGCAGCTGACCGTGGAGGCGGGCGAGGACTGGGACTCGGTCGTCGCGGAGGCCGTGGCGCAGGGGCTGGGCGGGCTGGAGTGTCTGTCCGGCATCCCCGGGCTGGTCGGGGCGACGCCGGTGCAGAACGTCGGCGCGTACGGCGTCGAGGTGGCGCAGGTGCTGACGTCGGTGGACCTGCTGGACCGGCGCACGGGTCGGGTGCACCAGGTGCCCGCGGAGGGCCTGGGGCTGGCGTACCGCACGAGCGTGCTGAAGGGCACCGACCACGCGGTGGTGCTGCGGGCGCGGTTCGCGTTGACCGCGGGCGGGCAGTCCGCGCCGATCCGCTACGCCGAGCTGGCCCGCGTGCTGGGTGTCGCGCCGGGCGAGCGGGTGCCCGCGGACGCGGCCCGCAAGGCGGTGCTGGAACTGCGGCGCGGCAAGGGCATGGTGCTCGACGCGACCGACCACGACACGTGGAGCGCGGGCTCGTTCTTCACCAACCCGATGCTGGACGACTCGACGCTGGCCGGGGTGCTGATCCGGATCGCGGAGCGGCTGGGGCCGCACGTGGACGTGCCGACGTACCCGGCGGGTGCCGGGCACTCGAAGCTGTCGGCGGCGTGGCTGATCGAGCGGGCCGGGTTCGGGCGCGGCCACCGGGGGCCCGGCGGCCGGGTGGCGCTGTCGAGCAAGCACACGTTGGCGCTGACCAACCGGGGCGGGGCGTCGACGGAGGACCTGCTGGAGCTGGCGCGCGAGGTGCGCGACGGGGTGCGGGCGGCGTTCGGGGTGGAGCTGCACCCGGAACCGGTGCTGGTGGGCTGCGACCTCGGCTGAGGCGGTGGCCGGAGGTGTTTGACCGGCCGAACGGGTGACGCCGTGTGACGAATCCTCACTCCGCGCGTTTCATGGAGGTAGAGGCACCCGTTGGAGGTCGTCATGGCCTACCCCGACGATCGCGCGGCCGTCAGGCCGATCAAGAAGCTGGTTGAGGACGACTTCCTGAGCCGGCCCGGTGTGGTGGGTGTCGACCTCGGCGAGAAGACCGTCGGCGGCCGGGTGACCGGTGAGCTGGCGATCGTCGTGTTCGTCCGCCGCAAGGGGCCCGCCGCGCAGTTCGGCATCCCGCCGGACGTGCTCGGCGTGCCGACCGACGTGGTCGAGGACACGTTCTGGCCGCACCACACCATCGCCTCGCCGGAGGGCGTGAGCGGGGCGGAGCGGCACGAGTCGCTGGCGGGCGGCATCGGGATCGGGCCGAGCCGGGCGGTGCGGCTGGTGCCGCCGGACGTCGCGGAGGTCGACGACTACGTGGTGGCCGGGACGCTCGGCGCGCTGGTCCGGCCGCGCCGCAGGCATGCGGTGATGGCGTTGACGTCGTTCCACGTGGCGTGCGTGGACGACGCGTGGGCGGTCGGCGACCCGATGGTGCACCCGTCGCGGGTCGACGGAGGGCACCCCGTGCACGACCGGGTCGGCGCGTTGGCGCGGGCGGCGTTGTCGTCGCGGGTGGACGCGGCCGCGATCATGCTGACCACCCCGCGCGCCCGGCCCGAGGTGGTCGGGTTGGGTCCGGTCACGGGTCGGGCGTTGGCGCGGGTGGGCGACCGGGTGCGCAAGCGCGGGCGGACGACGGCGGTCACGGAGGGGGTCGTCGCGTCCACGGACGCGGCGATCACGCTGGACTTCGGGGTAGGGCTGGGCGTGCGGACGCTGCACGACCAGATCCGGATCGAGACGCCCCGGTTCGCCGACCACGGCGACTCGGGCGCGGTGCTGCTGGACGACGCGAACCGGGTGGTCGGGCTGTACTGCGGCGGGAGCCCGGACCGGGGGTTCGCCAACCCCATCGGCCCGGTGCTCGACCAGTTGGACGTGGAGCTGATCACGTCCGGTTGATCACGCTTTACCTGGCCGCGGTTCGCCTGGTCACGTCCGGTGGACGCGGGAGGCCGACGCCTGGGCCCGGGGCTTGAGCACGATCTGGTCCAGGTTCACGTGCGACGGCCTGGTCACCGCGAACGCGATCACGTCCGCCACGTCGTCGGCGGTCAGCGGCGTGACGCCCTGGTAGACGGCGGCCGCCCGGTCGACGTCGCCGTCGAACCGGTTCACCGAGAAGTCCGTCTCGACCATGCCCGGCAGGATTTCGGTCACGCGGACCGGTTGGCCCAGCAGCTCGCCGCGCAGCGTGCGGTGCAGGGCCGACTGCGCGTGCTTGGCCGAGGTGTAGCCCGAGCCGTTGTCGTAGGCCTCGTAGGCGGCGATCGAGGTGACGGTGACGACGTGCCCGTCACCGGAGGCGATCAACTTCGGCAACAGGCCCTTGGTGACGCGCAACGTGCCCAGCACGTTCGTCTCCCACATCCACCGCCAGTGCGCCTCGTCACCCTCGGCGACGGTGGCCAGGCCGCGTGCGCCACCCGCGTTGTTGACCAGCACGTTCGCCGCGGGAACGGCGTCGAGGAAGGACTCGACGGAGGCGGCGGAGGTGACGTCCAGTTCGGCCGCGGTGCCCCCGATCTCATCCGCGATAACCTTGAGGCGGTCGACCCGCCGGGCGCCGAGCACCACGTGGAAGCCCTCGGCGGCGAGCCTGCGGGCGGTGGCCTCACCGATCCCCGCGCTGGCTCCGGTAACGACTGCGATAGGACGGTTCACACCGGCGATCCTAGGTGCGGGCCCGAGGTGTGACGCGGAACACTCGCACCGGGGGTCGGGTGGGACGTCCTTCGATCAGGAGGTCGTAACGTGCGAGGTCGGAACGTGCACAAGGCAGTGGCGGCGCTGCTGGTCGGGTTGGCCCTGGTGGCCGGCTGCTCGGCGAAGGTCGAACAGGGCTCGGCGAAGCCGATCGGCGGCGACAACCCGCCGGTGGCCAAGTTCACCACCGCGCCCGCGGACGGCGCCACCGACGCCCCGGTGAACGTGCCGGTGCAGGTCACCGTGGCCGAAGGCGCGATCGACCAGGTCACGCTCACCAACCCCGAGGGCACGGCGGTCGCCGGCAAGCTCTCCGAGGACAAGAAGACCTGGACCAGCACCGAGCCGCTCGGCTTCGGCAAGACCTACTCCTACGCCGGCCGGGCGACCGGGACCGACGGGCGGCCGGTCGAGCTGAAGGGCGCGTTCACCACCCTCAACCCCGCGTCCCAGGTGCGCGCGACGCTGTTCCCCGGCGACAACCAGACCCTGGGCGTCGCCGTGCCGATCAAGGTCGAGTTCGACGTCGACGTCGCCGACCGGGCGACGGTGGAGAAGGCGCTGACGGTGACCAACTCGGCGGGCGTGCAGGGCAGCTGGGCCTGGCTGAGCCCCCGCGAGGTGCACTACCGGCCGGAGAAGTACTGGCCCGCGAACACCCGGATCCACGTCGAGGCGAAGCTGTACGGGGTGCCCTACGGCGGCGGCGCGTACGGGCGCGCGGACGTGACCAGCGACTTCACCATCGGGCGCAACCAGGTCGTGAAGATCGACACGCCGTCGCACCAGCTGGTCGTGCAGCGCGACGGGCAGACCGTGGCCACGTACCCGGCGTCGTTCGGCAAGGACGACGACCCGGAGCTGACCACGCCGAACGGCACCTTCGTGGTGATGCAGAAGTTCGACTCGTGGAGCTTCGACAACCCGCGGTACGGCTACACCAACGTGGTGAAGAAGTGGGCGGTGCGGTTCTCCAACCACGGCGAGTTCATCCACGAGAACAACGACAACGCGGGGAACATCGGGCGGGTCAACTCGTCGCACGGGTGCGCGAACTTGTTGGAGGCCGATGCCAAGGCGTACTACGACAGCGCGTTGGTCGGTGACCCGGTGGAGGTGACCGGGGCGATCACGACGTTGCCGGCGCAGTACGACTGGTACGACTGGCAGATCCCGTGGGAGCAGTGGAAGACGATGTCGGCGCTGTGAGTCGGGGGCTCGGGTTGGGTCGAGGCCGGGGAGAGTACGGCTCGATTTGACATGGGGCCCTTACGGGCACTCCCGGCTTCGACCAGCCTAAAGCACCCGAACCCATGTCAAATCGGGCCTCGGTGGGCTGGTTCCGGGTCCGTTGTGGCCGGTTGGTGGAGGGCGATGGCGTGAAATCGCTTGCTTCGGGAAGCGATGGGATGACCTGGGCGTTGTCGTAGGTCGTGCAGAACACTCTCCTCGAGGCCGGGGGCGTCCGGCTGTCGGTCCGCGAGTCCGGGCCGGTCGATGCGCCGGCGGTCGTGCTGGTGCACGGTTGGGCGCAGTCGGGGGAGGTGTGGTCGCCCCTGCCCTCCTTGCGCACGTACGCGCCTGACCTGCGCGGTCACGGGGGGTCGGAGGTGGTGGGTGACGGGTATCGCGAGTCGGTGGCTTGGGCGGCGGACCTCAAGGCCGTGCTGGACCACGTCGGGAGGTCCGCGGTGCTCGTCGGGTGGTCGTACGGCGGGTTGGTGATCGCGGACTACCTGCGGGTACACGGGACCGTGGGTGTCGACGGGGTGGTGTTGGTCGGGGCGATCACCGAGATCGGGCCCGAGCGGGTCGGGGGCCGGACCGGGAAGGTGATGCGGGAGGCGTTGCCCGCGGCGTTCTCG
This sequence comes from Saccharothrix sp. S26, assembly GCF_021390395.1. Lineage (GTDB taxonomy): Bacteria > Actinomycetota > Actinomycetes > Mycobacteriales > Pseudonocardiaceae > Actinosynnema. Next base: position 258,404 of record NZ_JAJUWT010000007.1, read on the forward strand.
GAAGACCCGGAGGTGGCGGTGCCGGCGTTGGCGCGGTTCTGCCGTGAGCAGGCGCCCGGGTTGGGTGGTGACGTGGTGCAGCGGATGCTGGGCACGGCGTTGCGGGTGCCGCCGCGGGTTCGGCGCGAGGTGTTCCGGCGGGACGTGGACAGCGCCGCTGTGCTGGAGTCGGTGGACAAGCCGACACTGGTGGTGCACGGCACCGCCGACGAGGTGGTCGACCCGGTCGCCGGGGAGTACGCGGCGGCCCTGATCCCCGGAGCCGACTTGCGCCGCTACGACGGAGTTGCCCACGTGCCGTTCCTGGAACGACCGGAGCGCTTCGCCGCCGACCTGGCCGGGTTCGTCGCGGAGGTCTCCCGGTGAAGCGGGTCGCGGTGCTGTCGGTGCACACCTCGCCGTTGGAGCAGCCCGGCACCGGTGACGCCGGTGGGATGAACGTCTACATCGTGCAGACGGCCACGCGGATGGCGCGGCGGGGGATCGCGGTGGAGATCTTCACGCGGGCGACGTCGTCGGAGTTGCCGCCGGTGGCCGAGCTCGCGCCCGGGGTGACGGTGCGGCACGTCGTCGCCGGGCCGTTCGAGGGGTTGGGCAAGGAGGAGCTGCCCGGTCAGCTGTGCGCCTTCACGGCGGGCGTGCTGCGGGCCGAGGCGCGGCACGAGCCCGGTCACTACGACGTCGTGCACTCGCACTACTGGCTGTCCGGGCAGGTCGGGTGGTTGGCGCGGGAGCGGTGGGCGGTGCCGTTGGTGCACACGGCGCACACGTTGGCGAAGGTGAAGAACCTGGCGCTGGCGGCCGACGACACCCCCGAGCCGCGGATGCGGGTGATCGGTGAGGAGCAGGTCGTCGCCGAGGCGGACCGGCTCGTGGCCAACACCGACGTCGAAGCCGCCGAGCTGGTCAAGCTCTACGACGCGGACCCGGCGAAGGTGCTGGTCGTGCCGCCGGGGGTGGACCTCGAGCGGTTCACGCCCGGTGACCGGGACGGGGCGCGGGCGGCGTTGGGGTTGCGGCCGGAGTCCCTCGTGCTGGCGTTCGTGGGGCGGATCCAGCCGTTGAAGGCGCCGGACGTGCTGCTGCGCGCGGCGGCGGAGATGGTGGCGCGGGACCCGGGGCTGCGGTCGCGGTTGGTGGTGCTGGTGGTGGGCGGGCCGTCCGGGTCGGGCATGAAGACGCCGGACGAGCTGGTGCGGTTGGCGGCCGAGCTGCGGATCTCGGACGTGGTGCGGTTCCTGCCGCCGCAGGGCGGTGAGGCGTTGGCGCGGGTCTACCGGGCCGCCGACGTGGTGGCGGTGCCGAGCCACAACGAGTCGTTCGGGCTGGTGGCGCTGGAGGCGCAGGCGTGCGGCACGCCGGTCGTCGCGGCGGCGGTCGGCGGGCTGCCGGTGGCCGTGCGCGACGGGGTGTCCGGTGCGCTGGTGGACGGGCACGAGGCCGGGACCTGGGCACGGGTGCTGTCGGGCATCGTGCTCGACCCCGCGCACCGCGAGGAGCTGGCCAGCAACGCCGTGGGCCACGCCCGGCGGTTCTCCTGGGACCGGACGACTGAATCACTGCTCGCCGGGTACGCCGAGGCCCGTGATGTGTTCCGCGAGGAGGTCTTCGCTTGAGCCTGGACGACGTGATCCGCTCGACGCTCGACGACCGCGAGCTGCGCTACGAGCACAAGGAGCCGGGCCGGTTCTTCGTGACCCTGCCCGGCACGAAGAAGCTCCAGACGAACTGCTGGCTGGTGCTCGGCAGGCACGCGCTGGTGGTCGAGGCGTTCGTGTGCCGCAAACCGGACGAGGCGCACGAGGAGGTGTACCGGTTCCTGCTGCGGCGCAACGCCAGGCTGTACGGCGTGCACTACACGATCGACACCACCGGTGACATCTACCTGGTCGGCCGGGTCGCGCTGCACGCCGTGACGCCGGACGAGCTGGACCGCGTGCTCGGGCAGGTGGTGGAGGCCGCGGACGGCGACTTCAACACCCTGCTGGAGCTGGGGTTCGCCGGCGCTATCCAGCGGGAGTGGGACTGGCGGGTCTCGCGCGGCGAGTCGCTGGCCAACCTCCAGGCCTTCCGGCACCTGGTGTCCGAATCGTGATCACCCCGGCGCAACGGGGGTGAGCCCGCGACCCGTCCCACCGGTGACCGCGAACCAGGGAGGGTCACATGGGCAGACGGGTGGGGCTGGTGGTCGCCGCTTTCGCGGCGGTGGCGCTGGCGGGGTGCGGGGCGGACTCGTCGGGGTCGGGGGCCGACCTGCCGGCGGTGGCGAACGCGCCGGCGCAGGACAACGCGCAGCGGGGCGGCACGCCGCCGAAGCAGGAGTCCTCGGGCACGGGTGAGGCGCAGCAGGCGGGCACGTCGGCGCAGCAGAACCGGCAGCTCGTGCGCACGGCGACCGTCGAGCTGCGGGCACAGGACTCCAACGCGGTGTTGGCCCAGGTCAAGGACCTGGTCATGGCCCAGGGCGGGTACTCGGCGCAGGAGAGGTCGCAGACCAACCGGGCGTCGGTCACGGTGAAGGTGCCCGGTGACCGGCTGGACCCGGTGCTGGAGTCGATCGCCCGGCTGGAGGGCGTCGAGGTCGGCAAGCGCGAGCTGCAGACCGAGGACGTGACCGAGCAGGTCGTGGACATCGAGGCGCGGCTGGCCAACCAACGGGCCAGCGTGGAGCGGGTGCGAGGGCTGCTCGACCGCGCCACGACGACGTCCGAGATCACCCAGATCGAGGCCGAGCTGACCAACCGGCAGTCCGAGCTGGAGTCGTTGCAGCGCCGGTACGAGGCGCTCAAGGGCCAGGTCGCCATGTCGACGCTGACCGTGGTGATCACCGGGGTGGGCGCGCAGGCGGTGGTGGAGGACGAGAACGACTTCCTGGCGGCGTTCGCCGGTGGCTGGGAGGCGCTGGTGGAGGCGTTCGCCTGGCTGTTGGTGGTGCTGGGTGCCGTGCTGCCGTTCGCGGTGGTGCTGGGGCTGCCGCTGTTCGGCTTCCTGTGGTGGCGGCGGCGTCGGAAGGCCGCGCCCGCCGGCACGTCGTGACACCCGGTAGTGCGACGTTTCCTGACGAAAAGTCTACTGAGAGCAACATCGCGCGGGAGCGCGGAGCGGCTTGGGAGAGAGGGGGAGTCGCGAGTTCAAGCCGCCCCGCGTCAGTCCCCGCTGCGGTGGATCCGGGCGGGGGGAGCCCGGGATTCCCAGCGGGTCCGCGGTCCGACGGGGGGATTGCGAACCGCGGAGGGTGCCGCGCCGGTCGAGCGGAGTGCGTGGGAGCCGACCCGCGAGGCCCTGCCAACTTGGCAGATCGCCGGTGATCCCCACAAGGGGTGGCGCTAGTCCGTTCGTGTGTTCTTAGCCGAGTTAAGTAACGCTGTAGCGTGCCTTGACCGGGAATGTGGCTTGACTCACGATGGCGGGATCCCGGCCCCCTGGATGAATGAGGCAGCCGCATGGTCTTCCGCAGTCCGTACCCCGATGTCGTGGTCCCGGACGTCACGCTGCACGAGTTGCTGTTCGCCGACCTCGGCGGGCGGGCCGACCGCGTGGCCCTGGTCGACGGCACCTCGGGCGCGTCGCTGACGTACCGACAACTGGCCGGCGCGGTCGACCGCCTGGCCGCCGCGCTGGCCGCCAGGGGGATCGGCAAGGGCGACGTGGTCGGCATCCTCAGCCCGAACACCCCGTACTACGCGGTCGTGTTCCACGGCATCCTGCGCGCGGGCGCGACCGCCACCACCATCAACGCCCTCTACACCGCGGACGAGGTGGCGCACCAACTCGCCGACGCGGGCGCGAAGATGCTGTTCACGGTGTCCGTGCTGCTGCCCAACGCCGCGCCGGGCGCACGGAAGGCGGGCATCTCCGACGTGGTCGTGCTCGACGCCGCCGAGGGCTACCCCAGCCTGTCGTCGCTGCTGGCGAACTCCGAGCCGACGCCGGAGGTGTCGATCGACCCGGCCGAGGACGTGGCCGTGCTGCCGTACTCGTCCGGCACGACCGGCCGGGCCAAGGGCGTGATGCTGACGCACCGCAACCTGGTCGCCAACATCGTCCAGTGCGGGCCGCTGCTCAAGGTCGGCGAGCACACGAAGATCCTGGCCGTGCTGCCGTTCTTCCACATCTACGGCATGCAGGTGCTGATGAACAACGGCCTGCACGTCGGCGCGACGGTGGTGACGCTGCCGAAGTTCGACCTGCCGGAGTTCCTGCGCGTGATCCAGGACCACCGCACCGACCGCGTCTACATCGCGCCGCCGGTCGCCGTGGCGCTGGCCAAGCACCCGCTGGTCGACCAGTACGACCTGTCCGGCATCGACACGATCTTCTCCGGCGCCGCGCCGCTGGACGTCGACCTCGCCGCCGCCGTGGCCGAGCGCCTGGGCTGCCGCGTCTCGCAGGGCTACGGGATGACCGAGATGAGCCCGGTCAGCCACGCGATCCCGGACGGCCGCGACGACATCTCCGTCGGCACGGTGGGCGTCATCGCGCCGAACATGGAGTGCCGCTTCGTGGACCCGGCCACCGGCGAGGACGTCGGCGTCGGCGAGCGCGGCGAGCTGTGGTGCCGCGGCCCGAACGTCATGAAGGGCTACCTGAACAACCCCGAGGCCACCGCCGCCACGCTGGACGACGAGGGCTGGCTGCACACCGGTGACGTCGCCGTGATCGACGAGGACGGCCTGGTCAGCATCGTCGACCGGGTCAAGGAGCTGATCAAGTACAAGGGCTACCAGGTACCGCCCGCCGAGCTGGAGGCCCTGCTGCTCACCCACCCGGAGATCGCGGACGCGGCCGTGGTCGGCGTGCGCGACGAGGAGGGCGAGGAGGTGCCGAAGGCGTTCGTCGTCCGCCAGCCGGGCGCGGCGCTGGACGAGTCCGGCGTGATGGAGTTCGTGGCCTCCCAGGTCGCCCCGCACAAGAAGGTGCGGGTCGTGGAGTTCATCGAGGCCATCCCGAAGTCGGCCTCGGGCAAGATCCTGCGCAAGGACCTCCGCGCCCGCGAGGCCAGTTGATCACGTGACGGGTTGGCGCAGGTGAGCCGCTTGAACCACGGCTGAACAAGGAGGCCCCCGGCGGAGATCACGCCGGGGGCCTCGCTACGCGCCCTGCCTTCTGCACGCCTCCTGCACGGTGGCGACCCGGTTGCTGCCCGGCACGATGTCCCACTCCTGGATCGGCACCCGGTGAGACCGGCCCCTCCGACTCCCACGCGATCGACTCGGCCCCACCGGACACAACCCCCTCGAGGACCCGCGGGCGCGGGAGGCGGGAGCGTCGGCCTGAGGCGGTTCGCGGGAGCCCCGGCGGTGAGCGCGCGGTCGGGGCCACCCGATGGTGTTGATCCCGGTTGCTCGGCGAGCCGGACCGGTCGCGTTCCACAACCATGTCGGGTGCGAATCGGAATCACACATCGGAGAACACACGCATGCGCATCCTCGGAAGGCTGGCCGTCGCGGCCGGCGCCACCGCCGTCGTCCTGCTCGTCGCACCGACCGCCAACGCGTCCGCGATGGACGAGGTGCCCCGCACCAGCCCGCTGGCCGCGCTTCAGACGGCGCTCGGCGCGGTGGTGGGCCAGACGACCTCGGGCCTCGGCAGCGGCCTGGGCGGCGGGGCCCTCGGCGGCTTGGGCGGCCTCGGCGGCCTCGGCGGCGGCGCGCTCGGCGGCTGATCGGGCTTCGGGTCGGGCCCGCGAGAGGCCCGACCCGGCCGCTCGGCTGCACCGATCAAGATCACACCTGCCACCGGCGTGAGGCCGGCCGGTCCATCTGGCAGGCTGACGCCCATGGCTGTCGGAACGCTGGTGCTGCTCCGCCACGGCGAGAGCGTCTGGAACGCGGAGAACCTGTTCACCGGTTGGGTGGACGTCCCCCTCTCGGAGAAGGGGGTGGAGGAGGCCAAGCGCGGCGGCGTGCTGCTGCGCGAAGCGGGCGTGCTGCCCGAGGTGGTGCACACGTCGTTGCTGCGGCGGGCCATCGGCACCGCCAACCTCGCCCTCGACGCCGCCGACCGGCACTGGATCCCGGTCCGCCGGGACTGGCGGCTCAACGAGCGCCACTACGGCGCGCTCCAGGGCAAGAACAAGAAGCAGACGCTGGAGGAGTTCGGCGAGGAGCAGTTCATGCTCTGGCGCCGCTCCTACGACACCCCGCCGCCGCCGATCGAGCCCGGCACCGAGTTCAGCCAGGACAGCGACCCCCGCTACGCCGACCTCGGCCCCGACCTGCCGCTCACCGAGTGCCTGCTGGACGTGGTCAAGCGGATGATCCCGTACTGGGAGTCCGCGATCGTGCCCGACCTGCGCACCGGCCGGACGGTGCTCGTCGCCGCGCACGGCAACTCGCTGCGCGCCCTGGTCAAGCACCTCGACGGCATCTCCGACGAGGCGATCGCGGGCCTGAACATCCCCACCGGCATCCCGCTGCGCTACGACCTGGACGACGAGCTGAAGCCGCTCAAGCCCGGCGGCGAGTACCTCGACCCGGACGCGGCGGCGGACGCCATCAAGGCCGTCGCCAACCAGGGGCGGTAGTCAGACCAGGCCCAGCTCGCGGGCCCGCGCCCCGGCCTGGAACCGGGACGACGCGCCCAGGGCGGCCATCAGCTCCGCCACGCGACGGCGGTACGTGCGCAGGGACACGCCCAGCGCGCGTGCCGCCGTCTCGTCCGTCCAGCCCTCGTTCAACGCGTCCAGCACCCCCGGCATGAACGCCCGCAGCTCGGCCATCCGCGCCTCGTGCACGGCCAGCTCGGTGCCCGCCCGCCACGCCGCCTCGAACAGCGACGCGATGCCGTGCACCACCTCCGGCTGCGTGATCACGCTGTAGCTGCGCGGCCCGTGCGACTCGTCGCCCGCCAGGATCACCACCCGGCCGTCCAGCACGATCGTCTCGTTCACGTCGTGCGCGGTCACCCGCACGTCCGCGCCGTGGTCGGCCATGTGCCGCGCGTGGTCGGCCCACCTCGGGTCGAGCAGCGTGCTCAGCCGGAACAGCTTGCGCACCCGCAGGCCCGGCGGGTGCTGCGCGATGCCGGTGCGCGGGTGCGTGCCCATCCACGTGCGCAGGGCGTTCGCCGCGCACAGCAGCTCGGTCCTGGTCGCCGCGAACAGGTGCGCCGTCCGCTCGTACAGCTCGGCCTCGCCGCGCACCACGGTCACCGTCTCCACGTCAACGAGCATGGCAGCAAGCTGCCAATCCCAGCGGGCCTGATCGCTGACGGCGATCGTGGACACCATGCTGAACCTCAACCGCGTCGGGTACGGCGCCATGCAGCTCGCGGGCAAGCACGTCTTCGGCCCGCCCGCCGACCCGGAGAACGCCAAGGCCGTCCTGCGCCGCGCCGTCGAGCTGGGCGTGGACCACATCGACACGAGCGACTTCTACGGCCCGCACGTGGTCAACGAGCTGATCAAGGCCGCGCTCCACCCGTACCCGGAGCACCTGACCATCGTCACGAAGGTCGGCTACCGGCGCACCCCGGACGGTGACTGGGTGCCCGCGCGCGAGCCGCGTGAGCTGCGCGAGGCCGTGCACGACAACCTGCGCCGACTCGGCCTGGAGCGGCTCGACGTGGTGAACCTCCGCATCGGCGGCGAGCACGACCCGGAGTCGGTCGAGGAGCCGTTCGCCGTGCTCGCCGAGCTGCGCGACCAGGGCCTGATCCGCGACCTCGGGCTGAGCAACGTCCACGAGCACCACCTGGACCAGGCCCTGGCGATCGCGCCCGTGGTGTGCGTGCAGAACCTCTACAACGTCGCCGCGCGCCAGGACGACAAGATGCTCGACCGCACCACCGCCGAGGGCATCGCCTACGTGCCGTTCTTCCCGCTCGGCGGCTTCACGCCGGTGCAGCACGAGACCCTGCGCGAGGTCGCGTCGAGGCACGGCGCGACCGAGCGCCAGGTCGCCCTGGCGTGGCTGCTGCACCGCGCGCCGAACGTGCTCCTCATCCCCGGCACGTCCTCCACGCGTCACCTGGAGGAGAACCTCGCGTCGGCCGATCTGCACCTGTCCGAACACGACCTGACTCAATTGGACACGATTGGGTGAACACCGGTCGTCTGCCGGGAGAACTTAGGTGCCGGACGGTGTCGCAGGAGTCACGAACCACGCCTGAGCACTAGGCCGCACCCCGGCTGAGCTGCTTACGATGCGCTCGTGACCGCAACGGGTTACCTCGTCCTGTCGATCGGCGCTCTGCTGATCGGCGGCACCGCGTTTCTCGCCGGGCGGGCCACCGCACGCACCCGCGAGGCGCGCCCCAAGGGCCTCACCGTCGCCGACCTGATGGCCATGGTCGTCCACTCCTCGCCCGACGGCATCGCCGTGCTCAACGGTTTCGGTGACGTCGTGCTGCACAACGCCCGCGCCGAGGAGCTCGGCGTGGTGCGCAACAACCGGGTGGACGACCGGGCCAGGCGCGCCGCCGAGATGGCCCGCCGCAACGGCGGGGTGATCGCGGTCGACCTGTCGTCGCTCGAGGTCATCAAGGGCCGCCAGCCGCAGGCCGTGCACGCCACGGTCAAGGTGCTGACCGAGGGCTTCGTCGTGGTCGACGCCACCGACGAGTCGGAGTCGGTGCGGCTGGAGGCCACCCGGCGCGACTTCGTGGCCAACGTCAGCCACGAGCTGAAGACCCCGGTCGGCGCGCTCGCGCTGCTGGCCGAGGCGGTGCTGGACGCCGCGGACGACCGGGAGGAGGTCCGCCGGTTCAGCGCCAAGATCATGCAGGAGGCCACCCGGCTGGGCACCCTGGTCACGGAGCTGATCGCGCTGTCGCGGTTGCAGGGCGCGGAGAAGCTGCCGGAGCTCAGCCGGGTCGAGGTCGACGTGGTCGTGGACGAGGCGCTGAGCCGCTCGAAGCTGTCCGCCGAGTCCGCCGACATCGAGATCACCACCGACGAGCCGAGCGGCCTCGAGGTCGAGGGCGACCGGACGTTGCTGGTCACCGCGTTGAGCAACCTGCTGGAGAACGCGGTCGCGTACTCGCCGCCGGGCAGCCCCGTGTCGGTCAGCCGCAAGCTCGTGGACGGTTTCGTGGAGATCGCCGTCACCGACCGCGGCATCGGCATCGCCGAGGACCAGCAGACCCGCGTGTTCGAGCGGTTCTACCGGGTCGACAAGGCCCGCTCGCGCGCCACCGGCGGCACCGGGCTCGGCCTGGCCATCGTCAAGCACGTCGCCAACAACCACGGCGGCGAGGTGAAGCTGTGGAGCCTGCCGGGCACCGGCTCCACGTTCACGCTGCGCATCCCGGCTCATCCCGACCAGGACGAGCCCACCCAGGACCTGACCAAGCAGGAGCTGGCGAGCCCCGTGCCGAGCGGCGCGGGCGGCAACCACGGAGGAGAGCTGTGACCAGGGTGCTCATCGTGGAGGACGAGGAGTCCTTCTCCGATCCGCTCGCCTTCCTGCTGCGCAAGGAGGGCTTCACCGCGGCGCTCGCGGCCAACGGCCAGGAGGCGCTGGAGGAGTTCGACCGCAACGGCGCCGACATCGTCCTGCTGGACCTCATGCTGCCCGGGATGAGCGGCACGGACGTCTGCAAGCAGCTGCGCGCGCGCTCGGCCGTGCCGGTGATCATGGTCACGGCGCGGGACAGCGAGATCGACAAGGTCGTGGGCCTCGAACTGGGCGCGGACGACTACGTCACCAAGCCGTACTCGGCGCGCGAGCTGATCGCCCGCATCCGCGCCGTGCTGCGCCGCGGCGGCGAGTCCGAGGAGCTGCTGCCGCAGGTCCTGGAGGCGGGCCCGGTGCGGATGGACGTCGAGCGGCACGTGGTGACCGTGGACGGCGCCGAGGTGAGCCTGCCGCTCAAGGAGTTCGACCTCCTGGAGTACCTGCTGCGCAACGTCGGCCGGGTGTTGACCCGCGGCCAACTGATCGACCGGGTGTGGGGCGCGGACTACGTCGGGGACACCAAGACCCTGGACGTGCACGTCAAGCGGCTGCGGTCCAAGATCGAGCCCGACCCGTCGGCCCCGCGCCACCTGGTCACCGTGCGCGGACTGGGATACAAGTTCGAATCCTGACCACCCCGACCAGGTACGGTGCACCGCGTGCGCCTCGGGGTGCTTGATGTCGGGTCCAACACCGTCCACCTCTTGGTGGTGGACGCTCATCGGGGTGCCCACCCGACGCCGATGAGCTCGGAGAAGTCCGTGCTGCGCCTCGCGGAGCAGCTGGACGGCGCCGGGCTGCTCGGCCGCGAGGGCGCCGACCAGCTCGTGCGTGCCGTCGCCGCCGCCAAGGCGGCGGCGCAGCGGTTGGGCTGCGAGGACCTGATGGCGTTCGCCACGTCCGCGGTGCGCGAGGCGGGCAACTCCGCCGACGTGCTGGAGCGCGTGCGCGCCGAGACCGGCGTGGACCTGCGGGTGCTGTCGGGCGAGGACGAGGCGCGGTACACGTTCCTCGCCGTGCGCCGCTGGTACGGCTGGTCGGCGGGCAGGCTGCTGTGCCTGGACATCGGCGGCGGGTCGCTGGAGCTGGCGGTCGGCGTGGACGAGGAGCCGGAGGAGGCGTTCTCGGTGCCGTTGGGCGCGGGCAGGCTGACCCGGACCCGGTTCCGCCACGACCCGCCGACCCGGGCCGAGGTGCGCGAGACCACCGAGTGGCTGGCCGACCAGCTGGCGCCGGTGGCGAAGAAGATCCGTCGAGTGGGTACACCCGATCGAGTGGTCGCGACGTCGAAGACGTTCCGCACGCTGGCCAGGCTGACCGGCGCGGCGCCGTCGTCGGCCGGTCCGCGCGCGCGGCGCGTGCTCACCGACTCGGGGCTGCGGCAGCTCATCGCGTTCATCTCCCGGATGTCCGCGGCCGACCTGGCCGAGCTCGAAGGGGTGAGCTCCAGCCGCGCTCACCAGCTGGTGGCGGGCGCTCTGGTGGCGGAGGCCACGATGCGAGCCCTGTCACTGGCCGAGCTGGAGATTTGCCCCTGGGCCCTGCGGGAAGGTGTCATCCTGCGTCGGCTGGACCACACTGACGGTTCGGACCTGGACACCCCGCCGGACCACACCCGCCGGACGGGTGACACTGGACGGACTGGCCGCCACGGGGCACGGTGGAGTTGATGAGTCGAGAGAGCGAGTCGGAGCAGACCCAGCGCACCGTCGCGGAGTTGCTCGCCCAGTACGGCGGGGGCTCCGGCGAGGTGACGCCGCGTCGGCGACGGCGCCGGGCCGAAGAGACCTCGGACACCGCTCCGCAGGCGATCATCGACCGCGTCAACTCCGACAGCGGTCGGTTGCGCGCGATCCGGGACGAGCCCGAGCCGCCGCCCGCCGCGCCACCACCACCACCACCGCCGTTGCCGCAGCGGCAGCGGTCGGTCGACGCCGAGCGCACCGCCTACCAGCCGCCACCGCCCCCGCTGTCGCGGCCGGAGCCGCCCGCCGCGCGCCCGGAACCGCCGGTGTCCCGGCTGGAGCCGCCCGCCGCCCGGCTGGAACCGCCGCCCGCGCGGCTGGAGCCGCCGCAGAAGGCCGAGACCGGGCGCAGACGCGCGCCCGAGGTCGACCCCGCCGAGGAGACCCGGGTCGTGCCGCCGGTCGTGGCCGACTACCAGGGCGAACCGTCCCGGCCCAGCCTGCCCGCGCCGCCGGTCAAGCCCGAGCCGTCGCGCTCGAACCTCGTGCGGCCCGTGCCGCCCGGCGCGCCGCCCGCGGTGAAGCCGCCGGTGCGCGAGCCCGCCACCGAGGTGATGCCGCGCATCACCGACAAGCTGACGCCGAACGTGCCGCTGGAGTCGTTGCCGACCGAGTCGGTGCTGATCGTGCCGCCCGCGCCGCCGCGGCTGCCCGACCCGCTGCCCGACCAGACCGCCGAGGACTGGTTCGGCGACGACGAGCCCGAAGAGGTGGTGGAGCAGGAGAGCACGGCGTTCCACCCCTATGTCGACCTCGACGAAGAGGACGAGGACGACGACTACCCGAGCCGTGACTTCCAGCGCCGCGACCTCGACGACGACGAGCCGGCCGGGCTGGCCGACCTCGACGACGACCTCGACGACGAACGGCCCGCCGACCGCTCCGCCGGCAAGGAGTGGCTGCTCATGATCGGCCAGCTCGCGGCGGGCGTGATCGGCGGCGCGGCGCTGTGGCTGGGCTTCAACTTCCTGTGGCGCACGGCCGCGCCCGCGGCGCTGGTCGTGGCGCTGGCGGTGACCGTCGGCCTGGTGATGATGGTCCGCAAGATCCGCCGCGCGGACGACCTCCAGACCACCGTCCTGGCCGTGCTGGTCGGGCTGATCGTGACGGTGTCGCCCGCGGCGATGCTGCTGGTGAACAGTTGATCCCGGTCGGCCTGTCCACCGCGGCCGTCTGGCCGCAGCCCGCGGGCGCCGCGTTCGAGGCGGCGGCGGAGCTGGGGTACGACGGGGTCGAGGTCATGGTGTGGGCCGACCCGGTGAGCCAGGACGTGAAGGCGGTCGACCGGCTGTCCAAGCGCTACGGGGTGCCGGTGCTGGCCGTGCACGCGCCGTGCCTGCTGATCAGCCAGCGGGTGTGGTCGCCGGACCCGGCCGAGCGGCTGCGGCGCAGCGTCCAGGCGGCGTCCGACCTGGGTGCGCGCACGGTCGTGCTGCACCCGCCGTTCGTGTGGCAGCGGCGCTACGCCGAGGGGTTCGCCGAGCTGGTCTCGTCGTTGGAGGACGCCAGCGGCGTGGCGATCGCGGTGGAGAACATGTTCCCGGTGCGGCGACCGCTGGGCCGGGGGCGGTCGGTGCAGGTCACGGCGTTCCGCCCGTCGATCGACCCGACCGACGTCGGTCACCGCAACTACACGCTGGACCTGTCGCACGCGTCCGCCGCGCACGTGGACGCGATGGAGCTGGCCAAGCGCATGGGCGAAGGGCTGACCCACGTGCACCTGGCCGATGGCTCGGGCCTGCCCAAGGACGAGCACCTGGTGCCCGGCCGGGGCACGCAGCCGTGCGCCGAGCTGCTGTCCCACCTGACCCGCACGGGCTTCACCGGCCAGGTCGTGCTGGAGGTCAACACCCGCCGCGCCCGCACCGCCGCCGAACGCGCCGAACTGCTCTCCGAATCGCTCCTCTTCGCCCGCCTCCACCTCTGACCCCCGCGCGAGTCCTACGTCCAGAACGCGAGAGTCCTACGTTCGCGTCGCGCGTGTCCTACGTTCAGAACGCGTGTGTCCTACGTTCAGAACCCCTGAATTCAACGCTCGGGTCGACCGACGGCGAACTCGCGGCCGCTCCCGCGCCGGTCAGCGGCTAGGGTCTTGATCGTGAACCCGTTGCGCACGTTGATCCTCGCCGCCGCGGGCAACGACGCGGTGCGCCGGGTCGTCGCGACCGCCCCGATCAGCCGGGACGTGGTGCGCCGGTTCGTCGCCGGGGAGACCACCGCCGACGCGATCGACGCGGCCGGCCGGCTGATCGGCAACGGCCTGCGCGTCACCCTCGACCGCCTCGGCGAGGACACCACCGACCGCGCCACCGCCGAACGCACCGTGCGCGCCTACCTGGAGCTGCTCGACCAGCTGCACGACGTCGGCCTCGCCGCGGACGCCGAGGTCAGCGTGAAGCTGTCCGCCGTCGGCCTCGGCCTGGGCGAGACGCTCGCCCTGGACAACGCCTCCCGCGTCTGCGCCGCCGCCGAGCAGGCGGGCACCACGGTCACCGTCGACATGGAGGACCACACCACCACCGACGCGACCCTGCGCGTGCTCGCCGAGCTGCGCCGCCACTGGCCGTCGGTCGGCGCGGTGCTCCAGGCGTACCTGCGCCGCACCCTGGACGACGTGCGCGAGCTCGCCGACACGCGGGTCCGGCTGTGCAAGGGCGCGTACGCCGAGCCGCCGTCGGTGGCCCACCTCGACCCGCACGAGGTCGACCTGAACTACGTGCGCTGCGCCAACGTCCTGCTGGCCGGCTCCGGCTACCCGATGTTCGCCACCCACGACCCCCGCCTGATCGAGATCATCGGCGAGCGCGCCCGCTGGTACGGCAAGTCGGTCGACGACTTCGAGTTCCAGATGCTCTACGGCGTCCGGCCCGCCGAGCAGCGGCACCTGGCGGCGGAGGGGCACGTCGTGCGCGTCTACGTGCCGTACGGCGGGCAGTGGTACGGGTACCTGATGCGCCGGCTCGCCGAACGCCCGGCCAACGTCGCTTTCTTCCTGCGTTCGCTGGTCAGCCGCTCGTGAGGAGCCCCGTGTCCTTCTCGGTAGCCAGTGCGGTCCGCCCCCTCGGCGACGGCACGTACACCGCGTCCCTGCCCGCCGAGTGGACGGTCGGCCCCAAGCCGCACGGCGGCTTCCTGCTGGCCCTGGTGGCACGGGCGGCGGTGGACAGCGCCCGGGCGGCCGTGCCGGGGGCCGACGACCTCGCGCCGCTGGCGGTGAGCTCGCAGTTCCTGCGCGCGCCCGAGGTGGGGCCCGCGCTGGTGCGGACCCACGTGCGCAAGGCGGGGCGGACGGCGACCGTGGTGACGTCGACGCTGGAGCAGCGCGGGCGCAGCTGCGTGGAGGCGTCCGTGACGGTCGGCCGGCTGCCGACGGCCCCGCCGGACTACGCGGACCTGCCGGAGATGCCCGCCGCGCCGCCCGCGGACGCGATCGACCTGGCGTCCATGGGCGCCGGCGGCGTGTACAAGCTGGGCGCGGTGTGCGACGTGCGGCTGGACCAGAAGGGCGCGGGGTTCCTCAACGGGCGGGTGGGCGACCCGCTGGTGCTGCGGCTGTGGGCGCGTCCGCTGGGCGAGCGGCCCGACCCGTACTTCGCGCTGGTCGCCGGGGACATCACGATGCCGGTGACGTTCAACCTGGGCCGGTTCGGGTGGTCGCCGACCGTGCAGCTGACGGCGTTGCTGCGGGCCGACCCCGCGCCGGGGTGGCTGCGCGTGCGGGTGTCGTGCAGCGCGGTGCACGGGCAGTGGTTCGACGAGGACGCCGTGGTGATCGACTCGACCGGGCGGCTGGTGTGCCAGGCGCGGCAGTTGGCGCTGACGCCCGCGACCTGACCCGGGTACCTGCGGTATCGGCGTTGCGCCACCGTGGCACGCTTGGCGCATGACGACCATCGCCGTGTTGGGGGCAGGCAAGATCGGTGAAGCGCTGCTGTCGGGGCTGCTGCAAGGCGGGCGCAAGGCCGACGACCTGCTGTTCACCGAGAAGCACCCGGAACGGGCCGCCGCCCTCACCGAGCGGTACGGGGTGGAGGGCCTGGACGTGCCCGGCGCCGCCCAGCGCGCCGACGTCCTCGTGGTCGCGGTCAAGCCGCAGGACATCGAACCGCTGCTGGACGAGCTGGCACCCGTGCTCAAGCCCGGCACGCTCGTGGTGTCGCTGTGCGCGGGCCTGCCGACGGCGCTGTTCGAGCGCAGGCTGCCCGACCACACGCCGGTCGTCCGGGTCATGCCGAACACCCCGATGCTCGTCGGCGAGGCGATGAGCGCCATCTCGGCGGGCGAGTACGCCACCGACGAGCACCTGAACCTGGTCGAGGAGCTGCTGACCACGGTCGGCAAGGTCGCCCGCGTGCCGGAGAACCAGCAGGACGCCGTCACCGCGCTGTCCGGCTCCGGCCCCGCGTACTTCTTCTACCTGGTCGAGGCCATGATCGACGCGGGCATCCTGCTCGGCATCCCGCGCGACCTCGCCAGCAGCCTGATCATCCAGTCGGCGGTCGGCGCGGCCGCCATGCTCAACGAGGGCGGGCAGCACCCGACCATCCTGCGCGAGGCCGTCACGTCGCCCGCGGGCACCACGATCATGGCCATCCGGGAGCTGGAGCGGCACGGCGTGCGCGCGGCGATGCTCGCGGCGCTGGAGGCGGCACGCGACCGTTCGGTGGAACTGGGACGCGCCCACGAGGTGGACTGATACCGCCATTGGCCGTCGCACCAGTCCCACCCGTCCCGTTACCCTCAAGGGAGCACGTGCGTGTCGAACCGTCGGTGGGGAAGCCGACGGCACGACGCGTGTCGAAGGACGCGGTGATCCATGCCTGCGGAGGAGAAGTCACTCGGTCAAGTCAGATTCATGACGGTCGCCGAGGTCGCGCTGATGATGCGCGTGTCGAAGATGACGGTGTACCGCCTGGTCCACTCCGGTGAGCTGACGGCGGTGCGCGTGGGCAAGTCGTTCAGAGTGCCGGAGAAGGCGGTCCACGAGTACCTGCGCAACGCCTACTTCGACGCCGGGTGAGGGCCCGTCCGGGCAGCCGGGTAAACTCATAGGCCGTTCGTGCCTGGTGTCGGCGCGCCCACTTGACGGGTGTCTCCACCGGCGCGTGGAGACCCCGACGTCTAGTAGTGAAGGAACCCGCATGGGCTCGGTCATCAAGAAGCGCCGCAAGCGCATGTCGAAGAAGAAGCACCGCAAGCTGCTGCGTAAGACGAGGGTGCAGCGCAGGAAGCGCGGCAAGTAGCCCCTGCGGGTTCTCGACACCGCCAGTCCCCGGCCGTCACGGTCGCGGGACTGGCGGTGTCCTCGTCGGGCGGTCGGTGCGGTGACCTCCTCCGGCGGTGCGCCGTCATCCCGCCATCCGGGTGATTCACCGGTAAAGCCTCGGTGACCTGCGTCAAGACCGCGTTCCGCGGCCGATCCCGCTGCGGGATCCCGGTTAGCATCGTCGAGTCGCACCACCCGCACAGGGAGTCGCATGGCGCCCAAGGTCGTCCTCGTCACCGGTTGCAGCCGCTACCTCGGCGGTCACCTCGCCGCGCGGTTCGCGGCGAACCCGGACATCGAACGCGTGCTCGGCGTGGACACCGAACCACCGTCACGCGACCTGGCGCGCCGCATGGGCCGCGCCGAGTTCGTGCGGGCCGACATCCGCAACCCCCTCATCGCGAAGGTCATCGCCACCGCGCACGTCGACACGGTCGTGCACGCGTCGGTGACGGCGAACCCGGCCGGTCCGGCCGGGCGGACCGTGATGAAGGAGATGAACGTCATCGGCACGATGCAGCTGCTGGCCGCGTGCCAGAAGTCGCCGCACGTGCGCAAGCTCGTGGTGAAGTCGACCAGCGCCGTGTACGGTTCCAGCTCGCGCGACCCGGCGGTGTTCACCGAGGAGATGGGTCCGAAGGACCTGCCGTCCAGCGGGTACGCCAAGGACGCGGTCGAGGTCGAGGGCTACGTGCGCGGGTTCGCGCGCCGCAGGCCCGACGTCGACGTCACCGCGCTGCGGTTCACCAACTTCATCGGCCCGCGCATCGACACGGTGCTCACCAGGTACTTCGCCCTGCCGGTCGTGCCGACGGTGATGGGGTACGACGCCAGGGTGCAGTTGCTGCACTCCGAGGACGCGCTGGCGGTGCTGGAACGGGCGACGCTGCACGACCTGCCCGGCGTGTACAACGTGGGCGGTGACGGCGTGCTGATGCTGTCGCAGGCCATCCGCCGGGCGGGCCGGGTCAGCCTGCCCGTGCCGAGCGCGGCCGTGCCCGCGATGGGCCGGCTCTTCCGCGGTGCCAGGCTCGTGGACTTCTCCCCGGACCAGATGAGGTTCCTGAACTGGGGCCGGGTGGTGGACACGACGCTGCTCAAGCGCGAGTTTGGGTTCACGCCGAGGTGGACCACTCAGCAGGCGTTCGACGACTACGTGAGCGGGCGCGCGCTGCGCCCGGTCATCGACCCGGGGCTGGTGGCGTCGGTCGAGCGGGGCGTGCTCGACCTGGCCGCCAGGTTCCGCTGACGGGCGAGGAGGTGGACGCGTGGCAGAGGCACGGGTGATCCCGCTGCACGGTGCGGACCGGGAGGGTCCGCGACGACGGCGCGCGGCGGGCGCGGCGGGCCAGGCGCCCGGACCGGTTCCCGTGCCCGAACCGCCGTCCGCGCCCGATCCCGAGCCGGTGCGGGAGCTTGAGGCCGAGGTCGAGGTCGAGCAGGGTCTCGAGCAGGAGGGGACGGGCTGGGAGCGCCGGCTGGCCGACCTGCTGGCGTTCGCGCGCAGGCGCATCCAGGGCGACTACGAGGTGGACGAGTTCGGCTTCGACCCGGACCTGACCGACAACGTCCTGATGCCTCCGCTGCGGCCGCTGTACGAGAAGTGGTTCCGGGTGGAGACCATCGGGATGCACAACGTGCCGGGCGAGGGCGGCGCGCTGATCGTCGCCAACCATTCGGGCACCCTGCCGTTGGACGCGACGATGACCGCGTTCGCGGTGCGCGCCGACCACCCGAAGCGCCGCCACCTGCGGATGCTGGGCGCGGACCTGGTGTTCCGCACGCCCGTGCTGGGCGCGTTGGCGCGCAAGTCGGGCCAGACGCTGGCCTGCAACCCGGACGCCGAACGGCTGCTCAGGTCCGGCGAGCTGGTCGGCGTGTGGCCGGAGGGCTTCAAGGGCATCGGCAAACCGTTCAAGGACCGGTACAAGTTGCAGCGGTTCGGACGCGGCGGTTTCGTCTCGGCGGCGTTGAACACCGGCGTGCCGATCATCCCGTGCTCGATCGTGGGTGCCGAGGAGATCTACCCGAAGATCGGCGACATCAAGGCGCTGGCGAGGCTGTTCGGCTTCCCCTACTTCCCGGTGACCCCGTTCTTCCCGTTCCTGGGCCCGCTCGGCGCGATCCCGTTGCCGTCGAAGTGGTACATCGAGTTCGGTGAGCCGATCCGGACCGATGTCTACGGCGAGCACGCGGCGGATGACCCGATGCTGGTGTTCAACCTGACAGATCAGGTGCGGGAGACCATCCAACAGACCCTGTACCGGTTGCTCACGCAGCGGCGGAACGTTTTTCTCGGATGAGGCGCTACTAGGTCTGACCCGGCGGTTGGAAGATCAAAAGATTAAAAGCGTCCTCGCCGGACGGGCAGATCAGCAGGATGACTCCAACAACGGCGGGAAGTCCCTGTTTCGTCGTGGGTCCGGGTTTCGTGTCATCCCACCGACCTCCACAAGGGCTACCACACGTATCAAGGGGGGCGCGGCCCACAGTGAAGGCCGCAGGCAAAGCTGAACCCGCGCCCCCCTTGACACGTGCGGTAGGGCTGCGCCAGGTCGGCGGGATGACACGAAGCCCTACTTTTGAGGCAGAGACGTCCAGTGGAGTGGATCGGGGGTCGCCGGCGGGTCCGGGGGTTCAGTCTCGTCCGGCGCGGTGCGGCCGCGATGCCCTTCCCCAATACAGGGATGACACGAAACCCGACCCACGACGCAACCGCAGCATTCCGGGGTAGTTGGGGTCATCCTGCTGATCTGCCCGTCCGGCGAGGACGCTTTTGATCTTTTGAAGCTTTTACATCTTCGACAGCTTCGAAATGTTATTCACCGGTCACGACGACGGTAAGCTAGAGTCGCGGCC
Source organism: Saccharothrix sp. S26 (assembly GCF_021390395.1). Lineage (GTDB taxonomy): Bacteria > Actinomycetota > Actinomycetes > Mycobacteriales > Pseudonocardiaceae > Actinosynnema. The sequence continues at coordinate 277,672 of NZ_JAJUWT010000007.1, forward strand.
ACGGCACCGGCCAACGCCCCCGCCCCCAACACCGAAGGCACCCCGATCTTCGCCGCCTTGCGACCGGTCCGGAAGTCGCGGATTTCCCAGCCCCGCTTGCGAGCCGTCTCGCGCAACCCGGAATCAGGGTTCACGGCGACCGCCGTGCCGACCACGGACAGCATCGGCACGTCGTTCACCGAGTCCGAGTACGCCGTGCAGCGCCGGAGGTCCAAGCCTTCCTTCGCGGCCAGCGCACGGACCGCGTGCGCCTTGGCCCGGCCGTGCAGCAGGTCGCCGACCAACCGACCGGTGTAGATGCCGTCCCGGCTCTCCGACACCGTGCCCAGCGCGCCGGTCAGGCCCAGGCGCCGCGCGATGATCTGAGCCAGCTCCACGGGGGTCGCGGTCACCAGCCACACTCGTTGGCCCGCGTCCAGGTGCATCTGCGCCAACGCCTGGGTGCCCGCCCAGATCCGGTCGGCCATCAGCTCGTCGTAGATCTCCTCGCCGAGCGAGACCAGTTCCGCGACCGACCGGCCGGCGACGAAGGACAGCGCCTGCTCGCGGGACGCGGCCACGCTCTGGGGATCTTCGCGGCCGCCGACGCGGAACTTGATCTGCTGCCACGCGAAACCGGCCAGGTCGGAGTTCTTGAAGTACTTGCGCGCCGCCAGCCCGCGGGCGAAGTGGAAGATCGACGCGCCCATCATCATGGTGTTGTCGACGTCGAAGAACGCGGCGGCGGTGAGGTCGGTGGGTGCGCTCCCGGACGGTGCGATCGTGAGCGCGGCCTCGGCCGAGGCCTCGCCGGCCAGCGCGGCACGCCGCTCCCGTTCCGCCGAGCCCTCCACCACACGCCTTTTCACCACGTCAGCGCCTCCCGCGGTCCGATGGGGACAGGGTAGCGATCAGCCGCCGAGGCTGGGCAGCGGCAGCGACGGGAGGGTCAGCGTGGGCAGCGGCAGCAGCGGGCCGGCGGGAGTCGTCGTGGGCGGGATGACCGGGTTCGACGGCGTCGTCGCCGGGCCCGGCTCGCCGCTCGGCGCGCGCGTGCCGCCCGGCGCCTCGCCGGTCGTGGTGGGCGGGTCGGCGGTGGTCGTCCCTGGAACGGGCGGCAGGGTGCTCGGCGACGAGCCCGGTTCGACGGGACGTGCCGCGCACTCGTCCTGCGCGGGCACCGGCCCCACCTGGTCGAGCTGCCCCGACGTCACGGACACGCAGTCGGCGCGGGCGTGCAGCGCGGACGCGCGGTCGGCGATGCGGGTCAGCAGGTCCAGCGACGTGCCGGCGCGGTCGGCGGCCTCGGCGGGCAGCGACGGGCGCAGCTCGGTCAACCGGGTGGCCTGCGCCGCGGCCCAGTCGCGCAGCCCTTCGAGGGCGCGCCGGTCGGAGTTCGAGCCGAGCGCGGTCAGCACGCGGGAACCGGCCGCGGCGTCGGCGTCGAAGTCGGTCAGCGCGGTCAGGTAGCCGCCCAGCGGTCCGCCGCCGGACTCGCGGTACCGGTCGACCAGCGTCTCGATCTCGGCGACGCGCGCGGCGGCGAACTCCAGGCGCTTGTAGCCCTTCGACTCCTCGTCGAAGGTGAGGCCGAGCGAGGCCGACTCGGCGGTGCGCTTGACGCCGTACAGCGCGTCGCCCGGCAACGCGTCCCGGCTGAGCAGCAGGCTCATGCCGGCCAGCGAGAACACCAGGCACAGCGCCGCGGCGAGGGCTACCGCTAATCGGCCGCGCGCCCCCGCGCGGCGCTCCCGCACGACCTGGTCGACCTTGGTGGGCGGTGGCTCGGCCGCGCCCAGGACGCGGGCCCGCATGCGTGCCCTGGCGGCCTCGTCGGGGCCCGACGTGACTGCGGCTTCCCGCAGCAGGGCCACCACGGCCAGCTCGTCGGCGAACTCGTCGCCCTCGGCCGGCGCGGAACCGGGATGCGCGTCGACCGCGCGGGCGAACTGCTCGCGCTGCCTGTGCCGCCGCAGCGGCGTGATCCCTTTGCCTACCATCCCGCTTGGCCAACCATCCCGCACCGTTTCGAGCGATCCTGCCCCGGACAACGAACCGGGTGGTCCCGGGGTTACGCGGGTGACGAGTGGTGCGACGGTGATCTCACCGCAGCCACGGGGGCAGCAGCTGGGCCAACCGGCGCACCGCTCGGTGTTGCAGGGCCTTGATCGCGCCCTCGTTGCGGCCCATCCTCGCCGCCGTCTCGGCCACGGACAACCCCTGGATGAAGCGGAGGGTGATGCATTCGCGCTGGTCGTCACCCAGTTGGGCGACACAGCGGAGCAGTTCGGCGTTGGTCGCGTCGGTCAGCACTTCCTGCTCGGGACCGTCCGTGACCTCGCGGTTGTCGGCCAGCTCGGCCGTCGTGACCTCCAGCCGGTAGCGGCTGGACTTCACGTGGTCGAAGACGATGTTCCGCGCGATCGTGACGAACCAGGCGCCGACGTCGCGGCCCTGGTAGCTGATCGACCCGATGCTGCGCAGCGCGCGGAGGAACGTCTCGCTGGTGACGTCCTCGGCCAGCGTGCGGTCGCCGACCCGGAAGAGCACGTACCGGTAGACGACGTCGACGTAGCGGTCGTACAGCGCGCCGAACGCGTCCGTGTCGCCGCCCTGAGCGGCGCGGACCAGGTTCCACGGCTCGTCCGCCGCGTTGCTCTCCACGCTGTCGATCGTGCTGGACTGCCCTCCCGCGCTCCACCTCGAGCGGAGCGTCCGGATGGTTCGGACGGAGTTCTCGCGTGCCCGTGCGGTCATCGGCTCGCGGCACCTCCACAGGGTCGCCGTGCCGGCAGCATACGTGTTGTTACTCCGTAGTAGGTAGCGGCAACCGGTCTCGAATCCGCGACGCGGATGGAGGCACTGCGTGACTCCGCCCGCGCGTGACAGACTGCGCTGAGGTCCGCTGTGGTTCACCAGGAGGTCACGTTGACCGCTTCCGCAAGCAACATCGCCGACCTGGTTCGCGCCTCCGCGCACCGTGGACCCAATCACGTGGCCCTGGTCGATGTCACGACTGCGAACAGTTGCACCTGGGGCGAACTCGACGCCGCGGTGGACGGCGAGGCGCACCGGTTGGTCCAGGCGGGCGTGGAGCCGGGCGACCGGGTGGTCGTGCGGCTGCCGACCGGCATCGCGTTCTGCGTCGCCGTGTTCGGCGTGCTGCGGGCGGGCGGCGTGCTGGTGCCCGCCGGACCGGGCCAGCCGACGCGCGAGCTGCAACGCCTGGTCGCCGACAGCGGCGCGAAGCTGCTCGTCGGCGACGGCGGTGGCGCGGACGTCGAGGTGCTGCCCGCGCCGACCGCGACACCCGGCGAGGAGTTCGCCGCCATCGGCTCGGGCGAGGACCTGGCCGTGCTCGGCTACACCTCCGGCACGTCCGGCTCGCCGCGCGGCGCGATGCTGTCGCACCGGGCGCTGCTGGCCAACGTCGAGCAGTGCGCGTCGCTGCGGCCCGCACCGGTCACCGCGGGCGACCGGGTGCTGCTCGCGCTGCCGCTGTTCCACGTCTACGGCCTCGGCCCCGGCCTGCTCCAGGTCGCGGGCGCGGGCGCGACGGCCGTGCTGCTGGAGCGGTTCGACCCGGACCAGGCGTTGACCGCGATCCGCGAGCACCGGGTGAGCACGCTGGTGGGCGTGCCGCCGATGTACGCGGCGATCCTGGCCCAGCCCGTCGAACGGCTGCGCGCGGACCTGGCCACGGTCCGCCTGTTCACCTCGGGCGCCGCGCCGCTGGCGCCCGGCCTGATCGACGCCATGCGCGACGCGGTCGGCCTGCCCGTCTACGAGGGCTACGGCCTGACCGAGACCGGGCCGGTGCTGACCACGACGCTGGCGGGCGGCGCGCCCAAGCCGGGATCGGTCGGCCGCGCGCTGCCGGGCGTGCAGGTGCGGCTGGTCGACACCGACGGCCGCCCGCTGGACCAGGACGAGGACGAGCCCGGCACCGGCCTGGTCGCGGCCAGGGGCGACAACCTGTTCAGCGGCTACTGGCCCGACGGCGCGCACGGCCCGGACGCCGAGGGCTGGTTCCGCACCGGCGACGTCGGCTACCTCGACGCCGACGGCGACCTGCACCTGGTGGACCGGGCGGGTGACCTGATCATCGTCAACGGCTTCAACGTCTACCCGCACGAGGTCGAGCAGGTGCTGGCCGAGCTGGACGGCGTGGCCGAGGCGGCGGCGGTGGGCGTGCCGGACGAGCGGACCGGCGAGTCGGTGAAGGTCGTCGTCGTGCCGGCGGCCGGCGCGGCGCTCACCGAGGACGCGGTGCTGTTCCACTGCGCGGGACGGCTGGCGAAGTTCAAGGTGCCGACCGTGGTGGAGTTCGCCGACGCGCTGCCGCACTCGCCGACCGGCAAGCTCGCGCGGGCCCGGCTGCGCCTGCCCCTAGCCTGAACACCGTGAGCCACCACGTCACCTTGATGAGCCGGGTCGACTGCCACGCCTGCGAGCAGGCCAAGGCCGACCTGGAGCGGATCTGCGGCGAGCTGGGCGTGCCGTGGGACGTGCAGGACGTCGACTCCGATCGCGAGCTGCGCGCCGAGTACGGCGACCGGGTGCCGGTGATCCTGGTCGACGGCGAGGAGCACGGGTACTGGTCGGTCGAGGAGGACCGCCTGCGCGCGGCCCTGCGCTGACGATTACCGGCCGCTTACGGATTCGGCGGCCCGGTCCGGCCAGGGTGTCGAATTGACCCATGACACGCCTGACCGCCGCCCTCGTCGGAGTCCTCGGCGTGGCCGCCGCGCTGGCGGCCGGGCACCTCGTCGCCGCGCTGGTCGGCCCGTCGGCCTCGCCGTTCCTCGCGGTGGGCAACACCGCGATCGACTTCACGCCGCAACCGGTGAAGGACTTCGCCGTCCGCGCGTTCGGCACCCACGACAAGCTCGTGCTGCTGCTCGGCATGGCGGTCGTGCTGCTGGGCGTCGCCGTCGCGGCGGGCCTGCTGTCCCGGCGCTCGCCGCTGCCCGGCACGGTCCTGGCCGTCGTCCTGGGCCTGCTCGGCGTCGGTGCCGTGCTGCACCGCCCGGACCTGGGCCGACTGGGCGTCCTCGCGCCGGTCGCCGCCCTGGCCGCCGGGGTGGCCGTCTTCCGGTGGCTGCACGGCCGGGCCGCGCACCCCGCGGGCACCGCCGACGGCCGCCGGGCGTTCCTGGTCGCCTCGGGCGCGACGGGCCTGGCCGCGTTGGTGGGCCAGGTCGCCGGCGGCCGGGTGGACGTCGAGGCGTCCCGGCGGGCGGTCGGCGCGCTCGAACCCGCCACGCCCGCGCCGCCCGTGCCGCCGGGCGCGGACTTCGCCGCCGAGGGCACCCCGACCTTCATCACGCCGAACGCCGACTTCTACCGGATCGACACGGCGCTGAGCGTGCCGCGCGTGCGCGCGGAGGACTGGGTGCTGCGCGTGCACGGCCTGGTCGACCGCGAGCTCACCCTCCGCTACGACGACCTGCGCCGCCGTGACCTGGTCGAACGCACGGTCACCATGGTGTGCGTGTCCAACGAGGTGGGCGGGCCCTACATCTCGACGGCGAACTTCGTGGGCGTGCCGCTGCGTGACGTCCTGCTCGAAGCGGGCGTGCGCGACGGCGCCGACCAGCTGTTCTCCACCAGCGCCGACGGCTGGACGGCGGGCTCGCCGGTCGACGTGGTGCTGGAGGAGGACCGGGGCGCGCTCATCGCGCTGGGCATGAACGGCGAGCCGCTGCCGCTGGAGCACGGCTTCCCGGCCCGCCTGGTCGTGCCGGGCCTCTACGGCTACGTCTCGGCCACCAAGTGGGTGGTCGACCTGGAGCTGACCACGTTCGAGGCCAGGCGAGGCTACTGGCTCGACCGGGGGTGGGCGCGGGACGCCCCGGTCAAGCTGATGTCCCGGATCGACCGACCCGAACGCGGCTCGACCGTCGCCGGCCGCGTGGTCGCCACCGGGATCGCGTGGGCCCAGCCCACCGGCGTCTCGAAGGTCGAGGTCCGGGTGGACGGCGGCCCGTGGCGGACCGCGACGCTCGGCGACGACGTGAGCGGCTCGACGTGGCGCATGTGGCGCGTCGAGCTCGACCTGCCGCCGGGCGGTCACACGATCGAGGCACGTGCCGCGGACCGGGCCGGCGTCACCCAGCCGCAGGCGCGCGTGGCGCCCGTCCCGGACGGCGCGACGGGCTGGCACAGCGTCTTCTTCACCGTCTCCTAGATCACCCGAACGGGTTCTACCGCGAATTCACCCCACGGGGTCCGGGGTCCGGTCGTCAACTTTGTGCAAGCGTTCACAAGCGGTACGGTGGGTGCATCACTCCGCTGGTGGCGGTACCCGGCGGGTCAGTGCGACGGATGTCGAGGAGTTCCAGCGTGGCGGCTCAGCGTGGCGAGGGTGACGGTGTCGTGACCCGCCCACAAGGGACCAGCCCGGCCGGGACCAGCCCACAGGGGACCACCAACTCCGAAGCGCCCGCCGACGTCCGGGAACGGGCGCGCGCGATCCCGGAGGCGGCGGTGGCGCGGCTCGCGGTCTACCTCCGCGTGCTCTCGGGCATGGTCGAGCAGGGCGTGACGACCATCTCCAGCGAGGAGCTCGCGGGCGCGGCCGGGGTCAACTCGGCCAAGCTCCGCAAGGACCTGTCCTACATCGGCTCGTACGGCACGCGCGGCGTCGGCTACGACGTCGAGGTGCTCGTGAGCCACATCGAGCGCATCCTCGGCCTGACCCGCAAGCACTCGGTCGCGGTCGTCGGCATCGGTAATCTTGGTCACGCGCTGGCCAACTACGGCGGCTTCCCCAGTCGCGGCTTCCCGGTCGCCGCGCTGTTCGACATCGACCCCGACCTCACGGGAGTGCCGGTAGGCGGCATCCCGGTCGACCACATCGACGACATCACGACCGTCTGCGCGGAGCGCGAGGTCTCGATCGGGGTCATCGCGACACCGCCCCAGGCAGCTCAGGCCGTCTGCGACCGTTTGGTATCCGCCGGAGTCCAGTGCATCCTGAACTTCGCACCCGTCGTGCTCCAAGTGCCGGACTACGTCGAAGTGCGCAAGGTCGACCTGGCGGTCGAGATGCAGATCCTGTCGTTCCACGTCGCGCGACGGGCTGACGAGGCCGCCGGTGACGTGGTCAACGGCATCGGTGTGGACGGGGTGGTGATTCGCCCGTGATCGTGCGGGTAGCGAGCCGGTCGGTGGTGCGCTCATGAGCGTCCTCGTCGTCGGTCTGTCCCACCGGACCACCCCCGTCCCCGTGCTGGAGCGCGTCGCGGTCGCCGACACCGACCGGGGCAAGGTGCTCGACCAGCTGCTGAAGGCGCCGAGCGTGTCCGAGGCCGTGCTGCTGTCGACCTGCAACCGGGTCGAGGTGTACGCGGTCGTCGAGACCTTCCACGGCGGCATGAACGAGGTCGTCGAGGTGCTCGCCCGCCAGGCCGGCGCCGAGCCCGCCGACCTGTTCGAGCACCTCTACGTGCACTACTCCGCCGCCGCGGTCGAGCACCTGTTCTCCGTGGCGGGCGGCCTGGACTCGATGGTGGTCGGCGAGGCCCAGATCCTGGGCCAGCTGCGCAACGCCTACAACGCCGCCGACGAGCGGGGCGTGGTCGGCCGCACGCTGCACGAGCTGGCCCAGCACGCGCTGCGCGTGGGCAAGCGCGTGCACACCGAGACCGACATCGACCACGCCGGCGCGTCCGTCGTCTCCGAGGCCCTGGCCGACGCGGCCCGCGCCCTCGGCGGCCTCGAGCACCGCAAGGCGCTCATCGTCGGCGCGGGCTCCATGGGCGGCCTGGCCGCCGCCCACCTGCGCCGCGCGGGCATCGGCGAGGTCGTCATCGCCAACCGCACCGCCGCCAACGGCGAACGCCTGGCCGCGGCCCTGCGCGCGGACGGCGTGCGGGCCACGTCCACCGGCCTGGACGCCCTGACCGACGCCATCGCCGAGGCGGACGTGCTGTTCGCGTGCACCGGCTCGGTCGGCACGGTCGTCGGCGCGGAGCACATCGGCGACCGCGCGCCGGACCGGCCGCTGGTCGTCTGCGACCTCGGCCTGCCCAAGGACGTCGACCCGGCCGCGACGCTGCTCGACGGCGTCCGCGTGGTCGACCTGGAGACCCTTCAGCGCAGGCTGTCCGACGCCCCGACCGGGCAGGGCACGCTGCGCGCGGCGGAGATCGTGGCCGAGGAGGTCCGCGCCTACCTGGCCGGGCAGCGCTCGGCCGGGGTCACGCCCACCGTGACGGCACTGCGCAAGCGCGCCGCCGAGGTCGTCGACGCCGAGCTGCTGCGGCTGGACTCGCGGCTGCCCGAGCTGGACGGCGCGGTGCGCGACGAGCTGGCCAAGACCGTGCGCCGGGTGGTGGACAAGCTCCTGCACACCCCCACCGTGCGGGTGAAGGAGCTGGCCGCCGCCCCGGGCGGCGCGGGGTACGCCGAGGCGCTGCGCGAGCTGTTCGGGCTCGACCCGCAGGCGCCGTCCGCCGTCAGCACACCCCATTCGACGCAACCCAAAGGTGAGAAGCGGTGAACCGCACCCTGAGGATCGGCACCCGCGGCAGCGCCCTCGCGCTCGCGCAGACCGGCCACGTGGCCGACGCGCTGCGCGACGCGGGCGCGACCGTGGAGATCGTCACGATCTCCACGCCCGGTGACCGCTCGTCCGCACCCATCGCCGAGATCGGCATCGGGGTGTTCACCTCGGCGCTGCGCGACGCGCTCGCGAACGGCGAGATCGACGTCGCCGTGCACTCGTACAAGGACCTGCCCACGGCACGCGACCCGCGCCTGTCGCTGGCCGCCGTCCCGCCCCGCGAGGACCCGCGTGACGCGCTGGTCGCCCGCGACGGGCTGACCCTGGGCGAGCTGCCCACCGGCGCGAAGGTGGGCACCGGCTCACCCCGCCGGGCCGCCCAGCTCAACGCCCTCGGCCTGGGCATCGAGGTGGTCGCCCTGCGCGGCAACGTCGACTCCCGCATCCGCAAGGTCGCCGACGGCGAGCTGGACGCCGTCGTGCTCGCCCGCGCGGGCATCGCCCGCCTCGGCCGCACGGCCGAGATCACCGAGACCTTGGAGCCCATCCAGATGCTCCCCGCGCCCGCTCAGGGCGCCCTCGCAGTGGAGTGCCGGGTCGACGACGTCGACACCGAGCACCTCCTCCAGTCCACTCTGGACGACTCGGCCAGCAGGGCCGCTGTCGCTTCCGAGCGCGCCCTGTTGGCCGCGCTGGAGGCGGGTTGCAGCGCGCCGGTCGGCGCACTGGCCGATGTGGTGGAAGACCTCGCCGAAGACGGGACCGTGGTTCTCCGCCTGTCCCTGCGCGGGGTCATGGCGACGGAGGACGGCGACCTCCTCCGTGCGTCCGCCACCGGTGACTTGACCGCAGCAGAGGAACTCGGCCGCGCGCTGGCCGCCGAGTTGCTCGACCTCTCCGGCCACGCCACCGCGTCGCCGGCGGGGCGTAGTTGATGGGGAGTGCCCTGATGACCCGCGCACGCAAGACCCCCGGCCGAGTCGCGTTCGTCGGCTCAGGTCCGGGCGACACCGGGCTGCTCACGGTCCGGGCCCGCGACCTGCTCCACAAGGCGGAGCTCGTGGTCACGGACCCGGACGTCCCGGCCGAGGTGGTGGCGCTGGTACCCGACGGCGTCGAGGTGCGACCCGCCGTGGGCGATCCCGCCGACGTCGCGAAGGACCTGGTCGCCGAGGCGAAGAACGGCCTCGCCGTGGTCCGCCTCGTCGCCGGTGACCCGCTGACCCTGGACTCCGTGGTCAAGGAGGCGCAGGCCGTCTCCAAGACCACGATCGCCTTCGACGTGGTGCCCGGCGTCCCCGCCGGCACCGCCGTGCCCGCCTACGCGGGTGTCGCGCTGGGCGCCGTCCACACCGAGGCCGACGTCCGCGGCGTGACGGACTGGTCCGGCCTGGCCGCGGCCCCCGGCACGCTCGTGCTCCACGCCACCGGCGGCCACCTGGCCGAAGCCGCGTCGTCCCTGGTGGAGAACGGCCTGGCCCCGCAGACCCCGGTCGCGGTGACCTGCGACGGCACCGGCTTCGGCCAGCGCACCGTGGACACCACGCTCGCCTCCCTGGCCGCCGACGCGGGCGACCTGGGCGGCCCGCTCGTGGTCACGGTCGGCCAGGCGGTCGCCAACCGGCCCAAGCTGTCCTGGTGGGAGTCGCGCGCCCTGTACGGCTGGCGCGTCCTCGTCCCGCGCACCAAGGAGCAGGCGGGTGCGATGAGCGACCGCCTGCACGCCCACGGCGCGATCCCGGTCGAGGTCCCGACGATCTCCGTCGAGCCGCCGCGCAGCCCCGCCCAGATGGAGCGCTCGGTGAAGGGCCTGGTCGACGGCCGCTACCAGTGGGTCGTCTTCACCTCGACCAACGCCGTGCGCGCGGTCTGGGAGAAGTTCCGCGAGTTCGGCCTGGACGCCCGCGCGTTCTCCGGCGTGAAGATCGCCTGCGTCGGCGAGTCGACCGCCGCCAAGGTCCGCAGCTTCGGCATCATCCCCGAGCTGGTCCCGTCCGGCGAGCAGTCCTCCGAGGGCCTCCTCGCGGACTTCCCGCCCTACGACGACATCCTGGACCCGGTGGACCGCGTCCTGCTCCCGCGCGCGGACATCGCCACCGAAACCCTGGCCGCCGGCCTGCGGGAACGCGGCTGGGAGATCGACGACGTCACCGCCTACCGCACCGTCCGCGCCGCCCCGCCGCCCGCGGACACCCGCGAGATGATCAAGTCGGGCGGCTTCGACGCGGTCTGCTTCACCTCGTCCTCCACGGTGCGCAACCTGGTGGGCATCGCGGGCAAGCCGCACGCCCGCACCCTGGTGGCGTGCATCGGCCCGCAGACCGCCGAAACGGCCCGCGAGTTCGGCCTGCGCGTCGACGTCCAACCGGAGGACGCCAACGTCCCCGCCCTCGTCGACGCCCTGGCCCAACACGCGGCCCGCCTGCGAGCCGAAGGCGCCCTGCCCCCACCTCGCAAGACCAAGCGCCTCCGCCGGTCCTGACAAGGGACCGAGCGGGCTCCGCCGGCTCGGAAACCGAGCCACAACGGACCCGCACCGCCCCACCGAGGCCCGATTTGACATGGGTTCGAGTGCCTTAGGCTGGTCGGAGCCGCCGGGCCTGGCGGGACGCTTTTCCCCGCCGGGCCTGCCGGCTACGGCCTGCCTGGGGTGCTCGTAAGGGCCCCATGTCAAATCGAGCCGGACTTGCCTAACGCAGCAGCAGCAACAGGGGAGTACCCGCAGTGTTCCCAGCCCACCGCCCCCGCCGCCTGCGCACCACGCCGGCCATGCGCCGCCTGGTCAGCGAGACCACCGTGCGCCCGCGCCAGCTCGTCCTGCCCATGTTCGTCAAGGAAGGCCTCGCCGCGCCGACCGAGATCCAGAGCATGCCGGGCGTCTACCAGCACACCCGCGAGTCGCTGCGCAAAGCCGCCGTCGAAGCGGTCCAGGCGGGTGTCGGCGGGATCATGCTGTTCGGCGTGCCCGCCGAGCGGGACGCGGTCGGTTCCGGTGCGACCGACCCCGACGGCATCCTCAACGCCGCCCTGCGCGACCTGCGCCACGAGCTCGGAGACTCGACCGTCCTGATGTCCGACTGCTGCCTGGACGAGTTCACCGACCACGGCCACTGCGGCGTGCTGACCCCCGACGGCGCGGTCGACAACGACGCCACCCTCGAGGTCTACGGCGAGATGGCCGTGGCCCAGGCCGAGGCGGGGGCCCACGTGGTCGGCCCGAGCGGAATGATGGACGGCCAGATCGGGTTCATCCGCAACGCCCTCGACGAGGCGGGCCACGCCGACACCGGCGTGCTGGCCTACAGCGCCAAGTACGCGTCCGCCCTCTACGGCCCGTTCCGCGACGCCGTCGAGTCCCAGCTCCAGGGCGACCGCAAGACCTACCAGCAGGACCCGGCCAACGCCCGCGAGGCGGTCCGCGAGGTCACGCTCGACCTCGCCGAGGGCGCGGACATGGTCATGGTCAAGCCCGCCCTGCCCTACCTCGACGTGGTCAGGGCCGTCGCCGAGGTCTCCGACGTGCCCGTGGCCGCCTACCAGATCTCCGGCGAGTACGCGATGGTCGAGGCCGCCGCCCGCAACGGCTGGATCGACCGCGAGCGCACCGTGCTGGAGACGCTGACCTCGATCCGCCGGGCCGGCGCGGACATCGTGCTCACCTACTGGGCCGTCGAGGCCTCCGGCTGGCTGGACCGCGGATGACCTCGCCCACCCCGGCCCGCGCCAAGCCGCCGAGACCCACGCCGCCGAAGCTGGTCGACATCGCCCGGTGGCTGTTCATCCTCAGCGCCGCCCTCGGCATGGTCCGGTTCGTGGTGGAGCTCGCCGACCGCGAGATGCTGATCCGCGAGCTGCGCGCCCAGCAGCCGACCCTGAGCCAGGACGAGCTGGACGCCGCCGCGACCGGCGGGATCGTCTTCGGCCTGCTGATCGGCGTCGGGATGGTCCTGGTCTACACGGTGCTGGCGAACCGGATGGCCGCCGGGCAGAACTGGGCCCGGATCGTGCTCACGGTCATCGCCGCCGGCGGGATCTTCCTGGGCGTGGTGCGGCTGGTGGCCGCCGTCTCCGGGTTCGCGGCGGCGTTCGGCCTGGTGGTCAGCGGTGTCGACCTGGCGTTCGGCGTGGTCACCATGCTGATCGACGCGACCGCCGTGGCGCTGGTGTACCAGACATCAGTTTCCCGGTACTTCCGATCAGTGCGATCGGTCAGGCACCTGCCACCGCCCGTAGCTAACGGGTTGTGAATACCGGTCGACGGAACGCCCCATCACTCCTACGGTCCGTGGCATGACCCATCCGAATGACCCGTACAACCAGGGGCAGCCGCAGCAGCCCGGCTACCCGCCGCCCGCCCCGCCCTTGAACGAGAGCGAGCTGCGGCAGCCCGCCCGCCCGAAGTCCGTGGACACCGCCTACCTGCTGTGGCTCGTCGCGGCCGGTATCAGCATCCTCAGCAACCTGATCGGCCTGGTCATCGCGGGCGATCTGGCCCGGGAGACCGCGGCGGCGCTGGGTGTGTCCGGTGCGGCGGCCGAGCCGAGCTACGGCTCCACGATCTTCAGCCTCGTCCTCGTGGTGGTGTGGATCGTGGTCGTGATGCAGATGCGCAAGGGCGCCAACTGGGCCCGCATCCTGCTGACCGTGCTCGGCGTCCTGGCCGTCATCGGCAACCTGCTCAGCCTGCTGGCCTTCGGGATCCTGTTCTCGCTCGGCTTCCTGGGCGTGCTCTCGGCCCTGCTGGTGCTGGCGTCGCTGGTCGCGATCGTCGGCGCGATCGTCTTCATGTTCAAGTCCGACTCGAACCACTACTTCAAGCACAGCTGACCTTGAGGTAACAGATGTGCTGTCCGCCGCTCGTCGCGGTGGACAGCACACCTCGACCGCCCTAGCGTTCTGAACCGTGACGACCCCACAGGACCCTGATCACCTGCCTCCGCAGCAGCCGTACACCCCGGCACCGCCGCCGTTGAGCGAGTCGGAGCTGGCCGGCTACGGCGGTGGCCAGGGACGGCCCGTCGTGCCCGAACCCAAGGAAGTGCGCCTGTCGTTCTTCCTCTGGCTGGCCGGCGCGGTCCTGCTCGTCGTGTCGTCCGTGCTGGTGCTGACCCAGCGCGACCTGGCGATCGAAGAGGCCCGCAAGGCGCCCCCGACGCCCGGCGTCACGGCGGAGCAGCTCGAATCGGCCGTCACCGCGGTCCTGGTGTTCCTCGTGATCATCGGTCTCGTGCTCGCCGCGCTGATGGCGTTCTTCGCGTTCAAGGTGCGCGCGGGCCGCAACTGGGCCCGGATCACGCTGACCGTGATCGGTGCGGCCGTGTTCCTCTACCACCTGTTCGGCTTCTCGCTGGTCGGCCTGATCATCGTGCTGGTCGTGGCCGCCGCCGTGGTCACGATGTACCTGCCCGCTTCGAAGGCCTACTTCGACTCGGCCAAGCGAGCCGGATGACCGGGCAGCCGCCACCGGTGGTGCGCGGCGCGGTCGCGGTGTGGTTCGCCCTCGGCGCGTTCCTGCTGCTGGAGAACGTCGTGCTGTGGCTGGGCCGCGCCCGACTGGAGCAGGCCGCCGTGCGTTCCGGCGACGACCCGGCCGAGGTGCCGCGCCTGCTCACGCAGCTGACCGTCGTCGCCGTGGCCTTCGCGATCGGCTACGGCCTGTTCGGGTGGTTGCTGCGCAAGGGCAGGCGGTGGGCACGCGGTGTGCTCACCGGCGTGGCCGTGCTGCACGTGCTGTGGATCGTGCTGCCGGGTGCCAGCGCGGTGAACCTCGTGACGCTGCTGCTGATCGCGGTCGGTTTGGCGTTCACGTGGCTGCCCGGTACGGCACAGTGGGTCAAGCAGCACTGAACCCTGCGGAGAACCCATGCCCGAACCGGACCCGTTCGCCTCGCCCTTCCACCACGTGGACCTGCCCGGGCAGGAGCGGTCGAGCACGCCGCTGCCTCCCGGCTACCAGCTCCCCGCGCCCATGCCGCCGGTGCACCCGGCCGACCTCGCGCCCCGCCGACCGGTCACGACCACCGTCGCGTCGTGGTGCTGGATCGCGGGGGCCGCGCTCGTGGTGCTCGTCCTGCCTGCCCTGTTCTACACCGGGCTCGACGCGCTGACCGACGACCTCGCGCGTGACCGGAAAACCCCGATGAGCAGGGGTGAGGCGGAACTGGGCGCGCGGTTGACGCCGGTGCTGTTCGCGTTCGCCTTGGCCGTGGCGGCCGTGCCGTTCGTGATCGCCGCCGCCAAGCTCCGCTCGGGTCGCAACTGGGCGCGCGTCCTGCTCACCGTGCTCAGCCTGCCCGCCGGGGCGTTCGGGCTGTTGGCGATGCTGGCGTTCGCCTCCGGGGGCCTGCCGTACGTGCACTGGATGTGGGGCGTGGCCTGGTCCTGGGTGTTCCTGGGCGTCTGCGCGCTCGGGTTCGTGGCGATGTACCTGCCCGCGTCGAACGCCTACGCCAGAGCGGTGACGAGATGACGCACCCGGACCAGCCCGACCCAGGCCAGACCACCCCGGGGCAGCCGCACCCCGGCCCGACCTACCAGGGGCAGACCGACCCGGGCCGGCATTACCCCGGCCGGCCGCACCCCGGTCAGGTTTACCCAGGTCAGACCGACCCCGGCCGGTCGTATCCCGCCCAGCCGTACTCCGGCCAGGTCTACCCCGGCCAACCGAATCCCGGCGGGCAGTACTCCGCTCACATCCACCCCGGCCAGCCGTACCCCGGCCAGCCGTACCCCGGCCAGATGCGCGCCGTCGACCAGCACACCGCCGTGCGGGTCCGCCCCACCGCCGTCACCGCCTCCTTCACCCTGTGGATCCTGACCGCCCTCTCCTGGCCGGTCGGCTCGATCGCCCGCTCCCTCGCCGAGGACGGCGCGATCGCCGGGTTCGGCCCGATCATGGCGTTGTTCACCAGCACGTGCCTGGCCATCGCGTGCGTCTGGGGCGCGGTCCTGCTGCTCGGTGGCTCCTACCACGCCCGGCTCGGCCTGTGCGGCGGTGCGCTGGTCGTCGGCGTCCTCGCCCTCGCCGCCGCGATCATCGCCTCCCGCGACGGCGACGCGGGCGCGCTCACCTGGGTGGTGATCGTGGCGCGGCTGGTCCTGCCCGCCGCCGCGGCCGCGGCCGCCTTCCTGCCCGGCACCCGCCAGTACTTCTCGGGGACCTGATCGCCAGTGGACCAGCCGACCCTGTACGCCGAACCCGGCACGTCCTGGTGGCCGCTGCTGTGGGGCCCGGTGTTCGCCCTGCTCGGCTTCGGCGTGGAAGCGCTGACCGGCTCGACCCGGCCGCTGCTGTGGCTGCTCGTCGCACTGCTCCTCCTCCTGCCCACCGCCCTGTGGGTGCAGGGCCGCCGTCGCCTCTACGCCGTCCGCCTCACGCCCGTCGCCCTGCACCAGGGCCGGGACGAGCTGCCGCTGCGTGACGTGGAAGCCGTCGACGGGGTCGAACCGCGCGCGGGCGCGAAGGTGCTCGGCGGTGGCTGGTCCCTGCCCCGTGGCACGGAAGCGGTGCCGCTGCGGTTGACCGACGGCACGGTGGTGATGGGCTGGGCACGTGACGCCGACGCCCTCCGCGCCGGGATCGGGAAGCTGCTGACCCACCGCGATCCGGGACGGGGGGACGGGCGCGGTGCCACGCGGGGCTGACGACCGGGCCGGGCATGAGAAGCTGACCGACGTGACTGCGGCCACCGTCGAGAGCCAGACCGTGCCCGAACCCGAGCCCGAACCGGGCGCGCCGACGCTGCACCAGCCCAAACGCGCGCTCATCGCGATCGGCGAGGTGGTGCTGGTCGCGCTGCTCGTGGCGCTGGCCGTGTGGTGTTGGGACCGGGGTGTCGTGCACCACAGCTACCCCGTGCCCGACCACCCGCCGCTGGAGTCCACCCGGTTCAAGGGCAACTGGATCGGCGGGTCCGTCGCCCTGGTCACGCTCGCGGGCGTGCTGCTGCTCGACGCCGTGCGCCAGACCGTGCTCGCCGTGCGCACCCGTGGTCGGAAGCAGGTCGAAGAACCCGGCGTGTGAGACTGGACGGCGTGACAGCGACGCGATCCCAGGCACTGTTCGAGCGCGCGGCGGCGGTGATCCCCGGTGGCGTGAACTCCCCGGTACGGGCTTTCCACTCGGTCGGCGGCACGCCCAGGTTCATGGTGCGCGGCGAGGGCCCGCACCTGTGGGACGCCGACGGCAACCGGTACGTCGACCTGGTGTCGTCGTGGGGCCCGATGATCCTCGGGCACGCCCACCCGGCGGTCGTCGACGCCGTCCGCGAGGCCGCCGTGCACGGCCTGTCGTTCGGCACGCCCACCGAGGGCGAGATCGAGCTGGCCGAGGAGATCATCGACCGGGTCGCGCCGGTGCACCAGGTGCGCCTGGTCAACTCCGGCACCGAGGCCACCATGAGCGCGATCCGGCTGGCCCGCGGCTTCACCGGCCGGCGCAAGGTCGTCAAGTTCGCCGGCTGCTACCACGGTCACGTGGACGCGCTGCTCGCCCAGGCGGGCTCCGGCGTCGCCACGCTCGGCCTGCCCACCTCGCCCGGCGTCACGGGCGCGCAGGCCGCCGACACCCTGGTGCTGCCCTACAACGACGTCGAGGCCGTCGAGCGGGCGTTCGCCGAGAACCCCGACGAGATCGCCTGCGTGATCACCGAGGCGGCGGCGGGCAACATGGGCGCGATCGCGCCGAAGCACAACGCCGAGCTGAAGCGGCTGTGCCGGGACAACGGCGCGCTGCTGATCATGGACGAGGTGATGACCGGCTTCCGCGTCTCGCGCGCCGGCTGGTACGGCCTGGAGAACGTCGAGGGCGACCTCTACACGTTCGGCAAGGTCATGTCCGGCGGCCTGCCCGCGGCCGCGTTCGGCGGCCGGTCGGACGTGATGTCGAAGCTCGCCCCGTCCGGGCCCGTCTACCAAGCGGGCACGCTGTCCGGCAACCCGGTCGCGGTCGCCGCGGGCCTGGCCACGCTGCGCGCCGCCACCGACGACGTCTACCGCACCCTCGACGCCAACGCCACCCGCCTGGGCGCGCTGTTCACCGCGGCGCTGACCGAAGCGGGCGTGCGGCACCGCGTCCAGTTCGCCGGCAACCTGGTCAGCGTGTTCTTCACCGACGCCGAGGTCACCGACTACGCGGGCGCCCAGGCCGCCGAGACGTGGCGCTTCCCGCCGTTCTTCCACGCCCTGCTCGACCGGGGCGTGTACCCGCCGCCCAGCGCCTTCGAGGCGTGGTTCGTCAACGCGGCCATGACCGACGACGACTTCCAGGTCATCGCCGACGCCCTGCCGCACGCCGCCCGCGCCGCCGCGGAGGCGACCCGGTGAGCCGAACCGTCGTCCACCTGCTGCGGCACGGCGAGGTGCACAACCCGACCGGCATCCTCTACGGCCGCCTGCCGGGCTTCAAGCTGTCCGAACGCGGCCAGCGGCAGGCGCTCACCGTGGCCGAGCACCTCGCCGACCACGACATCGCGCACGTCGTGGCCTCCCCGCTGGACCGGGCGCAGCAGACCGCGTCGCCGATCGCCGACTCGCACCGGCTCGAACTGGCCACCGACGAGCGGCTGATCGAGGCGGACAACAAGTTCGAGGGCCTGAAGGTGGCCGTCGGCGACGGCGCGCTGCGCTCGCCCCGGCACTGGCCGAAGCTGGTCAACCCGTTCCGGCCGTCGTGGGGCGAGCCGTACCTGCGGATCGCGCACCGGATGCTCGGCGCGGTGCAGCGGGCCCGGTCGGTGGCCGAGGGCCACGAGGCGGTGTGCGTGTCGCACCAGTTGCCGATCTGGACGTTGCGGCGCTTCCTGGAGGGCAAGCGGATGTGGCACGACCCGCGCCGCCGCGAGTGCTCGCTGGCCTCGTTGACGAGCCTGGTGTTCGAGGGCGAGCAGCTGGTGCGGGTGGTCTACACCGAGCCGGTCGGCGCGACGAACCCGAGGGTGACCGGGGCATGAGGGCACGCGCGGTCCTGGGCGGCCTCACCGCCGTGCTCCTGCTCGTCACCGGCTGCTCGACCGGGGACGACGCGGTGGTGGCCGGCTCGGAGTTCCAGCTCGTCGCGCCCAACGGCGAGACGAAGCTGCGCTACGAGGGCGACGAGCGCAAGGGCATCAAGGGGCTGACCGGTCCGAGCCTGATGGAGGACGGCAGGACGATCTCGCTGGAGGACTACGCGGGCAAGGTCGTCGTGGTCAACATCTGGGGCGCGTGGTGCCCGCCGTGCCGGACCGAGGCGCCCGAGCTGCAGAAGGTGCAGGACGAGACCGGGCCGCTGGGCGTGCAGGTGCTGGGCGTGGACGTCAAGGAGAACTCGACCGAGTCGCCGCGGGACTTCATGACCAACCGGCAGCTGACCTACCCGTCGATCTACGACGAGTCGGGCCGCGCGATGCTGTCGTTCCGCGGGTTGCCGCCCAACACCGTGCCGTCCACGTTCGTGCTGGACAAGCAGCACCGGGTGGCGGCGGCGTTCCTCGGCGGCGTGATCGCGTCCGACCTGGTGCCGCTGGTCGAGGAGCTGGCCGCGGAGTAGCGGTCACCGCAGCTCGGGCACCTTCGCCCGGAACGCCTCGACCATCGCGTCGCGGCCGACGAGGTCGACCTCGCGGCCGAGCGCGCGCATGCACGTTGACCTCGGTCGGCTCGTCGCCGCTGAACCGGTCGTACGGGTAGTCGTACTCGTCGGCCGGCTCGCCGATCGAGTGGCCCGGCTCGTGCACGGCGATCTGCCCGGCCTGGTCGTCCGCGTCGGCGGCGGTCGCCACGCCACCGCCCGCGCCGCCGTACTTGGCCGTTTTGCCGAGCGCGATGACCTGGTCGGCCTGGGGCGCGAGCGCGGCGAACCGGCCCGCCTTGGCCTGGTTGACGCACAGCAGCCGCTCGGTCTCGGGGTCGCGGCCCTGGCACCAGAACCCCATGTCGAGGGCGGTGTCGCGGTCCGTGCCCAGGGTCGGGTCGTGGTCCACGCCGTCGCCGACGAACACCAGGTCGAACCGCTGCTCGGGCGCGCCGGTCTCCTGGATCGCCACCACGTCGGCGACCACCGCACCCGGCGTGGCCGAGGCTTCGACGGCGACCGGCACGGGCGTCCGCGCGATCGTGCCGTCCGGGGAGAAGACCTCGACCTACTCGACCCCGGGACCGCCGGGCTCCGCGGCGGCGCCGGGCAGGGAAGCGGCGACGACGGCGAAGGCGACGGCCGGCGCGGGCAGGACGAGCCGGAGAGCGCTCATGCGGTCACGCTATGCAGTGGCCTGTTAGCCCACAAGGGTTGGTAGTCGGGTGCAACCATTCACCGAGACGGGTAACTGAGCACGGCGTTCGGCCTGCCACGACCCCGACCGGATCACCGCTCGCCTGTGACGTGGGTCGCCCATAAGGGATGCCCCTGCACGGCGTCAAGAGCGGCTACCTACGCTGAACCCGTGAACCCGACCGATCTGGCCACCTCCGGCCCGATCCTGCTCGCGACCGGGGTGGCCATGCTGGCCGGGGCGATCTCGTTCGCCTCGCCGTGCGTCGTCCCGCTCGTGCCGGGCTACCTCGCCTACCTCGCGGGCCTGGTGGGCGCGGACGCCCCGGCCGTCACCGACGGCGAGGCGGCCAAGTCGGGTCGCTGGCGGGTCGCGGGCGCGGCCCTGCTGTTCGTGCTCGGCTTCACGGTCGTGTTCGCGCTGACCTCGTTCGTGGTGCTCGGCCTGACCGACCTGTTCTGGTTCCAGGGCGAGCTGCTCCAGCGCATCGGCGGCGTCATCACGATCGCCATGGGCCTGGTGTTCATCGGCCTGGTGCCCGCCCTCCAGCGCGACGTCCGCCTGCACCGCACGCCCAGGGCCGGCCTGTTCGGCGCGCCGCTGCTGGGTGGGGTCTTCGCGCTCGGCTGGACCCCGTGCGTCGGCCCGACCCTGATGGGCGTGCTCGCGCTGACCCGCAGCACCGAGGTGGGCTCGATCACCCTGCGCGGCGGGGTGCTGGTGCTCGCCTACTGCCTCGGCCTCGGCCTGCCGTTCATCCTCATCGCCCTCGGCGCGCGCTGGGCGGTCCGCACGACCGGCTGGCTGCGCTCGCACGTCCGCCAGGTGCAGGTGTTCGGCGGCGTGCTGCTGATGGCCGTCGGCGTGGCCCTGGTGACCGGCCTGTGGGGCGAGTTCGTCGGCTGGCTGCGCGACGCCGTCATCAACGACCTGAAACTGCCGTTGTAGTGAGCGCCCTCCTCGCCTTCCTGCGCAACACGTGGCGCGGCCTGACGGCCATGCGCACCGCGCTGACCCTGCTGTTCCTGCTCGCCCTCGGCGCGATGCCGGGCGCGTTGCTGCCCCAGCGGTCGCTGAACTCGCTGAAGGTCGACGAGTACATCGCCGACAACGGCTGGTGGGGCCGGCTGCTGGACCGGTTGCAGTTCTTCGACGTCTACGCCAGCGTCTGGTTCTCCGCGATCTACGTGCTGCTGTTCGTGTCCCTGGTGGGCTGCCTGCTCCCGCGCACCTGGGAGTACTTCAAGCAGATGCGGGCCAAGCCGGTGCTCACGCCGCGCAACCTGGCCCGGATGCCGCACCACGCCTCGGCCGACACCACCGCGTCGCCGCAGGCCGTCATCGAGCACGCGGAACGCAGGCTCAAGGGCTGGCGCACGGTCACCCGCGACGAGCCGGGCGGCGGCCGCACGATCAGCGCCGAGCGCGGGTTCCTGCGCGAGACCGGCAACCTGGTGTTCCACTTCTCCCTGCTGGGCCTGCTGATCGCGTTCGCGCTGGGCAAGATGTTCGGCTACGAGGGCCAGGTCATCGTGCAGGCCAACGGTGGCCAGTTCTGCAACTCGGGCGTCTACAACTACGACACCTTCCGCCCCGGCCTGCGCGTGGACGGCACGCAGCTCAACCAGTTCTGCGTGCGGGTCGACGACTTCGAGGCCGAGTTCCTGCACAACGGCCAGGCCGAGAGCTTCGACGCGGCCATCCAGTACCAGTCCGGCGCGGACCTGGACACCGGCACCTGGCGGCCCTACCCGCTGCGGGTCAACAGCCCCCTGCGCACCGCGGGTGACCGGGTCTACCTGCTCGGCCACGGCTACACGCCGCTGTTCACGGTCACCTTCCCCAACGGGGAGACGCGCACCGGCGCGACCCAGTGGCGGCCGGTCAACCTGGTCACGCTGGCCTCGGAGGGCGCGACCAAGTTCGACCCGCCGAACGTCCCCGACGCCGAGCAGCGCCGCAAGAGCCAGCTCGCGATCACCGGCCTGCTCGCGCCGACCGCCGCGTTCCGGGGCGAGCTGCTGGACTCCGCGTTCCCCGCCGCGAACGACCCGGCGGTCGCGATCGACGTCTACCGCGGCGACCTGGGCACCGACTCCGGTCGCGGCCAGTCCATCTTCTCCATCGACCAGAAGATGGTGAAGGACGGCAAGCTCACCAAGGTCGCCAGGCAGAACCTCAAGCAGGGCGAGCAGCTGACCCTCGACGACGGCACCGTGATCCGGTTCGACGGCGTCCGCGACTGGGTGTCGTTGCAGGTGTCGCACGACCCGACGCAGCTGTGGGTGCTGGTGTTCTCGGTGCTGGTCATCCTGGGCCTGGGCGTCTCGCTGAGCATCAAGCGCCGCCGCGTGTGGGTGCGGGCGAGCCCGCGCGAGGACGGGCGTACCGTGGTCGAGGTCGGCGGCCTCGCGCGCACTGATCAGGCCGGGTACGGCGAGGAGTTCGACGCCCTCTCCCGGGACCTGCTCGCTCACAAGGAGGAGAGCTGATGCCGGTCAACGCGACCCTGGCGACCTACAGCGACTGGACCTACGCCGCGGCCGTGGCGATCTACTTCCTGGCCGCGGTGCTGTACCTGTGCGAGGCCGCGTTCGCCCGTCCCGCCAAGGCCCGGGAGCTGGCCGGCGCGGTCGCCGCGGGCGGCACGCGGGCCGACGGCACGTGGACGCCCGGCCTGGTCGCCAAGCCGGAGCGGTCCCGCGCCGAGCGCCTCGGCCGCATGGGCGTGGCGCTCGCCGTCCTCGGCGCGCTGCTCCAGACCGCTTCGCTGGTGCTGCGCGGCCTCGCGACCGAGCGCGCGCCGTGGGGCAACATGTACGAGTACGGCTCGCTGCTCACGCTCGCGGCCGTCGTCACGTGGCTGGTGCTCTCGCGCACGTTCGACGTGCGCAGGCTCGGCGGCTTCGTGCTCGTGCCGATCGTGATCCTGATGTTCCTCGGCGGCACCGTGCTCTACACCGACGCGGCGCCCGTGCAGCCCGCGTTGCAGTCGTACTGGCTCGTGGTGCACGTGTCGGTGATCTCGGTGTCCAGCGGCGTGCTGCTGGTGCCCGGCGTCGCCAGCGTGCTGTACCTGCTCAAGACCTCGGGCCGGGCGCGGTTCGCCAAGCTGCCCGACGCCGAGCAGCTCGACCGGCTCGCCTACCGCAGCACGGTGTTCGCGTTCCCGCTGTTCACCATCGGCATCATCTGCGGCGCGATCTGGGCCGAGGCGGCGTGGGGCCGGTTCTGGGGCTGGGACCCCAAGGAGACCGTGGCGTTCGTCTCGTGGGTCGTCTTCGCGGCCTACCTGCACGCGCGGGCGACCGCCGGGTGGCGTGGCCGCCCGGCCGCGTGGATCAACTCGCTCGGCTTCGCGCTGACCGTGTTCAACCTGTTCTTCATCAACCTCGTAACGACTGGGTTGCACTCGTACGCCGGCGTGGGGTGATCGGCGTAGACCTCGTGGCAGGCGGTGGCGCGGACCTGTTGGTGCGCCTCGTGACGAGCGCGCACCCAATGTCGTGGAACCACTCGTCGCCGACTACCGTCGGACGCGTGGGGTCGGGGAGGTCTCGATCCGCTTCGCTCAGGGAGGACCCCAGCGGTGACCGGTCGCTACGAGAATCCTGAGCCGTCGTGGCAGCAGCCGACCGGAGCGGAGGGGCAGCAGCAGCCCAACCCGAACCAGTCGGGCGGCTACCAGGTCGAGCCGGGATCGGGAGCCCACTACGTCGAGCCCCAGACCGTCTACCTCGACCCGGCGCAGTCGGGCCCGGTGACCGGACCGCCGTCGGGTGGCTTCCCGGCGCAGTCCGGGCCGTACCCGGTGCCGGGCCAGCAGTCGGGTCCGTACCCCGTGGCCGGTCAGCAGTCCGGTCCGTACCCCGTGGCGGGCCAGCAGTCCGGTCCGTACCCCGTGGCGGGCCAGCAGTCGGGCCCGTACCAGGTGTCCGGCGGGCAGTCGGGCGCGTACCAGGTGTCGGGTGGCCAGTCGGGCGCGTACCAGGTGTCCGGCGGGCAGTCCGGCGCTTACCAGGTGTCGGGCGGGCAGTCCGGCCCGTACCCCGGCCCCGGGCAGTCGGGACCGCACCAGTACCAGGGCGGGTTCCCCAACAACTTCCCGCAGAGCGTCCAGCCCCAGCCGCCGCAGGCGCAGCGGGCCACCGCGGGCGACGTCACCTCGCAGCAGCTGATCAAGCGCGCGAAGCGACCGCCGCAGTCCGGCTGGCGCAAGACGCTGCACTCGGTCACCGGCGGCCTGATCAACCTCGGCGAGAGCCCCGCGGACATCCGCAGGCGTGAGCTGATCAGCCGGATCAACCAGCCGCTGCGCGGGTGCTACAAGATCGCGATGCTGAGCCTCAAGGGCGGTGTCGGCAAGACCACGACGACGACCACGCTCGGCTCGACGTTCTCGTCGCTGCGCGGCGACCGGGTCATCGCGGTGGACGCCAACCCCGACCGCGGCACGCTGGCGCTGAAGGTGCCCAGGGAGACCACGGCGACCGTGCGGCACCTGCTGCGCGACGCCTCGAAGATCACCCGCTACAGCGACGTGCGCGCGTACACCTCGCAGTCGCCCAGCCGGCTCGAGGTGCTGGCGTCCGAGCAGGACCCGGCCGTGTCGGAGGCGTTCAGCGACCAGGACTACCTGCGCACGGTCTCGCTGCTGGAGCTGTTCTACAACATCGTGCTCACCGACTGCGGCACCGGCTTGATGCACTCGGCCATGAAGGGCGTGCTCGACCAGGCCGACTCGTTGGTGCTGGTCTCGTCCGGCTCGGTGGACGGCGCGCAGACCTCGGCGGCGACGCTGGACTGGCTCGACGCGCACGGCTACCGCGACCTGGTCGCGAAGTCCGTCGCGGTGATCAACTCGGTGCGGCCGGGCTCGGGCAAGGTCGACCTGGACAAGCTGGCCGCGCACTTCGCCCAGCGCTGCCGCGCGGTCGTGCGCATCCCGTTCGACAGCCACCTGGAGGAGGGCGCGGAGATCGAGCTGGACAAGCTCGCCCCCGACACCCGGCTGGCGCTGCTGGAGCTCGCCGCCACGGTGGCCGACGACTTCCCGAACAACTGACCCGTGCGACGAGGGGCCTCACCACGAGGCCCCTCCGCGTCACTCTTCGTCGTCCGGCTTCTTCTTGCGCTGCTCACCGAGCTTGCGCAGGAAGTCGGGGTCGTCGTCCGGCGCCACGAAACGACGGCTGGGGGCGGTATCGACCCGGTCCGGTCCGAACGCACGCCACAGCAGCACGGCGATGGTGAGCGCACCGATCACCGCGAGCAGGTAGAGCATGGTCGCCACCTCCTTTGCCACGAGATTACCCGTGTCCCGGAGGTGTACGTGTTCAGTGCCGAACGGGTTCGGTCGCCTCCGTGGTCAGCTGGGACAACAGGTGCTGGACCTCGGACTCGCGGAACCTGCGGTGGCCGCCGGGCGTGCGGATCGACCCGATCCGGCCCGCGGTGGCCCAGCGGGTGACCGTCTTCGGGTCGACCCGGAACAGGTTCGCGACCTCACCTGGCGTCAGCAGGCGCTCCCCGTGGTGTCCCTGCGTCACGGTCACGGCATCCTCCCCGATGGCGAACAGACGTACCGGACGCATCGTGGCACCTCACCCATCGGGTACTCGAACGCTTGGGTGATGGTAAAGAGGTAGTAAGGGACGAAGGGTGCGGTTCGGACATCCCCGCCCCATCACCCGGGCGGGGTCGGTGGGCCTACCCTGTGACCGGTGGACGCTCTTGATCGCCAGATCATCGCCGCCCTGCGGGAGAACGGCCGGGCCACCTACGCCGACCTGGGCCGCAAGGTGGGCCTCTCGGCCTCCGCCGTGCACGAGCGGGTCGGCAAGCTCGAAGCCACCGGCGTCATCGTCGGCTATCACGCGGTCGTGGACCCCAGCGCGGTCGGCCTCGGCGTGACCGCGCTGGTCAGCATCCACCCCACCGACACCGCGGACGACGACGAGCTGGCCGTCGCGCTGGCCGAGCTGGTCGAGGTCGAGTCGTGCTACCGGGTGGCGGGCGACGAGTCGTTCATCGTCAAGGTCCGGGTCGCCACGGTGGACGACCTGGAGCGCTCGTTGGGCCGGTTGCGGCGCATCCAGGGCGTCGCGCGCACGCGCACCACGGTCGTGCTGTCCACCCGGTTCGAGGGCCGACCCAACACCGCGGCGGCCGGGCCCGCGGGCGACGCGTAACCTGGTTGACGTGCACCTGGGTCGTGATGTGACGCTCTACATCTGCGCGCGCCTGGGCATGGTCGCCGCGGCCACCGCGGTGCTCGTGCTCGTGAACGTGCCGCTGCTGGTCGCCCTCGCCGTGGGCGTGGTGGTGGCGCTGCCGCTGTCGATGTTCGTGTTCAAGGGGCTGCGGACGCGGGTCGCGCAGGGCTTGGAGGAGAAGCAGTCCGCGCGCCGCGCCGAGCGCGAGAAGCTGCGCGCCCAGTTGCGCGGCGACGCCGCCTAGCGGCTACACCACCAGCAGGATCGCCCCGCCGAGGTTGGCCAGCAGCACGACGGCCAGCACCGCGCCGATGTTCGTGCTCTCGCGCAGCCGCAGGGCCAGCGCCAGCGCCCCGACCGGCGGCATCACGGGCTTGCGCTCGCGGTGGGCGATCCGGATCGCGCCGAACGCCACGCCGAGCGGTTCCAGGCCCAGCTCGCGCGCTCCCTCGACGTCGGCGCGCCACTGCTCCCGGTAACGATCCCTTTGCCCGCGCGGCAGCAGCACGGCGGCCACCCGGACCGCGGCCAGGGCGAGTCGGGTCGTGAATCCGGTCATCGGGCGACCTCCGGTCGGGTGGCGGGCACGGGCTTGGCCTTCTTCGCGCACACCTTGACCGCCTCGCGGGCACCGTCGGGCGTGAGCACGTACATCCGGCGGCGCGGGCCGCGGCGTTCGCTGTCGTCGTCCCACGACGAGGTGACCCACCCGGCCCGTTCCAGGCGGTCGAGCAGCGGGTAGACGCTGCCGGACGGGCGCCCGGTCAGCTTGATGATCTCCAGGCCCCAGCGCGGCTGGTCGCTGCCGAGCAGCACCCCCAGCACGTCGACCGTGGCCCCTCCGATGCGTCCGAGCGGTTCCACCCCTCAATGCTACCTATGTAGATCAAGGCGTGTCGAGCCCGGACCGGCCCTGGTCGGCGAAGGTGTCCGCCGCGTCGTCGGCCAGGCGCTGGACGACGTCGCGCAGCTCCAGCGCTTCCAACCAGTGCTCCGGGATGGCCCCGACGCCGTCACGCGCGCCGAGCAGGTTCCCGCACAGCGCGCCGGTCGAGTCGCTGTCACCGGAGTGGTTGACCGCGAGCAGCAGCCCGTCGGCCAGGTCGCGGGCGGCCAGCGCGGTCAGCACCGCGATCGCCAGCGCCTCCTCGCCGACCCATCCGCCGCCCAACGCCGTCCCGATCACCTCGGGCGTCGGCCGCACCCCGCCCACGCCCAGCTCCACGGCCAGGTCCAGCAGGGACAACTGCTCCTCGTGCCCGTCCCACCGGATCAGCTCGGCGCGGGCCACCTCGATCGCGGGCCGCAGCGCCACGCCCGCGAGCACCTGCCGCACCAGCACCGCCAGCACGCCCGCGGACAGGTACCCGCTGGGGTGGCCGTGGGTCAGCGCGGCGGTCGCGACGGCCAGCTCGAACACCTCCCGCACGTCGTCGGACCACAACGCCACCGGGGCCGCGCGCATCACCGCGCCGCAGCCCTTGGAGTCGTTGATCGGCGCGTCCACCGTGCCGAGCACGCCCGAGCGCAACGCGGTCAGGCACGTGTTGCCGGGCGCGCGCTGGTCGTGCAGCTCGGGCACGTCCAGCAGCCACCCGTCCGGTCTGACCTCCGGCCCGCCCTGCGTGCGCAGCCACCGCGCGTACGCCACCCGCACCTCGTGCACGGGGTCGCTGCCGCGCTTGCGGGCCAACAGCAGGCCCTCCAGCGTGAACAGCGTCATCTGGGTGTCGTCGGTGATCGCGCCGAGCCTGCCGTAGGCGGGCGCGTAGTCGGTGAGGCCCGCGGGCCCGAACCGGCCCCGGATGCGGTCGATCCGGTCGAACTCGATCGAACCGCCGAGCGCGTCGCCGACCGCGCCGGCCAGCAGGCAGCCGCGCAGCAGGTCGATCGGAAGTGAGTTCACGTCGCAGAAGTTATCGTGCCGGCGTGACCTCTTCGGTAGACCGATGCAGCTCCCGGACCAGGGAATGGGTGTGCGAGGCCGTCCACATCATCGAGGCGGACGCCAACCGCAGCGCGGACACGCACCTGCTGCACTTCCCCCTCCCACCGGAGTGGGGCATCGACCTGTACTTGAAGGACGAGTCGACCCACCCCACCGGCTCGCTCAAGCACCGGCTCGCGCGATCGCTGTTCCTGTACGCGATCTGCAACGGCTGGGTCGTCGGCGGCACGCCCGTGATCGAGGCGTCGTCCGGCTCGACGGCCGTGTCGGAGGCGTACTTCGCGCGGTTGCTCGGGTTGCCGTTCATCGCGGTGATGCCCCGCTCCACCAGCAAGGAGAAGGTGGCGCTGATCGAGCGCCAGGGCGGGCAGTGCCACTTCGTGGACGAGCCGGGCGCGATCTACGACGAGTCCCGGCGGCTCGCGGCGGAGCTGGGCGGGCACTTCATGGACCAGTTCACCCACGCCGAGCGGGCCACCGACTGGCGCGGCAACAACAACATCGCCGAGTCGGTGTTCCAGCAGATGGCGATGGAGTCCGCGCCCGAGCCCGAGTGGGTCGTGGTGGGCGCGGGCACCGGCGGCACGAGCGCCACCATCGGCCGCTACATCCACTACCGCAAGCTGCGCACCCGGCTGGCCGTGGTGGACCCGGAGCACTCGGTGTTCTTCGACGCGTGGCGCGACCGCGACCCGACGCTGACCGGGACGCGGGGCTCGGGCATCGAGGGCATCGGCAGGCCGCGGGTGGAGCCCTCGTTCATCCCCGACGTGATCGACCGGATGTACAAGGTGCCGGACGCGGCGTCGCTGGCGACCATCCGGCACGTCGAGCAGGTGCTGGGCCGGCGGGTCGGCGGGTCGACGGGCACGAACCTGTGGGGCGCGTTCCAGCTGATCGCGGAGATGCGCGCGTCCCGGTTGCGCGGCAGCGTGGTGACGTTGCTGTGCGACGGCGGCGAGCGTTACGCGCACACCTACTACGACGACGAGTGGGTGGCCGCCCAGGGCATGGACCTCCAGCCGCACCTGGCCACGCTGGAGAGGTTCCGCTCGACCGGTGTGTGGGGCCGCTGATTCTTGCTTTCATGGGAACGCGCGGCGCGTGCCGTGCGTCGCAGCGGGGATCGGCACGTGGGAAGGGGTCTGCGGTGAGCGCGTGGCGGACGGCGGAGGTGCTGACGGCGGAGGACGTGCTGGCCAGGTCGGTCGCCGACGCCGACAAGGCCGTGCGCGAGGCGGCGAAGCTGCGGTACCCGCGGCGCGAGCCCTCCGCCGACGACGTGCGGCGGGTGATGCAGTACGCGAAGTCGAACGCGGCGTCGCCGGAGTTGCGAGCGTTGCAGCGCCGGATCGCGGGCGGCTACCTGAGCTGGCGCCAGGTGCTCATGGGTGAGGCCGCCGACGACCGGGGCGTGAAGGCGGCGCTGGAGGCGGACCGCGAGGCCCTGTCCGCCCTGTGCCGCGGTGAGGAACCCCGCGTGGCACCGCCCAAGCCCGAACCGCGTGACGACGAGCCGATCTCGTTCACCGAGGACGCCTGGTAGCCGGACGTCAGGCGTCCTCGTCCCGCCCCGGGAACACGACCGCGTGCAGCGCCTCCCGCAGCTCCCGCGCGGCCTCGGGGGTGAGCGGCGTGAGGAACGCGCGTTCGGCCTCGTCGCTCGCCGCCACGGCCAGGCGGAGCGTCTCGCGGCCCGCCTCGGTCAGCTCGACCACGTTGCGGCGGCGGTCCTCGGCGTCCGGGTGACGTGACACCAGGCCCTTGCCCTCCAGCGCGTCCAGCAGCGCGACCATCGTCGTGCGGTCGATGCCGAGCCGCTGCGCCGCCTGCTGCTGGGACATCGGCGCCCGACCGGCGAGCGCCAACATCACGCCCAGCTCACGGCCCTCGACGCCGTGGGGCGCCAACGCCTCGTTGAGCAGCTCCGCCATCCGCAGGTGCGCGTGCTTGAGCAGGTAGACCAGGTTCCCGCTCAGTTCCGGGCCGGGCCCGTCCGTCCTTGCCACGCGCCGATCCTATCGCTAGTCTGATTGTCAGTAGAACTGATAATCAGTCGAACGGCAGGAAGGCTACGAGAATGATCCTGGTCACCGGGGGCCTGGGCTTCATCGGCTCGCACACCGTGCGAGCGCTGCTCGACGCGGGCGAGGGCTGCGTGCTCGTGCAGCGCCGTGCCGCGGACGTGCCGGCCGAGTTCGCCGGCGAGCGCGTCGTCGTGGAACGGGCCGACATCACCGACCTCGCCTCGCTACTCGACGCGGGCAGCCGGCACGGGATCACCGGCATCGTGCACCTGGCGGGCTCCATGCCGTGGCCGCCCGGCGCGGACGACCCGGTGGAGGCCACGCGCACCGCGCTCGGCGGCCTGCTGAACGTCCTGGAAGCCGCCCGGCGCTGGGGCGTGCCCCGCGTGGGCGTCGCGAGCACGATCGGCGTCTACTCGGGCGTCACCGGTGAGGGCGCGCTCAGCGAGGACCTGCCGCTGCCGATGACGTCACCGCACCTGATCCCCAGGTTCAAGAAGATCGGCGAGCTGCTCAACGAGCACTTGGCCGCGGAGACCGGGATCGAGGTCGTCGACTACCGCATCTCCGGCATCTGGGGACCGCGCGACCCGCACGGTGCGCTGTTCTTCGCCGCGCCCGAACTCGTCCGCGCCGCCGCGAAGGGCACCACGCCCGACCTCTCCACCCTGCCCGGTCCGGCGCACGCGGAAGACTCGCTCGACCTCTGCTACGTGAAGGACTGCGCCCGCGCCATCGCGCTCCTGCAGACCGCGCCGCGGCTGCGCCACCGCACCTACAACGTCGCCTCGGGCCGGGCGACGTCCAACGCCGAGATCATCGCCGCGATCAAGGTCGTCGTCCCGGACGCCCGGGTCGACCTGCCCACCGGCGGCGCGGACCGGCCGACGTGGCTCGACACCACCCGCCTCCGGCAGGACACGGGCTACGAACCCGCCTACGGCACCGCACGCGCGGTCGCCGACTACCTCGACTGGTTCCGCGCGGGCAACGAGCGGTGAACCCGGCTCAGCCCAGCACGAGCGCGACCGGCACGGCGATGCCCCACACCAGCATCGCCAGGCCGGTGTCGCGCAGCACGGGGATCAGGTCACGCCCCTTGCTGCCGTTGAGCACCCGGCGCGCGCCGATGATCGCCAACGGCAGGGCCAGGAAGCCGATCAGGGCCAGCGGCACCCGCAGGCCGATCACCGGCGTGATCACGAACGGGATCGACACCAGCGCCAGGTACAGCCGCCGCGAGTCGCGGTCGCCCAGCGTGGACGCCAGGGTCCGCTTGCCCGCCCGCACGTCCGTCGGGATATCGCGCAGGCTGTTGGCGATCATCACGCCGGTCGAGAACGAGCCCATCGCGACCGCGCCGCCGATGCCGATGCCGGTGACCTCACCGGTCATCACGTACAACGTGCCCAGCACCGCCGCCGGGCCGAAGAACAGGAACACGGCCAGCTCGCCCAGCCCCGAGTACCCGTACGGCTTGCGGCCACCGGTGTAGAACCACGCCGCCGCGATGCACACCGCGCCGAACGCCACCATCCAGTACCGGCCGGTCAGCAGCACCAGCGCCAACCCCGCCAGCCCGGCCACGCCCAGCGCCGCGAACGCCGCCGTCCGCACCGCCTTCGGGTCGGCCGCGCCCGACCCGACCAGGCGGAACGGGCCGACCCGGTTCGCGTCGGTCCCCCGGATGCCGTCGGAGTAGTCGTTGGCGTAGTTCACGCCCACCTGCAACGCCACCGACACCACGAGCGCGAGCACCGCCCACCGGAGGTCGAACCCGTCGATGTGGTGCGCGGCGCCCGCGCCGACCAGCACCGGCGCGATCGAGTTCGGCAGCGTGCGGGGGCGGGTCCCCGATACCCACTGGGCGACTGTGGCCATGCCGGACATCCTCCGACATGGTGCGCGGGGACCCGCTCCCGGGTGGTCGCGAGATCAGCAGGTCGTGGCGCCCGACACGCCCGACACGTAGGCCCGCGCGACGAACTTGCCCGCCGCGATCCGGTACCAGATGTTCGACGTGCCCTGCGAGCCCGTCACCGACTGGCCGGTGACCTGGCACTCGACCCGCACCTGGGCGTAGTTCGCGGCCAGCCCGACCTGCGCGGCGGTCGACGACGCGGAGCTGCGCACGTTGAGCGGGTCGCCCGCGGTGCGGACGAAGCCGGCCGGGCCGGAACCGGTCCACTGGTAGGTCACGGTGACCCACGAGTTGTCGGTCAGCTGGAGGCCGTCCCAGAACGTGCCGTCGGCCAGGTCGATGCCCGCCGGGTTGGCCACGGCGCGGCCGAACTGGTCCTTGCCGCCGTTGTAGCCGTCCTGGTAGGCGGCCTGCGCCTCGGGCTTGCCCTGGGGCAGGTCCTTCCACATCTCCCGGGTGGCCGACGGGTTCCAGTAGTCGTCCTTGGTGTTCCACGGGCCGACGTCCCAGACCGGCGCCCACTCGCACCGGCCGTTGGCGGCGCACACCCGCACGCTGTAGGTGCCGGTGGCCTTGGCCGACAGACCCCGCCGCGACGGCAGGGCGACGAAGTGGTCGCGGCTGACGATCACGTGCCCGTTCGCGGTCGTGCCGCCGACCAGGCCCTCGCGGGTCGCGTAGACCCGGTAGGACAGGCCCGCGGCCTGCGCGACCACGCCGGAGGACGCGGTCGTGGTGAACGCCCGCAGGTCGAGCGCGCTCACCTCGGGCGAGACCTTCTCGGCCGTCAACGCCAACCGGACCTGCACGGTCGTGACCGCCGTCGGCAGCACGGCCGGCGCGTCGGGCCGCGCCTCGACCCACTCGGTCCACTGCTCGTCGCCCAGCGCGCCGCGCACGTCCACGGCGACCTCCGCGCCGGCGGGGACGCTGCTGCGCACGGTCGCGGCGACGGCGTTGACCGGCACGTCGAGCGTGCGCGGTTCGAGCTGGAGGAACCCGGTGCGCACGGCCGCCCGCGCGCTGGCGGGCGTCGGCGCGGCGCGGTCGAGCCGCACCGTGCCGCCGCGCGTGGTGACGCCGCTGTCGTCGGCGTCCACGGTGGACAGATCGGCTCGCCACCCGACCTCGCCCGCGGCCGCGGCGGGCGCCGCGAGTCCCGCGGTCAGGACGGTGGCGAGGGCGAGCGGTATCAGGTAGCGCCTGGTCATCGCAGCACTCCTCGTCCGGACGGCGCGGTGCGGTGGTGACCGCGGCAGGGCCGCGCGTCCCGGCGCAGCCGAGCCAATCGCCTGGCGTGGTTAGCTGTCAACCAACAATCTTGCTAATAAGACAGAAACTCACCCAAACGAGCTAGCGACCGCCTTCCGATCCACCTTGCCCGGCCCGCGCAACGGCAGTTCCGACACGAACACGACCCGCTTCGGCATGGCGAACCGGCCCACCACGTCGCCGACCGCCGCGCACAGCTCGTCCGCGTCGGGCGGGTCACCCGGATCTTCGGGCACGACGGCCGCCGCCACCACTTGACCCCACTCCGGGTCGGCCAGCCCCACCACGCACGCCTCCCGCACCCCGGGCTGGGCCGCGAGCACGCGCTCGACCCGCGTGGGCGCGATGTTCTCGCCGCCGCTGATGATCACGTCGTCGGCCCGGCCCAGCACCTCCAACGTGCCGTCTGCGCGGATCCGCCCGAGGTCACCGGTGCGGAACCACTCGCCGAACGGCTCGCCGCCCTGGTAGCCCAGCGCGAGCACGGGGCCGCCGAGCTCGATCCGGCCCTCGGCCAGGCGCACGCGCACGCCGTCGAGCGGCAGCCCGTCGTAGACGCAGCCGCCGGCCGTCTCGCTCATGCCGTAGGTGGTCACCACCCGCACCCCGAGCCGCCGTGACCGCTCCAGCAGGGAGGGCGGCGTGGCCGCGCCGCCGATCAGCACGGCGTCGAACTGCCGTACGGCGGCCAGCCCCGGCCCCTCGGTGGCGACCAGGCGGGCGAGCTGCGTGGGCACCAGCGCGGTGTAGTGCCTGCCCGGCTCGGCCAGCACGGGCCGGGCCGCGACGGCGAAGTCGGCGGCGCGGAAACCGGGGGCCAGGTCCATCACGCCCGGCTCGACGCCCGCCACGACCGACCGCACCAGCACCTGGATGCCCGCGATGTGCGAGGTCGGCAGGGCGAGCAGCCACTTGCCCGGCCCGCCGAGGCGGGCGTGGGTCAGCTCGGCGGACGTGGTGAGCGCGTCCGCGCCCAGCAGCACCGTCTTCGGCTCGCCCGTGGACCCCGACGTGGAGACCGCGAGCACGGCCGAGGTCTCCCAGCCGCGCAACGGCGCGCGGTCGCCGTCCTGGGCCACCACCGGGCCGCCCCCGGTCAGGGCGGCGCGCATCTGCTCGAAGGTGATCATCAGTAGTGGTAGGGGTAGTCGGACCAGTCCGGCGGGCGCTTCTCCAGGAAGGCGTCGCGACCCTCCACGGCCTCGTCGGTCATGTACGCCAGGCGCGTGGTCTCGCCCGCGAAGATCTGCTGCCCGACCAGGCCGTCGTCGATCAGGTTGAACGCGTACTTCAGCATCCGCTGCGCGGTCGGCGACTTGCCGTTGATCTCCTTGGCCCACTCCAGCGCGGTGGACTCCAGCTCCGCGTGCGGCACGACCGCGTTCACCGCGCCCATCCGGTGCATGTCCTCGGCGGTGTAGGCGCGGCCGAGGAAGAAGATCTCGCGGGCGAACTTCTGGCCGACCTGCCGGGCCAGGTACGCCGAGCCGTAGCCGCCGTCGAAGCTGCCGACGTCGGCGTCGGTCTGCTTGAACCGGGCGTGCTCGGCGCTGGCCAACGTGAGGTCGCACACCACGTGCAGGCTGTGCCCGCCGCCCGCCGCCCAACCCGGGACGACCGCGATCACGACCTTCGGCATGAACCGGATCAGGCGCTGGCACTCCAGGATGTGCAACCTGCCCGCGCGGGCCGGGTCGATCGTCTCGGCCGTCTCGCCCGACGCGTACTGGTAGCCGCTGCGGCCGCGGATGCGCTGGTCGCCGCCCGAGCAGAACGCCCAGCCGCCGTCACGCGGGGACGGCCCGTTGCCGGTGAGCAGCACGCACCCGACGTCCGAGCTCATCCGCGCGTGGTCCAGCGCGCGGTACAGCTCGTCCACGGTGTGCGGCCGGAACGCGTTGCGCACCTCGGGCCGGTTGAAAGCGATGCGCACCGTGCCCTGGTCGACCGCGCGGTGGTAGGTGATGTCGGTGAAGTCGAACCCCTCGACCGGCTTCCAGCGGGCGGGGTCGAACAGCTCGGAAACGTCCTGATCTGCCACGGCAGGGACAATATGCCCGCGCGCGGGCCGGGAGGCGGCGCGGTCCGGCTCAGCGCGGGGAATCACCTGGTCGCGCGCTGAGCGACAATGTCCGGGTGAACCCGTCCACCGCGCAGGCCAGGGTGCTCGTCGACGAGCTGATCCGCAACGACGTCCGGCACGTCGTGCTGAGCCCCGGATCGCGCAACGCGCCGCTGTCGTTCGCCCTGCACGAGGCCGCGGCGGCCGGACGCCTCACCCTGCACGTGCGCGTGGACGAGCGCACCGCGGGCTTCCTCGCCCTCGGCCTGGCCCGGGGCAGCGGCGACGTCACCGCCGTGACCTGCACCTCCGGCACCGCCGTGGCGAACCTGCACCCCGCGGTGCTGGAGGCCGGGCACGCGGGCGTCCCGGTCATCGCGCTGACCGCCGACCGCCCGGTCGAGCTGTACCGCACGGGCGCGAGCCAGACCGTGGACCAGCAGCGCATCTTCGGCATCGACACCCTCCAGTTCCCCATCGCCGAACGCCGTGCGAACCAGAACGGACTGTGGCGCTCGTTGGTGTGCCGCGCCGTGGCCACCGCGCGCGAGCGGGGCCCGGTGCACGTCAACGTGCCGTTCCGCGAGCCCTTGGTGCCCGACGGCGACGACGACTGGCCGGAGAGCCTGGACGGCCGACCGTTCGACGTGCCGTGGACCCGCACGGCCCGCCGCACGACCACCTCGACGCACGCCGCCGACCACCTCGGCCCGCGCACCCTGGTGATCGTCGGCGACACCGAGCAAGACCTGTCCGACCTGGCCGAACGCGCCGGCTGGCCGGTGATCGCCGAACCGACCGGGCACGGCCTGCGCCACGGCGCGCTGCTGCTCAACGCGGGCGGGCTGCCCGACCGCCTCCAACCGCAGGCCGTGGTCGTCGTCGGC
This sequence comes from Saccharothrix sp. S26, assembly GCF_021390395.1. Classification (GTDB taxonomy): domain Bacteria; phylum Actinomycetota; class Actinomycetes; order Mycobacteriales; family Pseudonocardiaceae; genus Actinosynnema. The sequence goes on from NZ_JAJUWT010000007.1 coordinate 313,741, forward strand.
CGCGCCACGCTGTCGCGGGGCGTGCTCAAGCTCATCGCGCGGACCCCGGTCGTGCACGTGCTGTCCGACGAGCCGGACTGGCCCGACCCGCAGTTCACCGCCACGCACACGTCCACCGACCTGGTGCTGGGCGAGCACGAGGTGGACGACGACTGGCTGACCGCGTGGCAGCACGCGGACAAGGCGGTCGCCGACGTGGTGGACGACCTGCTGGCCGGGCAGGCGTGGCCGACCGGCCTGCACGTGGCGCGCGACCTGGTCGCCGCCCTGCCGTCGGGCGCGAACCTGTTCCTCGGCTCGTCCAACCCCGTCCGCGACGTCGACCTGGTCGCCCAGCCGCGCCGGGACGTCCGCACCTACGCCAACCGGGGCGTGGCGGGCATCGACGGCAGCGTGTCCACCGCGGCGGGCATCGCGCTGACCCGCGGCCCGACCTACGCCCTGATCGGCGACCTGACGTTCCTGCACGACGCCAACGGCCTGCTGATCGGGCCCGGCGAGCCGCGGCCCGACCTGACCGTGGTGGTGCTCAACGACGACGGCGGCGGCATCTTCGCGCTGCTGGAGCAGGGAGCGAAGGAGCACGAGCGGACCTTCGAACGCGTCTTCGGCACGCCCCACGGCGTCGACTTGGCGTCGCTGTGCGCGGCGCACCACGTGCCGCACACCGAAGCCAGGACGCCGGAGGAGCTGAGACGCGCGCTCGACCGACCCAGCGGAATCCGGGTGGTGGAAATCCGGTCGCGCCGACACGAATTGCGCGATCTGCACATGCGGTTGAAGGCCGCAGTGTCAACGGCATTCCAATAGTCGAAATCCTACCGTCGGGGGTACAGCCCGCCGGGGGCCGCGACTAGCTTCGCCGCATGTCCCTGAGAGCGAAGCTGACCCTCGGTACCGCCACCGCGGCGTCCCTGCTCCTCCTCGCCGGCACGGCGACGGCGGCCCAGCCGGGAGCACCGGGCATCGGCGACCCCTACTACCCGAATGCCGGCAACGGCGGGTACGACGTTTCCCATTACGACATCAGGCTCAACTACCAACCGGCGAGCGACACGCTTTCCGGCACCACGACGATCCTGGCCAAACCCACCCAGGACTTGAGCCGGTTCAACCTCGACTTCCTGTTGAAGGTCAGTTCCGTCCGGGTCGACAACAAGGTCGCCGCGTTCTCGCAGTCCGGTGGCGAACTCGTGGTCGACCCGCGCGGCACGCTGCGCGAGGGCTCGAACGTCACGGTCGTCGTGACGTACTCCGACGTGCCCTCCTCCTACGCGGTGGACGGCTACACGTCGTGGAAGCGGACGCCGGACGGCGCGCTGGCGATCGACCAGCCCGACATCGCGCCGTGGTGGTTCCCGAGCAACAACCACCCGACCGACAAGGCGAAGTTCGACATCTCGGTGGCCGTGCCGACCGGCGTCGAGGTGATCTCCAACGGCACGTTCGGCGGCACGACCCAGCAGATCAACGGCTGGACCCGGTGGCGCTACCGGCACGTGGAGCCCATGGCCACGTACCTGGCGTTCATCGCGATCGGCCAGTTCGAGATCCGCCAGTCGACCGCGCCGAACGGCCAGCCGGTGCTCAACGCCTACTCCGAGCGGCTCGGCGCGGACTACGGCGCGGCCGTGGCCAGCATCGAGCGCACGCCCGAGGTGACGGAGTTCCTGGAGTCGCAGTTCGGGCCCTACCCGTTCGAGGCGCAGGGCGGCGTGGCGACGCCGGGCATCGGCTTCGCGCTGGAGAACCAGACCCGTTCCACCTACGACGCCGCGTTCTTCCGCCGCGGCTCGAACACCTACGTGGTGGCGCACGAGGTCGGGCACCAGTGGTTCGGCGACTCGGTGTCGGTGAAGGGCTGGAAGGACATCTGGCTGAACGAGGGCTTCGCCAGCTACGCCGAGTGGCTGTGGTCGGAGCACGTCGGCGAGGGCACGGTGCAGGAGAACTCGGACTTCGTCTACGCCTCCTACCCGGCCGACAGCCCGTTCTGGCAGGTCCTGCCCGGTGACCCGGGCGCGGCGAACCAGTTCCACGGCGCGGTGTACGACCGGGGCGCGCTGACCGTGCACGCGTTGCGCGCCGAGATCGGCGACGAGGCGTTCTTCCGGCTGCTGCGCGAGTGGCCGGCGGCCAAGCGCAACGGCAACGCCACGACTGACGAGTTCATCGCGTTCGCCGAGCGGCTGTCCGGCAAGCAGCTCGACGAGCTGTTCCGGACCTGGCTGTTCACGCCCGGCAAGCCGGCCGTGGCGCCGGGTGCGACCGGGTTCGCGGCGCGGGCCGCGGCCGTGACCGAGCCGAAGTCGTTCAAGAAGATCCAGGAGACGCGCGAGCTGCTCGCGGGTCACCAGCACTGAGCCGGGGGAAGGGCCGCCCTCGTGGTGGGGCGGCCCTTCCGCGGGTCAGCCGGTCCGGCCGATCCCGTCGACGACCTTCGTGGTGATCGAGCTGTAGCCCGTCACGGTGCCCGGTGCGAGGTAGGACTTGTGCGGCTGTGGTCCGGTGACGGTGCGCTCGCCGATGAAGTCGCCGGTGGCCGGGTCCACGACCAGCTCGCGCCGCTCGTGCACGTCCTCGACGGTGACCGCGACGCCGACCCGGCCGTCGAGGTCGGCCGCGCCGTCGGCGACCGTGACGCCGTCGAGCAGCGCGAGCGCCCGGTAGAGCGAGGCGCGCAGGTCGGCGGGGACCAGGCCGGTGCTCAGCAGCTGCAAGGCCCAGTGGAACACCGCGGCCGGCTCGCCGCCGCCCTGGGTCGTGGACTCCCGCAGCCACTGGAGCAGCGCCTGCGGGTCACGGGGCAGCCGGGTGTAGAACTCGGGGTCGTCCCGGTCCTCCAGGTCGGCGCAGACCTTCTTCGGCTGGGACTCGGGGAAGAAGAGCCCGCACCGGCCGCGGCGCTCGCCGGACGCGTCGGGCTCCGGCACCGGCGCCTCGGACTGCGGCACCGTGCCGCCGAGCCACTTCACGCCCCCCGGCGACATGCGCTGGGTCGCCCACTCCTCGGTCACGTCCTGGGGGATCCACGTCCCGGAGCGGGACTCGACCAGGTACGTGTAGCCGCCGGGCTGCTCCGGCGCTCCGACGGGGTCGCCCGTCACCACGCTGTGCGAGTACCACCCGTGCACCGCGACGAAGCGGTACTGGCCGGGTGCCAACGGCTGGTCGACGGCGGTGATCGCGTCGGCCGCCTTCGTCAGGTACTCCCGCGCGGACAGCGGCTCGACGTTCACCGGCGCGTCGGGGGACGTGCCGGCCGCGGGGGCGTTCCTGTTGCCCGTCGTGACCACGCCGGTGATCAGGGCCACCGCGGCCGCGACGGCGACCGGTGCGAGCCACCAGGTGCCGCCGCGGCGCTTGCGGCCGGTGGAGTCGGCCGCGGCGGCCAGGACGCGGGCGCGCACGGCGTCCAGCGGCACGTCGGCGGTGCGGACGTCGTGGTGGAGCTGGTCGAGCGCGTCGTCGAGTTCACGCATCGCGGTCCTCCTCGGTGAGCAGGGCTTGGAGCCTGGTGCGGACCCGGTGCAACCGGGAGCGGACGGTGCTGTCGTTCTCGCCGAGCGCCGCGGCGACCTCGGCCGGGGTGAGCCCGGCCCACGACGTGAGCAGCAGCGCGTCGCGGTCGGGGTCGCGCAGGTCCGCCAGGGCGCGGGCGAGCAGTCCGGTGTGGCGCTGGGCGTCGACCCGGTCGGCGACCGCGCCGCCGTGGTCGGGTTCGGGGCGGCCGACCGCGCGCAGCCCGGCACGCCGGCCGCGCGCCTCCCGGCGCAGGTGCTCGCGCACGAGGTTGGTGGCGATCCCGTAGAGCCAGCCCTTCACGGGCGCGCGCTCGGGGTCGTAGCTGTGGCGTCGCTTCAACGCCACCAGGAACGTCTCGGCGACCAGGTCGTCGGCCGCCGCGTCGCCGACCCGGCCGGCCAGGTAACCGCGCATCTGCCGCGCGTGCGCGTCGAACAGGTCGGCGAACGCGGCCGTGACGTCCGGCCCGCGCAGGTCGGGTGGTTTGTCCAGTGCTGTGGTCACGTACCGGTTGGCCGCGGTGCCCTCGGCCGTCCCGGTGAGGTGCGTCACATGCCTTCGAGGGCTTCCCGGAAGGGCAGCATCTTGGCGTGCGCCTCGTGGACCTCGGAGTCCGGGTCGGACTCGGCGACCAGGCCGCAGCCCGCGAACAGCCGTGCCGTGCGGCCGTCGACCTGCGCGCAGCGCAACGCGATGCCCAGCTCGCCGTCGCCGTTGCCGTCGATCCAGCCGACCGGGCCGGAGTAGCGGCCCCGGTCCATGCCCTCCAGCTCCTCGATCACGGCGATGGCGTCCGCGCGGGGCGTGCCGCCGACGGCCGCCGTGGGGTGCAGCGCCTCGCCCAGCGCGAGCAGCGACGGCGAGCCGCTGAGCGTGCCGATGACGTCGCTGGACAGGTGCGAGACGTTCGGCAGCCGCAGCACCGACGGACCTTCCACCGACATCGTGTCGCAGAACGGCCGCAGGGTCTGCACCAGCGACGCCACGGCGTACTCGTGCTCGTCGCGGTTCTTGCCCGACGACATCAGCGCGTCGGCCAGCTCGTCGTCGGACATGCCGTCGTGCGGCCACGTCGTGCCGGCCAGGACCCGTGAGTCGACCACGGACCCGCTGCGCCGCAACAGCAGTTCGGGCGTGGCGCCGATCAGGCCGTCCACGGCGTAGACCCAGCACTCGGGGTAGCGGCGGGCCAGGCCCTCCAGCACGAACCGGTGGTCGATGCCGATGTCGGCGACCGCCAGCAGGTCGTGCGCCAGCACGACCTTGTCCAGCTCGCCGGCGCGCATCCGCTCCACCGCCGCGCGCACGGCCTCCCGGTAGCCGGTCACGGAGACCTGCCCGTCGCTGTAGCGCACCTCCGACGGCTTGCGCACCGGCTCGACCCGCCGCTTGCCGCTGTCGCCGATGGTGGTCAGCCAGCCGTACCCGTTGCGGCGGCCCATGACGACCTCCGGCACGACGAGCACCGAGTGGCCGGGCCGGTCGGAGAACGCCATGCTGACGAACGCCACCGGTCCCGTGCCGGGCACGCCGAGCTCGTCGTCGACGTCGAGGTCGTCGGTGAACTCGCGCCACCAGCGGTCGGCGGCGGCGAACCGGTCCGGCCCCGACACCTCGAACCGGGCCGCCTCGCCCCACCCGACCAGGCCCGTTCCGTCGCGCACCCAACTCAGCGCACCGGTCGGCGCGGGCAGCCTGCCCAGCAGGTTGTCGCCCGCGACGCGCCTGGTGTGCACGCGCAGCCGTTGTCGGGTCCGCGAGGCAGGAGCTGAGGTCACGGCGTCGAGGGTATGGACTCTTCGCTGAGATCTGGCGCGGAGGCCGCCCTAGACTGCTCCGTTGTGGTGGACGACGCAGTGCGGACGGGTGCCCGCCCCAAAGCTTGGCTCCTGGTCAGCCGGTCGTTGGTGGTGCTGGGCGCGGTGGTCACGTTGATCGGGGTGATCCTGGTCGCGGCGTGCTGGCGCGACGACCTGATGATCGAGAAGCGGCTGGGCAAGGCGACCGCCGAGGTGGTCTCGGTGTCGTTCCAGCGGACCGTGGTGCGCTTCGCCACGCCCGACGGCGCGGTGCACAGCCCGTCGCAGGGCCTGCTGTACCCGGACGGGCTGGAGCCGGGCCAGTTGGTGCGCATCGAGTACGACACGTCCGACCCCGAGGTGGTCCGGGTGGCCGGCCGGACGGCCGTGCTCGCGCTGCTGCCGGTCGGCACGTTCCTGCTCGCGGTGTGGGCGGTGCTCGCGCCCCTGGCCTGGTGGTGCGCCCGCAACGGCAGGCGCCGACCAGGCGGGCACCGCGGCTTGTGACAGTTATGCCGTAAATCGGCCTCCAGGTGTAACATCGCCTCCATGGACCTGGAGGCACAGTTCGAGCGCACCGTCGCGGCCGAACAGCGCGTCGAACCGCGCGACTGGATGCCCGACGGCTACCGCAAGACGCTGATCCGGCAGATCGCGCAGCACGCGCACTCCGAGATCATCGGCATGCAGCCCGAGGGCAACTGGATCAGCCGCGCGCCGTCGCTGCGCCGCAAGGCCATCCTGCTGGCCAAGGTCCAGGACGAGGCCGGGCACGGGCTGTACCTGTACGCCGCGACCGAGACGCTGGGCGCGGACCGGGGCGAGCTGACCGAGAAGCTCATCTCGGGCAGGCAGAAGTACTCCTCGATCTTCAACTACCCGACGCTGTCCTACGCCGACGTGGGCGTGATCGGCTGGCTCGTGGACGGCGCGGCGATCTGCAACCAGGTGCCGCTGTGCCGCACGTCCTACGGGCCGTACGCGCGGGCCATGATCCGCATCTGCAAGGAGGAGTCCTTCCACCAGCGGCAGGGCTACGAGCTGCTGATGACGATGATGTCCGGCACCGACGCCCAGCGCGCGATGGTGCAGGAGTCGGTGAACCGCTGGTGGTGGCCGTCGCTGATGATGTTCGGCCCGCCCGACGCCGAGTCGTCCAACACCGAGCAGTCGATGAAGTGGCGCATCAAGCGCAACACCAACGACGAGCTGCGGCAGAAGTTCGTGGACATGACCGTGCCGCAGGCGCGGAAGCTGGGCGTGACGCTGCCCGACCCGGAGCTGAGGTGGAACCCCGAGCGCGGGCACCACGACTTCGGCCAGCCGGACTGGGACGAGTTCTGGCAGGTCGTCGGCGGCAACGGGCCGACCAACGCGCAGCGGATCGCGCACCGGCGCAAGGCGCACGAGGACGGCGAATGGGTGCGCGCGGCGGCGGCCGCGCACGCCGCCAAGCACGCGGTGCGGGAGGGTGTGGCATGAGCTCGTCGTGGCCGCTGTGGGAAGTGTTCGTGCGCGGCAAGCGCGGGTTGAACCACGTGCACGTCGGGTCGCTGCACGCCCCGGACGCCGAGATGGCCGTCCGCAACGCGCGTGACGTCTACACCCGGCGCAACGAGGGCGTGTCGATCTGGGTGGTGCCTGCGGCGGCGATCACGGCGTCGTCGCCGGACGAGAAGGACCCGTTCTTCGAGCCCAGCGGCGACAAGGTCTACCGCCACCCCACGTTCTACGAGATCCCCGAGGACGTGCCGCACCTATGAGCTTCGACAACGCCTACGAATCCCTGATCGACGGCCACGAGGACGCGCACTGGGCGTTCGGCACCGGGTTCGCCGAGCCGTTGGCCGGCGTCGACCGCGAGGTGCCCGACGTCGACCGCGCCGACCTGGCCGCGTACTGCCTGATGCTCGGCGACGACGCGCTGGTGCTGTCGCAGCGGCTGGCCGAGTGGTGCTCCCGCGCGCCCGAGCTGGAGGAGGACGTGGCGCTGGCCAACATCGCGCTCGACCTGCTCGGCCAGGCCAGGATGCTGCTGACCAGGGCGGGCGAGGTCGAGGGCGCGGGCCGCGACGAGGACGCGCTGGCCTACCTGCGCGACGAGCGCGACTTCCGCAACGTGCACCTGGCCGAGATCGAGTGCGGGCCCTTCGCGGGCGGTGACTTCGGCACGACGATGGCCCGGCTGCTGGTGTTCTCGTCGTGGAAGCTCGCGCAGTACTCGCGGCTGCGGGCCAGTGCCGACCCGGTGCTGGCGGCCGTGGCCGCGAAGGGCCTGAAGGAGCTGGCCTACCACCGCGACCACGCGGCCCAGTGGGTCGTGCGGCTCGGTGACGGCACCGAGGAGTCGCACCGGCGCGTGCGGGCCGGGCTGGAGCGCGTGTGGCCGTTCCTGGCGGAGCTGTTCACGCCGCACGCCGTGGAGCTGCGGTTGGCCGGCGTCGCGGTCGACCCCGCCGAGCTGCGGTCCGAAGTGGACGGTGTGCTGGACGAGGTGCTGGCGGCGGCCGGGCTGACCCGGCCCGCGGACGTGCCCGCGGCGCGGGTCAACGGGCTGGCCGGGCGCGACGGCGTGCACACCGAGGCGTTCGGCTACCTGCTGGCCGAGATGCAGCACCTGCACCGGTCGTTGCCGGGGGCGAAGTGGTGAGCACGGCGCTGGAAGTCGCCGCGCGGGTCCGTGACCCGGAGCTGCCGGTGCTCACGCTGGCCGACCTCGGCGTGCTGCGCGACGTGACCGAGTCCGGCGGGCGGGTGTCGGTGACGATCACGCCCACCTACTCGGGCTGCCCGGCGCTGGACGAGATGGCCGCCGACCTGCGGCGGTCGCTGCTGGCGGCCGGGTACGCGGAGGTCGACGTGCGGCTGTCGCTGTCGCCCGCGTGGACCACCGACTGGATCAGCGAGGACGGGTTGCGCAAGCTGCGGGAGGCGGGCATCGCGCCGCCGTCCCGGCTGGGGCCGCGCGCGGTCGGCCCCGTGCCGCTGAACCTGACGCCGCCGTCGCGGCGGGTGCCGTGCCCGCGGTGCGGGTCGCCGCGCACCGCGGAGGTGTCGCGCTTCGGGTCGACGGCGTGCAAGGCGCTGCGCCGGTGCGCGGACTGCGCCGAGCCGTTCGAGCAAGTGAAGGAGATCTGATGGCGCGGCCGGTGTTCCACAAGCTGACCGTCGCGTCGGTCGAGCGGCTGTGCTCCGACGCCGTCGCGGTGACGTTCGAGGTGCCGCCGTCGCTGGCCGGGGAGTTCGCGTTCGCGCCGGGGCAGCACCTGACCGTGCGCAACGGCGACGAGCGGCGGTCGTACTCGATCTGCGCGCCCGCCGGCGGTCCGCTGCGGATCGGCGTGCGGCGGGTGGACGGCGGGCTGTTCTCCAGCCTGATGGTGGACCGGCTGCAACGCGGCGACGTGCTGGAGGTGCTGCCGCCGCAGGGCGGCTTCACCCCGTCCGGCGGGTCGCACCACGGCCTGGTGGTCGCCGGGTCGGGCATCACGCCCGCGTTGTCGATCGCCGCGTCGGTGCTGGCCGAGGGCGCCGCGGTGACCATGCTGTACGGCAACCGGCGTGCGGACACGGTGATGTTCGCCGACGAGCTGGCGGACTTGAAGGACCGCTACCCGGCGCGGTTCCAGCTCGTGCACGTCCTGTCGCGGGAGCCGCGCGACGTCGAGCTGTTCACCGGGCGGCTGGACGCGGCGAAGCTGCGGGCGTTGTTCTCCACCGTCGTGCCGTGGGCGGACGTGGACCAGTGGTGGCTGTGCGGGCCGTACGGGATGGTGCGTGACGCGGAGGACGTGCTGGCCTCGCTGGGCGTGTCCTCGTCCAGCGTGCACCACGAGCTGTTCTACGTGGACGAGCCGCCGCCCCCGCCGCGCCGCGCCGAACCGTCCTCGGCCGCGGCCGCCACGGCGACCGTGATCCTGGACGGCCGGACCACGCAGGTGCCGCTGCCGGCGGACGTGCCGATCCTCGACGCGGCCCAGCGGGTGCGCGCCGACCTGCCGTTCGCGTGCAAGGGCGGCGTGTGCGGCACGTGCCGCGCGCTGGTCACCTCCGGCGAGGTGGAGATGCGGCGGAACTACGCGCTGGAGCCGGCCGAGGTGGAGGCGGGCTTCGTGCTGACGTGCCAGTCGGTGGCCGTCAGCTCGGCCGTTACCGTGGATTACGACGCCTGACCTGGCATATTGGGGCCCATGGCACGAGCGGCGCTGTGGGGACTGCTCATCGGCACGGCGCTGATGACGGCTCTGATCATGTTCGGCATCTCGTTGCCGTCCTCGCCGGACGGCGAGGTGAACGTGGCGGTGAGCCTGATCGCGTCCGGCATTGTGGGCGTGGTCATGGGCGGCGTGCCCGGCACCCTGGTGGGCCTGCTCGTCGGCGCGGTCCGCCGCCGACGCCCGGCACTGGCACCCCCACCACCGCCCCCACTGCCGCTGGCCGTGCCGCCGCCACCTCCGCAGCACGACCGCTGGTCGGCGATGACGGGCCGCTGCGAGCTGGCCGTGCGCCGGGTGCACGCGGCCGTGGCCACCGTCCCCCCGTCCCCGGCCCGCGACTGGCTGGCCCGCATCGCCGCCCGCTTCGCCGCCGAACTGCCGGACGTCCGCCGCCTCTCCGACCTGGGCCGCGCCCTGGACGCCGACCAGAACCACCCGGTGACCGAACGCCTGAACGCCGCGGTCCGCGACTTCACCTCGTTCGAGGACGAGGTGGGCCGAGCCGCCCTGCGCCTGCTGAACCAGACGTCCCTCGACGCGGTCCGCACGGACCTGGAAGTCCTGGAACAACAACTGCCCCACCTGGGCAACGTTTAGACCGAATGCAGCGGCTCGACCTAGCTGGTCGCGGTGGTGATGCCCAGCCCCGGGAACTCGATCCCGCGCGGACCGCCTTGCGAGCCAAGGTGAAGCCGGGACAACGCCGGTTGCACTTCAAGAAGGAGGGCGACTCTCGGCGAGGTGAGATCGTGGCGCCGACGACCGCCACACGCTGGCGTTGGTGAGGCGCAAGGTCTTCGCCCTCGACCACGAGCACTTCCGCCCGCACGAGGATCCCATGTTGTGGGCCAGCGACGCGATCGCGTGGTGCTACGGCGCAGGTGGCGAGTGGAGGCGTCGGGTGGCGGGGCTGATCGAGGGCGTTCACCGGCTCCGATGACCCTGAACAGCGCGAAACCCGGCAAACGACCGTCCGGACGGTGAACCGGGTTCACTTCCAGACCCTACTGGGCCTGGCGTGACCGAGCATACACAGCAGGAGCGATCCGCCAAACGGCCTAACGAGCCGTTGACGCCTGCCACCAGGACAGGACTTCCTCCGCGACCTCCGGCATGGCGACGAGCAGGCCGTCCACCGGCAGGGCGGTGTCCTCGCCCCGGCGGTCCAGCACCGCCGCGCCCGACTCGACGGCCAGGGCGACCGCGCCGGCCACGTCCCACTCGTGGTAGCTGTCCAGCACGGCGGCCGCGGCGTGGCCCAGGGCCACTTGGGCGACGGCCAGGGCCTTCGACCCCAGGACGCGCACGCCCGTGCCCGCCACCGCGGCCCGCGAGATGAACTCGCCCATGCCCGGCCACGGGCCCGTCCGCGTCATCTCCGTGCACACGATCGAGCTGACCGCCTGGTCACCCAGCCGCACCGGCGTCCCGTTCGCCCTCATGCCGCGCCCCCGCGCGGCGGCGTAGATCTGGGCCCGGTACGGGTCCGCGACCACGCCCACGACCGGACCCCACCGGTCGACCAACGCCAGGCTGTACGCGCACCACGGCACGCCGGCGACGTAGTTCGCGGTCCCGTCGACAGGGTCCACCACCCAGCGGAACTCCGCGTCGCTGGCCACGTCCGGGTCGGTGTCCTCGCAGAACACCGGGATGCGCGGGAACTCGGCCGTCAGCACGCGCCGCGTGTGCCGCTCCAACGTCCGGTCGGTGTCGGTCACCCAGTCGAACGGCGAGGCGTCGTCGTCGGGCCGCGCGCCGCGCCCCGCGGTCGCCATGATCACGTCGGACGCGTCGTTGGCGAGGCGGCCCGCTACCTCCAGCGCGATCGACACCAGGCCGGGATCGACGGGCTGCGCGGGTCGGGACGACAAGACGGTCATGCCGACCTAGTGTCACCGCACGGAGTGACCGAGTCGCGTACTCCAGGTGAACCCGGGGCCAACGTCAACCGCGACGCGAGGAGTTCGGCGGGCGTTCGCCGAGGTGTCACGCCGCCGTGTCCTTCGCACCGCAGGGTGATCGGCGTGCGCGTAGCGATCGTCACCGAGAGCTTCCTCCCCCAGGTCAACGGGGTGACCAACTCCGTGCTGCGGGTGCTGGACCACCTGCGGGCGCACGGTCACCGGGCGCTGGTCGTCGCGCCGGGCGCGGGTGAAGACCACCATCGCGGCACGCCCGTCGTGCGGGTGCCGTCGGTGGACCTGCCGAGGTTCAGCTCGCTGCCCGTCGGGGTGCCCACGCGCAAGGTGCTGACCGCGCTGGCCGACTTCCGGCCGGACGTCGTGCACCTGGCGAGCCCGTTCGTGATGGGTGCGCGCGGCCTGTCCGCGGCACGCAAGCTCGGCGTCCCGACGGTCGCGGTCTACCAGACCGACATCGCCGGGTTCGCGGGCCACTACGGCCTCGGCCTCACCGCCCGCGCCGCGTGGCGGTGGACGCGTCGGCTGCACGCCCAGGCCGACCGCACGCTCGCGCCGTCGACGTGGGCCGTGGAGGCGCTGCGGGAGCACGGCGTGCCGCGCGTGCACCGGTGGGCACGCGGGGTGGACGTCGAGCTGTTCCACCCCTCCCGGCGGGACGACGCGTTGCGCGCCTCGCTCGCGCCGGGCGGTGAACTGCTGGTCGGCTACGTCGGCCGCTTGTCGCCGGAGAAGCGGGTGGACCGGCTCGCGGCGCTCGCGGACCTGCCGGGCGTGCGGCTGGTGGTGGTCGGCGAGGGACCGGAGGAGGCGCGGTTGCGGCGGGACCTGCCCGGCGCGGCGTTCCTCGGGTTCCGCAGCGGCGCGGACCTGGCCGCGGCCTACGCGAGCCTGGACGTGTTCGTGCACACCGGCCCGCACGAGACGTTCTGCCAGGCCGTGCAGGAGGCGTTGGCCAGCGGCGTGCCGGTGGTCGCGCCGGACGCGGGCGGGCCGCGCGACCTCGTGCGGCCGAACACCGGGTACCTGTTCTCCGACGACGAGCAGCTGCGGCGGGCCGTGGTCGAGCTGGGCGACCCGTTGCGCCGCCGCCAGTTCGGGCAGGCGGCCCGGCGCTGGGTGCGCGGGCGGACGTGGTCGGCGGTGTGCGACGAGCTGCTCGGCCACTACGCGGCCGTGCTGGACCTGCCGGAGCGCCGCGCGGCATGAGGATCGTCCAGTTGGCCAACTTCTACGGTCCGCGCTCGGGTGGGTTGCGCACGGCGTTGCACCACCTCGGCAGCGGTTACGCGGCCAACGGCCACCAGGTCACGCTGGTCGTGCCCGGTCCGGCGCACGCCGACGAGCGGTTGTCGCCGGGCGTGCGGCGGATCACGCTGCCCGCGCCGCGCATCCCCGGCGCGGGCGGGTACCGGGCGGTGGACCCGTGGCGCGTGCGGGCGCTGCTGGACCACCTGTCGCCGGACCGGCTGGAGGTGTCGGACCGGCTCACGTTGCGCGGGATGGGCCGGTGGGCGGCGGAGCGCGGCGTGCCCAGCGTGGTGATCTCGCACGAGCGGCTGGACCGGCTGCTGGAGCAGTTCCTGCTGCCCCCGCCGCTGGCCCGGCAGGGGGCGGACTGGGCGAACGCGCGGATGGCGGCGTCCTACGACACGGTGGTGTGCACGACGGAGTTCGCGCGGGAGGAGTTCGACCGGATCGGCGCGCGCAACGTGGCGCGCGTGCCGCTGGGCGTCGACCTGCGGACGTTCACCCCGACCCGGCACGACCGGTCGTTGAAGGCGGACCTCGCGCGGGGCGCGGACGCGCTGCTCGTGCACTGCGGGCGGTTGTCGCCGGAGAAGCACGTGGAGCGCAGCGTCGACACGGCGGCCGAGCTGCACGCGGCGGGGCACGACGTGCGGCTGGTGATCGCCGGTGACGGGCCGCGCCGCGAGGCGCTGGAACGCCGTGCCGCCGGGCTGCCGGTGACGTTCCTGGGCTTCGTCGACCGGCGTTCGGCCGTCGCCGACCTCCTCGCCTCGGCCGACGTCTCGCTCGCCCCCGGCCCGCACGAGACGTTCGGCCTGGCCGCTCTCGAGGCGTTGGCCTCCGGCACCCCGGTCGTCGTCTCCGCCTCGTCCGCGTTGCGCGAGATCGTCCAGCCGGGCTGCGGTGCCGCCGTGCCCGACCACGCCCCGGCGTTCGCGGGTGCCGTGACGGCCCTGCTGGACCACCCGGAGCCGACCCGCCGTTCCGCGGCCAGGGCCCGCGCCGAGCAGTACCCGTGGCAAGCCGCCGTCACGGGCATGCTGACCGCCCTGCGCGCCACCTGACCCCGCGCGAGTCCTACGTTCGCGTCGCGAGTGTCCTACGTTCAGAACACCCGAATTCAACGCTCAGAACACGCCGGTCGGTCCTGAGCGTTCAACTCGGGGGTTCTGAACGTAGGACTCTCGCGTTCTGAACGTAGGACTCACGCGTTCTGAACGTAGGACACTCGCGTTCTGAGCGTAGGACTCGCGCGCGGGGGGTGGGGGCGTCACTTAGGCTTCCGGCATGGCGCGTGCAGGTCTGGACAAGAACCCCCGCGAGGTCGCCGAGATGTTCGACGGCGTGGCCAGGGGCTACGACCGGACGAACTCGGTCATGACGCTCGGGTTCGACCGGCGCTGGCGCGAGTGGAGCAGGCGGGTGCTGGACGCCAGGCCCGGCGAGAAGGTGCTCGACCTCGCCGCCGGCACGGCGGTGTCCACGGTCGAGTACGCCGCGTCGGGCGCGTGGTGCGTGGCGGCCGACTTCTCGTTGGGGATGCTCCTGGGCGGCGCCCACCGACCGGTGCCGAAGGTCGCCGCCGACGCCCTGCGCCTGCCGTTCGCCGACGACTCGTTCGACGCCGTCACGGTGTCCTTCGGCCTGCGCAACTTCAACGACACCGAGGCCGCCCTGCGCGAGATGGCCCGCGTGGTCAAGCCCGGCGGGCGGCTCGTGGTGTGCGAGGTCTCCACGCCCACCTTCCGCCCTTTCCGCTTCGTCTACATGCGCTACCTGCTGCGCCTCCTGCCGCTCATCGCCCGGTTCGTGTCCTCCAACCCGGAGGCGTACTCCTACCTCGCCGAGTCCATGCGCACGTGGCCCGACCAGCGCGCGCTCGGCGAGATCGTGGCCCGCGCCGGCTGGGAGGACGTCGCCTGGATGAACCTCACCGGCGGCATGGTGGCGCTGCACCGCGGCACGAAGCCCGCACCGCCCGCCTAACGGGCCGCCCGCGCGGCGCGCCGAGCCCGCAAAGCCCTCAGCGACCCGCAAGTAGACTCGCGCTGGACTTTGTGAACACGGGCACAAGGAGCGGGGATGACGACTCCCAGCCGCCGCAAGGCAGGCGAGGACGCCGAGGTGATCGTGGTCGGTGCGGGGCCCGCGGGCTCCACCGCGGCCACCTACCTGGCACGCGCGGGCCTGGACGTGGTGCTGCTGGAGAAGAGCACCTTCCCCCGCGAGAAGGTGTGCGGCGACGGCCTGACCCCGCGCGGGGTCAAGCAGCTCATCGACCTCGGCATCGACACCCGCGAGGAAGCGGGCTGGCTGCACAACCGCGGCCTGCGCGTGGTCGGCGGCGGCGTCACGCTGGAGCTGGACTGGCCCGAGCTGGCCACGTTCCCGCCTTACGGCCTGGTGCGCCCGAGGCAGGACTTCGACGAGATGCTGGCGAACACCGCGGTCGCCGCGGGCGCGCGGATGCACCAGCAGACCACGGTCACGGGCGCGCTGGTCGAGCGCGGCCGCGTGGTGGGCGTGCAGGCCAAGCAGGGCCCGGGCAAGGAGCCGGTCACCTACCGCGCCCCGATCGTGCTGGCCTGCGACGGGGTGAGCGCCCGCCTGGCCCTCAGCGTCGGCATCCAGAAGGACGACGCCAAGCCGATGGGCGTGGCGGTCCGCCGCTACTACGCCAGCCCCCGCACGAAGGACGACTACCTGGAGTCGCACCTGGAGCTGTGGGACCGCGCCAACGACGTGCTGCTGCCCGGCTACGGCTGGATCTTCGGCATGGGCGACGGCACGGTGAACGTCGGCCTGGGCATCCTGAGCACCTCGAAGGCCTACGGCACCACGGACTACCGCGCGTTGCTCAAGAGCTGGCTGGACGGCACCCCGGAGGAGTGGGGTTTCCGCGAGGAGAACGCCACCGGCAAGATCGGCGGCGCGGCCCTGCCGATGGGGCTGAACCGCAAGCCGCACTACCGCGACGGCCTGCTGCTCGTCGGTGACGCGGGCGGCATGGTCAACCCGTTCAACGGCGAGGGCATCGGCTACGCGATGGAGTCGGCCCGGATCGCGGCCGAGACCGTGGTGCAGGCGCTGGCGCGTCAGGGCGCGAGCCGAGAGCGCGCGCTGCACGGCTACCCGGTGCGCATCGAGCAGGCCCTGGGCAGCTACTACCGGCTCGGCAACATCTTCAGCAAGCTCATCGGCAACCCCACTGTGATGCGCACGGCGACGAAGTACGGGCTGCCGCGCAAGACGCTGATGAGGCTGGTCCTGAAGCTCCTCGCGGGCCTTTACGACCCGAAGGACGGCGACTCGTTCGACCGCATCATCACCGCCGCGACGAAACTCGCCCCAACGGCGTAACGGCACTCCGCTAACCGACGCAGCACCGTCCTTCGGGACGGTGCTGTTTCGTTTTCGGTGTGGTCCCGTTCACGGATGGCTCGCCCAACTGTTGATCTGCACCGAAAAAGTGCAGGTCAGCGCCTATGGCAGGGGGGCTCGTCACGCCTGTGTGTGACGTTCTACACTGGCCCTCAGGTCTTGTGAATCACTTCACAACCGGCTGGGATGGCTTGTGAAGTGTTTCACAAGCGACCTGCGGATTGTTAGGCCCGCCTAACCTCCGGAGGCCGCAAGAACACCCTTTAGGGTGCGCAACGGTCAGCGGTGCACCACCACCGTGACGCGAGGAAAGGACGACGGAGAGTGCTGGACCCTTACCTCCCCCTCGTATTGATGTTCGTCCTCGCCGGGGCCTTCGCGCTGTTCTCGGTGACGGCCGCGCCGTACATCGGCCCGCGCCGCTACAACCGCGCGAAGCTCGACGCCTACGAGTGCGGCATCGAGCCGTCACCGCAACCCGTGGTGGGCGGCGGTCGCATGCCGGTCGCCTACTACCTCACGGCGATGCTGTTCATCCTGTTCGACATCGAAATGGTGTTCCTCTACCCGTTCGCGGTCTCCGCGGACCGGCTCGGCCTGTTCGGCCTGGTGGAGATCGCACTGTTCGTCGCGACGGTCGGCTTCGCGTACGCCTACGTGTGGCGTCGCGGCGGCCTCGACTGGAACTGAGGGGGAAGATCGAAGTGGGTCTCGAAGAGAAGCTCCCGAACGGCATCCTGCTCGCCAGCGTGGAGAAGCTGGTCAACTGGACCCGCAAGTCCTCGCTGTGGCCCGCCACCTTCGGCCTGGCGTGCTGCGCGATCGAGATGATGACCACCGGCGGCCCGCGCTACGACCTCGCGCGGTTCGGCATGGAGGTCTTCCGCGCCTCGCCGCGCCAGGCCGACCTGATGATCGTCGCGGGGCGGGTGACCAACAAGATGGCGCCGGTCCTGCGGCAGATCTACGACCAGATGCCGGAGCCGCGCTGGGTGCTCGCCATGGGCGTGTGCGCCTCCAGCGGCGGCATGTTCAACAACTACGCGGTCGTGCAGGGCGTGGACCACGTCGTGCCGGTCGACATGTACCTGCCGGGCTGCCCGCCGCGGCCGGAGATGCTGATCGACGCGATCCTCAAGATCCACGCGAAGATCATGGACGAGCCGCTGGGTGCGACCCGGGCCGCGGCGCTGGCCGAGTCGGGCCGCACCACGGACCTGATCCCGTCCTCCCAGCGCTTTGCGAAGAAGTGAGCGGCAATGCCAGATGAGACCAACGCCGGTCAGAACAGCGGCAAAGAGGTCGAGCAGGCCCCCGGCGCGGGCACTCCCGGCAACGGCGAGGCGCTCAGCTCGGCGAGCATGAGCGAGGCCGAGCACGAGGAGCACCTCGCGCACGGCGGCGTGGTCGCGGGCAAGGCGCGGCAGGGCATGTTCGGCATCTCCGGCACCGGCGACACCTCCGGTTTCGGCGGCCTGCGGCTGCCCGCCCACGTCGCCGCGCCGTCCGAGCGGCCCTTCGGCGGCTGGTTCGACGAGGTCGCCGACGAGCTGCTGGGCGCCCTCCGGGAACGCGGCCTGCCCGCCGACACGGTCCAGCAGATCACCGTGGACCGCGGCGAGATCACCTTCTACCTGCGCCGCGAGCACCTGGTCGACGTGGCCCGCATCCTGCGCGACGACCCGGCGCTGCGCTTCGAGCTGTGCAGCTCGGTGTCCGGTGTGGACTACGGCGCCGACGCGCCGCAGCGGCTGCACTCGGTCTACCACCTGACGTCGATGACCTACCGCCGGCGCATCCGGCTGGAGGTCGCGGTCGACGTGGACGACGCGCACATCCCCAGCGTGGTCTCGGTCTACCCGACCGCGGACTGGCAGGAGCGCGAGGCCTGGGACATGTTCGGCATCGTCTACGACGGCCACCCGGGGCTCACCCGGATCCTCATGCCGGACGACTGGGACGGCCACCCGCAGCGCAAGGACTACCCGCTCGGCGGCATCCCGGTGGAGTACAAGGGCGCGGAGATCCCCCCGCCAGACCAGAGGCGGTCCTACTCATGACCGAGCGTATTTCCGACGTGACCACCGGCACCGCCACCGACGGCGCCGGTCGGGACAGCGACTCCTACGAGGCCAACCGCACCACGTCGAACCCCGACGCGTACGCGGGTTCGCGCGAGACGACCGAGGGCACCGTCTACACGGTGACCGGCGGCGACTGGGACGAGGTGCTGGCCGAGGCCGCGGGTGACGAGCGCATCGTCATGAACCTGGGCCCGCAGCACCCCTCCACGCACGGCGTGCTGCGCCTGGTGCTGGAGCTGGAGGGCGAGACGGTCACCCAGGCCCGCAGCGTCATCGGCTACCTGCACACCGGCATCGAGAAGAACCTCGAGTACCGCAACTGGACCCAGGGCGTCACGTTCGTGACGCGCATGGACTACCTGGCCCCGCTGCACAACGAGGCCGCGTACTGCATGGCGGTCGAGAAGCTGCTCGGCGTCACCGTGCCGCAGCGGGCGCAGACGATCCGCGTGCTGCTCATGGAGCTCAACCGGATCAGCTCGCACCTGGTGGCGCTGGCCACCGGCGGCATGGAGCTGGGCGCGCTGACCGGCATGACCGCGGGCTTCCGCGAGCGCGAAGAGGTCCTGCACCTGCTGGAGTTCCTGACCGGCCTGCGGATGAACCACGCGTTCATCCGGCCCGGCGGCCTGGCGCAGGACCTGCCCGAGGGCGCGGAGCAGCGGATCAAGGACTTCATCGCGGTGATGGACTCCCGGCTGCCCGACTACGACAAGCTGCTCACCGGCCAGCCGATCTGGCGCAACCGCCTCGCGGGCATCGGCTACCTGCCGGTGGACGCGTGCCTCGCGCTGGGCATCACGGGTCCGATCCTGCGGTCCGCGGGCCTGCCGTGGGACCTGCGCAAGGTCGAGCCCTACAGCGGTTACGAGAACTACGAGTTCGACGTGCCCACGGCGAACGAGGCCGACTCGTTCGCCCGCTACCGGCTGCGGCTGGAGGAGATCCACCAGTCGCTGCGGATCGTCCGGCAGGCGGTGGACAACCTCACGCCCGGCCCGGTCATGGTGGAGGACGCCAAGATCGCGTGGCCCGCGCAGCTGACCATCGGCTCGGACGGCATGGGCAACTCGCTGGAGCACGTCCGCAAGATCATGGGCCAGTCCATGGAGTCCCTGATCCACCACTTCAAGCTGGTGACCGAGGGCTTCGCGGTGCCGCCGGGCCAGGTGTACGTGCCGATCGAGTCGCCGCGCGGCGAGCTGGGCTACCACATCGTCTCCGACGGCGGCACCCGGCCGATGCGCGTGCACGTGCGCGAACCCAGCTTCGTGAACCTCCAGTCGATGCCCGCGATGTGCGAGGGCGGCATGGTCGCCGACGTCATCGCGTCGGTGGCCTCTATCGACCCGGTGATGGGTGGTTGTGACCGATGAGCACTTCCGAAGAGGTCTACGAGGCCTCCGCGCTCGACCCCGTCGAGACTCGGCGGCTGGTGACGGAGAACGTCGCCGACACCGGTGTGTTCGACCAGTCGATCGTGGACAAGGCGCGGGCGATCATCGCGCGCTACCCGCAGTCCCGGTCGGCGCTGCTGCCGATGCTGCACCTGGTGCAGTCGGTCGAGGGGTACGTCAGCCAGGCCGGCATCACGTTCTGCGCCGACCAGCTCGACCTGACCAACGCCGAGGTCAGCGCGGTCGCGACGTTCTACACCATGTACAAGCGCCGCCCGTGCGGTGAGCACCTGGTGAGCGTCTGCACGAACACGCTGTGCGCCGCGCTCGGCGGTGACGCGATCTACGCCAAGCTCAAGGACCACCTGGGCGTGGGCCACGAGGAGACCGCGGGCGAGCCGGGCACGCCGGGCTCGATCACGCTGGAGCACGCCGAGTGCCTGGCGGCCTGCGACCTCGGCCCGGTGTTGCAGGTCAACTACGAGTACTTCGACAACCAGACGCCCGAGGGCGCGCTGGAGCTGGTGAAGTCCTTGCAGGTGGGGGAGAAGCCCCACCCGACGCGGGGTGCGCCGCTGACCGACTTCCGCCAGGCCGAGCTGCAACTGGCCGGGTTCTTCGAGGGCCGGGAGGCGGACCTGGACGGCCCGTCGGCCGCGCCGGAGACGGTGCGCGGGGCCAAGATCGCCGCGGAACGCGGTTGGACCGCGCCGGCCATGCCGGACAACGCGGAGTTCCCGCCGCTGCCGGAGAAGAAGTAGGTAGGGGAGCCGACGTGGTCGACAAGCTAACTCCCGTCCTCACCAAGCGCTGGCTGTCACCGCGCTCGTGGACGCTGAAGACCTACGAGCAGCTGGAGGGGTACACGGCGCTGCGCAAGGCGCTCAAGGCCCACCCGGACCAGCTGATCCAGCAGTGCAAGGACTCCGGGCTGCGCGGCCGCGGCGGCGCGGGCTTCCCGACCGGCATGAAGTGGGGCTTCATCCCGCAGAACGACGGCAAGCCGCACTACCTCGTCATCAACGCCGACGAGGGCGAGCCGGGCACCTGCAAGGACATCCCGCTGATGATGGCGGACCCGCACTCGCTGATCGAGGGCATCATCATCACCTCGTACGCGATCCGGGCGAACTTCGCCGCGATCTACGTGCGCGGCGAGGTGCTGCACGTGATCCGGCGGTTGCACGCGGCCGTGCGCGAGGCGTACGAGGCGGGCTACCTGGGCAAGGACATCCTCGGCTCGGGCTTCGACCTCGACGTGGTCGTGCACGCGGGCGCGGGCGCCTACATCTGCGGCGAGGAGACGGCGCTGCTGGACTCGCTGGAGGGCAAGCGCGGCCAGCCCCGGCTCAAGCCGCCGTTCCCGGCGACCGCCGGCCTGTACGCCTCGCCGACCGTGGTGAACAACGTCGAGACGATCGCCAGCGTGCCCTACATCGTCAACGGCGGCGCGGACTGGTTCCGCACCATGGGCCGCGAGCGCTCGCCGGGCCCGAAGATCTTCTCGCTGTCCGGCCACGTCGAGCGCCCCGGCCAGTACGAGGCCCCGATGGGCGTCACGCTGCGCGAGCTGCTCGACCTCGCGGGCGGCATGAAGGACGGCATCCCGCTGAAGTTCTGGACGCCGGGCGGCTCGTCCACCCCGCTGTTCACCGCCGACCACCTGGACGTGCCGCTGGACTTCGAGGGCGCGGCCGAGGCCGGTTCGATGCTGGGCACCACCGCGTTGCAGATCTTCAACGAGACGGTGTCCGTGCCGTGGGCGGTCATGAAGTGGACCGAGTTCTACAAGCACGAGTCGTGCGGCAAGTGCACGCCGTGCCGCGAGGGCACCTACTGGCTGGTCCAGATCCTGCAGCGGATGGTGCGCGGCGAGGGCACGGCGTCCGACATCGACACGCTGCTGGACGTCTGCGACAACATCCTGGGCCGCTCGTTCTGCGCCCTCGGTGACGGCGCGGTCAGCCCGATCACCAGCGGCATCAAGTACTTCAAGCACGAGTTCCTGGCCTTGTGCGACCAGAACTCACAGGTCCTGGCTGGAGCTAGCGCATGACGATCGCGCCTGAACAGAAGGCCGAGCTGGTGGTCCCCGAGGGCCACGTCAAGCTCGTCATCGACGGCCTGGAGGTCGTCGCGCCCAAGGGCGAGCTGCTGATCCGCACCGCGGAGCGGCTGGGCATCGTCGTGCCGCGCTTCTGCGACCACCCGCTGCTGGAGCCCGCGGGCGCCTGCCGGCAGTGCCTGGTCGAGGTGGAGATGGGCGGGCGGCCGATGCCGAAGCCGCAGGCCTCCTGCACCATGACCGTCGCCGACGGCATGGTGGTCAAGACCCAGCTGACCTCGCCGGTGGCGGACAAGGCGCAGCAAGGCGTGATGGAGCTGCTGCTCATCAACCACCCGCTGGACTGCCCGATCTGCGACAAGGGCGGCGAGTGCCCGTTGCAGAACCAGGCGCTGGCGCACGGCCGCGCGGACTCCCGGTTCCACGAGCACAAGCGGACGTTCCCGAAGCCGATCCCGATCTCGACGCAGGTGCTGCTGGACCGCGAGCGGTGCGTGCTGTGCCAGCGCTGCACGCGGTTCTCCGCGCAGATCGCCGGCGACCCGTTCATCGAGCTGCTGGAGCGCGGCGCGCAGCAGCAGATCGGCGTGGCGCAGGAGAAGCCGTTCCAGTCGTACTTCTCCGGCAACACCATCCAGATCTGCCCGGTGGGCGCGCTGACCAGCGCCGCGTACCGGTTCCGCGCCCGGCCGTTCGACCTGGTGTCGACCCCCGGCGTGTGCGAGCACTGCGCGTCCGGGTGCGCCACCCGCACCGACTGGCGGCGCGGCAAGGTGCAGCGCCGGCTGGCGGGCGACGACCCGCAGGTCAACGAGGAGTGGACCTGCGACAAGGGCCGCTTCGCCTTCACCTACGCGACCGCGGGCGACCGCATCCGCCGCCCGCTGGTGCGCGACGAGGCCAGCGGCGAGCTGCGCGAGTCGTCGTGGACCGAGGCGTTGCAGTACGCCGCCGAGGGCCTGGCGAAGGCGCGTGACGGCAAGGGCGTCGGCGTGCTGGCCGGTGGCCGCCTCACCGTCGAGGACGCCTACGCGTACTCGAAGTTCGCCCGGATCGCGCTGCGCACCAACGACGTCGACTTCCGCGCCCGCGCCCACTCGGCGGAGGAGCTGGAGTTCCTGACCAGCGCGGTCCTCGGCACGAACCCCGACAACGGTGGCGTCACGTACGCGGGCATCGAGTCCGCGCCCGCCGCGCTGCTGGTCGCGTTCGAGCCGGAGGAGGAGTCGCCGATCGTGTTCCTGCGGCTGCGCAAGGCGGCCCGCAAGAACCGGACGAAGGTCTACCACCTGGGCCAGTTCACGACGCCCGCGGTGGAGAAGACCAACGGCGTGCTGCTCGCGTGCGTGCCGGGCCAGGAGCCGTCGGCGCTCAACGCGCTGCCGGAGCACGCGGCCGACGTGGTCGAGGAGCTGGCCAAGCCCGGTTCGGTGATCCTGGTCGGCGAACGCGCCGCCGAGGTGCCCGGCCTGTTCTCCGCGGTCGCCGCGCTGGCCGAGCGGACGGGCGCGAAGGTGGCCTGGATCCCGCGCCGCGCCGGCGAGCGCGGTGCGCTGGAGGCGGGCCTGCTGCCGACGTTGCTGCCGGGTGGCCGCCTGGTGGGCGACGAGGCCGCCCGGGCCGAGGTCGAGCAGGCGTGGGGCCTGGCGGCGGGCGCGCTGCCCGTGAAGCCGGGCCGGGACACCGCGGGCATCCTGACCGCCGCCGCGAGCGGTGGGCTGGACGCGCTGGTGGTCGGCGGCGTCGACCCGTTCGACCTGCCGGACCCGGAGCTGGCCGAGCGCGCGCTGGACTTCACCGGTTTCGTGGTCAGCCTGGAGCTGCGGCACAGCGCGGTCACCGCGCACGCCGACGTGGTGCTCCCGGTCGCGCCCGCGGTCGAGAAGTCGGGCACCTACCTGAACTGGGAAGGCCGCCCGCGTGCCTTCGCCACCACGCTGGAGGGCACCGGCGCGCTGCCGGACGGCCGGGTGCTCGACACTCTGGCCGTGGAGATGGACGCGGACCTGTTCACCCAGACCCCGGCCGCCGCGGCGGCCGACCTGGCGCGGCTCGGTTCCGCGACGGTCACGGCGTCCGCGCCGACCGTCCCCGCGCCGCTGCTGACCCAGCCGAAGGCCGGGCAGGTCGTGCTGGCGACCTGGCGCAGGCTGCTGGACAACGGCTCGTTGCAGGACGACGAGCCGAACCTGGCGGGCACCGCGCGCCCGGTGGTGGCCAAGCTGTCCGCCGCCACCGCCGCGCACCTGGGTGTCGAACTCGGTGCCGAGATCACCGTCTCCACCGATCGGGGCGAGGTGGTGCTGCCCGTCGAGGCGGCCGACCTGCCCGACGGCGTCGTGTGGCTGCCCGGCAACTCGGGCCCGGTCACCGTGCGGCGCAACCTCGTCGCCGGCCACGGTTCCCTGGTGGCCGTCTCTAGCGGAGGCAAGGCATGAGCACGGCAGAACTCCTCGCCGACGATCCGCTCTGGCTGATCATCGTCAAGGTCGTGGCGATCTTCGCGTTCCTCGTGGTCATGACGCTGTTCATGATCAACTGGGAGCGCAAGGTCGTGGCCCGGATGCAGCAGCGCCCGGGACCGAACCGGGTCGGCCCCGGCGGGTGGCTGCAGTCCCTCGCCGACGGCCTCAAGCTCGCGTTCAAGGAGGACATCCGCCCGGTCCTGGCCGACAAGTGGGTGTTCTTCCTCGCGCCGGTGATCTCCACGATCCCCGCGTTCGTCGCCTTCTCCGTCATCCCGATCGGCGGCGAGGTCTCGATCTTCGGCGAGCGCACCGCGCTCCAGCTCGTCGACCTGCCGGTCGGCGTGCTGGTGGTGCTGGCCTGCTCCTCGCTCGGCGTGTACGGCATCGTGCTGTCGGGCTGGGCGTCCGGCTCGCCGTACCCGCTGCTGGGCGCGCTGCGCTCGGCCGCGCAGGTGATCTCCTACGAGATCGCGATGGGCCTGTCGATCATCGCGGTCGTCATGCACTCGCACTCGCTGTCCACCTCCGACATCGTCGAGGCGCAGAGCAGCGGCTGGTACTTCTACCTGCTGCCGGTCAGCTTCCTGATCTACGTGTGCTCGATGGTCGGCGAGACCAACCGCGCGCCGTTCGACCTCCCCGAGGCCGAGTCGGAGCTGGTCGGCGGCTTCCACACCGAGTACAGCTCGCTGAAGTTCGCGCTGTTCTTCCTCGCCGAGTACGTCAACATGGTGACCGTCTCGGCGCTGGCCACCACCCTGTTCCTGGGCGGCTGGCGGTTCCCGTTCGTCGGCGACGACCACCTGCTCAACAGCGGCTGGTTCGGCCTGCTGTGGTTCGTGCTCAAGACGCTGGGCTTCCTGTTCCTGTTCATCTGGCTGCGCGGCACGCTGCCCCGCCTGCGCTACGACCAGTTCATGCGGCTGGGCTGGAAGTTCCTGGTCCCGATCGCGCTGGTCTGGTTCGTCGCGGTGGCCTTCGCGCGCTACCTGCGCCAGGAGTGGGAGTCCGCGGGCGGGCTGGACACCAGCACGGCGCTGATCGTGATCGGCGCGTTCCTCGCGGTGGTGCTGGTGATCGCGTTCCTGCTGCCGGACAAGCGCGAGCAGCACGACCCCGACGCCGTGCCGGTCACCGGCGGCGGCTTCCCCGTGCCGCCGCTGGACCTCAAGGTGCCCAAGGCGCCGCCGCGCAGGCAGGTCCGGGTGGCCGAGCTGCCCGGCGCCGACGACCAGACGCAGGAACCGGCAGCGGTACCCGCAGCTTCACACAAGGAGGCCAGCGATGGGCGTGTTTGATCCCGTCAAGGGCTTCGGCGTCACCTTCGGCACGATGTTCAAGAAGGTCGTCACCGAGGAGTACCCCGAGGTCAAGAAGGTCACCGCGCCGCGGTTCCACGGCCGCCACCAGCTCAACCGGCACCCGGACGGGCTGGAGAAGTGCGTCGGCTGCGAGCTGTGCGCGTGGGCGTGCCCGGCGGACGCGATCTTCGTCGAGGGCGGCGACAACACCGAGGAGGAGCGCTACTCCCCGGGTGAGCGCTACGGCAAGGACTACCAGATCAACTACCTGCGGTGCATCGGCTGCGGCCTGTGCATCGAGGCGTGCCCGACCCGCTCGCTCACCATGACCAACGAGTACGAGCTGGCCGACGACAACCGGCAGAAGCTGATCTTCACCAAGGAGGACCTGCTCGCGCCCCTGCTGTCCGGCATGGAGCAGCCGCCGCACCCGATGCGGTTGGGCGAGAACGAGCAGGACTACTACGTGAACGGCCCGAAGCTGGCCCGCGAGGCGGGCGTGCCCGCCGGCGCGATCGTCGAGACCGGGCCCGAGGAGGCGGGCAAGTGAGCCTCTCGTTCCTGCTCCAGCAGCCCGACGAGGTCCAGCGCGTGGTCGACACCGTCACCACCGGCGAGGCGGTCGCGTTCTGGATCCTGGGTCCGCTGGCCCTCGCCGGCGCGCTGGGCATGCTGTTCGCGCGCAACGCCGTGCACTCGGCGTTGTGGCTGGTGCTCACCATGCTCAGCCTCGGCGTGCTCTACATGGTCCAGCAGGCGCCGTTCCTCGGCTTCGTGCAGATCATCGTCTACACCGGCGCGATCATGATGCTGTTCCTGTTCGTGCTGATGCTGGTCGGCCGGGACAGCTCCGACTCGGTGGTCGAGGTGCTGCGCGGCCAGCGGCTCGCCGCGGCGGTCATCGGCGTCGGCTTCGCGGGCCTCGTGGTCGCCTCGGTCGCCCGCGCGCTGACCGACGTGGAGCCCGCGGGCCTGGCGCAGCAGAACACGCAGAACGGCGGCAACGTCGCCAACATCGGCGAGGCGCTGTTCACCGACTACCTGTTCCCGTTCGAGCTGACGTCGGCGCTGCTGATCACCGCGGCCGTCGGCGCGATGGTGCTCGCGTTCACCTCGCGCACCGGCAAGGACGCCAAGAAGACCCAGCGCCAGCTGGTCGAGGAGCGCTTCCGCGGCGACCGCCCCGGCTCGCTGCCCGGCCCCGGCGTGTTCGCCACCGCCAACTCGGTGGCCACCCCCGCCCTGCTCCCGGACGGTTCGGTGGCGCCCGAGTCGCTGTCCGAGCTGATCGAGACGACCGCCAGGGAAACTCTCGAGGACGACGTCGCGGAGGTGTCCGGCACCGGGCACCAGCCCGACGCGCACGCGCTCAAGGGAGAGTCGTCGTGACCCCTACGTACTACCTGCTGCTGTCCGCGCTGCTGTTCAGCCTCGGCGCGGTCGGCGTGCTGGTGCGGCGCAACGCCATCGTGGTGTTCATGTGCGTGGAGCTGATGCTCAACGCGGTGAACCTCAGCCTGGTCACGTTCGCCCGCATCAACGGCGGGCTGGACGGCCAGGTGATGGCGTTCTTCGTGATGGTCGTCGCGGCGGCCGAGGTCGTGGTCGGTCTGACGATCATCATGGCGATCTTCAAGACGCGTCGCTCGGCCTCGGTCGACGACTCCAACCTGCTGAAGTACTGAGAGGTCGACGGTGACGACTCTGTCTATGCTCGACCCCGCGAGCGGGTCCTCGGGCGTGGTTGCCGCCAGCGGGATCGGGAGTCTCGCCTGGTTGTTGCTGGCCCTGCCGGCCTTCGGCGCGCTCGTGCTGCTCGTGGGCGGCAAGCGCACCGACAAGTGGGGCCACCTGCTGGGCTGCGCGACCGTGATCGCCGCGTTCGCGTACGGGGTCGCGCTGTTCCTCGACACGGTCGCGCTGGCCCCGGAGGCGCGCACCACCGAGGTGCACCTGTTCGACTGGATCCCGGTCGCCGCGCTGGACGTGGAGTTCGGGCTGCGGCTCGACCCGCTGTCGCTGACGTTCGTGCTGCTGATCACGGGTGTCGGCGCGCTGATCCACATCTACTCGATCGGCTACATGGCGCACGAGGCCGGGCGGCGGAAGTTCTTCGCCTACCTCAACCTCTTCGTCGCCGCGATGCTGCTGCTGGTGCTCGGCAACGGCTTCGTGACCCTGTACTTCGGCTGGGAGGGCGTGGGTCTCGCCTCCTACCTGCTCATCGGCTGGTACCAGTACAAGCCGGAGGCGGCGTCGGCCGCGAAGAAGGCGTTCCTGATGAACCGGGTCGGTGACCTGGGCCTGGCGATCGCCATCTTCATCATGTTCAAGGAGCTGGGCACCACCCAGTACGCCGAGGTGTTCGCCCGCGTCGGCGAGCTGTCGTCGGCCGAGGTGCTGGCCATCACGCTGTTGCTGCTGCTCGGCGCGTGCGGCAAGTCGGGCCAGTTCCCGCTCCAGGCGTGGTTGCCCGACGCCATGGCGGGCCCGACCCCGGTCTCCGCCCTGATCCACGCGGCCACGATGGTCACCGCGGGCGTCTACCTGATCGCCCGGTCGAACCCGATCTACAACCTGTCGGCGGACGGCCGCCTGGTCGTGATGATCATCGGCGGCTTCACGCTGCTGATCGGCTGCGTCATCGGCTGCGCCTACGACGACTTCAAGAAGGTGCTCGCCTACTCGACGGTCAGCCAGATCGGCTACATGATCCTGGCCGTCGGCCTCGGCCCCATCGGCTACGCGCTGGGCATCATGCACCTGCTCACGCACGGCTTCTTCAAGGCCGGGCTGTTCCTCGGCGCCGGCTCGGTCATGCACGGCATGAACGACGAGGGCAACATCCGCCGCATGGGCGGGCTGATGAAGAAGATGCCGATCACCTTCGTCACCTGGACGCTCGGCTACCTGGCCCTCATCGGCTTCCCGTTCCTGTCCGGCTACTTCTCCAAGGACGCCATCATCGCGGCGGCGTTCAGCATGGAGGGGTGGCGCGGCTGGGTCTTCGGCGGCGTGGCCGCCCTGGGGGCGGGCCTGACCGCGTTCTACATGACCCGCCTGTTCGTCCTGGTGTTCCTGGGCAAGCCCCGCTACACCGAGCTGCGCTCGGCGGACGGCCGCGAGTACCACCCGCACGAGTCGCCGGTGAGCATGACGCTGCCGATGATCGTGCTGGCGGTCGGCTCGGTCGGCGCCGGCTGGTTCTTCTCCTCCGGCCACAACCTGGCCGGCTGGCTCGCGCCGTCGCTGGGCGAGCTGCAGGAGCAGCACGGCGTGCTGTCCCACGGCGTGGTGAACATCCTGGTGCTGGCCCTGTCGGCGCTCGGCGCCGCGCTCGGCTTCCTGCTCTTCCTGCGCGGTGAGCAGCCGGTCGAACGGCCGGCGCGGGTGTCGTTCCCGGTCCGCGCCGCGCGTGCCGACCTGTACGGCAACGCGCTCAACGAGGCGCTGTTCGCGCGGCCGGGCACCTGGCTCACCCGCGCGCTGGTGTTCGTGGACAACAAGGGCGTCGACGGCCTGGTGAACGGGTCGGCGGCGCTGCTGGGCGGTAGCTCGGGCCGGTTGCGCAGGTTGCAGACCGGGTTCGTGCGCTCGTACGCGCTCTCCATGCTCCTGGGTGCGGTCTTCGTCCTGGGCGCGCTGCTGATGGTGAGGTTCTCGTGAGCTGGACGCTGATCGCGCTGCTCCTGCTGCCGCTCGTCGGCAGCCTGGTGGTGGCGTTCCTGCGGGGCAACGACCGGTTGGCCAAGACGGTCGCGCTGGCGTTCTCGCTGGCGGAGCTGGTGCTGGCGGTGCTGGCCTGGACGGCGTTCGACCCGGGCGGCGACCGGTTGCAGCTGACCAGCTCGGCCGACTGGATCCCGGCCTTCGGCGTGCACCTGTCGTTCGGCGTGGACGGCATCGCGCTGGTGATGATCGCGCTGATCGCGTTCCTGGTGCCGGTCGTCATCGGCGGCTCGTGGGCGGACAAGCTGCCCGAGGGCCGCAGCGCGGGCGGGTTCTTCGCGCTGCTGCTGGCCATGCAGACCGGCATGGTCGGCGTCTTCGCCGCCACCGACGTGTTCGTGTTCTACGTCTTCTTCGAGGCCGTGCTGGTCCCGATGTACTTCCTGATCGGCCGCTTCGGCGGGCCGAACCGGCAGTACGCGGCGATGAAGTTCTTCCTGTACTCGCTGCTCGGCGGCCTGATCATGCTGGCCTCGGTGATCGGCCTGTACGTGGTCAGCGCGGACAAGATCGGCCAGGGCACGTTCGACTGGGCGACGCTGGTCACGGTGACCCGCGACCTGCCGCTGTCCACCCAGATCTGGCTGTTCCTGGGCTTCTTCGTGGCGTTCGCGATCAAGGCGCCGCTGGTGCCGCTGCACACGTGGCTGCCCGACGCCGGTGCCGAGGCGCCGGTGGGCGCGGGCGTGCTGCTGGTCGGCATCCTGGACAAGATCGGCACGTTCGGCTTCCTGCGCTACTGCCTGCCGCTGTTCCCGGCGGCCAGCAAGGAACTCGCGCCGCTGGTGCTGGTCCTGGCCGTGATCGGCATCCTGTACGGCTCGCTGCTCGCCGTCGGCCAGTCCGACATGAAGCGGTTCGTGGCCTACACCTCGATCGCCCACTTCGGCTTCATCGCGCTCGGCATCTTCGCGTTCAGCTCGCAGGCGGGCGCGGGCGCGGTGCTGTACATGGTCAACCACGGCATCTCGACCGGCATGCTGTTCCTGGTCGTCGGCATGGTGATGGCCCGCGGCGGGTCGCGCCTGATCGAGGACTACGGCGGCATGGCCAAGCTCACCCCGGTGCTGGGCGGGTTGTTCTTCGTGGCCGGCCTGTCGTCGCTGGCGCTGCCGGGCACCAACTCGTTCGTGAGCGAGTTCCTGGTGCTCATCGGCTCCTACCCGAACGAGCCGGTCTACACCGTGCTGGCCGCCGTCGGCATGGTCCTGGCCGCGCTGTACGTCCTGTGGCTGTACCAGCGGGTGTTCCAGGGCCCGGTGCGCGGCACGGCGCTGCTCGACGCGGTCGGCGGCCCCGGCGCGGCGGTCGACCCGGAGCGCGCGTCGGTGCCGGACCTGAACAAGCGCGAACTGGCCGTGCTCGCGCCGCTGGTCGCACTGATCTTGGTGCTCGGCTTCTACCCGAAGCCGGTGTTGGACGTGATCACCCCGTCCGTCGGGGCGACGCTCAGCGAGGTCGGGGTGGCCGACCCGGTCGCGCAGGAAGGCAAGTGACGTGACGACGTTCCTCTCGCAGAACGTGGAACGGCTGCAAGCCCCGGAGATCGACTACGGGGCCGTCGCACCGTTGCTGATCGTGCTCGGCGCGGCCTGCCTCAGCGTGCTCTTGGAGGCGTTCCTGCCCAAGGCCCAGCGGTGGGCGGCGCAGGTCGTGCTGGTCCTGCTCACGCTCGCCGCCGCGGGTGCCGGGCTGGTGCTGTACGCGTCCGCGGACAGCACGCCCGACCAGGGCAAGCTGACCTTCTCGGGCACCCTCGCGGTCGACCGCCCGGTGATCTTCCTGTGGGGCACGCTGCTGCTGCTCGGCCTGGGCGCGGTGCTGCTCATCGCCGACCGGTCGGTCGAGCCGGGCGGCGCGTTCGTCGCCGACGCCTCGATCCTGCCCGGCCAGGGCTCGCAGGTGCACCCGGGCCCCGGCGCCACGGCCGTGCAGACCAGGGCGCAGGCGAGCCGCTTCGGCATGCAGACCGAGGTGTTCCCGCTGACGCTGTTCGCGCTCGGCGGCATGATGGTCTTCGTCGCGGCGAACGACCTGCTCACCATGTTCATCGCGCTGGAA
This sequence comes from Saccharothrix sp. S26, assembly GCF_021390395.1. Classification (GTDB taxonomy): domain Bacteria; phylum Actinomycetota; class Actinomycetes; order Mycobacteriales; family Pseudonocardiaceae; genus Actinosynnema. The sequence goes on from NZ_JAJUWT010000007.1 coordinate 344,941, forward strand.
GTGCTGTCGCTGCCGCTGTACCTGATGTGCGGCCTGGCCCGCCGTCGCCGCCTGCTGTCGCAGGAGGCCGCGGTGAAGTACTTCCTGCTCGGCGCGTTCGCGTCGGCGTTCTTCCTGTACGGCGTGGCCCTGCTGTACGGCTTCGCGGGCTCGGTGAAGCTGTCCGACATCGCCAACGCCACCACGGCCACCGACCGGTCCGACACGCTGCTCTACGCGGGCTTCGGCCTGCTGGTCGTCGGCCTGCTGTTCAAGGCGTCCGTCGGCCCGTTCCACGCGTGGACGCCCGACGTCTACCAGGGCTCGCCCACGCCGGTGACGGCGTTCATGGCGGCGTGCACGAAGGTCGCCGCGTTCGGCGGCATCCTGCGCGTGCTGTACGGCGCGTTCGAGCGGTCGAGCTGGGAGTGGAACGGCGTCCTGTGGGGCGTGGCCGTGGTCTCCATGGTCATCGGCGCGGTGCTCGGCCTCACCCAGACCGACGTGAAGCGGATGATCGCGTACTCGTCGGTCGCGCACGCGGGCTTCCTGCTGGTCGGCGCGATCTCGCTGAACGACCAGGGCCTGTCCGGCACGATGTTCTACCTGATGGCGTACGGCTTCACCACGATCGCCGCGTTCGGCATCGTCAGCCTGGTCCGCAACGGTGACGGCGAGGCCACCCACCTGTCCCAGTGGGCCGGGTTGGCCAAGCGGTCGCCGGTGGTCGCGGGCGTGTTCACGTTCCTGCTGCTCGCGCTCGCCGGCCTGCCGCTGACCAGCGGTTTCGTCGGCAAGTTCGTGGTGTTCGCGGCGGCGGTCGAGGCCGACATGGTGCCGCTGGTCCTGATCGCCCTGGTGGCGTCGGCGGTGGCGGCGTTCTTCTACCTGCGGGTGATCGTGCTGATGTACTTCAGCGAGCCCGCGCCGGACGGCCCGACGGTCAGCGTGCCCGGCGCGTTCACCACGGTGGCCATCACCCTGGGTGCGGCGGTCACCCTCGTGCTCGGCGTCTTCCCGTCGTTCGCGCTCGATTGGGCGGGTGCCGGCGCGTTCATCTTCTAGTGGTACGTAGGCTCTGTAGCCGTGACCAGTAGCGAGCGGGCGGGGACGGGGTTCCGGTTTGCGGACCCCGTGCTCGCGGAGGTGGTTCAGGACGGGCTGGCCGAGGTGGAAGAGCTCTTGCACAAGGTCGTGCAGAGCGAGTTCCACCCGGTGATGGAGACGTCCCTGCACCTGGTGAGCGCGGGCGGCAAGCGCATCCGCCCGCTGTTCACCATCCTGTCCGCCCAGTTCGGCGGCTCGTGGGACCGGCAGAGCGTGATCAAGGCGGCGGCGGTCGTCGAGCTGACCCACCTCGCCACGCTCTACCACGACGACGTGATGGACGAGGCCACCATGCGCCGCGGTGCGGCGTCGGCCAACGCCAAGTGGGACAACAGCATCGCGATCCTGACCGGCGACTACCTGTTCGCGCACGCGTCGGCGCTGGTCGCGGACCTCGGCACGGGTGCGGCGCGGATCATCGCGGAGACGTTCTCCGAGCTGGTGACCGGCCAGATGCGCGAGACGATGGGCCCGCGCGCGGGTGAGGACCCGGTGTCGCACTACCTGACCACGATCGCGGAGAAGACCGGGTCGCTGATCGCCACCGCCGCCCGGTTCGGCGCGATGTTCTCCGACGTGACGCCGGAGCAGGTGGAGGCGCTGCGGTCGTACGGCGAGGTCATCGGGGCGGCGTTCCAGATCTCCGACGACGTCATCGACATCGCCTCGCCGTCGGAGGAGTCGGGCAAGACGCCGGGCACGGACCTGCGCGAGGGCGTGAAGACGCTGCCCATGCTGTACGCGCTGGAGGACGAGCCGGACTCGCGCCTGGCCAAGCTCCTGGCGGGCCCGATCGCCGACGACGCCGAGGTCGACGAGGCCCTGTCCCTGCTGCGCGCCTCGTCGGGCCTGCAACGCGCCCGCCAGACCCTGGACGACTACGCCGCCCGCGCCCGCGCCACCCTCCGCGTCCTGCCCGCCGGCACCGCGCGCGACGCCCTGGAGTCGGTCTCCGACTACGTCGTCACCCGCTCCCACTAACCCGAGAGTCCTACCTCCAGCCCGCGTGAGTCCTACGTTCAGAACGCGCGTGTCCTACGTTCGCGTACCCCGAGTTGAACGCTCAGAACAGCCACGGCTCGTCCTGAGCGTTCAACTCGGGTGTTCTGAGCGTTGGACTCACGCGGCGTGAACGTAGGACTCTCGAGGTCAGGGGAGGTCGGAGACGGGGAGGCGGCGACGGGTGCGGACGGCGTCCGCGGTGAAGACCAGCAGCGCCAGCCAGACCAGGGCGAAGCCGAACCAGCGGGACGCGGGCATCGGCTCCCGCATCACGAACACGCCCCACGCGAACTGCAGCACGGGCGCGAGGTACTGCAGCATCCCCATGGTCACCAGCGGCACGAGGCGCGCACCCGCGCCGAACAGGATCAGCGGGATCGCGGTGACGACCCCCGCCGACGCCAGCCACAGCGCGTGCCCCCAGCCGCCCGAGTGGAACGTGCCCGCCGGCCCGAGCCAGATCAGGTAACCGACCGCGATCGGCGCGAGCACGAGGCTCTCCGCGGTGAGGCTGGCCGTCGCGTCCAGCGGCACGGTCTTCTTCAGCAGCCCGTACACGCCGAACGAGCACGCCAGCGCCAGCGAGATCCACGGCAGCCTGCCGTAGTCCACCGCCAGCACCACCACGGCCGCCACCGCGATCGCCAGCGCCGCGTACTGCGGCACGCGCAGCCGCTCCCGCAGCACGACCACCCCGAGCAGCACGCTGACCAGCGGGTTGATGAAGTACCCGAGCGCGGCCTCCACGACGTGCTCGGTGTTCACCGCGTGGATGTAGACGCCCCAGTTGACCGCGATGAGCACGGACGCCGCCGCCACCATCGCCCACCCGCGCGCCGAGAGCCGCCGGATGCCCGCCCAACGGCCCAGCACCGCCGTGAGGATCGCCATCACGACCAGCGACCACGCGATCCGGTGCGCCAGGATCTCCACCGACCCGGCCGGCTGCAACAGCGGCCAGTAGGCGGGCACGATGCCCCAGATGAAGTAGGCCCCGACGCCGAACGCCATCCCCCGGTTCGTGCGGTCGACGTCCTTCGCGGCGGTGGAGGCGTTGGTCAACGGAGGCACACGGCCTACTCTACGCCGACCGTTTTGGCTGGTCAGTTGCTCCGAGTGGCCTACTATCGAACCCTGCTCCCAGGTCCGGCCGGCCCCACGCGCCAGAGCCCGGGGTCAGGGTAGTTTTGCACCGCTTCCCCTACCGGGTGAAGGTCCGGGGACGGAGCGTGTCGGGGTGTGTGACAAGCAGCAGTGGGAGGGTCTCCCGTGAGTTCGCTCTTCGGGCAGGTGTGGCTGTGGAGCCTGCTGTCCTTCGTGGCAGGCGCCGCCCTCACCTGGCTCGTCCTGGTGCGTCCGGCCAAGAAGGAGCTGGAGGACCTGGAGGAACGCCTCCTCACGTCGCCGCGGCCCGGGTCCGGCTCGTCCACGGCCGGTGCGGCGGGCTCCGTCACGCCGAAGGCCGAGACGGGTGACGAGTTCGACAACTGGCACGTCGAGGCGTCCCGCTCGCTGGCCGACGAGGTGCTGACCCCCGAGCCCGCGCGCCACGAGGTCGCCGCCGAGCGCCCCCGGTCCGAGCCGGCCCGCTACGACGTGGGCACCATGAAGCTCGACGAGCGCGACTCGCTGCTGGAGGAGTTGGACGACGAGCACCGGCCGCTGTCCGACTTCGAGGAGCAGCACGACTTCCCCGAGCACGACGCCGAGCCGCCGCGCAGCCTGTTCGAGCGGCTCGGCCCCGGCGGCGACACCCGCGAGACGCTGGAGCCCCGGCCGCGGTCCTACGCGCCGGACGACGAGCCGGAGCTGCCCGCCGAGGCGACCACGCACCTGATGCCCGCGGTGCCCGCCGGCCCGGTCGCCGAGGTCGCGCCGCGCCAGGAGGAGCCGACGGCGCCGCCGGAGGTGGAGGCGTTCCAGCCGCGCGAGGTGTGGCGCGAGGAGCCGGTCAAGGAGGTCTACGACGAGGACGTGGACACCGCCGGCCACGAGGAGGAGGACGAGCCGGAACGCAGGCCCGGCCCGACCGAGCGGACGACGCTGATCCCGGCCACCGCGCTGGCGCAGGCCATCGCCGAGGTGGACGGGGAGCGGCGGCGGGCCGAGGAGCCCGAGCAGCAGGTGTGGCCGGAGCACGACCTGACCGGCCACTTCGCCCCGGTGGACGTCGAGTCGGCCCGCGGCGAGCTGTCCGAGCCGACCCCCGCGCCGACCACGAGCCCCACGCCGAGCGACGAGGCGTTCCTCAACGACCTGGCCCGGCAGCAGGAGGGCCGCCTGGACGACGTGCGTCACGCCGCACCGGCCGCCCAGTCCCGAGAGGAGGGCCCCCGGACCGAGGTCATCCGCGCCGTGGTCGACCCCCACCAGGCGGAGCCCGAGCCGCAACCCGAGCCGCAGCCGGAACCCGAGCCGCAGCCGGAGCCCGCCCGTGCCGCCGAGCCTGAGCCCGAACCGGAGCCGGAGGTCGCCGAGCCGCCCGCGTTCGAGCCCACGTTCGTGCCGCTCGAAACCGACGAGCCCCGGCCCGCCGAGCACCGCGCCGAGGAGCCCGAGGAGACCGAGGAGCACAGGCCGGAACCCCCGGCGTTCGAGCCGACGTTCGTCCCGCAGTCCGCCGACCAGCCGCTGCCGGCACGGCAGGCCGAGCCCAAGGCCGCCAAGCCCGAGCCGAAGAAGGACGAGCCGGCCCGCCCGCGCAGCCTGTTCGAGCCGCTGGAGGACGACGAGCAGGAGCTGGAGTCGGGGCAGACCCGCCCGGTCCCGCCGCCGTCGTCGGGCAACGACCAGCCGTTCGTGCCCACGCTCGCCCCCGAGCTGCTGGCCGGCAACCCCGTGCCGATGAACCCGACCGGGCTGCCGCAGCGCCCCACCCGCGCGGCGGGCACCCCGCGCGTGCCACCTCCCGTCACGCCCGCGCCGAAGCCGGTCACGCCGCCGCCACCGCGCCCGGTGCGCCCGCGCCCGGTCGGGTTCAGCCCGAGCACCGGCGGCAGGCCCGCGCCCGGCAGCACCCGCTTCCAGGGCCAGCAGGAGGGCTTCAACCCGCGCTCGCCGTTCGGCCCCGGTTCGGTGCTGCCGAAGTCCGACGGCTTGGCACCCGCGCCGGAGTTCCAGGTCAAGGCGACCCTGACCGGCCGCCGCTACTTCACCGCCGAGTCGGCGAACTTCCGCGAGACCCGCGCCGACGTCTGGTTCCGCACGACCGCGGACGCGGAGAAGGCGGGCTTCCGCCAGGCTCCGTAGAAGCTCTTCCCTGGGGAGGGAAAGCGTGAGGACCCCCTGTTCCGGGAGGCGGAACAGGGGGTCCTCGCGTTGTCGGGCGTGAGGGCTAGCTCACGGTCCAGGTGTCCTTGCCGTGCAGCAGCGCGCGCAGGTCCGCGGGCTTCGCGGCCTTGGCCTGCTCCACCTGCGCCCGCGCCGCGTCGTCGTACGTGGTGCGGTTGACGTTGCGGAACACGCCGGTGACGGTGTGCTGGAGGTCCTGGGTCGACAGGCGCGACAGCGCGAACGACAGGTTGAGGTCCGACGCGTCGTGGACGACGACGTCCTGGGGGGAGACGTCCGCGGTCTTGGCCACGGCCAGGCCGAAGCCGTCCCGCACCACGGCGAACTCGCCGTTGCCGAACGTGATGGGTTGCCCGTCGATTACGTTGATGATGCGGCGGGCGGCCTCGTCGGAGTCCTTGAGCACGTCGAACGCGCCGTCGTTGAAGATCGGGCAGTTCT
>NZ_JAJUWT010000008.1 GCF_021390395.1 Saccharothrix sp. S26
AACCCGGTAGTTAAGCCTTCCAGCGCCGATGGTACTGCACTCGTGAGGGTGTGGGAGAGTAGGACGCCGCCGAACATATTTTCGCCTTCAGGGGCACTCGACATGTCGGGTGCCCCTGAAGGCTTTTCGCGTTCTGCCCTGGGTCGACGCGGTGCGCCCAAGCATCCGCGACTAAGTTCTCGTCCATGCACCACGAGCCCACCGACCCCCGAACGCAACGCCGCTCCGGCGGGAACGCCGCCGCCCAGGCCGACCTGGCCACGACTCCGTTCCGGATCGACCGGGACCGGGTGGCCAGTTCGCCGTTCTTCGCCCGGCTCGGCGGCGTCACGCAGGTCGTCAGCTCGACCGGCTCGGGCCTGCTGGTGCACAACCGCCTCACGCACAGCCTGAAGGTCGCGCAGGCCGCCCGCGCCATCGCCGAGCGCCTGAACGCCCGTCCGGACCTCGCCAACCTGCTGGACAAGCTCGGCGGCTGCGACCCGGACGTGGTGGAGGCCGCCTCGTTGGCGCACGACCTGGGGCACCCGCCGTTCGGCCACCTCGGCGAGGAGGTGCTCGACCGCCTGGCACGGCACCGGTTCGGGTTGTCGGACGGGTTCGAGGGCAATGCCCAGTCGTTCCGCATCGTCACGACGACCGACGTGCGCGGCCCGGCGGCGGTCGGGCTCGACCTGACGGTGGCGGTGCGCGCGGCGATGCTGAAGTACCCGTGGACGCGCCTGTCCTACCCGCGGCCGCACCCGCGTGACCTGCCCGCGCCGCCGCGGGGCGCGGCCGAGCCGACCGACGCGCCGGGCACGGGTTCCAGCAAGTTCTCCGCCTACGTCACCGAGCTGGAGGACGTGGAGCAGTCCCGCGCGTGCTACGCGGGCCGGGTGGAGCCGTGGCAGCAGACGGTCGAGGCGTCGGTGATGGACACCGCCGACGACATCGCCTACGCCATCCACGACCTGGAGGACTTCTACCGGGTGGGGGTGTTGCAGCACGCCGCCGTCTCGACCGAGCTGAACACGTGGCTGGACCACGCGCTGGAGCTGGCCGGCCTGAGCGCCGCCGACCTCGACGCCCAGCAACGCCGACCGGGCCGTTCGCTGGAGGCGCTGCGCCGACGGTTGCACGCCAAGGACTCGTGGGCGGTGGACGACGGCGCGTTCGCGCAGGCGGTGGCGAAGGTGCGCGCCGAGCTGGTGGACGGGCTGCTCGCGGTGCCGTTCGACGGTTCGGTGGAGGCCGAGCAGGCCGTCGCCGGGTTCTCCGCCCGGTGGACGCGTCGGCTGGTGGACGCGGTCGGCGTGATCGAGGAGCCGACGACCCGGTCGGGGCACGTGGTGCTGGCCGTGCCGCAGTGGCACGAGGTGCAGGTGCTGAAGTTCGTGCACCGCCGGTTCGTGCTGTTGCGCCCTGACCTCGCGCTGCACCAGCGTGGTCAGGCACGGCTGCTGACCGCGCTGGTCGAGGCGTTGGAGCAGTGGGTCACCGACCGGCACGAGGCGAACCGGCTGCCGCGGCGGCTGCACGACCTGGTGGAGCTGGCGGGTGAGGAGTACGCGGCGCTGGCCCGGACCGATCCGTCCGCGCTGGTCGGGGCCACCGGGGAGACGCCGTCGGGGCCGGACGCGGTGCGTGCGCTGGCTCGTGGCCGCGCGGTGGTGGACTTCGTCGCCTCGCTCACCGACAACCAGGCGGCGGCGTTGCTCGACGCCCTGTCCGGCCGGACCGGTCAGCTGTGGACAGATGCTTTTGTACTGTGAAATGTGATGGATTCACCGTCTGAGAAGTAGGCCGAACGGTGGCAGACGGTACTTGTCCATGCGCAATACGTTGACCCCTCGGTCGGAGACATCCGACCGCAGGCCGCGTGCGTCGGGGGCACGCACGATCTGGGGGAGACGCCTGTGCGCTCACCGAAACGCCGTTCGCGAAGAAGCACCTTGATCGCGGCGGGCGCCGCCGTGCTGGTGACCTTGGGCGTGGTGTCACCCGCGTCCGCGGACCCGACCAAGGCGTCCAAGGGTGTCGCGGACACCACCGCCGCGCAGATCGCGGCGCTCCAGGAGATCAAGAGGTCCCTCACCGCCGCCGAGTCCAAGGTGGACAGCGCGCTCGTGGTGGAGCAGCGCAGGCGCGCGAACGCCACCACGTTCGCCAAGCTGCCCGCCGTCGAGACCGGCGTGAAGGTCCACAGCGGAGACACCGTCGTGGTGGACATCCGCGCGTTCGAGGTCACCGACGCCCTGGTCGCCGCGGTGAAGGCCGCGGGCGGCGGGATCCGCTCGGTGTCCACCGAGGGCCGGACGGTCCGCGCCCAGCTGCCGCTCGGCGCGCTGACCGGGCTGTCGGCCCGCGGCGACGTGCGCCGCGTCGAGGCCGCGGTCGAGTACAAGACGTCCAACCAGCAGGACCGCGGCAAGGTCGACCGGACGTCCTCCAAGGAGGACAAGGCCCGCCGGATCGAGGCCCGCACCCGCGACGCCCTGGTCGCGCCGCAGGCGGCCCGCACCGGCGAGGGCGACCGGGCGCACGCCGCCGACACCGCCCGCAACGACTTCCGCGTCACGGGCACCGGCGTGAAGCTGTGCGCGCTGTCCGACGGCGTCGACTCGCTGGCCACCTCGCAGGCCGCCGGCGAACTGCCCGCCGGCGTCGAGGTCCTGGCCGGTCAGGAGGGTGACGGCAACGAGGGCACCGCGATGCTGGAGATCCTCCACGACATCGCGCCGAACGCGAGCCTCGGCTTCGCCACCGCGATCAACGGCGACGCGAGCTTCGCCGACAACATCCGCGCCCTGCGCTTCCAGCTGGGCTGCGACGTGATCGTGGACGACATCCTCTACTTCAACGAGTCGCCGTTCCAGGACGGCGTGATCGCGCGGGCCGTGGACGCGGTCACCGCCGACGGCGCGCTGTTCTTCTCCTCCGCGGGCAACGAGGGCAACGTCGCCGACGGCACGTCGGGCCACTGGGAGGGCCAGTTCGTCGACTCCGGCGTCGGCGTCGGCAAGTTCGCGGGCACCGCGCACGACTTCAACCCCTCCCTGGACGCCAAGCAGGTGTTCAACCCGCTGTCGGACAGCTCGGGCAACGTGCCCGTGACGCTGTTCTGGTCCGACCCGCTGGCCTCGTCGTTCAACGACTACGACCTGTACCTGGCCAACGCGCAGGGCAACGTGGTGGCGTTCAGCCAGGGCGTGCAGGACGGCACCCAGGACCCGTACGAGCGGCTGACCACGCCGAGCAGCGCGTTCGGCCTGCGGCTGGCCGTGGTCAAGTTCCGCGGTGACGACAAGTACCTGGCGCTGACCGCGCTCGGCGGTCGCTTCAAGGACTCCTCCGACGGGCTCAAGAAGTACGCCACGCCCGGCGTGACGCGCGGCCACTCCGCGGCCAAGGGCGCGATCAGCGTCGCGGCGGCCCCGGCGAACAACCCGCTGCCGTTCGACCTGGAGCCGGGTGACCCGGCCAACCCGCGCGGCCCGTACCCGAACGCGTTCGACGGCACGCAGAAGCCGGAGCGGTTCACCTCCGACGGCCCGCGCCGGGTGTTCTTCGCGCCCGACGGCACCCCGAGCGAGGAGGTCCGGCAGAAGCCCGACCTGACCGCGGCGGACGGCGTGCAGACCAGCGTGGCGGGCTTCAACCCGTTCTTCGGCACGTCGGCGTCCGCGCCGAACGCCGCCGCCATCGCGGGCTTGGTGCTGTCCGGCAACCCCGGCCTGTCGCCCGCCGAGGTGCGGCAGGCGCTGACCGCCACCGCGATCGACATCGCCGAGGCGGGCGTCGACAACCGGACCGGTGCGGGCGTCGTGCGCGCCGACCTGGTGCTGGCCTACACCGGCGCGTCGCCGCAGCCGCTGGCGAAGGCGGCGAAGCCGTCCGTGGTCAACGACGCCGACGGCAGCCAGTACCTCAAGCCGGGCACCACGGCCACGGTCACCGTGCCGGTGGTCAACACCGGTGACGGCACGGCCGCGTCGACCAGCCTCGTGCTCACCACGCCCACCGCGGGCGTGACGATCGCGCCCCGGTCGAAGTACTACGGCAACGTCGAGGTCGGCCAGACGGTCACCAACACGTTCAAGGTGAGCGTGCCCGCGTCAATGACCGTCGGCTCGGCCATCCGCCTGGACGCCAAGGTGACGTTCTCCGGCTCCACCTCGCCGACCACGAGCGCGTTCACGCTCAACGTCGGCGAGCCGTCGCGTGACGCGAAGACGTTCGCCTACAGCGGCCCGGTCGTGGCCATCCCGGACAACGACGCCACCGGCGCGACGATCTCGATCCCGGTCAGCGGCATCGGCCGCGGCTCCAAGGTCGTGTTCTCGATCGACGGCGACACGTGCAGCACGGCCACGGGCGCGACCACCGTCGGCATCGACCACTCGTTCGTCGGCGACCTGGTCGGCACGCTGACCTCGCCGTCCGGCGCGACCGCGACGGTGTTCCAGCGCAACGGCTCGACCGGCAACAACCTGTGCCAGGTCGTGTTCGACGACACCGCCGCGCAGCCGTTCTCCTCGGTGACCAGCAACCTCGCGCCGTACACCGGCACGTGGCGGCCCACCACCCCGCTGGGCACGCTGCTCGCCGAGCCGGTGGACGGCACGTGGACGTTCAAGGTCGTGGACGCGGTCGCGTCCGACAAGGGCTCGATCCGGGCGGTCTCGTTGAAGATCAACGGTTACGTCTGATCGTGACGATCATGTGACGAGGGCCCCGGGAGACGCGCTCCCGGGGCCCTCGTTCGTAACGTGTTACTTCGGCCACTCCCAGCGGATGCCGAACACACCGGGCCCGAAACCGAGCGCCACGGCGTGCACGCCACCCGCCGCGTCCAGGGCCAGGTTGCGCCGCCGTGACGGGGTGTCGTCACCGGCGGGCACGCTGAACTGCTGGCAGCGCGCGGGCAGGTTCGACTGGTCGAACCGGACCTCGATCACGTACTCGCGCACCGGCAGTCGGAACTTGCGGGTGAAGGAGTTGTTGCCCGCCGGGTAGTGGCCCTCGGCGAACAGCAGCTCGTACTCCATGATGATGGTCTCGCCCCTGCTCAGGGGCCGGTCGAACATCATCTCGGCGGCCATGATGTTGGCCTCGGTGTCCTCGACCACGCGGCCGAGGTGGCAGTTGCGCAGGTTCACCACCTGCGGCAGCACGTTGGCCTGCTCGGTCTCGAACACCAGCGCCCACCGGTCGGGGCCGTCCTGCTCGGCGCGCAGGATCTGGCGCACCCACACCGAGCGCTGGCCGCCGTCCGCGGCGATCTCGATCCGGTCGTGCTGGCTGATCCGGCCCAGCTTGACGTCCGAGGACGTGTCGACCTTGGTGAGCAGGTTCGCGACCCGCTCGCGGCGCGCCCACAGCGCGTCGATCGGCATCATCGTCGTCGGCCGGGACCGCCTGCCGCGCGGGCGCGGCGGTCCGAGCAGCGCGGACAGGCCCGCCTGCGGCACGCCGAGCACGGTCTCCAGGTGGCGCAGCGCCTCCAGCGACTCGGGTCGCTCGGGTCGGCGTCGGCCGGACTGCCAGTAGCTCAGCGTGGCGACGCTGATGGTGACCCCGCGCAGCGCGAGCCGGTGCTGGATGCGGTCGAGGCTCAGCCTGCTCGCTTTGATCGCGGCTCTCAGCGCCTCGGGGAAGGGTCCCGTGGTGAGAAGCTGCGCAAGACTGCCGTGGCCCGTCGAGTCGAGTTCGTCGACGGACAGGTTGGGTCGACCGGCAGCGTTGGTCATTGTGACTCCCCGCTGTCATGAGATCACGCCCCAGTGACCCTACCCGCCAACGCAGGGCGTTGGTGCCTTCCAGGTGGAGTCATTGATTGGGCCATACGGGTCAAGAGTCCACTGGGGTGGGCATCGTTCTGTCAAGTGGTGAACATCCGTGCTCCCCCTTTTGTAAACCCGTCGGTAACATTGTGCAACGGTAGCTTCGGTGTCGTGTGGCCGGCCCCTTCGGTCCGGGGTGCGCCCCGGCGGTCCCGGCGTTGGCGGTCGTTGATCCGTTGGGCCTACTGTGTGCCCGGTGACCGCCGCCCAGGACCTCGTGCCCCTGCCGGAGGACCCTCTGACGGAGGTCGCCGCCGCCGTGCTCGGCGTCGGCCACCACGTCGTGCTGGACCTGCTGGACGTCGTGCGCCACCAGGGCGGTCCGCCCGTCGACGTGGTCCGCGCGGGTGACGACCTGCTGCCCCGGCTGGCCCACGAGAACGCGCTCGACGAGGCGCTGCGGCTGGCCCGGCGGGCGCTGCGGCCGGGCGGGCTGTTCGTCGCCGCCGTGCCCGAGCTGGACAAGCTCGGCAGGCTGCGGCCCACCGCGCCGCCGCCGAAGGTGTCCGGGCGCGGCCAGGAGCGGCAGGTGACCGTGCAGCTGTGGGACTGGGCGGCCGACGGCGAGTCCTACGCGCTCGAAGTCGTGCGGCTGGTGCGTGGCGCGGACACGTGGGAGGTGGCCAACACCGTGTCGACCCGGCACCGCGTGCTGTCGCCCGAGCAGATCGCCGCCTCGCTGGCCGACGCCGGGTTCGGCGCGGTGCAGCGGCTCTCGCCCGCCGAGTGCGGGCACCCGCTGCCGGTCTGGGTCGCGGTCGCGCCGGCGTGAACGCCCTGGTCGAGCCGGCATGAGCAGGGTGCGCCCGGTGTCCGGGGGCGGCCGGGCGGTCGAGGTGGCGCCCGAGCGCCTGGACGGGTGGTTCGCGCGGTTCGGCCGGCGTCACGGCGGAGTGGTGTCGACGGCGGTGACGCCGGACCGCTGCCTGGTCACGGCGGTGGACGGGGCCACGGCCGAGGTGTCCGCCGCGTTCGGCGGGTTCGTCCCCGCGGGCCAGCACGCGGGCTTGGTGCTCGACGCGGTGCTGGCGAACGCGACGGCGTCGCGCCGGATCGGGCTGCTGCTGGTGCGGCTCGGCGGGCACAGCATCGGGGTGGCGCAGGACGGCGTGGTGCTCGTGTCGACCACGGACAGCCGTCAGGTGCACGGGCGCAACAAGGCGGGCGGGTGGTCGCAGCAGCGGTTCGCGCGGCGGCGCGAGGGGCAGGTGCGGGTCGCGCTCCAGGCGGCGGCGGACGACGCGGCGCGGGTGCTGGCGCCGCGGGTGGGGGAGCTGGACGCGGTCGTGCTCGGTGGTGACCGTCAGGCGTTGGACGCGCTGCGGGGTGACCGTCGGCTGGGCGAGGTGTTCGCGTTGGCGTCACCGCGCGTGTTGGACGTGCCGGAACCTCGCCGGGCGGTGCTGGACGAGGCCGCGGCGCGGGCGCGGGCGGTGGAGATCGTGGTCCGCGAAACTCCCCCGAACTCGTGACAACCCCCGGCGACCCCGACCGCATTGATAAGGGTGAGGGGACGCCGACCAGCGGCGGCCTCACGAACCCGAGGAGCAGTCTTGCTGCGCAAACGACTCGTGCTGGCGGTCGGGGCCGTCGTGCTCGGCGGCATCGCCGTGGCCGGTACCGCGCTGGCGTCCGGAGGCGGGGACGAGGGGCCCGTGTCGACGACGGTCAGGCCACCCGCCACCTCGGTCACCACGTCGCCGCCCGCGCCGACGTCCGTCGAGACCTCGCCGCGACCGACCTCCATCGAGACGTCGCCGCGGCCCACGCCGATCGAGACCTCGCCGCGACCGACGGTCAGCGAGCCGGTCGGCACCACGCCCGGCCCGCGACCGACCACGACCACCCCGCGGCCCGAGCCGACGCCCCGGCCGACGACGTCCCAGCCGCCGGCGACCACGACGACGGTGACCACGTCGCCGGGCGCGTCGTTCCCGGCGGAGACGCCGTCGCCGACCTCCACGAGGCGCTGACGGCGTGAGCTGGGACGCGGAGTTCAGCCACTACTTCGACCGGTGCGCCGACTCGATGCGCTTCACCGCGTTCTTGTTGTGCGGCAACCACCACGAGGCCGAAGACGTGGTGCAGTCCGCGTTCCTCAAGTTCTACCTGGCGGGGCCGAAGCTGGCGCAGCGCGAAGGGGTGCCCGCCTACCTCCGGCAGATCGTGGTGCGCACGTTCCTGGCGGAGCGCCGCCGGGTGCGGTGGAAACGCGAGAAGCTCACCGACACGCTGCCGGACCTGCCGGAGGCGGGGGTGTTGAGCGAGGACCGGCTGGTGGTGTGGCAGGCGTTGGACGCCGTGCCCGCCAAGCAGCGTGCGACGCTCGTGCTGCGGTACTGGCACGACCTGGGGGTGGAGGAGACCGCCGCGGCCCTCGGTTGCTCGGTCGGCACGGTGAAGAGCAACACCAACCGCGGCCTCAAGGCGTTGAGGCAGCGGCTGGGACCGGAGTTCGGCGCGTTGTGGCAGGAGGTGTCGCGCGGTGCTTGAGGACGAGCTGAAGAAGACGTTCGAACAACTGAACATCGAGCCGCGGCCGAGCACGTTCAACGCGGTGGACATCGTCTTCCGCGGCACGGCCGTCAAACGCCGCCGCCGCACCTACGCGGTCGCCGCGACCGGCACCGGCACCGCCGTGGTGGCCGTGGTCATCGCCTTCGCCCTGAACCAGCCGCCGAAGCAGGGCGACCACAGCCCGGCCGGCCCGCCGGGCCCGGACGTCAGCACCAGCTCACCGATGCGGCCGAGCCGCACGACGAGCCCTGAGCAGCCCACCTCGCTGCCGGTGGAGACCCCGGCCATGACCACCACCAACACGACGAGCCCCATCCCCACCACGACCACTAACAGCGTCGACCCCGGACCGCAGAACAGCACCACTGCCACCGACCTGCCCCGAACCACCACCAGCCCGTCGCGCTGACCCAGGTGCCGGGCCATCGACGGTAACGGCGAGGCCCCTCGCCGTGCGCCGTGAGCCCCGCCGTCCACCGCGGCCGTCTCAGCCCAACGTGCCCGTGGCGAGCAGCCCGCCGTCCACCCGCACGGTCTCGCCGGTGATCCACTCGGCCGCGTCCGAAGCCAGGAACGCGACCAGCCGCGCGACGTCCTCCGGCGTCCCGAGCCGCTTCATCGGGTAGCCGGACGCCGCCTCCTCCTCACGCCCCGTGTACAGGGCCTCGGCGAACCGCGTCTTCACCACGGCCGGCGCGACCGCGTTCACCCGCACCTTCGGCCCCAACTGCCACGCCAGCTCCTCCGTCAACCGGATCAACGCCGCCTTGCTCGCCCCGTACGCGCCGATCACGCCCGTCGACCGCAGCCCGCCCACCGACGCGATGTTCACCACCGCCCCGCCGTGCTCCTGCATCCACGCCTTCCACGCCAACTGCACGAACCCGAGCGCGGCGACCACGTTGACGTCGAAGATCTTCCGCACCGCGTCCAGGTCCGCATCCACCAACGCGCCGAACACCGGGTTGATCCCGGTGTTGTTCACCAGCACGTCCAGCCGCCCGAACCGCTCCACCACCAGCTCGACGGCCCGCGCGCGATCGTCGGCGTCGCCCGCGTTCCCCGGCACCGCCAGCACCCGGTCGGGTGACACGCCCACCGTGGCCACCAGTTGCTCGGCCGCCGCCGTCACCGCCTCCGCCTTGCGGGACGTGATCGCCACCGACGCGCCGCGCGACAGCAGTTCCAGCGCGATGCCGTGCCCGATGCCCCGACTGGCGCCCGTGACCAGGGCCGCCCTGCCCGTGAAGTCCGAAGTCATACCGGGCAATCTATGCCGGTCGACACACACGGGTAATCCGGTGGCACACACCCCGTAGACTGGAACCCGTGGTCATCCTCATCGAGTAGGTCCAGCGCCAGCCGCGCCGTCGACCTCGCATGACCACACCCCGGAGTAAAACTTGATCACCGCGACCGATCTCGAGTTGCGCGCGGGCTCGCGCATCCTGCTGTCCGGCGCCACCCTCCGCGTCCAGCCGGGCGACCGCATCGGCCTCGTCGGCCGCAACGGCGCCGGCAAGACCACCTCCCTGCGCGTCCTCGCGGGCGAGGGCCAGCCGTACGCGGGCGACGTCCGCCGCACCGGCGAGCTCGGCTACCTGCCCCAGGACCCGCGTGAAGGCGACCTGTCGGTCATCGCCAAGGACCGCGTGCTGTCCGCGCGCGGCCTGGACCAGCTGCTCCGCGACATGGAGAAGATGCAGTCCACGATGGCCGAGCTGGTCGACGACGCCGAGCTGCAGGCCGCCGTGCGCAAGTACGGCCGCCTCGAAGAGCGGTTCGCCGCCCTCGGCGGGTACGCGGCCGAGAGCGAAGCCGCCCGCATCTGCGCCAACCTCGGCCTGGCCGACCGCGTGCTGGCCCAACCGCTGCGCACGCTGTCCGGCGGTCAACGCCGCCGGGTCGAGCTGGCCCGCATCCTGTTCGCCGCCTCCGAGGGCGGCGTCGGCACGAAGTCCAGCACGATCCTGCTGATCGACGAGCCGACCAACCACCTCGACGCGGACTCGATCGCGTGGCTGCGCGGGTTCCTCAAGTCCCACGAGGGCGGCCTGGTCGTGATCAGCCACGACGTCGAGCTGCTGGACGACGTGGTGAACAAGGTGTGGTTCCTCGACGCGACGCGCGGCGAGGTCGACATCTACAACATGGGCTGGAAGAAGTACCTCGAAGCGCGAGCCGCCGACGAGAAGCGCCGCCGCCGTGAGCGCGCCAACGCGGAGAAGAAGGCCGGCGCGCTCATGGCGCAGGCGGACAAGATGCGCGCGAAGGCCACCAAGGCGGTCGCCGCGCAGAACATGGCCCGCCGGGCCGAGAAGCTGCTCTCCGGCCTGGAGGACACCCGCCAGGCGGACAAGGTCGCCAAGATCCGCTTCCCGCAGCCCGCCCCGTGCGGCAAGACGCCGTTGACCGCGGAAGGGCTGAGCAAGTCGTACGGCTCGCTGGAGGTCTTCACCGGCGTCGACCTGGCCATCGACCGCGGGTCGCGCGTGGTCATCCTCGGGCTGAACGGCGCGGGCAAGACCACGTTGCTGCGGCTGATCGGCTCGATGGAGCGCCCGGACAGCGGCGAGGTCGTCGCCGGTCACGGCCTCAAGCTCGGGTACTTCGCCCAGGAGCACGAGACGCTCGACCACGGCGCATCGGTGTGGGAGAACATCCGCCACGCCGCGCCGGACGTGCCGGAGCAGCAGTTGCGGTCGTTGCTGGGCACGTTCCTGTTCAGCGGTGAGCAGCTCGACCAGCCCGCGGGCACCCTGTCGGGTGGCGAGAAGACCCGGTTGGCGCTGGCGGGGCTCGTGTCGAGCGCGGCGAACGTGCTGCTGCTCGACGAGCCGACCAACAACCTCGACCCGGCCAGCCGCGAGCAGGTGCTCGACGCGCTGCGCCGGTACGAGGGCGCGGTCGTCCTGGTCACGCACGACCCCGGCGCGGTGGAGGCGCTTGAGCCCGAGCGGGTGATCCTGCTGCCCGACGGGACCGAGGATCACTGGTCCCAGGAGTACCTGGAACTCGTGCAGTTGGCTTGAGGCAACGGGATTCGCCGCTCTCACCCCAACGTGAGCCCTGATCGACTCTGCGTGATCAAACGACCGCTCGCAGATCATTTCGCTTGATCACCTGGCGTTCTTGGTCTTCGTGTTCGATCATTGCGACGACAGGGGCTTTCGAAGGCCCGACCTGCTGTCTACGGAAGGCGGGACAAGGTGGCTGACCTGAAGAAGGGCGCCCGGATCACCGGCGCCACGCGGGACAAGCTGGCCGCTGACCTGAAGAAGAAGTACGAAAAGGGCGCGAGCATCCGGGCGTTGGCCGAGTCCACCGGGCGCTCCTACGGCTTCGTGCACCGGGTGCTCAGCGAGTCCGGTGTGCAGCTGCGCGGTCGCGGTGGCGCCACCCGCACGAAGAAGAAGTAAGCTACCCTCCGGTAACCTACAGGTGTCGAGGAGAGACGACGCCTGACGAAACCCGGAGGTTCACGCATGTCGGCACCGACCACCATCGACGCCGGCCTGCTGGAACGCGGAGGCGTGCGGCTCGTCGTCGACGGACCGCGCGCGACGATCACGCTCGACCGTCCCGACGTGCTCAACGCACAGACGCCGTCGACCTGGGTGGCGTTGCGGACGATCGGTGAACAGCTGGGCCCGGACGTCCGCGTCGTGGTCGTCCGGGGTTCCGGTCGCGCCTTTTCCGCCGGGCTCGACCGGCGCATGTTCACGGGCGCCCCGGTGGAGGGCGAACCGGGTCTGCCGGAGATCACGCGACGGGGACCCGAAGCAGGTGCCGCGCTGATCGCGGAGTTCCAAGAGGGCTTCCGCTGGCTGCGCGACCCGGCTCGGGTGACGATCGCCGCGGTGCGCGGGCACGCGATCGGCGCGGGCTTCCAACTCGCCCTCGCGTGCGACTTCCGCGTGGCCGCCGACGACGTCCAGTTCTGCATGGCCGAGACCTCGCTCGGCCTGGTGCCCGACCTGGGCGGCACGCTGCCCCTGGTGCGCCTGGTCGGGTACTCGCGCGCGGCCGAGATCTGCCTGACGGGACGCCGGGTCGGGGCCGAGGAGGCGCTGCGGATCGGCCTCGCGACCTCCGTCGTGCCCGCGGACGGCCTGGACGACGCGGTCGACGCCCTGGTCGCCCAACTCCTCCAGCCACTGCCGGGTGCCGTCCGCGAGACGCTGGCCCTGCTCGCCTCGGCCGCCGACGGCGCCTCGGAGCAGGACCAACTGCGCGCCGAACGCGAAGCCCAACTCCGCCGCCTCGCCGACCTGTCGGCCCTGGTCAACGGCCAATCCTGACCCCCGACCAAACACGATCGGGTGAGATCACCGGGAAAATGTACGGAAACACCGTTCCCGTACCTCGGTTGAATATGACCGAGCCCCGAAACCACCCCCACTGCCCCCACACCCCAGCGCCACCCCCGCCGCCCTAGCCGCCCACCGCCACACTCACCCCACCCCTGGCCCCGCACTCGCCCCGCACCCCGCACCCGGCCCCGCGACGCGCACCCGGCCCCGCGCCCCGCACCCGGCCCCGCGATGCGCACCCGGCCGCGCGACCACACCCGGCCCCGCGACCTGCGACCGGCCGTGTGACCTGCGACCGGCCCAGCCTCGGCCAGCCTCACAGCGACAGCGCCTCCGCCCGCCGGCGTGGCGCGTGGCGTGGGCGGGATGCGGCGAGAGCTCGCGGGTGCACGGGGGAACGTCGGGGCTGCCGCAGGCGTTACCGTCTGTCGTGGACGGTTCCTGGGGATTGATGCGCAGCGCGATGCGGGCGTCGGACGCACCCACCGCGGTGCGGCGGGGCACGTTTCGGCGGGTGTTGGGGTTCGCCGGACCGCACCGCGCGAAGTTGGTCGTGTTCTTGCTGCTCACGGTGGTGTCGGCGGTGCTCGCGGTCAGTACGCCGGTGCTCGCGGGGCGGGTGGTGGACGCGATCGTCGGCGGGCGGGACGTGTCGGTGGTCGTGTGGTTGGCCGTCGTGATCGCGGGGATCGCGGTGGTGGACGCGGGGCTCGGGTTGGTCGAGCGGTGGCAGTCGGCGCGGATCGGGGAAGGGCTGATCCACGACCTGAGGGTCGCCGTGTACGCGCACGTGCAGCGCATGCCCATCGCGTTCTTCACCCGGACGCGCACCGGGGCGTTGGTCAGCCGGCTGAACAATGACGTGATCGGCGCGCAGCGGGCGTTCACGTCGACGTTGTCCGGTGTCGTCACCAATGTCATCCAGTTGGGGCTCTCGCTGGGCGTGATGTTCACCCTTTCGTGGCAGGTGACCGCGCTCGCCCTCGTGCTGCTGCCCGCGTTCGTGATCCCCGCGCGGCGCATGGGCAGCCGGATGGCGGACCTCCAGCGGGAAGCGTCGACGCTGAACGCGGGCATGACCACCCAGATGACCGAGCGGTTCTCCGCGCCCGGCGCGACGTTGGTGAAGCTGTTCGGCCGGCCGGACGGCGAGACCGCCGAGTTCGCCGAACGGGCCGGCCGCGTCCGCGACATCGGCGTCCGCACGGCGATGGCCACCCGCTGGTTCATGACCGGCCTGACCCTGGTCTCCGCCCTGGCCCAGGCCCTGGTCTACGGCCTCGGCGGCTACCTCGCGCTGACCGGCCACCTCGCCGCCGGCACCGTCGTCTCGCTCGCCCTGCTCCTGACCCGCCTCTACTCGCCGCTCACCGCGCTGGCCAACGCGCGGGTCGACGTGATGACCGCCCTCGTGTCGTTCGAACGTGTGTTCGAAGTTCTCGACCTCAAGCCGATGATCGCCGAACCGGACGCCCCGCGCCGCGTGCCCGACGGCCCGGTGTCCGTCGAGTTCGACGACGTCCGGTTCGCCTACCCGGCCGCGGAGAAGGTCTCACTGGCCTCACTGGAATCAGTGGCCACATTGGACACGCGCGGCGGCGAGGACGTGCTGCACGGCATCAGCTTCCGCGCCGAACCCGGCCAACTCGTCGCGATCGTCGGGTCGTCCGGCGCGGGCAAGTCGACCATCGCCTCCCTCGTCCCCCGCCTGTACGACGTGGACTCCGGCGCGGTGCGACTGTCCGGCGTGGACGTGCGCGAGCTGGCCTTCGACTCGCTGCGCCACACCGTCGGCGTCGTCACCCAGGACGGCCACCTGTTCCACGACACGATCCGCGCCAACCTGAGCTACCCCCGGCCGGACGCGACCGAGGACGACCTGTGGGACGCGCTGCGCCGCGCCCGCCTCGACCAGCTCGTCGCCTCACTCCCGGACGGCCTCGACACCGTCGTCGGCGAGCGCGGCTACCGCCTTTCCGGCGGTGAGCGCCAGCGCCTCACCATCGCCCGCCTGCTGCTGGCCCGCCCGCGCGTGGTCATCCTGGACGAGGCCACCGCGCACCTGGACTCCGAGTCGGAAGCCGCGGTGCAGGTCGCGTTGACGGAGGCGTTGCGCGGCCGGACCGCGCTGGTGATCGCGCACCGGCTGTCCACGATCCGCGCGGCCGACCAGATCCTCGTCGTGGAGGACGGGCGGGTGGTGGAACGCGGCACGCACGCCGAGCTGCTGGCCGCCGACGGCCGTTACGCCGACCTGCACCGCACGCAGTTCGACCAAGCGCCCGCGCGAACGGACGGGGAGCCCGCCGTTCAGAGGCCGCCGAGGAACGTGCCGGTGGCCGCGACAGCGACCTTGGAGGAGCCACCGTTCACCACCAGCACCGAGAACGCGAGGTCGCCCCGGTAGCCGATGAACCAGCCGTGCGACCGCGTGCCGTCGCCGAACTGGGCGGTGCCGGTCTTGCCGCGCACCCCGCCGTAACCGGCCAGCTCACGCGCGGTGCCGCCGGTGACGACCTCGCCCATCATCGACCGCAACGCACCCGCGACCCCTCCGGGCAACGGCGGCGGAGCGACGCCCTCGGTCGGCATCTCGCGGATCAGCCGCGGCACCGGCGTGCGGCCGTTCGCGACCGTGGCCGCGACCAGCGCCATGCCGAACGGCGACGCCTGCATCTGGCCCTGGCCGATGCCCGCCTCGACGCGGGCGGGCACGGAGTCGGCGGGCGGGATCTTGCCGGTGTTCGTGGTGATGCCCGCGACGGTGAAGTCCGACGTCAACCCGAAGTACCCGGCGGCCTCGGGCAACGCGGTCGGCGACATGCCCGCCGCCAACTGGCTGAAGCTGGTGTTGCACGACGCCGCGAACGCCCGGTGCAGCGGCACCGTGCCCAGCTCGAACGAGTCGTCGTTGGTGATCTGCCGGGTGCCGATGGTCGCCTTGCCGGGGCACGGCACGGGCGTGTCGGCCGTGGCGAGGCCCGCCGTCAACGCCGCCGTGGCCGTGACGACCTTGAACGTGGACCCCGGCTCGTAGTGCCCGTAGAGGGCGAGCGGGTCGTTGCCGGCGGTCGCGTTCTGCGCCACCGCGAGGATCTCCCCGGTCGACGGCTGCACCGCCACCAGCATGGCCGCCTCGCCCGCCACCTGGTCGACCGCGGCCTGTGCGGCGGCCTGCGTCTTCGGGTCGAGCGTGACCGTCGTCGACGGCGCGGCCTGCGCTTTCTGCTCTTGCAGCACGGTGACCGGCGCGCCGGCCTGGTCGACGATGGCGACCTGCCAGCCCGGCTTGCCGTTCACCGAGCCGACGGCCTGCCGCACCGAGCCCATCACCACCGGGGCGAAGTCCGGTGGCACCGGCCGGCCCGTGCGGTCGACCAGCGCGCCGTCGGCCGCCGTCGTCGTGTAGGCCAGGCTCTGGCCCTCGGCCAACTGGGGGTGCACCAGTGACGGCGACCAGTGCACGAGCCACCGGTCGTCCACCAGCCGCAACTCGACCTCGGTGGCGTACTTGAGCGGCACGCCGCCCGGCAACGTCCACGTGACGTCGACGTCGACCCCGGCCGTCGTGGCGCCCTCGTCGACCTGCGGCAACCGGCCGAGCTGCGCGTGGTACGCCGCGCCGGGCATGCCCTGCTGGGTCCGGGCGAGCACGGCGCCCGCCACGCCCGCCGCGTCGGTGACCGCGGCCGCCTGTCCCGCCTGGCCGGACATCACCGCGGTGAAGAACTGCTGGGCGACGACGCCGGGAGCCACCCGTTCGGGTTTCTTCCCGGCCTTCGGCCCGTCGTCGGGCCACAGCACCAGCACACCCGCGACGATCACGGCGACCGCCGCGGCTCCCCCTGCCGCCAGCACCCAGCGCTTTGCCTTCTTGTTCACGAATGCCCCCTTGTCGTCCGAGGCTAACGCGGACGTGTGGAGGATTCGTGAAAACGATTCAGCCCAGCTGGGGCACGCGCGTCTGGTACTTGCGCAGCAGGTCCGCGTTCGCCGTGTCGCCGCCCTCGACGTTCGCGCTGCGCCACAACGGCAGCGGCACGCCCGCCTCGGCGGCCTTGTCGAACAGGCGCACCATCAGCAGGTTCCACAGGAACGCGGTCGCGATCGTGGACACGGCGGCGGTCACCGGGTTGTCCAGCGGGTAGGTCGCGTCGCCGGGCGGCACCAGGTTGTCCAGCACGACGGTGGCGTTCTCGGCGAGCGTGGTGCCCGCACGGCGCGGTGCGAGCGCGCTCGCGGCGACCGACGTGACGGCGACCACGGGGCAACCGGCGTCCGCGGCGAGCATCGCCAGTTCCACGGGGTAGGGGTTCACGCCCGAGGTGGAGAAGACGAAGAGCACGTCGTGCGCGGCCAGGCCCGCTTCGCGCAGCACCTCGGCGGCCAGGCCGGAGCGGCGTTCGGCGGAGGTGCTGCTCACCGCGCCGTGCATGGGCAGCAGTTCGGGGTGGTAGATCGGGCGCACGCAGGCCAGGCCGCCGGCGCGGTAGAACGTCTCGGCGACCGCGGCCAGCGAGTGGCCCGCGCCCGCGGTGAGCACCATGCCGTCCGCGCGGACGCTCGCCAGCACCAGCTCGGCCACGTCGTCCAGGGCCGCCGCGTTCTGCTGCTCCACCCGGGTGAGGTGGTTGCGCACGACGTCGCCGTAGTCGGTGTCGGTCACGGGCTCGGTCGTCATGCGGTCCTCCAGTGGTCTATACCAACCGGTGCTGGTGCCCACGTTCTACCGGATCGTCCCACCACTCGCCAGGGTGTTGATTTTTGAACATGGTGAGTGTTCAAATGAACGCCGTGGATGTGTCATGGCGTCACGAGAAAATCCTCCACCGCTTGCGCGGCGGCGAGCGGGTGTCCGTCGCCAGCCTGGCGGAGCTGGTGGGCGCTTCGGAGATGACCGTGCGGCGCGACCTCGACGCGTTGGAGCGGGAAGGGCTGCTGCGGCGGGTGCGCGGTGCGGCGGTGAGCATGTTGACGGGGGAGGAGACGCCGTACGCGGCGCGGGCGCGGCAGCGGCTGGAGGCGAAGCGGCGGATCGGGGCGGCGGTCGCCGGGCTGCTGGACGACGGCGAGACCGTGGTCCTCGACGGCGGCAGCACCGCGGTCGAGGTGGCACGGCGGCTGGTCGACCGGCGGCTGACCGTGCTGCCGTTGTCGCTGCACGCGGCGGACGCGCTGCGGGGCGCGGAGCAGGTGCGGATGGTGGTGCCGGGCGGCGACATCCGGCCCGGTGAGCTGGCGTTCGTCGGACCGTTGACCGAGCACGCGTTCCGGGTGATGCGGTTCGACACGATGGTGCTGGGCAGTTGCGGGCTCAGCGCGCGCAACGGGGTGTCGGCGCACGACCTGGCTGAGAGCGCGGTGAAGCAGGCGGCCGTCGAGGCGTCGACGCGGGTGATCGCGGCGATCGACGGCTCGAAGTTCGGCCGCACGGCGTTCGGCCGGGTGTGCCCGGTGGACGCGATCGACGTGCTCGTCACCGACTCGGACGCGCCGGAGGAGGAGGTGTCGCGGATCCGTGAGGCCGGGGTGGAGGTGAGGCTGGTCTGACGGCCGGGCGCCGGTGGTGGTCGTGTCGACGATCAGCGGGGATCACGGGCAGCCGGGGTGGCGGTCGGGCGGCTGGCCGATCGCCGGGCCGGGCGGTGAGCGGCGGGGGTGGCGGCACGGCGGTCGGTGGGGGCTGGGCTGGTCCGCTGCGGGGTGGGGGGCAGGTGTTGGCCGGGCGGTCGGGGTGGTGTGAGGGCTGGGCGGTGGGCGGCGGTGGGCATTGGCTGGGTGGTGGGTGGTCGGACGGCGTGGCGGTCGTCGGTCGGCTGGTCGGCGGGTGGCTGGCTGGGACGGGTGGCGTGGCTGGCTGGGGAGGGGGCGGCTGGGACGGGTGGCTGGCTGGGACGGGTGGTGGCTGGGGACGGGGGTCCGGTGCTGGCTGGGTGGGTGGGACGGGGTGTCGGGGGTGGCGGATGCGCTGGGGTGGTGGGTGTCGGGGTGTGTGGCGGGGCGGGGTAGGGGGTGGTCGAGGGCTCGGTCATGTTCAACCGAGGGGCGGTAACGGTGTTTCCGTACATTCTTGGGGCATGATCACTCGACAGTGTTAGTGGCCGGTCCTGTCAGTGCAGGTCAGGGGCGGCGGTAGCGGGGCTCGACCGGGGGTAGTGGTTTCTCCGGCAGGTTGGCGTGGGCCTTCATCATGAAGTCGAACCAGGTTCGGGCGGGCAGGGTGCCGCCGTAGATGTCGCCCTCACCGCACAGGTGCGGGGGGCCCGAGTTGACGCAGATGCCGCTCGGCGATGTGCTGTCGTTGAACACCTGCACCGCCCCGGCGTAGTCCGCGGTCGCGCCGATGAACGCGGCCGACTTGTACTCCTCCGTCGTCCCCGTCTTCCCCAGCGCCGGCCGGGTCCAGCCGAACTGCTTGGCCGCCGCCGCTGCCGTGCCGCGCTCCTGGTCGTCCTCGCTCAACCCGACCGCGAGGGCGTTCGCCAGCGGCTCCTCCACGACCTGCTCGCACGGCGCGTCGGTGTAGCCGACGTCCTTGCCGTAACGATCGGTGATCTTCACGATCGGCGTCGGCGGGCACCACGCGCCGCCCGACATGATCGTCGCCGCCACGTTCGCCAGCTCCAACGTGCTGGTCGGCGCAGGCCCCAAGGTGAACGAGGCGTTGCCGGACTTCTTGTAGAACTCCGACTGCGTCACCCGCAGTTCCTTCTGCTTCGACTTCGGGTCCGGCGGCACGCCGGCGATGTTGGTGGCCAACGTGTCCCGCATCCCCAACCGGTGCGCCATGTCGACCACGGCGTCCAACCCGACCCGCTCCTCCAGGATCACGAACGCGGTGTTGGGGGAGGTCGCCAGGGCTTCCTTCAACGGCATCCGGGGCGGGTAGCTGCCGTCGTGGTTGCGCAGGCAGTACCAGTACGTGAACGGCTCACCGGTGCCCGGGCACCCCGGCGCGCCGCCGCGGAACACGTGCGAGGCGTACGAACCGGGCGACTCGACGATGCTCTCGATCCCGAGCCCGCCCTTCTCCAGCGCCGCCGCCGCCGTGAACACCTTGTACACCGACCCCGCGCCGAACTTGTTCTCCACCGCGCTGGGCAGGTCGAACTGGGTCTGGAACTCCTCCTTCTTCAACCCGTAGTCCCGGTTGGCCACCAGCGCCACGACCTCGTGCCGCTGCTTGCCCGGCCGCACGACCGCCGCCGTGTTCGCGATGCCCGGCGTCGTCTTCGGCACCTGCGCCTCGGCCGCCTGCTTGGCCTGCTGCGTGAGCGTGCGGTCCAAAGTGGTCTGGATCGTGTAGCCGCCGACCTTCAGTTCGTTCAACGAGTAGCCGTTGCGGGTCAGGTGGTTGACCACGAACGAGCAGTAGAACCCGAACTCCACACCGGACCCGACGCAGCCGGTCGACAGCGGGCGGACCGGCGTGGCCAGCCCCAGCGGCGCCTGCTTGTGCACCTCGGCCTGCTCCCGCGACAGCTTGCCGTTCTCCGCCATCAGGTCGATGACCATGTTCCGCCGCTCGACCGCCTTGTCCGGCCGGGCCTCCGGGTCCAGGAACGTCGGGCTGTTGACCATCCCGGCGAGCATCGCCGCCTGCGGCACGGTCAACTGGTCGGGCGTGGTGTTGAAGTACGCCTGCGACGCCGCCGCGATGCCGTAGATCGTGCCGCCGAACGGCACCACGTCCAGGTAGCGCGACAGGATCTCGTCCTTGCTCAGCCGCGACTCCACCTGCAACGCGATGCGCGCCTCGCGCAGCTTGCGGGCGATGGTCTGCTCCTGCGCCTCCTTCTGCCCGCCGACGTCCTCCCGCTCCAGCACGTGCACCAGGTGGTTCTTCACGTACTGCTGCGTGATCGTGGACGCGCCCTGCGTGGTGCCGCCCTCCGACTGGTTGCGCAGCGCGGCGCGCAGCGTGGCCAGCCAGTCGACGCCCTTGTGCTCGTAGAACCGGCGGTCCTCGGCGGAGACCAGCGCGTCCTTCATCACCTGCGCGACCTTGTCCGGCGGGGTCAGCACGCGGTACTGGTCGTAGAGGTAGGCGAACGGGACGCCGTCCTTGTCGGTGATCGTCGTCATCAACGGGGGCGGCGACTCGAGCATGCTGACGGTGGTGGCGGCGACCTGGTCGCTCACCCGGTTGGACACGAGGCCGGCCGCGCCGACGACCGGGATCGCCATCCCGGCGAGGAGCAGCCCGGCCACCAGGCAGAGGCCGAAGAGTTTCGCGAGGGCGGCGATGCGCATGGCACTGGAGTTGCGCTCGGACGGGCGGTGGAAACACCGATCACCTGGGGTTCACTGCAAGGTACGGATAATGAGACCCCGACGTTTAACCCGGCATTGTTCACCCGTTCGTGGACGATTCTACGCAGCGTCGGATCGGTTGAAGGCGGCGCTCGCGAGATCCGCCGCGTGGCGCATGGCGGCGGCGTGCAGCGCGGTCAACGACAGCGCGTCGGCCTGCGCCGCGGGATCGCCCTCGGCGGCGGCTCCCAGCCGTGACTCGGCGGTCACGTAGACGACGCACTCGGCGGCCACGCTCAACCGGCGCGCGAGGAACGCCACGGCCCTCATCAGCCGCTCCGCCTCGGCTTCGGTGATCGGCACGACCCGCGGCGGGTCGGCGTCGACCTCGTCGTCGAGGTCGTGCCTGCTGGCCCGGCAGGCCAGCCCGCGGTCCCACAGGCCGGCCGCTTCGTGCAGTGACTCGATGAACGGCTCCCAGTCGACTTCGGTCGAGGTCATGCTCCTCACCCTCTCCTGCGTCGTGCTCATCGGGTGAGTGCCCTCGGAAGTGTCACTTCATGCCGGCAATTCCGGACCCTCGGGGGAATTGATCGTCACCGACGCACACCGGTCGCTCACGCGCCGTGCCGCGAAAGACGGCTTTTGTCATTCGATCAGGTGGAAACGGCGTGTCCAGGTTGTCCGGGCACGTCCGGTGGTAGCCGTTCGGCAGAAGTCACGGCCGGGGTCGGTGCGAGCCGCCGAGCCCGGCCCGGCTCCGCCGACGCGGAGAAGGGGAGGAAGTCCCATGCCGGCGCGATCGCACAGGTGGCAGTCCCGCTCGACCGCGTCGGCGGTGGTCCTCGCCTGCCTCGCCGCACTGCACGTCCCGGCGACCGCGGAGCAGCCCTCGACCGAGGTCTACTCCGACCACGCCGCCGGCTCGCAGATCGCCAAGCACGAGGGCTCCGACCCGGTCGCCGCGTCGGAGCTGGTGCTCGACGGCCCCACGGTGTCCGGTATGGACGTCAGCAGCCACCAGGGTGACGTCGACTGGCCGCACTGGTGGGGCCAGGGCATGCGGTTCGCCTACGTCAAGGCGACCGAGGGCACCGGGTACGTCAACCCCAAGTACGGCCAGCAGTACGACGGCTCGCACCAGGTCGGCATGGTCCGCGGCGCGTACCACTTCGCGCTGCCCGACCGGTCCGACGGCGCGGCCCAGGCGAACTACTTCGTCGACCACGGCGGCGGCTGGAACGCCGACGGCAGCACGCTGCCCGGCGCGTTGGACGTCGAGTACAACCCGTACGGCGAGGACAAGTGCTACGGCCTCGCGCCGGAGGCGATGGTGGCCTGGATCCGCCAGTTCGGCGAGACCTACCACGCGCGCACCGGCCGCTGGCCGATGATCTACACGTCCACCTCGTGGTGGGACCTGTGCACGGGCCGCCTCGGTGACTTCACCGCGACGAACCCGTTGTGGGTGGCCCGCTACGCCGAGAGCACCGGCCCGCTGCCGCACCGCTGGTCGGCGCACTCCATCTGGCAGCACTCGTCGACCCCGATCGACCAGAACCTCTTCAACGGCACCATGGACGACCTCGTGGCGCTGGCCCGGGGCTGAGTCGTCCGGAACGGCGGTGGCAGCCATGCACAACGACAAGTCCCAGGGCACGCCCTTCCCCGTGCGGTGGCGCGGCTACGACCGCCGACTGGTGGACGAGGAGCTGATCCGCACCCGGTGGGAGCTGGCCCGCCTGCGGGAGGAGCTGGAGGTGCTGCGGACCGACCGGGACGGCGCCGTCGCCACCGCCGACGACCTCATGCGCGAGCTGGAGGACGCGCGCAGCGAGCTCGCCGAGTACCGGGTGCTGCACGCCGGCTACTCGAAGGACAACGCCGTGTCCGGCTGCATCCGCTACCTGATGCACGTGGCCCGGCAGAGGGCGGACGCCTTCGAGACCGACGCCCGCGAGCGCAGCGAGCAGATGCTCAAGCGGGCCGAGGAGGTGGCGCGGCAGCAGGCCGTGCTGCTGGACGAGACCGAGCAGGAGACGCAACGGCGGCTCGCCGAGGCCGAGCAGCGCGCCCGCGAGATCGTGCAGCAGGCGACGGCGGAGGCGAGCGCCCTGCTGGGCGGCCAGGTGGACGGCCAGGACCGGTGGACGCCGGACACCGAGCCGCCGTCGTTGGACGTGCCGCTGCCGCGGATCATCTCCGGCCCGCTGCCCGTCGTGCAGCCGGACGCCGAGGAGCAACGCCCGACCACGGCGTGAGCCGGGCCGTCACGGGGCCAGGTCGCGCGGGTGGTCCACGTCGTCGCCGTCCGCCACGTCGCCGCACGGCACGTCGAGCGCGCCGTGCGCGCGCAGGTAGTCGCGCGCGCCGGCGTCGCCCACCGCCGACGCGGCCACGCCCGGCCAGTGCGCGGAGCCGATCAGCACCGGGTGGCCGGGTGCGCCGTCGTAGGAGGCGCGGGCCAGCGCCGTCGGCGACGCCAGCGCGCGCAGGCGCTCGACCGCCGCCGCCGTGACGCCGGGCGTGTCCACCGGCAGCACCACGACCGCGCCGACGTCCGCGCCGGCCAGCGCGTCCAGGCCCGCGCGCAGCGACGAGCCCATGCCGGTGGCCCAGTCGGGGTTGTCGACCACGACGCAACCGTCCAACACCGCCCGCGCGCGCACCGACGCCGCCGACGCGCCGAGCACCACGACGACCGGCGCGCACCCGGCGTCGCGCAGCACCACCGCCGCCCGGTCGACCCACAGCGCTCCGCCGTGCGACACCAGCGCCTTGGGGCCGCCGAAGCGCCGCCCGGCGCCCGCGGCCAGCAGCAACCCCGCGACCCGCATGGGGTCACACTAGGGCGCGGTGCCCCTTCAGCTCCGCCCGGTTGGCCACCGCGAGCTTGCGGTAGACCCTGGTCAGGTGCTGTTCCACCGTGCTCACGGTGATGTGCAGCCGCATCGCGATCGCCCGGTTGCTGTGGCCACACGCGGCGAGGGTGGCGACCCTGCGCTCCGAGTAGGTCAACTCCGTCATACGGGAGAACACGTGCGGCGGCGCGGCAGCGGTTCAATCACGACGACAGGTGCTCCAGGAGCAGCGCCGTCAACGCCTCCGGCACCTCCTCCGGCACCCAGTGCGACACGTCCTCCAGCATCTCGAACCGGTACGGGCCGGTGACCCAGTCGCCGGTGCTCAACGCGGCCGTCGACCCGAACGCCACGTCGTCGGTGCTCCACACGTACAGCGTGGGCACCGACACCTTCCCGGCCTTGCCGCCCGGACGCCCGGCCCGGTACCAGTTCAGCGCCGCGGTCAACGCGCCCGGCTCGGACAGCCGCCGCACGTACTCGTCGACCCGGCTCGGCGGCACCCGCCACTCGAACATCTGCCGCAACGCCGCGCCGTCGTCGTCCAGCATCCGCTTCTCGGTGTTGCTGTTGCGCCACTCGGTCATGTAGCCCGACCGCAGGTGCTGGTCCTCGTCGGTGCGCAGCGCCTCGGCGAACGCGCCGGGGTGCGGCGTGGACACCACCGCGAGCTTGCGCAGCCGGTCGGGGTGCTCGGCCGCGGTCCACCACGCCACCGCGCCGCCCCAGTCGTGGCCGACCAGGTCGAACCTCGACCAGCCGAACGAGTCCGCCACCGCCAGCACGTCGCCGACCAGCGCCTCGACGCCGTAGTCGGCGGCGCGCTCGGGCCGCACGCCGGGGGAGTAGCCGCGCTGGTCGAACGCCACCGCCCGGAACCCCTCGCGGCCCAGCACCGCCACCTGGTGCTCCCACTCGACCGCGGCCTCGGGGAAGCCGTGCAGCAGCAACACCGGCCGGCCGTCCTCGGGGCCCGCCGCGATCGCGTCGAAGTCGCCCTCGTCGGTCCGCACGCTCAACTGTTCGATCACGGCGATCTTCAGTCCCCTCACTCGCCCGGTGCACATCTCGCGGTGGGCATTCTCGCGCCGCCACCAGCCGCGGCCGCGGCGGGGACGCGCTCCGGCACGCTGCCCCGGCCGGGTGAGCGGTACCCGCGCGGCGGGGTGGAATGGCCACGCTCGGCTCGACGACGGCGGTCGGGCGGACGGGGAGCCCTTCTGTGCCTACTCCGAAGAGGGTGTCCGGATGGGCTACATGAGTGGCCGGGGAGTCGCCGCACGGTGACGTGACGGCGGCTGCCACTCGGCCGAACGGCTCATCCGTCATCACCACCGAGTGCTGTTGCGACCACGCTGCGTCGGATCGTGGTCAGCTTTTGCTCGTCCCGTATCAGGAGGCCCGCTCCGCGCTCCTCATCAGTGAGCCGGGATGCGCCGGAGGAGTTGACGAGCGTGAGGAGGTCGCCGGATGGTGCAGCACGCATCCGTGCGAGCCGACGTCGAGGTGGGGGTCGGCGCGGTCCGCGACGACGTGGACGTGCCCGGTCGTCCCGAGGTCAGGTTGCTCGTGGGCGGGGGCCCGCGGCAGGTGACCGCCACGTGGCTGGCCGAGGCCGAGCTGTCCGAACTGGTCGACGAGGCGCTGCTGGGCGACCCGCGCGCCATCGGCCAGCTCCTGGCGCGCATCCAACCGCTGGTGCTGCGCTACTGCCGGGCGCGGGTCGGGTCGAGGGAGCGCACCCTCGTCTCGGCCGAGGACATCGCCCAGGAGGTGTGCCTGGCCGTGGTGTCGGCGCTGGGCACCTACCGCTACGAGCCGGGCTCCTTCCTGGCCTTCGTCTACGGCATCGCCGCGCACAAGGTCGCCGACGCGCGAAGACGTGCGGTGCGCAGCCGGGCCGAGGTGGTGCCCGAGCTGCCGGACACGCCCACCCTGGAGGCCGGGCCCGAGCAGCGGGCCATGACCGGGGAACTGATCGGCCACGTCACGCAGCTGCTGCAGAAGCTGCCCGAACGGCAGCGCGAGATCCTGGTGCTCAGGATCGCGGTGGGGCTGTCGGCGGAGGAGACGGCCGCGGCCGTCGGCTCGACCGCGGGCGCGGTCCGCGTCGCGCAACACCGTGCGCTCGCCCGTATGCGCGAGATGTTCGCGGCTGTC
Source organism: Saccharothrix sp. S26 (assembly GCF_021390395.1). GTDB lineage: Bacteria > Actinomycetota > Actinomycetes > Mycobacteriales > Pseudonocardiaceae > Actinosynnema. The sequence continues at coordinate 25,930 of NZ_JAJUWT010000008.1, forward strand.
GACGGCTGAGCCGGCCTGGCATCGTGGGGTCATGGCCGCCACGCCCCCGCTCGTGCCACCGCTCGTGCCGCCGGACCCGCCGACGTCCGCCGCGGGATCGGGGCCGGGCGAGGAGCCGGTGTTCGACGTGCTGCTCTCGGGGACCGTGTTCCTGGACATCATCTTCACCGGCCTGCCGCGCCCGCCCGCGCCGGGCACCGAGGTCTGGGCCGAGGGGCTCGGCTCGTGCCCCGGCGGGATCGCGAACCTCGCCGTCGCGCTGAGCAGGCTCCAGCTGCGGACCGCGCTGTCCGCCGCGTTCGGCGAGGACGCCTACGGCGACTTCTGCTGGGAGGTCCTGTCCGAGCAGGAGGGCGTCGACCTCAGCTACTGCCGCCGCTACTACGGCTGGCACTCCCCGGTCACCGTGTCCATGGCGATGGACCGCGACCGGTCGATGGTGACGCACGGCCACCGGCCACCGGTGTCGGCCGACGAGATCCTCAACCCGCCGCCGCGCACGCGCGCGTGCTTCGTGCACGTGGGCGCGGAGGACGAGCGGTGGGTGTCGCAGGCGAAGGACCAGGGCGCGCTGCTGTTCGCCGACATCGGGTGGGACCGGACCGAGCTGTGGGCGCCCGAGCTGCTGCGCCGGCTGGAGCGCTACGACGTGTTCCTGCCCAACGACGCCGAGGCCCAGCGGTACACCCGGTCGGACACGCCCGAGCGCGCCGCGGTGGCGTTGGCCGAGCACGTGCCCGTGGTGGTGGTGACGCGAGGCGGCGGTGGCGCGGTCGCGGTCGACTCGGCCACCGGCGAGATGGTGGACGTGCCGGGCCTGAACATCGCGCCGCTGGACTCGACCGGCGCGGGTGACGTGTTCGGCGCCGGGTTCGTGCTCGGGACGTTGTCCGGGTGGCCGTTGGCGCACCGGGTGCGGTTCGCGAACCTGTGCGCGGCGCTGTCGGTGCAGCACTTCGGCGGGTCGCTGTCCGCGCCGGGGTGGGTGGACATCGCCACGTGGTGGCGGACCGTGTCACGGCGGGCGGACGACGACCTGAAGGCGTACTCGTTCCTGGACGACGTGCTGCCGGGGCACGCGGGGGTCGAGGTCCGGCGGGCCAGCGCGACGATCCGGCTGCGCGCCTCGGGGTGAGCCGCGTCCCGGCGGCACGCCACGCGGATCACTCGATCGTGAGCTTGCCGCCGGCGAACACCTGTTCGATCATGGACGGGTCGCCGTTCGACCGCCCGGGTGGCCGGTCGCGGCCGCCGGCCGGGCGTGAGGCTGATCACCTCGCCGTGCCCGTGGCGCTGCGCCGTCCGGCCGAGCGGGGTTTGACCACGGCCTCCGGCGGGCAGGAGTAACTTCGACAACCGTCGCCGGGGATCGCGCCGAAAACTTCTGCTCGTCGGGGAGCAACCCGCGGTGGTCTTCGTGCGACTTAGTCAGTGGGGGTTCCCGCGGGTCTCGGAAGGGGTTGCTGGTTCAGTGTTCGCCGCGCGCGCGACAGGTCTGGTCAAGTTGGTGGGGTTGTGCCTGATGGCGGGGGTGCTCGTCGCGGCGGTGCTGTTCCCGGTGGTCGGCGGCCTCGGGCTGGCGTCCAACCGCGCCGCGGACACGGTGGACCAGACCTCGGGTGAGCTGACCAAGGCCGAGCTGCCGCTGGTGACCACGGTGCTGGACATGCACGGCCAGCCGATCGCCTACCTCTACGACCAGTACCGCGTGCCCGTGCCGTCCGAGGGCATCGCGGACACCATGAAGGCCGCGATCATCGCGATCGAGGACAAGCGGTTCTTCGAGCACAAGGGCGTCGACTGGCAGGGCATCGCCCGCGCCGCCGCGAAGGCGGGCGTCGACGGCGAGACCAGCCAGGGCGCCTCGACGCTGACCCAGCAGTACGTGAAGAACTACCTCGCCTTCGTGGTCGGCAAGGGCTCCGAGGAGGCCTACGAGAAGGCGACCGAGGTGACGTTGGGCCGCAAGATCAGCGAGGCCCGGATCGCCACCCAGCTCGAGCAGAAGATGAGCAAGGACGAGATCCTCACCGCCTACCTCAACGTCGTCCCCTTCGGCAACGGCGCGTTCGGCGTCGGCGCGGCGGCCCGCACCTACTTCGACACCACCCCGGACAAGCTGACCGTGCCGCAGGCCGCGATGCTCGCCGGCCTGGTCAACGAGCCGAGCAGGCTCAACCCCGGCTCCGACGTGGACGCCGCGATCAAGCGCCGCAACACCGTGATCGACCGGATGCGCGACAACGGCGCGTTCGGTCCCGACGCGAAGGTCGCCGAGGAGAAGGCCGCCGAGTACAAGGCGACCGACATCGGCGTCGTGCCCGACCTGAAGCTGCTGCCCAACGGCTGCGTCGGCGCGGGTGACGGCCCGGTCTACGGCTTCTTCTGCCGCTACCTGGTCGACTACCTGGAGAAGGCGGGCCTGCCGACCGAGGAGCTGCTGCGCGGCGGGTACACGATCACCACCACGATGGACCCGGTCGCCACGCGCGCGGCCAAGGAGTCCGCGATGCAGCAGGTGCCCAAGACCCAGCCGGGCGTGGCCAACGCGATGGCCGTGGTGCAGCCGGGCCCGGACAAGCACCGGGTGCGCGCGCTGGCCGCCAACCGCGACTTCGGCAACAACGCCGACGCCGGGCAGAGCGCGTACTCGATCCCGGCCGAGGTGACCAAGTTCGGCGCGGGCTCGATCTACAAGGTGTTCACCGCCGCGGCGGCGCTGGAGCGCAACGTCACCGGCATCGACAAGCCGATCGACGTGCCGAAGACCTACACCTCGAAGGTCTACAAGGACGGCAACAAGCCCTACACGGTCAAGAACGCGGGCGAGTACAAGGAGAAGATGACCTTGACCGAGGCGCTGGCCCAGTCGCCGAACACCGCGTTCATCATCCTGGAGGAGCAGGCCGGGCTGAACAACGTGGTCGACATGGCCTACCGGCTGGGCCTGCGCGAGTCGATGCAGGGCGTGGACTGGAAGGGCGACCCGCTCAAGGCCGACGGCTCCAACGGGCCGTCCCAGGGCGACGTCTACAAGCGGGACAACAGCGGCTCGTTCACCCTCGGCGCGGGCCCGACCAGCGTGCTGGAGCTGTCCAACGTCGCGGCTACGATCATGAGCGGCGGCAAGTGGTGCCCGCCGACGCCGGTGGAGAAGATCGTGGACCGCAACGGCCGACCGGTGCAGCTCAAGGAAGCGGCGTGCGACCAGGCCGTCGCGCCCGACGTGGCGAACGCGCTGGCCACCGCGATGAGCGCGGACGTCAAGCCCAACGGCACGGCGGCGCAGGCGGCGTCGAACGCGGGCTGGAACTGGCCCATGATCGGCAAGACCGGCACCACCGAGAACCACTGGTCGGTGGCCTTCATGGGCGCCACGCCGCAGTACGCCGGTGCGGTCATGACGTTCACCGATGGGGTGGCTCCGCAGGTGATCTGCAACAGCACCCCGCCGAGGCTGTGCGGCACCAACGACGCGGCCGGTGTTTTCGGTGGTCAGGTGGCTGCGCCGACCTGGTTCAACGCGATGAAGGTGATCCACGAGGGCCAGGAACCGGCCAACCTGCCGCCGGTCAACCCGAAGTACCGGTAGTCGACCTTCGTCACGGGTTACGTCAGCCCGCAAGTGGCCTTTGACCTGGGCTTTTATAACGACAGGATGCGGAACTCAGAAGTACTCGAACACGCTGTGTGACGATCAGTGGGTTATCTCACCAAAAAGCACTAGTCGCAGTGCTGAGGCTTGCCTCTTCTTGTTACATCGGGTTACGGTCCCGGCCGCATGTCACGGTTCGGTCACCTTAGGGACACGGCGGCGCTCCCCGAAAGCTCCGCCAGCCTGGATCCCCCGCCAGGTGTCCTGGTGGCCGGGCCGTGCTCCCCGAATGCAGGAAGGCACTACCTTGGCACGGCACACGAAAGGCCGCGGGCGACGCGCGTTCACCGCGCCCCGCACCCAGTCCGGCACCCGTTCCCACCGCGCGGAGTGCGACCGCAAGCCCGTGAGCGGCCGGGTCGCGGCCGCGGTGGTCGCCGCGGGCGCCCTCGCCACCGGTGTGGGCGCCGCCGGCGGTCTCGACACCGGCGAGACGCGCTTCCTCCCCGTCGCCGCGGGCTCCGACCTGGCGGCCGCGCTGGTGCACACCTCGGCGCCGAGCTCGCCCGAGATCCGCACGGTCCACGCCGTCGAGCCCGCGTTCGAGGCGGCCAAGCTGATGCGCTCCGAGGGGCTGCTCGTCCGGCAGCACGTCGACCAGGCGATCCGCCACGCGTCCGAGGGCTACACCGCCCGGCAGGCCGAGCTGAAGCGCCAGCAGGACGCCGCGGCCGCCGAGCGGGCCCGCGTGGACGCCGAGAACGCCCGGATCGCCGCGGAGCAGGCCCGCGTCGCCGAGCAGAAGGCCGCCGAGGAGGCCGCGAAGCGCCCGAAGGTCGTCAAGCCCGCCGAGGGCCAGTTCACCTCCGGCTTCGGCGCCCGCTGGGGCACCAGCCACTACGGCGTGGACATCGCGAACTCCATCGGCACCCCGATCCTGTCCGCGATGGACGGCGTCGTGGTCGAGGCGGGCCCGGCGTCGGGCTTCGGCCTGTGGGTGCGCGTGCAGCACAACGACGGCACGATCACGATCTACGGCCACGTCAACGAGACGCTCGTGTCCGCGGGCCAGCAGGTCCACGCGGGCCAGCAGATCGCCACCATGGGCAACCGCGGCCAGTCCACCGGCCCGCACCTGCACTTCGAGGTGTGGCTCAACGGCTCGCAGAAGATCGACCCGGTCGGCTGGCTGGGCGAGCGGGGCATCACGCTCTGAGCTGACGGTCCGACTCCCCCGTACTGCCCCGCCGGGCGCACTTCCGGCGGGGCAGTACGGCACTTCGGAGGGGGTCGCACACCCCGGTTACCCCCGTCGCGGGCGGTTCACACATCTCGGGCACGTTCTCCGCGACCGGCATACCGACTGGTCGGTACCTGAGGTACGGTGGCGGCCGGAGACCTTCGGGAGGCGAACGTGGCTCGTTGGGGAATCACCCTGCCGCTGACCGGCGTGCCGGTGCTCGACCACCGCGCGCTGGTGGCCGAACTGGCCGACCTCGGCTACACCGACGTCTGGTCGGCCGAGACCGCGGGCACGGACGCGTTCACGCCGCTGGCGCTGGCCGCCCAGTGGTCCGACCGCGTCCGCCTGGGCACGGCCATCGCCCCCGTCTACACGCGCGGCCCGGCGACGCTGGCCATGACCGCCGCCACCCTGGCCGAGGTGTCCGGCGGACGGTTCGTGCTGGGCATCGGGTCGTCCTCGCCCGCGATCGTCGAGCGGTGGAACGGCGTGCCGTTCCACGAGCCGTTCAAGCGCACCCGGGACACGCTGCGGTTCCTCAAGGCGGCCCTGGCGGGCGAGAAGGTGTCCGAGGAGTACGAGACGTTCCGCGTGCGCGGCTTCAAGCTGGAGCGCGCGCCGCGCCACCCGGTGCCGATCATGCTCGCCGCCCTGCGCCCCGGCATGCTGCGGCTGGCCGGGCGCGAGGCCGACGGGGCCATCACCAACTGGCTCGGCGCCGACGACGTGCCCAAGGTGCGCGCCGAGATGGCCGGCGGCGAGCTGGCCGCCCGGATCTTCGTGTGCCCGACCGAGGACGCCGACGCGGCCCGCGCGCTGGGCCGGATGCTGATCAGCACCTACCTCACCGTGCCCGCGTACGCGGCCTTCCACGACTGGCTCGGCCGCGGCGAGGCGTTGCGCCCGATGCACGAGGCGTGGGCGTCCGGCGACCGGCGCGGCGCGGGCGCGCTCATCCCGGACGAGGTGGTGGACGCGCTGATCGTGCACGGCGGCGTGGACGAGTGCCGCGCGCACGTGGCGAAGTACGCCGCCAACGGCGTCGACACGCCCGTCATCGCCCTGCTGCCCACCGGCGCGGACCAGCTCGACCTGGTGCGCGCGCTCGCGCCAGGGGCCTGACCGTGGCGCGGCGGACCGGGGCGACGCCCGAGCGGATCGTGGGCGCGGCCGTGCGGTTGTTCGCCGCGAAGGGGTTCGACGCCACGACGGTGCAGGAGGTCGTCGAGGCCGCCTCGGTCACCAAGGGCGCGCTCTACCACTACTTCGGGTCCAAGGACGACCTGCTGTTCGAGATCTACCGGTCGTTGATCGGGCGGCAGATGGCCGACCTCGACGGGATCGTGGCGGCCGGGCTGGACGCGGCCACCACGGTGCGGCGGATCGTGGTCAGCCTGGTCGAGACGACCGCGGCGAGCGTGGACGAGACCGCGGTGTTCGTGCGCGAGATGCACCGGCTCGACGCGGACCGGATGGCGAGCTTCCGGGCCGAGCGGCGGCGCTACCACGAGACGTTCCGGTCCGTGGTCGAGCAGGCGCAGCGCGACGGCCGGTTCAGCTCCGCCGTGCCCGCCGACACGGTCGTGCTGATCGCGCTGGGCGTGGTGAACCAGCTGCCCACCTGGTACCGGCCGGACGGCCCGAAGTCGCCCGCCCGGCTCGGCGGCGAGATCGCCGACTTCGTCCTGGCCGGGCTGCGGCCCGCGTAGGCCGTCAGGCGGCGCGGTCGGCGCTGGGTCCGGGTCGAGCTCCGATGATGTCGATCACGGTCGGTCGGTGCCGACGACGAGCGGCGGACGGGTGGTCCACACCGACCGCGGTGGCCATCTCGCCACCGCCGACCCACAGCAACGGGTGGTCGACGTCGTGCGGGCGTGCCGTCCTGTGTGAAGGCGGGAGGCCGCTCGCCGGCCCTCCGCACGGTGTCGATCACGTCGCACCGGGTGCTCGCGCCGAGGCGACCGTGCGGATCTCGCTAGTCTCGTACCAGGCCGGGAGGTGTGAGTTGACGAGCATGTCCGACGTCGCGCGGGCCGCCGGGGTGTCCGCGGCGACGGTGTCGCGGGCGCTGCGCGGCGAGCCCGGCGTGTCCGAGGCGACCCGCCGGTACGTCACCGAGGTCGCCAAGCGCATGCGGTACGCGATCGCCCGGGACGCGTCCAGCCTCGCCGGCGGCCGCCGCTACGCGGTCGCGGTCCTCACCGCCGACGTGGGCCGCGGCGACCTGCTCGCGGGCGCGGAGGGCGCGTTGCGGCAGGCCGGGTACGACGTGCTGCTCTACGTGCTGCGCGACGCCGACGCGCGCAAGCGGTTCTTCGAGGACCTGCCGCTGGCCCGCCGCGTGGACGGGGTGCTCGCCCTGGCGGTCAACCTCACCGAGGCCGAGGACGCCGCGCTGGCTGGCCTAGACGTGCCCGTGGTCGCGGTGTGGGACGACGACCTGCGCGCGGCGCTGCGGCTGGCCGTCGGCCACCTCACCGAGCTGGAGCACCGGGAGGTGGCGCTGGTGCTGGCGGGCGACATCGACGAGTCCTACGACGAGGTGCTGGTCGGCGAGGGCCTGTCGGTCCGTCCGGAGTGGACCCTGTGGTCGTCCTCCACGGTCGCGGGTGGGGAGCAGGTGGTGGACGCGCTGCTCGACGGCGAGCGCCTGCCGTCCGCGGTGATCAGCACGAGCGGCGAGGTGGCGCTGGGCGTGTTCCTGCGGCTGCGCCGCGACGGCCGCGACGTGCCCGGCGACGTGTCGATCGTCAGCCTGGAGGGCACGGACCTGGCCCGCGCCGTCGGCATGACCGCCGTGGAGGGGGCGTGGCGCGAACGCGGCGAGCACGCGGTGGACGTGCTGCTGGCCCGCCTGCGCGGCGAGGAGGACGAGACCGAGCCGCCGTCGGTGCAGCTCGTCGTGCGCGAGTCGACCGGTCGGCGGACCGCCCGCTGAACCGACAGGTTTGAGCCTCACTCGGCTGGGTTATTAACCACGGGCAACGTCCTGCAACCTTTGGGTGACCACTCGTCACCAGCCTGGATTCGGAACGACGGGGAAGGCGAAGCTGTCCGACGTGGACGAGGAGCTCGCGGCACTGGCCGAGGCCCACGGGGTGGCCACCCACTACGAAGACGCCAACCAACGTCGAGCCGACGTCGACCCGGACGTGGTCGTGGCGGTCCTCGCCCAACTGGACGTGGACGCGTCGACACCGGAGGCGGTGCGGCGCGCGCTCGCCGCCCCCAAGTCGCCGCCGCGCACGGTCGTCCTGCGCGAGGGCGACGTCCTGGAGGAGAGCGGCACGGTCGAGCTGGAGGACGGCGGCACGGTCGAGCTGCCCGCCGCGCTGCCGCCGGGCTACCACCGGCTCGGTGAGCGGACCGTGATCGTCGCGCCGCGCAAGCTCCCTCCCGTGCCCCGGTCGTGGGGGTGGATGCTCCAGCTCTACGCGATGCGCTCGGCCGAGTCGTGGGGCATGGGCGACTACGCCGACCTGGCCACCCTGGCCCGGCGCAGCGCCGCCGAGCTGGGCGCGGGCGTGCTGCTGGTCAACCCCGTGCAGGCGGTCAGCCCGACGCTGCCGGTGGAGCGCTCGCCGTACTCGCCGTCGAGCCGCCGCTTCGCCAACCCCCTCTACCTGCGCATCTCCGACATCCCCGCCTACCGGGAGGTCGACGCCGCCACCCGCGCGGAGATCGACGCGCTGCGCCCGCCCGACGACACCGACCTGATCGACTACGACGCCGTGTGGACGGCCAAGGCGACGGCGCTGGAACTGCTCTGGCGGCACGTGGAGCACCGGCAGCCCGAGGGCGAGCTGCTGGGCTTCGCCCGGTTCTGCGCGCTGGCCGAGGCCCACGGCCCGGACTGGCGCGAGTGGCCGCCCGAGCAGCGCGACCCCGCCACGGCCACCACCGACCCCGAACGGGTGGCGTTCCACGCGTGGTTGCAGGAGCTGTGCGAGCGGCAGCTGGCCGCCGCGCGGCAGGCCGCGCGCGACGCGGGGATGCCGGTCGGCATCGTGCACGACCTGCCGGTGGGCGTGCACCCGGGCGGGGCGGACACGTGGGCGGTGCGCGACGCGTTCGCCGCGGACGTCACGGTCGGCGCGCCGCCGGACGCGTTCAGCAGGATGGGCCAGGACTGGCGCCTGCCGCCGTGGCGGCCCGACAAGCTGGCCGAGCAGGGCTACGAGCCGTTCCGGGCGGTGGTGCGCAGCGTGCTGCGGCACGCCGACGGCATCCGCATCGACCACGTCGCCGGGCTGTGGCGGCTGTGGTGGATCCCGCCGGGCGAGCCGCCCAAGCGCGGCACGTACGTGCACTACGACCCGGACGCGATGCTCGCCGTGCTGACGCTGGAGGCGCACCGGGCGGGCGCGGTCGTCGTGGGCGAGGACCTCGGCACGGTCGAGCCGAAGGTCACCGAGGCGTTGCACGAGCACGGCATGCTCAGCTCGGCGGTGCTGTGGTTCCAGCGCGAGTACGACCTGCCCGACCACCCGCTGATCCCGCCGGAGAAGTGGACCTCCTCGGCCATGGCGAGCATCTCCACCCACGACCTGCCGACGGTGGCCGGGTTCCTGGCCGCCGAACACGTCCGGGTGAGAGCCGAACTCGGTCAGTTTGACGGGCCCGTCGACGGGGAATACCGGGCCGCCGAGCGTGAGCGCGCGGAGCTGCTCGAACTCCTCAAGCAGGAAGGCGTCCCCGCCGATGACCTCGTCACCGCGTTCCACTCCCTGCTCGCGAAAGCCCGATCCGTGCTCGTGCTGACCTCGCCGCAGGACGCGTTGGGCGAAGTGCGACAGCCCAACCTCCCCGGCACCACCGACCAGTACCCGAACTGGCGCATCCCGTTGCCCGTCGCGCTCGCCGACCTGTTCGGCGACCCGCGCGTGCGGCGGGTGGCGGCGGCGCTGGCGGCCGGTCGCACGGGTCCGGCCGGTGGGAGCGGTCCCCGATGAAGCGGACCGCGCACGTCACAGCGCGCGGCCCGGCCGCGGAGTATGGTCAAGCAGTCACCCGCGTCATGGTTGGAGGTGGCAGTCACCCGTGAACACCGACTTGGTGTCCCGCACCGGGCTCGTGCCCGAGCAGATGATCCCCCAGAGCAGCCCGGCGGACGTCTTGGAGACGACCGTCGAAAGGGCCCTGGTCTCCGTGCGGCCGTCGAACCTGGCCGACCCCCTCGGGGGCGCGCTCCTCGCCGAAGAGTCCCTCGTGAACGCCTTGCGGCGCGTCGAGTGCGGCTCGGACGGCGCGCTGGCCCAGGCGGTGGCCTGCGCCGAGGCCGCCTGCGAGCACCTGCGCTACGGCGAGCTCCAGGAGGCGCGGCTGCTGCTGGTCGCCGCGCGCGGCCAGCTCGCCAGGGCCCACACCACCAGACCCTGACCCAACGGCAGGGGTCGAATCGTTCTCGCTCGTCCGGAGGAAAAACCCTGTGCGGCCCTGGCCCGGAACTCCCTACCCGCTCGGTGCCACCTACGACGGCGTAGGCACCAACTTCACCCTCTTCTCGGAGGTCGCCGACTACGTCGAGCTGTGCCTGTTCGACGACGACGGCAACGAGACGCGCGTGCGGCTGCCGGAGGTGGACGGCTTCGTCCACCACGGCTACCTGCTCGGCATCGGCCCCGGCCAGAAGTACGGCTACCGCGTGCACGGGCCGCACGACCCGGCGCGCGGCCTGCGGTGCAACCCCCACAAGCTGCTGATCGACCCGTACGCCAAGGCGATCACCGGTGACGTCGACTGGGACGAGTCGCTGTTCGGCTACCGGTTCGGCCACCCCGACAAGCGCAACGACCTCGACTCGGCCGGGCACGTGCCGCTGTCGGTGGTGGTGAACCCGTTCTTCGACTGGGCGAACGACCGCCCGCCGAACGTCCCGTACAACGAGTCGGTCATCTACGAGGCCCACGTCCGGGGCCTGACCATGCAGCACCCCGAGGTGCCGGAACGGCTGCGCGGCACGTACGCGGGCCTGGCGCACCCGGTGGTGATCGACCACCTCAAGAGCCTCGGCGTCACGGCGCTCGAGCTGATGCCGGTGCACCACTTCATCACCGACCACGGGCTGCAGGAGAAGGGCCTCCGGAACTACTGGGGCTACAACACTATCGGGTTCTTCGCGCCGCACTCCGGTTACGCGGCGATGCCGGAGCAGGCCAACCAGGTCCAGGAGTTCAAGGGCATGGTGCGCGCCCTGCACGAGGCGGGCATCGAGGTCATCCTCGACGTGGTCTACAACCACACCGCCGAGGGCAACCACCTGGGACCCACGCTGTCCATGCGCGGCATCGACAACCAGGCGTACTACCGGCTGGTGGACGACGAGCCCAAGTTCTACATGGACTACACCGGCACCGGGAACTCGCTGAACGTGCGCAGCCCGCACACGTTGCAACTGATCATGGACTCGCTGCGGTACTGGGTGACCGAGATGAGGGTCGACGGGTTCCGGTTCGACCTGGCCGCCACCCTGGCCCGCGAGTTCTACGACGTGGACCGGCTGTCGACGTTCTTCGACCTCGTGCAGCAGGACCCGGTGGTCTCGCAGGTGAAGCTGATCGCCGAGCCGTGGGACGTGGGGCCGGGCGGCTACCAGGTGGGCAACTTCCCGCCGCTGTGGACCGAGTGGAACGGCAAGTACCGCGACACGGTGCGCGACTTCTGGCGCGGCGAGCCCGCCACGCTGGGCGAGTTCGCCTCCCGCTTCACCGGCTCGTCGGACCTGTACCAGGACGACGGCCGCCGCCCGTACGCGTCGATCAACTTCGTCACCGCGCACGACGGGTTCACGCTCACCGACCTCGTGTCGTACAACGACAAGCACAACGAGGCCAACGGCGAGGACGGCCGCGACGGCGCGGACGACAACCGGTCGTGGAACTGCGGCGTCGAGGGCCCGACCGACGACCCGGAGGTCAACGAGCTGCGGGCCAGGCAGCGGCGCAACCTGCTGGCCACGATGCTGCTGTCGCAGGGCGTGCCGATGCTGCTGCACGGCGACGAGCTGGGCCGCACGCAGGACGGCAACAACAACGCCTACTGCCAGGACAACGAGCTGTCCTGGGTGGACTGGAGGTTGGCCGAGAAGAACCGCGACCTGGTGGAGTTCACCTCGGCGCTGACCGCGTTCCGCAGGCAGCACCCCGTGCTGCGGCGGCGTCGGTTCTTCCAGGGCAAGCCGATCCGCAAGGGCGACGAGCTCCGCGACATCGCCTGGTTCACCCCAACGGGTGAAGAGATGACGGAGCAGAACTGGGGTGACGACTTCGGTCGCTGCGTCGTGGTGTTCCTCAACGGCGAAGGCATCCCCGACCTCGACGCGCGGGGGATGCGCGTGCTGGACGACTCGTTCCTGGTCGCGTTCAACGCCCACCACGAGGACATCGAGGTGACGTTGCCGGAGGAGGGCTACGGTCCGCAGTGGACGGTCGTGATCGACACCGCGACGGGCGAGGTGACGGCGCCCGAGCTGGGCGAGGTGGTCCCGGCGGGCGGCACGCTCACGCTGGTGGCGCGCTCGCTGGTCGTGCTGCAGCGGTTGGAGCAGGAGTGAGCGCCGCACCCGGTCCCGCCACCGGCTCGACCCCGGAATTGTCGGACCCCGCCGGTAAGATCGAGACAGGGGACCCCCAGGGGGGACCCCTGCGCGGCGAGCCCGTCGGTGGCCCGCCGGCGTCGACCTACCGCATCCAGTTCACGCCCGACTTCACGTTCGCCGAAGCCGAAGCGGTGGTCGACTACCTCGACGCGTTGGGCGTCGGCGCGCTGTACGCGTCACCGGTGCTCGAAGCGGTGCCCGGGTCGACCCACGGCTACGACGTGGTCGACCCGACCCGCGCCCGCGAGGAGCTGGGCGGCGAGTCCGGGCGGGTGGCGCTGCACAAGGCGCTCAAGCGGACCGGGCTCGGGTTCGTGCTCGACATCGTGCCCAACCACATGGCGGTCGGGCCCGACGACGTGAACAAGTGGTGGTGGGACGTGCTGCGGCACGGCCGGCAGTCGCGGTACGCGCAGTACTTCGACGTCGACTGGGACTCCGGGCCGCTGCTGCTGCCGTTCGCGGGCGACGAGGCGTCCGAGGAGGAGCACGAGCACTACCGGCTGGTGTTCTGGCGGCGCGGCAACACCGAGCTGAACTACCGGCGGTTCTTCGACATCACCACGCTGGCCGCCGTGCGCGTCGAGGACCCCGAGGTGTTCGACGCGACGCACGGCGAGGTGCTGCGCTGGGTCGCGGCGGGCGAGGTGACCGGCCTGCGGGTCGACCACCCCGACGGCCTGGCCGACCCCGGCGGCTACATGAAGCGGCTGCGCGAGCGCTCCGGCGTGTGGCTGGTGGTGGAGAAGATCCTCGGCACGGACGAGCGGCTGCCCGCGAGCTGGCCGGTCGACGGCACCACCGGCTACGACGCGCTGCGCGAGGTGTGCGGGCTGTTCGTGGACCCCGCGGGCGAAGCGGCGTTCACCGAGCTGGCGGGGGAACTGGGCGTGCCCACCGACTTCGCCGAGGTCGAGCGGGAGTGCCGCGAGCTGGTCACCAGGACGATCCTGCGCGCCGAGGTGCGCCGGATCGCGGCCCTGGTGCGCGACGCGGACCCCGCCGAAGCCGAACGGGCGGTCGCCGAGGTCATGGTGCACTTCCCCGTCTACCGCTCCTACCTGCCCGAAGGGCTCGACGCGTGGGCGGCGGCGGTGCGCGCGGCGACGTCGCCCGCGGTCGCGGCGCTGGACCGCCAGGTGCGCGCCGAACCGCAGGGCGAGCTGGCCACGCGCATCCAGCAGACGTCCGGCATGGTCGTCGCCAAGGGCACCGAGGACACCGCGTTCTACCGGTTCACCCGGTTCGTGGCGCTCAACGAGGTCGGCGGCGCGCCGGACCGGTTCGGGGTGTCGCCCGCCGAGTTCCACGGGCGCGCGGCGCAGCGCGAGGCGGCCGCGCCCGCGGCGATGACGGCCCTGTCGACCCACGACACGAAGCGGTCGGAGGACGTGCGGGCACGGCTCGCGGTGCTGGCGGAGCTGCCCCACGAGTTCGCCGAGGCGGTGCGCCGGTGGACCGCCGCGCACCCGATCGACGAGCCGTCGCTCAACGCGCTGGCGTGGCAGTCGCTGGTCGGCGCGTGGCCCATCACCGCCGACCGGATGCGCGCCTACCTGGACAAGGCCGCCAAGGAGTCGAAGGTCCGCACCACGTGGATCGACCACGACGAGGCGTTCGAAGCGGCCGTGGCGGCGTGGCCGGAGCAGGTGCTGACCGGTCCGGTGGCCGCCGAGGTGGCTTCGTTCGTGGACCGGATCGTGGCCCCGGGCTGGTCCAACGCGCTCGGGCAGAAGCTGGTGCAGCTCACCGCGCCCGGCGTGCCGGACGTCTACCAGGGCACCGAGCTGTGGGACCTGTCCCTGGTCGACCCGGACAACCGCCGACCGGTCGACTACGACGTGCGGCGACGGCTGCTCCAGCGCATCGAGGACGGCTGGCTGCCCGACGTGGACGACTCGGGCGCGGCCAAGCTGCTCGTCGTGCAGCGCGCGCTGCGGTTGCGCCGCGAGCACCCCGAGCTGTTCCGCGGCTACCGGCCGTTGGAGGCGTCCGGGCTGACCGCGCGGCACGTGGTCGCGTTCGAGCGGACCGGGCTGGTCGCGGTGGCGACCCGGCTCCCGGTGGGCCTGGCGAACGCGGGCGGCTGGGGCGACGCGGTGCTGCCGCTGCCACCGGGGGAGTGGGTCGACGTGCTGACCTCCCGGCCGGCCGCACCGCGGTTGGCGGACCTGCTGGACCGCTACCCGGTGGCGCTGCTGGTCGACCGCCGGCGGCTCGGACAAGCGGACTGACTGGGGAGATCTGTGAGTTTCTCGGTGTGGGCGCCGGCGCGCGAACGCGTCCGGGTGCGGGTCGACGGCCGTGACCACGAGATGACGGCCGGTGCCGGCGGGTGGTGGCACGCGGACGTCAGCGGGCTCGACTACGGGTTCCTGCTCGACGACTCCGACGACGTGCTGCCCGACCCTCGGTCGCGGTGGCAGCCGGACGGCGTGCACGGGCCGTCCCGCGTCTACGACCACTCGGCGTTCCGGTGGACCGACCAGGCGTGGACCGGGCGCGCCCTGCCCGGCGCGGTCCTCTACGAGCTGCACATCGGTACGTTCACGGCGGCGGGCACGTTCGACGGCGCGATCGAGCGGCTGGACCACCTGGTCGACCTCGGCGTCACGCACGTCGAGGTGCTGCCGGTGAACTCGTTCGACGGCACGGCGGGCTGGGGCTACGACGGCGTGCTGTGGGGTGCGGTGCACGAGCCGTACGGCGGGCCGGACGGGTTCAAGCGGTTCGTGGACGCCTGCCACGCGCGCGGGTTGGCCGTGCTGCTGGACGTGGTCTACAACCACCTCGGGCCCTCCGGCGCGTACCTCGACCGGTTCGGGCCGTACTTCGCGGGCAGCAACGACTGGGGACCGGGCCTCAACCTCGACGGCGAGGGCTCCGACGAGGTCCGCCGGTACGTGGTCGACAACGCGCTGGACTGGCTGCGGGACTTCCACGTGGACGGGTTGCGGCTCGACGCCGTGCACGCCCTCGTGGACCGCAGCGCGCTGCACGTGCTGGAACAACTGTCCGTCGAGGTGGAAGCGCTGTCGGCCGCCGTGCGCCGGCCGTTGACGTTGATCGCCGAGTCGGACCTCAACGACGCCAAGCTCGTGACCGCGCGTGAAGGCGGCGGCTACGGCCTGCACGCCCAGTGGGACGACGACCTGCACCACGCGCTGCATGTGGCGTTGAGCGGTGAGACGTTCGGCTACTACCCGGACTTCGAGGGCGCGCTGGGCCGGACGCTGCGCGAGGTGTTCTTCCACGCGGGCACCTGGTCGTCGTTCCGGGGCCGCAGCCACGGCCGCCCGGTGGACCGCGACCGGCTGCCCGGCCACCGGTTCCTGGCCTACCTGCAGAACCACGACCAGGTCGGCAACCGCGCCACCGGCGACCGGCTGTCGGCGACGGTGTCGTGGCGGCGGCAGGCGGTCGGGGCGGCGATCGTGCTGTGCTCCCCGTACACGCCGATGATCTTCATGGGCGAGGAGTGGGCGGCGAGCACGCCGTGGCAGTTCTTCGCGTCGTTCCCGGACCCGGAGCTGGCCGAGGCGGTGCGCACTGGTCGGCGGCGCGAGTTCGGCCGGCACGGGTGGGGCGAGTCGGAGGTGCCCGACCCGATCGACCCGGAGACCGTGCGGCGGTCGACGCTGCGCTGGGACGAGGTGTCCGCGCCCGGTCACTCCGAGCTGCTCGACCTGTACCGGGCGTTGATCGCGCTGCGCCGCACGCGCCCGGAGCTCGCGGACCCGCGGCTGGACCGGTTCGTGGTGCGCGAGGACGGTCCGGTGCTCGTGCTGCACCGGGGCTCGCTGAGGGTGGTGTGCAACCTCGGGGACGACACCGAGGTGCGGCTCGACGTCGAGGCGGGCGAGGTGCTGCTCGCGTCGGCGGAGGTGAAGGTGGACGGGCAGGCGGTGCACCTGCCCGCCGACTCCTTCGCGATCGTCGACCGCGCTGCGGTCACTCCCCCGGGTCGGGGGTGAGCCAACCCACCTCGGTGAGCTTCTCGGCCAACAGCCGACCGGCCAGCTCGACCTGGTCGGCGAGCTGTCTTCGCACTTCAGGCCGGTCGTCCCCGGAGAACTGCGCCGCGTCGTAGGCCGCGACGAGCCTGCGCGCCGCGTTCACCACCTCCACGCCCGGCCACTCGGCGAGCGGGAGCGGGCGGTCGTCCGGTTCGGGGGAGGTGTGGACGGCGCGCACGGCCTGCCGCGGCCCCAGCTCGGCGGAGAGGTCCAGCAGCTTCAGCGCTATCGTGTGCAGCTTCACGTTGTGGTGCTGTGACATCCGCACGAGCAGCTGGAAGCCCTCCTGGGGCGTGCAGCCCTGCACGGCGGATATCAGGCCGGTGGCCTGCCCGATCACGGTGCGCGTCTGCACCGCTTTGCGCAGTCCCACGATCTCGGCCTCAAGGCTGGCGATCCGCGCGGTCAGCGAATCGTGCCCGTTGTCCCCGACCACGGTCGGGCTCCTCTCTCGCACGTCGGTACCGGTCAGCCAGGCCAGCAGTGCGAGAGCGTGGGGGCACGCGGGTGCCAGCACCGGCAAGCCCACAGCTCTCGCTGACCCTGGTGCCCTTGCGGGTGCCGGGTGGCTTGCGGCTGGCTTTTCAACCGCGTAGACGATCACCGTAGTAGAGGATGGGCCCTGCGGTGCAACTGGAGGGGTTTCAGCGTGGCGGGAGGACGCAGAACTCGTTGCCCGCGGGGTCCGCGCACACCACCCACGGCAGGGCCGGGTCGGCGTCCACGACCCGCGCCCCCAGGCCGGTCAACCGCTCGACCTCCGCGTCCCGGTCGCCGTCGGGCACGAGGTCGAGGTGCAGCCGGTTCTTCCCCCGCTTCGGCTCGGTCACGGGTTGTAGCAGCAACGTCGGCCCGTCGCCCGCCAACTCGGTGTACTCCACCCCTTTCGGGTCCGTCCACCGACGTGCCACTTGGTGGCCGAGCGCCGCGCGCCAGAACTCCTCCAAGGCGCTGACCTGGCCGGATGGGCAGTCGACGGCGATGGCGAGGATGCGTGAGGTCATGCCGTGCTGGTTTCCCCGTTCGGGCGAGGGGTACCCGTCGGTAGCACAGCAGTCCCGACGAGAGGAACGGTCATGGGGACCGACGACAAGGTCAGCAACAAGGCCGAAGAGCTCAAGGGCAAGGCGAAGGCGGCCGTCGGCGACGCCACCGACAACGAGCAGTGGCAGGCCGAGGGGCGCACCGAGCAGGCCAAGGGCTCGCTGAAGCAGGCAGGGGAGAAGGTCAAGGACGCCTTCCGTGGCGACGACCACTAGTCGCACCGCCGGCGCCGCCGAGTTCGTGCCCGAGGGCGCGGACCTGGCGGCGCTGCGGCGTGCGGCCACCGGCTGCCGCGGCTGCGAGCTGTACAAGCCCGCGACCCAGGTCGTGTTCGGGTCGGGGCCGGAGACCGCCAGGCTGGTGCTCGTCGGCGAGCAGCCCGGCGACGTGGAGGACCGGCAGGGCGAGCCGTTCGTCGGACCCGCCGGCCGGCTGCTGGACAAGGCGCTGGACGAGGCCGACCTGGCCCGCGAGGGCGTCTACCTGACCAACGCGGTCAAGCACTTCAAGTTCGTGCCCGCCGAGCGCGGGAAGCGGCGCATCCACAAGACGCCGACGCGCGGCGAGGTCGTGGCCTGCCTGCCGTGGCTGCGGGCCGAGCTGGCGCGGGTGCGGCCCGACCTGGTCGTCTGCCTGGGCGCGACGGCCGCGAAGGCGGTGCTGGGCAGCTCGTTCAAGGTCAGCGAACGCCGAGGTCGGGTCGAGCGGGTCGAGGACCAGGACGTGATCGCGACCGTGCACCCGTCCGCGGTCCTGCGCGCCCCCGACCGCGACGAGGCGTACCGGGGCTTCGTCGCCGACCTGCGGGTCGTGCGCGCCCACCTGGGCTGACCTGCTCCGGAACGTGAAACGGCCCCCTGACCACTTCCCGCACCGGGGTGCGGGCCGAGCTGGACTGGGCTCGGGATCACGGGGGCCGGGTGGCTGCCTGGGATTCGCCCAGACCACCTGGGAAAGGTAGTCCTAGCGGACAGCCACCTCACGACGAGTCCTATAGCTATTCAACTTCGGACCACCTCCTTCCTCGTGTACTGCGAACCTATGCGAGCCTCCGCGACCCTCGCAACGTAAATTCCGGGATCGCGGCGAGCAGCGGTGCGGCTGACCGTCCCGTCGGGTTCGGCGCGGTGAGGTTGGTCACCGTCGGGCTTCAACGGTCATCGTGCCGAAATCGGAGTGCGGGGTCCGATTCCCGCCGGATCGGAATGCGCTGCGGCGGCAGGATCGTCGGCATGAACTTCGACGGCAAGGTCGCCCTGGTCACGGGCGGCAGCAGGGGTATCGGGGCGGCGATCGCGGTGCGGTTGGCGGAGCTGGGCGCGGACGTCGCGATCACCTACCGCACCAGCCCCGGCGACGTGGTGGACCGGGTGAAGGCGCTCGGGCGGCGGGTGGTGGCCGTGCGGGCGGACAGCGGTGACGCGGAGGCGGTGGTCGCGGCGGTCGAGGAGACCGCGGCGGTGCTGGGGCGGTTGGACGTGCTGGTGAACAACGCGGGCGAGTTCATCGTCGGGCCGGTGGAGGAGCTGGGGGTGGCGGAGTTCGACCGGACGTTCGACGTGAACGTGCGGGCGGCGTTCGTGGCGGTCAAGGCGGCGTTGCCGCACATGGGGCCGGGCGGTCGGGTGATCGGCATCGGCAGCAACGTGTCCGAGCGGGCGGTGTTCCCGGGGTTCTCGCTGTACGCGGCGTCCAAGGCGGCGTTGGCGGGGATGACCAAGGCGTTGGCGCGCGAGTTGGGGCCGCGCGGGATCACGGTGAACCTGGTGCACCCCGGTGCGACGGACACCGCCTCCAACCCGGCCGACGGCCCCGGTTCGGACGTCGTGCGCGGCTTCACGGCGGTGGGGCGTTACGCGGAGCCGGCGGAGATCGCGGCGGCGGTGGCGTTCCTGGCGTCCGATGAGGCCGGTTACGTGACCGGCGCGCAGTTGCACGCCGACGGCGGCTTCACCGCCTGACCTCCGCCGCGAGAGTCCTGCGTTCACGCCGCGAGAGTCCTACGTTCACGACACCCGAGTTCAACGCTCGGCACCGGCTGGGAGTGCGCTGAGCGTTGAACTCGGGGTGCGCGAACGCAGGACTCTCGCGTGCTGGAGGTAGGACTCTCGAGGATCAGCTCGCGTTCACGTCGATGCAGGCGTAGAACGCGTTGGCGGTGTCACTGATGTTCCAGATGGCGAGCACGGTCTGGCGGCCGGACGCACCCAGGTTCACGGTGTGCGACACGGTGGCCGGCGGCTGCTGGTTGTTGCCGCTGAAGTAGCCGACCCGCCTGCCGCCGACGTAGTACTCGTAGTTGGCGGTGGCGTGCCGCGCGGTGAACGTCCAGTTGAACGTCACCGTCTGGCCGGTGCTCGCCACCTTCCAGCCCTTGTTGTTGTCGTTCAGCTCGGCGAACCGGGCGACGCCGCCGTTGCAGCTGCGCAGGCCCTTGGGGCCTTCGACGCTCTGCGGCTCGTACTTGATGTCGCCGCACTGCACCAGACCGCGGGCGCACTGCGCCTGACGGCTGGCCGGTGACGAGACGTACCCGTGCGCGAACGCCGGTGCCGAGGGCAGGGCGACCGATACGAGTGGCGCGGCGAGCACACCGGCCGCCACCGCGGCGATCCTTCGGCGGAGTGACATGGGGACTCCTCTGATCGGATGGGCGGAAACGCTTGTGGCGAACGCCAACCCGAGTGCGCTGGGTGGAGCGTTCACCCAAACGCGGCGGCAGGTCTAGACCATACTCTCTGTGACTGTCCCGTGACAAGCGTCAACCTCGACCGGCCCCCGGTACTGACCGGTCCGCGCGAAGGTGGCGGAGGCCGGGTGTACATGGCGGGGCGGTGGCGGAGTCCGGGTCTAGTCGGCGGGGGTTGGTGCGAGCGGGCCGGTGCTCTGCCGGGAAGATGCCTCGGTGCGGAACCTGGATCTCGTGCCCGGCGGCGCCGGCCCGGCGTCCGACGAGCGGTACGACGTCGCGTTCACCGACGAGGAGGGCGAGCAGCGCCTGCCGTTGACCAAGGCGTGGCAGATCCCGTTCGAGTCCTGCCTGCCCGTGCGCGCGACGTCGTGGTCATCGCCTCCCAGCCGTTCTGGCTGTTCGGGACCACAGCCGTAGGCAAGCCCCGCTCCCACGCCCCGGACTGCTTCGCCCGTCCCGCCGACGGCTCGGCGCGGGTGCTCGACGTCCGCCCCGCCCACCGGATCAAGCCACGTGACCAGGTCGCGTTCGACGCCACCCGCGCGGCCTGCGCACTGATGGGCTCGGACTACGAGGTGGTCGGCGCACCGCCGGGCACGATGCTGGGCACAGTCGCCGGCTGGCCGGCTACCGACACCCGCGCCACGGCCTGGCCGACGTCGCGCCGCGTTACGCGCGGCGTTCAGTCGGCCTCGCGGGCCGATGGACGGAGCCGAGGCCACCGGCGATCCGATCGCGGTGCTGCCGGTGCTGTTCCACCTGCTCTGGCGCCAGGATCTCCACACCGATCTGACCCGGCCGCTGACCCCGGACACCATGGTCACCAGCTCGGCCACGGCGGTGAGCGGGTGAGCGCGAGGTCAGTACGGCAGTACGTAGGCGTGGCTCATGTCGGAGTCGTGCGTGGTTGTCGAGCCCTGGGAGTCGGTGAGGCTGGCAGTGCCATGGATTCCGGCGGTCTGGCCGCTCAACCACTCGACCTTGACGTAGGCGTTGAACCGGGGGATGCAACCCGGCGCCGTGCTCACGGTGAAGTCCGCTTTGTTGAGTGGCACGTATTTGTGGTGCACCCAGTACGGCACGTTGTGCGTGACCTGGATGCTGCTGTCGGTCTTGCAGAGTGTGCCGTCCGACTTCCACTGGTTGATGAACAGCGTGAACTTCACCTGGGTCGACCCGTACTTGTCACACGGGTCGTCCGGGCCGTCCGGATGGCAGACCTTCAGGTTGACGTCGCCGACGACGTTGAGGCCCTGCACAGTCGAGGGAAGGTCGAAGTAGCCGAGGTTGGGCAGCCACAATGTGCCGCCGTTGAGGGCGTGCACCCCTGCGCTCACGCTGGACTGCACCGGTTGCCCGTCGGCGGCGTTGACAACCGAGGTGTCGGCGAACGTGAGGTACCCGCTGACCAGCCGGTAGGTGGCGGCACTGGTCGTGCTGAGCGAGTTACCCCGCACGTTCGCGGTGCAGGTGACCCTGCCGGCGACGCCGGGGTGTACGAGGAAACGGGTGTAGAGCGTCACGTCCTGATACGGGGAGCCCGAGTTCAGGTCGTACACGTTCTGCCCGATCACCATGTTCTTGCTCCACCCGCCCGGCCCCTGGCAGACGACCTCGTTGTCGAAGAGGCTGCGGATGGTGGCGTCGTTGACCCGCATCTTCGACACGACGTATGCGGTCTGCGTGGCGGTCATGTCCAGCCAGATGGTGCCCACGGGAGTGACGCTGTGCACGACAGGCCGGACCTGCTTGGGCACCGAGATCGTTTGCGGGGTGAAGGTGGCGAAAGTCTCCGCCTGCGCGGGCGTGGCGGCAAGCATGCTGGCGGTCAGGGCGAGTACCGCCGTCGCGGCCAGGGAGCGGACGTTCAAGTCGACCTCCTCATCGGCGCTGGCTGACGAGATCATGGCCTAGGCTGTAATCGAATAACAGTAGCCGCAGTACTGCCGTCGTCCACCTGCGTCGCGGTGGAAAGCCGGCTCGCCGGGGATCACCGAGCAGGACGACGGCGGAAGCTGAGCCGGATCGTCCGGATGCACCCCTCTCGCCGCGACTCAAGCGCCGACCGGTGAACGGACCCGGCCGACCCGAACGCATCGGTCGTCGTCGAATCCGCCAACCGGGTCCGGACAACCCGATCGATCGCGGTCCGGACCTACGCGGCGGACTGCTGTTCACCGGACTGGGCGTCCGCCATCTGTGAGCGGAACGGACAGGTACTTTGACCAGGTGACCTCCGCACCCCGGTCGCCGACCGCCCGCGAGGTCGCGACGATCGCCCTGGGTCGCGATCCCGGCCCGCTGGAGCCGGTCCGCAGCCTCTCGCACCGCGTCTTCGTCGGCGCAGACGTCGTGGTGAAGCTGACCGACCACCACACGCGGCTGGACCGGGAGGTCGCCCTGTTGCCGCAACTGCCCGACGGCATCACCGCCCCGCTGCTGGCCGGCGGCCGGCGAGACGGCGTGCGCTACGCCTGCTACCAACGCGTTCCTGGTGCCTCGCCCGGTATCCACCTGCCCCACGCCGATGCCGCCACGGCGCGGACGCTCGCCGTGCAGGCCGTCGAGCGCCTCGACCGGCTGCACGCCTGGCAGCCCGGCCCCAGCGCCGCCGAGATCCTGCGCCGGCCGTCCACCCACGGCGGCTTCACCAGCCGGGAGGCGCTGCGCGAGGAGATAGACCGGCTGCGCGCAGCCGATCGTGACGGCCTCGTTTCACGCCGGGTCATCACCGGCCTGACCGCGATCGCCGACCACGCGCCCGAGCGCGCCGGCACCGACGTCCCCGTGCACGGCGACTGCTACTGGGACAACTGGCTCGCCGATGGCGACACCATCACCGCCCTGCTGGACTTCGAGTGGGCCCGGTTCGGCGAGCCGACCGACGACTGGTTCTTCCTGATCCGGTTCAGCGGCCCGCACACGGGAATCGTGCTCGACGTGGTCGCCTCGGCGACCGGGATCCCCGCGGACGTGCTCCGGGCCGACTGCGAGGTCCGCGAGGCCGGCCACGTGGTCACCGACGTCCGCCTCGGCCTGGAGAACGACCCGGCGGCCGGCGTCGGCACGATCGGCGACCTCGAGCAACTGGTCATCGGCCGCTTCTGGTGGCGCGACACTTGGGCGTAGCGCATCACTCCATGCTCGCGGGCAGTCGGGGGAACGGGCCGCGGCGGATGTAGCGCCACTGCGAGACGAACGTGATGAGGGTCGGTACGAGGCTCAGCGAAGCCAAGTGCAGCCACGCCGTCCAGTCGTCGCGCAGGAGCACCCCGCCGACGATCGCGCAGACCAGGAACACCCCACCTGTCACCAGCCCACGCCAGGTCAACCGCTTGAGCACGCGCATCCGCTCGCGCTGCTCGTCGTCCATCTCGCGCTTGCCCACGCCCCGACTTTCCCACATCAACCGGCACGGTGGTTCGAGCTGCGCGGTTTTGGACGAGCGGCCCAGTCGGCTCACGGCCTCGATCAGGGGTTCGGCTCGGGTTCGAGCTTCGGCGACGTCTCGGGCCACGACTCCGGCGCGGGGCCGAACGCACGCCGGGCGGCCCGGACGGCCAGGGCGGCGACGGTGGCGTTGGCGCCGCCGCCGATCACCGCACCGATGCCGAACGGGACGACCCGGCCGAGCACGATGATCCCCTGCCTGGTGCCGTACCTGGTGACGAAGTTCCTGCCCAGGGCGCTGTTGATCTGGCGCAGCGTCGCCGCGGGCACTTTGCCGACGAGTTGGCGGCCCCAGTGCCGGCCGGTGCGCTCGGCGACCTTGCCGATGGTCGAGGAGCCGGACGGGCCCAGCAGGACACCCATGACCAGTGTGTGGCGTCGTTCGATCTCGTCGAGCTGGACCCCGTGGACCTCCGCGACCGAGAGCACGAAAAGGGTGCTCAACTCCAGTGAGGAGAACGCCTCGCCCGCCGAGAGCGCCAGCGCGATCCCGGTGCCGACGGCGGGCGCGGCGGCAGCGCCCCCGACTGCGGCCCCCGTGCCCGCCAGGGCGCTCACGTACATCCGCTCCAACGCGCGGATGACCTCGGCCGGTGTCGCGTCCGGGTTGCGGTGACGGGCCCGGGCGATGTTCTTGCGGACCAGCGGTGTCTGCAAGCGGATGGCCTTGTCCAGCAGATCGAGGATCGGCTGGCCCCGTCCGCTCGACGCCGAGACCGGTCCTTCGAGGGCGTCAGAGGTCACGCCGAGCTCCCTTGAGTCGTCACGTCGGCGGCCAGTCTCCCACCCGACCCACTCCTTGCGGTTCGACATCAGGGACAGACCCCGGGAGATGGCCATGTCCGGCAGCCGCGATCGAGAACGGGCGGTGGTCGAGGGGTCAGGGGTTGATCAGCGGGTGGAAGGGGGCGTGGACGTCGGCGTCGGACGGGGTGACGTGGACCTGGGACGGTGGGCCAAGGTCGACGCCGGTGAAGCTGGTGTAGCTCAGGATCGGTGGGCAGCTCGTGCCGCCGATCTCCAGCCTCGTGTCGTGCACGACCTGACCCGTGCGCAGTTCGTATACGCGGACCGGGATCGCGATCTTGTGGAACGTCACGTACCGCACCCCGCCCAGCGGTGACTTGGACTCGTACGGGCACGTCTGGACGGCCGCGCCGAGTTCGGTCTCGCCGGCGCAGATGATCAGGACGGCGTCGGCGGCGTCGCCGGCGATCCACTCGCGGGGCAGTTTCTGAGCGTAGGTGGTGTTGCCGTAGATCAAGGCGCGGTTGGGGTTCTGGGCGCGGTAGGCGGGTGCGCCGCTGTACGGGGCGGGGCGGCTGCAGTAGGCGGGTTGCGCGTCGCCGTAGGTGGGCGCGAGCAGGCTGCGGACGTTGGCCAGTTCCAGCGCCCGGGTCGCCTGCTGGACACCCTCGGTCGCCTTGCCGGCGAGTTCGTGGCCCGGGTACTGGTCGAGCAGTTGCTGGTACACCTCACGTGCCGGCTGCCAGTCCTCGGCCGCCGCGCGGTTGGCGCCGCACGCCACGAGCGCCGCGGGGGCGGTGCGGGGGACGACGTCGGCCGCGCGGTCCAGCACGTGGCCGGTCGGCTCGCGCTCGCCGAGCCAGTCGGTGACCGCCACGGTCCGGCACGGGTCGTCCAGGGGCAGGCCCGCCAGGAAGCCGTCCAACGCCCGTTCCACCATCCGCTCGTGGCCGGGCACCTCCGTGAGCACGTCGGCGAGGCGTCCGAAGCCGGCTTCCAACGCCGTGACGTCACCGGTCAACGCGGCGTCGAGGTCGGCCTCGGCCACCCGCAGCCGTGCGCATGCCTCGGCGGTGACCTCACCGCGGACGGTCAGCGGCGCGTCGACCACGTGGTGGACGGCCCCCAACTCGTCCAGCGCGGTCACCGCCCGCCCGCAGTCGCCCTCACCGCGGGCCTCGGTGACGTCGCCCTCGATCCGTGCCGCGTCGAACCGGAAGAAGCCGACGACCAGCAGCACCGGCACCGTGATGGCGAGGGCGACCAGCCGTTGCCGCCGCACGCCCTCCCGTGGGGACCGTCGTGCCAGGAACCAGCCGTGCGCGACCACCGCGGCCCACCACCCGAGCACCGCGACCTCCATCCACACGGTCCGCACGGCGGAGGCGAGGACGGTCAGGAGCACGACCGTGACGAAGGCGGCCGCGATGCCCAGCTTCCTGCGGCCGAGCACGAAGTAGCCGACGCCGAGCAGGGAGGCGTTGCCGATCGCGACCGCCGGCGGGTCACCGGGGCGTGGCGCGGGCCGGGGCGGCAGGTCGGGGTGGAACTCGGGCGGGGCGGGCATGGGTGGCGGCGGCAGGTCCATCGTCGGTCTCCCCCGGGAAGCAGGCCAGTGCCGTTCACATGGTCGGCTGCCCGAGGGGGCGCGCACGGCCGGCGGCAGGTAGCTGCCACGCACCCGGCGAACAAGAGCCTTCAGCGTCCGCCGGCCCGGAACACCCGCTCGACGTGGGCGCGCAGCTCGTCGGAGCCGAGCACGGTCGTCAGCGGCGACGTGGCGATCGCGGTGGACCGCTCGTCCGCGCTCTCGGCGATGGCGTCCGCGGTGCGCCCGCTGCCGCGCAGCACCACCAGCGGCCGTTCGCGGACCAGGCTGTGCTCGGCGTCGTCGAACGTGATCAGGCCGCCGTTGACCAGCACGGTCAGCGACGGTTGCGGGCCCGCCACCACGTCGGCCACGTCGGCCAGCCACGGCGACTCGTCACCCCACGTGCCGCCGGGCACGAGCACCAGGTGGGTGTGGTTCGGCTCGAACTCGTCCAGGTCGACCGCGACCTCGGCGGCCACCCCGACCAGCGGGAACGCCCCACCGGCCGCCGCCCGCGCCCGACCCACCGCCCGCATCACGCCGACGTCCGTGCCACCGTCCACCACCACCGCGCCGCACGCGTCCAGCAACGGCACGAGGTCGACCAGCACCGGCACCAGCGCGTCGAGGTCGTCGCCCGCCATCCCGCCCGCGCCGCCGACCAGCACCAGCACCGGCCGCCCGACCGGCAACCCGGCCGCACCCAACTCGGCCTTCGCCGTGACCCGCACCCTGTCCACGATGGGCGACCGTACCCGCGCACGCCCGGTGCCACCGCGTTCCCGCACGTCGTCGCCCCTGGCCGGCTCGACCGCGGGCTGTGCCGGGAATCAGCGGACCGGTCCTGGCCGACCCGTCGAGTGGAACGCGTGGCGCAGGTAGCCGCACGAGGTACGCACTGCCCGGTGTCGCGGCGGTGGCCGTGCGACCCGGGCGGACGTGGCCCTCGACCTGGCGCAGAGCACCGCCGAGCACGCCACGACGGCGTGGCCGGGTGGCAAGCGCTACAGCTCCAGCCCGGTCAGCACCAGGACCCGCTGCTCGGTCAGGTCCTCCATCGCCGCGCGCACCCCTTCCCGGCCGGTGCCCGACTCCTTCACGCCGCCGTAGGGCATCTGGTCGGCGCGGAAGCTCGGGACGTCGCCCACGATCACGCCGCCCACGGCCAGCCGCTTGGCCGCGCGGAACGCCACGCGCACGTCGTGGGTGAACAGGCCCGCCTGCAAGCCGAACCGCGAGGTGTTCACCCGGTCGAACGCCTCGTCCACCGACGGCACCCGGTCGAGCACCACCACCGGTCCGAACACCTCCTCGTCGACCACCTTGCACGCCGCGGGCACGTCGGCCAGCACCGTCGGCTCGTAGGCCGCGCCCGAGCGCCGGCCGCCGGTCAGCACGCGGGCGCCCGCCGCCACGGCCTCGTCCACCCACGCCTCGACCCGTCGCGCGGCGGCCTCGTTGATCAGCGGGCCGACGTCGGTGGCCGGGTCGGTCGGGTCGCCGGTGCCGAGCTTGCGCACGTGCGCCACCACCGCTTCGGCCAACGCCGGGTACACGTCCTCGTGCGCGTACACGCGTTGCACCGAGATGCACGACTGGCCGCCCTGGTACATCGAGAACGTGGCGATCCGCTGGGCGGCCCAGTCCAGGTCCGCCCAGTCCGGGCAGACGACGGCCGCCGCGTTGCCGCCCAGCTCCAGCACGACGTGCTTGCGCGGCACGCGGTCCAGGATCGAGTAGCCGACCGGGCCGGAGCCGGTGAACGACACCACCGGCAGCCGGGGGTCCTCGGCGAGCGCGCCCGCGACCTCGTTGGGCACCGGCAGCACCGACCACGACCCGGCGGGCAGGTCGGTCTCCGCCAGCAGCTCGCCCAGCAGCAGCGCGACCAGCGGCGTCGCCGGCGCGGGCTTGACCACGATCGGCGCGCCCACCGCCAACGCGGGCGCGACCTTGTGCGCCACCAGGTTCAGCGGGAAGTTGAACGGCGCGATGCCCAGCACGGGGCCGCGCGGCGCGCGCCGCACCAGGGCCAGCCGGCCGTCGGCCGCCGGGTCGGTGTCCAGCCGCTGCAACTCGCCGGAGAACCGACGGGCCTCCTCGGCGGCCCAGCGGAACGTCGAGGTCGCGCGCGTGACCTCGATCCGGGCCCACTTCAGCGGCTTGCCCGACTCGGCGGTGATCAGCGCGGCCACCTCGTCGGCGCGCTCGGCGAGCCGCCGCGACACGTGGTCCAGCGCCGCCGACCTGGCGTGCGCGGGCAGGGCGGCGAACTCGTCGGCCACCGCGTGCGCGGCGGCCACGGCCCGTTCCACGTCGGTCGTGGTCGCGTTCGACGTCACGCCGGCGAGCGCGCCGTCGTGCGGGGTGCGGATCTCGACCAGGTCCTCGCTCGTCGCGGGCTGTCCCGCGACCCAGTACGGCGTCGTCACCGAATGGCTCCTTCAAGCACGTCCAGGCCCTCGGCCAGCAGCTCGTCCGGGATGACGAGAGGTGGCAGCAGGCGGATCACGTTCCCACGGGTACCGCAGGTCAGCACGACCACCCCGGCCTCGTGGCAGGCGGCCGCGACCCGGCCCGCCACCTCGGCGGAGGTCAGCTCCACGGCCAGCATCGCGCCGCGCCCGCGCACCTCGACCACGTCGTCCGAGGGCAGGGCCCGCAGGCGGGGCAGCACGGTCGCCTCGATGCGCCGGGCGGCGGCGTTGAGGTCCAGCTCGCGCATGGTGTCGATCGCGGCCGAGGCGGCGGCGCACGCGACCGGGTTGCCGCCGTACGTGCCGCCGAGCCCGCCCGCGTGCACGGCGTCCATCACGTCGGCGCGCCCGGTGACGGCGGCCAGCGGCAGGCCGCCCGCGATGCCCTTCGCCGTGGTCACCAGGTCCGGGACCACCCCCTCGTGCGCGCAGGCGAACCAGTCGCCCGTGCGGCAGAAGCCGGTCTGGACCTCGTCGGCGACCAGCAGCACGCCGTGCGACCGGCACCAGTCGGCCAGCGCGGTGAGGAACCCCGGGGCGGGCACGATGAAGCCGCCCTCGCCCTGGATCGGCTCGACCACGACGCAGGCGATCTCAGCCGGCCGGTCGACGGCGGCGACCGCGCGCCGCGCCGCTTCCGCGCCGGTCAGGCCGTCGTGCAGCGGGTACGAGCCGGGGATGCGGTGCACGTCGGGCGTGAACGGGCCGAAGCCGTGCTTGTACGGCACCTCCTTGACGGTCAACGCCATGGTGAGGTTCGTGCGGCCGTGGTAGGCGTGGTCGAGCGCCACGACACCCGGCCGCCCGGTGGCGCGCCGGGCGATCTTGACCGCGTTCTCCACCGCCTCCGCGCCGGAGTTGAGCAGCACCGAGCGCTTCTCGTGCCCACCCGGCGTGAGTTCTGCCAGCCGCTCGCACACGTCCAGGTAGCCCTCGTACGGCGTGACCATGAAGCACGTGTGGCTGAACCGGTCGACCTGCTCGTGCACGGCCCGGGCGACGCGCGGCGCGGGGTTGCCCACGCCGGTCACCGCGATGCCGGAGCCCAGGTCGATCAGCCGGTTGCCGTCGACGTCGACCAGCAGCCCCGGCTCGGCGTGGTCGACGTACACCGGGAGCACCGTGCCGACGCCCGCCGCCACCGCGGCCTCGCGCCGCCGCGCCAGCTCGCGGGAGCGCGGTCCGGGGATCTCCGTGCGCAGTCGGGCCATGGGTCCAGCATCGACCGGCGGCGCGTCGGGCGACAGTGTCCACAGTGGCGAACCGGTGATGGCGCGTTGTACACAGTGTCCATGGCGTTGACGGTCGGGCGACTGGCCCGCGAGACCGGCCTGGTCGTGCGCGTGGACGCGGGGCTGGACCGGGTCGTGGCGTGGGTGCACAGCACCGAGCTGGCCGACCCGACGCCGTTCCTGGAGGGCGGCGAGCTGCTGCTGACCACGGGCATCGCGCTCGGGCCGCACGGGGAGTACGTGCGGCGGCTCGTGGCGGCGGGCGCGGTGGGCCTGGGGTTCGGCACCGGGCTGAGCCACGACCGCGTGCCCGACGACCTGGTCCGGGCCGCCCGGGACGCGGGGCTCGCGCTGCTGGAGGTGCCGCGGGCCACGCCGTTCATCGCGATCACCAAGGCCGTGTCGCGGGCCGTCGCGGCGGACGAGTACGCGGCGCTGGCGCGGGCCGGCACGGCGCAGCGGGCGCTGACCCGGGCCGCGGTCGGCGAGGGGCCGCCCGGCGTGGTGCGGCGGCTGGCCCGGCTCATCGACGGCGCGGCGGCGTTGCTGGACCCGCACGGCACGCCGGTGCACGTGGTGGGCTCGGTGCCCGACCTCGCCGGCCAGGTGCGGCGGCTCGCGTCGGCGGGCGGGCCGGCCGGGGCGGCCTGGCAGGTGGGGGAGCGGCACGTCGCCATGCAGGTGCTCGGGCGGCGCGGCTTCCTCGCCGTCGCGGCGGCCCGGCCGCTGGACGCGGGCGTGGTCAACGCCGCCGCGTCGCTGCTCACCGTGGCGCTGGCCCGGTCGGACGAGGTCGAGGCGGTGCGCCGGGAGCTGCGGCGGGCGCGCTGGCTGTTGGCGCTGGCGGGCGTGCCGGTGGAGGGGGTGCCCGAGGGGACGTTCCGGGTGTTCGTGCTGCGCGAGCCCGCCGAACCGGAGGGGTTCTGGGCCGAGGTGGACGGGCGGGTGGTCGTGCTGGCCCGTGCGGTCGACGTGCCCGCCGCCGCGTCCGGCCCGGTGGACGCGGGCAGCGTCGCCCGCGGCTACCGGGAGGCGCTGCGGGCGTGGGAGGCGGGCGTGGCCACGTTCGAGGAGGTCGCCGGGTCCGGTCTGCTGGCCCCGGACGCGGCGGAGTTCGCCGCCGCCCTGCTCGCGCCGCTGGACGACGTGCTGCGGGAGACGCTGCGGGTGTGGCTGGCCTGCCACGGGCAGGCGGACCCGGCGGCCGCCCGGCTGGGCGTGCACCGGCACACCGTGCGCAACCGGCTCAGGCGGGCGGAACGGCTGCTGGGGCGTTCGCTGGAACCCGCGGGCGTCCGCGCCGAGCTCTGGTTCGCCTTGCACGCCTGACCGTACGCTGGGCGCACCGCGCTCCTGCTCGCCGCGGTGTTCACCAGCCCGGCCGGCGCGTGCATCTGCAATCCCGGCAACGAGGCGTTGCGCTACCAGCAGGCCACCTACGTGTTCTCCGGCGTGGTGGTCCACGAGAAGGTCGAGCCGACCGCCTACCGGTACACGGTCGACGTCGACACCGAGTACAAGGGCGACGTGCCCCGCCGGGTGTACGTGCTGACGCAGCGCAACAACTCGTGCGGCCTCACGTTGACCGTCGGCCAGGCGTACCTCGTGTTCGCGAAGGGCGACGTGTCCGACCGCCGCGTGGAGACCGGCCAGTGCAGTGGCATCAGGCTCGCCTCCGGCGGGCCGCCGACGACCACCGGGCCCGCCGTCACCACCACGACCGTGCCGCCCACGACACCCTGCGCGACGGCCACGCCGTGACGCCGCGTGCCGGAGACCACTCGGCTGGGTGGTCTCCGGCACGGGCGGTTTGACCGTACGCTGGGCGGACACCGCCACCGACCCACTCCATTGCCCGAGGGGGATCCTTTGGCGCGCTTCCGTTTCCTGGCCCACGCGGCCGGTGTCGCCACCGTCACCGCCGCCCTGCTCACCGCCGTGCTCACCAGCCCGGCCAGCGCCTGCAGCTGCCTGCCCAGCACCGAGGGGCAGCGCTTCTACCAGGCGACCTACGTGTTCGACGGGCTCGTGCTCAGCGAGACCCTGGAGACCGGCGACCCGTCGGTCACCTACGACGACAAGTACCGGTACGCCGTCGCCGTGGGCCAGGTCTACAAGGCGAATCTGCCCTCGCAGGTCGACGTCGTGACGTCCACCAGCGGCGCGATGTGCGGCATCAGGCTCGCGACGGGCGTGCGGTACGTCGTGTTCGCGCACGGCGACGCGTCCGACGGGCGGATCGAGTCGCACTACTGCAGCGGCACCCGGCCCGCCTCGGCCGGCCCGCCGGTGACCACCCTGCCCGGGAGCACCACCACGACGACCCCGCCGACGCGCACTTGCACCACCGCCACGCCGTAGAGGTCGTTTTCCACCCGGCCGTGCGCCGGAGGTCACTCAACCGGGTGGTCTTCGGTGCACGGCCGGTCAGCTTCCGGGGGTGGTGCTCGTAGTCTGCGACCGGGTCGAACCCGGCTTCGGCAACCCGAAGTCACCGTCGTTTGTGACGAGCGCGCTACGGGTAGGTGTACGCGGAACGGCATACGGAGTGGCTGACGGTGCCGTGGGACCGGTAACTTCCGGCGTCCGGGCCGACGTCGTCGACACAGCGGAGGTTCAACCGGATGTGGGACGGTGACCTGACCGGCGAGGTGGTCGACGGCAGGTACGCCCTCGGCAGCCTGTACGGATCGGGCGGCATGGCCGAGGTGTACCGGGCGGTGGACGAGCGCCTGGACCGGAAGGTCGCGATCAAGTTCTTCCTGGGCGAGGCCTCCGGCGAGGACCGGATCCGGCTCGACCGCGAGGCGCAGGTGCTGGGCGGGATGCGGTGCCCCGGCCTGGTCGAGGTGTACGGCACCGGGGTCTTCCGCGGCCGGCCCTA
This sequence comes from Saccharothrix sp. S26, assembly GCF_021390395.1. Taxonomy (GTDB): domain Bacteria; phylum Actinomycetota; class Actinomycetes; order Mycobacteriales; family Pseudonocardiaceae; genus Actinosynnema. The sequence goes on from NZ_JAJUWT010000008.1 coordinate 58,498, forward strand.
CTTCGTGATGCAGCCGGTCGAGGGCGGCACGCTGCGCCGCCGGATGCGCGGCGCGATGGCGCCCGAGGTGGTGGCCGCGATCGGGGCGCAGGTCGCGGGCGTGCTGGCGCACGTGCACGCCAACGACGTGGTGCACCGGGACGTGAAGCCGTCCAACATCCTGCTCGACCCGGCGGGGCGGCGCGCCTACCTGGCCGACTTCGGGTTGGCGCTCCAAGCGCAGGTCACGCGCGTGACCAGGTCCGGGGTGCTGGTCGGCACGGCCGGGTACCTCGCGCCCGAGCAGGTGCGCGGCGGCGAGGTGCTGCCGGCGGCGGACGTCTACGCGCTCGGCCTCGTGCTGCTGGAGTGCCTGACCGGGCGGCCCGAGTACCCCGGCGGTGACACGGAGGCCGCGTTGTCGCGGCTGCACCGGGAGCCGCGCATCCCGGCCAACCTGCCCGCGCCGTGGACCGAGGTGCTGACCGCGATGACCGCGTCCGACCCGGCCAGGCGGCCGTCGGCGGCGGAGTGCGAGCGGCTGCTGACCCGGGCGCAGGAGGCCAGCGCGGGCCTGTCGCCGCTGGTCGAGGTGGCGGTGGTGGACCGGCCGGCGCCCGAGGAGCCCGAGCCGAAGTCCGGCAACCGGGTCATGCTGGTCGGCGGTGCCGCCGCGGCGGCGGTGCTGACGTTGCTGGGCTTCCTGCTGTGGGGCGAGGGGACCGCGCCGGACACCGGCGACCGCACGGGCAGACCGGTGACCAGCACCGTGCCCGAGCCGGTCGCGGAGCAGGCGGGCGACACCGACGCGGTCGTGCCGGGCCACGACCCGTCCACGGTGACCGCGATCGATCCGAACTCGCCGGGGCAGACCCCGGGCGGGAGCACCGGGCAGCCGGGCGGCGGCACGACCGTCGAACCCCCGCCCGCCACCACCACGACGACCGCGAGCACCAAGACGACCAAGTCGACTCGTGAGACCGAGGTCCGCGTGCCGCCGGAGACGCCGCTCGTGATCACCCCGAACCCGGGCCCGCCGACGGTGACCGGACCGCCGTCGCGTGACCGGGGCAGCGGGTCCAGCCGGGGCTGACCCGGCCGCGCGGGCGGGGTCAGCCCAGTGCGGGTTCAGCGCAGGGCGGGCAGGAGCTCGCCCTTGGCGAAGTCGAGGAACTCGCGCTGGTGGTCGCCGCCGATCTGCACCAGCGCCAGGTCGGTGAAGCCCGCCTCGCGGAACTTCGCCACCGCCTCCACCACCGGGCCGACGTCCGGACCGCACGGGATCCGGGCGGCCACGTCCTCCGGTCGCACGAACTGCGTCGCGCCCGCGAACCCGGCCGTGCCGGGCAGCTCGGAGTTGACCTTCCACCCGCCCGCGAACCAGCGGAACTGCTCGTGGGCCCGTTCGACCGCCGCGTCGCGGTCCGGGTCCCAGCAGATCGGCAACTGGCCGATCTTGCGCGACTTGCCGCCCTGGAAGACGTCCCACTCCTGGCTCAGCGACGCGTCCGGCTCGGTGGCCACCATCGCGTCGGCCAGGGGCGCGAACGTGCGCACCGACTGCCCGCCCGACACCGCGACCGCGATCGGCACGCGCTGCTCGGGCAGGTCCCACAGCTTCGCCGAGTCGACCCGGAAGTGCTGGCCCGAGTAGTTGACGTACCCGCCGTCGAACAACTGGGAGATGATCTCCACGGCCTCGCGCAGCAGCTCGTGCCGCACGTTCACCGGCGGCCAGCCGCGGCCGACCACGTGCTCGTTGAGGTTCTCACCCGCCCCGATGCCCAACGTGAAGCGGTTGCCCGACAGCAGCTGCACGGTCGCCGCCTTCTGCGCCACCACCGCCGGGTGGTAGCGCACGGTCGGGCAGGTCACGTAGGTCATCAGCTCGACCCGCTCGGTGGCCTGCGTGACCGCGCCGAGCACGCTCCACGCGTACGGCGCGTGCCCCTGCTCGTCCAGCCACGGCGAGTAGTGGTCGCTCATCACCTCGAAGTCGAACCCGGCCTGCTCGGCCAGCCCCGCGTGCTCGACCAGCTCGCGTGGCCCGGCCTGCTCGGTCATGAGGGTGTACCCGATCCGCACGATTCCTCCTACGCCATCGGCAGGTCGGTGAGGTCCGCCCGCAGCCCGTCGAGTTCTTCGTAGACTGCCGACGCGCCGGCGTCGCGCAACTCGGCCTCGCCGAAACCACCCGTGCGAACGCACACCACCGGCAGGCCGGCCCGTGCGGCGGCCTGGCAGTCCCACACCGAGTCGCCGATCACCACCGCCCGACCGCCGCCGTCGACCCGCTTCAACGCGACCTCGATCAGGTCCGGCGCGGGCTTGCTGTCCTCCACGTCGTCCGCGGAGGTCGACGTGATGCCGGAGACGTCGATCAGCTTCACGTAGTGGTCGACGTGGTGGCGCTTGCCCGAGCTGGCCAGCACGACGGTGAAGTCCTGCTCCAGCGCCGCGGCGACGAGGCGGTGCGCGCCCTCCAGCGGCCTGATCTCGGCCAGCATCGGCTCGAACGCCACCTCCCACGCCTGGCGCAGGTCGTCGCCGTGCTCGCGTTCCACGTGCTCGCCCGCGACGGCGGCGACGAGCTTGTCACCGCCCATCCCGATGGCGCGGTGCAACCGCCAGGTGGGCACGGTGATGTCGAAACGGCGGAACGCGCGGTACCAGGCCACCGCGTGGTGGTAGTTGGTGTCCACCAGCGTGCCGTCCACGTCGAGGACGAGCGTGTTGGTCATGCGGCCTGGTTAGCCCGACCGCCTGAGCGGCAAACCGGCCGCCCTCGGTTCAGGCGGCGGGCACGGAGTCGAGGAACTCCTCGATCAGCCGGACCCACTCGGTCGGCGCTTCCACGGCGGGGGAGTGGCCGCTGTCCAGCTCGGCCCACCGCGCGCCGGGGATCAGGTCGGCCAGCTCGCGCGTGACGCCGGGTGCGATCAGCCGGTCGTGCTTGGTGCCGATCACCAGCGTCGGCACGGTCAACGACGGCAGCTCGGGACGCAGGTCGACGCGCTGCACCAGGTCCACCTGCTCGGGCGTGCCGGGCGGGATGGTGAGCGCGATCAGCTCCAGGAAGCCCTCGGTCTGCTCGGCGGTCATCCGCCGCAGGAACGGCTCGCCCAACGCGATGGACATGAGGAAGCGGGCGAGCTCGGTGCGGGGGCCGTCGACCAGCCGCCGCCACTGCCGCATCCGGTCCAGGGTCTCGCCGTCCAGGTGGGCGAACCCGGCGGTGAGCACCAGCGCCGTCACCCGTTCCGGGTGCCGCCGCGCCGCGCGCACGGCGACCGCGCAGCCCATCGAGTAGCCGACCACCGCGAACTTCTCCTCGCCGTCGGCGGCGGCGACCAGCCGGTCGGCCAGGTCGTCCAGTTCGAGGGCGGTGGTCGCGCGCGGGGTGGTCCCGGAGCCGGGGAAGTCCACCGCGTGCACCTTGCGGTTGCGCGACAACCGCGGGATCAGCGGGCTGAAGTTGGCGCGGACCGTGCCACCGGCCCCGTGGGCGAGCAGAAGTGCGGGAGTCACGGTCCCGATTCTGCCGGTCGGGGCCGGTGCGCCGAGGTCGTTCGCGCCCGAAGGTCATCCGCGACCAGCGGGATTGGCGGGAGGTGGGTGTGCAAGCACACACGCGTGGCTTCGGTGCACCGAGCCGCGCCGAGCCCGCCCCGCCGAGCCCTTGCCCTCTCAGCCGATGTACACGCGGATCGATGTGCCGTCCTCGCCCGTGTGCACGCGCACCAAGTCGCACAGCAGGTTCACGAGCATCACGCCGTACCCGCCGTGCGGGTTCGGGCCCGGGTTGCGCCTGCCCACCATCGGGTTCTCCAGCCGGCCGGCGTCACGCACCTCGCACACCACCGAGCCGCTCTCCCGCCACAGCAGCAGCGTGCCGGTGCCGCCACCGTGCACGACGCTGTTGGTGGTCAGCTCGTTGACCGCGAGCACCAAATCCTCCACCTGGTCGGCGGTCAGGCCCGCGTCGGCGGCGAAACCGGCCACCAGCCGTCGGGTGGGTGCGAGGTCGTCCAGGTCGAACCGGCGGGTCAGGGCGTCCGGCGGCGGGGCCGGCAGCGGGCGGTTGAACTCCTCGGCGACCAGGAACGGCTCGCGGTAGTCCGCGCTGGGCCTGCGTCGCCGGCCTTCGACCACGACCGGGTGCGTGGTCTCCGCGTCGCGCAGCGCCTCCGGCGTGAGGTTCGCCGTGTCGTACGGGCAGAGGATCCAGGCGGGCCGGTCCTCGAACGCGGTGTTGACCAGCGCCTCGTGCTGCACGCACGCCGGGTACTCCAGGTCGGTGCGGTCCGGCCAGATCGGCTCGCCGACGATCCGCACCCGGCCCGCGCCGGCGTTGTTGTCGGTGAACGCGGTCAGCACACCGGGGATGATCCGGCCGGGGTTGCGCCCCGCGCGTCTGAGGTCCACGAACTCGACCTGCTCGGCCTGCCGGCCCAACGCGCGCCGCAGCAGGTCGATCCCGCGCCGCGGCACGGCCACCAGCACCGGCTCCCCCGCGGCGAGGCCGTCGCGCACGAACGGCACCGTACCCGCGAGGTACTGCTCGTCGTCGCGGTACAGCAGTGCCTCGTGCACGAAGTCGACCACCTTGGGGCACCTCCGAACGGTCGCGGGCGGTCACGCCCGCCCAGTATCGCGCCCGAACGCCGTTACGGGAGCGGCCTGCGCAGGCAGACGCGTGTCGTCGGGTCCAGACCGCGTGCGGTCTCGGCCGCCACGACGGCCGCCAGTCCCGGCGTGAGGTCGGTGACCTCGTGGAACCCCAGCCGCCGATAATAAGGGCCGTTCCAGGGGATGTCGCGGAACGTCGTCAAGGTCAACGCGGCCAGCCCGCGCCCGGCGGCCCAGCGCTCGACGTGGTCGAGCAGCGCGGCCCCGATGCCGCGGCGGGCGCGGTCGGGGTGCACGCAGAGCTGCTCGACGTGCGCCGCGCCGTCGACCTGCTCGACCGCGACCCAGGCCACCGGGTGCGGGTCGGCGGCCACCCAGACGTGCAGGTGGGCCAGGGTGCTCAGCGGCATCGGGTCGTCGTCGGCGATCTCGGGCATGCCGAAGTCTCGGAAGGGCTCACCGGACGCCCGTTCGATCGGGGGCAGCAGCGGCAGCTCGTCGGGCCGGGCGGGGCGGATGTCCACCGGGACATGATCAGCCGGCGGTGAGGTTCTGCTCAACGTCATTGGCCAGCGCCTCCAGCAGCCGCGACGGCAGTTGCTCGTCGGCGCAGTCGGCCACCCGCAGCTCGGCGACGCTGCCCGCGACGCCGGCCAGCGAGACGCGCAGCTCGCCGCGGCAGCCGCGGCCGGCCAGCGGTTCCCAGGTCAGCAGCAGCCGGTCGTAGTCGGCGGCCAGGCTCACCTGGTGCGGCCCGTCCTGCGCGCGCAGGATCAGCACGTCGTCCGAACGGCCGACGACCTGGTAGGGGTCGGGCAGCCAGGCGGCCAGCCGGACGGGGTCCGCGGCGGCGTTGAACACCAGGTCGGGCAGGGCTGGGACGTCTCGTCTCGCGTGGATGGTCACGACGTCACGGATACTCCGTTCGAGCGACGGCACACGGGGTAACCAGCGGCCATGACCGCAGCACAGGAACCGCAGGACGACCCGATCGACCCGGACGAGCTCGCCGAGGAAGCCCCGATCGACCCGACCCCGCAGGAAGTCGACGAGTACCGGTCGCTGATCGGCGACGAGACGCCGGAACCCGACGAGGCGGTCGAACACGAGGAGCCGACGCCGGAGGCCGGCGGTCGAGGGCCGGAGATCCCCGAGTTCTGACCCGACGGGAGCGGTAAGTCAGCCCGAGCCCGGTTCGGTCATGCCCCGCATCGCCCGCGCCTTCACCGGGTCGGGCAGCAGGCGGCCGGCCGCGGCTTGCGCCTTGTTGCGCAGGGAACCGGCCACCACGTGGTCGTCACCGTCCATCAGCGCCTTGAACCCCGCCCGTGCGACGTCGGCCGGGTCGTCCTTCGGGCCGGTCGCCACCTTCGTGTCCGTCATGCCCGCCCGGCGGAAGAAGTCGGTGTCCGTCGGGCCCGGCATCAACGCCGTCACGGTCACCCCGCTGTCGCGCAACTCCTCCCGCAACGACTGCGAGAACGACGCCAGGAACGCCTTCGACGCCGCGTACACCGAGTGGAACGGGCCCGGCGCGGTAGCCGCGATCGACGACGTGAACAGCACGCGGCCGGCACCGCGCTCCACCATCGCGGGCACCAGTCGCTTCGCCAGGTGCACCGCCGAGGAGATGTTGAGGTCCACCACGCGCAGGTGGGCGCGCAGGTCGCTGTCGTCGACGAAATCCCCGCCGATGCCGATGCCCGCGTTGACCGCCAACGCGTCCACCGGCCGTCCCACGCCCTCGACCACCGCGACCAGGTCCTCGTTGCCCTCGAACGTGGCGAGGTCGGCGCGCACCGGGTCGACCCGCGCACCGCCGGCGGCCAACTCCCGCGCCACGTCGTGCACCACGTCGTTCTCCGCCGCCGCCACCACCAGGTCGAACCCGTGCTCGACGAACACCTTCGCCAGCTCGAGCCCGATCCCGCTGGACGCGCCGGTCACCACCGCCAACGGCCTCTCCGAAGCACTCATGGCCCTTGAACTACCCGGAGTCGGATCACCCAATCCGGTTTCACCCGATGCGCCTGCGGGTACCCCTCCCGGTACCTCTCACTCGCGAACGGTGGTGACGTATGTCCAGACGGCCCGGTCAGGTCGGGGTGCTCGACGTCGGCTGCTTCAGCGCCCACCTGCTCGTGGTGTCGGGCTCCCCGCTCAACCCGGTCGTCTCGCACAAGACCCGGCTCCGCCTCGACCAGGCCCTCGACCGGCACAACCGACTGCGCCCGGAAGGCGTCGAACAAGTCGTGACCGCCGTCCGCACCGCCCGCCGCATCGCCGAACGCGCCGGCGTCGCCGGCATCGTGCCGTTCGCCACCTCCGTCATCCGCGACGCGCCGAACGCGGACCAGGTCATCGCCGAGGTCGCCCGGCGCACCGGCACCCGGCTGCGCGTGCTGCCCGGCCCGGAGGAAGCGCGCCTGGCCTACCAGGCGGCACGGCACTGGTTCGGCTGGCACGTCGGCCCGCTGCTGGTGCTCGACGTCGGCGGCGGCACGGTGGAGCTGGCGGCCGGTCAGGACGTCGAGCCGTCGTTCACCCGGTCGTTGCCGTTCGGGGCGCGCACGATGACGCGGCGGTTGGCGTTGCGCGGGACCGCGCCCCGCGACCACCGCGGCCTGGCCCGCGAGCAGGTGCTGGTGCACGACCGGGTGGTGGCCGCGCTGGAGGGCACGTCGGTCGCCGACCACCGGGCCGTCGGCTGCTCGAAGGTGTTCCAGCAGTTGGCGCGGCTGGCCGGGGCGCGACCGCAGCACGAGGGGCCGTTCGTGCCGCGCACGTTGCGGCTGGACGACCTGCGCGGCTGGATCCCCCGCCTGGCCCGGATGCCCGCGCCCCGGCGCGCCCGGCTGCCCGGCATCTCCCGGCACCGCGCGGAGCAGTCGCTGGCGGGCGCGCTGGTGGCGCAGGCGTTGATGGTGGCCACCGGCCACGACGAGGTGGAGATCTGCCCGTGGTCGACCAGGGAAGGGCTGCTGCTGTCCCTGATCGGGGCGGGCGACGACGACGAGAACTACCGGGTGGCGTGAAGGGGTCGGGATGCTGGCGCTGTCGGTCGAGGCCCACCGGACGGGGTGCGCGGTGGTCGTGGCGACCGGGGAGTTGGACCTGGCGGGAGCGCGCCGGGTGCTGGACCGGATGGACCGGTTGGTGAGCGAGGGACGTGACCGGATCGTGCTCGACATGTCCGGGGTGGCGTTCTGCGGCGCGCAGGCGATGAGCGCGTTGGTGCGGACGCGGGCGCGGGCCCAGCGGGCCGGTGGGTGGCTGCGGCTGGCCGCCGTGCCGCCGCACGTGCGGCGGGTGTTCGAGCGCACGGACCTGGACCGGCTGTTCCCGCGCTACCCGGACGTGGCGTCGGCGGCGTCCGGGCGCGTGGTGCCGAGCGGGGTGGCGTCCGGTGGTGACGCGCGCGCGGTGTCGGGCGGCACGGTGGCGCGACCGGGGTCGGCGACGGTCGGTCGTGGCGGGCGGGTCGTGTCGCGCGGCGGCGGGCGCGCGGTTCCGGGTGCGGACGGGCGGTTCGGTGGTGCGGCGGCGGACCGGGGTGGGGACGGGCGGTTCGGCGGCGGTGCGGCGGGCGGTGACGCGCGGTTCGGTGGTGCGGCGGACGGCGATGGCCGATTCGGGGGATCGGCGGCGGACCGGGGCGGGGATGGGCGGTTCGGTGGCCGTACGGCGGCGGACAGGAGCGAGGACGGGCGGTTCGGCGGTTCGGCGGCGGACGGGGACGGCGATGGCCGGTTCGGCGGTGCGACGGCGGACAGGAGCGAGGACGGGCGGTTCGGTGGCGGGTGGTGATGCGCGGTTCGGCGGGGGTGGGCGGCGACTTCCCCGTTCGGTGGTGGGGTGGATGGTGGTGGGCGGGCGTCGGGCACGCAGACCGGAGTGCCGGTTCGGGTGGTGGGGGGAGCGCCGCCGTTTCGGGTGGTGATCGCGGGGTAGCCGGGCGGGAGCCAACGTCACAGGCGAGGTGATCGGCGATGAGTGCGACCACGCGGCTGCCGCACCCGGTTCGCGGCGCGGCGATGGCGGTCGCGGTCGTGTTCCTGCTGGTGGGTGTGCTGGGGTTCGTGCCCGGGATCACCGCCCACCTCGACCGGATCGCCTTCGCCGGTCCCGGGTCCGGCGCGCACCTGCTCGGCGTGTTCCACGTGTCCGTCCTGCACAACCTGGTGCACCTGCTGTTCGGCGTGGTCGGTGTCGCGATGGCGCGCACGGCGTCGTCGGCGCGGGCGTTCCTGATCGGCGGCGGGGCGGTCTACCTGGTGCTGTGGCTGTACGGGCTGGTCGTCGACGAGGACGGCCCGGCGAACTTCGTGCCGGTCAACGCCGCCGACGACTGGCTGCACCTCGGGCTCGGCGCCGGCATGGTCGCGCTGGGCCTGGCGCTGAAGGGGAGCCCCCATGCCCGCAGTGCCTGACCTCGTCGAACCCGCCTTCCGCGCGCTGGCCGCCGCCCGCGACGCCAAGGCGTTCCACCCGCGCGGCCGGTGGTTCGAGGGCGAGCTGACCGCGACGTTCGACCCGGCGCTGCCGCTGCCGGTGGGCGAGGTGGAGGTGTGCGGCCGGCTGTCCAAGGGCGTGGGCACGCCCGGCGGGCTGCCCGACGTGCTCGGGTTGGCGTTCCGGCTGCCCGGACCGTGGGACGTGCTGCTGTCCACGTGCGTCGCCCGCGTGGTGCCCCGGCCCACCCGGACCTGGACCAGCGCCCGGTACGGCAGCATCACCCCGTTCCGCCGGCGCGACCGGCTGGTGTGGCTGGCCGCCGTCCCCGACCCCGTGCGGTGCGGCTCGGCGGCGTTGACCGACCTGCCCGCCGAGCTCGGCTTCACCCTGGAGGTCGGGCCGCCGTGGCGTCCGGTCGGCCGGCTGGTGGCCCGTCCGCTGGACGTCGACCGCGACCTGCCCGCGCTCGACCCGGTCCTCAACCGGCCGGCGGGCCTCGACCTCGCGCCCGCCGTGCTGGCGCGGGCCCGCGAGAGGGCCTACCGGGGCAGCCGACGCGGGCGATCGCCCGATCCGGTGACTGCTCCGGAGGCATGATCGGTCGTTGCTTCGGGTAGCCGAGTGCCGTGACGGTGTCGTCGCGGTGCGCAGTCGCGTCGTCACCCGGAGGTTCCGCGCGGCCTGCTTGACCACCACCGCTGCCGGGCGGCCTAGTGGAACGGAGAACGACCGATGCGACACGATCGCTCGACCCGGCGGCGGGTCGCCACCGCGTGCCTGGCGACGACGACTCTGTTGCTGACCGCGGCCGGGTACGGGCAGGCGCACCGAGCCGAGGGCGACATCCTCGGCGTGGGCCAACCCGGCGCGGTGGAGGGCAGCTACATCGTCGCGCTGCGGGAGGACTCCGTCAGCCTGGAGCAGACCCCCGCCGTCGCCCAGGCGTTGGCCACGACCTACGGCGGCGAGCTCAAGCTGACCTACACCGCGGTGCTGCGCGGCTTCTCGACCGCGATGAGCGAGGACCAGGCGCGCCGGCTGGCCGCCGACCCGGCCGTGGAGTACGTGGAGCAGGACGGCACCGCGCAGGCCACCGGCACCCAGGAGAACCCGACCTGGGGCCTGGACCGGGTGGACCAGAAGAACCTGCCGCTGGACCAGAAGTACACCTACAAGGCCACCGGCGAGGGCGTGACCGCGTACGTGGTCGACACCGGCATCCACAAAACGCACCCGGACTTCGGCGGCCGGGCCGCCGACGGGTACGACTTCATCGACAACGACGGCGTGGCGCAGGACTGCCACGGCCACGGCACGCACGTCGCCGGCACCATCGGCTCGACCACGTACGGCCTGGCCAAGGCCGTGAAGCTGGTCGGGGTGCGGGTGCTCAACTGCCGGGGTTCGGGCCAGTGGTCGCAGATCGTCGGCGGCCTGGACTGGGTCGCCCAGCACGCGGCCAAGCCTGCGGTGGCGAACATGAGCCTCGGCGGCTCGGCCAACACCAGCGTGGACGAGGCGGTGAAGAAGCTGGTCACGGCCGGGGTCACGGTGGCGGTGGCGTCCGGCAACGACAACCGCGACGCGTGCAACACCTCGCCGGCCCGCACGCCGGAGGCGATCACGGTCGACGCCTCCGACAACGCCGACACCCGGGCGACGTTCTCCAACTTCGGCCGGTGCACCGACCTCTTCGCGCCGGGCGTCAACATCACGTCCACCTGGAACAACGACGGCACCCGTGCGCTCAACGGCACGTCGATGGCCTCGCCGCACGTGGCGGGCGCGGCGGCGCTGTACCTCAGCGCCAAACCCGCCAACCGCGCGGCGACCCCGGCGGACGTGGCCAAGGCCCTGACCGACAACGCCACCGCGGACGTCGTCAAGAACCCCGGCGCGGCCTCGCCGAACAAGCTGCTGTACACGGGCTTCATCGGGACCGACCCCAAGCCGCCCGCGTGCGCCGGCGGGTCGAGCACCGAGGACGTGGAGGTCCCCGACGCCGGTGACGCGGTCACGTCGCAGATCGCGGTGGCCGGCTGCGAGGGCCAGGGCACGGCGGCGACCTCGGTGAAGGTCGACATCGTGCACCCCTACACCGCCGACCTGGCCGTGGACCTGATCGGGCCCAGCGGCGCGGTGTTCCCGCTGCGCGCCTCCGGCGGCGCGAACTCGGAGGACGGCATCCACGAGACGTTCAAGGTCGACACGTCCAAGGAGAAGAAGAACGGCACGTGGAAGCTGCGGGTGAAGGACGTCTACACCTACGACACCGGCAGGATCGACGGCTGGTCGATCTCCTTCTGACGCCACCGGGTCGGTAGAGGGTGCGGGCGGGCGGTGACCGGCGGTCGCCGCCCGCCCGTCCACGCGAGCGGACCGCGGTGCCGGAACCGGACAGGGGCCGCTTCCGGCCGATTCCGGGCCGGTCCTCCTGCGGTATACCGAATCGGTGCGATTCGGGGTGTTGGGGCCCGTGGTGGCCTGGCGCGAGGGGGACGCCGTGCCGGTCGGTGGCGCGCGCGAGCGGTACGTGCTGGCCGCGTTGCTGCTCAACGCCGACCGCGTGACACCGGCGGAGCGGCTGATCGGCCAACTGTGGTCGCGGCCGCCGCGCTCGGCCCGCGCGCAGTTGCACAACCTGGTCAGCAGGCTGCGCGCCCGGCTGGACGAGGGCGTGATCGTCACCCGGCCCACCGGCTACCAGCTGACCACGCGTGCCGCCGAGCTGGACCTGGCCCAGTTCAGGGCGGCGGCCGAGCGGGGGCGGCGGGCGGCGGAGGCCGGTGACCACGCGGCGGCGGAGGAGTCGTTCGACGCGGCCCTGGCGTTGTGGCGGGGACCGGCGCTGGCCGACGTCGACGAGGAGCAGGCGGGCCCCGTCCGGGCGGCGCTGCACGAGGAACGGCTGGCCGCGCAGGAAGGCCGGCTGGCCGCGCGGCTCGCGCTGGAGCGGTACGACGAGGTGCTGGCCGAGGTCGCGCCGCTGATCGCCGAGCACCCGTACCGGGAACGGCTGTACGAGACGCGGATGGTGGCGCTGGCGGCCGTGGGGCGGCAGGCCGAGGCGCTGGAGGTGTACCGCCAGGTCTACCGGAGGCTGGACGACGACCTCGGCGTGACGCCGGGTGCGGCGTTGCGGGAGTTGGAGCGGCACGTGCTGCGCGGCGAGGTGCCCGCCGCGCCGCGCCGGTCCGCGCAGGTCGTGGTGCCGCGCCAGTTGCCGCCGGAGAACGCGGTGCTGGTCGGGCGCGGGAAGCCGCACGCCGAGGTCGTGGCGGCGGTGCGGGCCGACGACCGGCCCGGGTTGGCGGTGCTCGTCGGGCCCGGCGGGGTCGGCAAGACCGCGTTGGCGGTGTCGGTGGCCCACCACCTGGCCGGGCACTTCCCGGACGGCCAACTGTTCGCCACCCTGCGCGGGTCGCACCGCGACCAGGCCGACCCGCACGAGGTGGTGGGCCGGTTCCTGCGCGCGCTCGGCGTGACCGGCGCGGCTGTGCCGGAGGACCCGGACGAACGGGTCGCCCTCTACCGCAGCACGCTGGCCGACCGCGCGGTGCTGGTGGTGCTGGACGACGTGGCGGCCGAGGCGCAGGTCCGGCCGCTGCTGCCGGGCGGCACGTCGTGCGCGACCGTGATCACCTCCCGCCGCCAGCTCGGCGCGCTGGTCGGCGCGGCGCGCTGGACGCTGCCCGCGCTGCCCGCCGAGGACTCGCTGGAGCTGCTGTCGCGGATCGCGGGCGCGGAGCGGATCGCGGCCGAGCCGGAGGCCGCGAGCGGGATCGTCGCGCTGTGCGGCAACCTGCCGCTGGCCGTGAGCGTGGCCGCCGGCCGGCTGGCCGTGCACCCGACGTGGCGGGTCGCGGAGTTCCGGGACCGGCTGGCCGAGGAACGCGGTCGGCTGGACGAGCTGTCCTTGGGCGACCTGGACGTGCGGGCGGTCATCGCGACCAGCTACCGGCTGCTCGACCCGCCCGCCCGGGTGCTGCTGCGCCGGCTCGGCCTGTCCGCGACACCGGAGTGGCCCGCCTGGGTGGCGGGCGCGCTGGTCGGCGGCGACGGGCCGGTGGACCGGCTGCTGGAGACGTTGGCCGACGTGCACCTGGTCGAGGTGCTCGGCCGGGACCGGGTGGGGCAGGAGCGGTTCCGGCTGCACGGCCTGGTGCACGACTTCGCCGCCGAACGCGCCGCCGCCGAGGAACCGCCGCACGAGCGCGACGCGGCCGTGCACCGGGTGCTGTCGGGGTGGCTCGGCCGGGCCGGGGCGGCCGACGAACGGGTCGGGCACGGCATGCAGAACGCGGTCGGCCTCGACCTGCCGCTCGCGCCGGACGACGTGGCCGGGCCGATCGCCGCCGCGCCGAGGGAGTGGTTCGAGGTCGAGTCGACCGCGTTGACCGCGTGCGTCGAGCAGGCGTGCCGGCTCGGCCTGGCCGAGCTCGCCGGCGGGCTGGCGCTGCGCATGACCGGGTTCCTCGCCCTGCGCACCTACGACGTGGAGCGGGAGCGGATCCTGCGTGCCGCGGTCACGTGCACGCGCGCGCACGGCGTGGACCGGCAGACGGTGCGGCTGCTGCTGAGCCTGTTCGGGCTGGCCGCCCAGCGGTCGCGGTTCGAGGAGCTGCCCGCGCTGGCGGCCGAAGGGCTCGCGCTGGCGCGCAAGCTCGGTGACCGGCTCGGGGTGCTGGGCGCGCTCGGCAACGCCGGGTGGGCGGCGCAGAGCCTGGGCCGGCTGGCGGAGGCCGCGCGGTGGTTCGAGGAGGGCGTCGACCGCTGCGACGCGGGCACGCCGCCGCCGTTGGCGCGGTGGCTGGCGTTGTCGCTGGCGCGCACCCGGCACGAGGCCGGTTCCCCGGCGCGGGCCGTGCCGGTGGTCGAGCGGCTGCTGGCGGAGGGGTCGGCCGACGAGGAGGAGCGCAACCAGGCGCAGGTGCTCGCGTTGAGCGCCGACGTGCTGCTCGCGGTCGGTCGGGACGAGGAGGCGGAGCGGTTGCTGACCGAGGCCGCGGCGCTGGTGCACGCCCTCGGTGACGAGCTGGGCGTGGCCCGCGTCGGGCACGACCTGGCCCGGGTGTGGGCGCACCGGGGCGAGTGGGACCGGGCCGCCGAACGGCTCGCCCGCGTGCTGCGGGTGCACGAGGAGCTGGGCGTGGCGGACGAGGTGGCGCGGACCCTGGTCACGATCGGCGAGGTGGAGCTTGGCCGGGGACGGCCCGCGGCGGCGGTGCTGCGCCGGTCGTTGGCGATCTGGCGGGAGCGGGGCGCGCGGCTGGACGTGGCGCGGACGTTGGCGCGCCTGGCGTTGGCGGACCCGGTGGACGCGCGGGCGTGCCGGCGGGAGTGCGAGGAGATCCTGGAAGAGCTGGGACTGGACTCGCGTGCGCTGCGGCTGCCGTCGTCGCGGTGACCGGCGTGCCCTCAGGCCAGCGGGCGTCGGCCGGCGAAGCCCAGGTCCGCCCGGTGGTACCAGTGCAGGCCCTCGTCGCCCTCGAGCCAGCACAGCAGCACGGGCACGCCGTCGAGGTCGGACGGGAAGTCGACCAGCAGGGGCGCGAAGCCCTTCAGCTCGGCACCGGTCGCCTGCACCGCGGTCATCAGGTCGTCCAGCCGGGCCTGCGCGGCCTTCAGCTCGGGCAGCCCGCCGAGGTCGGTGGGCTCGCCGCCGTTGAGGGAGGAGGCCAGCTCGGCGGCGTCGGCGCGCAGCTCGACGATCTCGGTGAGCACCGGCAGGAGCCTGGCCAGCTCTTCCCGCGCCTCGGGCACGCTGAACACCGTCACCCCTGCTCCCCCGTGGACCGCCGCACGCGGACAGGCTACCCGCCGGGACCGGCCGGCAGCGCGACCCGGAACCGCACCGGGGGTCGAGGTCGGGAAAGCGGTGAGCCGGGGCCGCCCGGCGGTAAGGCGGCCCCGGCGTCACGTCAGCGCAGCGGCGGGGAGGCCAGCTTCGCCAGCTCCAGCGCCTGCTCCGGCCACCAGCGGCCGGCGGCCGGGCCGCCCTGGCACTCGCCGTCGGACTCGCCGGGGCGCTTGACCCACAGGAACGCGTCCACCAGCGGGATGCCGGTGTTCGCCGTGGGACGTTCGCCCAGGCCGCGGCCCGGCGGGTTGCACCAGTCGGTCTCGCCCTCACCGGGCGTGTAGTGACCGCGGCCGTTGCGGCTGGTGTCCAGCACGAAGTGCGTCATCTTGGACTTGCGCACCGGCAGCGCGTCCAGCTCCTCGTCGGCCGGGCACGTGGTCGCGCCTTCCTGCGTGCGCAGGTAGAGGCACTTCGACACGCGGGTGCCGTACCGCACCAGGTCGTCGGTGAAGCGGTAGTTGGACGTGTTGAGCGCGAACCCGTCCGCCCGCGTCACGCCGCCCCGCAACAGCCGGTTGACGATGCCCAACTGCTGACGCGGCTCGCCGTAGCCCGCGTCGTAGTCGTTGAGCGCCTGCCACGCCGAGTGCCCGGCGTCGAGGTAGACGCGGGTGTGCTTGCCGCGCTTGAGCGCGTCCACGGCGTGGTTGATCTCGCGGAACCGCTGCGGCACCAGCTCCGAGTCCGGGCCGATCGTGCACCACGGCTCGCTGGTCAGCAGGGCCAGGCCGTCCGGCTCGACCACGACGACGGCCTTGTCGTCACCGATGCCCTCGGCGAAGGCGTCGATCCACTCCTTGTACTCCTGCTCGCTGCGCGCGCCGCCCGCGGACCACTGCGAGCAGTCCCGGTAGGGCACGAAGTACGCCACGAGCACCGGCACCTGGTCCTTGGCCCGCGCCGCCCGCACGACCTCGCGCACGTCGCGCCGCACCTGGTCCGCACCCGCCGTGGTGAACCAGATCGCGGTCGGCTGGGCGGCCACGGCCTCCATCAGCTCGGCGTCCGCCACCCGGCCCTCGGCCCGCCACTGCCGGGCCTGCCGCGCGGCGTTGCCGTCCGGTTCGACGTAGAACGACGTGCCCTTGGGCAGGTGCGGCGGTCCCGAAGCCGTCACGGTCCCCTCCGCTCCGGCGCTGCTCGCGCCGATCAACGCGCACACCGCGGTCGCCGCCAGGGTCAGCCCGACGCGCCGTCGTCTCGGTCCGTTGTTCACTCGACTGCTCCTCACGGGGCGCTGCCTGGGAGCGCTCCCAACCGGCCGTCAGCATGCGGCGTCATGAGCTGGATCACAACCCCCGGTCACGCGTGCGTTCCCCTTTTCGCAATCCTGTCGTTACCTGACGCCGCGGACCACGCGGGCCGGGTGCAGCGCGATGGTGAACAGGCCCGTGGTCGGTCCGGCCGGCTCCAGCACGGTCGCCGCGATGCGCGGCGGTGGTGCCGGGCCGGACGTCGGCGAGCAGCCGCGCGACCTCCTCCGCCGGCTCTCCCGCCAGGTCGAGCGGGGTGAACTGCGTTCGTGCCGACGGCCACCCTGTTCGCGGCCACCGGGTCGGCGATCAGGCCCTCGGCGGCGGCCTCGGGCAGCGGCGCGGCGTCGGGGCCCGTGTCGGCGGTGTGCCACAGCGCCCGGACGCCGCCGAACGCGTTGCCCGCGTTGTCCGCGCGCACGGGTTCGGGCCGGTACTCGGCCCGGAACGACCGCGCGAGCAGACCCGTGCCGTTGCCGGACTCGTTGGCCGTGATCTGGCCGCCCGCCCACGCGTCGCCGGACACCGCGGCCGCCGCCTCGACACCGGTCATCGCCTGCTCCGTCGCGCCGGGGTCCATGTGCGCGAGGCTCATCGCGGCCCCCGGCGGGTCGGAGCGGTCGCCTCGGCCTACGGCATGAGCCGCTTGGTCAGCGCGGCCACCTGGTCTTGGGCGAGCCGGGTCGCCTCCGCGACCGTCGCCACGATCCGCCCGCTCAACCCGTCGGCGTCGGGGTCGCGGTAGACGCGCGGGTTCAGCTCCAGGTCGAGGAGTTCGCCACGCGCGTCGACGGTGGCGGTGATCAGGCCGTCCGGTGAGTCCGCGCTCGCCCGGATCCCGGCCATGCCCTGGCGCACGGCGCGCAGGTGGTCGGCGAGTCGCCGGTAGGCTGCTGGGTCCACAGGGGAATGCTCGGCCGGCCCGGGCCGCGTGCGGTGGGCCGTGACCGCTTCCGGCCACGGCGGCGACCGCTCACGCGCGCACTGCCGACGATGGTGCCCGTGAGACGACTCAACACCGCGCTCGCGGCCGTCGCGCTCGTGGCACTGTCCACACCGGACGCCCACGCCGCGCCGCCGCCGGGTGCCTGTCGCGACCCGGAGCCGGCGCGCCCGCCGATCCGGGAGCTGCCGTGGGCGCAGCAGGCGTTGGACGTGACGCGGGCGTGGCCGCACAGCACCGGCGCCGGCGTGCTGGTCGCGGTCGTGGACACCGGGGTCGACCGGGACCACCCGCAGCTGAGCGCGCCGGGGAAGGTGGCGCGCGGCGAGGACTTCCACCTCACGGGCGACCTCCCCGGCGACTTCGACTGCGGGTCGCACGGCACGGCGGTGGCGAGCATCGTGGCCGCCGACCCGGTGGAGGGCGTCGGCTTCCACGGTGTCGCGCCCGGCGCGCGGGTGCTGCCGGTGCGGGTCGCCGACCGCGACCTGGATGAGTCGGGCGCGGTGCGCGCGCTGGACCCCGTCGTGCTGGCCCGCGGCATCTGGTACGCCGCCGACCAGGGCGCAAAGGTGATCAACCTGTCGATGGCCGGGCTGGAGGACAACCAGTACGTGCGCGACGCCGTGGCGCACGCGGTGGCCAAGGACGTGCTCGTGGTGGCCGCCGCGGGCAACCGGCAGCGGGACGGCGTGCGGCTGCCGTCGTTCCCGGCCGCGTACGACGGCGTGCTGGGCGTGGGCGCGATCGACATCGCGGGCGACCGGATGTCCGGCTCGCAGCTCGGCGACTACGTCGACCTGGTCGCGCCGGGCAAGGCGGTGGCGGGCGCGACCCGCGCGGGCGGGCACGCCTACTGGGAGGGCACGAGCTTCGCCGCGCCGTTCGTCGCGGGCACGGCCGCGCTGGTGCGGGCGGCGTGGCCGGAGCTGACCGCGCCGGAGGTCGCGCGCCGGCTGCTGGCCACGGCGAGCCCGGCGCGGGGTGAGGCCGCCGCCTACGGCGCGGGCGTGGTCAACCCGTACCGCGCGGTCACCGACGGGCTGGTGGCGGCCGAACCCGACGTCCTGCCGGTCGTGGTCAAGCCCGTGGAAGACCCCGGCGCGGCCCGGGAACGGGCCTGGTGGCGTGCCGCCGTGGCGCACGCCCGCCGCCACCTCCTGCTCGCCGCCGCGGTGGTGCTGGTCGCGGTCGTGCTGCTGGTCGTGCTGGTCAACGGTCGCCGCCGGCGGTGGACGCCCACCCGGCTGGACCCCTTGCCCGAGGGCTCACCGCCGGCCGAGGTGCCCGACCAGGTGTTCCTGTTCCCCCGATGACGAAGGCCCCGACGCCGGTGGGCGTCGGGGCCTGGTCGGGTGCTGCTCAGAGCGCGGTCGAGCGGACCCGCATCGCAGCCGACTGCAGCGCCGTCTGGAGCTCGTTGTTGGCCACGTTCACGCCGTGGCGCAGGGCCGCGAGCACGGCCTGCTGCGCGGCGGACATCTGCTGCCACGCGTCGTTGACCTCGCCGAACGCCCCACCGGCCTGGTCGAGCCAGTCGAGGGACGTGGCGCCCGCCTCGGTGCGCCAGGTGTCCATCTCCTGCGAGACCTTGGTCATGGTCTCCTCGATGTGCCTGGCCAGCCCGTCGAGCTGGGTGAAGTTGCCCTTGATGAGCATGTCGGTCCCTTCCTGGTCCGGCTGGGTGTCAGGCGAGCTGACCGTTGAACGGCAGGCCGCCCGCGGGCACGGCCTTCAGCCCCGAGGCGCCCACCTCGTCGGCGTTGACGTAGGTCGACACCGAGTACTTGGTGTTCTCGCCGAGCGAGTCGAGCGCCGCGGTGAGCCGCGTGACCGCCGCCTCCCAATCGGCGTGGGCGGCGTCGAAGATCGGCCGCGCGGTGCCCTCCCACTGGCCCTTGAGCGCGTCCACGGTGGGGCGCAGCGTCGACAGGTGGCCCCTGATGTCACCGGACACCGTCCCCGCCATCGAGGCGGCGCGCTCCAGGGTCTCGGTCACGCCGTGAAGTTGGTCCTGCACTCCGGTTCTCCCTTCCGCTGGTCGCGGTCGCCGCCTGGTCGCGGTTCCCGCACCGCCCAGCGAACCGCCCCGGCGCGGTCGGTCGGGCGGGCGCGGCACGTTCCTGCCACGACCACCCGCCGACCACCCGCGCGCCACCACGATCGGTGCCGACGTGGAAAGGGGGTGCCGGGGTGGCGACCGTGGTGGTGACGAGACCTGGACGCAGGCCCGCGCCGGAGATGCCGTCCGGCGAGCTGGTGCTCGAGGCGCCGCCGGAGATCCCGCCGCCCGCGGGCCGGGCGTGGGCGCAACTGGTCGTGGTGCTGCCGATGGTGGCGATCATGGCGGCGATGCTGCTGACGTTCGGCGGCAGCACGACCGGCGCGCTGCGGTTCGTCGTGTTCGGCCTGTTCGGCGTGGCGATGCTGGCGATGGTGCTGGTGTCGCTGCTGAACAACAGCGGCCCGAGCAAGCGGGAGATGGCCCAGGCCCGGCGGTCCTACCTGCGGCAGTTGGCGCAGCACCGGGTGCGGGTCACCCGTGCGGTGCGCCGCCAGCGCGAGGCGCTGGCCCACCTGCACCCCGAACCGGACGCGCTGCTGTCGCTGGCGGTGTCGGACCGGCGGTGGGAGCGACGCCGGTCCGACGCGGACTTCGCCGTCGTGCGCGTCGGACTCGGCCCGCAGGCGCCGGCGCTGGACCTCGTGCCGCCGGACACCGTGCCGCTGGAACGGCTGGAACCGTTGTCCGCCTTGGCGTTGCGCCGGTTCCTGACCACCTACTCCGCGGTGGCCGACCTGCCGCTGGCGTTGGCGCTGGCGGGGTTCGGCGTGATCCACGTGGGCGGTGACCGGGACCGCGTGGTGGCGTTGGCGCGTGCGGTGCTCGCGCAGTTGGCGGTGCTGCAAGCGCCCGACGACGTGCGGATCGCCGTCTGCGCGGGTGACGCGGCACGGCCGTCGTGGGAGTGGGTGAAGTGGCTGCCACACGCGTTGCACCCCGAACGCGCCGACGCCGTGGGACCGGTGCGGCTGGTGACGTCCGGCGTGGTGGCGCTGGAGGCGCTGCTGGACGACGTGCTCGCCGACCGGCCCCGGTTCGACCCCGACGGCGCGCGCGGCACGGCCGGTCCGCACCTGGTGGTGGTGCTGGACGGCGGCTCGGTCGCGGGCTCGGACCACCTGATGACCGGCGGTGGCGTCGAGGGTGTGACGGTGCTGGACCTGTCGTCGCCGCTGCCGCGCGTGCCGGAGCGGGCGGCGCTGGCGTTGGAGGTCGCCGCCGACGGCGCGCTGAGCGCCCGCACCGCGGACGGCGACGTGGAGCTGGGGCGCGCCGACGTGCTCGACCTGCCGACGGCCGAGGCGCTGGCCCGCGAGCTGGCGCCGTTGCGGCTGACCGCGGGCAGCGCGGGCGAGCAGCCGCTGGCGGGCGACACGGGCCTGGAGGACCTGCTGGAGCTGGGCGAGGTGTACTCCTACGAGCCGGGGGAGAACTGGCAGCAGCGGCCCAACCGGGACCGGCTGCGCATCCCGTTCGGCATCCGCGAGGACGGCACGCCGGTCGAGCTGGACTTCAAGGAGTCCGCGCAGGACGGCATGGGGCCGCACGGCCTGCTCATCGGCGCGACCGGGTCGGGCAAGAGCGAGCTGCTGCGCACCCTGGTGCTGGGGCTGGCGCTCACGCACCCGCCCGAGTCGCTGAACTTCGCGCTGATCGACTTCAAGGGCGGCGCGACGTTCGCCACCCTGGACCGGTTGCCGCACACCAGCGCGGTGATCACGAACCTGGAGGACGAGCTGCCGCTGGTCGACCGGATGGCCGACGCGGTCAACGGCGAGCTGGTGCGCCGCCAGGAACTGCTGCGCGCGGCCGGGAACTTCGCCTCGCTGCGCGACTACGACCGGGCGCGCGCGGCGGGCGCGCCACTGCCCGAGGTGCCGACGCTGCTGGTGGTGTGCGACGAGTTCAGCGAGCTGCTGTCGGCCAAGCCCGACTTCGTGGACATCTTCGTGCAGATCGGCCGGTTGGGGCGGTCGCTGGGCGTGCACCTGCTGCTGGCCAGCCAGCGGTTGGACGAGGGGCGGTTGCGCGGGCTGGACACGCACCTGTCGTACCGGATCGGCCTGCGCACGTTCTCCGAGCTGGAGAGCCGGACCGTGCTGGGCGTGGCGGACGCGTTCAGCCTGCCCCGCGCGCCCGGCCACGGGTACCTGAAGTTCGGCACGGAGCCGATGGTGCGGTTCCGGTCGGCGTACGTGTCCGGGGTGCACCGCAGGCCGGGGTCGGGTGTCGTGGCCGGCTCGGTGGACCTGCCCGGAATGGCGCTCTACACCACCGATTATGTCGCGCCGAGCGCGCCCCCCGAGGTGGCGCCGGTGGACGAGGACGCGGTCGGCGAGAGCCTGCTGGACATCCTGGTGGACCGGTTGGCCGGCCGCGGCACGCCCGCGCACCAGGTGTGGCTGCCGCCGTTGGACCGCTCGTCCACTTTGGACGAGTTGCTGGGTGCGCTCGTGGTGGACCCCGCGCGGGGGCTGTGTCCCGTCGACCGGCGGCGCAACGGCGGGCTGCGAGCCGTGGTGGGGTTGGTGGACCGGCCGTTCGAGCAGCGGCGCGACCTGCTGGAGCTGGACCTGTCCGGTGCGGCCGGGCACGTGCTGGTGGTCGGCGGCCCGCGCAGTGGCCGCAGCACGGCGGTGCGCACGGTGGTGGCGAGCCTGGCGCTCACGCACACCCCGGCGGAGGTGCAGTTCTACTGCCTGGACTTCGGCGGCGGGCTGCTGGGCGCGCTGCGCGGGCTGCCGCACGTCGGCGGGGTCGCCGGGCGGCAGCAGGCCGGGGCCGTGCGGCGGACCGTGGCCGAGGTGGCCGCGGTGCTGGAACGGCGGGAGCGCCTGTTCGCCGAGCACGACGTGGACGGCATCGCCGGGTTCCGGGCCATGCGGCGGGAGGGCCGGTTCGCCGACGAGCCGCACGGCGACGTGTTCCTGGTGGTCGACGGGTGGCAGACGTTGCGCAAGGACTTCGAGGACCTGGAGGACGTGATCTCCGACATCGCGGCCCGCGGGTTGTCGTTCGGGGTGCACGTGGTGGGCGCGTGCGCGCGGCCGTTCGACCTGCGCCCGGGTATCCGCGACCTGTTCGGCAGCCGGGTGGAGCTGCGCCTGGGCGACCCGCTGGACAGCGCGGTGGACCGGCGCAGCGCGGCGGCGGTGCCGGAGGGCGTGCCGGGGCGCGGCATCACGCCGGGCGGGCACCACCTGCTGGTGGCGCTGCCGCGCATCGACGGCCAGTCCGATGTGGACAGTGCCACGCCCGCGCTGGCCGCGCTCGTGGACGCGGTGGCCCGGGCCTGGACCGGCGCGCCCGCGCCGCGGGTGCGGTTGCTGCCCGGTCGGGTGGCGGTCGCCGACCTCCCGCCGGCCGACGAGGGGCTGCGGTTCGCGATCGGCCTGGCCGAGCACGACCTCGGGCCGGCGCACGTGGACTTCGCCGCCGACGCCCACTTCCTGGTGCTGGGCGACGCCGAGTCCGGCAAGACGTCGTTCCTGCGGCTGCTGGCCCGGCGGATCGTGGCCAACCGCACGCCCGCGCAGGCCAGGCTGCTGGTGGTGGACCACCGGCGCGGCCTGGTCGGCGACGTGCCGGACACCCACCTGCTCGGCTACGGCGCGGACACCTCGACCACCGCGCACCTGATGGCGGAGGCGGCGCGGGCGATGGCGTTGCGGCTGCCCGGCCCGGACGTCACCGCCGAGCAGTTGCGCGCGCGCAACTGGTGGACCGGGCCCGAGCTGTTCGTGCTGGTCGACGACTACGACCTGGTCGCGACCGGCATGGACAACCCGCTGCTGGCGCTGCTGCCGTACCTGCCGCAGGGGCGAGACATCGGGCTGCACGTCGTGGTGACGCGGCGGACCGGTGGGGCCGGGCGGGCGCTGTTCGAGGCGTTCGTCGCCAGGCTGCGCGACGTGGGCTCGCCGGGGTTGATGTTGTCCGGCGACCGCAACGAGGGGCCGTTGCTGGGCGGCCTCAAGCCCGAGCCGCTGCCACCGGGGCGCGGCCGGTTGGTGGACCGGCGACGCGCGCCGTCGCTGGTGCAAGTGGCAGATCCGGACCGAGGGAGCGATCAGTGATCAACGGAGTGACCGAGGACATGGCGGCGTTCAAGCCGCGGCAACTGGACCTGACGGCGGTGGCGCGCGAGGCCGTGCCCGGTCGGTGCGGCGGCGGTGTGCTGGGGTGCCCGCCGTTCCAGGCGGCCGACGAGGCGTCGACCGCCGCGCTGACCACCTACCTGACCGCCGCCGACCAGGAGCTGGTCCGGTTGCGGGACATCGCGGTGGCGTGCGCGGACGACTACCTGCGCGGCGACGGCACCGCAGCGCAGGCGCTGGTGCGGGCGCGTGACGCGGCCCCGACCGGGCCCGCTCCGGTGTTCGCGGAGGCCACGCGCCTGTACCGGAACGTGCGGCGCGGTCCCGGCGGCGAGCCGGCGGCGCTGGCATGAGCTACGCGGGTGAGACGTGCGCGCAGATGGCCGCGCGGGTGGCGCAGGAGACGGCCCACGTCGCCCGGCTGGAACGGGCGAGCCGGATGTGGGTCCGGGCGCGGGAGGAACTGGGCCTCTCGGCCGCGGCGCTGGACGCCCAGGTCGGCGACCTGGCGCCCCGGTGGACCGACGAGGCCGGTGGGATGTTCGGGGCGCGGGCGTCGGCGGCGTCGAAGGGGATGGCCGAGTGGGCGGCGCGCATCGACGCGGCGCGACCGTCGGCGGCGTTGGACGTGCTGGCCGCCGACATCCCGGTGACGAAGGCGTTCCTCGACCAGTGCGCCGTGGCGGAGCAGCAGTTGCTGGCGTTGGCGGCGACGGGGGTGGCGGCGGCCGCGGTACTGGCGCAGCTGGTGGCGTTGCGGGCGCAGGCGGCGGCGCGGTTGGAGGCGTTGGACGGGTTGTACGCGGCGGCGGCCGCGGCGGTGAGCGCGGCGGCGCAGGGTGAGCGGGCGGCGACGACGGGGGCCGGTGGGCCCGGTGGCCCGGGCGGTGGGCCGTCCGGCGGCCCTTCCGGCGCTCCGGCGGGCGGTCCCGCGGCTGGTCCCGCGGCCGGTGGTCCTGCTCCCGGCGGCGCTCCCGGTGGTGCTCCTGGTGGTGCTGCTCCCGGTGGCGCCGCTGGTGGTCCGGCGGGTGGTCCGGCGTTGTCCGGTGGCGCGGCGACGCTGCCGACGCTGCCGACGCTGCCGTCCGTGCCGCCGACCCCGGACCTCACCCGGCCGACCCCGGCGTTGCCGCACCTGCCCGTGACGCCGCCGGTCACCACACCGGGCGTGACGCCGGCGTGGGCGACGCGCGGGATCGGCGGGCGAGGTGTGGGCGGTGCGGCGTTGACCGGTCTGCCCGCCGTGCCGGCGGTCGCGAAGGCCGTCAAGCCGGGAACCCTGTCCGCCGCGTCCCTGATCCCGCCGACACCACCCGTGCTGCCCACGGCGGCAGGTAGTGCCCCGGCGTCGACCACGGGCGGCGGCACCGTGCCGCCGATGATGCCGCCGGCGACCGCGGGGCGGTCCGGCGCGGGCAAGCCGAAGCCGGGTGACGCCCAACGCGCACCGGCGGGCAAGGGCAGGCGGCGCGCCGGCACGCCGGGCGTGCCCGAGACGTTGCGCGGGCGGCCGACCCCGGCGGGCACGCTCCCCACCAGGGCGGACGGGCGGCGGACTCCGGAGTCGGAGGCGCTGGACGAGGAACTGTGGCAGACGGAGGGGCCACGCTCCCCACTGACCGGCCGCTGACCACGACAAACATCGCACCGCCCCTCGCCGAGCGCGAGGGGCGGTGCGGTGTTTCCGACACCTGGCGAACTCCCGGCGGGTGAGCGAGCCACTGCGGGCCAGGGTGGTTTGGGCCGGGCCGGGCCGGGTTGCGCGGCTGTGGGGCGGGTCGGGTTGGGTTGGGCGCGGTCGGGCCGCTGTGTGTCCGGTGGGTTGGGCGTGGTCGGGCCGCTGTAGGTCCGGTGGGTTGGCCGGCTGGGCGGATCGGGTCGGGTGGGCCGGGTCGGCGTGGTCGGGTGGCTGTGGGTCGGGTTGGGTTGGCCGGCTCGGGTTGGTCCCGGCGGGTCGGGTCGGGTGGACCAGGTCGGGGCAGGTTTGGCGTGGGGCGGGTTCGATGCCCTTCAGGGGCGGCGCAGGGCGGCGGCCGGGTCCAGTGGTGAGCCGTGTGGGACGCGGGAGACCAGGCTCACCGGCAGGCGCACCGGCGTGATGTCCTGGTAGCCCAGCACTTCCAGCACGTCGCGGGACGCCAGGGCGTGAGCCCGGCCCTGGTCGGTGACCAGGACGACGGTGCCCACCGGGGCGTCCGGGCCCGGCATGACCTCCACCACGGCGGCACGGCCCGGTGGCACGATCACCCGGTCCGCCAGCGGTGTCCCGGTTTCCGTGCGCCGAGTGGTGGCGCTCATCAGCGGGTCCGGGGTGGGCAGGGGCGGGTCGACGACCAGGGTCGGCGGGGAGCCGGCGGCGTCGAACGCGGCGCACAGGGTCGAGCCGTCCGCCGCGGCGAACTCCGGGCGGGCCGTGGGCGGCTTGCCCGGGCCCGTCCGCACCGGTGGCCCCTGCTTGGACTGCCCGGCCACCAACAACCCCAGCGGGATCCCGACCGGCTGACCGCCGTCGTACGCCTGCGCGGTGGGTTGGAACGTGCGCTGGATGTCGTACTGGAGCTCGGAGATGGGCCGCAGCGCCTCGGCCTCCGCCAGGTAGTGCTGCACCTCGCCGCCGGACGCCTCCACCACGAACAGCTGACCCACCCGCGCGCCCGGCACCGCCCGTGACCCGGCCCCGACACCCGGCAGCGCGATCGGCGCGATCGGCTCACCCGCCGGCAGCACGTCGACCAGCGCCGACCCGACCCGCGCCCGCGGCTCGGAGCGCAGCGCCAGGCCCACGGCCACCGTGTCGGCCTGCCGGATCCGGTGGCGGAAACCGCGCCACAGCAGGTACTGGTCACCCGTCTCCGGCACGTCCACCAGCAGCGCGCGGTCCTCCAACGGCCGCCCGCCCGCCAGGTCGCCGACCACGAGCACCGAGTCGTTCACGGTCGCGCCGGTGACGTCCGGCCGGGGCTGCGAGCACATCGTCCAGCCGCCGGTGATCAGGCGCGCCGGGGCGGGCAGCGAGTCCGGCGCGTCCTCGATCCCGATCCGCGGCCCGCGCGGCACACCGGCCAACGACTCGCGCGACACCGTCCGCGTCTGCGCGTGCCTGCCCAGCGCCAACAACGCCGACACGTAGTTGGCCACCGGGTGCAGCCTGCCGTCCAGGTACACGTGCCGCGCGCCGGTCTCCTTCTCCACCACCACGAACTCGCCGCGCCACGCCGTGCTGCCACCCGGCGACACCATCCCGTACACCCCGAACCCCGCCAGCACGACCACCGCGACGGCGATGCCGCCGAACGCCGCCACCACGGCCCGGCGGAACGGCGGCTGCTCCGGGTCGGTCTCGCCGGTGACGAGCGCGGACACCACCCGTTGCAGCAGGAACTGCTGCGCCTGCACCTGATCCCGGTTCGACGCCACGGCTCAGCCCCCCAACCCGCGCAGGTACCCATACAGCCCGAGCACCGCGCACACCACCGGCACCACGGCGACCACCACGACGACCTCCGCCAGCTCCGCGTAACGCGACAGCCGCGCGTTCCGCTTCACCCGGGCCAGGCCCACCACGATCACCACCGCGCCGAGCCCGATCACCGCCGGTCCCGCCGGCAGCGCCGCCACCACCGCGATCCCGGCTCCCAGCAGCGGTCCGCGTTGCCGCACCGCCGGGTACAGCCGGGCGCGCAGCAACAACCCCACGCCCAGGACGCCCAGCAGCACCCACGACCACACGCCGCCCCGCGCCAGCAGCACCGCGCACCCCACGATCGCGACCGCGCAGCCGGCGAGCATCCCGGTCAACAGCCCGTCGGCCCGCACCACCGCCTCGCGCACCGCCGCACGGGCCGGACGGGGCGGATCGGCGAGCAGGTCCGCGGGCGTGCGCGGCAACGTCGGCAACGGCACCCGGCCCAGCCGGATCGCCAGCGGCGCGCACAGCGGCGAGAACACCAGCGCCGCGCCCGCGACCACGGCGGCCGCCTCCACGCCGGTCAGCACGTCCGCCGCCAACCACGCCCCGCCGGCGCCCAGCAGCGCGGCGGTCGTCGCGGCGGTGAACCACACCGCCCGCTCCGCCACCCCGACCAACGCGAGCACGGCCACCACCAACACCGCCGAGCACGCCGTCACCAGGTGCGGCGCGCCGAGACCCGCACCCACGCCGAGGAACAGCACCCCGCCCAACGCGGCGAACGGCAACGCCAACGCCGCCAGCACCGCGCCCGCCCCCGCGTCGCCGAACGCCCGCGCACACGTCACACCGGCCGCCAGCAGCGCCGCGGCCAGGCCCCAGGCCCACCACGGCGAACCCAGGGCCGCGATCGGCACCGCGCCGAGCAGCACCAGCAGCCCGCCCGCGAGCAGGCCCGCCCGCCGGGTGTGCCGCGGACCCCACGTGCGGCCCAGGCCGGACGCGATCACGTCCACCAGGTCGTCGTACTCCAGCTCGGGCCACTCGGTGCGCCGGTGCGCCAGGTGCAGCACCTCGCCGTCGCGGATCCGGTGCGCGGCCAGCGTCCGGCCCAGTTCCAGCGCCGTGCCGTCGGGCCTGCGCAGCAGCCAGCCGTCGTCGGCGGGCGGTTCACCCGCGTGCTTCACCAGTCCGGGCAGCACTTCGGCGACCGAAGACTGCTCGGGCAGCGCCAAGTCGATGCGCCGGTGCGGCGCGGCGATCGTCACCCGCACCAGACCTGTGGTGTTCATGCGCGTCACGATGGACCGGCGGTACCGCGCGTGGCGGACGTGCGGCAGCTACCGGACACGCGGCACGGCCGCTGGACGGCGTGCGGCAGCGTGGGGACAATGAGCACCGCGATGGTCAATCCTCACAGCAACCACCTCGTTCCGCTGGGCAACGGCCCGGTGGCGACGGTGTACGCGGGCGGCGGGGCGGCGTACAAGGTGCTCCCGGCCGCGCTGGACCGGCGCACGCGCGCCGCGCTGGAGCGGGAGGTCGCGAAGTGGCGGCGGGTGCCGTTCACCGCGGCCGTGCGGGGCGTGGAGGAGTTGGCCGACGGCGTGACCGCGGTGTGCTCGGAGCTGTGCCGGCACTCGCTGGCGGCGCGGGTGCGCCACGGCGGCCCGCTGCCGGTGAACGAGGTGCTGGACCTGGCGCAGGTGCTGGCGGAGGCGTTGGGCGCGGCGCACGCGGCCGGCCTCGTGCACGGCGGCGTCACCGCCACCAACGTGCTGTTCCGGGCGTCCGGCGAACCGGTGCTGGCCGACGGTGGCCTGATGGTCCGCCGGGCGTTCCCGACCGACCCGCCGGTGGACTTCGCCGCGCCGGAGACCGTGCGCGACGCGGTGCGCGACGCGCGCACCGACCTGTACGGCTTGGGCGCGGTGCTGTACCTGGCGTTGACGGGCGAGGTGCCCTACCCGGCGCGGATGGGGGAGCGGGCGGAGGAGCACCTGCTGCGGGTGCTGGGCTCCCCGGTGCCGGGCGTGACGCGCCCGGACCTGCCGCCGGGCCTGGCCGACGTGGTCCGCGCCCTGCTGTCGCGGGAACCGGACGCCCGGCCGACCGACGTGGCGGCACGCCTGGCCGCCATCGCCGGGGTGGGCTTCGACGACTTCGCCGACACCACCTACCACCAGCCGGCCGCGCCGTTCATCCCGATGCCCGCGACCCCACCGACCGCGCTCCCGCCCGCGCCGACAGGTCCCGCTCCGCGGTCGGTACCGCCGGTCGTGTTCCCTTCTGCGCCGACGATCCCAGCTTCGCAGCCGGCCGTCTTCCCCGCGCCGGCGGGTCCGGCCTCGCCGCAGACCTCGTTCCCCCCTGCGCCGCCGATCGCGCCGCCCGCCTCCGACGCCTACCCGATCGTGCCGCCCGCCCCGCCGGTGCGGATGCCCATCGTCGAGGTCACGCCGGACCGCAAGAAGTCCGACCGGACCGGGAAGGCCGGGATGGTGGCGGGCATCGCGGGTGCGCTGGCGCTCTTCGCCGCGGCACCCTTCCTGCTCCTCCGCGAAGACGCGCCACCGCCGTCGCCCGCCGCGCCGACCGTGAACGCGCCCGGCGGCGACACCGGCGTGCAGATCGAGCTGGAGGTCGTCGAGGACACCGGCGAGCAGGTGCGGCTCGCCTGGCGCAGCTCCGCCAAGCTGGACTACGTGGTCATCGTCGCGCCCGATGGGCAACCCAACTGGAACACGGGGCCGTTGCGCGAGCAGACCACGAACATCAAGGTCGAGCCCGGCCGCAAGTACTGCTTCGAGCTCCAGGGCACCGACGGCAACGAGGTCTACCACAGCCAGCTCAAGGGCATCCGCGACGCCGTCTGCGCGAAGTAGGGCTCAGTACCGGAACATCGCCCGCAGCCGCGCCTTCAGCGGACGGCGGGCCAGCCCCGATCGCACGTCACGGGCCGCGGCCCACGCGTGCACCCGTGCGTCGACCGGCGCGCCCGACCACATCGCGGCGTCCACCGCCATCGCCAAGCCGGACAACGCCTCCACCGTGGGGCGGTCGACGACCGGCCCGGCCGCCCGCGCCGCGTCCCGCACGGTCATCGCCGAGGTCACCGCCACCCCGTGCCGGCGCAACCGGTCGCGCACCTCGGCCCACGCGTCGCCCACCGTGCCCGACCGGCGCCGCCGCCACGACCGCGCCCAGGCCAGCACCGGCAGCGCGACCACCCACGCCACCGGCACGACGAGCAGCCACAGCAACGGCCACCACCGCCGGTCCTCGTCCGAGGTGCCGTCGACCGGGGGCGCGGGCGGCAGCCGGGGCGGTGACAGGTCCTCCACCGGCGGCAGCTTCTCCCGCGCCTCCTCCGTCACCTCCGACAGCCCCGCCGAGGCCGACGACACCTTGGCCGACCCGGTCGGGTCCAGCGCCACCCACCCCACGTCGGCCACCGCCACCTCGGGCCACGCCATGACGTCACCGTTGCGCACCACCGCGTCCGCGCCCGACCCGGCGAACCCGACCACCAGCCGCGCCGGGATGCCCAGCACCCGCGCCATCGCCACGTACGCCGCCGCGAACTGCTCGCTCGTCCCGCGCTTCTCGACCAGCAGGAACCGCTCCAACTGCGGCCAGCCGTGCCCGACCGGCAGCTCGCCGGACGACACCAGCTCGAACTCCTCGCGCATGAACTTCTCCAGCACCAACGCGGACTGGAACGACGACCGCAGGCCCCGCACGGCGTCCTTGGCGCGCTGCTGGACCTCGGCGGGCACCTCGCCGATACCGGCGAACCCGCCGGGGGCCGACGGGTCGATCCCCTTGCCCATCAACGTCTCCGGGTCGATCCGCGGCTCCCACCACGTCAACGTGTACTCGGAAGCCCGATCGGCCAGCAACGTGCCGCTGGAGGGGTTCACCACCGCGTCGACGCCGTCGACAGCGGCGGGCTTGGCCTGGCTGGGCAGCCACGGCCCGGCCAACGACCCCGTCAACCGCACGCGCGCCGACCGCGACACCGCGCCCTCCACCCCGGCGGGCAGCTCCGCACCCATCCGCCGCAGCTCGCCGCCGGGCGTCCAGTCGACCCCGTCGAACTCGTCCAGCACCGCGATCGGCCACCGGTCGACCGGCTGGGCGTCGGTCGTGGAGTACTCGAACACCGGCTCGGCGGGATCGGACAGCAGGGCCGGCAGCTCGTTGAGCGGGCTCGCCACCCGTGACGTCGCCAGCGGCGCGGACTCGCCCTCCCGCAACGTCCAGGCCGGTCCCGGCGACACCAGGCCCAGCGCCACCGCGCCGACGACACCGAGGACGATGGCCGCCCACGGCACGGACCGCGCCACGATCACCGCGCCGCACGCCGCGAACGCCACCGCCGCCACCACCGCCACCGCACCACCGGCCGCCGCGTACGCCTGGCTCAACACCACCACGCCCAACGCCGGCAGCAACGACACCAACGGCGTGCGCAGCCGCGCCAGCAGCTCGACCCCGAACACCGCGGCCGCCAGCACCAGCAGCGGCACGAACACGACGACCTCGGGCTCCGGGCGGGCGGGCCACGTCGTCTGCAACGCCAGCCGCCACGAGTCCGGCACGCTCGCGAGCACCACCCGCGGGTCCGTCCGCAACGCGGTCACCAGCACCGCCGACCCGGCCGCGGCCGCCGCCACCGCACGCCACGCCTCACGCGACCGCAGCCACAGCGTCACGCCCAACGCGGGCAGCACCGCCGCGCCCACCGGCAGCAGCAACGCGCCGACCCCGAACACCGGCCCGAACAACAACCCCGCCACCACCGCCGCCGCGTACACGGCGACCGTCCCCCGCACGGCCACGCTCACCCCACCGCCTCGTTCCACCGCCGGACCGCACGTTCGGCGTCCGGCGCCCAGATCACCCGCGCCCCGACGACCTCACCGGGGCCGCCGAGGGAGAACACGACATCGGGCCGCAGCGGCGCGACCGCGTCCAGCGGACCCGCCGTCACCACCACCAGGCTGCCCGGTGGGCGTGACGGCAGCGCCGAGCCCGGCCGCACGCCCAGCACGCACAGCTCGTCGAGCAGCCGCCGCGCGGCCAGCACCCCGCCCCGCACCGTCACGTCCACGCCGCACGGCGTGAGCAGCCGCCCGTGCCGACCGGCCACGACGCCCGCGTGCAGCAGGGACGCGGCGATCTCCACGGCCTCCTCGAACGCCTTGGCGTGCCGGGTGTCCAGCAGCAACGTGAACCGCGGCTGGTCGGGGTCGGCGTAGTCGCGCACCATCAGCTTCCCGGTCCGCGCGGTGGCCTTCCAGTGCACCAGCCGCACCTCGTCGCCGGGCACGTACTCGCGCACCTCGCGCAGGTCCAGCGAGCCGCGCGGTGACTGGTCGGTGGTCGGGCCGTCGTGGTGGTGCCGCCGGTAGCCGCCCGCGAACGGCCGGGCCGGGTGCAGCCGGGGGTGCACCCACAGCGTCACCGTGTCGCCGGTGTCCACCAGGTTGCGCACCAGGCCCAGCGGGTCGGCGCGCTCGATCGCCAGCGGGCCGACGGTGTGCTTGCCGCGTGAGGTGGTCGGCAGCTCGTACCGGTACACCGCGTCCGCCCGCACCAGCACGCCGCGCACGTGCGGCCCGCACCGGTCCCGCGCGGTGAAGCCGCCACCCGAGTGCCGGACGTCCAGCCGCGCCAGCGCGGGCCTGCCCCGCTCGACCCGGTCCGGGTAGACGTCCCGGCGCACGTCGACGCGCGGGCGGCGGGCGGCCGCGAAGAACGCCGCCACCACCGCGCCGACCGACAGCCCGGCCAACGCCTGCAACAACGGGTAGCCGGCGGCGAAACCGCCCGCGCCGCACAGCAGCGCGGCGACGAGCACGGCCACGCCGCGCCGGGTCAGCCGCACCGCTCAGCCCGCCGAGAGCGGCGCCGCGACCGTGCCCAGCACCTCCGCGACCACCTCGGCGGGCCGGCGCTGGTTCAGCTCCGCGTCGGGGGTCAGCACCAGCCGGTGCGCCAGCACCGGCTCGGCCACGGCCTTGATGTCGTCCGGCGTCACGAACGGCCTGCCCTCGGTCGCGGCCAACGCCTGCGCGGCCCGCACCAGGGCGATGCTGCCGCGCGGGCTCGCGCCCCAGCGCACGGCCGCGTGCTCACGGGTGGCCGCGGCGAGCCGCACGGCGTACTCGACGATCGCGGGCGCGAGGTGCGAGCCGCGGACCTCGGTGATCGCCGCGCGCAACCGGGGGATGTCGACCACCGGTTGCAGGTCGTCGGGGCCGACCCGCGCCGCGTCGCTCATCACCACCAGCACCTCGGCGGCCAGGTCGGGGTACCCGACGGACAGCCGCATCAGGAACCGGTCCAGCTGCGCCTCGGGCAACCGGTAGGTGCCCTCCATCTCGATCGGGTTCTGGGTGGCCACCACCAGGAACGGGTGCGGCACCTCGTGCGGGGTCGAGTCGACCGTGACGCGGCGTTCGCTCATCACCTCCAGCAGCGCCGACTGGGTCTTCGGCGTGCCCCGGTTGACCTCGTCGGCCAGCACCACGTTGGCGAACACGCCACCGGGGTGGAACTCGAACCGCTCGGTCTTCTGGTGGTAGACGGTCACGCCGGTGACGTCGCCGGGCAGCAGGTCGGGGGTGAACTGGATGCGGCTCCACGTGCCGCCGATGCTGCGCGCCAGGCACCGCGCCAGCGTCGTCTTGCCCAGGCCGGGCACGTCCTCCACGAGCAGGTGCCCTTCGGCGAGCAGCGCGGCCACGGCGAACCGCACCACCTCGGGCTTGCCGCGCACGACGCGCTGCACGTTGTCCGCGATCGACCGGTAGACCTCGGCCGCGTGCATCCCGCTCATCTCCATTCCAGGCGGTTGGACTCGACACCGTCGATGGTCACCCAGACGGTGTGACCGGTGCCGAAGTAGTAGAACTGGTCGAAGACCTCCGAGCCGTCGGCTTCCGTCGTGAAGCCGTACCCAGGATTGCTGTACCCGGTGTCCGTCGACTTCGGATAGGCGTTGTAGCGCGTATTGGGCTCGAACCCGGTCACGACCACGTGCATCCAGTAGCAGTCGGATCGACCGCACTTGTCTGCTGCTGAAGGTCCTTTGGATAGGGTGATCGACTTCACGGGCGTCTGCGGCACGGTGCGGGCGGAGGCGGGCGTGCCGCGTCCCGCGCTGTTCTCGGCGACCACGGTCACCGTGAAGGGGACGTCCGCGCCGGACCAGATGCCCGCGATGACGTAGGACAGGGGCCCGCCGCCGGGCACCGTGGCCGAACCTGGGCGGGAACCGTCGTCCCGGGTCCACGACACGTGGTAGGCGGTGACCGGTGCACCGTTGTCCAGGGCCGCCGTCCAGGTCACGGTCGCGTCCACGACCTGCGACGTGATGGCGACCTGGAGGTTGCCCGGCGTGCCCGGCGGGCTGGCCGGCACCACGGGCGGCGGTGGCGGCTGCACGGTCTGCTGCTGCCGTCGCGTCGGCTGCTGCGCGGGCGGCGGTTCCTGGGTCGTGGGCTGCTCGCGCCCCACCGGCGGTGGCGGGTTGGTGGTGGTCGTCGTCGGCGGGGTCGTCGTCTCTGTCGGAGGCGTCAGCAGCGAGCGGGAGGTGGGCGGGTGCACGCTGTTCACCTGGACCGGGGTCACCTTGCCCTCGGGGTCCACGACCAGCACGTGCTTGCCCTCGCCGCTGTCGACGTAGACGCGGGCGTCGTCGCCCTTGCTCAGCCGGGGCGTGCCGCGCTCGGGGGGCACGGGCGTCTTCTGGTGCTTGCCACCGGTGTGGTCGTAAGTGTGCAGGGTGCCGCTGCGCTGGTCGAGCACCGCGACGGTGGAGCCGGTGGACAACGGCCCGGTGTAGTCGCCGGGTTCCAGCGGCACGGTGTTGGTCTCCGCGGCCGGCCGGTCGCCGACCAGGTCGGAGCCGTCCACCAGGTGCAGCTTGCCCCGCCGGTCGAGCACCGGCACCAGGCCCGCGACGTCACCGGGCCCGACCTCGGCGTCGTCGGGCACGTCCGTGCCGATCGGCTTCTTCCGGGTCAGGCCGCTGTCCTCGACCAGGTGCACCGTGTCGGACGTGGTGTCGACGAACAACGGCTTCTCGCCCACCACGGTCAGCCCGCCCGTGTGGCCCGCCACCGTCGCCGGGCAGGACGGCGCGGTGGTGCCGGGGGAGAGCCGGCACAGCCGGCCGCTGCGCGTGTAGTGCAGCCACACCGTGCCGTCGGGCGTGGCCACCGGGTTGCCCAGCGGCTCGTCGACCGAGATCGGCGGCGTGTGGTCGGTGCCCAGCCGCACCACCTTGCCCGCCCTGCGGTAGACCAGGTACGGCCCGCCCGCGACCTGCAACGCCACCGGCACCTCGTCGTCGGTCGGCGCGGTGGTCGTCCCCTCGACCCGCAGCGTCGACTTGCCGAACTCGGTGACCTTGCCCTTCCCGACGACGTAACCGCTGGTGTCGCTCTGCACCACCAGGCTGCCCGGGTCGGCGCCCGGCACGGCCACCTCGGCGTTCACCCGCTTGGTCGAGCCGTCGACGTGGAAGACCTTGCCCAGCGCCGAGTTCAGCACCCAGTGCCCCGGTTGCAGGAACTCCAGCTGCGGCACCCCCGAGGCGCCGCCGATGGCCAACCCCGCCACGGTGAGGCTCGCCGCGGTCAGCAGGGCCACCGGCACGCGACCGCGCCACTTCGTGGAAATCCCCATAGCACCCACCCCCTACTCTGCAATCACGTAGCGTATGGCACCCGATACAGAAACGGTCCAGTCCTTGACTCGAACCCGGTCCCTGCTGCTCCTCGGCGCGCCGTTGCTCGTCGCGGTGCTCGTCGTGGTCCTGCTGACCGGCGAGCGCGACGTGCCGGTGGCCGACCTGCCCGCGACGCCGACGGTCGTCGCGGCGGTCGTGCTGGAGCCGCGGATCCCCGAGGCGGGCGAGGAGGTCGTGGCCAGGGTGACGATCGCCGCCGACCGGCCGATCACGGTGCGCGCGCTCACCGTGCAGGTCCTGAAGCGCACGACCAACACCTCGCACGACTTCCCCGAGCTGGCCGACCACGCCCTCGGCACGACCACGCAGGAGCTCACCTTCCGCCGCACCTTCGACACCCCGGGCCGGTACACGTACTTCCTGGCGTACCGGCTGGACGACGGGCAGTGGGTGCGGCTCAAGCCGTGGGAGACGGTCACGGTCCGCTGACCGGCAGGGAGAGCTCGAAGATCGCCCCGCCTTCCTCGGCGTTGTAGACCCGCAGCGTGCCGCCGTGCGCCAGGGCGACCCAGCGCACGATCGCGAGCCCCAGCCCGGTCGACGCGCCGGAGGTGGTGAACCGGTCGAACACGCGCTCGGCCGCCTCCGGGTCGATGCCCGGCCCGTTGTCGGCCACCGTGACGCGACCGCCGGCGACCGTGATGTGCACGGCGGCCTCGCCGTCCGGGCGGCGACCGTGCCGCAGGGCGTTGGCCAGCAGGTTGCCGATCGCGCGTTGCAGCAGCGTCGGGTCGGCGTTGACCATCGTGGGCGCGGCCGTGACGGTGACCCTGGTGTCCGGCGCGGGCGTCTCCTCGACCACCACGGCGACGAGCTGGTCCAGCCAGATCGGCTGGATCGCGAGCTGCTCGACGCCCGCCGCCAGCCGGGCGCGCACCAGCAGGCCGTCGATGATGCCGCCCATCCGCGCGGCCAGCCCGACCGTGCGCGGCAGCAGCTCGGCCTGCTGGTCGGGGTTGCGCATCGCGGTCTCGGCCAGGGCGCGCAGCGCGGCCACCGGGGTGCGCAGGTCGTGCGCGGTCTCGGCGAGCAGCACCTCCTGCTGCTCCAACGCCGCCGCCGCGGGCCGGATCGCGCGACCGGACAACGCGTGCCCGGCCAGGGCGAGCGCCACCACCAGCACCAGGCAGCCGCCGACCACGCGCCAGATCGTGCCGAGGTGGCGCGCCCGTTCCGGGGCGAGGTCGGCGAACGCGACGATCGCGCCGACCACCTCGCCGCCCTCGGTCTTCACCGGCTGCGCGCGCACGCGCAGCCCGTCCTTCGGGCCGGTCACCAGGGCTTCACCGCTGACCGCGGTGGTGGCCAGGGCGCTGAGCACGCCCATGTCGGCCTCGACGCAGGTCTTCTCGCTGCGGTGGCTGCCGAACTCGCGGGCCGCGCCGCCGGGCAGGATCACGAACGCGGGGCAGGAGCGGTTCACCGGGTCGTCGACCAGGTCGGCGGTGATCAGCGAGTCGTCGTAGTCGATCTGCCGGCTGACGATGTCGGTGACGCGGTGCAGCTCGGCGTCCAGCGCGGCCACGCCCTGCTCGTCGTCGTTCTCGATCACCATGATCGCGAACACCAGCAACCCGGCGGTGTTCATCGCGGTGAACAGCACGGTGAGCAGCCGGCGCAGCGACCGCAGCCGCGCCGCGGACCCGCTCGCGCCGGTCATGCGCTGCCCAGCCGGTAGCCGTGCCCGTGGACGGTGTGGATCAGCTCCGGCCCGTGCAGCTTGCGGCGCAGCCGCTTGATCACCGCTTCGACCACGTTCGCCATCGGCTCATCGTCCCAGCAGTGCTCGATCAGGTCCGCGCGGGTGACCACCTGCCCGGCGTGCGCGGCGAGGTACTCCAGCACCGCGAACTCCAAGCCGGACAACGACAGCAGCACGCCGGCGCGGCGCACCTCGTGCCGGATGCAGTCCACCTCCAGGTCGGCGTGCCGCAGCACGGTCGGCCGCCCGGCGCCGGCGCGGTGGCACAGCTTGAGCACGCGCGCGGTCAGCTCCTCGATCGCGAACGGCTTGACCAGGTAGTCGTCGCCGCCGTGGGCGAAGCCCGCCACCCGGTCGTGGACGGTGTCCCGCGCGGTCAGGAACAGCACCGGCGCGGTCCAGCCGAGGGAACGCCGGTGCTGGACGTAGTCGATGGCGTCGAGGCCGTCGAGCATCCGGTCGAACACCACGCACGCGTAGGTGGTCGCGGTGAACGCGCGGTCGGCGGTCGGGATGTCGGGCGCGGTGTCCACCTCCAACCCGGCGCCGCGCAGCTGGGCCGCCACGGCGACCCGGAGGTTCTCGTCGTCCTCCACCACCATCACCCGCATGTCATCAGAACCTCATGTGTCGTGACGGATCGTTGGCGGCGTGATCTTCCGAGTCCTCGGCCCGCAAACCGGGCCACGCAAGCCCGCCACCCTGCTGGCCACGTTGCTCCTGCACGCTAACGCGTGGGTGAGCCTAGACGAGCTGATCGACGAGATCTGGCAGGAACAGGCCGTCCCGGTGTCGGCCGAGCGCAACGTGCGCACCTACGTCTGGCAGGTCCGGCGGGTCGTGCCCGAGGGCCGCATCGACGCCCGGCCGAGGTCCTACCGGTTGCGCGTCGCGCCGGGCGAGGTGGACGCCGACGTGGCCCGCGCCCTGCTGGACCGGTCGGCCGGGGTGGCCGCGCCGGAGGCCGTCGGCTGCCTGACCGCGGCGTTGGAGCTGTGGCGCGGCACGCCGTACGCGGAGCTGCGGGCGGAGACGGCGGTGGCGGCGACGGCCTGGCTGCGCGAGCTGCGGTGGGAGCTGCGCGAACGGCTCGCCGACGCGTACACGGCCCTGGGCAGGCACGGCGAGGCGATCGCCGTGCTCCGCGCGCTGACCGCGGAGGACCCGTTGCGCGAGGGCACGTGGGCGCGGCTGGTGCGGGCGCTGCACGTGGCCGGGCGGCGGGCCACCGCGCTGTCGGAGTACCGCCGGGTGTGCGACTTCCTGGCCGCCGAGCTGGGCGTGGAGCCGGGGCCGGAGCTGGTGCGGGCGCGGCGGGAGGTGGCGGCGTGACGGCGGTGACGGCCGCACGCGGTGGTGGCCGGCAGGGTGGGGGCGATCAGCTTCGCGCCGGCGCGTCGACCGGGGCGATCAGGTTCGTGTGGGCGCAGCTCGCCGTGCTGGGCGCGGTGGCCGCGGCTTGGGCGTCGTCGCCGGTGGCGGCCGCGTCCTGGCTCGGCGCGCTGGCCGTCCTGGTGCTGTGCCTGGGTCGGTGGCGTCGGCGGTGGCTCTCGGAGTGGGTGGCGCGGTACGCGGCGTTCCTGGTGCGGCGCAAGCGGCGCGGGGCGTTGCTGGACGTCGTCGCGCCCGGCGCGTGGGTCGAGGGCGACCACGTGCACGGCCCCGGCGGGGTGGTCGCGGTGCTGCGGCCCCGGTTGGCCGCGCCGCGGGTGCTCGCCGGGCTGGCCGGGCCGGACGTGCTGGTCGTCCTGCACGTCGGCCGCGGCCAGGTGAGGCGTCCGCGCGCCTGGGTGGTCGCGCGGGCCGCGCGGACGCCGGAGCTCTGGCACGACGACGAGGTCGTCCGCGTGCTGGGCAACGCGACCCGCCGGACCCGCCGCGAGCTGCGCCGCCTCGGCGTGACCGCCGACCTGCTCGCCGAGGAGGACCTCGTCACCACCATCGCCGCGCTCGGCCACGTGACCGGGCAGCGCGAGGTGCGCGAGGACTGGAAGTACTGGCACAGCGGGCCCGTGGCGCAGGCGTGCTTCCGGCTGCCCGCCGCGACCGCCCGCGCCGCCGTCGACTGGCTGCTCACCGCCGCGCCCGGCGTCGCCGTGACCGTCGCGCTGACCGCCGACGACGCCGTGCTGCGGGTCGCGGGCGCCGCCGAGGCCGCCGTGGAAGCGGCCGTCGGCGTGCTCGCCGCGCACGTGCGACTCGAACGACTGGATGGACTGCACGCCCGGGGCGTCGCCGCCTCGCTGCTCATCGGAGGTGTCCTGTGATCAAGGTGTTGCCGACCGGCGTGGACGCGCTGCTGGCCAAGGCCCGTGCCGAAGTCGTGGTGATGGCGACCGGCGGGATGACGCTGCGCCGCATCGACCAGGCCAACCTGCGCCGCGGCGTGCGCTACCGGGTGCTGCTGCCCGACGTGCTGCGGCCCAACGCGCTCGCCCTCGCCCCGTGCGAGGTGCGCACGCTGCCCCAGGTGCCGATGGACGCGGTCGTCGTGGACGGCGTCGCGGCCGTGCTGCCCGCCGAGCGGGGCGTCGCGGTGTTCCGCTTGCCCAGCGTGGTGCGCGCGGCGGTCGAGCTGTTCGAGCGGGTCTGGCCGGAGGCGGTGGCCGCCTACGACGTGACCGACGACTGCGAGCTGACCCGGCGGGAACGAGAGTTGCTCACGTTGTTGTTCGCCGGCAGCACGGACGAGGCCGCCGCGGCCCGGCTGGACGTGTCGGTGCGCACGGTCCGCCGCATGGTCGCCGACATCATGAACCGCCTCGGCGCGCGCAGCCGGTTCCAGGCGGGCGCGAAGGCCGCCGACCGGGGCTGGTTGTTGCAGCGCGCCGGGTGACTACGGTGGGTCTGTGCGCATCCTGGTGACCGAGGACGAGGCGGACCTGCTCCACGCCGTGGCGGTGTCGTTGCGCGGTGCGGGTTTCGCGGTCGACACGGCGGCGGACCTGGCGGGCGCGGACGAGGCGTTGGCGGTCAACTCCTACGACTGCGCGGTGTTCGACCGCATGGTGCCCGGCGGTCGCGCGGCGCCCCGCGTCGACACCCTGGCCTACGTCCGGCACCGCCGCCGTACCGGCCTGCGCGTGCCGGTGCTGTTCCTCACCGCGCTGGACGGCGTGGGGCACCGGGTGGAGGGCCTGGAGGTCGGCGACGACTACCTGGTGAAGCCGTTCGCGATGGAGGAGCTGGTGGTGCGGGTGCGCCTGCTGTGCCACCGCCGCGAGATCGCCCGGCCCGCGGTGCTGCGGCACGGGGACGTGGAGCTGGACGCGGGCACGCGCCAGGTGCGCCGCGCGGGCGTGCTGCTGACGTTGACCCGGCGCGAGTACCTGGTGCTGGAGCTGTTGCTGGCCAACGCGGGGCGGCCGGTGTCGCGGGCCGACCTCATCCGGCACGCGTGGGACGAGATGGCGCAGCCCGCGACGAACGTGCTGGACGTGCTGATGGCCGGGTTGCGGCGCAAGCTGCGCCAGCCGCCGGTCATCCACACCGTGCGCCAGGTGGGCTACCGGATCGGCTGAGCCACCTCACCCGGTGACCAGCCGCACGACCGCCGTGCCACCCGTGACGCCGACCAGTTGCACGGCGAGCACGCCGGTCTGCGGCTGCGGCGGCGGCAAGGGCTGGTTCGAGCACCGGCTGCCGCCGCCACCGGGCGTGAACGTCAGCGTGCAGTACCCCTTCAGGGTGCCGTGCCCGCCGCTGTGCGGGAGGTCGACGTCGAACTCGATCCCGTCCTCGCGCACGGCGAGCACCTTGAACGTGCCCGGTCCGGTCGAGGAACCCACCGCGATGTCGACCGGACCGGTCAACGCCACCTCGCACGTCCCGTCCGCGCACGCGGCGTAGTCCGCGCCGTCCGCGGCGGTCGGCGGCGGGGCAGTGGTGGTGGTCGTGGTGGTGGTGGGCGCGGGGACGGCGGTGCCCGGCACGGTCCCGCACCCCGCCGCAGCCAGTGCCGCGACCAGGCCGCCGACGAGCAACCACCGGTCCACAGTGGATGGTGTCATGCCGTCCAGCGTGGCACACCGGGCCCGTCGTCCGCCGCCGCGGCCGGAACCTGCCAACCACCGTGGGCCGGGCCTGGCCGTCACTAGCGTCGGTCACGTCATCGGGTGGGAGGGGATCGGCGTGGGAGGGTTGATGTCGGAGCGTGACGCCCTCAGGGCCGACCGGGCGCGGGCACGGCTGCTGGAGGTGGCCGGGCCGGACCTGTACCGCCGCAACCCGTTCCGCGTCACGGGGTTGCGGACCGACGCGCCCCCGCGGGAGGTGCGGGCGCGGCGCCAGTTGGCGGTCGGCGTCTCGGCCCTGGTCGGGACCGCGCCGCAGCGCGACGAGCGCCTGCCGCTGCCCGAGGACCCGGGGCCGGAGCAGGTGCGGTCGGCGTTCGACGAGCTCGGCCGCGGCTGGCACCGGCTGGTGGGGGAGCTGTTCTGGTGGTGGGGCGAGCCGGGTGGCTGCGGGTGCGCGGAGGTCGTGCACCGGTTGCACGACGACGCGGTGCACGCCCACGCCGCGGTGCTGGACCTGGAGGCGGGCGGTGAGCCGGGCAACGGGTCGAAGCGGGCTCGGCTGTGGCGCGAGGCCGCCCAGGCTTGGGGCTTCGCCCTGGCGCACCAGGACTTCTGGTCGCACGTCGACCACCGCGTCCGCGCCCTGGCGGACCGTTCACTCGACCAGTCCACTGTGGACGCGGTGCGGGAGGCGTTCGCCCGCGCGTTGCTCGGACCCCAGGTGGCGCTCGCCGCCGCCCGCGGTGACGCCGAGCTGGCCGGGCTGATCGGCGAGTGGCGGCTCGACGCCGACGTCCTGGCCGACGCCCGCGCCCTCGCCGCCCGGCCGCTGGTCGACCGCCTGAAGGCGTTGATCGGGGAGTTCGGCGACCTGGTCGAGGCGCGCCAGTTCGGCGTGACGGCCCGCCGCGCGCCCGCCGAGCTGGCCGAGGCCGTGCGGCGGCTGGAAGTGGCGCTGCCGCACCGGAGCAACCCCGGCACGGCGCGGTTGCGCGAGCAGGCCGCCGTGGTGCTGAACAACTGCGCGCTGGCCATGCTGGACCAGCGCAAGCCCGACCTGCTGCGGGTCAAGGCGTTGCTGGCCGAGGCCGAACGGCTCGCCGTGGACGAGCAGACCCGGCGGACGGTGCGCGCGAACTTCGAGTCGGTCGAGGACGGCTCGGCGTCCGTGCGGGTCGACGGCATCGACAAGATGCTCGCCGGTGGCCAGTACCTGACCGTGGCCAGGATCCTGGGCCAGGCGCGCAAGCGGATCACCAACCCCCGCGAACGGGCCCGGATCGACTTCCTGCTGCGCGAGATCCGCGACGTCCGCTCGCACCGGTTGGTGGGCGACACGTCCGGGCGGTCCGGGTACGCGATCAGCCTGGCGTTGTACCTGGTGCACGTGTCGGTGGTCGCGCTGGTCATCGGCCTGCTGGACAGCGGCAGCCCGTTCGCCGCCGGGGTCGGCGCGGCGGTGGCGGCGGTGCTGCCCTGCGTCACGGCCCAGCGGCGGTGGTTCCTGGTCGGGCCGATGACGTGGCCCAAGTGGGTCGGCGCGC
Organism: Saccharothrix sp. S26; assembly: GCF_021390395.1. Classification (GTDB taxonomy): domain Bacteria; phylum Actinomycetota; class Actinomycetes; order Mycobacteriales; family Pseudonocardiaceae; genus Actinosynnema. The sequence continues at coordinate 101,217 of NZ_JAJUWT010000008.1, forward strand.
TGCTGGTCGTCGCCGGTTTCGCGGTTCTGGCGGTGACGGCGCCGGCGGTGGGGTTCGCGCCGGTGGCGATCAGCGTGGTGGCGTTCCTGGCCACGCGGACGGTGAGCGGGACGTTCAGCCGCGCGCTCGCGGACCGGTGGGACGAGCGATGACGGCGTGGCGACGGTGGCGGGCCGACGCGCGGCAACGCCGCCACCACCGGCCGTTCCGGATCGCCGCACCGGCCTGGGACGCCGCCGAGCGGGACCGGCTCCGCGCGATCCTGGAGGCCGCCGCCCGGGTGCGCGCCGAGGACGACGCGGCGTCGACCGGACGAACCGGGGACGACGCGGCGTCGGCCGGAGGAGGCGAGCCGGTCGGCGAGCACCCGTCGCCGTTGGCCGAGCGGGAGCTGTCCGCGGCGGCGACGAACCTCTGGCGGGCGCGGCGCAAGATCGCGAAGTCGCCGGTGGCCGACTCGCGCGAGGGCAAGCAGGTGGCGCGGTACCTCCGGGCCACGCAGGAGGCGCTGGACCAGGCGGGCGTGGTGATCCAGGACCACGACGGGACGGAGTTCCACCCCGACCTGTCGATCGAGGTGCTGGCGTTCGCCGAGGACCCGGCGCTGACCCGGGACGTGGTGGTGGAGACGGTTCGACCGTCGGTCTACCTGGGTGACCGGCGCATCCAGATGGGGCAGGTCGTCGTGGGCTGCCCCGACGCAGGGGGAGGCACTCCGTGAGCGACACCATCGACTTCGGCATCGACCTCGGCACGACCAACAGCGCGATCGCCCGGCTGGTCGGCGGTCAGGTCGAGGTCGTCAAGAACGTCGACCAGTGGGACTACACGCCGTCCGCGGTGTGGATCAACAAGCGCGGCGAGGTCCGGGTCGGCCGCCGGGCGCGGGAACAGGCCCTGCGCGGCGACGTGGACAACGCGCACACCGAGTTCAAGCTGGAGATGGGGCTGGAGAGCGCCGTCCGCCGGTTCGCCGACGCGGGTGTCGAGCTCACCCCGCCGCAGCTGTCCGCCGAGGTGCTCAAGTCGCTGGGCGTGGACGTGGCCGACCGGCTGGGCGCGCCACCGCCCGCGGCGGTCATCACCGTGCCGGCGGCGTTCCGGCTGCACCAGAACAACGCCACCGGCGAAGCGGCCGCGCTGGCGGGCTTCGGGGCCTGCCCGCTGCTCCAGGAGCCGACGGCCGCCGCCTTCGCCTACGGGTTCCAGCACCAGAGCACCGAGGCGTACTGGATGGTGTTCGACTTCGGCGGCGGCACGTTCGACGCGGCGATCGTCAGCACCTACGAGGGCGAGCTGCGCGTGCTCGACCACGCGGGCGACCCGCATATGGGCGGCAAGCTGATCGACTGGGCCGTGGTGGACCGCGTGCTGGCCCCGGCCGCCGCGCGCGAGCTGGGCCTGCCCGACTTCGAGCGCGGCAACCGGCGTTGGGTGGCGAACTTCGCCAAGCTGAAGGGCGCGGCCGAGGAGGCGAAGATCGGCCTGTCCCGGCAGACCGAGGTCACCGTGACGGTCGACCTCACCCTGGCCGACGGCCGGGAGCGGGAGTTCGAGCACGTGCTCACCCGCGAGGTGGTCGACGCGCTGGCCGAGCCGTTCTACGCCCGCTCGGTCAATTTGTGCCGGGAGGCGCTGGCCAAGGCCAACCTCGCCGCCGCCGACGTGGACCGGTTGCTGCTGGTGGGCGGCGCGACGCTGGCGCCCTCGCTGCGGGCCCGGCTGGCCGACCCGCACCTCGGCCTCGGCATCCCGTTGGACCACAGCCAGGACCCGTCCACGGTGGTGGCGCGCGGCGCGGCGGTGTTCGCGGGCACGGTGCCGCTGGAGCGGCCCGCGTACGTGCCGGCGGTGGGCGAGTTCGGGGTCGAGCTGACCTACCCGCGCACGACGAGCCTGTCCCGGGTGGCGGTGGGCGGCCGGTTCCGTTCGCCGTCGACGGTGGACTGGTCGGGTTACCGGGTGGAGCTGGCCAACCCGTCGGGCCGGCCGCCGTTCCGCAGCCCGAAGATCGCGGTGGACCCGACGGGCGCGTTCGTGGCCGAGGTGGTGCTGACCGAGCTGGACACGTCCACGTTCGGCGTGGTGCTCACCGGGCCGCGCGGCACGCGGGAACGGGTCGTGCCCGACGAGTTCAGCGTCCGGCACTGGGCGAACGAGCCGGGCGGGTCGGTGCTGACCAACGGGCTGGGGCTGGCGCAGGCGGACGGCGAGTTCGCGTCGATGCTGGCCAAGGGCGCGCGGCTGCCCGCGGCGACCACCGAGACGTTCCGGACCACGGTGCCGCTGCGCCGCACGGACCCCGACGCGGTGATCCGCATCCCGATCGTGGAGGGCGAGCACGCCCGCGCGGACCGCAACCTCCAGGTCGCGGTGATCGAGATCCGGCCCCGTGACGTGCGCATCGACCTGCCGGAGGGCGCGGAGGTGGAGATCACCTTCGAGGTGGACGAGTCGCGGCGGGTGAGCGTGGTCGCCGAGGTGCCGCTGGTGGACGAGCAGTTCGAGGCGACGATCGACCTGTCCGTGGTGGCCGCACCGTCGGCCGCACAGCTGCGCGAAAGGTTGGCGGAGGTGCGGCAGCGGGCGGACGAGCTGCGTGCGTCGGCGGAGCGCGCGTTGTCGGAGCGGGCGCTGGCCCGGTTCGCCCGGCTGGACGAGGAGCGGATGCTGGCGCAGGCCGAGGACGAGGTGCGGGCCGCCGACGGCGACCCGGCCGGCGCGGCGGCGGCCGACGAGCGGTTGCGCGCCATCCAGGCGGTGCTCGACGACGTCGAGTCGGACGTGCGGCTGCCCAGGGTGCTCGCGGACATGAGCGAGGCGGTCGAGGCGTGCCGGGCGCTGGTGGACCGGGTGGGCACGCCGGACGACCTGGTCGAGCTCGCGGACCTGGAACGGCGGGCCGGGCAGGCGCGGGCGGCGCAGGACGCGGAGGCCGCCGAACGCGTGGTGGGACGTGCGCTGGACCTGGAAGTGGTGTTGCTGCGCCGCGACGGGAGCCTGGACGTCACGATCTTCCACTACTTCCGCGCCAACGCCGACCGCATGTCGTCGCCGCACCAGGCGCGGACGTTGATCGACCGCGGCGAGCGCGCGTTGATGACCGGCGACACCGCCACCCTGGCCGAGGTGAACCAGCGCCTGCGGGTGCTGCTGCCCGCCACCGTGCCGGACCCGACGACGGGCGGCGTGCGACGGCAACGGGGGTTCACGGGATGACCGCCGACGCGCTGGAGGACTTGGCGCACGACGTCCGGCTGGCCGAAGCGGCGGACCGGGCGCGTGCGGGCGACTTCACGGGCGCGCTGGCGGTGCTCGACCTCGTGCCCGCCGACCACCCCGACCGGCTCGACCTCACCGCCCGCGTGCACGCCCAGCGCGGCGCGTTCGCCGAGGCGGAGGCGGCGTGGCGCGAGGTGCTGCGGTTGCGGCCCGACGACCCGGCGGCGTCGCACGGGTGCGCGTTGATCGGCCGGATCACGGCGGGCAGGCGGTCGCGGCGGCCGGTGCCCCGGACGGGTGTGGCCGCTGCGGTCGCGGTGCTCGCGGTGGCGTTGTGGTGGCCGCCGGTCGAGGTGACCGTGGACCACGGGCTGCGCCCGCCCCCGGTGGTCGCCGTCCGGCCGACCCCGGTCGAAGACCCGGTCGACGTGCTGGCCCGTGCGCTCACCACGCCCGACGTCGTGGCCGAACGCCGGGCGGGCGGTGTGCGCGTGACGTTCGGCGAAGGGCTCTTCGGGCCGGACGCCACCGAGCCGACCCCGAGGGGACGGCAGGTGCTCGAACGGTGGGCCGCCATGCTCGTCGGTCAGGACGTGCGGGTCACCGTCCTGGGTCACGCGGTGGTCGTGCCGGGCGGACCCGCGTCCGGGGGCTCGCCGGTGGCCCTGGCCCGCGCCGGCGCGGCGGCCGAGGTGCTGGCGGCGGCCGGCGGGCTGCCGCTGACCGCCTTCACCCTCGCCAGCGCCGACCAGACCGAGGCACCGCACCACGACCCGGCCCGCGACCGCACGATCACCCTGCTGGTGGCTCGGTGATCCCCGCTGCGCTGGACGATCCGTCCGGTCACCGCGTCCGGACGACCACCCGGACGGAGCTCGGCTCGGGGTCGGAGGGGTCGGGCGACTGCATCCCGGCGGCCAGGTCGGTGCGCACGTGGTCCAGCACCTCCGCCGTGATCACCTCGCCCGGCGGGTAGAGCTCGACCTCGTCCACGCGGTCCTCGGTCGGGTCGACCGCGAGGACCACGTCGAGCAGGTCGCGGATCGCCCGCGCCAGGTGCGGGTCGGCGATGTCGTACCGCACCTGACGTCCCTCGTAGGTGGCCACGACGAGCCCGCAGCCGCGCGGGCAGGACACGCGTCCGACCTGGTCGACTCCAACCGCTCGGCCGGCTGGGCGGGGTAGCCGGGCCCGTCGAGCAGAGCCATCGGGATGCGGCACCGGGTGGGGTCGGCCAGGGCGCGACCGAGCCGGGCGAGCGCGGTCGCCCGTGTTCCAGACGTCAGCGCGCGCGGAACTACACAGCTTCCGCTGTATCGACCAGGTGCGGCACCCGCTGGGTCGGGATCTCCTCCAACGGCATGTGCAGCAGCGGGTCGGCCTCGGCCAGCAGCTCCCGCGCCCCGCGCAACCCGGCCGCGATGCGGTCACGGCGGTCGCGCAGCTCGTCCACCCGGTCCCGTGCCCGCGCCACGATCCGCCGGGCGTGCTCCTCGGCGTCGCGGACCAGCCGGTCGGCCCGCGCCCGGGCGGCGGCCTCCTCGGCGGCGATCGCCTCCAACGACTCCGTCCGCCGCGCGTTCATCGCCAGTTCGAAGTCGACCCGGACCTCCTCCCGCAACGCCGCCGCCCGCTCGTCCAGCTCACGCCGCCGCTGCTCGGCCTCCCGCGTCGCGGCCAGCAGCTTCTCGCCCGCCTCGCGCATCAGCGCCCGGTGCTCGGCCTCGGCCTGCCGCCGTTGGGCGTCCAGCTCGGCGACGAGCCGCTCCGACCGCTCGCGCACCCGTGCGGCCACCCGTTCCGCGGTGGCCCAGTGGCTCTCCGCGACGGCCCGTGCCCGTTCGGCGATCTCGTCCGCCTCCTCGTGCGCGAGTTCGGCCATGCGCCGCAGGCGCTCGGTCAGCGCGGCCGGGTCGATCGGCGTGCGGCTGATCCGGTCGATGTGCTCGCGCAGCACGCGGATCTCGGCGCGGGCGGTCTCCAGTTGGCGCGCGAGGTCGTCGGCCCGCGCCTCGGCCGCGTCCCGGTCGACCGCCAGCACGCGCAGCTCGCCTTCCACGCCCTCCACGTAGTGGCGCACCTGGCCGCGGTCGTAGCCGCGCCACACCACGTCGAAGTCCGCCCGCAACGGCACCAGGTCGCCGTCCACAGCCACCACCACAGCACTCTCCCCGTGATCGACGTCTCGTCGCGGCGGGTATTGCGCACCGCCCACGATCTTTGTTAGCACTCTCGGGCGAAGAGTGCCAAACAGTGGTCTGCTCGCCCGCTCGAGGAGGTCGACTTGAGCAGCCTGCCTTCCGCCGCAACGCTTCCCCGCCAGGCCGGCCGCGACCGGTTGCGCGTCGCGCTCGTGGCCCCGCCCTACTTCGACGTCCCGCCCAAGGCCTACGGCGGGGTGGAGGCCGTCGTCGCCGACCTCGCCGACTCGCTCGTCGCCCGCGGCCACTCGGTGACCTTGCTGGGCGCCGGAGAACCCGGGACCAAGGCGCGGTTCGTGCCCGTCTGGGACCGCACGGTCCCCGAACGCCTCGGTGAGCCGTTCCCCGAAGTCGTGCACGCCGCCGCGGTGCGCCGCGAGATCGAGCGGCTCGCCGACGCCGAGGGCCTGGACGTCGTGCACGACCACACCCTCGCCGGCCCGCTCAACGCGCCCGCGTTCGCCGCGATGGGCCTGCCGACCGTGGCCACCGTGCACGGTCCCGTCGACACCGACATGCGCCGCTACTACCGCGAACTGGGCGACGACGTCGGCCTCGTCGCGATCAGCGACCGGCAGCGCGAGCTCGCGCCCGAGCTGAACTGGATCGGCACCGTGCACAACGCGCTGCGCCTGCGCGACTGGCCGTTCCGGGCGCACAAGGAGGACTACGCGCTGTTCCTCGGCCGCTTCCACCCCGACAAGGCGCCCCACCTGGCGCTGGAAGCCGCCCACGCCGCCGGCGTGCCGCTCGTGCTGGCGGGCAAGTGCGCCGAGCCGATCGAGAAGGAGTACTTCGAGGCCGAGGTCCGGCCCCGGCTGACCGACCGCGACCACGTGTTCGGCGTCGCCGACGCGTCCGAGAAGCGCAAGCTGCTGTCCGCCGCACGGTGTCTTCTGTTCCCCATCCGTTGGGAAGAGCCGTTCGGCATGGTCATGATCGAGGCGATGGCCTGCGGCACGCCGGTGGTGGCGCTGCGGGCGGGCGCGGTGCCGGAGGTGGTGGTGGACGGCGTGACCGGGTTGGTGCGGGACGATCCCGAGGAGCTGGTGGACGCGCTGCACGACGTGCGCGGGCTGGACCCGGCCGCCTGCCGGGCGCACGTCGCCGCGCACTTCGACGTCGACGGCCTGGGCTCGGGCTACGAGGCCGCCTACCGCAAGGCCCTCGCCGGCGACGGCTCGCTCACCGCGCTGCGCCGCGACTACGCCGCGCTGGACTCCGCGCTCGACCGCGTCTACGAGCGCAACGTCGACGGCGGGCCCGCCCTGCACGCCTCCGGGGACCGCGCGTGACGGCCGACCTGCCACCGGAGCCGTTCAACGCGGGCGAGCCCGCGTTCACCGGTGACGTCGGCGGCACCACGACGTTGGTCGAGGGCAGCACGTTCTGCCTGTCCACCGGCACCGGCGACATCGAGCCCGGCACACCGCACGGGCTGTTCTTCCGCGACGCCCGGCTGCTGTCGCGGTGGCAGCTGCGGCTGGACGGCCGCACGCCGCACCCGCTGTCGGTGTCGCACCCGGAGGCGTTCGCCGCGCGGTTCGTGCTGCGCCGCCCGCCGGCCGCGGGCCTGGCCGACAGCACCCTGCTGCTGGTGCGCGAACGGCTGGTCGGCGACGGGATGCGCGAGACGATCACGGTCGACAACCTGGGCCGCGAGGCCACCGCCGTGCGGCTGGAGCTGCACGTGGACGCCGACTTCGCCGACCTGTTCGCGGTCAAGGAGGGCCGGGCCGTGCACGGCGGCTCCGACGCCACCGCGGCCGGGGCGGAACTCGTGCTGCGCGACCGCAAGGACGGCTCGCGCGGGGTGTCGTTCACCGCCACCGCCGAGCCCGTCGTGGTGCCGGGCGCGTTGAGCTGGCACGTGGTCGTGCCCGCGGGCGGCCGGTGGTCCACCGAGGTGGTCGTGCAGCCGACCGTGTCCGGCCGGCCCGTGCAGCCCCAGTTCCACCGCGGCGAGCGGATCGAGGCCAGCGGGCCCGCGCGCAAGATCCGGGCGTGGCGCGCGGCCAGCACCCTGGTCACCGCGAGCGACCCGGTGCTGACCGGCGTGCTGCGCCGCACCGAGAGCGACCTGGGCGCGTTGCAGATCCACGACCCGGCGCGCGACGGCAGGCCGTTCGTCGCCGCCGGCGCGCCCTGGTTCATGACCCTGTTCGGCCGCGACAGCCTGCTGACCGCGTGGATGGCGCTGCCGCTGGACGTCGGCCTGGCCCTGGGCACGTTGCAGACCCTCGCCGAGACCCAGGGCAAGGTCGTCGACCCGCTCACCGAGGAGGAGCCCGGCCGCGTCCTGCACGAGCTGCGGCTGGGCCCGGACAGCACGGCGGTGCTGGGCGGCAACCACTACTACGGCACGGTCGACGCGACGCCGCTGTTCGTGATGCTGCTGGCCGAGTGCTGGCGGTGGGGTGCGGACCCCGCCGTCGTGCGCTCCCTGCTGCCCGCCGCCGATGCCGCGCTCGCGTGGGTCGACCGGTACGGCGACCGCGACGGCGACGGGTTCGTGGAGTACCGCCGCGCCACCGACCGTGGGCTGGCCAACCAGGGGTGGAAGGACAGCTTCGACGGCATCAACGACGCCTCGGGCCGGCAGGCCATCCCGACCATCGCGCTGTGCGAGGTCCAGGGGTACGTGTACGCGGCGTTGCTGGCCCGCGCGGAGCTGGCCGAGGGGTTCGGCGAGGAGTCGACCGCCGCCCGCCTGCGCGCCCGTGCCGAGGAGCTGCGGCACCGGTTCGCCGAGGCGTTCTGGCTGCCGGACAGGGGCTGGTACGCCGTGGCGCTCGACGGGCGCAAGCAGCCGGTGGACGCGCTGACCAGCAACACCGCCCACTGCCTGTGGACCGGGATCGCCACCGACGAGCACGCGGCCGCCCTGATCCGGCGGCTGGCCGACCCGGAGATGGACACCGGGTACGGCCTGCGCACGCTCGCGTCGTCGATGGGCGCGTACAACCCGATGAGCTACCACAACGGGTCGGTGTGGCCGCACGACACCGCCATCGCGGTGGCGGGGCTGCTGCGCTACGCCCACCTGCCCGGCGCGGTGGACCTCGCGCACCGCCTGGCGGACGGCCTGCTCGACGCCGCCGCCGCGTTCGGCGGCCGCCTGCCCGAGCTGTACTGCGGCTTCTCCCGCGACGACTTCAGCCCGCCCGTGCCGTACCCGACGTCGTGCTCGCCGCAGGCGTGGGCCAGCGCGTCGCCGTTGCTGCTGGTCCGCGCGTGCCTCGGGCTGGAGCCGCACGTGCCGCGCAAAACGCTGACCACCACACCGCACCTGCCGCAGCGCTGGGGCGAGCTGACCCTGACCGACCTCCGGCTGGGTGACGAGACCGCCCACATCAGCGCCACCGGCGAGAAGGTCGCGGTGTCCGGCCTGTCAGCCGACTGGACCACCTGACGCGCCGCCGTCGCACGCGCCGAGCCTGCCCCGCAGCTGGGCGATCTCGGCGCGTGCGGCGGCCAGCGTGTCCTCCAGCTCCAGGATGCGCGTGGTCGCGGCGAGCGAGTGGCCCTGGTCGAACAGCGCGCGCACGCGCTGCACGAGTTCGAGCTGCCTGCGGCTGTAGCGGCGGTGCCCGGCGCCGGAGCGGTGCGGGCGGACCAGGTCGGCGGTGTCCAGGCTGCGCAGGAACGCCTGCCGCACGCCGAGCAGGTCGGCCGCCTGGCCGATGGAGTAGGCCGGGAAGTCGACGTCGTCGAGCTCGTGCAAGGCCACATCCGGACCCTATCCGCACCGACCACTTGACACAATCTACAGCGGTGACTATAAGAAAGGTGTATCGGTCAGTGACCTGGTGAACGCGGTCCGGGGAGTGATCGACGTGCGTGACGTCCGGAGCGACACCGGCTTCGCCGACGTGGTCCTGGCGGACCGCGGCTGGCTCGACGCCGAGTTCGAGGCGATCGTCGCCGCCAACTTCGGCCCGACCGAACGCCCCTGGTCCTCCTCACGCCGCCCGTCGGCCGCACCGGCCCGTGCCGCCGAACCGGACACGTTCCCCCCGGTCAGCCTGGCGCGCCAGGTTCACCCGCGCGAGCGTTCCCCTCCGCCGCGCGCGGGATCGACGGTGACTGTTCGCTCGACGAGGAGGTGACCGGACCCGGGGCCTCGGCCCGTTCGGCGAGGTGGCCCGATCGGACGGCCATCACGGGTTTGAGCCCCCGCCAGTGCGTGAATCCACTTTCGAACGTCGTATCCGTCCGCCCGCTGCGACGCCTGGTCGCAGCGGGCGCCGTCCTGCCCGTGCCGTAGTGGAGGATCACGCTGATGAGCCTGGAGAAGCCGTGGAACGACGTGGCCGACCAGTCGCTGCCCGTCGAGCCCGAGCCCGACGCCGGGGTCGTTGACGAGGAGGCCGCCGTCGGCCGGGCTGACCTCGCCCCGCAGCCGCCGGACGTGCCCGAGGCCGACCCGGCGGACGTCGCCGACCAGAACCGCGTCGTCCCGCTGCCCGACGACGGCCCGGACGACACCTGGTAGGTCAGGGCACGAGCGCGTCGACCGCGTCGGCCACCTGCCGGCCGTCCAGCAGCACCCGGTCGTTGTGGTCGGCCCCCACCACCTCGACCGCCACCCCGCCCGCCGCGACCGCCACCGCACGGCTCTGCTCGGGCGGCACCACCGTGTCCGCCGTGCCGTATACGACCGTCACCGGCGCGCGCACCCGTCCCACGTGGCGTTCGGTGGCGAACTCGTCCGACAACAACCACCGCACCGGAAGGAACGGGTAGTGGCGGGCCCCGACCGAGGCCAGATCCGTGAACGGCGACCGCAACACCACCCCGACCGGCGGGAACTCCACCGCGAGCTCCGCCACCACCGCCGCCCCGAGGCTCTCGCCGAAGTACAGCAACCGCTCCGGCGGCACCCCGGCCTCCCCGACCAGGAACTCCCGCCCGGCGCGCACGTCCAGCGCCAACCCCTCCTCGGTCGGGTCGCCGGGGTTCCCGCCGTACCCCCGGTAGTCCACCAGCAGCACCGACAACCCCCGCCCGACCAGCGCCCGCGCCAACGGGACCCGCAGGTGGCGGTTCCCGGCGTTGCCCGGTGCCACCAGCACCGCCGCCCTCGCCGCCTCCGCCGGGAAGTACCAGGCCGCCAGGCCCAACCCGTCCCGGGTCCGCAAGGTGACGTCCCGCCCGCCACCCAGCACCTCACCCGCCCCCGGCAACGGCCCACCGGCCGGCAGGAACACCAACTTCCGCTGGAACGCGAACAGACCACCGAACACCACGACCACCATGATGGCGACCGCCAACGCCCACTTGCGCACCGCTCACCCCGAGGTGGTCGTCGTCGTCATCGCGGTGGTCGACGACGGCGCGTCCGGCCGCTGCGTCAGCGTGGGCGTCGGCACCGGGTTCGCCGTCGACGTGACCAACGGCTGCGGCTCGTCCTGGGTCGTCACCCCACACCTGCTGACCAGCGCGAACAGCACGAACACCAACACGACCCTCATCGCGGTGCCTCCGGCAGCTCCACCACGAACCGCGCCCCACCACCGGGCCGGTCCTCCACCCACACCGTGCCACCGTGCCGCTGCACGTGCTGCGCGACCAGCGCCAACCCCAGCCCGCTGCCGGTGTCCGCACCCCGCCGCCCCGCCCGCGCACCCCGGTCGAACCGGTCGAAGATCCGGTCCCGCAACTCGGGCGGCACCCCGGGCCCGGCGTCGTCCACCTCGATCCGCGCCCGTCCCGCCCGCGCGAACACCCCGACCCGCACCACCCCACCCGCGTGCCGCTCGGCGTTGTCCAGCAAGTTGTCCACGACCCGGTCCAACCGCCGCCGGTCGCCGAGCACCTGCGGCGGCGGCGACCCGGCGTCCACCGGCACCGGCCCACCCGGCCGCGCCGCCACCACGTTGCCCACCAGCGAGGCCAGGTCGATCGTCTCCGACGTCGGGTCCTCCGCCTGCTGGTCGGCCCGCGAGATCTCCAGCAGGTCCACCACCATCCGCGCGAACCGGTCCACTTCGGACGTCAGCAGGTCGAGCGCCTTGCCCGCCGTCCCGGGCACCTCCACCCGCCGACGCCGCAACACCTCGGCGGCGTTGACCATCGTCGTCAACGGCGACCGCAACTCGTGGCTGACATCCCCGGCGAACCGCGCGTCCCGCCTCACCCGCTGCTCCAACGCCTCGGCGGTCGCGTTGAACGTCGTGGCCAGCGACGTCAGGTCCGGATCGGTCTGCGTCGGCAACCGGGCACCCAGGTCACCACCGGCGATCCTCGACGCGGCCTTCGTCAACTCGCTCAACGGCCGCAACGCCCGCCTCCCGGCCCACGACCCCAACGCCACCCCCGACAACCCGCTGACCACCGTGACCGCCACCAACAGGGCACTGAGGAACCGGAACGTGCGGTCCAACTGCACGAGCGGCGCCAACTCCACGTACGCCCCGTCCGTGGTCCCGATGGGCAACGTCACCGCCAACACCGGTATCCCGTCCACCACGATCCGCTGCGCAGCCGGCGTCCCCTGCCTCCCCAACTCCACCAACCGCCTGGGCAGCACCGTCGCGTCGACCTGCCGCCCACTGGTCAACACCTGCCCACCGTGGAACAACAACACGGTCGAATCGGGCCCCGTCGTCAACCCCGTCAACAACCCGGTCAACCCATCCGACCCACTGCCCAACGCCGCATCGACCAACCTGACGTTGACCTCCGCCTGCCGCACCGCACTCTGCTCCCGCTGCCGCAACATGTACCCGGCGGTCAAATTCCACACCGCCACCCCCACCGCACTGGTCAACAACACCGACCCGACCCCCATCGCCAACCCAACCCGCCACCTCAACGAAAACCGAGGCACACCCCACCCTCCAATCCCAACCCACCCACAACGGACCCGGAACCGACCCACCGAGGCCCCATGTCAAATCGAGCCGGACTCTCATCCGGACCTGCACCGGACCTGATCTCGACCCCCGGAGTTGACCGCACCCAGCCTGCCCGACCCCGCCCCCACCCGCAGCCCATCGCAAGCTGATCGCAAGGTTCACCTCCGGGCGTTTCCCCACCTCAGCCCTCACCCCACCACCACAATCCCGAACCGTGACCGCCATCCCCGGTGACCAAGACGTCCCCGCCCTGATCCTGATCTGCGACCACTGCGGACGTGCGCACAACGGCCAGTCCGAGGCCGCCACCAAGTGGCAGTCCTTGTGGGAGGAAGCCGTCTCCGCGGGTTGGCACGGCCTCGACCGCCCCGTCGGCCCCCACTTCTGCTTCCGCTGCGCCGACTGAGCCGTTCCCACCGGCCGCCGATACAGTACGGGGGTAGGGTCCAACCCCCAGGTCACTGTCCGTGACCCCGATCACCCGCCCTGACCGCCGAGTTGACGCAGGTACCCCCAGGGGGTATGAATAACCCTGTCGGACGCGCACCGAACGGCCGAAGGGAGTGGGACATGCGGGGTTACACCTCCGACAAGGACGCCGTCCTCAAGCGCTTGCGCCGCGTCGAGGGGCAGGTCCGCGGCCTGCAGCGGATGGTGGAGGACGACGAGTACTGCATCGACGTCCTGACCCAGATCGCGGCAGCGACCAAGGCCCTCCAGGCGGTCTCCCTCGGCCTGCTCGACGAGCACCTGAAGCACTGCGTGGCCGATGCCCTGACCCAGGGTGGCGAGGGCGCGGACGCCAAGGTCCGCGAGGCCAGCGAGGCGATCGCACGCCTGGTGCGTTCCTGACCGGGAACTCGCCCAACCCACCCGATCAACCACCCAACCGACCCATGGAGCACCTGATGGCCGAATCCACCTTCACCGTCACCGGCATGACCTGCGGCCACTGCGTGGCGTCCGTGACCGAAGAGGTCACCAAGATCGACGGCGTGACCGGCGTGGACGTCGACCTGCCGACCGGCGTGGTCAAGGTGACCAGCACCGCCCCGGTGGCCGAGGCCGACGTGCGCGCCGCCGTCGAAGAAGCGGGCTACGCGGTCGCCTGACCCGCCCTCTCCTTGACCACCTGACCTGCCGAAACGGGCGTCACGTGACGTGACGCCCCCGGCGGGTACCCCAGCAGTCGCAGCGCTCCTCCAGTCTTGAGGACTGACCAATGAACACAGCAGCGAAGCTCTCCGCCTACGGTGCGGTACTCGCCCTGGTCGCCGGTGGCGCCTGGGCGGCCGGCAGCGCTGTCGGTCCCTTCACCGCCGAAGCCGCCCGCGGCGGCCACGACGACACGTCCGGTGCTGAGGGCACCGGCCACGGGGACGACCACAGCGGCACCGTCGCGGAGACCGCGCGCAACGACCAGCCCGCGGGGCTGGCGTCGTCCAGGGGCGGTTACACCCTCGCGCCCACCGACACGACGCTGACCACGGGAACCGACTCCTTCTCCTTCCGCATCCTGGGCCCCGACGGCGCGGCGGTCACCGCTTTCGACGTCGAGCACGACAAGCGGATGCACCTGATCGCGGTCCGCCGCGACACCTCCGGCTTCCGGCACGTCCACCCCGAGATGGCATCGGACGGCACGTGGACCGTGCCGCTGGACGTCCCCGAAGCCGGCTCCTACCGCGTGTTCGCCGACTTCAAGCCGACCGGTGGCGAGGCGACGACGCTCGGTGTCGACGTGAACGCGCCGGGTGTCTTCGAGCCCCGCACCCACGCACCGTCCCGCGTCACCGAGGTCGACGGCTACCAGGTCCGCCTGGACGGCGAGCTCGTCCCGGGCAAGGCGTCCCCGGTCAAGCTGACCGTCAGCAAGGACGGCGCGCCGGTCACCGACCTCCAGCCCTACCTGGCGGCGTATGGTCACCTGGTGGCGCTGCGCGAAGGCGACCTGGCCTACCTGCACGTGCACCCCGAGGGCGCACCCGGTGACGGGAAGACGCCCGCCGGCCCGGAGATCGCGTTCGTGGCCGAGGTGCCTTCCGCGGGCGGGTACCGGCTGTTCCTCGACTTCCAGCACGACGGCGTGGTCCGCACCGCCGAGTTCACCGTGGACACCGGCGGCACGGGTGCCCACGACGAAGAGGAGGAGTACGGTCATGGCTGACACGCAGATCGAACTGGCGATCACCGGCATGACCTGCGCCTCGTGCGCGGCCCGGATCGAGCGCAAGCTGAACAAGCTCGATGGCGTGACCGCGACCGTCAACTACGCGACCGAGAAGGCGCGCGTCACGTTCCCCGAGGACATCGATCCCCGAACGCTGGTCGAGCAGGTCGAAGCCGCCGGCTACCAGGCGGCCCTGCCCGCCTCCGAGCCCGAACAGGCCGAGCCCGCCGAGGAGGATCCGACCGCGGCCCTGCGGCAGCGGCTGGTCGTCTCCACCGTCCTCTCGGTACCGGTCGTGCTGCTGGCGATGGTGCCGGCGTTGCAGTTCACCTACTGGCAGTGGATCTCGCTCACGTTGGCGGCTCCGGTGCTGGTGTGGGGCGCGTGGCCGTTCCACCGGGCGGCGTGGACGAACCTGCGCCACGGCGCGGCGACCATGGACACGCTGATCTCGATGGGCACCATCGCGGCGTTCGCGTGGTCGTTGTACGCGCTGCTGTTCGGCACGGCCGGTGTCGCGGGCATGACCCACCCGTTCGAGTTGACGGTGCAGCGCACCGACGGCGCGGGTTCGATCTACCTCGAAGTGGCCGCCGGCGTCACGGTGTTCATCCTGGCCGGGCGGTACTTCGAGGCCAGGTCGAAGCGCCGGGCCGGTGCCGCCCTGCGGGCGTTGCTGGAACTGGGTGCCAAGGACGTCGCCGTGCTGCGTGACGGCCGCGAGACCCGCATCCCCGTCGCGGAACTCGAGGTGGGCGACCGGTTCGTCGTCCGTCCGGGCGAGAAGATCGCCACCGACGGCGTGGTGGCCGAGGGCAGCTCGGCGGTCGATGCCGGCATGCTGACCGGCGAGTCCGTGCCGGTCGAGGTGGGACCGGGCGACCAGGTCGTCGGCGCGACCGTCAACGCGGGGGGACGCCTCGTCGTCACCGCGACCCGCGTGGGCAGCGACACGCAGTTGGCGCAGATGGCCAAGCTGGTCGAGGACGCCCAGAACGGCAAGGCCGAGGCGCAACGCCTCGCCGACCGGATCTCGGCGGTGTTCGTCCCGGTCGTGATCGCCCTCTCGGTCGGCACGCTGGCGTTCTGGCTCGGCGCGGGCGGGGGAGTGTCGGCGGCCTTCACGGCGGCGGTCGCGGTGCTGATCATCGCGTGCCCGTGCGCCCTGGGCCTGGCCACGCCGACCGCGCTGCTCGTCGGCACGGGTCGGGGCGCGCAGCTCGGGATCCTGATCAAGGGGCCGGAGGTGCTGGAGTCGACCCGGCGGGTGGACACCGTGGTGCTGGACAAGACCGGCACGGTCACCACCGGCCGGATGGGCCTGGTGTCCGTCCACACCGCGTCCGGCGTCGACGAGGACGAGGTGCTGCGGCTGGCCGGGGCCCTGGAGCACGCCTCCGAGCACCCGATCGCCAAGGCCATCGCCATCGGTGCCGCCGAACGGGTCGGCGACCTGCCCGAGGTCGAGGGCTTCCAGAACCTGGAGGGCCTGGGCGTGCAGGGCGTGGTCGACGGGCGCGCGGTCATCGTGGGCCGGGAGCGGTTGCTGGCCGAGTGGGGCGTGCACCTGGACGGTCCGCCGGCAGAGGCCAAGCGTGCCGCGGAGGAGAAGGGGCGCACGGCCGTCCTGGTCGCGTGGGACGGTCAGGCGCGCGCGGTCCTGGTGGTCGCGGACACCGTGAAGCCGACGTCCGTGGAGGCCGTTCGGCAGCTCCGGGCGCTCGGCCTGACGCCCGTGCTGCTGACCGGCGACAACGAGGCGGCGGCGCGTGCCGTGGCGGCCGAGGTCGGCATCACCGAGGTCATCGCCGAGGTGCTGCCGAAGGACAAGGTGGACGTCGTGGCCCGGCTCCAGGGTGAGGGCAAGGTCGTCGCGATGGTCGGTGACGGCGTGAACGACGCCGCCGCGCTCGCGAAGGCCGACCTGGGCCTGGCCATGGGCACCGGCACGGACGCGGCGATCGAGGCGAGCGACCTGACGCTCGTGCGCGGCGACCTGCGTGCGGCGGCGGACGCGATCCGGTTGTCGCGGCGCACGCTGGCCACGATCAAGGGCAACCTGTTCTGGGCGTTCGCCTACAACGTGGCCGCCCTGCCGCTGGCCGCCGCCGGTCTGCTCAACCCGATGATCGCCGGTGCCGCCATGGCGTTCTCCAGCGTGTTCGTGGTGTCGAACAGCCTGCGCCTGCGCGGCTTCCGCAGCACCGCCACCGCACAACCGCACGCGGACCGCGCGTCGGAGTCCACTCAGGACAAGGTGCCGGCCCGCGTCTGACACCCGCAGGTGGCCCGGAGCCCGACCGGCTCCGGGCCATCGCGCTGTCCGGGGGTCCTGAGCGTTGAATTCGGGGGTTCCGAACGTAGGACTCTCGCGTTCCGAACGTAGGACACGCGCGTTCCGAGCGTAGGACACGCGCGTTCTGGGGGTAGGACTCACGCGGGTAGGGCGGTGGTCGATTCGCGGACCACCAGGCGGCACGGTTGGCGGATGACGCCCGACGGCCGACGTCCGTCCAGCGCCTCGAACAGGTACCGCGCCGCCGTCGTGCCCAACCGCTCCAGGTCCAGGTCCACCGTCGTCAGCGGCGGGCGGCAGTCGGCGGCGAACTCCTCCCAGTTGTCGTAGCCGACGATGGCCACGTCCTGCGGCACCCGCTTGCCCAGCTGCGACAGCGTGTCCGCGACACCGGTCGCGATCTGGTCGTTGCCGCAGAACACCGCGTCGACCTCGGGGTCGGTGGCCAGCAGCATCCGCGCCGCGTGCCTGCCCCAGCGCTGCGACCACTCGCCGTACAGCGGCGCGCCGCCCGCCAGGACCAGCCCGTGCTCGGCCAGCACCCGGTGCAACGCGCTCACGCGGTCCCGTGCCGCGCGGTAGGTCTGCGGCCCCGTGATGTGGCCGATCCGCCTGCGGTGCATCGACACCAGGTGCTCGACGGCCAGCCGCGCGCCGCCCTCGTCGTCGGCGATCACGGACAGGTCCGCCGGGTCGCTGGACTCGCAGTAGACGTACACCACCGGCACCGGGATGTCGCGGGTCAACGACGGCCGCACGTCGTTGTCGTCGCCCAGGATGATGAACCCGTCGACCTGCCTGGCCAGCAGCGTGCTGATGTAGTGCCTGCGCCGGATCGCGTCACCGCGCGCGTCGCACAGCAGCACCGACATCTGCTCGTTGGCCAGCGCGTTCTCCACGCCGAGCAGGATCGGGATGGCGAACCGGCCGCCCAACTCGTCGGTGAGCAGCCCGATGGTGCGCGTGCGCCCCGAGATCAGGCCGCGCGCCAACGCGTTGGGCTGGAACGACAGCTCGGCCGCCGCGCGCAGCACGCGGTCGCGGGTGGCGGGCGCGACCTCGGTCCTGGCGTTGATGGCCTTGGACGCGGTGGAGATCGAGACGCCGGCCAGCCGCGCCACGTCGCTGAGGGTCACCGCGTCGGACCGCCGTCTGCCCATCGAAAGCCTTTCGAAAAGTTTGTCGAACGCCGAATCGATTGTAGGCGCACTTCAAGACTGTGAAACACGGTAATCCGGAGCCGCAACAGGGTGATTGCCGAAAACGTTTTCGGCTGCCAGAGTGCTGGAGCGGGCACGCCGAGCGCGGGAGGTTGGGATGACAGTGACGTCGCCGGACACCACGGCCGTCGGGGGACGTCCCGTCGTCCCGTCGCGGGGCAGGCTGCGCCCGCTGGGCCAGGACGAGGTCCGCATCACCGGCGGTTTCTGGCGGGCCCGCCAGGACCTCAACGCCACCGCCACCATCCCGCACGCCCGCGCGTGGATGGACCGCCTGGGCTGGACGGGCAACTTCACCGCGCCCGACGCCACCGCCGCCGACCGCCGCGGCCGGGAGTTCACCGACTCCGAGGTCTACAAGCTGCTGGAGGCCATGTCCTGGGAGGTCGGTCGCGGAACGGGGGAGACCGAGTCGCTGGAGGCGCAGATCGCGGAGCTGACGTCCGCGGTCGCCGCAGCCCAGGCCCCGGACGGCTACCTGCACACCGCGTTCGGTCGCGCGGGCCAACGGGCCCGGTACAGCGACATGCTGTGGGGCCACGAGCTCTACTGCACCGGGCACCTGCTGCAAGCCGCCGTCGCCCGTGCCCGCACGGGCGGCGGTGACGCGAACCCGCTGCTGGCGGTGGCCCGCCGCGCCGCCGACCACGTGTGCGCGGCGTTCGGGCCCGACGGCGTCCCCGGCGTCTGCGGTCACCCGGAGATCGAGCTGGGCCTGGTGGAGCTGTCCCGCCTGACCGGCGAGCGGCGCTACCTCGACCAGGCCGCCCTGTTCGTCGAACGCCGCGGCCACCGCACGTTGCCGCGCCACCACTTCGGCTGGTCGTACTTCAGCGACGACGAGCCGGTGCGGCGGTCGCCGGTGCTGCACGGGCACGCCGTCCGCGCGCTGTACCTGGCCGCCGGTGCGGTGGACGTCGCCGTCGAGACCGGTGACGACGAGCTGCTGCGGACCGTCGCGGCCCAGTTCGACCGGACCTGGGCACGGCGCACCTACCTCACCGGCGGCATGGGTTCGCGGCACGCCGACGAGGCGTTCGGCGACGACTTCGTGCTGCCCGCGGACCGGGCGTACTCCGAGACGTGCGCCGGGGTGGCCGCGATCATGCTGGCCTGGCGGTTGCTGCTGGCCACCGGCGACGGCCGCTACGACGAGGTGATCGAGCGCATCCTGTACAACGTCGTCGCCACCGCCATCGGCGACGACGGCCGGTCGTTCTTCTACGCGCACACCCTGCACCAGCGCACGCCGACCGCCGCGCTGCCCGAGGACGAGGAGCGGCTGGGGTTCGGCGGCGGGCCGAGGGCGCCGTGGTTCGAGGTGTCGTGCTGCCTGCCGAACGCGGCACGCCTGCTGGCCGGCCTCTCGTGCTACCTGGTCACGGTCGACGACACGGGCGTGCGGCTGCACCAGTACGTCGACTCGGACGTCGCCACCCGCCTGGCCGACGGACGCGAGGTGGGCTTGCGGGTGCGCACCGGCCTCCCCGACGACGGCACCGTGACCGTGCGGGTGACCAGGACCGACGACCAGCCGTGGTCGATCACGCTGCGGGTGCCGCAGTGGGCGGCGGGCGCGGAGCTGGTCACGACGCACGGCCGCCGCCAGGTGCCGGTGGGCGACATCGTGGTGTACCGCACGTTCGCGGTCGGCGAGGAGATCCGCCTGGAGCTGCCCGTGCGGCCCCGCTTCACCTCGCCCGACCCGAGGATCGACGCGACCCGCGGCTGCGTGGCCGTGGAACGCGGGCCGCTGGTGTACTGCGCCGAGTCGGTGGACGGCGCGGACCTCGACTCGGTGCGGGTGGACGCCTCCGTGCCGCCGGTGGACACCGACGCGGGCGTGGAGGTCCGCGCGGGGTTCGCCGCGCCCGGCCCGGACGGGTGGCCCTACGGACCGCCGGAGCGAACCACCACCGCCACCGGGGCAGCCACCGGGCTGACCCTCGTGCCGTACCACCGCTGGGCCCGCGGCGGCCCGTCGACCATGCGGGTCTGGCTGCCCACCGCCTGACCCCACCCCGACCGTCTCAAAGGAGAGACCGGTGAGAACCAGAGGGCTTCGTGTTGCCTCCGCCGTGGCGGCGGCTGCGCTGGTGCTGGCGGCCTGCGGCGGTCAGGAGCAGGCGGGCACGGCCGGCGCGGACGACGGCGCGGTGCTGACGCTGTGGACCCGGGCCGCGACCGAGTCGGTGTCCAAGGCCTACGCCGACGCTTACAACGCCACCCACCGCAACAAGGTGGAGGTGACCGCCTACCCGAACGAGGAGTACCCGGCCAAGCTCGCCTCCGCGGCGGGCGCGAGGTCGTTGCCCGACCTGTTCGCGGCCGACGTCGTGTTCGCGCCCCAGTACGCCTCCCAAGGGCTGTGGGCCGACGTCACGGACCGGTTGGCCGCGCTGCCGGTGAAGGACCGGCTCGCGCCGTCGCACCTCAAGGCCGGCACGTGGGAAGGCGCGAACTTCGCGTTGCCGCACACGATCGACCTGTCCGTGCTGCTCTACAACAAGGACCTGTACGCCAGGGCGGGCCTGGACCCGGAGCGGCCGCCGCGCACCCTGCGCGAGTTCGCCGACCACGCCCGCGCGGTCGACCGGCTCGGCGGTGACGTCAACGGCACCTACTTCGGCGGCAACTGCGGCGGCTGCGTGGAGTTCACGCTGTGGCCGTCGGTGTGGGCGGCCAACGGCGACGTGCTCGACCCCGACGGTGAGCGGGCGCGGGTCGACTCGCCGGAGATGGCCGACGTGTTCGCCCTCTACCGCGCCCTGTACGAGGAGGGCGTGGCCGCGCCCGCGTCTAAGGACGAGGCCGGCCCGACGTGGCTGGGCGCGTTGCAGAGCGGCAACGTCGGCATCGCGCCCGCACCCTCGGTGTGGCTGTCGGCGTTGGAGGAGAAGGGGCTGAAGCTGGGCGTGGCCCCGATCAGCGGCCTGACCGGCGGCGAGTCGACGTTCGTGGGCGGTGACGCGCTGGGCATCGGCGCGACGTCCGACAAGGTCGAGCAGGCGTGGGACTTCCTGTCCTGGACCACGTCCGACGAGGCGCAGGTCGAGGTCGTCGCCAAGAACAAGGGCGTGCCGACCCGCACCGACCTGGCGGACAACGAGCACTCCGCGGCCGATCCGCGCACGGTGCTGGTCAACGGCCTGGTGGCCAAGGGCCGCACGCCCTACGCGCGCAACTTCAACGTCTCGTTCAACGACCCGCAGAGCCCGTGGCTGCAAACCGTGCGCGGCGCGTTGTTCGGTGACGCGCGCCGGGCGTTGGCCGACGGCAACACCGCCATCACCAAGTCGCTCCAGCAAGGCTGAGCAGGCCCGGAGGCCCGGATGTCCCCGACGACGACGTCCACCCCAGCCACGACGTCGACACCCGGCACGCGCACGTCACCGTCGCGCCGCCAGTCGCGACCCGCACGGCGGGGACGACGGCTGCGCGCGCTGGTCGGCGCCGCGTACGCCGCACCGACCGCCGTGATGGTGGCGCTGTTCTTCCTGGTGCCGTTGGGGCTGGTGGCGTGGATGTCCCTGCACCGCTGGCCGTTGCTGGGCCAGGCGAAGTTCACCGCGCCGGCCAACTACGTCGGCATCGCCGAGGACGAGCTGCTGCGCTCGGCGGCCTGGTTCACGGTCAAGTACACGGTGGTCATCACCGTGTTGCTGTTCGTGGTGGCGTTCGGGCTGGCGCTGCTGGTGCAGCACCGCCGTCCCGGCGTCGGGTTCTTCCGCACCGCGTTCTTCCTGCCGACGGCGGTCGGGTTCGCCAGCGCGTCGCTGCTGTTCCTGGGCCTGCTCAGCGACGAGATCGGGCCGGTGACCGACCTGCTGTCGTGGCTGGGCCTGGTCGACGGGCACGTGTCGTGGACCAGCGGCAGCCCCGGTTCCGCGCTCGGGTCGGCGGTGGCGTTGGTGCTGTGGCGGTTCGCCGGGTTCACCATGCTGATCCTGCTGACCGGGCTGCACGCCATCCCGCCGGACGTGTACGAGGCCGCGCGGGTGGACGGCGCGACCCGGTGGCAGACGTTCCGGCGGATCACGCTGCCGCTGATGCGGCCGACGATCGCGCTGGTGGTCACGCTGATGACGACCGGGTCGCTGCTGGCGTTCGACCAGTTCTGGATCCTCACCCGCGGCGGGCCGGACAACAGCACGACCTCGCTGGTGATGGTGATCTACCGGGAGGCGTTCATCCGGCTCGACCTCGGTTCGGCCGCGGGCATCTCGGTGGTGCTGCTGGCCGTGCTCGTGGTGTTCAACGCCATCCAGTTCCGGGTGCTGCGCCGGAGGTCGTCGTGAAGCCCCGCGACGCCCGGTGGGGCTACTACGTCACCGGCACGGCGTTGGCGATCCTGTTCCTGTTCCCGCTCGTGTGGGCCGCGTTCGCGTCGGTGCGCACGGACACCGGGTTCGGGTTGGAGAACTACGGGCGGCTGTTCGGCTCGGCCAACGGCGTGCGGCCCGAACACGTGCTCAACAGCGTGGTCGTCAGCGCGCTCACGGTCGGCGGCACGCTGCTGATCGCCACGCTGGGCGGCTACGCGTTCGGCCGGTTCCGGTTCCCCGGCCGGGACGTGCTGTTCCTGCTCACGCTCGCGATCCTGATGGTGCCGTACGCGACGATCCTGATCGCGCTGTACGTGCTGCTGGGCTGGCTGGGGCTGGAGGACTCGCTGGTCGGGCTGAGCCTGGTGCTCATCACGTTCCAGCTGCCGTTCTCGGTGTTCATGATGCGCAACTCGTTCGAGGCCGTGCCGCTGGAGCTGGAGGAGTCGGCCCGGGTGGACGGCTGCACCAGCGCCGGGACGCTGGTGCGGATCATGCTGCCCGCCGTGCGGCCGGGCCTGGTCACCGTGGGCCTGTTCGCGTTCCTGACCTCGTGGAGCGAGTTCTTCGCGCCGCTGATCCTGCTCAACTCGACCGACAAGTTCACCACCACCCTCGCCGTGGTCAACCTGCGCACCGCGAGCCACGGATCGATCGACTACGCCGCGCTGGAGGCGGGGGTGGTGTTCATGGCAGTGCCCTGCCTCGTGCTCTTCGCCGCCATGCAACGCAGCTACGTCCGCGGGTTCACCTCAGGGGCCGTCAAGGGCTGAACCCGCGGGTCCGACGCTGCTTCGTCCGGCAATCGGAAGGAAGATCGTCGTGTCACGACCATGGATGAGAACGCTGATCGGCGGGGTGGCCCTCGCGCTGGCGTTGAGCGGCGGGGGCGTCGCGCAGGCCCAGCAGGAGCAGGCCCGGCAGGAGCGGGCCCGTGACGTCACGGCCGCCGCCAACCCGGCGACCTGGAGCCCGCCGTCGAACCTGGTCACCCCGCTCAACCAGGTGTGGTCGCACCAGGAGAGCACCTACGGCGACCTGTACGGGTTCCGCAACTACGGCTGGGACCAGGTCTTCGCCAACGGTGGCTACCTGAACTTCTGCGTGCGGTGGGACTCGTCGGCCCCGGTGAGCGCCTCGCTGCGCGACCGCATCCACGCCAAGCTCGCCGAGCAGTACGCGAAGTGGATGGACCTGATGGTGGGCCACAACAACTGGCCCTACGCGCAGGTGCCCATCAAGGTCGTCGGCTGGGCGGTGCGCGACCGCAACACGTTGCAGTGGACCGACAACTCGGTCGACATCTACGTCAACAACATCCGCGAGAACGCGCCGCAGTGCGCCGAACCGTGCGGCCGGTTCTTCGTCCGCGACGGCCAGTACCGCAACTGCCCGGGCGGGGTGGCGCGGCACTACGACCAGTCGCTGTGGCTGACCGCCGGGATGGGCGGCGGCGCGGGCGGCGACTGGGGCCAGCGCATCGGCAGCGAGTACTTCGTGAACAACCTAAGCTCGCCCAACGTGCACATCCTGCTGCACGAGATCGGCCACACGTTCGGGCTGGACGACTTCTACGACTGGACGCCGTCCGGCGTGGGCGGCTTCCTGATGAAGGCGGGCAGCGCGAGCACCATCACCGAGTTCGACGCCTGGATGTTCCGCGACTGGTGGCGGCACCTGAAGAGCCGCTACGGCCGCTGAGCGACCGCCGGTCCCACCGCCGACCGCGCCGTCGGCGGTGGGACCGGCACCCCTGCCACGGAAGGTGACGCGCATGTCCCTGCCCACCCCCAACCGGCGCGCGGTGCTGCGCGCGGGCGCGATCGCCGCCACGGTCACCGCGCTGCCCGCGCTGCCCGCCGGCGTCGCCACCGCCGACCCGGCGGCCACCGCCGCGAGACCCGACGCGGGCGTCTCGGCCCACGCGTTCCCGCTCGGCGCGGTGACGCTGCTGGCCGGGCCGTTCCAGACCAACACCTCGCGCACGCACGCCTACCTGAAGTTCCTCGACCCGGACCGGCTGCTGCACACGTTCCGCCTCAACGTCGGCCTGCCGTCGTCGGCCGTCCCGTGCGGCGGGTGGGAGTCGCCGACGACCGAGCTGCGCGGCCACTCCACCGGCCACGTGCTCACCGCGCTCGCCCAGAGCTACGCGAGCACCGGCGACACCGCGTTCCGCGCGAAGGGCGACTACCTGGTGACCCAGCTCGCCGCCTGCCAGGACCGGGCCGCGGCCGCCGGGTTCAACACCGGCTACCTGTCCGCGTTCCCGGAGAGCTTCATCGACCGGGTGGAGGCCCGCCGGCCGGTCTGGGCGCCCTACTACACGCTGCACAAGATCATGGCCGGGCTGCTGGACCAGCACCTGCTGGCGGGCAACGCCCAGGCGCTCACCGTGCTGACCCGCATGGCGGCGTGGGTCGGCTGGCGCAACGGCAGGCTGACCCTGGCCCAGCGCCAGAACATGCTCAAGACCGAGTTCGGCGGCATGAACGAGGTGCTGGCCAACCTGTACCAGCTCACCGGCGACCCGGCGCACCTCACCGCCGCCCAGCACTTCGACCACGCCGAGGTCTTCGACCCGCTGGCCGCCAACACCGACGCGCTCGACGGCTACCACGCCAACACCCAGATCCCGAAGGCGCTCGGCGCGATCCGCGAGTACCACGCCACCGGCCTGACCCGGTACCGCGACATCGCCGCGAACTTCTGGACCATCGTGGTCGGCTCGCACACCTACGCCATCGGCGGCAACTCCAACGGCGAGTACTTCAAGGCACCGGGCCGGATCGCGTCCGAGCTGTCGGACCACACGTGCGAGTGCTGCAACACCTACAACATGCTCAAGCTGACCCGCCAGCTGTTCCGCACCGACCCGCGGGCGCACTACTTCGACTTCCACGAGAAGGCCCTCTACAACCACCTGCTCGGCGGGCAGGACCCGTCGTCCGCGCACGGCCACCACAGCTACTACGTGCCGCTGCGGCCCGGCGGCCTGCGCACCTACAGCAACGACTACCAGGACTTCACCTGCTGCCACGGCACCGGGATGGAGACCAACACCAAGCACGGCGACAGCGTCTACTTCCACTCCGGCCACACCCTGTACGTCAACCTGTTCATCGCCTCGGTGCTCACCTGGCCGGGCCGGGAGATCAGCGTGCGGCAGGACACCGGGTTCCCCGAGTCACCCGCCACCCGGCTCACCGTCACCGGGTCCGGCCCGATCGACCTGCGCGTGCGCATCCCGGCGTGGGCCGCCGGTGCCCAGCTCAAGCTCAACGGCGTGGTGCAGGACGTGCCCGCCGTGCCGGGCACCTACGCGCGCCTGGACCGGACGTGGAGCAGCGGCGACGTGGTCGACCTGAGCCTGCCGATGGCGCTGACCCGCGAAGCCGCGCCGGACAACCCGGCCGTGCAGGCGGTCCGGCACGGCCCGATCGTGCTGGCGGGCGGGTACGGCACGACGAACCTGACCTCGATGCCGACGTTGCAGCCCGCGACCTTGAAGGCCACGTCCACGCCGTTGCGGTACACGGCGACGGCGAGCACGGGCCAGGTGACGTTGCTGCCGTTCTACCAGATGCACGGGCAGCGCTACACGGTCTACTGGAACGTCACCGACACGCCCGCGCCGCCGCCGTTCATCGCGCACTACCCGTTCGACGAGGCGGCGGGCTCGGTCGCGGCGGACGCCACGGGCAACGGCCGGACCGCCACCCTCGCCGGCGGCGCGCGGTGGACCACGGGCCGCACCGGCTCGGCCGTCGACCTCGGCGGTTCCGGTGAGCACGTGCTGCTGCCGGTGGGGCTGCTGGCGGGCGCGACGGCGTTCAGCGTGGCCACCTGGGTGTGGCTGGGCGCGGTGGCCACGTGGGCGCGCGTGTTCGACTTCGGCTCGGGCCCGAACGCGTACCTGTTCCTCACCCCTCGCAGCTCGGCGGGCGGCCCGCGGTTCGCCATCACCACCGGCGGGTCGGGCGCCGAGCAACGCCTCGACGCGCCGGCGCCGCTGCCCACCGGGGTGTGGACGCACGTCGCCGTGACGCAGAGCGGCAACCTCGGCGTGCTCTACGTCAACGGCGTCGAAGCGGCCCGCAACCCGGCGCTGACCCTGCGGCCGGCCGCGCTCGGCAGCACCACGCAGAACTGGATCGGCCGCTCGCAGTACGCGGGCGACCCCTACCTGGACGGGGCGGTGGACGGCTTCCGCGTCCACGGCCGCGCCCTCACCGCCGCCGAGGTGGCCGACCTGCACGCGACCGGCCGTTAGCCCAAGTCCCCCACGGTTAGGACCCACCCATGCGCACCCGACACCGGGCGGTGAGGCTGGGCGCGGTACTCGCGCTCGTCGCCTCCGCCACCGTCACCCCGGCCGCGTTCGCGGCCAACCCGATCGTCACGAGCTACTACACCGCCGACCCCGCGCCACTGGTCGTCGGCAACACCCTGTACATCTACGCGGGCCGCGACGAAGCACCCGCGGGCACCGACAACTTCGTCATGCGCGAGTGGCGGGTGTTGTCCTCGACGGACGCCGCCACCTGGACCGACCACGGCGCGCGGGCGAACGTCGGCACGTTCCCGTGGGCGGGCGCGGACGCGTGGGCGAGCGAGGTCGAGCCGAAGAACGGCAAGTACTACTGGTACACCTCGGTCAACGGCACCGGTCCGGGCTGGATGGACATCGGCGTCGCGGTCGGCGACACCCCGCTGGGGCCGTTCCGCGACGCCAAGGGCGGCCCGCTGGTCAGCGACGGCACGCCCAACTCGTCCGGGCTGAACATCGACCCGACGGTGTTCACCGACGACGACGGCCAGTCCTACCTGTACTGGGGCGGCTACTGGGGCGCACGCGCGGCGAAGCTGAAGCCGAACATGGTCGAGCTGGACGGCCCGGTGACCACCCCGCAGGGCTTGGCGAACTTCTGGGAAGCACCCTGGATGTTCAAGCGCAACGGCCTGTACTACCTGATGTACGCGGCCAACGACACCAACGGCTGCGTCACCGACTCCAACTACGCCTGCCAGCGCTACGCCACCGCCACCAACCCGCTGGGACCGTGGACGCACCGCGGCGTCGTGCTCGACCGGGTCTCCTCGACCACCAACCACGCGGGCGTGGTGCAGTTCAACGGCCAGTACTACATCGTCTACCACAACGCCAACGCGCCCGGCGGCGGCAACTTCCGCCGTTCCGTCGCGGTGGACCTGCTGCACTTCAACGCCGACGGCACGATGCGCAAGGTCACCCAGACCACGACCGGCCCGCCGCCCAACCCCGCCGGCGGCGGCGGCACGAACCTCGCGCCGTCGGCGACCGCGTCCACTTCGTACGTCTCGGCGTGGGAGTCGCTGGCCGCGCTCAACAACGGCGGCACGCCCGCGAGCTCCGCGGACCGCTCGAACCTCGCCTACGGCAACTGGCCCGAGCGCGGCACGCAGTGGGTCGAGTACCAGTGGCCGACCGCCAAGTCGGTCAACCGCGTGGCCACCTACTGGTTCGACGACGACCAGGGCATCGACCTGCCGGCTTCGTGCGCGGTGCAGTACTGGAACGGCAGCGCGTACGTCGACGTGCCCGGCCAGTCGGCGTGCGGCGTCGCCGGGAACGCGTTCAACACGACGACGTTCACCGCCGTGACGACCACGCGGCTGCGGTTGTCGATCACCTCGAAGCCCGACTTCTCGACGGGGGTGTTGGAATGGCAGGCCTTCCAGGCGTGACCCGGCGGCTGGCGGCCGCGGTGGTGCTCGGCGCGCTGCTCGTGCCCGTGCCCGCCGCCTCGGCCGCGCAGACGATCGGCTACCCCGCGTTCACCGGTCCCCCGGTCCCCGCGCCGCCGGTCGGCTACAGCACGGGCAGCACCCTGCGCGCGATCTACGACGCCGAGAGCGTCGGCACCGACTTCTGGGTGGACCGGCTGCTCGCCCGACCCGGCGACGACCCGGCCGGCCCGTGGCTGATGACCCGCGGCCGGGGCCTGTTCATGTACACCCACAACCCGGCCGTGATCGGCTTCGGCGGCAACGTCGCCTACTGGGACAACATCAGCAGCCAGAACGCCTACGCCGTCACGGTCGGCTCGGGGACGTTGACCGAGCAGGTGTCGAGCCGGTGGCAGGCGCCGAGCCACTGGAAGGGCGTCTACACCGGGACCGGCGTGCGGGTCGAGGTGGCGAAGTTCATCACGCACAACAACGTCGCCGTCACCAACCTCACCGTCACCAACACCGGCTCGGCGTCGGCCACCGTGCCGCTGCGCGTCACCTCGCCGTACGCGACGACGGTCAGCGGCGCGGAGCTGACCGGCTCCCGGCAGGTGAAGAACAACCTCACCACCATCCGGCCGAGGCTGTCGGGTGACGGGTTCACCGCCGCGAGCGGCGCGCTGACCCGGTCGGTCACGCTGGGCGCGGGCCAGTCGGTCACCACCAAGGTCGTGATGGGCTTCGTCACCGACGAGATCCCCGAGTCGCTGACCGAGTACGACGCCTACCGCGGCCACTCGCCGCCGGTCGCGTTCGCCACCCACGTGCGCGACTACAACCGGTGGTGGGCGGACAACATCCCCTACATCGACGTGCCCGATCCGGCGATCAAGAAGAACGTCTACTACCGCTGGTGGCTGATGCGCTTCAACCACCTCGACGTGGACATCCCCGGCCAGGACTTCCAGTTCCCGGTCTCGATCGAGGGCGTCACCGGCTACAACAACGCGATCGCGCTGACCCAGCCGATGCACATCGACGACCTGAAGTACCTGCGCGACCCGGTGTACTCGTACGGGCCGTGGCTGTCGGTGGGCCAGTCGTCCAAGGGCGGCCGGTTCATGGACAACCCGGGTGACCCGGAGAACTGGTCGAACTCCTACACCCAGTACATCTCCGAGGCGGCCTGGCGCAGCTACCAGGTCCACGGCGGCCAGCCCGCCATCGCCGGGAACCTCGCCAAGTACGCCGAGGGTGACGTCAAGGGCCAGTTGGCCACCTACGACACCAACAACAACGGCGTCATCGAGTACGACTGGGGCGCGATGACGGGCAACGACGCCGACGCGGTGTCGTTCGACTGGCGGGCGGGCAACCTCGACCGGGCCGAGACGGCGTACGTGTGGAGCGGCGCGGTGGCCGCGCAGCAGGCGTACTCGCTGATCGGCGACACGGCCAAGGCGACCGAGATGCAAACGCTTGCCGACCGCATCCGCAACGGCGTGGTGAACACCCTGTGGAACCCGTCGCGCCAGTTGCTGGAGCACAAGCACGTGGCCACGAACACGCACGTGCCGTGGAAGGAGATCAACAACTACTACCCGTTCTCGGTCGGCCTGATGCCGAACACCGACCAGTACAAGCAGGCGCTGCGGCTGTTCGCCGACCCGGCCGAGTACCCGGTGTTCCCGTTCTACACGGCCAACCAGCGCGACAAGGCCGAGGCCGCGCAGGCGGGCCACCCCGGGTCGAACAACTTCTCCACCATCAACTCCACCGTGCAGTTCCGGCTGTACTCGTCGGTGCTGCGCAACTACCCGAACCAGTGGATGACCGCGGAGGACTACAAGAAGCTGCTCTACTGGAACGCCTGGGCGCAGTACATCGGCGGCAACACGCAGTGGCCCGACGCCAACGAGTTCTGGGCGAACTGGAACGCGGGCACCAGGACCATCGACTACCGCTCGTGGATCCACCACAACATCCTGGGCAGCAGCAACTGGACCGTGATCGAGGACGTGGCCGGGTTGCGCCCGCGCACCGACAGCCGCGTCGAGCTGTCGCCCATCCCCATCGGGTGGTCGCACTTCGCGGTGAACAACCTGCGTTACCGCAACATGGACCTGAGCGTGGTGTGGGACGACCCGGCCGACGGCGTCACCCGCTACAACGGGGTGCCGCAGGGGTACTCGGTCTACCTCAACGGCACGCGTGCGTTCACGGTCGACCGGCTCACCCGCGTGCTGTACGACCCGGCCACCGGTGAGGTCACGTTCCCGTCCGGTGCGGGCGCGGTGAACTACCGCGCGGTGATCGGCGGGTTGCAGGCGCCGCAGAACGTCGCGCACGGCAGCGCGCGGATGGTCGACATGTTCGCCAAGGCGGGCGTGGACCTCACCTCGACCGCGCCGAACCTGGCGCAGGGCGCGGCCGTCACGGCGTCGTACACGGCGTCCGGCACGTCCACCGGCGCGGCGGTCGACGGGTTCCCGATCAACGAGCCGCTGTGGGGCACGGCGGGCTCGCCGAACGCCGCGGACTGGTACGAGGTCGACTTCCGGCAGCAGCGGGCGGTCGACGAGGTGCGGCTGTACTTCCGCGACGACCGGGCGGGCAACCGCTACCGCGCGCCGTCGTCGTACGCGGTCCAGTACTGGAACGGCTCGGCCTGGGTGGGCGCGGCGGGGCAGGCGAAGACGCCGTCGACGCCGAGGGCGAACTACAACCGGGTGCGGTTCACGCCGGTGACGACCCAGCGGATCCGGGTGCAGGTGACGCACGCGTCCGGGTTCAAGACGGCGTTGACCGAGGTGAAGGCGTACAACCGGGGCGGTGGCGGCGATCCGCGGCCGCCGGTGAACCTGGCCGCGACCGCCACGCCGTCGGCGTCCTACACCTCGCCGTGGGAGTCGGTGGCCGCGATCAACGACGGCGTCGACCCGCCGTCGTCCAACGACACCGCCAACCCCCGGTGGGGCACCTGGCCGGAGACCGGCGAGCAGTGGGCCGAGCTGACGTGGGCCTCGGCGCAGTCGGTGCGGTCGGCGCGGGTGTACTTCTTCGACGACGGCGGGGGAGTGCGCGTGCCGGCGTCGTGGCGGCTCCAGCACTGGAACGGCTCCGGGTACGTCGACGTGCCGGGTGCGAGCGGCTACCCGGTCGCGGCGGACGCCTATCAGGAGGTGGCGTTCGCCCCGGTGAGCACCACGCGGTTGCGGGTGGTGCTCCGCAGCGGCGCCGGGTCGGTCGGGTTGCTGGAGGTGAAGGCGTTCGGGTGACGCGGCGGGGGACCGGCCGCGGGGCCGGTCCCCCTCGGTGCGACGGTGTCAGCAGCCGCCGCAGTTGTAGTAAGTGACGTCCCAGTGGTTGCTCTCCAGGTAGTAGACGTTCCCGGAGCCGGACTGCCACTTGTTGCCGCCGATGTAGGCGAAGGTGCCGCGGATGTAGTTGCCGAGGCAGGTGGAGAGGCTGAAGTCGAGCTTGTAGCCGTTCCAGTGGCTGTAGGTGCCGCTGGCGTGGCCGGTCTCGGTGCCGCCGGTGAT
The DNA here is from genome assembly GCF_021390395.1 of Saccharothrix sp. S26. Classification (GTDB taxonomy): domain Bacteria; phylum Actinomycetota; class Actinomycetes; order Mycobacteriales; family Pseudonocardiaceae; genus Actinosynnema. Next base: position 132,765 of record NZ_JAJUWT010000008.1, read on the forward strand.
GTTGAGCGCGCAGCCGGTGGCCCGCTTGAGGGTCTCCGCCCCCTGCACCGTGGTCAGGTTGATCTGCTCGAACGACGTGCAGGTGGAGTTGTAGCGGTCGCTGCACCCGCCGCTGGAGGACCACGTGATGCCCGCGGTGCGGAAGCGGGAGGCGGCCTGCGAGTGGGTCAGCTTGGTGACCAGGGCGGTGACCGGGGTGTCGGCGGCGGGGGCGAAGACGGTGTCCTCGACGGCCGGGGCGGCCGAGGCCGTCATCGCGCCGGTGATGGCGAGCAGCGCCGTGGCGACGGCCACGAAGGCGGCGCGGAATCGAGCGGTGCGCATGGGGGAGTCGTCCTTTCGACGGGCACCCCTCCGCGACCCGGGTCCGCAGGTCGGCGCAGGGGTGCTGCAGGGGTCGTCGGACAGCAGCCTAGGTGCCGGCTAGTCACCGCACAGCGGCCAAGTGGGACATTTTCTCACCAAGCGTGCCGTGGTATGGCGGGCTCTGGTCGTCCGCGGCGCTTCCTTGCCGGGAACCGGCAACGAACGCCGGTGCGGAGCGGCCGGGGTGCGACCTTGTCCGGCGGTCTCCCCGGGACCAGTATTGGTGCAGGTCAGGGAGGGGCCGAGGGGAAGAGGGGCCGGGGGGATCGAGGGGGAACGGTTCCACGCCCGTCGGGGGAGCGGGAACCGGTCGGCGCACCGCGGCACGGGCAGCACGTCCGCGCTTCGGTGCGCCGACCTGTCCGCGCGGCCGGAAATCGGCCGGCGCGATCACCGCGTCGGCCCTACGGTGTCCGGCGACGGTGTTCGGACCTTGAGGAGGACTGAGATGCGGCGACTCGACGGTGTTCTCCGTCCCGGTGCCACTTCCCACACCCTCGAGGACCGTCATTTCCACCCGAACCCTGAACCTGGGCGTGCTCGCGCACGTCGACGCCGGTAAGACCAGCCTCACCGAGCGGCTGCTGTTCGACCGCGGCCGGATACCGCGGCTCGGCAGCGTCGACGCCGGTGACACGCAGACCGACAGCGGCGAGCTGGAACGCCGCCGCGGCATCACGATCCGCTCCGCCGTGGCGTGGTTCGCCCTGCCCGACCCCGTGCTGGGCGACCTCCAGGTGAACCTGGTGGACACGCCGGGGCACCCGGACTTCATCGCCGAGGTGGAACGCGCCCTGTCCGTGCTCGACGGCGCCGTGCTGGTGATCTCGGCCGTCGAGGGCGTGCAGGCGCAGACCAAGGTGCTGATGAGGTCGTTGCGGCGACTGCGGCTGCCCACGCTGGTCTTCGTCAACAAGGTCGACCGGATGGGCGCGCGGTACGACGACCTGCTCGCCGAGATCCGCCGCCGGCTCACGCCGGCCGTCGTGCCGATGGTGCGGGTCGACCGGCTCGGCACCCGTGACGCGGGTGTCGTCGCCCGTTCGTTCGCCGACCGGTCGTTCGCCGCCGAGGTGGCCGAGCTGGTGGCCGACCACGACCTCTCCGTGCTCGGTCGGGTGATCGACGGCGACCTGCCCGCCGACCTGGCCGGGCCGTTGCGCGAGCAGGCGTGCCGCGGCCTGGTGCACCCGGTGTACTTCGGGTCGGCGCTGTCGGGCGTCGGCACGGCCGAGCTGGTCGACGGCGTGCGGCGGTTCCTCGCGCCGCGCCCGGCGTCGTCGGACGACGTGCGCGGCACGGTGTTCGCCGTCGAGCGCACCGGCAAGGGGGAGAAGGTCGCCTACCTGCGGCTGTTCTCCGGCACGCTGCACGCTCGGCAGCAGGTGGCGTTCCGGCGGCGGGACCCGTCGGGCGGGGTCGAGGAGCACCGGGGGCGCATCGCCGGGCTGGAGGTCGTCGGCGGCCGCTGCGGACCGCTGACCGCGGGGGACATCGGCAAGCTGCGCGGGCTGCCGCAGGTGCGGGTGGGCGACCGGGTGGGTGCGGACGACGACGGGCCGACCGCGCACTTCTCGCCGCCGATCCTGGAGTCGGTGGTCCGGCCCGAGCGGTCCGGCCGGGAGGTCGAGCTGCACGCCGCGCTCACCCGGTTGGCCGACGAGGACCCGCTGATCCGGACCCGGACGGCCGCGGGCGGCGCGACGTCCGTGCTGCTGTACGGGGCCGTGCAGCGGGAGGTGATCGCCGAGCGGTTGGCGCGCGAGTTCGGGATCGAGGCGGTGTTCGAACAGGCCCGGCCGGTGTACTTCGAACGGCCGCGGGGCCGGGGCGAGGCCGTGCACGAGTTCTCCCCGCGCGGCCCCAACGACTTCTGGCAGACCGTGGGCGTGCGGGTCGAGCCGCTGCCCCCGGGCAGCGGAACCACCTTCACCAGGCAGGCGCACCTCGGCCTGCTGCCGAAGGCCTACCACCGCGCGATCGAGGAGGCGGTGACCACGACGCTGCGGCAGGGCCTGCACGGGTGGGAGGTGACCGACTGCGCGGTAACGATCACGCGCGTCGGCTACGAAGCGCCGAACACGGTCGCCGCCGATTTCCGGCACCTCACGCCCGTGGTGCTGTTGCGGGCGTTGCGGCAGGCGGGCAGCGCCGTGCACGAACCGGGCTACCGCATCGAGGTGGAGGTGCCGGACGACGCGCTCAGCGCCGTGACCGGCCTGCTGCTCTCGCTGGAGGCCGACCTGGGCCCGGCGGTGGAGTCCGGCCCGGGGTGGCTCGTGCCGGGGACCATCCCGGCGCGGTGCCTGCACGACCTGGCCGTCGCCCTGCCGGGCCTGACCCGCGGCGAGGGGAGCGTCTGTCACGAGCCCGGCCCCGCCCGCCGGGTCCGCGGTCCCGCGCCCACGCGGGCCAGGACCGACGGCAACCCGCTCGACCCGGACGAGTACCTGCGGTTCCTGTCCAACCGGAACCTGGCCGGCCGGTGAGCTTTGACAGGTACCTGTCAATCTGCCAGATTGTCCGATGTGACCGAGCTGTCCGATCGGGGCCGGGAGTTCTCCGCGCTCCTCGTCGAGGTGTTCCGGGTGAACGGCCTGCTGCTGGCCGCGGGCGACGGGCTGGCCGAGCCCTCCGGGCTGACCAGCGCGCGCTGGCAGGTGCTCGGCGTGATCGACCACGGGCCGTGCACGATCGCCCAAGTGGCCCGGAGCATGGGCCTGACCAGGCAGGCGGTCCGGCAGACCGCGGCCGGCCTGGTCCGCGACGGCATGGCGGTGTTCCAGGACAACGTGCGCGACCGCCGGGCCAGGCTGCTCGCGCTCACCCCCCACGGCCGGTCGGCGCTGCGCGAGGTCGAACACCGCCAGGCGGCGTGGGCGAACGACGTGGCGGCCCGCATCTCGCTCACCGAGCTGCGGGCCGCCACCGGCACGCTGCGCGACCTCGGCGACCTGTTGGAGGACCGCTGACCGTGAACCCGCCGCGCCGTGCGTGTCGATCGACGGCGTGCCGGCGGGCTTCCCGGTGGACGGCTTCGCGCCGGACCCGGTCGACCCGCCGGTGAACGCGGGGGAGTAGTGGCGGTCAGGTCGGGAACAGCCTGCCCGCGAAGGCTCGCACCACCGCCTCCGGGTCGCGGTCGTCCCGCGGCAGCGCGCCGGTGTTCCACAGCGTGGCGAAGCCGTGCACGAGCGACCACGCCGCGACCGACGCGAGCTCCGGGTCCGGTCGGTCCGCGACACCGTCCGCCAGCGCCGCGCCGGCCCGATCGCGCTCCCGCACCAGCGCCGGGTCGTCGCGGTGGTAGAGGTCGGGCCGGAACATGACCTCGAAGTGCGCCCGGTGGTCGACCGCGAAGCGCACGTAGGCCGCGCCGAGCTCGACGATGTCCCCGCCCGCCGCCACGGTCGCGTCCAGCGCGTCGGCCAGGAGCGCGAAGCCCTCGGCGGCGAGCGCGGTGAGCAGGCCCGCCTTGTCCTTGAAGTGGTGCACCGGTCCGGCGTGCGAGACGCCGACCCGCCGCGCCAGGTCGCGCAGGCCGACGCCGGCGGGGCCGTGCTCGGTGATCGCCTCGACGGCCGCGTCCAGCACGGCGCGGCGCAGGTCCCCGTGGTGGTACGGGCGCTGGGTGCTCACCCCGGCAGCGTACCCACGATCTAGACATTGACAAGTTGGCCGGTCGAGCGCAATCTTTTCACTGTCAAGTTCGTGTTGTCGAAGGAGTTCCCGTGGCGCCGCTCGTCATCCTCGTCCTCGTCGTCCTGGCGGTGTCCGGTCTGCGCGCGGCCGGTGTCACCCGCGTCCCGGCCTGGCCGTTCGCCGTGCGGTGCGGTGTCGCCGCGATGTTCGTCGCGACCGGCCTGGCGCACTTCGTCGGCCTGCGCGAGGAGCTGATCGCGATGGTGCCGCCCGCGATCCCCGAGCCGGCCCTCGTGGTCACGGTGACCGGCGTGCTGGAGCTGGCGGGCGCGGTGGGCGTGCTGTGGCACCGGACCGCGCCGTGGGCGGCGGCCGGGCTCACCCTGATGTTGATCGGCATGTTCCCGGCGAACGTCCACGCCGCCGACAAGGGCATCTCGCCCTCCTTCGGCGACGCCCTGCTGCCGCGCACGTTGATGCAGATCGTGTTCCTCGCGGCCACCGTGACCATCGTCGTCCACTACGCCCGCGCCCGCCGCGACCCCGCGTCCCGCCCGGTTACGCCGTCCGCGCGCCCGGGTACCCCTCGGACCTGACGAACGACAGCGGGTGGACGCGAGCGCCACGCCGCCGTGACGTCACCAGGAGGGACGCGTGAACTCGCAGCTCGGTGACCACGAACCCGACCCGCCGGACCCGTTGGCGCCGGATCCCGTCCCGCGCCGGCCGCAGCCGCCCGGCCACCCCGACCCGGTGCCGCCCGAGCCGATGCCCCGGCCGACGCCGCCGACCTCCGGCCGCTGACCCGTGCCGGACATCGGGGCGCTGACCTGGGCGCTCACCATCGGCCTTGTCCTGCTGCTGCTCGCGGTGGACCTGGCGCTGGCCGTCGTGCGCCCGCACCGGGTGAAGATCGGCGAGGCCACCGCCTGGTCGGTGGGCTACGTGCTCGTCGCCGTGCTGTTCGGCGTGTGGTTCACCCTCTCCCACGGCGGCCAGGCGGGCACCGAGTACTTCGTCGGCTACCTGGTGGAGAAGAGCCTGTCGGTCGACAACCTGTTCGTGTTCGTGATCATCATGTCGACGTTCGCGGTGCCGGAGGCGCACCAGCACGAGGTGCTGACGTTCGGCATCGCGCTGGCGCTGGCGTTGCGCGCGGTGTTCATCGCGGTCGGCGCGACGCTGCTGGCGTTGTTCTCGTTCGTGTTCCTGCTGTTCGGCCTGCTACTGCTCTACACGGCCGTGCAGCTGTTCCGGCACCGCGACGAGGACCCGGACATCGAGGACAACGTCGTGGTGAAGACCGCGCGGCGGGTGCTGCCCGTCGCCGACGACTACGACGGCGGCAGGCTGTTCACCCGCGCGGACGGGCGGCGGGTGGCCACGCCCCTGTTCGTGGTGCTGCTCGCGATCGGCAGCATCGACGTGCTGTTCGCGCTCGACTCGATCCCGGCGGTCTTCGGCATCACGTCCGAGCCGTACGTCGTGTTCGCCGCCAACGCGTTCGCCCTGCTCGGGCTGCGGGCGTTGTTCTTCCTGGTCAAGGGCCTGCTGGACCGGCTGGTGTACCTGTCGACGGGCCTGTCGCTGATCCTGGCGTTCATCGGGGTGAAGCTCGTCCTGCACTGGGCGCACGAGGACGTGGACCCGCGCGTGCCGCAGGTGCCGACGCTGCTGAGCCTCGGCGTGATCGTGGTGGTGCTGGCGGTCGTGACGGTGGCCAGCCTGGTGAAGACGCGGCGCGACCCGTCGGTCAAGGCCCGCCCGGGGTCCTTGCGGGCGCGCCGCCGGGCCGAGGCCGACGAGCGCCGCCGGACGTGACCGGACCGCCCGCTCGTGCGCCGGAGCTGCGGTACAAGATTTTTTCAAGTTTTCTTTCAGCTCCTCGGTCCACACTTCAACAGCCACGCCACCACCGGCCGGGGGGACGGAAGGGGGCGTCTGGCACCAGGGGGGAAGACCGGCGAGCGGGCGCGGGGCGCGCATCCCGCGCCCGCCGCCGGCACACCCCTAGCGGGCGAGCAGGTCGCGCAGCGCCTTCACGACCTCGCCCGGCGCTTCCTCGGCCATGAAGTGGCCGCACGACACGGTCCGGTGCTCCAGGTCCGCCGCCCACTCCCGCCACCGGGCCGCGGCGTCGAAGCCGAGCGCCGCACCCCAGTCCTGCTGCAACACCGTCACCGGCATGCGCAGCCGGTTCCCGGCCTCCCGGTCGGCCAGGTCGTGCTCGACGTCCACGGTCGCGGACGCGCGGTAGTCGGCGACGATCGACGGGACGGCCTCCCGCGACGCCTTCAGGTACGCGGCGCGCACGTCGGCCGGGATCGCGGCCGGGTCGTTGGCCCAGAGGTCGAGGAAGTGGCCGAAGAACGCGTCCGCCGAGGCGCTGATCAGGGCCTCGGGCAGACCCGGCGGCTGGGCCATGAGGTAGAGGTGGAAGCCGACGGCGGCGGTCGTGCCGTGCAGGACGTCCCACATGTCGAGGGTCGGCAGCACGTCGAGCGACGCCAGGTGGGTGATCGCGTCGGGGTGGTCCAGCCCGGCGCGGATGGCCACCAGCGCCCCCCGGTCGTGACCCGCCAGCGCGAACCGGTCGTGCCCCAACGCGCGGGCGAGGGCAATGACGTCGGCGGCCATCGCGCGCTTGGCGTAGGTCGAGCCGTCGTCGGCCGGCTTGTCGCTGTCGCCGTAGCCCCGCAGGTCCGGGCAGATGACGGTGTGGTCGGCGGCCAGGTCGGCGGCGACGTGCCGCCACATCAGGTGGGTCTGCGGGAAGCCGTGCAGCAGCACGACCGGGCTGCCCGAGCCGCCCACGGCGACGTTGAGCGCCACGCCGTCGGCGACGGTGACGCGGTCCTGGGTGAACGAGGTGATCATGTCCTGCTCCGGGGTCTCTGGCTGGTTGCGCGACCCACTCTCGGCCGGCCCGATCAGCGTTCGATCAGCAGCCGATCACCACCGCCGGGTAGGCCCGGACCAGGTCGGATACGTTGTCGGCGATGGTGCGCTTCGGGGTGTTGGGTCCGTTGAAGGCCGTGGGCGAACGCGGGCCGGTCGACCTCAAGGGGCCGCGGCACCGCGCCGTGCTGGCCCGGCTGCTGGTCGCCGGCGGCCGCGTGGTGCCGGTCACCCGGCTCGTGGACGACCTGTGGGGTGGTGACGCGCCGAACGGCGCCATCGGCGCGGTGCAGACGTTCGTCGGCGCGCTGCGCAAGGCCCTCGAACCGGACCGGCCACCCCGCACGCCCGCCCGGCTGCTGGTCACCGTGCCGCCGGGGTACGCCCTGCGGGCGGACGACGTGGACGCCCGGCGGTTCGAGGCCGCGGTCGCCCAGTCGGCCCGGCTGCTCGCCGACGGCCGCCCCGGCGACGCGGCAGCCCTGCTGGACGAGGCGCTCGCGCTCTGGCGCGGCCCCGCCTACGCGGAGTTCGCCGACCAGCCGTGGGCGCACGGCGAAGTCGCCCGGCTCGACGAGGTGCGGCTGCTGGCCGTGGAACGGCGGGCCGAGGCGGCGCTGGCGCTGGGCGACCCGGCGGGCGCGGTGCCCGACCTGCGGGCCCACGTGGCCGCGCACCCGTTGCGCGAGGACGGCCGCCGGCTGCTCGCCCTCGCGCTGTACCGGACCGGGCGGCAGGGCGAGGCGCTGGCCGCCCTCCGCCAGTCCCGCGAGGTGCTGCGCGCCGAGCTCGGCGTCGACCCCGGCCACGCCCTGCGCCGGCTCGAAACCGACATCCTCGCCCACTCGCCGACCCTCGCCCCGCCGCCACCGCCCACCCGGTCGACCTCGTTCATCGGCCGCGCCGACGAGCTGGCCGAGCTGGACCGGGCCGCGAGGACCGGCCGACGGCTCGCGTTGCTCTCCGGCACGGCCGGCGCGGGCAAGACCGCGTTGACCCGCGAGTTCACCGAACGGCTCGCCGCCGCGGGCTGGACGACCGCGTGGGGCGACTGCCCCGAGGACGCGCCCGCCGCCTGGCCGTGGACGCGGATCGCGGACGCCCTCGCGGCGGCCGGGCACCCGCCACCGGACCCGCTCGCCCACCGGCTGCCGCGGCACCGCGCGATCGCCGCCCACCTGGCCGGGCTCCCGAACCCCGTCCTGCTGGTGTTCGACGACCTGCACCGGGCCGACGAGGACACCCTCGCGCTCGTGACGGCGCTGGCCGCCGACCCCGACGCCGGCCGCCTGCTGGTCGTGGCCACCTACCGCTCGACCGAGATCTCCGCCGCCCTGACCGGCGCGCTGGGCCGGGCCGCCCGCACCGACCCCGTCCGCGTCTACCTGGGCGGCCTCACCGAACCCGAGGTGCGGGAGCTGGTCGAGGCCAGCACCGACCGCGCGCCGGGCGACGCCGACGTCCGCGCGATCCACACCCGCAGCGGCGGCAACCCGTTCTTCGTCCGCGAGCTGACCCGCCTCTGGGAGACCGACCCGGCCCTGCGCACCGTGCCCGCCGGCGTCCGCGACGTCATCCGCCACCGCCTCGGCCGGCTCGGCGACACCGCGCGGACCCACCTGCGGCAGGCGTCCGTGCTCGGTCAGGAGGTCGACCTCGACGTGCTGATCCCGCTGGCCGGCGACGAGGACGCGGTGCTGGACACCGTCGAGTCCGCGCTGCTCGCCGGTTTCCTGGTCGAGCAGGACGCGCAGCGCCTGCGGTTCGCCCACGCGCTCGTGCACGAGACCCTGTACGACGACATCCCGCACGCCCGCCGGGCCCGCTGGCACGCCGCCACCGCGGACGTGGTCGAGCGGATGCGCCCCGACGACGTCGACACCATCGCCCACCACCTCCTGCGCGCCGGGAACCGGGCCGCCGACGCCCGCACCGCGCACTACACCCGTGCCGCCGCCGAACGGGCCGAACGCCGCTTCGCACCGCACCAGGCGGCCGCGCTGTGGCGGGAGACCACGCGCCGCGCCCCGCACGACCTGGACGCGGTGATGGGCCTGGTCCGTGCCCTCGCCGTCACCGGCGACCTGGAGCAGGCCCGCCGCCACCGGGCGGAGGCGGTCGCCGGGGTGAGCGCCGACCCGGTGCTCGTCGCCCGCACGATCGGCTCGTTCGACGTGCCCGCGATCTGGACCACCAACGACGACGAAGCCCTCTCCGCCCGGCTGGCCGACGCCGCCGAACGCGCGCTGGGCGCACTGCCGCCCGGCCACCCGGTCGAACGCGCCCGCCTGCTCATCACCATCGCGATGGAACGCCGGGCCGACACCGGGCCACGCGGCCGTGAAGCGGCGGTGCGGGCGGAGGCCATCGCCCGCGACCTCGACGACCCGTCGTTGCTCGGGATGGCGCTCAACGGCCGGTTCCTCCAGACCTGCCACCGGGCGGGCCTCGCCCCCGACCGGGCCCGCATCGGCGCGGAACTGCTCGACCTCGCCACCCGCCACGGCCTGGTGTCGTTCGAGGTGCTCGCCCACCTGATCCTCGCGCAGGCCCGCACCGCGCTCGCCGACCTCGCCGCCGCCGACCACCACGCCGCCGCGGCCGACGCCCTCGCCGAACGCCACGACCTGCCGCTGGTCGGCGTCTTCACCGCCTGGCACGCCGCGCTGCGCCTGGCCGTCACCGGGCGCAGCGACGAGGCCAGGGCCGCTTACCGCGCCGCCACGACCCGCCTCGCCGGCGCCGGCATGCCGGGCGTCGAGCACGGGATCGGGCCGCTGGCGCTACTCAGCCTCGGCGACCTGCCCGACGGCGACTGGGGCCCGTACGAGCCGTGGGCGCGCCCGGTCGTCCTGCTCGCGCGAGGGCGACGCGCCGAAGCCCTCGCCTCCCCGATCCCCGACTCGCCGCACGACCTGCTGCTCGAAGCCCGGCTGTGCCTGCACGCCGTGATCGCCATCGAAGCAGGCGACCAGCCGACCATGGCCCGCCTGTACGACGCCCTGCTCCCCGCGGCCGGCGAACTGGCGGGCGCGGGCAGCGGCCTGGTCGCCTTCGGACCCACCGCGCGGCACCTCGGCGCGCTCGCCGCCGCGCTCGGCCGTCACGAGCGGGCCGCCGAGCACCACCGCCGTGCGCGCGAGATCGCCGAGCGGCTCGGCGCTCCACAGTGGACCGGCCCGGCGTTCACCTAAGTGGCCGGCTCAGGGTGCCCGTCGGTGATCGTCCCGATCCGACGCCCACGTGCCCGGCCATAGGTTCGCGAGGTGACTGCGAAACGACTGCTCGTACCCCTGCTCGCCGGCGCGGCGCTGACCGCCGCCGTGCCCGTGGCGACGGCCGCACCCTCGGCGGTGCGGCTGGAGGTCCCCGCGCCCACCGGCCCCTTCCGCGTCGGCACCACCGACCTGCACCTGGTCGACCACGCCCGCCCCGACCCGTGGGTGCCGGGCGCCACCAGGGAACTGATGGTCACCGTCCGGTACCCGGCCACGCGGACCGCGGGTGACGCGGCCCCGTTCATGCCACCCGCCGTCGCCGCGGCCGTCGCCGCGAGCGACGCCAGGGCGCTGCGCATCGACCCCGCCGAACTGGACTACGGCTTCGCCACCCACTCGGTCCCCGACGCGCCCGCCGTGCCCGGCCACCGGCCCGTCGTGCTGTACTCGCCCGGTCGCGGCAACCCGCGCGCCCTAGGCACCGGCCTCACCGAACAACTGGCGAGCCAGGGGTACGTGGTGGTCGCCATCGACCACACCCACGAGCCGCTCGCCGTGCAGTTCCCCGACGGGCGGGTCGCGCCGCGATCCATCCCGCCGCTGACCGTCGACGTCACCAAGAAGATGATGGCCACCCGCGTGCGGGACGCGCGGTTCGTGCTCGACCAGCTCGAAGTCCTGGCCCGCGGCGGCAACCCGGACGCGGCCCGGCGCCCGCTGCCCGCGGGCCTGGGCCGGTCGCTGGACCTATCCCGGGTCGGCGCGTTCGGCCACTCGGCGGGCGGCTTCACCACGGGCGAGGCCATGCTGGCCGACCCGCGGATCGACGCGGGCGCGAACCTCGACGGCAGCATGGCCCACTCCCAGTCCACCGGGGAGTTCGGCCGCGTCGCCGAGGAAGGGCTGGACCGGCCGTTCCTGCTGATGAGCGCGGGCGACCACAGCGCGGCGTCCGACCTGTCGTGGCAGCGGTTCCTGGCCAACCACCGCGCCTGGGTGCGGCAACTGCACCTGCCCGACGCCGAGCACTCGTCGTTCACCGACCACCAGTCGCTGGTGCCGCTCCTGGCCGCGCACCTCGGCCTGGACCAAGCGGTCACCGCGCCCATCGTCGGCACCGTCGACCCCGCCCGCAGCACCGCCGCCCAGCGGGCCTACCTCACCGCGTTCTTCGACCAGCACCTGCGCCACCGGCCACGGCACCTGCTCGACGGGCCGTCCGACCGGTACCCCGAGGTGCGCTTCCTCGGCTGACATCAGTCGTCGGCCGCGACCGACGCCGAGGACGGGACGGCGCGCACGGCCGGGACCAGGGCGAGCGCGGGGACCAGCAGCAACGGCACGACCAGCAGGGCGTGCAGCACGCCGACCCGGTCGCCGAGCAGGCCGACCACCGGCGGACCGGCCAGGAACGCGGTGTACCCGATGACCGCGACCACGCTGACCCGTGCCGCCGCCCGTCCCTCCTCGTCGGCCGCGGCGCTCATGCCGACCGGGAAACCCAGCGCCGTGCCCAGACCCCACAACGCCACCCCGCCCACCGCCACCGCCGGCTCTCCCAGCACGGCCAGCGCCGCACCCACGACCGCCAGCAGCATCGTGCCCACCAGCACCGGCACGCGTCCCCAGCGGTCCAGCGCGACCGTGCCCACCACCCGGCCCACCGTCATCGTCGCCACGAACACGCCGAACACCACCGCGCCCGCCGCCGCCCCGAACCCGTGCCCGTCCACGAACGCCACCGCGAGCCAGTCGTTCGCCGTGCCCTCGGTGAACGCCAGCACCAGCACCAACAGCCCGATCAGCAGCGTGCGCGGCTCCCGCCAGGCGTCCAGCACCCCGCTCTTGCGCGCGGTGCTCGTCCCGTACCGGAAGGACCGCGCCGCCACGGCCGTGCCGGCCACCACGACGACCGCGACACCCATCAGGTGCACCGCCACCGGCAACCGAACCCACACCGCCACCGCCGCCAACCCGGCCGCCGCGACCGTCCCCAGGCTCCACACCGCGTGGAACCGCGGCATGACGGTCCGCCCCACCACCCGCTCCACGGCCGCCGCCTCGACGTTCATGGCCACGTTGCACGTCCCGGACCCGTACCCGAACAGGAACAACCCGACCGCCGCCACCACCACCGACGGCCACACCCCGACCCCGACCGCGACGACGGCCAACCCGCCGCCGACCCCGCCGACCGCCACCCGAACCGCCCGCCGGGTCCCGAGCCGGTGCGTCACCTCCCCGGCCGTCCCCATCGCCACCACCGCGCCGGTCGACATGGCCAGCAACAACATCCCCAACCCGGTCGCGCCGAGCTGGAGCGCGTCACGGGCGGCGGGCACCCGGGCGAACCAGGACGCCACCGCCACCCCGTTGAGCCCGAACGCCACCGCGACCCCCACCACCGCGCCGCGGACCGCCGTCACCTCATCCCCGGACATGTCGCGCCCACCCCGCCCCTCCGGACCTTCGCCCCTGCCGCTTCGGCTTGCCTGCCCGCACCCGCCCACCTCTCACCCGTCCGGCTCTCCGTTCTTCCGTTCCTCCCTCGCCATCCACGCCTGACCGCTGTTCCGGGCCTTGCCGCTCTCCTGACCTCCGCGGCCCGCCCGGCCTTGACCGCCTTCCGATCTCCCGGCGTGTCAGCGTGTCGGTGGGACAGTCGTGACCCCACCCGTGGAAGCGCTTCCACCGCAACCCCCGCTGCCGGCAGACTTGCCGTCGTGGTGGAGCAGCGCCGCGAGGCGACCCTGGCCGACGTCGCACGTCGAGCGGGCGTGTCGATGGCCACCGCCTCCCGCGCCCTGTCCGCGCGCGGCCCGGCCTCATCGTCCACACGGGACCGCGTCACCGCCGCCGCCCGCGCCCTGGGCTACGTCCCGAACCCCGCCGCCCGCGCCCTGGCCACCCGCAGCGGCACCCGGATCGCGATAGCCGTCGGCGGCCACACGGCCCACGTGCTGAACGACCCCTACGTCGCCCGCGTCACCGCCGCCACCGCCACGACGGCCGCGTCACGCGAAATCGGCGCATCCCTGCACTGGCTGCCGCTGCACACCCCGGCCGCCCTGGCCGAACTCGCCGAGAATCGCGACATCAGCGGCATCATCGTCGTCAACCCGACCGAACCGGCCCTGGCCGCGCTCCCGCGCTCCGCCCGCCGCCGCGTCGCCGCCATCGGCATCGGCTCGCGCGACGTGCCGTCCTTCGACGTCGACAACGCCACCGGCACCACCCGGGTCGTCGAGCACCTGCTCGCCACGGGCCGCCGCCGGATCGCCATGATCACCGGCCCCGAGTGGCTGCCGTGCACCCGCCGCGCCCTGTCCGCCTACCACCGCGCGACCGCCGACGCCGGCACCCCGTCCCGCCACGTCCCCGGCGACTTCACCGCGGCCAGGGGCGGCCGCGCCGCGGCCGACATCATGACCCGCTGGCCGGACACCGACGCGATCTTCGCGCTGGGTGACCTGTCCGCCCTCGGCGCGCTGGACGCCCTCCGCCGCGACGGCGTGGACGTGCCCGGCGACGTCGCGGTCGCGGGGTTCGACGACCTCGCGTTCGCGGCGCTGAGCCGGCCCGGGCTGACCACGGCGACGCACCCGGTCGAGGCGATCGCGGCCGGGGCCGCGGCGGCGCTGCTCGATCGCCGCCCGGTCGTCCCGCTGACCTTCTACCCGTCCACCCTCGTGGTGCGGGGGAGTGGCTGAGCCGGTGCGACGTCCCCTCGGCGAGCGGCCGGGTGGGGTGCGCGAGGGGCGGGGTTGGGTTGCCGGCCTCGTTGTTTCAACCGACGTTCCAAAGGCTTGATAACGGCGTTTTCGTTGATAGTCCGGTTCAGATTCACCCGTTCGTGGCGGCGGAGTGGTTGATCAGTGCTGGTCAGGGCGATGTTAGCGGGAAGTCGGGGATTCGGCGAGCGCGGTGGCGTGGCGGCGGTCGACGGCGACGGCGGCCATCAGCACGCAGCCGGTCATCGGCACCAGCAGCGGCGGGTGTTGCCACGTCACGACCAGCAGCACGGCCAGGGACATCACCAAGAGCAGCGAGCCCGCGAAATCACCCGCCGCCCGCCGCGCCCCCTCCCGCAGCACGGACGGCCAACGCCCGGACGGCGACCACAACGCGGCGGCACGCAGCACGACCACCGCCAAGCCGACGGCCGCCACGGCGCACACGACGGCCACCAAGCCACCACCCGCCACCCGCGTCCGCAGGAACACCACGTCCACCACCAGCACGGCGAACCCGGCGACCACCCCCAGCGACACCGCCCACCCGCCCGACAGCGCCGCCCGCACCCGCCCGAAGAACGACCGCACGGACGTGGTCTCACCGTCGACGTGCGCCTTGATGTGCGCGCACCCCGCCGCCAGCGCCGGCACCAGGGTCACCACCGGCAGCGCGACCAGCAGCACCAGCAGCCCCGCCAGGAGGCACTCGCCGAACAGCGCGAACCGCCTCATCCCTTCAACCCCGACGTCGACACGCCCTCCACCAGGAACCGCTGGAAGAACAGGAAGAACAGGATCACCGGCACCAGCGCCAGCATCGACATCGCCATCAACGCCCCGAAGTCCGACCCCGACGTCTCGTCGATGTACAGCTGCAACGCCAACGGCAACGGGTACTTGTCCGGCGTGCTCAGGTAGATCAACGGCCCGAAGAAGTCGTTCCAGCTCCAGATGAACGTGAAGATCGCCGTCGTGATGAGCGCCGGGCGGCACAGCGGCAGGATGATGTGCCAGAACACCGTCCAGTGCCCGGCCCCGTCGATCTTCGCCGACTCGTCCAGCTCACGCGGCAGCTGCCGGATGAACTGCACGATCAGGAACACGAAGAACGCCTCCGACGCCAGGAACTTGCCCGCCAGCAGCGGCACGTAGGTGTCGACCAGGTCGAGGTTCTGGAACACCACGTACTGCGGGATGATCAACACGTGGAACGGCAGCAGCAGCGTCGCGATCATGATCGCGAACAGCGTCGTCCGACCGCGGAACCGCAGGCGGGCGAAGGCGTACCCGGCCAGCGCCGACGACGCGACCGTCCCCACCACCGACAGCACCGCCAGCACGGCCGAGTTCCAGAAGAACCGGCCGACGCCGATGCCCACCACGCCCTCGAACACGCGCTCGTAGTTGGCGAGCGTCGGCTCGGTCGGCACGAGCTGCAAGCTGCCCAGGATCGCCTCGGACGGCTTGAACGTCGCCGCCGCCACCCACACGATCGGGTACAGCACGATCGCGAGCAGCGCCAGCACGCCGACGTGCCACGCCACCCTGGTCACCGTCCGGCTCATCGCTTGTCCCCCGAGTCCCCGGAGTAGAAGACCCACCCGCGCGCGGTGCGGAACAGGAACACCGTGACCAGGCCGACGCCCAGCAGCAGCATCCACGCCATCGCCGACGCGTAGCCCATCCGGTAGTCGCCGAAACCCCGGTCGAACAGGTAGATCGTGTAGAACAACGTGCTGCCCGCCGGCTGCCCGTTCGGCCCGCCGACCACGTACGCCGACGTGAACACCTGGAACGCGTTGATCGTCTCCAGCAGCAGGTTGAAGAACAGCACCGGCGAGATCATCGGCAGCGTGATCGACCAGAACCGCCGGGCACGGCTCGCGCCGTCGACCTCGGCCGCCTCGTACAGCTCCGGCGGCACCTGCTTGAGCCCCGCCAGGAAGATCACCATCGGCGCGCCGAGCTGCCACGTCGCCAGCAGCACCAGCATCATCAGCGAGAAGTCCGGGTTGCCCGCCCAGCCGCCGGTGTCGATGCCGACCTTCAGCAGCAGCCGGTCGACCACCGAGTCGTCGCTGAACATCATCTTCCACACGATCGCGACGCCGACGCTGCCGCCGATCAGCGACGGGCCGTAGAACGCGGCCCGGTAGAAGCCCTGGCCCGCCCGCTTGCTGTTGAGCAGCATCGCCACGGCCAGCGCGGCGGCCAGCTTGACCGGCACGGCCAGCGCCACGTAGATCGCCGTGACCTCCACCGACCGCAGCCACCGCGCGTCGGTGAACATCCGCTCGTAGTTCTCCAGCCCGATCCAGTTCGGCGTGTTGAACAGGTCGTAGTCGGTGAACGACAGGTACAGCGAGGTCACCATGGGCCCGAGCGTCAGCACGACGATCCCGATGATCCACGGCGACAGGAACAGGTAGCCGGCCACCCCGTCGCCGGGCAGGCGGGACCGCTTGCGCGGACCCGCCCCCCGCGCGACGGCGACCTCGGTCCGCGGCGCCATCGTCGCCCGGCTCACGACCCGAGGGTCTCTTCCGCCTCGGTGAAGAACTGCTCGACCGCCTCGTCCACGGAGATGCGGCCGTACTGGAGCTCCTCGGCGATCCGGATGAACGCCTGCTCCAACGAGCCCGCGCCCTTCGGCGGGGCAGGCGGCGTCTTGCCGAACTTGTCCTTGAGGCCCTCTTCGTACGCCGCCACGGTGGCCAGCGGTCCTTCGAGCTGCACCGCGGCGCGCTGCGCGTTGGTCGGCGGCAGGCCGCGGTTCGCGCCGAAGATCTTGCCGACCTCGGGGTCGTTGACCATGAACGACACCAGCTTGGCCGCCGCGGCCGGGTGCTCGGTCTTCTGCGACACGCTGAGCAGCATCGACGGCTTCAGGTACTGGCCGGAGGTGCCCGCCTGGTCCGTCGGCACGGGCCCGAGCTTCAGCTCGGCCTTGGCGGACTTGTCGTAGCGGGCCATGAAGTTGTCCCAGCCGAGGTCACCGGCGATCAGATCCTGCTCCAGCGCGTGCGCGGGCTTGATCTGCACGCCCTTCTCGATGGGCAGGGTGACCTTGGCGTCGGTGAGCGCCTTGCCCTCCTTGAAGAACTCGGCCAACCGCGCCTTGTCGAAGCCGAGCTTGCCGTCCTCGGTGTAGAGCGACTTGCCCTCCTGGCGCAGTTGCAGCTCCAGGTTGTAGTAGCTGCCGACGTAGTTGCCGCCGCCGGGCACGCCGGTCTTCTCCGCGATCGCCTTGATGGCGGCGCGGTAGTCGTCCCAGGTCCAGCCTTCCTTGGGCTCCATGACACCGGCCTGGGCGTACAACGCCGGGTTGTAGATGTAACCCCAGGTGTTGCCGCCGGTCGGCACGCCGTACAGCTTGCCGTCGATCTCGCCCGCGCCCTTGAGCCCCGGCAGCAGGTCACCGAGTTCGAGGTTCTTGCCTTCCTGTTTCTTCAGGTCGTAGAGCGCGTTGCGGTCGGAGTACTCGCGGAGGTAGGCGAAGTCCATCTGGAGCACGTCCGGCGCGTTGCCGCCCGCGGTCTCGGTGGCCATCTTCTGCCAGTACGCCTCGAACTCCTGGAAGCTCGGCGTCACCTTGATCTCGGGGTTCTTGCTCTGGAAGAGGTCGATCGCCTTCTGCATCAGCTCGGCGCGCTCGGCGTTCCCCCACCACGAGAACCGCAGCGTGGCGGGACCGGCCTGGGTGTCGTCGCCGCTGCCGCTGCCACCGCTGCCACCGCAGCCGACGGCCAGCAGCGCCACCATCGACGTCGCCAGGACTCTGAAACGTTTCAGTGCAGCCATTCGAAAACCCTCCGGTCTCGACCGCTTCCCGAGGCCACGCGCGGTGCAGCGGGGGAAAGCGCTTTCCGGGAGGCTACGAGCACGTTGCGCCAACGTCAATGCCCACTTTGGCGGCCGTGCGGCGGCTGACCGGGCGCGCTCCGCCCCGGCCGACGCCCCCGTCCACCGCGGGGTGCGGCGGACGAGGGCGGACGACCGGTCGACGTCACCGGACGTACGGCCACCCGGCGGAGTCGAAGGCGAGCAGGTTGATGCCCAAACGGGACGCACCGTCATCACCGTAGTAGTGGTAGACGAGGATGTCGCTGTCGACGTCACCGAACACGTCCTGGTGGCCGGGGCCGTGGATGCTCCCCTGGCCGGCGAGGATCTCGGTGCCGCCGCCGGAGGTCATCGCCGTGCCGTTGCGGGCCACGTACGGGCCGGTCACGCTGGTCGACCGGCCGACCATGACCCGGTAGGTGCTCGACGCGCCCCGGCAGCAGTAGTCGAACGACACGAACAGGTAGTAGTAGCTGCCGCGCTTGACGATGTTCGGCGCCTCGATCGGGCCGCCGTTGCGCCCGGCGATCGAGCGGATCGTGGAGTCCGAGCGCAGGCCGGTGGACGGGTTGAGCGCGATCATCTTGATGCCCGACCAGAACGAGCCGAAGCTCAGCCACCAGCGTCCCTGGTCGTCCACGACCAGGTCGGGGTCGATGGCGTTGAAGTTGTCGCTGGTGCGCGACTCGATGACCAGGCCGCGGTGGGTCCACGTGCCCGCGTTGCCGCTGGGGCTGGTGGCCAGGAAGATGGCCGACCGGTTCGAGCCGAACGACGAGGCCGAGTAGTACAGGTAGTACTGCCCGTTGCGGTAGGAGAGGTCCGGCGCCCAGAGGTTGCGGCTGCCGTTGGTGTAGGTGGTGGTCCACGAGGCGCCGTTGGGGAAGGCGGCGCCGGCGTTGCGGAAGGCGGTCCGGTCGGTGGAGGTCTTCAGGCCGATGCCGTCCGCGGTGTGCGCGACCAGGTAGCTGCCGTCGGGCCGCTTGACCACGCTGGGGTCGTGCACCCGGATGTCGCCGGTGACCACGCCGGGTCCGGGGTAGGCCGACGCCTGCGGTGCGGCCACGACGGACACGCCGGTCAGGGCCAGTGCGGCGAACAGGGTCGCGAGCGCGCGATTTCTCGGTGCAGCCACGGGGATCCTTCGATCTCTCGGAAGTGGACTGGACGCGGCGGCGTGAGTGTCCTGAGTGGACTTCAGCGGAGTGCGGAGCGGAGGCTTCGGCGTCTCGAACCGGCAGCGACGTGCGTGTGCCGACCCATGCCTCGCCTCCTTGCGAGCGGGAATCGTGACGCGCCTCCGGTCGTCTGCCGGATCCCGGCCGGACTGGGAGCGCTCCACGGCACCGTAGCGCAGCCTCGCGGAGGCGGGCAAGCCTGCCTGTTATCGCTAACAGGCAGGCCGGGCGCGTGGAGCACTTGTGGCTGTTAACGCTCACAGATCGCGCCGGTCAGGCGAGAACCCGCCCGAGGAAGCCGCGGATGTACCCGGTGACCGTGTCGAGCTGGTCCTCCAGCGCGAAGTGGCCCGTGTCGAGCAGGTGGATCTCCGCGTCGGGCAGGTCGCGCCGGAACGCCAGCGCGCCGTCCGGGCCGAAGATCTCGTCGTGCCGGCCCCACACCGCGAGCAGCGGCACGCCCGACTCGCGGAAGTACCGCTGGAACACCGGGTACGCGTCGAGGTTGGTGCGGTAGTCGCGGAACAGCGCCAACTGCACCTCGGCGTTGCCGGGGCGGTCGAGCAGCGCCTGGTCGTGCGCCCAGGTGTCCGGGCTGATCCGGCTGGGGTCCTTGACGCCGTGGGTGTACTGCCAGTGGGTGGCCTCGGCGGTGAGCAGCGCCCGGACCGCCGGTTCGGTGGCGGGGCCGGGATCGGTGGGGTAGGCGAACAGCGGCTCCCAGAACGGGGTGAAGCCCTCGGTGTAGGCGTTGCCGGACTGCGTGATGATGGCGGTGACGCGTTCGGGGTGGCGTGAGGCGATCTTGAGGCCGATGGGTGCGCCGTAGTCCTGGATGTACAACGCGTGCCGCCGCACGCCCAGGTGCTCCAGCAGTCCCAGCGTGATGTCGGTGAGCGCGTCGAACGTGTAGTCGAACTCGTCGACCGACGGCGCGGAGCTGCGGCCGAAGCCGACGTGGTCCGGCGCGATCACGCGGTAGCGGTCGGCGAGCCGGGGGATCAGCTCGCGGAACATGTGCGAGCTGGTGGGGAAGCCGTGCAGCAGCACCAGGACGGGGGCGTCGGCGTGCCCCGCCTCCCGGTAGAACACGCGCTGCCCGTTGATGTCGGCGTGCCGGTACGAGGTCATGGGCGTCTCCGGAGTCGAAGGTCTAACCGTTCTGATGCAGTTGAACGGTTAGGTGCAGCGCTCAGGCAACCAGGTGCGTGTTAACCTGTCAAGCGACTCTCAACGGTTAGACGGGGGGGTGTGCACCGTGCTCGGTGCCGACGACGCCGTGGCCGCCGCGTTGCTCGCCAAGGGCTGGCCCGCGCGCCCGCTGGCCGACCAGCCCCTGGGCATCGACCTGCTCAACACCCGGTGGATCGCCGCCGGCGTCGCCTACGACCTGTTCGACCACGACGACCTGACCGAGGCGTGGCTCGCGGACCGGGAGCTCCCCTCCGCCCGGCCCGTGCCCAGGCAACCGCTGCGCGAGGCGCGTGACGCGGTCGCCGCCGTGATCGCGGACCCGGCCGACCACGCCGCCCTCAACGCCCTGCTGGACCGCGGCCGGCTGCGGTTGGCGGTCGACGAGCGCGGCCGGGTCGAGCACGACGACGTCGGTGACCCGCGGTGGCGTGCGGCCTGGGCGTGCCTGCGGGACTTCGTGTCGCTGCGGGAAGCGACCCCGGACCGCGTCCGCAAGTGCGCGAACCCGGAGTGCGTCCTGCACTTCCAGGACGTCTCGCGCACGGGCAGGCGGCTGTGGTGCTCGATGACGGCCTGCGGAAACCGCCTGAAGGCCCGCCGGCACCACGACCGGGTCCGCGCCACCCCGTGACCGGGTGCGCGTCAACCGGCCGCGAACGGGGTATGGCAAGGCCATGACGCACCAGGAACCGCTGGACCTCGGCGCGACGGAGCTGTCGGCGACCGAGGAGGAGCGCATCAGGCGCGAGCACGACCTCGACCGGCCGGAAGTGTTCGACCGGCGCAACGACGTCGACCGCCGGGCGCGCACCAGGGCCAACCTGCTGCCCGAGGAGCTGGAGACGGGCAGCGCCGACCCGGAGGCGCAGGCGCGCGAGGTGTTGCGCGACTCCGACGTGCGCACCGAGGTGCCGGAGTCCGCGCCCGACACGATGGTGGAGCGGCGCGAGTCCGGGACGTGAGGTCGGCAAAGTGCTCACGGGGTGAGCACTTTGCGGTCGCACCATGAGGGCATGAACGCGCCTTCAGGCACCTCTGCCCTCGCCTTCGCCGACGCCGCCGACTGGGAGACGTGGCTGGCCGAGCACCACGACACCCACGACGAGGTGTGGCTCAAGATCGCCAAGAAAGGGTCCGGCCGCACGTCGGTCACCCTCGCGCAGGCCCTCGACGTCGCCCTGTGCCACGGCTGGATCGACAGCCACCGCAAGGGCCTCGACGCCGAGCACTACCTCCAGCGGTACTCGCCGCGGCGTCCCGGCAGCGCCTGGTCGCGGGTCAACGTGGAGAAGGTCGAGGCGCTCGTCGCCGCCGGGCGGATGCGGCCGGGTGGCCTCGCCGCGGTGCGTGCCGCCCGGGCCGACGGCCGGTGGGACGCGGCTTACCAGCGGCAACGCGACGCCACCGTGCCGCCCGACCTGGCCGAGGCGCTGGCGGCCGACGATCGCGCCCGCGAGCGGTTCGCGCTGCTCGGTCGGACGCGGCAGTACGCGCTGTCGCTGCGGCTCATGAAGGCCAGGACGCCGGCCGCCCGTGCCGCGCGGCTGGGGCGGATCGTCGACGAGCTGGGGCGTTGAGTGCGCCGGGTGACGTGGTGGCCGAGTGGGCGGACGGGGGAGAGGACGCGTCCGCCCACTCGGCAAGTCTTGGTGGGCGCGTGTCGGACAAGGTAGCGCATTGTTATCGCTAACACCAGCCCTGTTGGGCGAACAAGCCGGTCACCGGCACCGATCGTCCGTCTCAGTGGGCCGGTCGCGGTCCGGACCACATCGTCTCGCAACTGGGTATTGAGGCGCGCCGACCTGCGCTGTTAGCGTTAACAGCCGCATCCCGACGCCACGATGGAGTGGAAACCGATGGACAGTGCCGTTCCCCGGTGGAGAGCCCGCAGGCTGGCGGTGGCCGCGGTGGTGGCCGTGACCGCGCTCGCGGGCCTGGTGGTGACTCCCGCAGCGCAGGCCTCGCCCGCCGTGCAGTACACGAACCCGCTGGCGAACCAGCGGGCCGACCCGCACATCTTCAAGCACACCGACGGCTACTACTACTTCACCGCGACCGCGCCGGAGTACGACCGGATCGTCCTGCGCCGCGCCACCACGATCCAGGGCCTGGCCAGTGCCCCCGAGTCGGTCATCTGGCGCAAACACTCGTCGGGGGAGATGGGCGCGCACATCTGGGCCCCGGAGATCCACTTCATCGACGGCAAGTGGTACGTCTACTTCGCCGCCGGGCGGACCGACGACATCTGGCGGATCCGCCCGTACGTGCTGGAGAACAGCAGCGCCAACCCGCTGACCGGCACGTGGACCGAACGAGGTCGGGTCAACGTCCCGTGGGACACCTTCTCGCTGGACATGTCGACCTTCGTGGTCAACGGCGTGCGGTACCTGACGTGGGCGCAGGCCGAGCCCGGCATCGCCACGAACTCCAACCTCTACCTGGCCCGCATGGGCGCCACCCCGTGGAGCATCACGGGCACGGTGGCCAGGCTGACCGTGCCGACGTTGGACTGGGAGACCCGGGGTGGGGTGAAGGTGGCCGAGGGCCCGACGGTGATCCAGCGCAACGGCCGCGTCTTCCTCACCTACTCGGCCAGCGCCACCGACGCGAACTACTGCCTGGGCATGCTGACCGCGTCGGCGTCGGCGGACCTGCTCAACCCGGCGTCGTGGTCGAAGAGCCCCAACCCGGTGTTCGCGAGCAACGCCGCCACCGGCCAGTACGGCCCGGGGCACAACTCGTTCACCGTGTCCGAGGACGGCCAGAGCGACATCCTCGTCTACCACGACCGCAACTACCGCGACATCTCCGGCGACCCGCTGCGCGACCCGAACCGGCGCACCCGCGTGCAGAAGGTCTACTGGAACGCCGACGGCACGCCGAACTTCGGCATCCCGGTGGCCGACGGCGTCACGCCCGTGCGGCTCAAGTCCCACAACTACCCCGACCGCTTCGTCCGGCACTGGGAGTACCGGGCCCGGATCGAGGCCGGGGTCAACCCGCTGGCCGACTCGCAGTTCCGCGTCGTCACGGGCCTGAACGGCTCGGGCACGGTGTCGCTGGAGTCGACCAACTTCCCGGGCTACTTCCTGCGGCACCGCAACTACGAGCTGTGGGTCGAGCGCAACGACGGCAGCGCCGTCTTCCGCGCCGACGCGTCGTTCTTCCGCCGGACGGGCCTGGCATCGAGCTCCGGCGTGTCGTTCGAGGCGTCGAACTTCGCCGGCCAGTACATCCGCCACAACGGCACCTACGTCAACCTGACCACCGCACCCGACTCCGTCGCACGCGCCGACGCCACGTTCATCCTGGAGTGACCCAGTGTTGCGCTACCCCCTGATCCACCCGCCGCTGCTGCACGCCCTGGCCGCGGCGGGCCACGGGTCGAAGGTCCTGATCGCGGACTCGAACTACGCGCACCGGACCAACGTCCACCACCGGGCCGAGGTGATCCACCTCAACCTGCGCCCCGGCCTCGTCACGGTCGACGAGGTGCTGGAGCCGGTGCTGTCGGCGACCCCGGTGGAGGCCGTGCACACGATGCGGCCGGACGACGGGAGCACCCCGGCGATGTGGGCGGACTACGAACGCCTCCTCGGCCCCGACCTGCCGTTGCGGCCGTTGGCGCGGCAGGACTTCTACGCGGCGTGCCGTGCGCCGGAGCTGGCGGTCTGCGTGGCCACCGGCGACGGCAGGCACTACGCGAACCTGCTGCTGACGGTCGGTGCCATCTCCTGAGCCCCGGCTCCGACCCGCGTGCGCCGGCGTGCGCGCGGGTCGGAGCCGGCCCGTCCACGTCCTCGGTGGACGGCAGGCGCGGTCCACGGAGGACTGAGGGGTTCAGCCGAGCGGGCTGTGCAGGATCGCGGCGAAGCCGTCCGGACCCACGGCGACGCAACGCCGCTCGTGCGGGCCGGTGGTGATGTCGCCGACCTCGAACCCCGGTGCCGCCGCCCGCGACCGCGCCTCGTCCCGGTCGGTCACCTTCACCAGCACCGCCGGACCGTCGTGCACGCGGTCCGCGCCGGACAGGGCCAACCGCCCGCCCGCCGCGTCGAACTGGGCCCGGCGGTCGCCGTCGACGAACGCGGCGCCACGCCGAGCAACGCCGACCACCGCTCGACCGCGCCGGCGAGGTCGTCTGCCGGGACAACGGGAGCGATGCGTTCAGCGGTCACGCGATCGACGCCAACCGCGCCCGGACCAGCGGTCAACGCGGGCGCGGCGGATTCGGCGACAACGGACAAGCCCAGTCCGAAGAGGACAGCGGAGCCGGTGGCGACAGGAGTGCCACCGGCTCCGGGCTCAACGGGTACCCGGGCTCAGCTGGGGTCCGGGCTCAACGGGGCTCGTCGATGCCGGGCACGGTCACGTCGTCGTCTGCGGGCGGCTCGGGGTCGCGCCACTCCTCGGCCCGGCTAGGGCGGTTGCCGCGCAACGTCCCTTCCAGTTCGTGCTTGAGCTCGTCGTCCTTGATCGGGCCGTGCTTGGCGCTCTCGCGTTGCATGGGCGCGTCCTCCTCCATGCTCCTCGGGCGTTGGACACGGGTGGAGTACCCCTGAGTATTCGGCCGAACCACCCCCCGGTGAAGCGGCCGCCGCGAACCCTCACCCGGACCGGGCGGCCAGACCCGAGCGGGACGGCGTCGCGCCGGGGAAGGCGGCCGACAGGGTCTCCGCGTAACGGCGTGCCTCGGGCGTGCTCAGGTCCGGCGGCGCGAGCCAGGGCGCGAGGTGCCGTCGAGCGCCGTCGGGCGCGCTCCCGCCCAGCACCAGGACGTCCGGCGCTCCGGGCGTGACGGCGAGGCCGAGCCGGGTGGCCTCCTCGCGCACGACCGCCGCCGCGTCGGCCGCGCGCCGCGAGTCGTCCGCCACGACGGCGAACGGCCCGCCGATCGACGCGACCCGCGCGCGCAACGCGGCCGCGTCCGCACCGGTCAACGCGGGCCACGGCAGGTCGCCGCGCTTGCCGGCCAGCTTCGCCGCCAGCGCCGCCGACGCGTAGTCGGGCCCTTCCGGCCCGCGCACGTCCGGTCCGCTCCACGCCACGTCGCCGGTGTCCACCGGGACGGTGGCCCGCGTGCCCGCCCGGTCGAGCCACAGGTCGCTGCGGCCCTCGGGCAACCACACCAACGCCCACCGGCCGGTCACGCCGTCGCGCGGCAGCGCGGGCACGAGGGCGTTGGACGCGTTCCCCACCGAGAGAGCGGTGTCGGTGGTCTGCACGAGGTTCCACCCGGGCATGTGCGGCACCACGAGCACGTCCACCGGACCGCCGCCCACGGCCACGCGCGTCAGCATCGGGTCGCCCGCGGCCGGCGTGGTGAGCCGACCGGCGATCGTGACCTGGCCCAAGCCCACCAGCAGTGTCACTCCCAGCGCCGCCCCGACGACGCGCACCACCGCGGTCGGCGGGCACAGGGCCAGCCAGGAGACGCCGACGAACGCCGCCATCAACGTGATGCAGGCGAACGACGACGGCGGTCCGGAGAACCACGCGCCGGCGGCCACCGTCGCCAGGACGGCGGCCGCCACCACGAGCCCGGCCGGCACCGGCCGCGCCCGGCGCAGTGCCGGGGGCGCGGCGAGCAGCCCGATCAACGCCACCGCGGCCGGCGGCGGCATCCACGTCGCCTCCGCGATGAGCAGCACCACGACACCGCCGACCCCCGCGAACCCGGTGACCACCCGCCGGGTCGCCGCACCCGGGACGGCGGGGGCGAACGGCCGGACCAGGGCCCAGCCCGCGACCGCGGTCACCGCGCCGAGCAGGATCAGCCGGAGGAGGGTGAAGCCGAGTGGCAGGCCGACGGCGGCGTGGTCGTGCACGGGTTCAGACCGACGCGCCGACCGCGCACGAGCAGTGCATCTCCGACCGCTCCCGCGGTGACGGCCGCATGTGCAGCACCATCGCGACGACCATCGGGATGAACACCACCGTGTTGTAGAACAGGTGCAGCTCGACCCGCGGGATGAGCAGCTGGATGACGCTCGTCGGCACGGGCCTGCCGAGCAGGTTCGTCGACGTGGACGCCTGGATGATCAGCAGCAGGTGCTCGATGTGGTGCCAGAACTGCAGGCCCAGCGCGATCGTCCACCACTTCTTCGACCGGCCGGCGAACCCTTTCCGCAGCGCGAAGAGGAACACGAGCATGACCAAGGCGTAGCCGTAGTGCATGACCTCGGACGTGACGAGCCAGGGGAACCACAGGCCGAGCACGCCCTTGGCCCGGGGCGTCGGCCAGCCCAGCGCGTAGATCTGCACGGCCTGCGCGATGTGCTCGGCCCAGTGCCCGAGCACGACCACCATGAACAGCGCGAGCGCCGGCTTGTGCCGAACCGTGTTGAGCGGGCCCCCAGCCGAGTGGGTATGGGCATGAGTGTCGACCATCGGGTCCTCCTGCGGAGCCGGCTCGAACGGGTGCGTTTCCCGTGACCAGCGACGATATCGGGTGCCGGGCGCGCCAAGAACGCCTCCGTGCGGAGAACGCAATCACGGAGAAGGGCACTGGTCCACGCGTCGGTACGGTGGTCGCCCCCCGATGGCGGCGCGGGACCGCACGATTGAACGTACAGCGTTCCTATTCGTTCGTCCGGCTTCCCGCCTGGTCGCCGCGGAGAATCATCCGATGGAGATCGACAAAAGATCGCAATCCGGAAGAAGCAGGTCCCGCGGTGGGTGTGCTGACGCCGTGCGGAATCCGGTCGCGGCCGGTGTGCGCGCGGTCGACCGCGTGGCACGATGACTATTCCGATCGGAACGGATTCCCGTGGTGGTGTGGAAAACGGGGCCGTCGCTACCGGATCGGCCGGGGGAAGGGGAACAACGTCGAGAACCACCTCGCCGCGGCTTCGTCGCCGGCCATGACCAGGTCCTCGGCCGCGAGGGCTTCCTCGACCGTGCGCCGACCGCACACGACGTGGTTGAGCGTCCGCGTGTCGGTGCTGATCAGTACATCCGGCCGGTCGACCGGCTCCCGCGCCACCAGCAGGCACGTCGGCGTCGTGGTCGCGCGGAACCCGTCGTCGCCCAGGGTGAACACCACGTCGACGACGCGTCCGGCGGCGTGCTCGGGGTCGTACAGCGACCGCAGCGCCGGCATCATCGAGTCGACGCTGACGGGCCCGTCGTGGCGGTCGACCGGCGACTGCGCGCCCCACCGGCCCAGCGCGGTGACCACCGGTTCGAGCTGCCGACCCCACGGCGTCAGCTCGTACACCCACGCGGCGGCGGGCGGCGGGAGCCTGCGGCGGCGCAGGACGCCCGCCTCGTCCAGCTCGCGCACGCGCTGCGACAGCACGTTCGGGCTCGCGCCCGGCAGCCCGGTGCGCAGGTCGGTGAACCGCCTGGGGCCGGAACAACAGCTCGCGGACGAGCAGCAGCGCCCACCGCTCGCCCACGAGGTCGAGCGCGTACGCCGTCGCGCACCCGTCGTCCTACTTCCGCTTGGTGGCCACGGCCGCCGAGTCCAGGCGGGCTTGATACGGACTTCACACCAGTCGGTTGCTTGTCAGGACCGAGGTCGCTAGCTTGAGGGGTCACGACGTCGAACGCGGACCGAGATCCGGGGGTGCCGGTGAGCGCGACCTGTCCGGCCGTCCTCCCTCGCGCCGCCGCGGCGGCCGTGCTCCGTGCCGATGCCACGCTCCGACTCCGCGGGACCCCCAGCCCGCCCGAGCGGAGCGCGCAGGCGGCTTGCCCGTCCTCCCCGGACTGAGCGACCGCCTCTCCGCGCGGGTGGGCCGGCATCGGCCCACCCGCGCGGCACACGCGCCCCGGTGGGGTGCTCCGCGCTGCCCGGTCCACAAGGGACCGTGCCGGCGACGGCGTCCCACGCGCCGCCCGTGACGCGGTGCCAAGTGCCGTGCGGGCGTCGTCGTCGTGTCCTGTTTGGCTGCCGCGCGCTTGATGCGCCTTGTGACATCACGGAACCCGCGTGTCGTGCGCGGGCCGGGTGCGGACGCCGTCGCCATTGTGCGCGCAAATGGTCGGGTACGGCCCGTCAGACCGGTGTCGGCGATGGTGCCGGAATAGCTGTCACGGGTGCTTCGGGGCAGTCGACCCAGTGTCCCCCGGGACGGGCAGCCGGGCATGCGTGACGACGTCACGATCCCCGCCTGTCCGGGGTGGACGGTCCGCGACCTCCTGGCGCACATGGTGGACAACGCGCTGGGCGCGCTGCGCCAAGCGTCCGTCGCACCGCCGGAAAAGCCCACCGAGGACGCGTCGGCCGCGCGGCTGCTCGACACCTGGCTGCGGCTGGGCGAGGGCCTGCACGTGCACCTGCACGCCAACGACGGCGAACGCGGCCCCGCGCTGCTGGTGATGGACGGGTTCACGCACGAGGTCGACCTGCGGCACGCGGTCGGCGCGCCGGTGCCCGCCGAGCACGTGACCCAGCGGCGCTCGTTGGGGTTGCCGGCCGCGGGGTTCGGCGAGTCGGTGCGCCTGCCTTCGGTCCGCGTGGTGTGCCACGGCGTGGAGTGGGTGTGCGGCACGGGCGCGCCCGCCGTGACGCTGGCCGGGCCGCGGCACGACGTGCACCGCGCGCCGGCCGGGCGGCGCAGCCACGCGCGGATCGCGGCGCTGGACCGGAACGGCGACCCGGCCCAGTGGCTGCCCGCGTTCACGTGGGGCCCGTCCACCCCCGCCCGCCCGGCCGGGTGACGTGCTCAGCGCCGGCTGGCGACCGCCTCGGCCTGCTCCGGGTCGGCCTCGACCTCGCGCCGCCTGCGCTTCTTGGACGTCGCCATCGAGGCCGACACCGAGCGCGGCTCGTCGCCGACACCGACGAGCAGGCTCTCCAGGATCGTGTCGTAGCAGCGGTCGGCGTTCACCGGGTCGATCAGGTAGCCGCCGAGCTCCAGGTTGACCAGGCCGTGCGTCGCGATCCACATCTCGTGCGCGATCAGGATCGGGTCGTCGCGGCGGAACCGGCCCGCCTCGATGCAGCGGGTCGCGCAGTCCACGACCGTGAGCAGCGTGTACCGGCCGTACTGGCGGTCCTCGTCGGTGAGGGAGAACCCGGCCAGCGACTGCCCGCCGAACATCACCGCGTACAGGTGCGAGTTCGCCTTCGCGTTGCGCCGGTACGCGTAGCCGAGCACGGCCATGTCCGCCACCGGGTCGTCGGTCCGGCGCACCTTCGCGAACTGGCGCTCCAGCCGGGCGAAGCCCTCGTGCACCATCTCCCGCACCAGGCCGCTCATGCTGCCGAAGTGCGTGTAGACGGCCATGGTGGACGTGCCCGCCTCGGCGGTGATCTTCCTGGTGGACAGCGCCTCGACGCCGTGCTCGGCCAGGCGCCTCGCCGCGATGTCGACCAGCGCGGCACGGGTTTCGGGATCCAGCTTGCGTGGACTCACCTCGACAGTGTTCCACAACGCCGTTATTGTTTCTGTGACATTGTTATGCCATGGGTGCGGCACGCACGTGCCCCGATCGAGGGTCGCCGGGAGTCGTGGGACGTGCCCGCGTCGGCAGGCGTCGCGGCTGGGCGTGCGCAACGACCGTTGCACGTGGACGGAGGCATGTCGGTGAGGGGCGCTCACGCCTCGGTGGTCGCGCGGTGCGGCGGTGGCGTGCCATGGCTTCTGCGGACCGTTCGGCTTGCCGACCCGCTGCGCGCCCAGGTCTTGCGGGAGCGTCCAGCCGGTGGAAACCGACCCGGCCAACGGGAACGCTCCGGCTGACGTCCACAGTAGACCGTCGCCGGTCGTGCGGTGTCACGCCGGTTGCTGTTCGACGACGCCGGGACAACCGCCCCGCGGCCGTCCCGGCGTCGTCGGGTTTCCGGTCTCAGAGGCCCAGCTCGACCTCGGCCAGCTTCGTGCCCTCGACCCGTGCGGCGATCTTGGCGAACGCCGTGTCACGCGAGGTGGACGTGTCGTCGGCGAACGGGGCGAACCCGCAGTCGTCGCACGTGCCGAGCCGCTCGAGGGGGATGTGCCGCGACGCTTCCAGCACCCGGTCGCGCACCTCCTCGGCCGTCTCGACCCGCGGGTCGATCGGGTCGGTGACACCGACGAACAGGTGCGCGTCCGCGGGCAGGTGCTCGGCGATGATCGCGAGCACCCGGTGGCGGTCGGGTTCGCCGGCCAGCTGCACGTAGAACCGGCCCGCGTTGATCCGGAACAGGTCCGGCAGCAGGTCGGCGTAGTCGACGTCCGCGCTGTGCGTGGAGTCCTGGTCACCGCCGGGGCACGTGTGCACGCCGATCCTGGCCCGGTCCTCGGCGGAGAACCGGTCCAGCACCGCGTTGTTCAGCGCCACGAAGTCGCGCAGCAGCCCGCCGGACGGGTCGAGCTTGAGCGACAGCCGCCCCTCGGTGAAGTCCAGCTGCACCACGGCCGCCCCCGCGTCCAGGCAGGCGCGGATGTCGGCCTCGGTCTCGTCGACGAGGTCGGCGAGGAACTCCTCGCGCGAGTAGCCGTCGACGCCGCCTGCGGGGTAGAGCAGGCTCAGCGCCGACGGCGCGATCACCGGCTGCTTCACCGGCAGCGACGTGAGCTCCCGCGTGGCCCGCAGCAGGTCGGCCGCGTGCGCCGTGTAGCGGAACGGCCCGCTGGTCAGCACGGGCAGCTCGCGGGTGTGCCCGTCGGCGAACGGCACCACCGCGCCCCCCGCCGCGAGGTCCGGGATGCCCGCCACCGGGTAGGTCAGGAAGCTCGGCTTGTCCTGCTCACCGTCGGTGATCACCGGCGAGCCGGTGGCCTCGAAGCGGTTCACCGTGTCGGCTATCGCCCGATCGGTCAGTTCTCGCAACGCGGCGGCGTCGATGCGGCCTTCGGCGTGGTCGCGCAGGCCCCGCACCAGCTCCGCGGGACGCGGGACGCTGCCGATCGGCTCGGTCGGAATGCCCATGGTGGTCGTTGTTCCCCTCGACGCGATCAGGCCCAGGGCGCGGTCGGGTACCACGGGATGATCTCCCGCCGCGCCAACGTCCTGATGTCCCAGTACAGGAAGGTGAAGACGCCGGCGACGATCAGGGCGACCGCGGTGACGACGGCGATCCGGCTCGGCTTCGCGGAGAGCCACCGCTGCAAACGGCCGCCGGTGAAGTACGCCGGCGCGAGGAACAGTAGGGCCATGATGACGATGTCGCCACCGACTGGAGGGTGGACGCGGCTGCGCCGTACAGGGGGTTGTGGCTCTCCGCCGCGTCACGGAACATCCGCCGGAACAACCCGAACGGGCGACCGATCAGGAATCCGCCGATCAGCACGCCCATGAACACTATCGGGGCGTTCGGGAAGCGCTGGGAGACCCTGCGGAACGGGTCGCGCACCAGGCCGAGCGCGGCCAGGCCGAGGTACACCATGACCAGGCCGACCACGCCGAACACGAGCAACGACTGGATGCCGCGGCTGCTGAGCGTGCCGGGCTGGTTGGCGGCCGTGGCGAACTGCGGCATCCGCGTGCCGATGATGCCGACCAGCACGCCGTAGAGCGCGGACACGGGGATCATGCCGACGGCCAGCCACCCCACCGGCTCGAGCGTGGCGGCGTGCTGCGACCAGCGCGTGCCGGTGGAGCCGAGCATCGGGGCGACGGCGCCGAACGCGGCGATGTCGCACGCGGTGAACGTGCCCGCGATGCCGCTGACGAACGCGAACGCGATGCCCGCCGCGATGCCCTGGATGGGGGTGTCCTTGGCGTCGTGGCCCAGCAGGGTGTTGGCCACGTTGTCGCCGATGGTCGAGTCCACGAACTGCGCCGACCACACGGCGGTGAGCAGGAAGCCGGCGATCGAGCTCAGCAGCACGACGAGCCCCCGCCCGCGCGGGAAGTGGCCGTTGACGAACGACGACGTGGCCACCGCGGTCGCCGCCGCCTTCCGGTGGCCCAACGGTGTGGTTCCGGTGCGCGCACTGGAGGCCCGCAAAGCATCCCAGTGTTATGCCTCGGGCGAACCGGGAATTGCTGATCACGCCGTTATGGGAAAAAGTGCGGGTCAGCTCGGCAAAATCGGGGAAGTAACGCCGTCGGGTGGTCGTGCGCGCTGACATCGCAGACATTTTCGAAGTGTCGTACCTTTGTCGCATTCAGTGCGCGGCCATATTTTCCATCACCCTGGAACTCCGATGTCCTCAAAGACGGTGAAAGCATGAGCAGTGAGCGGATCGCAATCGTCGGCATCGGCCTGCGCTACCCCGATGCCGGTTCCACCGGGGAACTGTGGGAAAACGTCCTGGCCGGTCGCCGGGCCTTCCGCAGGCTGCCCGACGAGCGGATGAACCAGGCGGACTACTACGACCCCGATCCCGAAGCACCGGACCGCTTCTACGCGAAGATGGCGGCGGTGCTGCGCGACTTCGAGTTCGACCGGGTTCGCTACCGCGTGGCCGGCAGCACGTTCCGCGCCACGGACATGACGCACTGGCTGGCGCTCGACGTCACGTCCCAGGCGCTGGCCGACGCGGGTTTCCCGGAGGCCGAGGGCCTGCCGAAGCAGAGCACCGGCGTGGTGCTGGGCAACAGCCTCACCGGCGAGTTCTCCCGCGCGAACGTGATGCGGCTGCGCTGGCCCTACGTGCGGCGCACGGTCGCCGCGGCGCTGGCGGGCAAGGGGTGGCCGGAGGACGAGATCGCGGGCTTCCTGCGCGAGCTGGAAGTCGACTACAAGGCGCCGTTCCCGCAGATTGACGAGGACACCCTGGCGGGCGGCCTCGCCAACACCATCGCGGGCCGGATCTGCAACTACTTCGACCTGCGCGGCGGCGGCTACACCGTCGACGGCGCGTGCTCCTCGTCGTTGCTGTCGGTCGCCACGGCCGCCAGGTCGCTCGTCGAGGGCGACATGGACGTGGCCATCGCGGGCGGCGTCGACCTGTCGATCGACCCGTTCGAGGTCATCGGCTTCGCCAAGACCGGTGCGCTGGCCAAGCGCGTGATGAAGGTCTACGACAAGGACTCCAACGGCTTCTGGCCGGGCGAGGGCGCGGGGTCGCTCGTGCTGGTGCGCGAGGAGGACGCCCTGGCCAAGGGCATGCGCGTCTACGCCACCATCGCCGGCTGGGGCGTGTCGTCGGACGGCAAGGGCGGCATCACCCGTCCCGAGGCCGACGGCCACCGCCTGGCCCTGCACCGCGCCTACGGCCGCGCGGGCTACGGGCTGGAGACCGTGTCCTACTTCGAGGGCCACGGCACCGGCACGGCGTTGGGCGACGAGACGGAGATCGAGGCGCTGTCCTCGGCCCGACGCGCCGCCGACCCGGACGCCCGGCCCGCCGCGCTGAGCACCGTCAAGGGCAACTTCGGGCACACCAAGGCCGCGGCCGGGGTCGCCGGGCTGATCAAGGCGGCCCTCGCCGTGCACCACCAGGTCATCCCGCCGGGCACGGGCCACTTCGACCCGCACCCGAAGCTGACCGCGGACGACGCGGTGATGTACGTGCCGCTGGAGGCCGAGCTGTGGCCGCAGGACCGCCCGGTGCGCGCCGGCGTGTCGGCCATGGGCTTCGGCGGCATCAACACCCACCTCGCGCTGGAGGCCGCGCCCGACGCGCCGCGCCGCGAGCGGCTCGACGTGCGGACCAAGGCGTTGGTCTCCGGTCGCCAGGACGCCGAGGTGCTGCTGTTCGACGCGCCCGACCGCACGGCGCTGAAGGAGCGGCTGGCCGAGGTGTCGGCGCTGCTGCCCAAGCTGGCGCTGGCCGAGCTGGGCGACCTCGCGTCGGCGCTGGCGGGCCGGCTCACCGGTGCGCCCCTGCGCGGCGCGGTCGTCGCCCGAACGCCGGAGGAGGCCGAGCGCAAGGTGGCCAAGCTCGTCGCCGCGGTCGCCGAGGGCGGGCACACCTTCGACGTGGCCGACGGCGTGTTCCTCGACGAGCGCTCGGCCGCGCCGCGGCTGGCGTTCCTGTTCCCGGGCCAGGGCTCGGGCCGGGGCGCGGTGGGCGCGCTGCGGCGCCGCTTCCCGGTCGCCGACGAGGTCTTCCGGT
Source organism: Saccharothrix sp. S26 (assembly GCF_021390395.1). Taxonomy (GTDB): domain Bacteria; phylum Actinomycetota; class Actinomycetes; order Mycobacteriales; family Pseudonocardiaceae; genus Actinosynnema. The sequence goes on from NZ_JAJUWT010000008.1 coordinate 166,778, forward strand.
CCGCGAACCTGCCCGTCGACGGCGACCAGGTCGCCACGGAAGTCGCGCAGCCGCGCATCGTCGCCGGTTCCCTGGCGGCGCTGAAGGTGCTGCGCGAGCTGGGCATCGAGGCGCACACGGCGGTCGGGCACAGCCTCGGCGAGCTGTCCGCCCTGCACTGGGGCGGTGCGATCAACGCCGACCGGGTGCTGTCGCTGGCCGCCGAACGCGGCCGCGTCATGGCGAGCGCGAGCCGGGGCGGCGGCGCGATGGCGGGCCTGGGCACCACGCCGGAACGGGCGCTGGAGCTGGCAGCGGGCGAGGACGTGGTGATCGCGGGCTACAACGGCCCGGCGCAGACCGTGCTGTCCGGCCCGGCCGAGGCCGTGGACCGGGTGTGCGCGGTCGCCCGCGCCCAGGGCGTGCGGGCCAGCCGCATCACCGTGTCCCACGCGTTCCACTCGCCGCTGGTCTCCCCGGCGGCCGACGCCATGGCCGAGCGGCTGGTCGACTTCGACTTCGGCCGGCTGATCCGCCCGGTGCACTCCACCGTCACCGGCGACGTGCTCGACGCGGGGGTCGACCTGCGCGGGCTGCTGCGCGACCAGATCACCCTGCCGGTCCGGTTCCACGAGGCCGCCGCCAAGGCCGCGGCCACCACCGACCTGGTCGTCGAGGTCGGCCCCGGCCGCGTCCTGAGCGGCCTGCTGGAGGAGATCGCGCCCGGCGAGGCCGTGCTCTCGGTCGACACCGACAGCGCCTCGCTCACCTCGCTGCTGACCGTCGTCGCCGCCACCCACGTGCTGGGCGGCGAGGTCCGCACCGACGTGCTGTTCGCCGACCGGGTCATCCGCGACCTGCCGCTGGACGGCTCGATGACGTTCCTGGCGAGCCCGTGCGAGACGGCGCCCGCCCTCGACGTGAGCCTGCTCGCGGCCGAGCGGGCCGCGCCGGCCACGACCACCGCGGCGGCCCAGCCCGCCGGCACCGACGGCGAGTCCACGTTGGAGCTGCTGCGCCGCCTGGCCGCGCAGCGCCTGGAGCTGCCGCTGGACGCCATCACCGCGGCCACGCACCCGTTGGACGACCTGCACCTGAGCTCCATCACGGTCAGCCAGCTCGTCAACGAGGTCACCCGCACCCTGGGCCGCCCGGCCCTGGAGGGCACGACCAACTTCGCCACCGTGCGGATGGGCGAGCTGGCCGAGCTGATCGACAACCTGGCCGACACCGCGCACGCCGAGGAGCGCGACACCGGCGAGGTGCCCGGCCTCGCGCCGTGGGTGCGGCCGTTCCTGGTCGAGCACGTCGAGCGGGAGCTCGTCGGGGCGACGCCCGGACCGGTGGGGGAGTGGACCGTCCACGCCCCCGAGGGCCACCCGTTGGCCGAGCCGCTGAAGGCCGGCCTGCCCGGCGACGGCGTGCTCCTGCTGCTGCCGCCGGAGGGCGGTGACGCGCACGTCGGGCTGTTCCTCCAGGCGGCGCGCGACGTGCTGGCGTCCGGCCGCAGGCTCGCGGTCGTGCAGCACAAGCTGGGCGCGTCCGGCCTGGCCCGCACGCTGCACCTGGAAGCACCGCACATCCCGGTCACGCTGGTGGACCTCGCGGACGACACCGACGCCGTCCGCCGGGTCGCCGCCGAGGTCGCGGCCACGACCGGCTTCACGCAGGTGCGCTACGACGCCGACGGCGCGCGGACCGTGCCGGTGCTGCGGGCCGTGTCCGGTCAGGTGGCGCCCGGATCCCCGGGCGCGACGCCGTTGGGCCCGGACGACGTGCTGCTGGTCACCGGTGGCGGCAAGGGCATCACGGCCGAGTGCGCCATCGCGATGGCGACCGACTCGGGCGCGTCGCTGGCGCTGATCGGCCGGGCCGACCCCGCCGCCGACGCCGAGCTGGCGGCCAACCTGGCCCGGATGACCGCGGCGGGCATCACGCACCGCTACGAGCGGGCCGACGTGACCTCCGCCGAGCGGGTCGCCGCCGCCGTGGGGCGGTTGCGCGCCGAGCTGGGCGAGGTGACCGCCGTGCTGCACGGCGCGGGCCGCAACGAGCCCGAGGCGTTGACCGCGCTGTCCGAAGAGGACTTCCGAGCCACGCTCGCGCCGAAGATCGCCGGGCTGAACGCGGTGCTGGACGCCGTGGACCCGGAGCGGATCAAGCTGCTGGTCACGTTCGGCAGCATCATCGGCCGCGCCGGCCTGCGCGGCGAGGCGCACTACTCGACCGCCAACGACTGGATGAGCGAGCTGACCGTCGACTTCGGCCTGAAGCACCCGCGGGCGCGCGTGCTGGCCCTGGAGTGGTCGGTCTGGTCCGGCGCGGGCATGGGCGAGCGGCTGGGCGTGGTCGAGGCGCTGATGCGCGACGGCCTCACGCCGATCTCCGCCGAAGCGGGTATCGCGGTGCTGCGCGAGGTGCTGGCCGACCCGACCGTAGGGCCCGTGCTCGTGGTCTCCGGCCGCGCCGCGGGCCTGCCCACGCTGGAGATGGCGCGCACCGAGCTGCCGCTGGCCCGGTTCGTGGACCGCGTCCTGGTCCACTACCCGGCGGTCGAGCTGGTCACCGAGGCCGACCTGTCCGACGGCAGCGACCCCTACCTGGGCGACCACCTGCTCGAAGGCGACCTGCTGTTCCCGGCCGTCATCGGCATGGAGGCCATGACCCAGGTGGCCGCCGCCCTGGGCGGGCACGACTCGCCGCCGATGCTCCAGGACGTGGAGTTCCTGCGGCCGGTGGTCGTGCGACCGGGCGGCACGCTCACCGTGCGGATCGCGGCGCTGGCCCGTGACGCCGAGACGGTGGACGTGGCCATCCGGGCCGAGGACACCGGGTTCTCCGCCGACCACTTCCGGGCCCGCCTGCGGTTCCCCCGGCCGGTGATCCCCGGTGACGTGGTCGACGGCGCTCCCGTGCTGCCGCTCGTGCCGGTCGACCCGGTCACCGAGCTGTACGGCAGCGTGCTGTTCCAGGGCAAGCGGTTCCAGCGGTTGCAGGGCTACCGGCGGGCCAGCGCCAGGCACGCGGTGGCCGAGGTCGCCACGGCGTCCGTGGCCACCTGGTTCGCCCCGTTCCTGCCCCAGGACCGGATGCTGGCCGACCCGGGCACGCGGGACGTGATGATGCACGCCATCCAGTGCTGCGTCCCCGACGCCACGCTGCTGCCGCAGAGCGTGGAGCGGCTCTACCTGGCCGCGCCGATCGACCAACTCGCCCAGTACGTGGTGCTGGACGCCCGCGAGCGGTCGCAGGACGGCGACAGCTACACCTACGACATCGACGTGCGCGACCCAGACGGCCGGCTCGTCGAGCGGTGGGAAGGGCTGGTGCTGCGGGCCGTGCGCAAGCGCGACGGCGCGGGACCGTGGACGCCGACCATGCTCGGCTCGTACCTGGAGCGCTCGCTGGAACGGGTGCTCGGCGGCAGCCGCGCGGTCGTGGTCGAGCCCGACCCGACCGACGTCACGCCGCAGCGCCGCGCGCAGACCGCGCTGGCGTTGAGCCGGGCGCTGGACCGGCCCGTCGACGTGCGCTACCGGCCCGACGGCAAGCCGGAGGTCGACGGCGTGGAGGTCTCGGCCTCGCACAGCGCGGGCATCACGTTCGCGGCCGTGGCGGGCGGCGGCTCCCTCGGCGTGGACGTCGAAGAGGCCGTGGCGCGGTCGGAGGAGGACTGGGCCGGCCTGCTGGGCGACGACCTGATCGCCGTGCGCGACCTCATCGCCGCCGAGGCGGGCGAGACGGCGTCGGTCTCCGGCACCCGCGTGTGGAGCGCGGTGGAGTGCCTGCGCAAGACCGGCTCCACCACGCAGGCGCTGACCGTCGACCGGGTCCACCCGGACGGCTGGGCCGTGCTGTCGACCGGCGACGCCAAGGTCGCCACCTGGGTGACCACCGTCAACGACCGGACCTCGCCGGTGGTGTTCGCGGTGCTCGTGGGCAAGGAGGGCTGACATGACCGACTACTACGAGATCCGCCACACGGTCGGGTTCGAGGAGACCAACCTCGTCGGCAACGTGTACTACGTCAACTACCTGCGCTGGCAGGGCCGGTGCCGGGAGATGTTCCTCAAGGAGAAGGCGCCGAGCGTGCTGCGCGACCTCCAGGACGACCTCAAGCTGTTCACCCTCAAGGTGGAGTGCGAGTTCTTCTCCGAGATCACGCTGTTCGACGAGCTGTCGGTGCGGATGCGGCTGGAGGAGCTGACCCAGACGCAGGTCCAGTTCAGCTTCGACTACGTCAAGGTCACCGACGGCCGCGAGGTGCTGGTGGCCAAGGGCAGGCAGCGGATCGCGTGCATGCGCGGCCCGAACGCCAACACGGTGCCCTCTCGCGTGCCCGAAGACCTGCGCAGGGCGCTCGCGCCCTACGCCCCAGCCCGGCGCTCGCCCGCGCCGGGCTGGGGGGATGACGGACGTGCACGAGACGGTGACCACCATGGAGGAGACCTCGCTGCGGGACGCCATGTCGCTGCTCGCGACCGGGGACACGGTGCTGACGGTCGGCGGTGAGCAGGCGCACGGCATGACGGCGAACGCGTTCAGGTCGGTGTCGCCGGACCCGCCGCTGGTGCTGTGCTGCGTCTCCCGCTCGGCGGTGATGCACGACGCGATCGGCGACACCGAGCGGTTCGGCGTGTCGATCATGGGCGCGGACCAGCGGGACACCGCGAAGCACTTCGCCGACAAACGCCGCCCGCTCGGGTCGGAGCAGTTCGAGGCGGTCGACTGGCTGGAGGGCCCGCACAGCGGCGCGCCGCTGCTGCACGGGTCGCCGGCCTGGCTGGAGTGCGAGCTGGTGTCGGTCCACGACGGCGGCGACCACACGATCTTCGTCGGTCAGGTGCTCGGGTGCAGCCGCGACGCGGGCACGGGGGCATTGTTGTTCTACGGCAGCGCCTTCCACCGGGTCTGACATCGCCTGCCGCACGCATCGGGAGGGAGTGCACATGCTGGTGACCGTCACCGGCGGTACCGGTTTCGTCGGCTCGCACACGGTGGCGGAGCTCGTGCGAACCGGCCACCGGGTCGGTCGAGGCCACCGGGCGCGCGTTGCCCGTGGTCTTCCTGCCCCCGGCGCTGCTGACGCCCGTCGGGCGGCTCGTCGACCTGGTGCAGCCCGCGTGGCCGTGGCACATCCCGGCCGAGCACGGTGCGGTCGCCACGGTCGCCGCGGCGGTCCGGGTGGACCCGGCCTCCAGCACGCTCGACCTCAAACCCCGTCCTTTCGCCGACACGGTCGCCGACACCGTGCGGTGGCTCGCCGAGACCGGTGCGGTGACCGAACGCCAGGCAGGCCGCCGATGACCACTTCCGGGATCGACCACGTCAACGGGCACTCGGACTTCCGGCCCGAACTGCCCGTGCGCACGATGGAGCTGCTCCGCGAGCGCAACGACGACCTGCGCGACCGCGCGGGAACGCCTAAACCTGCTGCTGGACGAGGACTCGTTCACCGGGATCGACCTGTACCGGCGGCACCAGGCGCACGGGTTGAAGGTGTCCGAGCACCGCCCCCACACCGACGGCGTGGTGGCGGGCTCGGGCACCATCGACGCCGAGCACGTCATCCTCGGCGAGGACGGCGAAGTGCTGCGCGCCGAGCCCTTCCCGCTCGACCGCGCGCCCCGGATGCGCGCGGTCGGGGTCACGGAGCGGTTCGTGGTGGTCTTCGACTCCGCGCCGTACTACAGCCGGGCCGCCGACCTCGTCGGCCTGCGCGACCCGTACCGCGGCCCGGCCACCGGTCCCGCGCGCATCGGCCTGCTCGCCCGTGGCCGACCGCTGTGGTCCGGGGTCGGCGAGGGCGAGGTGCGGTCCCTGGTCAACGCCTGCGAAGACCTCGGCCGCGTGGTCGTGGACGCGGTCTGGGCGCCCGGCGTGCTGCGCCGCCACGTGCTGGACCTGGCCACCGGCGGCGTGCGGCGGGTCGACCTGCGCGCGATGGACGTCGCCTCGGTCGACGAACGCCTGGCGGGCCGCCGGCACCGCTTCGCGTTCGGCGCGGCGGGCACGGCGATCGTGCGCCACGACGTGGCGCTGGGCTGCACGTGGCGGCGCGAGGTCGGCGTCACGCCCGGCCGGCCGGTGTTCGTGCCGCGCGGGCACGACGAGGGAGACGGCTGGGTGGTCGCGGTCGCGGGCGGCGAGCTGCTGGTGCTGGACGCGGCCGACCTCGCCGGTCCGCCGGTCGCGGTGGTGCGCCTGCCGTTCGCGGTCCCGGCCTCGCCGTGAGCCACGTGGCTCACGGGCCGCTGACCGCCGTGGGGCCACCGCGGTCGGCGTACGCTGTAGGGAGCCATCCCTAGCATCGTGACGGCGAGGGGCACCGTGCATCGATCCGCTGCTGAGACCCGGGCCCACGTGCTGCGAGTGGCCGGGGACCTGTTCTACCTGAGGGGGATCCGGGCCACCGGGGTCGACCTCGTCGCGGCCGAGGCCGGGGTCGCGCCCACCACCCTCTACCGCCTGTTCTCCTCCAAGGACGACCTGGTCGGCGCCTACGTCGAGCGCGCCGACCTCGACTTCCGCGGCCGGTTCACCGCCGCGGTCGAGAACGCGGGCCCCGATCCGCGCGACCGCGTGCTGGCGGTGTTCGACGCGGTCTTCGCCGAGGTATCCGCCGAGGCGTTCCGCGGCTGCAAGTTCCTCATGTCGCTGGCCGAGTTCCCCGAACCGGAGCTGCCCGCGCACCGCAACGCCCTCGCGGCGAAGTCGTGGACCAGGGCGCGGATCGGCGAGCTGACCGAGCAGCTCGGGGTCGACGACCCGGCCGAGCTGGCCGACCACCTGATGCTGCTGTTCGAGGGCCTGCACGCGTCGGGCCAGTCGTTCGGCCCGGACGGTCCGGCCAAGCGCGCGCGGGGACTGGCCGAGCAGCTCCTGGCGGCCGCCGCGCCCCGCCCGAACGGTTCCTGACACCGCCACCCGCGTTTCGCGAAACGCGGTCGAGCGTTCACGCAGAAATCGCTCCGGCAATGGTGCGAAATCCCGTTTGTCCGTCCCGTATTCGGGTCTCGCGGGGAATGCGGGCACAATCGCGTCACGTGCGCACGGAGGTCTGCCCACCTCGGTAAATCACCGTTATGCTTCCCTGACGGAGAGCGCCGGAGGCGACAGGGGTGGGCATGGTGAAAAGCTTCGACCGGTTCCGCAGGGTGGTCGTCGTCGGCGCGGGTCTGGCCGGTACCGCGACCGCCATCCGCCTCCTCCGGTTCGCTCGCGAACCATTGCAGGTGGTGTTGCTCGAACGTCGCCCGGAATACCGGAACTCCGGCGTGGCGTACCAGCGCGAGGGCAACCACTGGCACCACGTGTTCAACATCCAGGCGGGCCGCATGTCGGCCTTCCGCGAGGACGTGGACGACTTCGTCGCCTGGGCCAACCACGAGGCGGACCGGTCGGACTGGCCGCACGGCTGGCGCGAGTTCGAGTTCACCGAGTCCGGTCCCGCGCCGCGCCGCATCTACCAGGACTACCTGCGCGACCGCCTCGCCGAGGCCGTCCGCGAAGCGGCCCGGGGCGTGACGCTGGTGGAGGCCGACGGGGAAGCGGTCGACATCGAGGTGCGCGACGGCCGCGCGCACGTGGTGGTGGAGCACCTCGCGCTGCCCGCCGGCGGCCCGGGGGAGGCGAGGGAGGTCCTCGAAGCCGACCACGTCGTGCTCGCCACCGGGTTGGAGACGAAGTTCCCGGCTTTCGCGGCCGAGGTGCTGGACCACCCGGCGTTCGTGCGCAACCCGTATTCGAAGGACGGGATCGAACGGGTGCTCGGCGTCCGGAAAGACGGCGTGGTGGCCATCATCGGCACGTTGCTCAGCGCGTACGACTCGGCGACCCTGCTGCTGCGCCAAGGCCACGAAGGCCCGATCCACACCAGGTGCTCGAATTACCCCCGCCGCAATTGTTGGGTGACACCTACGAAGGTCGTGAGAAATTCGTCCGCCGGTTCCGTGAGGAATGGGACCGGGCGTGCGCGGCGCTCACCCGTGACCACCCCGAGGTGTCGCCCGTCGTGGTGACCGAACGGGTCGCGAAAGCGTGGGAGCCGCACCTCCCCGCGATCCTGGAACGCATTCCGACCGATGAGCTGCACGCCCTCCTGGACACCTACGGCAGCCTGTTAGCCGTCTTACGGGTGAGCGCCATGTCCTACACCACAGACATTGTCGACGCGGCCATGAACGACGGCGGGCAGGTCATGCTCACCACCGGCCGCGTGCGGCACATCCGTGCCACCGGAGAAGGCAGGCTCGTCCTGTCCGTGGCCGGGCCGGAATCCACGCGCACCGTCGAAGCCGACGTCGTCATCTCGAATTTCGGGCGCGAGTCGAACTACGAACGCGCGGACTCCGCGCTCTGGTCGACCCTGTTGCGCCGGGGAACCGCCGTCGCGCACCGGCGCACCGGGCGCGGTGTCGAAGTCGACCGGTTCGGCCGGCTCCTCGGACCCGACGGCACGCCGTCCGGTCCCATTTCCACCGTGGGCAGCCCGCGGGAAGGCGACGAAATCGTCCGCAACGGCCGCACGGGCGCGTTCACCTTCAACCTCGCCGCGATCAAGAACCACTCGGTGGAAGTCGCGGCCACCACCCTGCACCACGTCGAATCGTGTTTCGACGAGCAGGCCGTCGAACTCGCGCGGGTGCTGACCGACGCCGCCGACCCGGAGCTGCGCGAGGTCGTCACGCGCTCGGTCGACCTCGACGTGCGCCGGATGGCGACCCGCGGCCGGGCCGACCGCCGGGTGCCCGAAGCCGCGCTCGAAGCGAACATCCAGCGCATACGTGAGCTCACCTCGCGCAACGGCACGCCCGCGCCGTCCGACCGCGCCGTCCGGTTCGCGGTGAACTCGGCCGCCACCGCGAAGCTGACCGACCTGTCCGTGACGCCACGCGAACTGCGTTTCGCGCTCGGCCTCGAAGGATCGCCGGAGCCGGTCTGCTGAACCGGCTCCACCATTTCCCCGCGAGCAGCCGGCACCCCACTACTCCATCGTTGCCCACCGGACGCCGACGGTGTGGCACGAATGGACCACCACCTCGCACTCGAGAAGATGCGCGGCCGGTCCGCGGACTGCGACGCCCGACTCATGGCCCGTCGTGTCAGACGCAAACCCGGGGCCGATGTCGTGCCGAACGACGTCGGCCCCGGAACAGTCGGCCTCCGAGCCGACGCACCGCCCTGTCCGCGCACCGACCGGAACCGGTAGGAGGATGCCGTGAGCCCGCGTGAGATTCCCGGGGTTTTGCTCGTCGGTTCGCCGTCGACGAGTGTTCGCGGAATCGCCAACCACACCGGAAGACCCCTGCCCGGTTCCGTGCCCGTGGTCGAGGCGCTCGGCCCCGAGCTGTACGACACCATCGTCCGGTCGGCCGCCGTCGTCTGTTCCGGTGGCGGCCGCACCGGCCACATGGAATCGCTGTGCCGCTCGCGCGGCATCCCGGTGCTCCGGATCCCGCACGACGAGCTCGCCGGGCTGGTCGGTCACGTCACCGTCCGCACCGATCGCGAGTCCGTCACCCTCGGCGACGCCGAGCCCGCCGAGCGGTCCGCGGACTACCGCGCCGTGACCCCCGACGACCTGCGCTCGGTGTGCCTCGTGGCGGGCCTGAGCCCGCTCGACGCGCTGCGCGCGGGCGTGCCCGAGGCCGAGCGGTACGGCGCGGCGATCGGCGCGGCTGTGCGCGATCGTCGAGAAGCTGCTGCCGGGCCAGCGCCTGGTGATGAGGTTGCTCGACCTCCGCTCCGACGACGCCGCGCAGATCACCAACGACGTCGACGTCGACCACGAGTCCAACCCGGAGCTCGACCTGCCCGACGACGTGCCGCTGTCGGTGTACGTGGAGACACCCGCAGCGGTCCACTCGGCGGCGGAGTTCTGCGCCGCCGGCGCGAGCGAGTAGGACCTGACCCGGTTCTACCTGGCCGCGGACCGGGGCAACCACCGCGTCGCCTCGTCGTACCAGACGCGGCACCCGGCCGTGCTGTCCGGGCTGTGCCAGTCCGTGGAGGCGGGCCGCCGCGCCGGTGTCCCGGTGCACGTGTTCGCCCTGGGCGCGGACGTGGGCCACTACTTCAAGCACCTGCCGACGGACCGGTTCATGACGTGCACGGCCGAGCTGCGGCAACTCGCCCTGGACGCGCACGACTCACGGTGACGCGACGGTCCACCCCACCCGGTCGCGGTGTCACCGCGCCGCAGCACGACCGCGAACCGCACCGGTCGGGCGCTGCCCCGCAGCGGCTTCCGACGTCGACCCGCCCAGGTCGGAGGCCACTCCCTCGGCAAGGCCGTGCGCCACCCTTCTCTAAGATCCCGGAGGTGACCGCCTACGACGATCTTGACGCGTTCGAGCACCTGGACACCTCCGCCCTCCCGCCGCGCCAGCAGCGCATCCTGGCGGCGATCCGCGACTGGGTGGTCCGGCACGGGTACTCGCCGAGCACGCGGGAGATCGGTGACGCGGTCGGCCTGCGGTCGTCGTCCTCGGTGTCCAAGCACCTGGCGGCCTTGGAGGAGAAGGGCTTCCTGCGCCGAGGAGCCACCGTGTCGCGACCGATCGACGTGCGGCTGTTCCTGCACGAGCCGTCCCCGCGGGGGTCGGGCGAGGACTCGGTGCCGGTGCCCGTGGTCGGCCACATCGCCGCCGGCACGCCCATCGCGGCCGAGGAGCACGTGGACGACGTGCTGAAGCTGCCCCGCGAGCTGACCGGGCGGGGCACGGTCTTCGGCCTGCGGGTGCGGGGCGACTCGATGGTCGACGCGGCCATCTGCGACGGCGACATCGTCGTGGTGCGCCAGCAGCACGAGGCCCACTCGGGGCAGATCGTGGCCGCGATGATCGACGGCGAGGCCACCGTCAAGGTCTACCGCCGCCGCAACGGCCACGTCTTCCTCGAACCCCGCAACCCCGCCTACGACGTCATCGACGGCGACCGGGCCGTGGTGCTGGGCACGGTCGTCTCGGTGCTGCGCAGCGTCTGACACAGGCGTTGCGACGATCGGCGGACACCGCGCGTCACCATCTCTCATCCGAACGGTGTAATGCCCTGGGCTGTCGAGTGGATGCAGACTGGGGCCAATCGAGATGGTGCCCTAGCCGCGGTGTCACCGCGGGCGGAGGTCGTCGATGGTCGGTATCGAAGCGGAGGGCCCGCAGGACGTGGGCCTGCGGCAGTACCTGCGGCTGATCGCCCGGCGCCTGGGCGTCGACCTGGAGTCGTGCTGCTACGAGTGCGCGCCGGACGCCACGGCCTACATCGCCCTCGACCAACGCGTGCCGAGGCACCCGGACAACGACCTGGCGCTGGTCTGGGACGAGCACACGGGCTGGTGCGCGGGCATCGAGGTGGGCCGGGGCGCGGACCTGGTCCCGCTGACCTACCTGGGCCCGCCGGTGCTGCCGTCGCCGGAGGCGGTCACGGTGTTCGTGTCGGACCTGGTCGCGGGCCGGCGCGCCGACCACCCCGTGCCGCCCGCCATGCCAACCGAGGACCACCTGGCCGACCTGCTGGTCGAGTACGCCGGCCGCGCGCCCGCCAAGGTGCTGTGACCGGTCAGTCGACGGGGCCGCGCAGGGTGAACACGACCCGCAGCACGTGCTCGACCGCGGACGGGAACGCCGCGCCCCGCAGCTCGTCGCGCGTGGCGAGGTTGCGCGAGGCGAGGTCGAGCATGCGCTCGTGACCCACCCGCCGCACCACCAGCGCGGCGATCTCCTCCAGGTCGAGCCCGGGGTTGTCCAGCCGGGTCAGGGCGAACTCGACCACGAGTTCCTCGTCCGTCACGGCCTCTCCTCCCGACGCTTCGAGCGTAGTCGAGAAGGCGCGCGACGCCCGCCGTCAGCTCAGGACGACCACCAGGAGAACCCGCTGTCCGTCGTGCGCCCGAACCGCTCGCGCACGGCGGCCAGCGCCTCGTCACAGGTGCGGTGCACGCGCAGCAGGTCCTCGGTGTCGGTCACCCGGATGGGCCGCGCGACCGTGCGCCTGCCCGCCACCACGGCGAACTCCGCGCCCACCACGTCGGCCCGCTGCCGCGCCTCCACCAGCACCGCGATGCCCATCGACCCGAAGAACCCCACGTCCGCCAGGTCGACCACGAGCGCGGACGCGCGGCCGTTCAGGCAGGTGAACAGCGCCTCCCGCACCTCGCGGAAGTTGTCGACGTCGAAGTCGCCGTGCACGGCGGCGACGACCACGCCGTCGTCCCCGACCTCCCGGACCGTCACCGTCGGCTGATCGACATCCCCGCGCACGCCGCTCCCTCACCCGCTCCCGGCCGCATCACCGTCTCCCACCATTACCCGTTCGACGCCCCGCCGACACCGCCGAGGCGTCGGGGCTCACCCGCTGCCGAGGCAGACGAACGGGCGGCGCAGCGGGTCGACCGCGATGGCGTCGGCCAGCGCCACGGCCGGTCGCGCGCCGGCGGCCAGGCTGCGGTGGTAGTCGTCCATGGCGGCGGCGCACGCCTGGTCGCCGACCCGGCTCAGCGGGGCGACCACCATCTGCGAGCCGCTGGCCAGCAGGGCGCTGGCGAACCCGAGGGGCTCGTCGCCGGGGCGGATCCGGTTGAGGGCCAGCTCGCACGCGGCCAGCACGACCTGCCGGGGCGGGTGCGCGAGCCCGGCCATCTCGTGCGCGTAGAGCGGGCCGTCGGTCAGCTCCAGCCGGGAGAACAGCGCGTTCTCCGGCTCGTGCACGCCGTGCGCGGCCAGGTGCGCGACCTCCGCGCCGTCCAACGCCTCCAGCACCGTGCTGACGGAGGCGTGCCCACCCGACATCAACGCGGCGGTGCCGTAGTGCGCGCCCAGCTTGTCGATCTCGCCGACGGCGGCGGGCAGCCCGGGACCCCGCACCAGCACGGTGCGCCCCGAGCGCCCGCCCTCGGCCCGCTCGGCGGCCAGCCACGCGGTGGCGGACGGCGCGACGACGGTGGGCCGCCCGTGCAGCGTCGGCAGCACGCCCCACGGCACGGCGTACAGCGCGCCGGTCGGCACGACGACCAGCTCCCGTCCGCCGATCAGCTCGGCCAGCGGCCGGATCAGCTGCGCGTCGAGCCGGTCGGCCTGCTTGCGCGCCGACGCCGCCATCACCTGCGCCAGCGGTTCGGGCAGGTGGTCGGGCGCGAGCGCGTTGAGGTCGGCGTTGAGCATCCGGGCGCTCTCCGCCGCCCGTTCGGCCGACCCGAGCCGGGCCAGCCGCACCTCGGAGTCGACCACGACCACCGCGACCAGGTCGTCCTCGGAGGAGGCGAAGCTGACCAGAGCCCGCTCGCCCAGCCGGGCCATCACGTCGGTCAGCCCGGCGACCGGGCGCGGCCTGCCCCAGCGGCCGGTGTGCCAGCCCAGCCGGTTCGCCTCGCGCAGCCGCTCGGCCCGGCGACCGCGCAGCGCGGCGGTCGAGTGGCCGTCGTGCTCGGCCTGGTGGATCGACTGCGTGAGGCTGCGGACCTCGGCGATCCGCTCGGCCAGCTCCGGGTCGACGTGGGTGAGCGGCTCGTAGCGGTAGGTCTGCGCCCGCGTCCGCTCCAGCCAGGAGAACAGCCGGCGGGCGTTGCCGCCGTCCAGCACCAGCCGCACGGCCAGCTCGGCCAGCTCGCGGCCGTGCAGCGCGGTCCCCGACAGCAGCTCCAGCCCGCCCACCCGGTCCCGCACGTGGTCCAGGTCCGTCAGCCCGGCCCTGATCTCGGCGAGCGCGGCGGAGCGCCGGCCGCGGGCGACGGCCAGTTCGGCGCGGCACAGCCGGCGCAGCATCCGGTGGTCGATCGGCGTGAGCTTGCCCGGTCGCGGCACGCGGTCGAGCACGCGTTGCGCGGCATCGACGTCACCGCGGCGGACCTCCAGCCGGGCCGCCAGCATCCGCGCCAGCGCGGCCTGCTCGGCGAGCCGGGGCACGGGCAGCGAGTCGGCGAAGTCCAGCGCCCGCCCGGGCAGCGCCCGCGGCACCCGCCCGGACCGCAGCGCCAGCACGGTGTCCACGCGCAGCCCGATGAGCGTCGCGTTCGCCACGCACGTCTCGCAGCCCCAGCGCCGCATCCGCTGCCGCGCCGAGGCCGCCGTGGTGAGCGCCAGGTCGAGGTCGCCGGTCATGAAGGCGGCGACGGCCCGGTGGAGCTCGACGTTGCCCAGGATCCGGGTGGTGCCGCTCTCGGCGCGCAGCGCGGCGAGCACGCTGTCGAGCTGGCTGCCCGCCTCGTCGGCCAACCCGGCGGTGATCAGCGCCTGGCCCCGGTCCATGCCCAGCAGCACCGGCACGTCCAGCCCCTGCTCCCGGTAGGACCGCTCGATCAGCTCGTAACGCCGCAACGCCGCGGGCAGGTCGCCGACGCGCAGGTCGAGCAGCCCGGCCGCGTGGTTGGCGTCGGCCGCCCGGTCCAGCAGCCCGTGCTCGGTGGCCAGCGCGATGGCCCTGGTGAGGTCCTGGCGGGCCTGGCGCACGGACCCGAGCCGGGTGTGCGCCGTGCCGCGGCTGCGCAGCGTCTTCACGACCAGGTCGACCAGCGGCGTCACCGGCCCGCCCGCGGCGAGGCGGCGTTCCTTGTGCTCCAGCGCGGCGTCGAAGGCGGTGATCGCCTCTTCGATGAAGCCCGCGTTGAGCAGCAGCAGGCCGCGGTTGTGCTCGACCCGGCCGAGCAGTTCGGTCTGCACGTCGGGATCGGCGACGTCCTCGATCAGCCGCCGCGCCTCGGCCAGGCCGTCCAGCCCCGCGGCCGGTCCGTCGGTCTCGGCCATGACGTTGGCGAACGTCGACGACAGCCGGATGCGGGTGGCGAGCCACTCGGAGCGCAGCCGCGGGTCGACGGGGTCGATCGCGTCGGCCAGGTCCTGCCCGCGCCGCAACAACCGCGCCGCCTCGTGGTGCCGTCCCGCGCAGGTCGCGTCGAGCCCACTGCGGTGCAGTTCGCGTGCTTCGCGGATGACGGTGACTTCGTCGGCAGCAGCGGTGACAGGCACCGTCCTATGACAGCACAGAACGGTGCGGAACAAAGCCCGCCGACCGGGAGACCCGGTCGGCGGGCTCGATCACGTCCGACAGCTCACTTCACCGTGCCGTCAGGGCACCCGCCGCCCGCGCACAAGGGCGACAGTTCGCCGTCCTCGAGCGTGTGGCCGTCGTGGTGCTTGTGCTGTTCCCGCTGGTCCGGCTCGGTGTCCGGGGTGACCGTCGTGGTGGTGCCGTCCTGCTGGACGCTCTCGACGGTCTCCTCCGAATAGTCGTTCCTGGTCTCGGTGGGCGTAGACAAAACGATCTCCCTCCCCTGGGATCTGTCTTGGCCGTGCAAGCGACTCATGATTGCTCTGAGTCAAGTTCGGCGGGCCCCTCGTACCGCTCGAACGGTCCAATAGTGGCACAACGGCCTAACGATCCCGAGGGGATTTCGCACATCGAGTAAGCGATCAAGCGATGCCGTGCGTAAACGACCCCGACTATCACCCTTTCAGGTAACGGGTCGTCAGGGGTTCGCGCGGGGTGAGCGGGAGTCGGTGCCCACGTCGTCCGGCGGCGCTTCCGAGGCCACGCCGGCGAGCCCGACCGGGCCGGTCTCGGCGTCCAGGAGGGCGCGCAGCACGTCCAGGCAGCGGTGCTGGGCCGGACCGAGGGCACGGCGTGGCGCGGTCGGCGACTCGGCGACCACCCGGTACTCGGGCCGACCGGCCAGCGCGCCGAGCCGCAGGAGCTCCTGGCACTTGGGCGACAACCTGCCGAAGGCGCGCCACAACCGGTGGTCGCGCTCGTCGAGCAGCACCGCGTCCCCGGGCAGGCCGTAGGAGCCGACCAGCTCCGCCGGCGCGTCGGTCGCCGCCTCGTCCCGGCGGGCGGGTGACCAGGTCCGCCGCGCCTCGCGGCGCGTGGCGACGACCAGCCAGCCCGTCAACGCGCGCACGTCGCCCAGCCGGTCGAGGTGGCGGGGCAGGGCGAGCCAGACGGCCTGCACCACGCCCTCCGCCGTGTCGCGGTCTAGGCCGTGCCCCCGTGCGACGTGCCACACCACCGGCGTCAGGTCCGCGATCAACGCGTCGAGGGCACGGCGGTCACCGGCCCGCGCGGCGACCAGGCAGGCGGCGTGCCGCCGCGCGCCCGCCGACCGCTGCCAGTCCGGGTCGGGATCGGGTCCGGTGCGCTGTGTGCCGGGCAGTTCCACCACTTCCTCTCGGTCACCCGACACACCACCACGACCACGCGGCGAAGCTCCCGCACTAATGCGGCGGACGACCCCGGGACGCGGAAAACCCCGCCCTCGTGATCGAGGACGGGGTCGCGGGCTCGGTGCGTCGCCGGATCAGGGCTCGTTCGGCTTGTAGCAGTCGGTGAACCCGTCGGGCTTCGGCTGGTTGCCCGCGAACGCGGTCACGACGTCGGACTGCCGGAGGTTCTCCGGGTAACCCGGCCAGTCGGGCTCCTGGCCGTTGACGTGCAACTCGTCCAGCCAGTAGCCGGACTGCCCGGACACCTTCTCGAACTCCAGGTCGCAACCCTTGACCCGGACCGTCACCTCGATCACCTTCTGCGAGGACTTGATCGTCCGCTTGCCGATCTTCTTCGTCTTCTTCTCCGACTCGCTGCGCGGCTCGCCGACGGCGGTGAAGCCCGCCGCCTTCAACTCCGCGACGAACTCGTCCCCCTTGCTCGAGCAGGCGACCAGGGATGCGCCCAACCCCACGGCCACCAGCACGGACGCGACCTTCGTGTTCATGGCGCACAGCAAACCCGGACGGCCGACCCGCCGCGCGCACCCCCCGCAACCGTTATCGCGCTGTGATGCCCGGTACCCGCACCGAGCGCCTCCCCGGCACGTCACAGGCACCGTGCACACATCCGTACCGCGGTTCGCCCTCGTCGCCCTCCTCGCCCTGACCACGGGCTGCTCCACCACCGTGTCGGGCTCCGGCTCCGGGACCGGGACGGTCACCACGACGACCACCAAGGCGCAGAAGACGACACCGGTGACCACGCCCGAGTCGTCCGAGCCCACCCCGAGGCCGTTGCCGACCATCGACGAGGGCGCGCCCGCGCGGTACTGCGACGACCCGTTCCCCGGCGCGCTGGGCAAGCCGATGCTGGCCGTGGTCGTGGAAACCCCGTCGGGTCGCCTGACGTGCGACCAGGCCGCCGCGATCCTGGTGGACTACTACGCCGAGCGCCGTGACCCGACACCCGGACGGCCGCCGCTGGTGATCGGCGGGATGACGTGCAACCAGGTGCCCGAACCGGCGCTGCCGCAGGTCGTGTGCGCGGGCGAGGACGACCTCGTGTACTCGATGTGGCCGCAGACCTGACCGCGCGGCTCAGAACCGGCCGAACAGCCAGTGGCCGGGCCGGTCCGGGCGCGGGTCCAAGCAGAAGTCCTTGGTGGCGCGGATGACCTCGTCCACCTCGACCGTGCCGAGGTGGTCCGCGTCGAGGCTCGCGAACAGGGCGCTTGCGGCATCCTCGGGCAGGCCGCACCGGGTCGTCAGGGCCAGGAACTCGGCGCGCTCCACCACGCCCGTGCCGTCGGTGTCGACCAACGCCAGCACGGCCGTCGCCAGCGGCCGCAGGGTCTCGTCGAACCGGGTGTGCGTGGCCCGGCCGGCCCAGGCGAGGAACTCCGACTTGCCCACCCGGCCGTCGTCGTCGGTGTCGGACTCGGCGGCCAGGGCCCGCCACAGCGCGCGGTAGGCCGAGCGGACGGCCATCGCGGCGGCCGAGCGCGGCGGGTGGCCGAACGACTGCACCAGGCGCAGCGCGAAGACCTCGTAGTCGTCCCGGCACAGGTAGCCGTCACCCGTCGCGTCCAGCAGGTCGAACCGCGGCGACGGCGTGACCGGCGCGGGGGAGTGGCCGGCGACGGCGGCCGCCCACCGGGTCGCGTCCGGCTGGGCCGCGGTGAGCACCGTGCCGTGGTTCGCGTCCGGGTAGGTCGTCAGCTCGACGGTGCTGCCCGCCGCGGCCAGCGCGTCGGCGAAGTCGTGGACCACCGCCGGCGGCACGATCTCGTCGGCCCCGGCCGCCCCCAGGAACACCGGCCGGTCCAGCCGGGCGATCGGCACCCGGCACTCGTCCAGCACCCGGGCCACGGTGGCGTGCCGGGTCAGGTCGGTCATGCCGGTCTCGTGGTTCGTGACCGCCCTGGTGGCGCGGAACATCTCGACCAGCGACACCCGCTCGGCCAGGTCGACCAGGGACGCGCCGCGGTCGGTGAGGAAGTCGTGCGCGAACTCGGGGTGCCGGGTGCGCAGGCCCGCCAGCACGATCGGCACGAACGGGCACACGGCCGCCGCCGCGTCGCTGGTGCGGGTGGCGATGACCCGCACCAGGTGCACGGGCGGCGCGAGCGCGACCGTGCCCAGGAAGTCCAGCTCCGGCGCGTAGTCCGTGGCGACCAGGGCGGTGAACAACGCGGCGTGGCCGCCCTGCGAGAAGCCCGCGACGAGCCAGCGCCGGGACAGCGGGTGGTCGAGCTGCCGCGCGGCGCGGACGATGTCGATCACGTCGTCGGCCACCGCCTCGCCGTTGAAGTACGGGTGCGGCCCGGGCGTGGCCAGGCCCTCGTAGTCCGTGGCCGTGACGGCGTAGCCGGACGCCAGCCAGGCCGCGATGTGCGCGCGTTCCAACCGCAACAGCCCGGTGCGCGACGGCGCCGTGCGGTCGGACAGGCCCGTGGTGCCGTGCGCGTACCCGACCACGGGCCAGCCGTCGGCCGGGGCAGTGCCCTCGGGGACGAACACGGACCCCGTGACGAGCCTGCCGCGGCCGTCGTGCCCGACGCCTTGGTAGAACACCCGGTACGCGGCGCCGGCGTGGTCCGGCCGCAACCGCGGCGCGAGCGGACGGGCGCGCAGGAGCGTGCCGGGGCGTCTGACGGGGTCCGTCGAGGTGGAAGCGGTCACGACACCAGGACGTTAGCGGCATCAGCCCTGCCCGATGGGGTGAACCCCGGTCAGGCGTCCCCGTCGAGGCGGTACCCCGTGCCGCGCACGGTCAGCACCAGCGCCGGCTCGTCCGGGTCGACCTCGACCTTGCGGCGCAACCGGCGGATGTGCACGTCGAGCAGCCGCGTGTCGCCGAAGTAGTCGTAACCCCAGACGCGTTGCAGCAGCTGCTCGCGGGTGACGATCCGGCCGCCCGCCGACGCCAGCTCGACCAGCAACCGGAACTCGGTCCGGGTGAGGCGCACCTCGACGCCCTCCCGGTGGACCGTGCCCACGTCGGGCCGGATCTCCAACCCGCCGACCGACAGCACCTCGTCCTGCCGCCCGCCGCCGCGCCGCCGCAGCAACGCCCGGATCCGCGCCGCCAGCACGCTGGCGACCAGCGGTTTGGTCACGTAGTCGTCCGCGCCCGCCTCCAGCCCGGCGATCACGTCGGCGGCGTCGGCCCGGGCGGTGACGATGATGATCGGCAGGTCGCCGCGCGCCCGCAGGGTGCGGCAGACCTCCAGGCCGTCCACGCCGGGCAGCATGAGGTCCACCAGCACGACATCGGGTTCGGTGACGGCGAGCAGCTCCAAGGCGTCCTCGCCCGACACGGCGTCGGTGACGGCGAAACCCTCGTCGCCCAACGCCAGGCCGAGGGCCTGCCTGATGTGCTCGTCGTCCTCGACCAGCAGAACCGAGAAGTCCATGACGCCCCGATCCTGCCGCACCGCGCCCGCACCCGCCGAGATCGCAAGGTGAACGCAAGGTTCACCCCCCGCCCCGGGCGTCACCGGTTCGCGGCGTGCTCCCGGGCCAGCTCCTCGGCCACCTGGTCCCCACCGGCCTGCCGCCACTGCGCCACGACGTCCCGCCACGCCGACGGCGGCTTGCGGCCGAACGTGATCGCGGCGATGCCGTCCCCGATGATCTGGTTGAGCTGCGCGCCCTTGCCCGCCTCGGTGCTTGAGCGCAGACCCGTGGCCGGGTTGCGGACGCTGCGCGGCAACGTCGCCTGCTGCCACTCGTGCACGGCCCGCGCCACGTCCGGGTGCCCGGGCAGGTACAGCACGGCCGGCGCGGCACCGAGGTACTTGGTGGGCAGCAGCGAGTTGTTCTCCTGCGCGTAGAGGTCGGTCGGCTTGATGCCGCCGGAGTCCTTGGTGAAGTGCTGCCCCTCGACGCCGTAGTTGGCCAGCTCGTACTCCTCGGTGCCGAACGGCGCGCTGAAGTAGTCGCAGATCCGCAGCAGCAGCTTGATCCGCGCCGCGTCGGCCTTCTTGAACGTGACGTGGCCGAACACGCCCGGCCCCTGCCACGGCGTCGGCTGCGGCCCGTACGGCCGGCCGAGGTCGAGCGCGAACCGACCGTTGATCTTGTTCAGGGTGGACAGGCTCACCGAGCCGAAACCGTCGTTGATCGAGGCCACCGTGCCGTTGTGGAAGTGGCTCTGCATGTCCGTGGAGCTGGCGGTGAGGCTGTCGGGGTAGTGCGCGCCCGCCTCGACCAGCTTGCGCATCACCTCCAGCGCCTGCTCGAACTGCGGCGTGGTGATGGTGTGCGTGAACGCGTCCCCCTGAACGGACCACGTGTTCGGCGCCCCCAGCGAGCCGGCGTGGTAGGTCACCCCGCCCAGCCCGGTGAACAGCGTCTTGAACCAGCCGACACCCCACTTGCGGTCGCCCGTCAACGCCTTCATCGCGTCCAGGTACTGCTCGGTCGTCCAGTCCCGCGGTACCCCGGCCGCGTCCATCGCGGAGCGGTTGACGAACAGGCTGTTCGCGGGCATCGGGCGTTCCAGCGGGATGCCGTGGATCCGGCCGCCGATGCGGCCCATGCCCTTCCACGCGTAGGTCGGGAGGTTGGCCAGGTTCGGGAACTCCTTCACCGCGTCCCCGCCGACGAACTCCGACAGGTCCGCGCACCGGGCCTGCACGAACTCGGCGGCGTGCGGCAGCGCCAGGTTCGTGAACATGATCATGTCCGGCAGGTCGTCACCCGACGCCATCAACGTGGCCATCTTCTGGCCGTACTCCGGGTCGGGCACGACGGTGACCTTCAGGTTCACCCCCAACGCCCGGTTGACCGCCTGCCAGTACCGGTTGTCCTCGACCGGCTTGGGCGGCGCGCCGTAGGACACGACCATCACCGTGACGTCCGAGCCGTCCCCCACGGGGCCGTGCACGGACTTGACCAGCTTCTCCGGGTAGTTCAGGAACAACGGCTGCACGCCGGTCCCGTCGCCGGGCGCGTCCGGGGTCGGCCCGCCGAACGGCACGTGCGTCGGCCACGGGGCCAGGTCCTTGCCCGCGTTGGAGACGCCACCACCGGCGCCCCCGGAGCCGCACGCCGACAGCAGCGACGGTGCGGTCAGGCCGAGCGCGCCGACGCCCGCCAGCCGCAGCAGGGAACGGCGGTCCATGCGGTGGTCCATGACGAGGTTCCTCTCCCGGCGTCGCGCCGAAAGGAGTGGGTGCGGTGGAAGGGCTTCAGGCCTTCAAGGCCCCGGTGACGACGCCCTTGACGAAGTAGCGCTGCAAGAACGGGTAGACGCACACGATGGGCAGCGTCGCCAGCATCACGACCGCCATCTGCACGGACTGCGGTGAGGTGGTGGCCAGCTCGCCGGAGGTCTCGGCCAGCGACGCGCCGCCCGTGACGTACTGGCGCAGCACGGTGCCGATCGGCCACTTCGTCTGGTCGTTGAAGTAGATGATCGCCTCGAAGAAGCGGTTCCAGTAGGCCACCGCGTAGAACAGGCCGACCACCGCGATGACCGCCTTGGACAGCGGCAGCACGACCTGGCGCAGGATGCCCAGCTCGCCCGCGCCGTCGATGCGCGCGGCGTCGACCAGCTCCGGCGGGATGGACTGGAAGAAGCCGCGCATCACGACCAGGTTGAACACGTTGACCAGGAACGGCAGCACCAGCGCCGCGTACCGGTCGAACAGGCCGGTGCCCTGCACCACCAGGAACAGCGGCACCATCCCCGGCGGGAACAGGAACGTGAACAGCACCAGCAGCAGCATGGGCTTGCCGCCGTAGACCCGGGGCCTGCTCAACGTGTACGCCAGGCCGATCGTGCACACCAGGCTCAACGCCGTGCCGATCACCGTGACGCCCGCGCTGACCAGCAACGCGCGACTGACGATCCCGCCCTGGAGGATCTCGGTGTAGGCGCTGAGGGTGAACTCGTCCGGCCACACCACCCAGCCGCCGTTGTCGATCACGTTCTGCGGGGTCGCCAGGCTCGTCGCCAGGACCGTCCACAACGGGAAGACCACCAGCAGGACCACCACGGTCAGCGCGACCGCCTTCGCGACCCGCACGGCGGGGGTCGGCCTGCCCATCCACGCCGGCGTCGTTGCCCTGCTCACGACTTGTACACCCCCTGCTCGCCCAGCCGGTGCGCCACCTTGTTCGCCGTGTAGATCAACACCACGCCCACCACGCCCTTGAACAACCCGACCGCCGCGGCGTAGCCGAAGTCGCCGTTCGCGAAGCCGGTGAAGTACACGAACGTGTCGAGCACCTCGCCGGTCTCCGGCCCCACCGACTGGCGTTGCAGGAAGAACTGCTCGAACCCGATGGACAGGAACTCGCCCAGCCGCAGCACCAGCAGCAGCACGATGACCGGCCGGATCGCGGGCAGCGTCACGTGCCACACCCGCCGCCACCAGCCCGCGCCGTCCAACGCCGCCGCCTCGTACTGCTGCTCGTCCACCTGCGACAGCGCGGCCAGGAAGATGATCGTGGCCCAGCCGCACTCCTTCCACACCAGCTGCGCCACCACCAGCGGCCCGTACAGGTCCGGGTTGCCGATGATCGCCACACCGCCCACGCCCAGCGCCGACAACCAGCCGTTCACCACGCCCGCGCCGCCCAGCATCTGCTGGAACAGCGCCACGACGATCACCCACGACAGGAAGTGCGGCAGGTACACCACGCTCTGCACGAACCGCCGCAGGGTGTCGCCCACGACGCTGTTGAGCAGCAACGCCAGCGCCAGCGGCGCGGGGAAGAAGAACACCAACTGCAAGGCCGCGATGAGCAACGTGTTCTTCACCGCGTTCCAGAACAGCGGGTCGGTGACCATGCGCTCGAAGTGCGCGAGCCCCACCCACCGGCTGCCCGAGACGCCCAGGAACGGCACGTAGTCCTGGAAGGCCAGCACGGTGCCGAACAACGCGCCGTAGTGGAAGACCAGGAAGTAGACCAGCCCCGGCGCCGCGAGCAGCAGCAGCACCCGGTCCGCCCGCAGCCGGCGCAGGGGACCGGCGCGATCTGCCTCGTGGCGCGCCGGCACGCCCGGCGGACCGGTCGCGGCGCTGCGGACCCGCGTCATGCTCACGTCGAACGCCTCTCTCGCGGTGCCCGGCCGAAACAGAACGGTCACGAAGATAAAACGGTTACACAGGTTCGTCAACGCCTTGCGTGCCCCCTTGGGCTGGGTGTATTCGCCTGTGAGAGGCCAGTCCCGCGCTCGTCGCGCGGACGTTGTGGGCGGCCGGGCTTGTGCGTAGAGTGACGAAGGAGTGCAAACGTTTACATGGATCGTCCGCCGCCCGGCCCTCTGATAGGAGCCCACTCCGTGTCACGGCGACCTGTCGCGGTCTTCGCCCTCGCCCCCTGGGCGTTCGCCGACGTGTTCCCGCCCGACCTCGTCGCCCGGTTGCGGCGGCTGGTGGACGTCGACCCGACCACGACGTTCACCTCGTTCGACGGCCCCGTCGCCACCGCGGCGCTGGCCGAGGCGGACATCCTGCTCACCGGGTGGGGCTGCCCGCGCGTCGACGCGGACCTGCTGGCCGCCGCGCCGAGGCTGCGCGCCGTCGTGCACGCCGCCGGCACCGTGAAGACCCGCCTGGACCCCGTCGTGTTCGACCGCGGCCTCGTCGTCTCCTCCGCCGCCCAGGTCAACGCCGTCCCGGTCGCCGACTACACCATGGCCATGCTGGTCCTGGGCACCAAGCGGGCGTTCAGCCGCGCCCGGCGCTACGCCACCGCCGCCGAAGGCGCCCCCGCCGACTGGCTGCCCGGCGACGACACCGGCCTGCACCACCGCACCGTCGGCGTCATCGGCGCCTCCCGCATCGGCCGCCTGGTGCTCGACCGGCTCCGCGCGTTCGACGTCGAGGTCCTGCTCCACGATCCGCACGTCACCCGCGCCGAAGCCGCACGCCTCGGCGCGGAACCCGTCGGCGTGGACGAGCTGTGCCGCCGCAGCGACGTCGTCACCGTCCACGCGCCCGCCCTGCCCGAGACCCGCCACCTGCTCGACGGCCGCCGGCTCGACCTGCTGCCCGACGGCGCCCTCGTCCTCAACACCGCCCGCGGCTCGCTGATCGACACCGACGAGCTGACCAGGGTGTGCGCCACCGGCCGGATCTCGGCGATCCTCGACGTCACCGAACCCGAGCCGCTGCCCGCCGGGCACCCGCTGTTCGCCCTGCCCAACGTGCTCATCACACCCCACCTGGCCGGCGCGCAGGGCCGCGAGCTGCGCCGCCTCGGCGAGTTCGCCGTCGCCGAGGTCGGGCGGTTCCTCAAGGGCACGCCGCTGCTCGGGCGGGTGGAACCCGAGCGCCTGCCCTACATCGCCTGACCGTGCGGTGCGACGATCTTGCGTGAGGTGAGGTGCCCATGAGCGGGTGGCGGTTAGCGGTGAGCACGCTCGGCGCACCCGGCGTGCCGCTGCGGGACAGCGCGCGCGTCGCGGCCGAACACGGCTGCGACGGCTTGGAGATCCGCGTGCACCCGGACGAGGAAGTGAGTCTCGGGATGCCGCCCGCACGGGCGGCGCGCGTGCGCGAGCAGGTCGCGGACGCCGGGCTGGAGATCGCCTGCCTCGCCGGTTACCCCAAGGTGTGCGGGCCGGGTCCGGTCGTCGACGAACTGCGCGCGTTGGTCGACCTGGCCGCGCTGCTCGGCGCACCGGCCGTCCGCGTGTTCCCCGGCGGTCCGACCGCGGGCGACGACGGCCGGGCGGCGGAGCACCTCGCCACCGTGTTGCCGGACCTGCGCGCCGCGGGCGTCCGGCTGCTGGTCGAGACCCACGACTCGCACCCGACCGGCGCTGCGGCGCTGCGCTTGGTCGAGCCGTTCGGCGACCCGGAACACGTCGCCGTGCTGTGGGACGCGGTCCACCCGTGGCGCGCGGGCGAACGGCCGGCCGAGACCCGCTCCACCCTGGCCGACTACCTGGCCTACTTCCAACTCAAGGACGTCACCACCACCGACCCGACCCCCGTCCCGCCGGGTGAGGGCGACGTGCCACTGGGGGAGTGCGGGCGACTGTTGGCGGACTGGTCGGGCTGGGTGTCCCTGGAGTGGGAACGCGCCTGGTACCCCACCATCGCCCCCCTTTCGACACCACTGCGCGCCGCCGCCGATTGGTACGATCAGTGGCGACCAACCAACCACCCGTAACCGCAACCACCCACCGATTCCCCCACCTCACCGCCCACCTCACCGTCCACGAACGGGTGAATCTCAAACCCTCACCAAAAATAACGCCGTTTCCCCAACCTCCAAACGTCGGTTGGAACAACGAGGCCGCCGACCGACCGCAGCCCTGCCCACCCCACCCCATCGCCCCATCCGCTCCGACCCGCCCCTCCGGACTGCGCGACTCGCCCTCCGGACCGCGCGACTTGCAGGACCGGCCGCCGGCCTCGGACCGAACCGCCGCAAGCCCACACCCGGGACCGCCCTCACCCGCACCCTCACTCGCGCCCGCACCCCCACCCGCCCTGGAACTCGCGCGGCACGCAGCCCCCGAGGAACCCGGCGATCCTCTCCCCGACCTGCTCGAGCAACGGCTCGGCGTGCACCAGGCAGCGGGACACGTCCGGCTCGAGATCGGTGAGCGCGAACACCTCGCCGAACCCCGCCGCCACCACCTCGCCCCGCTCGAGAGCACAGCTCCCGGCCACGGCCACCACGCCGACCCCGGCCTCCCGCGCCACCGCCGCCACCCCGGCAGGCGCCTTCCCGCGCAACGTCTGGCGATCCAGCCGACCCTCCCCGGCGACCACCAGCCGCGCCCCCGGCAACCGCTGCGCCAACCCGGTCAACTCCAGCACCAGCCCGATGCCCCGGCGCACCCGCCCGCCGAGCGCCAGCAGCGCGAACCCGGCCCCACCCGCCGCGCCCGCACCCGGCCGTGACGCGGCCCCCGGATCGAGCGGCTCCGCCCACCGCGCCAGGTCGGTGTCCAGTGCGGCGACCAGCGTGGCGTCCGCGCCCTTCTGCGGCCCGTACACCGCCGCCGCGCCGTGTGGACCCACGAGCGGGTTGTCGACGTCGCACGCCACGACCAGTTCCACCTCGCCCAGTCGCGGGTGCAGGCCGGTTCGGTCGATCTCGCGGACGGCACCCAGCGGCGAGGTCACCCCATCGAGTGAAGCTCCGTGTGCGTCGACCAGGCGCGCGCCGAGGCCCACGAGCAACCCCGTGCCCCCATCGGTGGTCGCGCTGCCGCCCAAACCGACCACGATCGTGTGATGCCCCGCGTCCAACGCCGCCGCGATCACCCGACCGGTGCCCAGGGTGGAGGCCGCAGCCGCGCGGTCCGGCGTCACGGGCACGTCCGCGACCAACCCGAGCCCGGACGCCTCGGCCAGCTCCACGACCGCGACCCCGTCCCGCGACGCATACCGTGCGATCACCGGACGGCCCAACGGGTCGGTCGTCCGCACCGGCACGGCCGCGAAACCGGCGCCGAGCAGGGCGTCCACGGTGCCCTCCCCGCCGTCCGCGACGGGGTGCTCGTGCACGACCACCCCGTGCCGGCGCAACCCGCGCGCCACGGCGCCCGTCGCCCGTCGCGCCGACAACGAGCCCTTGAACGAGTCCAGCGCCACGACGACATGGCCCACCTGCGACGACGTCACGCGCACATGGAAAGCGCTTTCCCATCCCACGTCAAGCCCCAGCGTCGACCTTGACGGACCACCCACCACGCTGAATACTGCCGAGGAAAGCGCTTTCCGACCTGGAGGTCCGCCGGTGACCGCGTTGTCCGTGCGACACGACATCGGAGCCGCCCTGACGGTGTCCGCCGGGACCGTCGACCTGGCCCGCTACGTCTACGTCCCCGACACGCCGCAGCTGGAGTCACCCAAGCCCTACCTGCACCCGATCCGCACGAGGGCCGGCCGGGTGGTGAGCCTCTTCCGCCCGCACGACCACGTCTGGCACAAGGGCATCGCCTGGTCGCTGCCCAACGTCGGCGACGAGAACTTCTGGGGCGGCCCCACCTACGTGCACGGGCAGTCCTACGTGCAGCTGGACAACAACGGCACCCAGCGGCACCGGCGCGTGGTCGACGTCGGCATCGCCGAAGACACCGCCTGGTTCACCCATGAGTTGGATTGGATCACCCAATCCGGCCAGACCGTGATCACCGAGCGTCGAGCGATCACCGCGACCCTGCTGTCCCCCGACGCCTGGGCCCTGACCTTCGACACCACCCTGACCAACGCCTCCGGCCACGAGATCGCGTTCGGCTCGCCGACCACGCGCGGCCGGGACAACGCGGGCTACGGCGGCCTGTTCTGGCGCGGACCGCGCTCGTTCACCGGTGGGGACGTCGTCACGCCCGACGGCGTGGGCGGCGACGAGGTCCGCGGCCGGCGCGCCGAGTGGATGGCGTTCGCGGGCAGGCACGACGGCGACGCGGCCGAGTCGCTGGTCCTCGTCGTCGACCACGACACCAACCCGCACCACCCGCCGCGGTGGTTCACCCGGACCGTGGAGTTCGCGTGCCTGAACCCGGCCCCGTTCTTCAGCGAGGAGCTCGCGGTCGCGGACGGCGAGGCGGTGCGCTTCCGCTACGGCGTCGGCGTGGCCGACAGCGGCGCGGACGACGCGAAGTCCCTGGCCGCGGCCGTTCGCGAGGTGCTGCGCCAGGTGGCGGAGTGAGCACGTTCCCCGGCGGCACGTCGCTGTCGTTCCTGGACGTCTACGACGACGCCGCTCCCGACGGTGTCGTGGGCGGCAGCCCGCACCTGCACCTGGCGTCGACCGAGTGCTACATCGTCGTGGGCGGGGAGGGCGAGCTGCACACGGTGACCCTCGACGGCTGCCGCGAGACCCCGCTCCACCCCGGTTCGGTCGTCTGGTTCACCCCGGGCACCATCCACCGCGCGGTCAACCACGGCGGCCTGCGGGTGGTCGTGCTCATGGCCAACGCCGGCCTGCCCGAGGCCGGTGACGCGGTGATGACGTTCCC
Source organism: Saccharothrix sp. S26 (assembly GCF_021390395.1). Taxonomy (GTDB): domain Bacteria; phylum Actinomycetota; class Actinomycetes; order Mycobacteriales; family Pseudonocardiaceae; genus Actinosynnema. Next base: position 194,894 of record NZ_JAJUWT010000008.1, read on the forward strand.
GCCGCACGTGCTCGCCGACCCGGATCGCTACCGCGCCGCCGTGACCCTGCCCCCGCGCGCCACAGAGGCCGAACGCGCCGCCGACGCCCGCGAGCGCCGCGACCTGGCCGTCGAGGGCTTCCTCCCCATCCGGGACGCGGTCCGCGACGGGAACACGGCCCCGCTGCGGGAGTTCCACGCCGCCGCCGCGGCCCTGGTGCGGGCCCGCGCCGGGACGTGGGCGTCGATCGTGCGCGACGGCCCGCTCAGCCAGGCCGAGGCCACGCTCTCGCTGACCGCGGACCTGGTCGCGGGCACGGCCCGGCACCTGGAACGCGCGTCCGTGTTCCACTCCACGGCAGGACGGGCGTTCGGCATGTGCGGCCGCCTGACCCCCGTCGACACCTCGGGTCCCGCAGCAGACGAGGAGCACTCATCGTGACCACCCGCACCTGCGCGATCGTCGGCACGGGCGCGATCGCCGGCGCCCACGCCGAGGCGATCACCGCACTGCCCGGCCGGGCCCGGCTCGTCGGCGCGGTGGACGTGCAGCCGGACCGCGCGGAGGCGTTCGCCGCGACGTGGGGCGTGCCGACCTACCCGACCCTGGCCGCCCTGCTCGACGCCGAACGGCCCGACCTGGTCCACCTGTGCACGCCGCCGGGCTCCCACCTGCCGCTCGCGCTGGAGTGCCTGGCCGCGGGCGCCGCGCCCGTGGTGGAGAAGCCGCCGGTGCTCTCCCTGGCCGAACTCGACCGCCTGCGTGCCGCCGAGGCCGCGGCCGGTGTGCCCGTGGCCACCGTGTTCCAGCACCGGTTCGGCTCCGGTGCCGTGCGGCTGCGTCGCCTGCTGGCCGAAGGCGTCCTGGGCCGACCGCTGCTGGCGTCCGCGCACACGCTGTGGTTCCGCGACGACGACTACTTCGCCGTGCCGTGGCGCGGTCGCTGGGACGTCGAGGGCGGCGGACCGACCATGGGGCACGGCATCCACCAGTTCGACCTGCTGCTGTCGATCCTCGGCCCGTGGACCAGCGTCACGGCGATCGCGGAACGCCAAGCCCGTCCCACCGACACCGAAGACGTCTCCGCCGCCCTCGTGCGCTTCCGCTCCGGCGCCGTGGCCACCGTGGTCAACTCCCTGGTGTCGCCGCGCCAGACCAGCCAGCTGCGCTTCGACTTCGACCACGCCACCGTCGACCTGGAGCACCTCTACGGCTACACGAACGCCAACTGGTCGCTGACCGCGGCCCCGGACGTCACCGCGGCCTGGGACAGCGACCAGGCCGACATCCCCAGCGGCCACACCGCCCAGCTCACCGCCGTGCTGGACGCCCTGGACGCGGGGGAGACCCCACCGGTCTCCACCACCGACACCAGGATGACCATGGAGTTCGTCGCCGCCGTCTACGCCTCCTCGTTCACCGGCCGCACGGTGACCCAGGGCGAGATCGCGGAGGGCAACCCGTTCTACGACAGCATGGCCGGCACCGGCGCACCCTGGCTGAGCCTCGCGGACGGCGCGTCAACGCAGGCGTGACAGGTCGGCCGCCGCTCGTTGTCGGTGGTCGCCGCTAACGTCCGCGCCATGCCCGCCACCGTGCTGCCCACCGACAACGGCCGCGAGATCCCCGGCCTCGCCGCGCTCGCCCGCACCGCCACGCGCCTGCACCCGAGCCCCGGTGCACCCACCGTCCACGACAGCCACCTGGGCGGACCCCTGCTGTGGCCCGTCGAGGAGCCGTGGCCGCACTGCGACGGAAGACTGCCCAGCAACAGCGGACGACCCGAGGAAGGGTGGTCCGCCGACCACGCCCTCGACGTGCCGGTCGCCCTGGTCGGCGCCGCCCAGTTCTTCCGCCGCGACTTCCCCGACCTGCCGTTCCCCGAGCACGCCGACCTGCTCCAAGTCTTGTTCTGCCCCAACGAGCACAGCAGCATGGAGTACTGGGGGCCGGGCGTGCACCTGGTCTGGCGCGACTCCACCGGCGTGACGGACGTCGCCCCACCGCCGGAGCCGGTGGTCGCCGCGGACATGTTCCTGCCCCGCCCCCGCGTGCTGAACCCGTGCCGGATCACCGAATACCCGATGCTCCGCGAGCTCCCCGGAGCGATCAAGTCGACGCTGTCGTCCGTGGACGAGGACGACTGGCCGGAGGTCGCTCAGGGCTCCAAGCTCGGCGGCTGGACGTTCTGGTGGCAAACCGACCCCTGGCAGCTCACGTGCCGCGAGTGCGACGCGGATCTGCGGCTGCTGATGGCTTTGCACACCTCCGAGCACGACGACGACCTGTGCTCCTGCGGTCGGGACGCAGTGGACCCCGCCCAGTGGGAGTTCGGCAGGGAAGGCGCCTTGAACATCTTCACCTGCCCGACCGACAGCAGACACCCGTTCAAGCTCGCCATCGACTGACGACCGGCGAGGCCGTCCCCGCGTGGCCCATGCGGGTGATTGCCCGTCAGCGACCCGGGGGTGGGGTGGGAGTGCTGGTACAACGCGGGTATGAGCTTCGACGGGGAAGTCGGGGAGATGGTCCGCGCCAACCAGGCCAACTGGGACGCCCGGACACCGGTCCACGCGGCGAGTGAGTTCTACGCGATCGGCAGGCGCGATCCGCACGGGTGGTTCGCGCCGTTCGAGTGGCACGACCTCGGCGACCTCGCCGGCCGGGAGGTGGTGCACCTCCAGTGCCACATCGGGATCGAGACGATCGCCCTCGCCCGGCAGGGCGCCCGCGTCACCGGGCTCGACTTCTCGACCGCCGCGGTCGCCGAGGCGCGTCGCATCGCCGCCGAGGAAGGTGTCTCGATCGAGTACGTGCGAGCCGACGTCCACGACGCGGTGGCACACCTCGGCTCCGGTCGGTTCGACGTCGTCTACACCGGCAAGGGCGCGCTGTGCTACCTGCCGGACCTGCCCCGGTGGGCGGCGACGGTGGCCGAGCTGCTCAAGCCGGGCGGGTTCGCCTACATCGCGGAGTTCCACCCGGTGCTCACCGCGCTGGGCACGTCCCCCGGACCCGACGACGGGCCGGAACTGCTGCTGCGCCACGACTACCTCGAAGGACGCGGCGCGGTCGTGCGCGATTCGACCTACACCTACACCGACGGCCCCGCGCTGACCTCCGCCACCGCGTCGTACGAGTGGAGGCACTCCCTCGGCGAGCTCGTCACCACGCTCGTCCGCGCGGGCCTGCGCATCGACAGCCTGACCGAGACCGACGAGCTGCCGTGGCCGCGTTGGGCCCGGATGACGCGCGCCGAAAGCGGCTGGTGGACGTTGCCCGACGACGACCCGAAGATCGCGCTGCTGTTCGGCCTCAAAGCGTCCAAGCCCGCGCCGTGACGTCGCGGCCGGAAACACCGGGCCGCTGAGCCGTACGCGCAACTTTGCGGTTTGCGTCCGACCACGCGCCGCTACGCTGTGCAGCCTCGATCGACGCAGTCACACAGCGATGAGCGGTGGAGTGGAACAGCACGACACAACCCCGTGGCCGGCGGGCAGCGTCTCCAACTCGGTGCGCGGTGAGGTGAACGGTGCCCTGGTGCAGGCCGGCGCCATCTTCGGTGGCGTGCACTTCCACCACCGGGCCGCGCCGCCCGAACCCCCGCCAGCCGACCGCAGGCCGTCCGGGCTGGCACCCGAGGTCGAGGTCGACGGCACCGCGTACCTCGTGCACGACCACCCGGCGGAAGCCCGGTCGACCGGTGACGGCGGCGCGACCGTCCGGCAGGCGAGGTGCCTGCGCCTGGGGCCCGGTGGCGGGTTCGGCTGGTTGCGCCGCGTCGAGGTGCGTGCCGCCACACCCGCGGCCCGACAAGCCCGGCACGCGGTGGCCGCGGAACACGACCTCCTGCGCCGGCTGTCGGGCCGGGTGCCCGGACTGCCCGCCGTGCTCGACTTCGTCGAAGGGCCGGACGACACCACCCTGGTGACCGCCTGGCCGCGGACTCGGTCGCACCGGCCCTGCGACCCGCTCGACGCCCTGCTGCCCGCCGGGCCGGTGAAGGACCCGGGAATGCTGGCGCGGGTGTGCCAAGCCCTGGCGTCCCTGTGCGCGACGCTGTCCGCGCTGCACGCCCACGGCACCGCGCACGGCGCGCTCACCCCGGCCGAGCTGATCATGCGTGACGACGGCACGCTCCTCCTGCGCGACCTCGGCCGGACCGACCCGGGGCCGGCCGAGTACCCGACACCCGAACACCTCGCGCGCGACACCACGGGCCCCTGGACCGACGTCCACCAGGTCGGCGCCATCGCCTACCACCTGCTCACCGGCCGGCAGCCCGGCCCGCACGCGCCCGTGCCGATCCGCGCGTGGAACGCCGACGTGCCCGCGGACCTCGCCGACGCGGTGGCCGCGGCCCTGGCCCCGGCCCGCGCCGACCGACCGGACGCGGCCGCTCTCGGGGCGCGGCTGCGCGGCCTCGCCCACCCCACCCGCTGAAGGAGCCCGGTGCGTTCCGTCCACGTCCCCCTCCCCGGGGTGATCCACCTCGTCGCGTCCGCCGAGGACGACCACCGGCTGCGGGAGAAGCTCCGCGGCCACCCCGGTCTCCCGCAGAGCGTCGAGCAGGTGGTGGCCGAGCTGTCCGCCTCCCGCCACGGCGTCCCCGCGACGGTGGACGAACCCAACCGGTGGAACGGCAAGCGCACGCTCCTGCTCTACGGCACGGCGTGGTCGATCCGCCTGGAACCGACCCACTCCGGCCGCGGGTACAAGGTGAAGTGGGTCGACCCGCTCCGGATCCGCGACCACCACCGGCTCGCCCGGCAGTTCCTGTCCCTGCACGCCCCCGGCTGGCGGCGCGTCGACACCCTGTACGAGCTGCACGAGGGCACGCGGTCGTGCTGGCCGCAGATCGAGCAGCACTGGGAGCGGCTCGTGACGTCCCAGGCGTCGCCGTCGCCCGCGCTCCCGCCGCACCACACGGCGTTCCTCGACGTCGTGGAGCGGGTCGTCGACGCGGGTGAGCGGATCTTCGTGACGGCGGCGAAGGACGAGCGGCCCCACCCGTACCGCGACGTCACCCCGGTCGGCGAGGTGCGGCACGGCGCCCACGCGGTGTACGGCTTCACGATGGTGCGGTCCCAGCTGCCGGAAGAGGGCGCGTTCGTCCAGGTCAAGGGCTACGACGAGTACCGCGGCCAGGTGGTGCGGCTGGACGGCCGGTCGACGACGGTGCGGTTCGACGAACCCGTGGACTGGAAGCTCCTGCCGAAGACCGGCGAGCTGGAGACCACCACGAGCACGGTGGTGTTCAAGAAGCAGCGGGAAGCGATCACCGCCCTGCGCGACCGCCGAACGCTCAACCCGCATCTGCTGCGAGCCCTCGTGGACGCCCGCACGAGGCCGCTCGCCGAGGCCGCGGACGTGCCGAACGAGACGCTGGACCCCGACCAGCTCCAGGCGTTCCGCCGGGCCTTGGCCGTCGAGGACCTGATGCTCGTGCTCGGACCGCCCGGCACGGGCAAGACGCGGGTGATCAGCCAGGTCGCCACGGCGGCGGCACGCGGTCAGGGGTGGACGCGGCCACCCCAGCGGGTGCTCGTCACCTCGCACTCCAACCGGGCGGTGGACAACATCCTGCCCAGGTTGGCGCCCGACCTCGTGGTGGTGCGGGTCGGCAACCCCGGCATGGTCACCGACGAGGGACGCCCCTACCTGCTGGACGAGCAGGCGCGGCAGTTGCGCGGTGAGGTGCTCGCGGGCGTCGACCGCGGGCTGCGCCGGTTCGCCGACCTGGAGATCGCGCAGAAGTGGGCCGACGAGCTGGCCGGCCGGGTGGACGCCCTGCTGGCCGCGTTCGCCGACACCGACCAGGCGCACGCCGCCGTGGCCGCGGCCCGCCGTGCCGCCGGAGGACCCGCCCAAGCCGCCGTGGACGGGCTGGAAGCGGCCCTGGTCGACCTCGACCGACGGCTGGCGCGCGTGCACGGGTCGATCGATCGTGCCACCGACCTCGGCCGGTTGCCGCTGCTCGGGTGGTGGGCGCGGTGGCGGGTCGCCACGCTCCGGTCGCGGGGTCGGCAACTGGACACGGCCCGGCAGGGCCACGTCGAAGGTCTGCGCCGGGCCCGGCTCCACCTGGAGGCCGTCACCGACCCGGTGCCGCAGGTGCGTCACGCGCTCTCGACGTTGGCACAGCGGTGGGAGAACGCGGAGAAGGCCCGCGAGTCCGCGCTCATCGCCGCGAACGCCTCACGTGCGGCCGTGGGCGGGTGGGAACCACCACCCGACGTCCGCGACACCCCGGACCCGACGGCGACCCGGCAAGACCTGGTGAACCTCCTCTCCTGGCTCGGGTCGCGGCTGCCGGTGCTGCACGCCCGCGCGCGCCTGCTCGCCGAATGGCGTCAGGAGGTCTCCGGTGCCACCACGCAACTGCACCCCGAGCTGATCCGGTACGCCCACGTCATCGCGGCCACCACGATCGGCACGGCGTCCCGCCCCGAGCTGTCGGACGTGGACTTCGACCTCGCGATCGTGGACGAGGCCGGGCAGATCGGCACCGCCGACCTGCTGGTGCCGCTCGTGCGCGCACGGCGTGCCGTGCTCGTGGGCGACCAGCAGCAGTTGCCGCCGTTCCTCGACTCCGAGGTCGAAGCCTGGGGCAGGGAGGTGGGTGACGCGCGCATCCGGGAGCTGCTCGCGAAGAGCGCGCTGGAACACCTGGTGGACCGCCTGCCCCGGACGAACGTCGTGCCGTTGACGTGGCAGCGGCGGATGCCCGAGGTGATCGCCGAGTTCAGCTCGCGGATGTTCTACGGCGGCAGGCTGCGCACCGCGGGCACGCACGTCCACGACGACGACCTGTTCACCAGCCCGCTGGTGTTCGTCGACACCGCGCGGCTGCCCGAGCACCGGCGGCGGGAACGTGCCGCCAACCAGCGCGACCACCGCCAGAACGGCTACCACAACCCGGCCGAGGCGGTGCTGCTGTCGCGGTTGGCGGCGCACTACGACGCGGCGGGCCGCGACTGGGCGGTGATCGTGCCCTACACCGCGCAGGTCAAGGAGGTCGTCAAGGCCGTCGTGGAGCTGATCGGCAAAGAGGCCCAGGTGCGGCTCAACGTCGGCTCGGTCGACTCGTTCCAGGGCGGCGAGCGCCAGGTGATCCTCTACGGCTTCACCCGCAGCAACCCCGACGGCAACGTGGGCTTCCTGCGCGAGCTGCGGCGCGCGAACGTCGCCTTCACCCGGGCCAAGCGGCAACTGGTGCTGGTGGGCGACCTCGGCACGCTGACGTCCGCGCGGGACGCCGGTTTCCGCGACCTGGCGAGGGCCTTGCGCGACCACGTGGCGACGGCGGGGGAGATCCGGCAGTACGACGACGTCCTCGACCGGATCGGCGGCGCGCGATGAGCACCAAGGCGAAGCTGTTCCCCTACCCCGAGCAGCGCGCGCTGGAGGACGCCACGTTCGAGCGCGACATCATCCCGCTGCGCATCCACTCGCTGCTGCTGCCGGTGTGGAAGGTGACCGTGCAGGCCACCGTGGTCGTCGCCGAGGACTACGACCTCATCGACCGCTACCTGTCCCGGGGCATCGCCGAAGCCGGCCTGTCCACCACACCCGAGCTGGCGGCGTTCTTCTCCCTGGAACCGGCCCTGGTGGACCGGGCGCTGCGCGCACTGGAGGCGGTCGGGCACCTCGGGACGACCGACGGCCACTGGCGGCTGACCGAGGTCGGCCTGCGCTCCGTGCGCGACGGCCGGCGTTACGAGGTCACCAACGAGGACCGCCGCGAGCTGTACTTCGACGGCTTCGCCAGCCGCCCGTTGCCCAAGGTCTGCTACGACCCCCGCAAGGTCACCCTGCTGTCGCCGGACGACGTGCCGCCCAACGGCTGGTTCCGCGAGCTGTTCACGCGGTGGAGCTTCGACCTGGCCGCCCTGCCCGCCCTGTCCACCAACCCGGACCGCGCCCGGTTCAACCTGCCCGAGCGGATCGACAACCCCCGTCCCCTCGGCCCACCGGAACTGGTCTACCTGCCGCTGATCGTGGTGAGCGGCGTGTCACCGGCGGGCCGGGCGCGGCACCTCGCCTACACCCAGGCGTCGGGCGAGGCCGACCAGGACCTCAGCGCCCTGGTCGAGTCCACACCCGACATCACCGCGAGCCTGCGCAACGAACAGCACGCCGCCGAACCGGACCGGGAGGAGAAGCAGGCGACGGAGTGGGCCGACCGCCTCGACCTCACCGACCACCGCCTGGTCCGGCTGCCCAGCGGCCTGCTGCGCGTCGTGCTGCCGGCCGAGCACTTCGGCGCGGACCGAGCCCTCCCGCTGCACCAGCTCGGCTCCTTCGTCGTGCGCGGCAGCACGTTCTTCCAGCCGTGGTGCGACGACGTGCGACTGCGCCAACGCGCCCTGCTGAGCCGAACGCGGTCCCTGCTGACCACCCGCGCCCGCATCGACACCACGCGGATCCGACCGCGGCTGGAACGCGTCGCCCGCCAACTGGACGCGGGCCGGGCCGACCTCACCACGCTCCGCGCCTTGGCCGAGCGCTCGGGTGACACGGGCCTCGTGACGCGACTGGACGAGCTCATGACGTCCCAGCGGGCATGACGAGCGGGCAGATCGGCGTGAGAGGCGCTGTTCGGCGCTGGAACACCGGGGCAGGCGGTCAGGGGCGGTGCGTGACGCCTTCGACCAGTTCGACGGTGGCACGCGGGTCGTCGACCTGGAGCACCAAGCGGGCGTAGCGCTCGTCGGCCAGTTCGATGACGACGGCTTTGGCGGGGTCGCGCACGTCCCAGAACACGCGGTCGCCGTCGAGGTGGAACGTGCCCGCGGTGATCACACCGGGGAGGTGCGCGCCGGGGGCGCGAATGCCCTTGGGCTCCTTGATGATCCCGGGGTCCGCGGTGGCGCCCCGGACGTTGGCCAGGGGGATGGTCAGGGTGCTCTTGAGCGCCCAGAGCTTGTTCAGCCCTTCGATCGTCACGACCAACTCGTCGCCGTCGATGTGGACCTTCGCCATGTCGTGCTCCTTATCGTGTGGGGGACGAGCCAGGGCTCGCGCCCGCCCGGTCCGCTCCGGCTTTGGCGCGCAGACGCACCCCGAGCAACGCCGCAGTGGCCTGCGGAACAGCCGTGAACGTGCCGACCGCCTCGTCGATGACGTCCAGCGCCCGGTTCACCTCCACCGCGACCTCGTCATCCACGGGCGCGCGTTCGGCCGCCGCCAACAGCAGGAAGTCGAGCCCCGCTCCGGCGTCCGACACCAAGCGCGTGGCCTCCTCGAAGTCACGGACGCGCCTCAGCGACGCGGCGAGCACACCGATCTCGTGCTCCACGTACCAGCGCAGCGCCGCCAGGTAGAGCCCGCGTTTGCTGCCGAACGTCTTGTAGAGGCTGTTGCGGTGCACACCCAGGTGAGTGACCAGGTCGTCAACCGACACCCCGTCGTACACCCGTCCCGCGAACAACCCCGCAGCCGAACGCACCACTTCGGCTTCGTCGAATCCCCTGGGTCGGCCCATGCGCCAACCGTAGACCGTTGAGGAACGATCAGTCAAGAACGATCGTTCCTCAACGGTGGCGGCACCGGGTCAGGCGCGGGCGTAGCGCTTCGCGATGGCGCGCAGCAGTGGCCTGAGCTCGCCGGGCGACTCGACGGTGAAGTCCATGTTCAGCATGCCGATGTAGGCGGCGATCGTGTCCAGCGAGTCGGCGCCGGTGACGAGGACCGAGGTGGTGTCGGTGACCGTCTCGACCACGCCGACGCCCGGGTGGATCCGGTCGAGGACGGCCTGGGCCGGGGCGTCGACCCGCAGGCGTGCGTGCACCTGCCAGCCGCTGAACGCGACCCGGCGCATGGTGAAGCTCGTGTAGTCGTCGTCGGGCAGCGCGGTGGGCGCGAACCGGCGGTGGGTGCGCATGCGCGGCGTGATCCAGTCCGCCCGGTAGACGTCCCACTCGCCGCTGGACGGGTCGCGGGCCACGAGGTACCAGCGCCGCTTCCAGGCGAGCAGGCGGTAGGGCTCGACGAGCAGCGAGGTGTCGCGGTAGTCGAAGCGGAACCACTCGACGTCGTGGATCGCGGTCGCGATGGTGCGCAGCACGGCGGGGTCGACCTCGGGGTCCGGTGCGTCGGTGTCGGTGTTCTCCGGCGCGTGGTCGACGACCGAGGACAGCGCCTCCACCGTCGGCCGCAGGCGTGACGGCAGGACCTGTTCGAGCTTGGCCAGCGCGCGGGCGCTGGAGGTCTCCAGCCCGGCGATGCCGCGGCCGGCGCGCAACCCGATCGCCACGGCCACCGCCTCCTCGTCGTCCAGGAGCAGCGGGGGCAGCTTGCCGCCCGCTCCGAGCCGGTAGCCGCCCGCCGCGCCGCGGGTGGCCTCGACGGGGTAGTCGAGCACGCGGAGGCGTTCCACGTCGTTGCGGATGGTGCGGGTCGTGACGCACAACCGGTCGGCGAGCTCGGCGCCGCTCCACGACGGGCGCGACTGCAACAGCCCGAGGAGCGCGAGGAGCCGTGCCGATGTGTCCGCGGTCACCGCGAGCACCTCCACCTTATAGGAACGGAACCTTCCTATATGCACCCTAACGTCTGTGCCATGACGAACACGGAGATCCGCCCCTTCCGCATCGAGGTCACGCAGGCCGAGCTGGACGACCTGACCGGCCGCCTCGACCGCACCCGCCTGCCGCGGCCGGCGCCGGGCGACACCTGGGAGCACGGCACCCCCAACCACTACCTGCGTGAGGCCGTGGCGGCGTGGCGCGTGTTCGACTGGCGCGCCGCCGAGGAGCGCATCAACGCCCACGCGCACTTCATCACCGAGATCGACCACCAGCCGATCCACTTCATCCACGTCGAGTCGCCGCACGAGGGCGCGACGCCGCTCCTGCTCGCCCACACCTACCCCGGCTCGTCGGTCGACTACCTCGACCTGATCGACAGGCTCACCGACCCCGTCGCCCACGGCGGGCGCGCGGAGGACGCGTTCCACGTCGTCGTGCCGGACGCACCCGGCTTCGGCTTCTCCAACCCGGTCACCGAGTCCGGCTGGACCACCGCCCGCGTGGCTCGTGCCTACGACACCCTGATGCGCAGGCTCGGTTACCAGCGCTACGGCGTGCACGGCTCCGACCACGGCGCGATGGTCGCCCGCGAACTCGGCATCCTCGCCCCGGAGGGCTTCCTGGGGTTGCACGTGCTGCAGCTGTTCTCCTTCCCGTCGGGCGACCCCGCGGAGTTCGAGCGACTCGAACCGCGGGACTACGCCGGTCTGGAGCACATGCGGTGGTTCCAGAAGGTCGGCGGCTACAACACCATGAACGCCAGCAGGCCGCAGACGGTCGCCGCCGGGCTCAGCGACTCGCCGATCGGGATGCTCGCCTACAGCGAGCTGTTCAACTCCTTCGGCAACGGCACGTCCCTGGTGCCGCTGGAGACCATCCTCACCGAGGTGTCCGTCAACTGGTTCGCCAACGCCGCCGCGGGCATGGCCCGCTCCTACTTCGACAACGCGGCCGTCCCCGCCGACGAGCCGTCCCCGCCGACGAGCCGTCCCCGGTGAACGCCGCCCCGACCGGCGTGGCCGTGTTCGCCGACGACTTCCAGACCATCAAGGTGTTCGCGGAACGGGACAACTCCGCCATCGTGCACTGGAGCCGTTTCGAGAAGGGCGGCCACTTCGCCGCGCTGGAGATCCCGGAGCTCCTGGTCGACGACATCCGGACGTTCTTCGCCGCACTGCGGTGACCCGGCCGGGAGGCAGCGTTTGACGCGTCACCGGAATGGGGATCCGTGTGCGCGCGGACCGAGTGCGGGGGGAGGCGCCGGTGGACGAGAGGGTTCGTCGAGCGCGTGACCAGGTGGTCAACATGGTGGCGCTGCGCCCGGTGGCCACCTCGACCGGCCGCGGGCAACCGCCGCGCGAACTCCTCCGGCGCGACCTGGGCCTGTCAGTGGCCTCGGGCGTGCTGGACCTCCTGGCCGCGGCGGCGGTGGTCGCCGCGGGCCCGGACGCGTGGTTCACCAGCGCCGCCGGCATCGGGTTGGGCATGGCCGGCGCGAACGCGATCATCGAGGCATTCCGGGAGTCGCGCCGGCGCACGGGCGAGGTCGCACGCATCCGCGAGCACGGCGCGGACGAGGTCGACACCCTGACGGCCCTGCGCGCCGACGTCCCCACACCCCTGTGGGCCAAGGTGATCCGGGTGTTCTACGAACTGCTCCTGCTCACCTCGGTCACGGTGGTCTTGGTCGGGTCGGAAGGACCGTTCGCCCGGGTGACCGTGGCAGCCGCCCTGACCTGCCACCTCATCGCCGCCGTGCCGGCTTGCCGGTACGCCCGCCGCCGGAACCGGTGGAGGTCGGAGTTCCTGCGCGGGGACGGCGTCACCCTGCCCCCTCTGCCGGAGGGCTGGCGCGTCCTCGTGCCCCGTCGACCGGACGAGCCCGACCGCCACTTGAGCTGATCACCAGGTGATCCGTCAGGGGGCCACGAGCACGTCGACCAGCGCCTGCCCCACCGTGTGCACGGTGGGAGATGCCGACCGGTCGTCCCTGCGGGTGTGCTCGACGCTGGTCAACCGCATCAGCTTCTGGCCCTCGGCGAAGAACGCCGCGCAGTCCCAGACGATGTCGCCGGACAGGTGCTCCTCGACCGTCTCGGTGTAGTCGATCGCGCCCCGTCGCACGCAGTAGCCGTAACGGTCGTCGATCATCGGCCTCGTCGAAGGCAGGGGGTGGTCACGGTAGACCTGCCGGTTCAGCCACGTCGGGTCTTCCTGGTTCGGGTGGCACTTGCTGACCGCGCGGGCCTGCTTGACCGCGTCCCGGGCGGTGATCCCGTCGTAGACCGCGCTGTAGAGGCTGTACGGGACCGTCGTCCCGTCCGGGCCGGTCCACTGCCACCGCTGGGTCCGGCCCGCCGTTGCCGGGGTCGCCGCCGCCACCTCCGGCACGGCCGCCGGATCCGGGCACGACACCAGCGGCTGCACCCCGACCTCCGGCCCGCCCGTCGGCACCAGACCCGCCGCCGCCGTGACCTGATCCGGCAGCACCAGCTTCTCCACCGTCGCCGCCGCGACCGCCGCCTTGTCCTCCACCGGTGCCGGCGCCGGACCTGCCTGCGCCGAACATCCCGCCACCAGCACGACGGCACACGCCACCGTCATCACGCCACGCACGACAACCCCCCACTGCCACAACGAATCCGATCCCGGACTGTACGCAGCCGGCACTCCGGCACCGCGCCGCCCCCCGGAGATCCCCGCACGAACTCTTTGCCGCACCGGAAAACGAGAAGGCGAGTCCACCGACATCGGTGACCGCCCACCCGAAGGCGGGGATGTCGATCTACCTGGCTGGTAGGGTCGTACGCGTGGATCTGGACGGCATGGCTGCCCGGCTCGGGGTGCCCGTCGAGGACGTCGAGCGTGTGCACCGGCTCGCGGGCGACCTGCCGTCGGCTCCGCTACCCGCCAAGGCCCACGCGCCCGTGCTCCTCGCACGGCTCGCCGTGCGGCCCGACGACGCCGCCGAGATCATGGCCGGCTGGCCCGATCCCGGATCCGCGTCGTGGACCCCGGAACTGCGTTGGCTGCTGGACCGCTCCATCGCCTTGGTCCGCGCTGACCTCGGGGGCCACGGCTGGCTGGCACCCGGTCCGGAGCTGCCGCGCGACCGGGGGTTGGCCTGGCGGCACCTGTACGTGTACGCCTACCTGGCCCTGGTCGAGGTCGTCCTGGGGTATCACCGGGAGCACGGCATCGCCGAGGCGGTGTCGTACGCGACCCTGGCGGACCTGGGTCGCAACCTCGCGGTCGACCGGAGGATGCGCGGCGAGGGCTGGCCGGTCATGCAGAGCTGGCTCACCCTGCACGCGCGCGGCGGCGTCTACGAACTGGGCCGGTTGCAGTACCAGCGCGGCGACACCACCCTCGGCCTGCACGTCCCCGAATCGGGGCCGCTGACCCCGCGGGCGGTCGAGGCGTCACTGGACGAGGCTCGCGCGTTCTTCCCGCGCCACTTCCCCGACGAGCGCTACACGACGTTCTCCTGCGGCTCGTGGCTGCTGGACCCCCAACTGCTGGACTACCTGCCCGAGGACTCCAACATCGTCCGGTTCCAGCAGAGGTTCGAGCTGGAACCCTACGAGCAGCCCGAAGGGATCGACGCCGACGTCGAGGTGCTGCGGTTCGTGTTCCGCACCCTGACCACACCGCTGGACCAACTGCCGCGCCGCACCGCGCTGCAGCGCGCGGCCGTCGACCACCTGAAGGCCGGCCGCCACTGGCAGTGGCGCCGCGGCCACTTCCCGATCCAGCCGGTGCGACACTGACCGTTCGCGCTGTGAGACCAGGGGGTCACACCGGTTGCGGCCTTCACGGCAGCCGGGGCGGCTGGTCTTCGGCCGGCAGCCCCAGCCACGCACAACGGCGAGCTGACTGCGCTGGGGACGACCGCTCCGCGCCGACGCTCCACCAGGCCGTCGACGCGGTCATCCGGCAAATTCGCTACCCGGTGGCCGGAGCGGCGTGATACACCACCGAGGTGCAAGACATCTTGACGTTCCCCGAGGTCCTGCGGCTGATCGAAGACCGCTCAGCCGCGTTCCGCGCCGCGATCGCGTCCGCCCCCGACCTCGACGTCCAGGTCCCGACCTGCCCGGACTGGACGCTGCGCGAACTGGCGCAGCACCTCGGCGACGGCCGCCGCCGCCAGGCCGCCATCGTCGCGGCGGGCCCGGGTGCCGAGCCCCCGGCGAAGACGGACCCGAAGGGCGCCCCGACCGCGCCCCGCGACCGCGAAGCCCTCGACGCCTGGCTCGCCGAGTCGACCCGACTCATGCTCGACGCGTTGCGCGAAGCCGGCCCGGACCGCGGCTGCTGGACCTGGTGGGGCCGCTCGCAGGCCCCGCAGACCAGCGGAGCCGTGGCCCGGCACCAGGTCCAGGAGATCGCCGTCCACACCTACGACGCCCAGCTCACCCGCGGTTCCGCACAGCCGTTGCCGACGGACGTCGCGGTCGAGGGCGTCGACGAGTTCCTGACGACCGTCTCGGCGACCACCGTCCCCTGGCCGTTCAAGCCGGCGACCATCGACCTGCACGCGACCGAGGGCCGATCCTGGCGCCTGACCCTCGACGCCGACGGCGTCCGTTGCGACGACCTCGCCGCCGACGCGCACCCGGGCGACATGGCGATGCGGGGCGCGGCGAGCGACCTGGTCCTCTACTTCTACGACCGCATCCCGCTCGACAGCCTGGAGATCACCGGCGACACCGAGCCGATGGAGCAGCTCGCAGACTGGGACCCGAACGCGTAACACGCACCTGAGCGCATCCATCGGTCGTGCCCGCGCTGATCATGAGGGCAGCACGCCCACAACCAGGCCGACTTCCCCGGCGGGGCTCCGCCGCGCGGCCGGCAAGTCCCTCGACCGCGTCAGGCGGGCGTGCGGCCGGCGTCGGCCGGCCCATCCTCGACACAGCCGCGGCTGACGCGCGTGCGCTCGGTCGTCGAACCAGCCGTCGCCGTGACTCCCTCGTCCAGCACCGCCGCTGCGGCCAGTGCCCGGACGGCCGAGAAGCACGAGCCACCCGCTGACGCGAACGGAGATCAGGTAGCGCAGTCGTAACGCCACACCTCACGATCACGCCCCCTATCGGCCGAGGGTGCGGGATCGCTGCGGCTCAGCCTCTCAGTGCAGAGTTCTGGTACGCCACGGGGCAGTGGTGTGCGGTGCCGGACAAAGGTAGGGCCCGCCGGTGGATGACCGGCGGGCCCGAGTGGTTCGGTGGTGCGGCGTCAGCTGTGGGCGCGGTGGCTCCGCTTGGTGACGACGTGGTAGATGCCGAGCACGATCAGCGAGCCGAGGATGGCCAGCAGCCAGGTGCTCAGGTCGAAGAAGCTGCCGATGTCGGAGCCGAAGACGGCGCGGCCGATGAAGCCGCCGATGATGGCGCCGACGATGCCGAGCAGCATGGTGATGATGATGCCGCCCGGGTCCTTGCCGGGCATGATGGCCTTCGCGATGGCGCCGGCGATGAGACCCAGAACGATCCAACCCAGGATGCCCACGGTGCTTCCTTGTCCTCGTGCCACGCCGTCTTCCTGACGCGGCGTGATCGTTACAGGCACCGGGATGCCCAACTCTCACCCGTTTCACACCTCGGGTGAGCTTTTTGTGGAGGAGGCGACGTGCGTGGACGAGGTTCTTCGCAGGAGTAGGGCTCCGGCCGGGGCAGTCCCGGCCGGAGCCCGATCTCAGGACCTCCGGTGCGCGGTGAGCAGGAGTCGTCCGCTCCCGATCCCGTAGGGCTCGCCGCCCGGGCCGCTGAACAGCTCGACGTCGGTGAACCCGTTGCCGTGCAGCAGGTCGACGATCTGCGCCACCGTGTAGACGTGGTGGATCGCGGTCACGTCGAGTTCTTCTTCACCGCGGGTGAACCGGTAGTGGCTGAACACCCGGCTTCCGGCGACGTCGTACTCGCTGGTCGCGGTCACGGTGATGTCGCCGGTCCGCATGGTTCGCGGTTCGGCCCGGTAGGCGGGCAGGATCGACTCGGCCGCCGAGGCGAAGTCGACGACCAGGCCACCGCCGGGCCGAACCGCACCGCCCAGCGCAGCGGCGAACCCCCGCAGGCCGTCGAGTTCGAGGTAGCCGAAGCTGTTGCCGAGGCACAGCACGGCGTCGAACCCGTCGTCCTGCGGGATTTCCCGCATGTCGGCGCGGACGAACTCGACGTCGAGCCCGGCGGCGGCGCGCCTGGCGTGCCCGATCGCCTCGGCGGACAGGTCGACACCGGTCACGCGGTGCCCGCGCCGGGCGAGTTCCACGCTGTGCCGCCCGCTGCCGCACGGCACGTCCAGGACTCGTGAGCGCGGTGCGAGACCGAGGCGTTCCTCGATGAAGTCGATCTCTTCGGCGGTGACGTCCGCGGGCACGGCACGCCGCCAGAACTCGTTGGGCAGTTCGGTGAAGAAGTCCACGTACCAGGTGGACGAAGGTATTCCGGACATGGGGAAGCTCCTCGCGGTGCATCGGCTGGTGAGGGCGATGTCACCGGGCGGCACCAGGCCGTCACACGGCCTTGGTGCGGTGGCCCGGTGTGAGGCTCCGGGCAGCCATGGCTTCCTCCACGGTCAGCGGTTCACCCGAGGTTAGCAGCGCCGGCCGGATCGGTGAACGGCATTTCGCGCGGCCGGCCGGGGCGGGTTCGTCGGTCAGGTCGTCCAGTCGGTCGCGCACGACCCGCACCCGCCCGGTCGATGGCGGCGAGGAGTCGCGCACTCGATCTCGTCAGCCTTCGCGGGTGGTCATCGCGGCGGTGCGCGCTGCTTGGTCGGTGACGCACAAGGGTGCTGTGGTCGAAGCCGATGACGCAAAAGTGGCGAGTGCGTACCGTAGTCGGAGAGGCTCTCGGTCCGGGCTGTTGATGCCGTCCGTGCGCTTATGGATGATCGATTGGCTGTCTCGCGGAGTCTGTATTTGACACTCGGTCCGCACCGGTGAGACTCACCACCGTATTGGTGAATCGATATTCGCTCATGCGGGTGTTCGTGTTCGCCGATTGTGCGACGGCCCGTGTGGCTGGTCACTGCTAGCGTCTTGACGCGATGTCATTCCCCGCGATTCGGAGGCGCTCGTGTGATGACCGTCGGGAATGTCAGCCGGGGCGCGGTGATTCTTCGGTTCGTACGGGTTCTGGTGGTCCTCGGCGGACGGTCGTTGTCGTTGGCCTGGTTGGAAATGACCGGTCGGCTGCGTGGGCGCCGGGCCGGGCTCGTGCTGGAGTCGTGGCTGGCGGGCACGGTGGTCGAGCTCGGTGCCGCGTTCGTGAAGGCGGCGCAGCTGCTGAGCACGCGGGCGGATCTGTTGCCGCCGAAGGTCTGCCGTGCGCTGGCCCGGCTTCACGACCAGGTGAGTCCTGAGCACGCGTCGTCGTCGGCGGCACTGCGGGGGTTGGGCGGTTCGCCGGCGACGCTCGTCGGGTCGGGCAGCATCGCCTGCGTCTACCGCGTTCGGACGGCCGATGGTCGGGACGTCGCCGTCAAACTGCGGCGACCGGAGGTGGAGCGGTCGTTGCCGCTGGACCTGGCCCTGCTCGAGGGCGTCGCCGGTGTGCTGGCCCGGTTGCCCGTCCTGCGCGGTGCGCCGGTCGTCGAGATCGCCCGGCAGCTCACCGGGGGCATTCGGGCGCAGCTCGACCTCACCCGCGAGGCCGAGCTGCTCGACGGCTTCCGGAGGGCATTGGCGGACGTCCCCGGGGTGACCGTGCCGGCGGTCGACCGCGAGTCGTCCACCGACGGCATGCTGGTGATGGAGTTCGTGGGTGACCTGGTCCGCCTGCGGCCCGAGGACCTCTCGGTGGCGGACCGGCGGCGTGCGGTGGTGACCGCGCTGCGCGTGGTGTACCGGATGTTGTTCCTCGACGGCGTGGTCCACTGTGACCTGCACCCCGGGAACCTGTACTTCCGGGAAGACGGCTCGATCGTGGTCCTGGACGCCGGGTTCACCGTTCGGTTGTCCGATTCGGCTCGGGAGAAGTTCGCGGCGTTCTTCTACTGCCTGGCCCGCGGCGACGGACCGGCGTGCGCGGACGTCGTGGCCTCGACGGCCACGACGGTGCCGGGCGCGGACCTGGACGGTTTCCGCGCCGAGCTGGTGGCCTTGGTGGAGGCGAACGCCGGCCTGCGCGCGGAGGAGTTCGACCTCATCTCCTTCGCCACGACGCTGTTCGACGTGCAGCGGCGGCATGGCCTCTACGCCGACCCGCAGTTCGTGTTCCCGATCCTGTCGTTGTTGGTCCTGGAGGGCACCGTGCGCGAGTTCCACCCGGAGGTCGACTTCCAGCGGGAGGCGAAGCCCCTGCTGGTCGCGGCGTTGTTCGAGCGTGCGTTGGTGCGTGGCGGAGCATCGCGGTGAGGCTGTTGTCCGTGGACCCCGGTCAGGTCGACTTCGGTCGGCGCCGGTTCAGGCTGCGCGCCGGCCCGGCCCGGGGTGTGCTCGAATCAGCGGCCCGAGCCTTCCTGTCCGGGTTGAACGCCGTGCTGGACGGGTGCACGGTCGACCGGCTGGCGGGGCGCATCGGCGAGGTGGACCCGGAACTCCGGGGCTTCGCCTGCGAGGGAGCCGGAATGGGCTGCGCCCTGCTGGACCTCGTCACGTTCGGTCGCGGTCGGCGAGTGGCGGAGCTGCTCACCGGACCGGGCAGCGCCCACCCGCACCTGGTGCACGTGGGGATCGGGTGGGCCTATGCGCTGCTGCGGCTGCGGCCCGTGGTCGGCCTGCCGACGGTGGACCCGCTGCTGCGGTGGCTGTCCTGGGACGGGTTCGGTTTCCACCAGGGGTTCTTCCACGCCGACCGCGCGATCGGCCGAGCACGGGTGGGGCTCGGGCTGCCGCCGGGGGTGCGTGCCGTGCGCGACCAGGGCCTCGGCCGGGCGCTCTGGTTCCACGAGTGCGCCGACCCGGAGGGCGTGGCCCTGCGGATCGCGGAGTTCCCGCCGGACCGGCGGGCGGATCTGTGGAGCGGCGTCGGGCTCGCGGCCACCTATGCCGGCGGTGCCGACGCCGGCGAGATGAGCCGGCTGGTGGAGCTGGCCGGCCGGCACCGGAGGTGGCTCGCCCAGGGCTGCGCGTTCGCGTGCAAGGCGAGGCACGTGGGTGCGGTGGTGCCCGCGCACACCGACAAGGCCGCGGAGTTGCTGGCGGGGGTCAGCGTCGCCGAGGCCGCCGGGTGGACCGACCGCGCGCTGGCGGCGCTGGGCGAACGGCCGGTCACGCTCGTCCAGTACGGGCGGTGGCGTGCCGAGACCGGTCGACAGTGGGAGGAGCGATGAGGACTTTCCTGCGCCGGCACGCCGTCCGGGTGGTGGCGCTGCTCGGCTGTGCCGTGGTGTTCGCCGCGACTGTCGGCCCTCAGCCGTCGGCGGCGGATCGTGATGCGCTCGCCGAGCGGTTCTCGTTCACCGAGCACCCGGTCGGCCCTGCCGATCAACCCGGTGCGCGACACCTGCGTCCCGTCGCGCCCGCTTACGAGCGCATCAGGTCCTGGATCTCCTCGGTCGGTGCGGGAGTCGGGCTGCTCGCCGCGGACGGCGGCACCGTCTCGCACGACTTGTGCCTGGTCGACCCGCGGACGGACACGGTGAGCGTGGCCCCGGTACCCACGACCGGCGCGCGCTACCAGCCGTTCGCGCTCGTCCCCAGCGGGGTCGAGCTGCCCCCGCACGCGGCGCCGATGGGTTGCCTGCCGGTCGACCTCGACGAGGACGGCTGGCAGGACGTGGTCGTGTACTACTGGGGCCGCTCGCCCGTGCTGTTCCGGCGCACCCCCGGCGTGGCGCCGTCGGCGGCCGCGTTCTCCGCACGTGACCTGGTCAGCCCGTGGCAGGTGTGGAACACCAACGCCGCGACCACGGGCGACTTCGACGGCGACGGCCACCTCGACCTGGTGTTCGGCAACTACTTCCCGGACGGCGTCCGGGTGCTCGACCCGACCGGCGGTTCCCCCGAGCCGGTCATGAACGATTCGCTCTCGTACGCGGCCAACGGGGGCACGCTGCGCTTGTTCCGGTCCGCGGGCGACGGGCGCGTCACCGAGGCTCGCGACGCTTTCGCGCCCGCGGACCGGACCGGGTGGACGCTCGCGCTCGGCGCGCAGGACCTCGACGGGGACGGGTTGCCGGAGCTGTACGTGGCCAACGACTTCGGCCCGGACCGGTTGCTGGTCAACAGGTCCGCTCCGGAGCAGGTCGCGTTCACGCCGGCCGGCGGCGTTCGGCACGTGACCACACCGAAGTCGAAGGTGTTGGGCAACGACTCGTTCAAGGGCATGGGGGTGGCGTTCACCGACCTGCTGGGCACGGGTGCGCCCGCCATCCTGGTCAGCAACATCACCGAGCCGTTTGCCCTCCAGGAGAGCAACTTCGCCTTCGTCCCGACGGTGGGCAGGGCGGCCGTGGCCGACCGGTTGCACCGCGGGGTGGCGCCCTACGACGACGTCAGCGAGGACCTCGGCTTGTCCCGGTCGGGCTGGTCGTGGGACGTCAAGGCCGCGGACTTCGACAACACCGGAGCGGACGAGGTCATGCACGCGACCGGGTTCGTGGCCGGTACGGAGAACCGCTGGGCACAGCTGCAGGAACTGGCCATGGCCAACGACCTCGTGGTCGGCCACCCCGAGCTGTGGCCGACCTTCACCGAGGGCGTCGACCTGTCCGGGCACGATCGCAACACGTTCTTCGTCCGCGGCCAGGACGGCCGGTTCGTGGACGTGGCCGACCGGGTCGGCGTGGACAGCTCCGCGGTCAGCCGGGCGTTCGCCGTCGGGGACGTCGACTCGGACGGCCGCCTGGACTTCGTGGTCGCTAACCAGTGGGCACGGTCGGCCCTGTACCGCAACACGTCCTCCGCGGGGAACTTCGTCGGACTGCGGCTGCGACTCCCGACCGGTGAGGGCCGGTGCGTCGCGGGCACGGGCGGACCGACCACGCCGGCGATCGGCGCGGAAGCCGAGGTGTCGACCCCGGACGGCGGCACCAGGGTGGCGCAGCTCTACCCGGCCAACGGCCACAACGGGGTGAACGCCGCGGACCTGCACTTCGGCCTCGGCGCGAGCCGGACCACCGCGGTGCCGGTCGAGCTGACGTGGCGGGACGGGTGCGGGCGCCGGCACACCGGTTCGGTCTCCCTGGCTCCCGGTTGGCACGTGCTCCGACTGGAGCCCGACGGCAGTGTGCGGGAGGACAAGTGACCAAGACCGCTCTTGATCGCCGATCCGCGGCCCTGCGCCGGTTCGGGCTGTCCATCACCGCGTTGACGGTGCTCGGGCACACCCTGCTCGGCTTCGAGCAGGCGTACCTGACCCCGGTGGTCGCGGTCGCCGCGGCGCTCGCCGCGGAGTTCGTGCTGGACTCCGTGGAAGCGGTGGCGGAGCGGCGGCGCCCGCGCTGGCTCGGTCGGCCGGGCGCGGTCGTGGACTTCCTGCTGCCGTCCTACATCACGGGTGTGGCGTGCGCGATGTTGTTGTACGCCAACGATCAGCTGCTGCCCACGGTGCTCGCCGCGGTGGTCGCAGTGGCGAGCAAGTACGTGATCCGGGTGCCGGTGCAAGGACGCCTTCGGCACGTGCTCAACCCGAGCAACTTCGGCATCGTCGTGGTGCTGCTGGCCTTCCCCTGGGTCGGCATCGCGCCACCGTACGAGTTCACCGAGTGGGTCACCGGGTGGTGGGACGCGGTCGTCCCGGCGCTGCTGCTGGTGGCCGGGACCGTGGTGAACGCGCGGCTGACCGGGAAGGTCCCGCTGATCCTCGGCTGGGGGGGAGGGTTCATCGCCCAGGCGGTGCTGCGCTGGGGTGTCACCGACATCTCCCTGGTCAGCGCGTTGCTGCCGTTGAGCGGAACGGCGTTCATCCTGTTCACCAACTACATGATCACCGATCCCGGCACGACGCCCGTCCGGCCGCGCAACCAAATGCTGTTCGGACTGGCGACGGCTGCGGTGTACGGCGTGCTCGTGCAGTTCCACGTCGTGTTCGGTTTGTTCTTCGCGCTGGTGATCGTGTGCGTGCTGCGCGCGGTCGTGCTCGTGGCCGCCGCGGCCCGGCCGGCACGGATGACTCCGGTGGTGCCGCGACAGCGGGTCACCGTCGAGCGTCCGGCCGCGCTGCACGACTCGTGACGAGGTGAGCGGGGCCGGCGCGCCCGCCGGGGATCAGGACTTGGACTCGCCGACGCTGATCGGGAACGAGTCGATCTTCACGATCGTGGTGTCCGGGTTGTCCGGCAGCACGAGCTCCATCGGGTTCATCAGCTTGTACATGTCCCCCTTAGGGGGGAACTTGGTGAGCTTGCTGACCAACTGCACCGGGTTCTTCGTGGACAGCACCAGTGGCTCGGAGGGAACCGTCATCTGGATTCCCGCCTTGCGCAGCACCGCTTCGGGGTTCTCGATGGTCATGGTGAAGCTCAGCACCATGAGTTGCTCGAACCTGGGCGGGAACTTCGAGGTCAGTCGGAGCACGCTCTTCAGGTCGAGGTCGACGTCCTGCTGTTCGATCGTGATGGTGGTGGGCCGCGGTGTGCCCGTGGCGGACCGCGGTTGGACGGTGGCGGACCTCGGCTGGGGCGATTCGGTGCTGCTGTCGTCCGCGGGGAGTTCGGCGCTGATCTTGTGCCCGACCACTCGCAGCCGCACGGAGTTGAGCGGTTCATTGGGGTTGATCTCGACCCGGACCTTGATGCCGCCCTTGAAGTCGAGGGTGAACAGGCTCGTGCCGATGGTCATCGGGGTGTTCAGGGCCAGGCAACTGCACGGGATCTCGATACCGATCTTGGGCAACAGGCTCATCGTCAGGTCCTCCATGGGTTGGCACCGCGACGGACTGAATCTAAGTCCCGACAAGACGTGCCGGCCGGGTCCGGGACCAGGTCGACTAGATCGTGTCAGGCGACGTGACGGGCGGTAGCCGTGGCCGTGTCGGGCGTGGTTCAACCGGACGTGCCGGCACCCGTCCGGGGCGGACCCGGTGGTCCTCGTGGAGGCAGTGTCCACCGGGTCCGCGCAGGACCGCCGGCTCAGCGGTTGCAGCGGGGAGGTTCGTCCTCGCCCAACACCTTGGCGTGCAAGGTGAGTTGGCCGGCCTTGCCGATCTTGGCCTTGCCGTCGCCGTGCGGCCCCGGCGTCGCGTTCTCGTTGGCGGTGAGGCCGAGGACGTACGTCAGGTGCAACCCCTTGGACGCCTTGAGCGGGGGCGCACCGGTGATCCTCAGGATGGTGCCGGTCTTGTTGATCGTGTGCCCGATGTCCTTCCCGCTGCCTCGGGTGGTCTGTCCGCCGGTGTGGTGGGAGTACGACGCGAAGCCGCTCCAGCGGAACCCGGACGGTGCGTTGAACTGCTGGGTGAGGCTGTTCAGGGCTTGGCCGGTGTCCTGCTCGAAGCCGACGGTGACGGTCATGAACCCGGTGTCGCCCGGCCTGACCTCCGGCATCGCGGGTTGGGTGACGGGGAGCGCGGTGTCGTTGTTGGTGAACGCTCGCAGTTCCGCGGTGTCCCGCACGGTGGCCGTCAGGCGCAGTGGTCGTGAGTCGGCGACGACGGCCTGGCCGTCGGTGTACCGGCCGGGTTGGGCGTCCGCCTTCGCCCTGATGCCCAGGACGTAGGCGAGCACGGAGCCCCGGTCGGTCCGGAACTGCTGGAGCCCCGTCAACCTCAAGCGCCGGTCGCCGTCCTCCAGGGAGGGCGTCAGCGCCGTCTCCCCGCTGCTCTCCCCGCGCCCGTCGACCTTGTAGTACGTGGACATCATCGTGCCGGTCCACTCGAACCCGGTCGGCGCGTCGAAGACCAGCTCGGCGTTCGCCAGGTCGATCGGGTTGTCGTCGGGGTTCTCGACGCTGATGGCGATCTGCCCGTCGGCGCCCGGTGCGATCGAGACCGCCGCGCGTTGGCAGACCTTCAGGTCGTCCGTCGGGGTCCGCTCGACCAGGAGGGTGTCGTGCGAGTCCGACTTGTCCGGGGACGTGTTGCCGCACTTGATCGACTCGACCGTCGCCGAGCAGGTGACCTCGCCGGTGGCCGCGCGGTCGATCGTGCCGCTGACGGTGATCGTCGCGGTGCCGCCGACCGGCAGGTCGAGCGGTTGCCGGAACGTGCCGTCCCCGGTGCTGCCCGCACGCCTGGCCGACGCGCCGTCGGCGGTCCGGGAGACGGCGATGTCCACGTCGGTCAGCGCGGGGTCGAGCGTGCCGGTCACCAGGGCGTCGGGGGCGTCGTTCGGTCCGTCGTTGCGGACGGTGACGGTGAAGCTGGTCCGGGCGCCCGCGGGTGCCGCGGCGGCGCCGTCCACGGTCAGCGGCATCGCGGTGGGCATGGTGACGACGAGGTTGCGCAGGCAGTGCCTGGACACCTCCCACCCGGTGCTCGCGGACAGGCCGAGCTTGAACGTCTCGGGCATCGGCGCCTGGCCCTCGGCGAGCTTGAGGTCCACGCCGTCGAACACGGTGGTGGTCGTGTCTCCCCGGGTGACGTGCACCGTCACCACGGCGTCGATGATCAGCACCTGGACGTGCGCCCGGTCGGTCCAGACCGCGTCCAGGCCGCCGGGGGCGGGGACCCCGGTGATGAAGCCGAACCCGTCGGCGCGGTCACCGGAGCCGCGCAGCACGATCCGGTTCGGCTTGCCGACGTCCTCGGTGCACGGTCCGGCCAGGCTCCCGGAGAAGTTGCCGCACTTGTCGAAGCCCAGGCCGAGCCACCCCTTGGTGACACCGTCGCCCTTGCCGTCGGGACCGCGGCTGTACCCCAGGCCGGCGCCGTAGCCGCCCACGTCGGTGTCGTAGGCGCCGTCGATGAGGTAGACGGCGAAGCCGTCGCCGTTGCCTCCAGCGCAGTAGAAGTCGAAGTCGACGGAGACACCGGCCCTGGAGGGGAACGGGATGTTCAGCAGCGCCGTTCCCGCCTTCTCCCGCTCGGCGGGCGTCAGTTGCAGGCCGTCGTCACCCGCGAGGGTGGCATCGCCGCGCAACGTCCAGTCGTGCGCCAAATCTTCGACCCGCGTGGCCCGGAACGTCTCCTCGATCGGGAAGACCGCGGTCGTGGGCACGTCCTCTGGTTGCGCGGTCGGCTCGTCCGTGGTGGTGGGACTGCCGTCGGCAGGGGTTTCGTGGTCCTGGACGGCGTCCTCCTCGACCGGTTGTTCGGGGCCGGCGACGGGAGGCAGGCGTGCGCCGATGAGGTCGAACAGGCCCAGCACGACGTCCGCGTAGAGGTGGAAGCCGCTTTCCAGGGGCGGCAGCGTGTCGTCGGCGTCGGGGGTGCCCGGCGGGGTGATGAGCCCGGTCAGTCCGCGCACCACCCCGTGCAGGGTCGACTGCGCGGTGGCGGTCAGCCACTTGACCTGCGGGTTGGCGACGATCGGGCGGAGGGGGCCGGGCGCGTGGGTGTCGATCGCGGCGAAGGCGGCGTCCGCCCAGCTCGTCGGCAGGTCCAGCAGCGCGCCCAAGGTGGGCCGGGACACGATCGGCGGCGGGTCGCCGTCGATCATGAAGTCCTCCCACTCGAGCAGGTCGAACAGGAACTGGCCGCCCTTGTAGAACGGCCAGGGTGCGAGGGCGTCGAGGATCTGGCGGGCGCGTCGCGGGTCGTCCTGGCGGATCGCGACGCCGCGGCGGGCCAGGGTGCACAGCACCGCGCGCAGCCGGGTGTTGATGCGGCCCACGAATCGCAGCGCGGCCCGGTCGCTGTCGCGCAGGGCGGAGTCGGGGCCCGTCACAGCGGTCGGGTGGTGACGTAATGGGCGATCTGGCGCAGCACTGCTTTTCCTTCGTTCTCCGGGATGATGGACAGGTCGCGCTCGAACCGGGCGATGCCCTCGGCGGCCAGCCGGTCGGCGAGTTCGGTGGCGTAGTCGATGGAGCCGTGTCGCCGCATGGCGGCCAGCAGCTCGTCGGCGTCGTCCTGGGACTTGTCGGCGCGCGGTCGGTGCAGCAGTGCGCCGAGCCGTTGCCGCTCGCGCTGGTCGGCGTGGCGGAACAGGTGGATGAGCATCACGGTCCGCTTGCCCTCCAGCAGGTCGCCGAGGGTTTCCTTGCCGTAGAGGGCTTCGTCGCCGACGAGGTTGAGGATGTCGTCCTGGATCTGGAACGCGATCCCGATCAGCCGGAACGCCTCGTCGAAGCGGCCCAGCACGGCCGGGTCGGTGACGCCGGCGCACACCGCGCCCATCCGGCACGGTGTGATGCAGGTGTACCAGCCGGTCTTCTTGGTGCTCATGGTGAAGTAGTCCTCGTCGCGTGACGGCACCACGCGGCGGTGGATCCAGCCCAGCTCCATGGCCTGGCCCTCGATGGATTCCCGGCACATGTGCATGGCTTCCTGGATGAGCCCGAGCGTGCGGGCCAGCCCGAGGTTCTCCAGGTTGGCCAGCACGGCGTCCACGGCGAGCAGGTTGAGCCCGTCGCCGGTGTTGACCGCCAGGCCGTTGCCGAACTCGGCGTTCATCGTGGGCAGGCCGCGCCGGTGGGTCGACTCGTCGGCGATGTCGTCGTGCACGAGGAAGCCGTTGTGGAACAGCTCCAGCGCCGCGGCGGCCCGCACCGCGTTCTCGGGCTTCTCCCCGAACGCCGCGCACGCGGCGAACACCAACGTCGGGCGCAGGCCCTTGCCCTGCCGCGTCGGGTAGGACCGCATCAGGTCGTAGAGGTCCTCTTTCGGCTCGCGGTCGGGCAGCAGCCGGTCGATCTCCTGGTTGGCGCGGGCGCGACAGGCGGTCATGGTCTGCACCAAGTCGGCGTCGGTGACCGGTCGCAGCTCCCACCAGCCGGTGCTGCGGCGGCCGTCCCACAGCAGCCTGGGCGCGGCGATCGCGGTGCCGCCGATGGTCGGCTGGTCGCCCGGTTCGAGCGGTTGGCGGTTGGCGAGGAAGTCGACGGCGTGCCAGCCGGTCGGTTCGTCACCGTGCGGGGAATGGCGCGGTGCCGGGCCGCCGGCGGTCGTGCCCCACAGGCGGGGCACCTGTTCGCGGTAGTCGCGCCACAGCTGCTGCACGAACCGCAGGCCCGAAGCGCGTTGGGACAGCAGCACGAACGCGCGCCACACCGCCAGCACCCGGTCGCGCGGCCCGCGGACGTCCAGGCTCTGCGGCAGCACCTGCTCGACCGGGGGTCGTTGGGCGTCGAAGACCAGGTTCATCGCGCGGTCGTCGAAGGCCACCTCCACGTCCGGCTCGCCGACCACCCCGGGTTCCACCAGCAGGCGGCTGTAGCGGGCGGACATGGTTGCCTTGCTGCCGTCGTGGAAGTGCAGCCCCAGCCGGATCTCCCGCATCTCCTCGGCGGCGGCGGCCACGATGGCGGGCGCGCGTTCCGACAACGCGACCACGGTCTCGGTCAGCAACCGCGCACCGGTGTACGGCGCGGATGCCGTCGTCACGGGCGTCTCAGTCGTCACGGGCGTCTCCGGCGAACTCGACGATGCCCTGGGCCTCGAAGCCGAACGTGCGGCCGGAGACCACGCCCTCGATCACGCAGCCGCCGAGCAGCTCGTGCACGCTGAACGGCTTCAGGCTCGTCTCGGACGGGTTGGCGATCCGGGCGGCCGTGGTGGGGCGGAAGTCGAGGACGAGCCGGTCCTCGCCCAGCCGCGCGGTGATCAGCAACCGGCCGGGCACCGCCGGCGCGGGCGCGGTGGCCAGCGTCGCCGCCAGCGGAGGCACCAGCACCACCCGGTCGCGGTGGAGCTCACCGTGCACCGCGACCTCCAGCATGCGGCGCGGGAAGTGCCGCACCATCCGACCGTCCCGCCACAGCATCACCGAACCGTTGGCGGCGTCCTGGGGGTACTGCGGCTGGATGAGGGTGAACACCACCGACCACGGCGGCGGTCCCGCCGGGTCGTCGGACGGCGCGTTGGCGAAGCCGAACACCCAACCGCCCAGCACCGGCCAGCTCCACCGGCCGCGGACCCGTTCGTGGTAGCCGACCAGATCGCAGCGCACGTCACCGCTCGGTGACCGCAGCGTCCCCGAGCCGCGCACCCCCGGCTCGGACTGCCACCTCAGGAACTGGTCGTCCCCGAAAGGCGCGGTCTGCGCCGTGCACGGCCTGCTGGTCCGGGACAGCCGCAGGTCGACCGCGGGCAGGCCCGCCACGGCCGCGACCTCGAACGGGCCGGGCGAGCCGTGCGGGTGCGGCAGCCGGAACGCCGACCACGCCGGATCGGGCGCGTCCGCGTTGAACTGGGTCGACGACCACCCGTGCACGGGGTCGTACACCAGGGCGATGGCCATCCGCTGCGGGCTCCACCGACCGCTCGACCCGTCCGCCGGGTACTCCACCCCGAGCACGGACAGGTTCGAGATCACGGCGTGCCCGGTGGTGGGCGACACGAAGGCGTAATGCAACCACTGGCGATCGAGGAGATGGCACAACTGTGATTCGGGAAAAGGGCCTAGCACGCCCAGCATCCAACCCCCCTGATAGTGCTGCCGCAGCAGCCGATTGTCTCGACACCGCTTCCGCTCACCGGGCGGAGCGAATGGTGAACAGGCGCGCTGGATCGTCCGCGGTGACGTCCACTCGCCAGGTGGAGCAAGATATACCGCACCGGGACGAGTCCGTGCGAGTAACGCCCACCTATCGGGTGTCATGCCCCTGATGGGGTGCAGTCCGACCTTCGTGACGTTTTTCGTCCGATTTCCCGGTTCGGCCGGGAGCCGGCGTCACAGAACGGGGAAATCGCTCGTTCACCCGAATTCGCTCGCGGAGCGACCGGCACCGCCGGTGGCACTTCAGGGAAGGTTCTTCTCCAGGGCCGCCACGTACGCCTTCATGAGGTGGTCGCGCATCCCGTCGGCGGCCGGCGCGAACAAGTCGGCGGTCAGTCCCTTGGCGCGGTCGAGCAGTTTGGACACCCGGGGCATGGAGTCGCGGACCTTGCCCGAGGAGTCGATGTAGCGCAGTTCCGCGACGTGGCGGAACACCGGCCCGGGCGGCACCTGCGCGACGATGTCGTTGTTGTTGACCACCCGGAACGTCCGACCGGCCAGCGCCCGGTCGTAGGCCTTGACCAAGGCGCCGTTGCACGTGCGGGGCTGCCCGAAGGTGTAGACGCCGTGCGCCGACAGCCGCGGCTCCTCGAAGTGCAGCCAGGCCGCGGCCAGCATCGCCAGCGCGCCGCCGAGGCTGTGCCCGGTGAACCACACCGTCTGCTCTCCCGTGCGCAGCTCCTGGACGGCCGCGACGACGGACGGGATGACCCCCCGCAACGCCTCGGCGAACCCGTAGTGGACCAGGCCGGTCCTCGCCGGTCCGGGCCACGGCGGAACGGTCGCGTCGGAGAACCAGTCGCGCAACTGGAGTGGCTCGGTGCCGCGAAAGGCGGTCACGATCATCGTCGGGCTCGCCATCGTGTACGCCTGGGTGTCGCTGAGCGCGAACGGCGGCTTGAACGTCGAGTAGTGGTGACGCACCTGATCGAACCCCCACTCACCGGCGGTGGCCTCGATCTCGGCCCGGTTCCCGTAGGCCAGTTCGGCGGCCTTCGCCAAGCAGTACGCCTGGCGGGCGTCGTACCCGGAGGCCAGGTGGTTCAGCGTCGGCGCAGACATCGTCCATCCTCCTGCAGACAACAGGTCAACGGCGGCCACGTCCCCCGCCACCTCCCCTCTGCGTACCTCCGCCACAGCCCACCGCGCCACCGGCGGCGCCACGGTTCACCCCGCCGGGCAACCTCCATCACCCTGTGCCGCGAAAGCCGGTCGTCGCCCTGGTGGGTGACGGCGCCCTGGGGACGAACGGCCTGCCGGAGCTGATCACCGTCGCCGACCGGTGGCGCACCCGTGCCGATCCGAGGTTCGTGGTGCTGGTGCCGCACGACCGCGACCTCAGGCGTGGCACGAGGCGTTCCACGCCGACCCACCACCGAGCTGGAGGAACGGCTGGGCGAGCCGGACCCCTTCCCACCCGACGGCAGTGCGCCGATGCCGCGAGCATCGAGACGACCGCGACGGTGTCGGTGCGGATCGGGGTGGTCGACGTTCCGGCGAACAGCTGATCAACACCCCTGGGCGTCATCGGTGTCCTGGCCGACGACGTCGACAACCGACCAGCTCGGGTCAATGCCCGAGTGCTTCGTCGACGGTGTGGTGGAGGCTGAGCACGTCGTCCAGGCCGGTGATCTCCAGGGGGCGGATGACCGGCCGGTTGGCGTCGACCACGACGCGCAGCGTCCCGTCGGTGTCCTGAGCGTGTCGGGCGGCGGTGAGGAGTGCGGACAGGCCGATCGAGTCGATGAACTCCACTTCGGCGAGGTCCACGACGTACAGCCGGTGGGAGCCGCGGTCGAGCGCATCGGTCAAGGCGGCGTCGAGCACCGGTGCCGAGTCCAGGTCGATCTCGCCGGCCACCTCGATGATCAGGGCATCGTCGAGGATCCGGCGGTCGATCGTCACCGCTGCCGGTTCGGTGTCGCCGGGTCGATCACTCACGGTTGTCCCGGTTCGGCGCCGCTGCCAGGTGGGGGCTGCGGCCGTTCGGGCGGTCCAGCTCCAGCTCGGCCCACACCGTCTTGTGGTCGGGGTGCCGCACCACGCCCCACGCCGTGGCCAGCGCGCCCACGATGATCATGCCGCGGCCCCCGGAGGTGTCCGGGCGGCGGATCCGGGGTTGTCCGACCGAGGTGTCGTCGACCTCGATGCGCAGGCGCCGGCCTTGGTCGATCAAGAGCAGTCGGCAGGTGCGGGGAGGCGTGCCATGTCGACGCGCGTTGCCGACCAACTCGTCGGTCACCTGCACGGCGTCCTCGACGGCGACCCCGTCGCGGCCGTCGAGCAGGTCGCGTACCAGGCGTCGCACCTCCCGGAGGGTGATCTCGTCGATGTCGCGGACCAGGGCGATGTCGACGGTGTCACCTCTCGTGCTCCATGACTGCTCGTGCACGGTTACACCACCTCGTGTGCATGACGGCTGCGGGGAGGGCAGCATGACGTGCCGGATTTACCCGTTGACTCCGGATGTCAACCGCCCGGCAGCAGTGGTTCACGAGGTGAGCGGATTCATGATCGCCCGAGAGGCGGGCCGGGCAACCCGGACCACCACGGGATGCGTCCGCGTCGCCGGATCCGCCGTGCGAGTCGTCGGTGTGCACGGTTCGTGTCGGGCGGTCGTTTGGCACCGCCGTCGGCGGGGCATCTGGGGATGTCCACGGACGGACGACCGGAAGGGACGGCGGTGTCATCACCCCGCGGCGAGGATCTGTTGGCCGACCGCTACGAGCTGCGAGGCGTGCTCGGCGCGGGCGGCATGGCCGAGGTGCACCGCGCGTGGGACACCGCGTTGCGCCGTGAGGTCGCGGTCAAGCTGTTCCGTCCCGGCGCGGATCTCGACGACCGGCGGCGGTTCGACAACGAGGTGCGGACCTTGGCCGGTTTGTCGCACCCCGGTCTGGTCCCGGTCCACGACGCGGGCATCGGTGACCGTGGTGCGTTCCTCGTGCTGGGACTGGTCGACGGGTGCACGCTGCGCGATCACATCGCCCGGGGACCGCTCGACGTCGAGGAGGTGTCGTGGCTGGGTGCCCGGTTGTCCGAGGCGCTGGCGTACGTGCACGACCGGGGCGTGGTGCACCGGGACGTCAAGCCGTCGAACATCCTCCTCGACCGCTCCGGCGTGCCCTACCTGGCCGACTTCGGGCTGGCGCACCTGACCGGCTCCACGCGGTTCACCCGCACCGGGCAGGTGGTCGGTACGCCCGCCTACCTCGCGCCCGAACAGGTCCGCGGCGCCGGGACTGACACGGCGGCCGACGTCTACGCCCTCGGTCTGGTCCTGTTGGAGTGCCTGACCGGTCGCCGCGAGTACGACGGCGGTGACTTCGAAGCCGCTGTCGCCCGACTGCACCGCCCACCGGACATCCCCTCCGACCTGCCCGCGGACCTGGTGCGCCTGCTGTCGCTGATGACCTCCCTGTCCCCACGCCGCCGGCCGACCGCCCACGACTGCGCCCGCGCCCTGGACACGGGCACCTTCACCGCCATCGAGATCCTGACGACCGACACCGACGATCGCGAAGAACCGGTACCACACCGGGTATCCCGGCCCAGCCCCATGAAGTCGACGAAGGCGCTCGTCGCCTCCCTGACGGGCCTGGCAGGCGCGGTCTGCGCCGCCTGGGCCCTGTCACCGACCTCCGCACCGGCGACCTCCGCGCCGGACGACCTCACGCAGCCGACCGTGACCGTGACCGCGCCACTGAACCCCGCCACCGCGACCGTCGAACCCCCGGCCGACCAGCGACCGGACGGAACGGTCACGCAGCAACCGCCCGCACCGGGCCGGTACGGCCGGGAACAGGCACCCGGCCAGGTCAAACAAGACAAGGCCAAGCCCGTGGGCAAGGACAAGAAGGCCAAGCCCTGACCCGGGTACCTCCGGGAACTCGCTGTACCAGCCCTGCGGTGCATGCCCCAGGGCACCTGGTAGGCGGGCCACGCCGTGCGCCGTCCGCTGCTGGACGGGGTTACGTGACGATCCTCGGGTGGTGGTCAGCGGTCCGGCAGGGTTGTCGTGATCCGAATGAGAAGGAATTCGGAATACCAGCGCCGGAACCACCTCCCCTCGTTACTTGGCGAACTGCGCGTCG
Organism: Saccharothrix sp. S26; assembly: GCF_021390395.1. Taxonomy (GTDB): domain Bacteria; phylum Actinomycetota; class Actinomycetes; order Mycobacteriales; family Pseudonocardiaceae; genus Actinosynnema. The sequence continues at coordinate 227,983 of NZ_JAJUWT010000008.1, forward strand.
CACCAGCAGGCGATCTCCGAATTCGTGCCGTTCGCGACGCTCAGGCGCAGTCGCGTCACATCGGTGGTGTTGATGTCGAACGGCACCTTGGCCGGGTACTCGATCTTCTGGGGTCCGAACAGCAGCGCGCCTGTCTGCGAGTAGGCGGAGAAGTAGACGATGCCGTCGACCGCGGCGTCGTGGCGGGACTCGTCCGTCAGGCCGACGGTGCCGGTGAAGCGGTTGTAGGCGGTCGGCAGGTTCACGTCGGCCTCGTAGGTGCAGTTACCGCAACCGCTGAAGCGAAAACTGTAGCTCGACGGGTACTCCTCGTTGGACATCTTCGCCGCACCGCGAACGGCGTTGATCGGCTGTCGCACGAAGAAGCTCTTCGGGACGTCGCTGAGGTACAGCGCGTCCGCACCCAGAACCGCGTCGCCGGTCGGTCGGCTCGACGCGGTGGCGGATTTCGAGCCGGTGAGGGGTGTCGGTGCGGACGCCGTGGTCGAATCGTCCGATCCGGCCACCGCGCCGCCTTGTCGTGACCGACCGGTCGTCTCCGGGGCGGCGACCGGCGAACGCGGGTACTGCCAAGCGGCGTAGGCGATCACGACGCCGACGACCGTGACCAGGATGCCGACCACCGCCCACAACGTTGTGGATCGCCACCAGCCTTTTCGGGTGGGCGCAGGAGAAGGCGTCACCATGGCCTCCGCGGGTCGCGACGTTGCGATCGGTTGTCGCACTCTCCACTACTACCTTCGACCCCGGGACGGCCGCCGTTACGCCCGGTGAAACGAACGCGGTGACGAGGTCGACACGGTGGGTGGACCGCGTCCCGGGGCAGGCCGGCACGGTCTTGGTGTTCACCATGGCGCTGGTCACGGTGGCGTGGTCAGTCGGGCGGGTGTCCGGTCCGCGCCGCAACGTCACCTCGGTGGTGGCTCGTGGTCCGGTCCCTCCGCGGCTGAAGGTTGCCGCTCGTGGGTGAAGCGCGTCGAGCACGCGTTCGAGGATCGGCGACATCGGCCTGATGCACCACGCCGCGATCCGATTACGCGTTGCATCCACGAGGGCGGGGCAACCGCCGCCCGCAGGAGCGAACCTGCGGCATATGGACAGACCTCACCGCGACGGCAGTTCGCCGGCCGGCTGATCCCAGGAGCGTCGGATGTGCCTCGGCCGGGCTCCGCCGCCGCGGTGAGGCCCGACCGGCTTTCGGGCACCAGGACGAAGGCCGGTCGGGTCGTCGGATCGGGAGCCGTGTCAGAGATCAGGACAGGATCAGCGACAGGCCGTAGGCGGACAGGATCGGGTTGACCTCCTGGTAGTACGTGGTTCCACCGGTCGAGCAGTTGCCCGAGCCGCCCGAGGTCACGCCTTGGGCCTGGTTCGAGCTGAGCCACGAGCCGCCGGAGTCGCCGGGCTCGGCGCAGACGTTCGTGCGGGTCAGGTTGTAGACGACGCCCTGCGGGTAGTTCACGGTCTGGTTGCGGGCCTGGATGTAGTTGCACCACATACCGGTGGTCGAGCCCGAGCGGCACACGCCGGAGCCCACCGGGACCTGCGCGGAACCACGCACGTAGTACCAGTAGCCGTTGTAACCCTCCATGTAGCCCCACAGGTTCACGCCCGCGACGGTCCGCACCCACGAGTAGTCGTAGTAGGGGAACGTGGAGCCGGCGAAGTAGCCGTAGAGCGCGCCGTTCTGGTCGGTGGCCTGGGAGCCGGGGGTGCCGCAGTGGCCTGCGGTCACGAAGCCGCCGTACACGGCGAAGCCGATGGAGCACCGGCCCGCGTTGTTGATCCAGTACGGCCAGCCGCCGACGACATCGGCGTAGGGCACGGGGGAGTGGTCCTCCTGCACCACGCGCACGGCGGGGTGCAGGGCCTTGGCCTCGTCGACGAACGCGGTCACGGCGGCGTCGACCTTGTGCCGGTTGACGGTGACGACGACCGTGTTGGTCCGCACGTCGACGTACCAGCCGTTCACCCCGGTGGGCGCGGCCTTCCCGGCCCGCCGGTCGAGGACGGTCTTGGTGGCGTCGAGCTGGGCATAGGTGTGCGCGACGGGCACGACGGTCACGTCGAGACCGGTCTTGTCGGCCGCGGCGTCACCGGCCACCGCGACGGCGAGCTTGCCGGTCGCGGGGTCGAACCAGCTGCCCGCGTAGGCGGAGCCGTAGAGCTTGCGGGCGACGACCTCGGCGCCACGGGCCCGTTCCTCTTGGGCCAGGCGTGTCCGCACGCCCTCGGCGGTGAGGCCGAAGTCGCGCTTCATCGCCTCGGCCATGCCGAGGGAGACGCGCGGTGCGGAGGTGGGGGACGTGGTCGCCACACCGCTGGGCGCGGCGACCGCGGGCAGGGACGGAACGGCGAGACCGAGCGCGAGGACGATCGCGCCGGCTAATCGGACGGTACGCGAAGAAGTCACTTGGACAGCCCTTTCAGGCGAAGGTGCAGGGAAGTGCCGTTCGGTCGCCCGAGAGGTGCGAGCGGAGCTCGGGAACCGATCGGCAACGCCGTTTATGAACCCGGCGGATTCGGGACGATACTTTCTCGGACAGACGCCCTCATACCGCCGAGTCGGTGGCGTTCGATGATTGTTTCGGCAGGTCAAAGGCACGTGGAATCGTCGGGTGCGCCAAGCGTGCGTGATACCGAAACGGTGGATGCGGTGTTCCGTAGTGACGCGACTCGGCGTGTCGGGCAACTTCGGGCTGAAGTGCGCTAGACGACTGAGCGCTTCCCTCCGCAAGGGCGAATGGGGTACCGGACACCTCGAGAACAAATGCTATTCGAGGTGACCGGGCATGTCCGCGTTCTGAGAGCCGGCGCCTTCCCGTGGTGGGCGAAGGAACCGACGGCCACCCTGACCGCCGCCGTCACGGTCACCGCCGCCCGCCCCGGCACCCCCTGCCCGATCGACTGACACCCCGGCAGCCAGGGATCAGGAGGGCGGCCGGGCGCGGCGGATGAGCCCGGTGACCGGGTGCGCCGGGCCGCTCATGTGCCGACCGGTGAACCGGGGAACGTTGTGCCGGCCAAGGTCGGCGCGAACGGCAAGGTGAACGTCCCCAACGTGGGTGGCGGCAGCGTGGGTTGGAATGTGGACGGCTTCCTGCTGCACATGAGTGGAGCGCTTTCGCCGGCAATTGGAATAGCTCGACACCGGGCGCGAACTTCACCTCATTGAACCTGTTGTTCCCGGCCGGTTCCGAGTACGAAAGTCACCGCACGTGCTGAGCCGACGTGTGAACCCGACTTGGCCGGTTCGTCGTGCGTGGCGTGGAACGTGAACACCGCTACCACCAGTTCGAGGAGGACCTCATGTCACCTGTCGCCCCAGCCGGCCGCTCGCACCTCCGAAGAGGGTTCGCCGCGGCGGCGTTGACGGCGTTGGTGCTGCCGTTGACCGTGGCGACGCCCGCTCACGCGGCCGTGGTCAACACCTACACCAACCCCGGCAACTTCACCTTCACCGTGCCGGCCGGGATCACCGCCGTGACCGTGCACGTCGTCGGGGCAGGCGGCGGGGGCGGTGGCAGTGGTTGGGGGTTCTTCCCGGTTCCCGGACCCGGCGGCGGCGGTGGCGGGGGAGGTGCGAACGCGACCTGCACGTTGGCCGTCACCGCGGGTACGGTCCTGAAGATCTCGGTCGGTGCCGGGGGTGCCGGGGGCGGTCCGCGTGAGGGCGTCTACCAGGCCAAGGCCGGAGCGTCCGGTGGGAGTTCCGGCATCACCATCGGCACGACCCTGCGCGCCAACGGCGGCGGCGGTCAGGGCGGGCAGGGCTCGCTCGGCGACAACACGGGCGGCGTCGGGGGCAGCGGGAGCAGCTCGGTGAGTTGCAGCGGCACGGTGGTCACCACGACCCCCGGCGCGAACGGCGCCACCGGCGGCAACGGTGTGCTGAGCAGTGGTGGAGGCCCGGGCGGCGCGGCCGGTGCGACGGTGCCCGCCGAATGCGCGGCCGGCACCGGCCGAGGCGGCAACGGGGCCAATGGCGGTGTGTTCAACGGGTTCACCGGCGACGTCGGCGGCAACGGCTGCGTCGTCCTCAGGTACTGATCCGGCCCTGTCCGGACCAGGCCGTCCGCGCAAGCGACTCGGCAGCGGCCCGCTGGTCTTCCTCCCTCAGGTCGCGGTACCGGTGGGTCACGGCGGCGACGCCGGGTGCGGGCGATCCGCGGCACGGGGGCGGAGATGCGGTGGTAGAGGGGGAGGTGCACCAGCGCCGGAAGGGAGGCCGCACCCACTGCCCGCGTACTCCACCCGATCACCGCGGGCTCGGCGCACCGGGCCACCCCGGCGGGTACGACATGGCTCCACGAATGCGGGCAGTCCGCGGTCGGTGGAGGGCATGTCTTCAACGCGGTGTCGTCCTTGTCCTCCCGGTGATGACGACCTCTCGAGCGATACAGGCGGCGGTGAGCGGTATCAGGGAGTGGATCAGGTGGGGGATCAGGGAGACCCCTGATGGCAGGCTGCCCGATCGCAGGCACGCTGGAGGCGTCAACAACCACCTGCTGTTCGAGGAGAGTCGTGAGCGAGTTCAAGCCTGAATCAGCCCGTGCCGCCGTCGACGCCGTGATCCATGCCGTTCGCGGACTGGTCGGTGAAGGCGTCAACCGGCGCGTGGTCGTGCGTGACAGCAAGGAAGACGTCGTACTGGAAGTGCCGGTGGCCCTCGGATTGGTCGCGGCGCTGGCCGCTCCGGTGGTTACGGCGATCGGTACCGGCGTCGCGCTGATCGGCAACTGCGGAATCACGATCGAGAACCGCCAACAGCCGGGCAGCGCGCCGACTTCTTAGGCTGGAGTACCACCAGATTCGAGCTGCGGTCGCGGGTTCCGTCCGGAATAGCACCTCGGCGCCCAGGCCACCGCGAACGGAACGAGCACTTTCCCACGGCTGGAGACGTGGCGAAGCTCCTGATGGATGAGCCGGCCGCGCGTCGCCTCGGATCGGCAGCAGGTGGCGGCGCCTCGACCCCGGGCGCCAAGCCCTGCTGGTCCTGGCCCACTTGCGCTGCGGCGACACCTGTACCCGTCTCGTGGCCGGGTTCGGCATCGGCCCGGCCAACGTCTGCCGCTGCACCCACGAAGCCGCCCGGGTCCTTGCTGACCTCGCTCCGGATCGACCGCATCGCCGCCGATCGGCCGTACTACTCCGGAAAGCACAAGCGCCACGGCATCATCGATGCCCTCACCACAGCGGACATCCCGTGCTGGGCGGACAAGGCCGGCCGGGACGGGGGACTGCGTCGTACTGGGTCCGGGCGGTGCGGAGCACGGTGATTCCGGCGGCGGCTTCGGCGCACTTGGTGGCTCGTTCGAGGGCCTTGTCGACGTACCAGTTGGCGTGGTCGTAGGCGAAGGTCACCGCCCGCGGATCGCCTCGCCGGACGCCGTTGTCACAGAGCACGAAGGCCGGGGCGAGGAACTGCATGGACCCATGATGGCGCTGCGCGCGGGCATCGACGTGGGACTGCCCGAGACCTGCGGCTACGGCGAGCGCCCGGTCGAGCACGTGCGCGGCGGCGCGGGCGGGTCGGACGGCTCCAGCACCCTGATCCCGACCTGCGGCGGCAACGCCCGCAACGGCTTCAACATGTCCGGCGCGCTGCCCAACGCCCCGCTGTCGGGCCACTGGTTCTCGGCCCAGTTCCAGAAGCTCATGCGCAACGCCTACCCGGCGCTGTGACCACCGGCTGACCGGAACAACCACAACTGAATGAGCTCCACACGCCCCTAGGCGACGTCCCTTGTGGACGCCGCCTACGAGGCATTCCGTCTCCGTTGTCGAGGACTTCGAGCTCAGGCGAGGTCGAGCACGGCGTACCCGTGCCCGTCGACGTGCACGACGTCACCGGCGACCCGGTGCCCACGTGCCTCGACGGTGCGTGCCGCGGCGGCGCCGGGCACGGTGATCGACACGGCCGCGCGGCCGGGGTTGAGCACGACGGCGAGGCTGCCGCCGCGCACGTACGCGAACGGGTAACCGGTGGCGAGCACCTCCACGTCGGCGGCCGCGTCCAGCCGCGGGTCGTCGGTGCGCAGGTGCGCGAGGCGGCGCACCAGGTGCAGCAGCGAGCCCTCGTCGTCGAGCTGCGCGGCCACGGTGGGCCGGTCGGGGTCCGGGTCCTGCGGCAGGTACCGCGACTCCGCGACGTCCGGCCCGAACCGGCCCGCGGGCAGGTCACCCCATTGCATCGGGGTGCGCGAACCCGCCCGGTCGTAGGTCGGGCCGAGGCGCGAGCCCTCGAACGTCGGGGTGTCGGGCACGAACCGCATGCCGATCTCGTCGCCGTAGTAGATCGACGGCATCGACGGCCAGGTGAGCGTGAGGACGAGCGCGACGCGGGCCTGCTCGGCGTCGCGCGCACCGGCCACGAGGCGCGTGAAGTCGTGGTTCGACGTCGGCAGACCGGTGAGGCCGCCGCGCCCGGCGGCGGCGATGGCGCCGGTCGCCTCCTGCCAGGCCTTGACGAACGTGCCCGCGTCGCCCTTCGCCTCGGCGTCGGCCCAACTCTCGGCACCTCGCCCCAGGACGCCTGCACCGTGCCGGCGCCGTTGTTCCACAGCGAGCGCAGCGGCAGGCCGTCGTCGTCACCGCCGAACTGGAGGAAGAAGTCCGCGTGGAACCCGGAGGGCACGGACACGCGGGGGTCGCCCCACTCGCTGATCAGCACCCGGCCGGAGTAGGTGGCGTCTAGCCAGTCGCGGATCTCGCGCAGCCGGGGAGGTCGCCCGGAGCACGGCCTGCTCGCGGCTGCCGCGCGGATCGACCACCTGTCGAGCCGGCCCGGATGAGCCGGCCACAGCTCCTGTCGCAGCCGGTGCAGGACGCCTCCGGTTTCCGGTCTCGGACATGCCCTGCGACGGGCCGGGCGTGGGCGCGCGAGCCGACCTTCGGAGACGTCGGTGTTCGTAAATGTTGGAAACAGTGCGAAATTGACCGAATCTAGGGATCGGGTAGTTAGTTTGGGTGTCTTGACAGGCATAGCACCCGTAGTCAAAATCTATCCAGACCGCAAACGAACAGAAACAAACACGATCGCACATGCGCCGGTCGGCGTCCCGGAACAGGTTCCGGGACCTCCGCTGTGCGGTCGGACCTCTTCACCTCGCCAAGGAGCCGCGCGTTCGGCTCGTCCTTCCGGCTGCGTGCGCAGCACCGGCGGGACCGCCCGACGCGTGGTGACCGCGCGGGCCGTGCAGCGTTGCCGTGTCAGGTCCCGATTGGAGAAGTCATGGTCCCTGCTCGTTCAGTCAGATCGAAGGCGCGATGGCGTGTGGTGAAGCCACTTGTCGCGGTGTTGACGGCAGTCGGGCTCCACGTGTCCGCGTTGTCGCCCACCGCCGCCGCCCAGGACGCGCCGGTCACCTACGTGACGATCGCCAACCGGGCCACCGGGATGGTGGTGGACGGCATGGGCCGCACGACCGACGGTGCCGCCGCGGCGCAGTACTCCGCCTCGGGGTCGCCCACCCAGCAGTGGGTGATCGAGGAGTCCGGTTCCCACGTCCGGATCAGGAACCGGTCGACCGGGCTGTACCTCGACAGCGCCGGCCGGACGGCGAACGGCGCGGTGTGCGCCCAGTGGCAGGGTACGTCGTCGCCGAGCCAGCAGTGGGCGCGCGAGAACGTCGACGGGCACGTGAAGTTCCGCAACGTGGCCACCGGGTTGTACCTCGACGGTGCCGGGCGGACCGACGTCGGCGCGGACCTCAAGATGTACGGGGGCGGCAGTAGCGCCAACCAGCAGTGGTCGGTGGTGGGGCCGCCGGACCTCACCCCGCGCACCGTCGTGGTGGACGGCGACGACATCCGCGCTGACAACGTCAACGGCTTGACCTTCAAGGGTTTCGGCCTGCTGAGTGGCAACAGCTCGAGCGCACTGTTGATGGACTACAAGTCCGAGCAGCCCGCCAAGTACCTGGAGCTGCTCCAGGTGCTGTTCGGTGGGCAGAACCCGGTGCTCACCAACGTCAAGATCGAGATGGGCAACGACCGGAACAACTCGACTGGGCCGGACCCGTCGACGATGCGGTGGGAGACCGAGGAGGTCAACGTCGCGCGTCACCCGGGATTCCAGCTCGCGGCGGACGCGAAGAAGGTCAATCCGGCGCTGAAGGTGTCGATCCTGCGGTGGAACGCACCCGCGTGGGCGAACACCAACGACAAGGTCTACACCTGGTACAAGAACACGATCCTCGCCGCCTACCGCACGTACGGCTACATGGTCGACTACGTCAACCCGGGCGTGAACGAGCACACCGCGGACTTGAACTGGTCGAAGCGGTACGCCGAACTGGTGCGCACCGACAGCACGGGTTTCGCGAGCACGGCCGAGCGCGACCTGTACCGGCGGATCGGCGTGACCATCTCCGACGAGGTGGGCGTGGGCACCTTCGGCGACGAGATGGTCGCCGACGCCTCGCTGCGCGACGCCGTGGCCGTCGCCGCCTACCACTACAACACCGACGACACCAGCGCCGGCGACTTCAAGCGCTTGGCGGAGTCGTTCGACAAGGAGGTCTGGAACAGCGAGGCGCAGGCGACGTTCGGCAACTCCGCGTTCCGGCCGAACAACAACATGGCCGACCCGACCGTGGCGGGCACCGGGGTGGGCGGCAAGAACAGCGCCTTGGAGATGGGCAACACCGTCATCAAGGGCTTCGCCAACTCGCGGCGGACGAACTTCATCTACCAGCCCGCCGTCGGCGCGTTCTACGAGGGCGGCCAATACGGGTACAAGGAGTTGGTCAGTGCTCGTGACCCGTGGTCGGGGTGGTTGCACTACGACATGGCGATCGACGTCCTGCGCCACTTCAGCTGGTTCGCCAGGACGGGGTGGGAGAACCCGGGCAACACCGCCGGCATCTGGCGGGCCATCCCACAGGCCAGCTTCAGCGGAGCCGCCGGCACCAACCCGGTCAACGGGCGCAACGGGTCGCCCAGCTACCTCACCCTCGCCGCACCGGACAAGAAGAACTTCTCCACGGTGTTCATCAACGACAGCGAGTGGCCCCGGGTCTACCACCTCCGGGCGGTCGACATGGCCTACAAGGGCCGCCAGGTCCTGAAGCTGTGGGAGACGCGCGCCGCCGACGCGGGCCGGCGGTTCAACGCCAACTACCTGCGGCACGTGGGCAACGTCAACACCGGCCCGGACGGCACGTACACGATCACCGTGAAGCCCTACTCGATGGTGACCGCGACCACGCTGCCCAACATCCCCAGGCCCGCGTTCGGCACCCCGCTCCCCGTCGAGGGTGAGCGGACCGTGCTCGACACCGACAGCACCGGTTCGGGTCACAACACCGGGGACGACGTGCTGTACGCCGACGACTTCGACTACCGCGACAAGACCGTGCCGGTGATCGGCACGGGCGGCAAGGTCGTCGGCAGCCAGGACTTCATCGAATCCCGAGGTGGCTCGAAGAGCGCGATCCCGCTGTACACCAGTGACCGCAACGGGGCGTTCGAGGCCTACCTACCCGACGGATCGGACAACTACGTCCTGCGACAGCAGCTCGACCAGGTCGCGCAAGGCCTCGGCGGGGCCTGGAACCCGGGTGACCCTGTCACCCGGGTCGGTGACAACCGGTGGCTGGACTACCACGCGGGCGTGGACGTCTCGTTCGAGAACGACAGCACGCAGTCGGGCAAGAACTACGCGTCGATCGGTGTCCGCCAGCAGCACGGCGACAAGGCCGCGCCGTACAAGCTGAAGTTCTGGTTCGACGGTGGCTGGAGCGTCCTGGTCGAGGACCGCGTGGTGGCGAGTGGCAACGCCGCCACCGGCGAGGGTGGTGTCACGATCCCCGGGTTCGACACGGCGCACACCGCGTGGCACAACATCGCCCTGCGGGCCGTGGGGGACAAGGTGACCGCCTACCTCGACGGCACCGCCCTGCACACGCTGAGCGACGCGAAGCCGAAGCTGTCGGGGCGGGTGGAGCTGGGCAGTGGCTACTACTACACCCGCTTCGACAACCTCCGCGTCCAGACCGTGGGGACCAACCCGTCCAACTACGCCGAACTGCTGGACGACCTGGAGACCCACGACCTCGGCGAGACCCCGGCGGTCAAGCTGCGCTACGGCGGTGCGTGGTCACACCGCAACGGCACGAACATGTACGACATCCAGCGCACCCTCTCGACCAGCCAGGGCACCGGTTCGACCTTGACCTACACGTTCACCGGAACCGGACTCGACATCGTGGGCCAGAACAACGGGTCCGCCGTCCTCGAGGTGACGGTCGACGGGACCGTCGTCCAAGCCTCCGCGGCGACCGTCGCCTCGCCCCAGTTCCACCAGACCTACGCCCTGCGAGGTCTGGTGAACGGCGAACACACCGTTCAGGTGAAGGTGTTGAGCGGCACCCTCGTCGTCGACGCGGTCGGCGTGGTCGCGGCACGCTCCAGTTGACCACTGCTCGGTCTCGCCCGCTCCCTCCGGCGGGCGAGACCGAGCAGGCACTACGGTGGCACTGGGCTGGTTCCTCGCGCGTCGCGAGGTCGCGCTGTGCGGCGGAGAGGGCCGCTCGGCCGTCCGAGTGCCACTGCGGGTGAGAGGGCTGCCCGTCCGCGGTGACCTGCTCCTGCCGAGGTCGGCGTTTTGCCTTGAGCGCGTCAACGGCCCAAGATGGGCCGGTGGCGCGATCTTCCCCCGGAGGGCCAGCACGTCGGCAGTCGGCGAGTCCGCCGAGCATCCGCGATGTGGCGGCTGCGGCCGGGGTGTCGTACCAGACCGTGTCGCGGGTGCTCAACGACTCGCCGCGGGTCCGTCCGGACACCCGGCGGCAGGTGCTGGAAGCCATCGACAGGCTGGGGTACCGGCCGAACCGGGCGGCTCGCGCGCTCGGCCTCGGGCGTGCGCGCGGGGTGACGGTCGTGACGGCGGATACGACGTTGTACGGGTACGCGTCCACGTTGCGCGGGGTCGAAGAGGCCGCTCGACCTCTGGAGTTGTCGGTGGGCATCCGGGTGGTCGAGTCCGCGCGGCCCGAGGACGTGCGACAGGCGGTCGAGTACGTCAGCGACCCCAGTGCGGGTCGGGTGGTCGTGATCGCGTTCGACGCGGCCGGTGCGGCGGTGCTGCGCGCGCTGCCGGACGACGTGCCCGCGGTCGCCGCCGCGGAGGCGGGCGGCCTGCCCGGCGTCTCCCGCGAGACGATCTTCCTGGACGAACGCCAGGCCGCTGTCGACGCCACGCGTCACTTGCTGGAACTGGGGCACCGCACGGTCCATCACGTCGCGATCCCCTCCGAGACGGGGACCAGCGCGCGTCAGGCGGGCTGGCGCGATGCCCTGGCGCAGGCGGGCGCACCGGTGCCGGACGTCCTGGCGGCGGGTTGGGAACCGCGCTCGGCCTATCAGGCGGGCCGCGCCCTGGCGGCGGATCCGCTGGTGACGGCCGTGCTGTGCGGCAACGACACGACGGCGATCGCGGTGCGCCGGGCGTTGTACGACGCGGGGCGCGACGTCCCGGGTGACGTCAGCGTCGTGGGCTTCGACGACGTGCCGGGCGCGGAGTTCTGGACACCCGCGCTCACCACCGTGCGCATGGACTTCGCCGCCCTCGGACGCGCGTGCCTGGCAGCCCTGGTGTCCGACGACTCGGCCGGTCGGGTGCCGCTCGACCCACCGTGCCTGGTGGTGCGCGAGTCGACCGCGCCCCCACCCGTCCGCGTGCACAGGTAACAACAGGGTAACGAACCCTTCTCTTCAGCGGGTGTTAACGCTCACACTTCTGCCGACCGTTGATGTGACCGGTCACATCACAGTGGTTCGAACCTCGACGTGGAGGTCATGGCAGACATGGAATCGAAGACAGCCGGCCGCGGCAGAGCCTTGTCCACAGTGCTGGCGGTGACCGCGGCGATGGTCACCGCGGTGCCGACGCAGGCCGCCGCCGCGCCGTCGCAGCTGGTGGTCGACCTGGCCGCGAACACCGGGGCTCTGCGGTACGGCGCGACCGGGTTCCTGTACGGGCTCGGCGACGAGGGGATCCCGAACCAGACGATGCTCGCCGCGCTGCGCCCCCAGGTCGCGGCGCAGAAGGCGCCCGACGGCCTTCAGCACCCCAACGGGGACGCGCTGAAGATCGCGCCGATGTTCAAGCGCGCCGGTGGCCGCGAGATCCAGATCTACATGCAGGACATCTACCAGAGCTGGCCGTACGAGAACCTCGGTATCGCCGACTACCTGTCCAAAGTGGACGCGATGGTCCGGAAGGTGGTCGCCGACCCGCACCGCTCGTCCTACGTGTACGTGCCGTTCAACGAACCGGACTGGATCTGGTACGGCAACGATTTGCGTGGCCGGTTCCTGGCCGACTGGAAGACCGTCTTCCAGCGCATCCGGTCGATCGATCCCGGTGCGCGGATCGCGGGACCCAACTTCGCCTCCTACCGGTCGGCCGACCTGCGCGCGTTCCTGACCTTCGCCCGGGACAACGGTGTGCTGCCGGACGTGATGGCGTGGCACGAGCTGGACGACAGCTTCTACACGAGCTGGCAGGACCACTTCGACGACTACCGGGGCATCGAGCGGAGCCTGGGGATCAGCCCCCGGCAGATCTCGATCAACGAGTACGGGCGGTCGTCGGGCGACCTCGGGGTGCCCGGCAACCTCGTGCAGTTCGTGGCCAAGTTCGAGGCGAGCAAGGTGGACGGCTGCCTGGCGTACTGGACCACCGCGGGCGGGTTGAACGACCTGGTCACCCGCAACAACCAGGCGACCGGCGCGTGGTGGCTCTACAAGTGGTACGGCGAGCTGACCGGCCACACCGTGGCGGTGACGCCCCCGTCGCAGAGCGGGTCGTTGCAGGGCGTCGCGGCGCTGGACGCGGCCAAGCAGCAGGCGCGCGTGGTGTTCGGGGGCAACAACCCGGCGTCGGGCACCTATGACACGAACGTCGTCGTGCGGGGCCTGGGAGCGGCGCCCTACCTGGGTTCCACCGTGCACGCCACGGTGTGGGGAGTGGACGCCTCGGGCCTCAACCCGTCGACCGGGCCGTACGTGGTGGCGGAGGGTGACTTCGCGAGCGGCGGCGGGCAGGTCACGATCCCGTTGACCGGGTTGAAGGGCACCTCGGCGTACCACGTGATCGTCACCCCGAACAAGGACCTCACCGCGACCGGGCCGTCCTCCCGGTACCAGGCGGAGTACGCGCGCCTCGACGGTTCGGCCCGGATCACCCACGGCGGCAACACCGGGTACTCGGGCACCTACTTCGTCGAGGGCTACGGCGCCAGCACGTCCGCGAGCACGAAGTTCGTCGTGACCGTGCCCTCCGACGGCTACTACAACCTCGGTCTGCGCTACTCGGCCGGCCCGTACAGCGGTGCTCCGGCGAACCGGTCGGTCCGCCTGCGGCTCAACGGCGCCGACCTCACCGACCGGACACTGCCCGGCACCCCGGACTGGAACACCTGGAACACCGCCACCACCAAGGTGTTCCTGCCCGCCGGGATCAACCAGGTCGAGGTGAACGCCTACGCGGGTGACGACCGCGACGCGGTCAACCTCGACTACCTGGACGTCACGCCGGCCACCGGCACGGTGACGACCTACGAGGCCGAGGCCGCGGGCAACGCGCTGGGCGGCACGGCGGTGCGGGTGGACGACGCGGCGGCCTCCGGTGGCCGGTACGTCGGCTGGGTCGGCGCGGGCGCGGCGAACACCCTGGGCTTCACCAACGTGACGGTCCCGGCCGCCGGGCGCTACCGGATGGTGGTCGCCTACGCCAACGCCGAAGTCGTGGGTGACCACGCCTACAACAACAACATCGTGGACCGGGGCGCGGACATCCGCGTCAACGGGGGCGCGTCGAAGCGGGTGTACTTCCGCAACACGTTCGGCTGGTCGAACTACCACACCACGGTCGTCGACGTGGACCTCGCGGCCGGGGCCAACACGATCACCTTCGGCAACGCGTCGAGCGGCTACGCCCCGAACATCGACCTGATCCGGATCGCGGCACCGCTCGGTTAGCAATTCCCCCTTCCCCACACGCACGACAGGAGCAGCGGTGACTTCGTTGGAAACCGGCACGGGCCTGGTCTGGGGCCATTCGGCACTGGAACTGGTGTTGGACGTCTCCCCGGGCGGTCCGGTGGCGGTGCGGGCCTTGTCCGGCCGGGGCGCGCGGCACCCGGGTGGCGCGGGCCAGCCGTTGGTGGAGTTGCTGGTGGCCGGCGAAGGTCGGGCGCGCGCGTCGCACCGGTTCTCGGACACCTCGCTCGGCCGGCGGTTGACCCACATCGGCCACGAGCGCGGTCGGTTCGGGACGTGGCACGAGCTGCGGGTCGACCAGCGCGACGAGCGCACCGGGCTGACCGCGGAGACCACCTTCCGGTCGGCCGACGGCGTCGCCGCGTGCCAGATCACCACAAGGGTGACCAACGGCGGCACGGATCCGGTGTTGCTGCTCGGCGTGACCTCCTTCGCCGCGGGCTTCGGCGGCCACCCGGTCGACGCCCTCGACCTGGTGGCCGCCGACAGCGAGTGGCTCGGCGAGGGCCGGTGGACCCGGCGCCCGCTGCGCGACCGCGTGCCCGACCTCAACCTGCGCTCGCACGGCCAGCACGGTCGCGGCCGGGTCGCGGTCGTCAGCGGCGGCGCCTGGTCCACCGGCACCCACCTGCCGACCGGTGGGCTGGTCGACCGCGTCGGCGGGCACACCTGGCTGTGGCAGGTGGAGCACAACGGTCCGTGGCGGTGGGAGGTGGGCGAACGGCTCGACGGTGCGTACGTGGCCCTGCTGGGCCCGACCGACGGCGACCACCAGTGGCGGCGCCTGCTGGGGCCGGGGGAGAGCTTCACCACCGTGCCGGTGTCGGTGGCGGTGTCCCACGACGGCCTGGAGGGCGCCGCGGCGGAGCTGACCCGGCACCGGCGCGCCTTGGTGCGCCCCCACCGCGACCGCTCGTCCCTGCCTGTGGTGTTCAACGACTACATGAACACCCTGATGGGCGACCCGACCACGGCCCGGCTGCTGCCGCTGGTGGACGCCGCCGCGGCCGTCGGCGCGGAGGTGTTCTGCATCGACGCCGGCTGGTACGACGACGGCACGAGCTGGTGGGACAGCGTGGGGGAGTGGCAGCCGTCGCAGACCCGGTTCCCGCGCGGGATCGAGGAGGTGCTCACCCGCATCCGCGAGCACGGCATGGTGCCCGGGCTGTGGCTGGAGCCCGAGGTCGTCGGGGTCCGCAGCCCGATGGCCGACAAACTGCCGGAGGAAGCGTTCCTGCGGCGCGGCGGGGTGCGGGTGGTCGAGCACGACCGCTACCACCTGGACTTGCGCCACCCGGCGGCGGTCGCGCACCTGGACGAGGTGGTCGACCGGCTGGTCGAGCAGCTCGGCATCGGCTACTTCAAGCTGGACTACAACATCGACCCGGGCGTGGGCACCGATGTCGACGCCGACAGCGCGGGTGACGGCCTGCTCGGCCACAACCGCGCCCACCAGACGTGGCTGGACCGGCTGCTGGACCGCCACCCGGACCTGGTGCTGGAGAACTGCGCGTCGGGGGCGATGCGGATGGACTACGCGCTGTTGTCCCGGATGCAGTTGCAGTCCACCAGCGACCAGCAGGACCCACTGCGCTACCCGCCGATCGCGGTGGCGGCCCCGATGTCGGTGCTGCCGGAGCAGTCGGCGAGCTGGGCCTACCCGCAGCCCGACATGTCCGCCGAGCAGGTCGCGTTCACGCTGGTCACCGGGATGCTCGGGCGGCTCTACCTGTCCGGGCACCTGGACCACATGGACGCCGGGCAGCTCGACGCGGTGCGCGACGCCGTGCAGGTCCACCGCGAGATCCGCGCCGACCTGGCCGAGTCGGTGCCGGTGTGGCCGCTGGGCCTGCCCGGCTGGGACGACCCGTGGCTCAGCCTCGGCCTGCGCACGGGCGAGGTCACCCACCTCGCGGTGTGGCGTCGCGCCGCCACGGCGACACCGATCACGCTCGACCTCTCCCACCTGCGAGACCGGCAGGTCGACATCGAGGTGCTGCACCCCCGGCGGCTGCCCGCTTGGACCTGCGCGTGGTCCGCCGACACCGGGTCGCTGACCGTGACCCCGACCGACCCGGAACCCGCCGCGGCACGGCTGTTCCGCATCACCGCCACCGATCTACTCTCCTAGAGGACCGACCACCATGAACAAGCGATTTGGCCTCGGCGTCGTCGCGGCTCTCGCGCTCGCGTTGAGCGCGTGCAGCGACCCCGGTGCCGACGTCTCCGCCGACGCCCCCGTCACCTGGGCCGACCCCACCGCGAAGCTCGACGGCGTCAAGCTGACGATCTGGGCCGCGCAGAACAGCAACACCGTGCCCGAGTCGGTCGTCGCGGGCTTCGAGCAGGCGACCGGCGCGTCGGTCGAGGTCGTCACCATCCCCGACCCGTACGAGCAGGGCGTGCAGACCAAGGTCGCCACCGGCGACAAGCCGGACCTCGCGTTCTGGCAGCCGACCGCGTCCATGCTCACCGCCATCAACGCCAAGACCAACCTCCAACCCCTCAACGGCGCACCGTGGCTGCCCCAGCTCGCGCCCGCGGTGCGCGACATCACCGGCATCCTCGACCACACCCGCTACGCCGCGCTCGTGACCAGCCCGGCTGTCGAAGGCGTCTACTACAACAAGGAAGTCTTCGCCGCCAACGACATCACCTCGACGCCGAAGAACTTCGACGAGATGATCGCCGTCGCGCGCACGCTCAAGGCCAAGGGCGTCACCCCGTTCCACGAAATGGCCGCCGACCGCTGGGCCACGCAGTGGTGGGTGCAGGTCCAGCTCGCCGACGCGGCGAAGGACGGCCTCTGGGAGAAGATCAACACCGGCGGCGAGACGTTCTCCGGCAAGCCGGTGCTCGACGCGATCACGAAGTACAAGTCCCTCATCGACGAGGGTCTGTTCAACGCCGACATCAAGACCGCGAAGTTCACCGACCAGGGCGATGCGCTGCTCGACGGCAAGGCCGCCATGGTGGTGCAGGTCAACTCGTTCTTCGGCCAGCTCCAGGCCAAGGCCGACACCGCGACGCTGGACCGGAGGATCGGCTTCTTCCCGATCTCGCCATCGGGCAACGTCGGGACGTTCATCCCCGACCAGTCCAACGCCCTGGTCGCCTTCAAGACCGGTGACGCGAAGAGGCAGAGCGCGGCACTGCAACTGCTGTCCTACTGGATGGGTCCCGGCTACGAGAAGTTCGTGCAGGACCGCAAGACCGTCTCCCTCCAGCCCGCCGTGCCGAACCCGCCCGGAGTGCCGCAGGCCCTGCTCGACGTGCACGCCGCACTGCCCACGGCCGTCGGCTCCATGCAGGCCCTGGCCGTCGCCAACCCCGACCTCTACCTCAACCTCGCCGACATGATCACCGGCGACATGACCCCCGAACAGGTGGCCGAGGCGACCCAGAACCAGTTCGAACAACTCGCCAAGGCCGCCGGCGTCCCCGGCTTCTGACCGGACGCGTGCCGGGCGCGGCGACGCGCCCGGCACGCACCACTTCTCCAAGGAGCACCACCGCGATGCCCACGGCCCAGCAGACACCGACGCCGGTCCGCCCCGGCCCGCCGACGCCCACACCGAGGCACCGGCCCACGCGTCACCCCGGCACGACGCACCGGCGCACGCACCCGATGTGGTTCATCGCGCCGGCGCTCGCGGTCCTCGTCGTGTTCTTCTTCGTGCCGACCCTGTTCAACTTCGTCTACGCGTTCACCGACTGGTCCAGCTTCAAGACGAGCATCAACGCCGTCGGCATCGACAACTTCACCGACCTGGCCGCCGACGGCACCCTGTTCAGCGCACTGCGCATCACCGTCGTGTACGCGGTGCTGGTGGCCGTGTTCCAGAACGCGTTCGGGTTCGTGCTGGCCGTCCTGCTCGAGCGCGACACCCGCCTCAACCGGGTCGTCCGGGTGTTCTTCCTGATCCCGGTGCTGATGTCCGCGCTGGCCGTGGGCTACGTGTTCCAGGCGCTGCTCAAACCGGACGGCAGCCTCAACCAGCTCGTCGAAGCGGTCGTGCGCCACCCGTTCGAGTACGCCTGGCTGGGCGACACGACGTGGACGATCGTCGTGGTCGCCGTGATCCACGCCTGGAAGTGGATGGGCCTGTCCATGCTCATCTACCTGGCCGGGCTCAAGACGATCCCCGAGGACCTGCTCGAGGCGGCCCACATCGACGGCGCGTCCCGGTGGCGGACGTTCTGGGCGATCAAATCACCCCTGCTGGCCCCCGCGGTGACGTTCAACGTCGCCACCGCCCTGTTGGGTTCGATGAACGGCTTCGACATCGTGCAGGCCACGACCGGCGGCGGACCGGCCCGCACCACCGAGATCCTCAACATCTTCATCTACCGGACCTTCGGCCAGGGCCTGTTCGCGCAGGCCACCACCATGAGCCTGGTGCTGTTCCTGCTCGTCGCGCTCATGGCGTTCCCGGTCATCCGCTTCCTGCGCAAGCGCGAGGAGATCCTGTGACGACTTCGGCACCACGCCACTCCGCGCCCCGGCTCAGCGACGCGCGCGTGTGGACCCGACTCCAGCCGATCGCGGCGGTGCTGCTCGGCGCGACCGTCATCGGCATACCCCTGTGGCTCGTCGTGGTCACGGCGGGCAAGTCGCAGGGCGAAGCACTCTCACCGAACCTCGCACTGCCCTCGGAGTGGCACCTGTGGGAGAACTTCGCCACCGTGTGGACCGACGGCGAGATCCCGGCGGCCTTCTTCGGCAGCCTGCTCGTCGTCGTGCCCACCGTCGCCGGAGTCCTCACCGTGGGGTCGCTCGCCTCCTGGGTGCTGGCCCGCCGCGCCACCCGGCTGACGGCGGTGCTCTACGCCCTGGCCATCAGCGGGATCGTGCTGCCCCCCGCCGTGGTCACCGTCGTCCTCCTGCTGCGCTACCTCGGCCTCGCCGGCACGGCCGTGGGCATGATCGGCGTCTACATGGGCATCTACCTGTCCACGGTGATCTTCTTCGTGACCGGTTTCGTCCGCACGATCCCGGTGTCGCTGGAGGAAGCCGCCCAGATCGACGGCGCCGGCCCGTTCACCGTGTTCCGCCGCGTGGTGCTGCCCCTGCTGCGCCCGGTCCTGGCCACCGCCACCATCCTCATCTGCCTCTACGTCTGGAACGACGTCTTCTACGCGTTCTTCGTCGTCGGTGGCCGACTCGACACCCTGCCGCTCAACCTGTTCCGCGTCGCCAGCGCCGGGCTCTACCTCGACAACTGGCACCTCATCTTCGCCTACGTGATCCTGATGAGCCTGCCGCTGGTCATCGTGTTCGTGGTGGCCCAACGGAAGATCATCTCCGGCATCACCAGCGGCGCCGTGAAATAGCCGCCGAGCCGGGGTCGACTGATGCCGATCGCCGAGGGGGGTCGTCAGGCCCATGGTGGTTCGCGATGTCGGAGACCGTGCGCAACGCCCCGGCAGCGGCCAAGTGGCCGGAGCGCGGACAGCGTGCCGGACGGGCTCGAAGGCGGCGAGCCGAGGGTGTGATTCGGCGGTCGCGTACGGTGACTGGCATGGCACGTCCTACTGTCGTCGAGGCGTCCGGAGCCGGCGCTCAGGTCTGGCCTCGCCTTTCCGCGTCGTCACGCGCGGCACTGCGACTGCTGTTGACGCGAGGCGGGCTGCCGCGGGCCGAGATGGCCCGCATGCTCGGGCTGTCGCGAACCAGCCTGACCAGGGTCACCAGGGAACTGCTCGGGGTCGGGCTGGTGCGGGAGGGTGTGGTCGAGTTGCGGGCCACGACGGGGCGCCCTTCGGAGGTCCTGGAGCCGGTGGTGTCCGCGCACCACTTCCTGGGGGTCAAGCTGACCGGTGACGCGCTGTACTCGGTGGTGACGGACCTGTCCGCGACGGTGCAGGGGCATTCGAGCGCGGCGCTCGTGGCGCACGACGTCGTCCATGTGGTCGCGCAGATCGCGGATCACGTGAAAGAGGTCCGGGGCCGGTTTCCGCGGTTGACGTCGGTCGGGATCAGCCTCGCGGGTGTGGTGACCGGCCCGCCGGGTGGGGAGGTGGTCCACCGGTCCCCGTTCCTCGGGTGGACGGGTGACGTGCCGCTGGCGCAGCTGGTCGCGCGGGCGACGGGTTGTCCGGTGGTGGTCGAGAACGACGTGAGCGCGTTGACGGCGCTGGAGGCGTGGAGCCGGGTCGGTGCCGGGGTGTCGTCGATGGCCCTGGTCACGATCGGCACGGGCTTGGGTTTCGGCTTCGTCGTGGACGGGCGGGTGGTGCGCGGCGCCCACGGTGCCGCCGGGCGGCTGGACCACGTGGTCGTGGTCCCGGACGGGCCGGTCTGCGAGCACGGTCATCAAGGGTGCGCGAGCGCGCTGCTCAACAACGGCGCGGTGGTGCGCAACGCCGGCTCGACGTCCGGTGACTACGCGGCGGTCATCGAGGCGGCACGCGCCGGTGACGGTCCGGAGCGCCGGGCGGTCGAGGCCGCCGGCGTGGCGTTGGGGCGGCTGATCGGGCTCATCCAGAACACGGTAGACCCGGAGAAGGTCGTGCTGACCGGTGACGGTCTGGACACCTACCGGGTCGCGGCCGACGTGGTGCACGCCGAGGTCGAGCGGATCGCCGAGGGTGGGCCGGGTACCGCCGTGCTGGACGTGCAGGCGTTCGACTTCTCGGAGTGGGCGCGCGCGGCGGCGGGGACCGCGATCTTCTCGCTGCTGACCTGAACCAACTCTTTTGTCACTGTCATTGACAAACTCCCGGTGCGGCTCTTAGCGTGGCCTGGCCCGAGCGATCGGCTCGGCCGCGCACCGTCCAGGGAGATATTCGGCATGCCATCGCGTTCCTCCACGACTCCCTCCCGCCGTGCTTGAGCTGTCCGATCAGGACGCCCACCGCTCACGGCTGGGGCGCCCACTCGGCGTGGTCGTTCCAGTGGTGGCGATCGTCCCTCTCCGGCGAACGTCTCTGGAAGATCGACCTCTGACTGGGGGACTCAAGGGATGACGACGCACTGGCCCACCTCGGGTTTCGGCTTCGGCGGTGACTACAACCCCGAGCAGTGGGCGCCGGAGGTGTGGGACGAGGACCTGCGCCTCATGAAAGAGGCGGGCGTGAACGTCGTGACGCTCGGTGTGTTCAGCTGGGGCGCGCTGGAAGTGGCCGACGGGGTGTTCGAGTGGACGTGGCTGGACCGCGTCATCGACCTGCTGCACCGCAACGGGATCTCGGTCGACCTCGCCACGCCCACCGCCGCGCCGCCGCTGTGGCTGCACGCCGCCCACCCGGAGATCCTGCCGGTGAACGCCGACATGACGCGGCACTGGCCGGGAGCGCGGTTGGGGTGGTGCCCGAGTTCGGCGACGTTCCGCCGGTACGCGCTGCGCATGACCAGGGCGCTCGCCGAGCGTTACGCCGCCCACCCGGCGGTGGTGCTGTGGCACGTCAGCAATGAACTCGGCGGTGGGAACGGGCGTTGCCACTGCGACGAGTCCCTCGCCGCCTTCCGGGGTTGGCTGCGTGAGCGCTACGGCTCGCTCGACAACCTCAACCGCGCCTGGGGCACGGCGTTCTGGGGACACCACCTCACCGACTGGGACCAGATCCCCGCGCCGCGCGGCGCCGAGGCGCACAACCCGGCGCTGATGCTGGACTACGACCGGTTCTCCTCGGACGCCCTGCTCGACCACTTCCAGGCCGAACGCGACGTCATCCGCGAGTTCGCGCCTACCACCCCCATCACCACGAACTTCATGGTCGGCACCCAGCAGGACATCGTCGACTACCCGCGGTGGGCGCAGCACATGGACGTGGTCGCCAACGACCACTACACCACCCCGGACGACCCGCTGTCGGCGCAGGACATCGCGTTCTCCGCGGACCGGATGCGCGGCATGACCACCGATCGCGGCCCCTGGCTGCTCATGGAGCACTCGGCCGGCGGCGCCGCCTGGAACCGCGTCAACCGGGCCAAGGCGCCCCGCGAGCTGATCCGGGACAGCCTCGGGCACATCGCGCGCGGCGCGGACGGCGCGTTGTTCTTCCAGTGGCGGGCCTCGTTGCGCGGAGCCGAGCGGTTCCACCAGGGCATGGTGCCGCACGCCGGGTTCGACTCCAAGGTCGGCCGCGAGGTGCGGGAGCTGGGCGCGGTGCTGGGTCGGTTGGCGGAGGTGCGCGGCTCGACCGTGGAACCGGCGCGGGTCGCGTTGCTGTTCGACGACGAGGCGGCGTGGGCGTTCTCCCGAGGGCTCAAGCCGCACAACGGACTGCGTTACGGCGACGAGCCGCGCACCTGGCACCGCGCGCTGTGGACCCGCAACGTCCTGGTCGACGTCGTGCCCTCGTGGGCCGACCTGAGCGGCTACGACCTGGTGATCGTGCCGACGCTGTTCCTCGTGGACGACAGGTCCGCCGAACGCGTCGCCGAGGTGGCGCGACGCGGTGGTGTGGTCGTGGTGACCTGGATGTCGGGGATCGTGGACCACGAGAACGCCGTGCGGCCAGGTGGGTACCCCGGCGCGTTCCGCGAGCTGCTGGGCGTGCGCTCGGAGGAGTTCTTCCCCCTCCAGCCCGGTGAGCGCGGCGGACTCGACTCCGGTGCGGCGTTCCACTCCTGGTCGGAACTGATGGACGTCACCGACGCCGAGGTGATCGCCCGTTATGCCCGCGGTCCGCTGGCCGGCGGGCCCTCCCTGACCCGCCGCGCGGTCGGCTCGGGCGCGGCCTACTACGTCTCGTGTGCTCTGGAGCCGGAGAGCCTGGACGAGTTCGTCGGGCAGGTGCTGGACGACGCGGGCATCGAGCCGTCCGGTCCCGGGGCGGGACTGGACGTGGTGCGTCGCGAAAAAGAAGGCGTCACGTGGGTCTTCGCCCTCAACCACGGTGATGAGGAACGCCGTGTGGCGGTGAGGGGGGTCGAGCTGGTGACGGGCGAGACCGTGGACGACGAACTCGTCGTGCCGGGCCGCGAGGTGCGGGTCGTGCGCGAGCGCCGCTGAGCGCGACCGAACGCCCATCCGAAGACGAGGAGTGGCAAGAAGCATGGTCGTCACCATCAACGCGGACGTCGGCGACGTGATCGGCCCGGTGCCGCGAAGGCTCTTCGGCTCGTTCGTCGAGCACATGGGCCGATGCGTCTACACCGGGCTGTACGAACCGGGCCACCCGCGCGCGGACGCGAACGGCTTCCGCGGCGATGTGCTGGAGCTCGCCCGTGAGCTCGGCGTCACCGTGGTCCGCTACCCCGGCGGGAACTTCGTGTCCTCCTACCGCTGGGAGGACGGCGTCGGCCCGGTCGGGGATCGGCCGACCCGGCTCGATCCGGCGTGGCACGCGGTGGAGACCAACGAGTTCGGGTTGCACGAGTTCATGGCGTGGGTCGACGCGGTCGACGCGGAGCCGATGTACGCGGTGAACCTGGGTACGAGGGGCATCCAGGAAGCCGCGGACGTGCTGGAGTACTGCAACCACCCTGGCGGCACCGCGCTCAGCGAGCGACGCCGTGCCAATGGTGCGGACGCGCCCTTCGGCATCCGGTTGTGGTGCCTGGGCAACGAGATGGACGGGCACTGGCAGGTCGGGCACAAGACCGCGTCCGAGTACGGTCGGCTGGCCGCCGAGACCGCCCGCCTGATGCGGATGATCGACCCTGCCGTCGAACTGGTGGTGGCGGGCAGCTCCGCCCCGAACATGCCGACCTTCGGCGAGTGGGAGCGCACGGTGCTCACCCACACCGCCGCCCTGGTCGACCACATCTCGGTGCACGCCTACTGCCAGGAGCACGACGGTGACGCGGACAGCTACCTCGCCAGCGCCGCCGGCCTCGACCGCTACCTGAAGGACACCGCCGGGATCATCGACCGGACGCTGGCCGACCTGGGCCTGGACAAGACCATCGGCATCGCCGTGGACGAGTGGAACGTCTGGGACCAGCGGCACTGGAACGAGGTCGAGCAACCACGCCTGCGCTCCGCGCCGCCGATGGCCGCCGGTCGGGTCATCGAGGACACCTACACCGTCACCGACGCCGTCGTGGTCGGCACGCTGTTGAACTGCCTGCTGCGCAACACCGATCGCGTGACGATGGCGAACTTGGCGCAACTGGTCAACGTCATCGCACCCATCCGCAGCGAGCCCGGGGGTCCGGCCTGGCGCCAGACGACGTTCCACCCGTTCCACCTGACCGCCCGCACCGCACGCGGGGTGAGCCTGCGGACCACCGTGATCGGTGCGCCGATCCACACCTCCCTGCACGGACCGGTCGACCCCGTCGACGCCGCGATCACGTTCGACGAGCACACCGGCCGGGCCGCGGCCTTCCTGGCCAACCGGTCCACCACCGCCGAAGCCGAGGTGGAGCTGTCACTGCGCGGTGCGTCGCTGGAGGTCGAGGAGGCGCACGTCGTGATGACGCCGCCCGGCATGACCCGCCACGCGGCCAACACCGAACACTCGCACCCCGTCGCACCGGTTCCCCTGACCGGGATCCGCACGGCGATCTCCGCGGACGGAACGTCCGTGTCCGTGACGTTGCCCGCGCTGTCCTGGTCGGCTGTCGAGTTCCGCGCGAGCGGTGCTCCTCCTCGCTGACCCAGCGGCATCTTTGTCACTGTCATTGACAAACTCTCGTTCCGGCTCTTAGCGTGTCCTGGCACCGGCGATCGGCCGGGCGCACCAGCAGCTGTCAAAGGGGATACCTCGCATGCGATCGCGTTGTTCCACACTTCTCGGCGCGGTCGCCGTGGCGCGTGTCGTGCGGGAGCGCCGATGAGCGCGACCGGACCGGCCTGGCCCGGTCACCCGGTCGTGCTCGCGGCGGCGGGGGTGTCGCTCGTGCTGGCGCCGCAGGCCGAAGGCTTGCCGGAGGTGCTGCACTGGGGCGCTGACCTCGGCCCGCTCGGCGTGGACGAGCTCGACCAGTTCCGGCTCGCGAGGGAACGCGGGGTGTCGGCCAGTGCGCTGGACGAGCCGTGGCCGTTCACCTTGGCTCCCGGCGAGGGCGACGGTTGGGCCGGAGCACCTGGCCTGCTGTTGGAGAGCAACGGCGGCCCGATCCGTCCCCGCTGGCGGGTCGACGGTTTCACCGTCACCTCGACCGAGATCACCGTGACCGCGCGATCCACCGGTCTGGTGCTGAAGACCGACCTCCGCCTGGACGCGCACGGCGTTCTCCGCGTGCGCCACCGAGTGGGCAACGAGGGCTCGACCCCGGTGCGCGTCGCGGTCGCCGACACGGTGCTGCCGCTGGACGACCGTGCGACCGAATTGCTCGACTTCAGCGGTCGCTGGACGCGCGAGCGGATGCCGCAGCGACGTCCCCGCACGCAGGGCACGCTGGTGCGCGAGTCGCGGCGAGGCCGCACCGGTCACGACTCGCCGACCCTGCTGGCGGCGGGCGTCCCGGGTTTCGGCGACCGCCACGGCGAGCTGTGGGCCGTGCACCTGGCGTGGAGCGGCGACGCGCGCTACCGCGTGGACGACCTGCCCGAGGGGCGTGTCGCGATCGGCGTGGGGGAACTGCTGCGCCCCGGTGAGGTCGAACTGGTGACGGGGGAGACCTTCGAGACGCCGGAAGGCGTCTTCGTCTGGTCGGACCGCGGGCTCGACGGGCTGTCGGCCAGGCTGCACGCCTCGCTGCGCGACCGACCGCACCACCCCGTCTCGCCACGGCCGGTCGTGCTGAACACGTGGGAGGCCGTCTACTTCCACCACGACCTGCCGACCCTGCGCCGGCTCGCCGAGGTCGGCGCGGACATCGGCGTGGAGCGGTTCGTGCTGGACGACGGCTGGTTCCGCGGCCGGCGCGACGACCGCGCCGGGCTCGGCGACTGGCTGGTGGACGAGCAGGTGTGGCCGGACGGACTGCACCCTTTGATCGACCACGTGCGCGGCCTGGGCATGCGGTTCGGGCTGTGGGTCGAGCCGGAGATGGTCAACCTCGACTCCGACCTCGCCCGTGAGCACCCGGACTGGCTGCTCACACCGGATGCCGACCGGGCGCGGACCATGCGCCACCAGCACGTGCTCGACCTCGCGCTGCCCGAGGTCCGCGAACACCTGCTCAAGCACCTGTCCGCGCTGCTGGACGAGTACGACATCGCCTACCTCAAGTGGGACCAGAACCGCGACCTGCTCGAAGCCACCCACCTCGGCCGCGCCGGAGTCGACGCGCAGGTGCGCGCCCTCTACGACCTCCTCGACACCCTGCGCGCCCGGTACCCGCACCTGGAGATCGAGTCGTGCGCCTCCGGTGGCGCCCGCATCGACCTGGGCGTGCTGGAGCGCACCGACCGGGTGTGGGCTTCGGACTCCAACGACCCGATCGAGCGCACCCAGTCGCAACGGTGGACCGAACTGCTGCTGCCACCGGAACTGATCGGCAGCCACGTCGGACCACCCCGCTCCCACACCTCCGGCCGGCACGCCGACCTCGGCTTCCGCATCGCCACCACCCTGTTCGCCTCACCCGGCCTCGAATGGGACCTCACCACCTGCGGCCCGCACGAGCTCGAGGTGCTGACCGCGTGGATCGACTTCTACCGCCGCGTGCGCCCCACCCTGCACGCCGGTGAACTCGTCCACGACACCCCGACCGACGGCGGAGCACTGCTCACCGGTGCGGTCGCCCCCGACCGTGCCCACGCGCTGTACCGCCTGTCCCGCACCGACTCCGGCGACCGCGCCGTGCCGCCCCCCATCCGCCTGCCCGGCCTCGACCCGACCCGCCGGTACCGGGTGCGGGTGGTGGACGAACTGCCCGCGCCCCGGCTGCTCGACGTCCGGCCGCCGGCGTGGCTCGCCGCCGGGGAGACCACCGCCACCGGCCGCGTCCTGGCCGAAGCCGGTCTCGCCGCGCCCCTCCTGGCGCCGGCCCAAGCCCTCGTGCTCGAACTCACCGCACTGGACGGAGGTATTTGATCCCCACGCCGACCGACTCGCCGGCATCCGCCGGATGTTGCGCACCAAGCGCACCGGCTCATTTCTGAATGACCTGTACGAATCGGTTTCCTCATCAACCGAGTGTCGTGCTGAACGTTACTGGGAGCGCTCCCAGAGTAAAGCCGTTGCCAACCGTCAGAGTAGACGGAGGAGAACAGTTCCATGGCATCACGTTCCTTTTTCCGGTGGCATCGCCCCGCTGCCGTCGCCCTCGCCGCGGCGATGGCGATGAGCGGTGCTCTCGCCACGGGTGTCGCTCACGCGGCGGAGTACGAAAGAATTCTGAACGGCACGTTCGACAACGGGTCCACCGATCCGTGGTGGGCCGGGAACGTGTCGACCGCGGCCGTCAACGGCGAGATGTGCGGCACGGTCCGCGCCGGCACGACCAGCCCGTGGGACGCGCTGCTCGGCCAGAACGGCATGCCGTTCGAATCGGGCCAGTCGTACACGATGGCCTTCGACGCGTACGCCACCGCGCCGCGGCCGATCGCGGTCGTCATCGGCCAGGGCATCCCCCCGTACCAGGAGATGCTCAAGCGCGAGTTCCAGCTCGGCACCACGAAGCAGCGGTTCACCTTCACCTTCACCGCCACGATGGACTTCCCCGACGCGGGCGCCGGGCAGATGAACTTCCACCTCGGCGGCCAGGCGGCCGAGAGCCGCATCTGCTTCGACAACGTGTCGTTGGTCGGAGGGCTGAAGGCGCCGGGCGAGGGCTACACGCCGCCGCCGAAGAAGGTGCAGGTCAACCAGGTCGCCTACGTGCCGGGCCTGTCCAAGCAGGCCACCCTGGTGTCGAGTGCGACCACGCCGCAGCCCTGGGTGCTGAAGAACTCGGCCGGGACGACGGTGGCCACCGGGCAGTCCACCCCGAAGGGCACGGACACCGCGTCCGGCGACCCCGTGCACCTGATCGACTTCTCGTCGTTCGACACGCCGGGCACCGGCTACACGCTCAGCGTGGGCACGGAGACGAGCTTCCCGTTCGACATCGCGACGGACGAGATCAAGAAGCTGCGCTACGACTCGCTGGCGTACTTCTACCACAACCGCAGCGGCATCCCGATCGAGGCGCAGTACGTCGGTTCGCAGTACTCGCGTCCGGCCGGTCACGTCGACGTCGCGCCGAACAAGGGCGACAGCGCCGTGCCGTGCCGCGCCAACCTCAACTGCGGCTACACGCTGGACGTGCGCGGCGGCTGGTACGACGCGGGCGACCACGGCAAGTACGTCGTCAACGGCGGCATCTCGGCGTGGCAGGTGCTCAACACCTACGAGCGCGCGAAGCTGATCGGCGACGCCGCCCCGTTGGGTGACGGCAAGCTGAACATCCCGGAGAAGGCCAACAACGTCCCGGACATCCTGGACGAGGCGCGCTGGGAGGTCGAGTTCCTGCTGAAGATGCAGGCGCCCGACGGCATGGTCCACCACAAGATGCACAGCGAGCAGTGGACCGGTCTGCCCACGCGGCCCGACCAGGACCCGTACCAGCGCCTGCTCTCCACGACCAGCACCTCGGCGACGCTGAACATGGCCGCCGTGGCGGCGCAGTCCGCGCGCATCTGGAAGACGATCGACCCCACGTTCTCGGCGAAGGCGCTCGCGGCGGCCAAGAAGGCTTACGCGGCGGCGAAGGCCAACCCGAACAAGATCTTCAACTCCGACGACAGCGGCGGCGGCGGATACGGCGACGAGGTGCTGACGGACGAGTTCTACTGGGCCGCGGCGGAGCTGTTCACCACCACCGGTGAGTCCGCCTACCAGACCGACCTGACCTCCTCGCCCCACTTCAAGGGCAAGAGCCTCAACGCGCGCGGCTACGACTGGCAGTCCCTCGGCCCGTTGGGTGACATCACGCTGGCGCTCGTGCCCAACGGCCTGCCCGCGGCGGACATCGCGGCCATCAAGTCCGCGTTCACCGCCGTGGCCGACCAGCACCTCGCCCAGATCGCCGAGCTGGGCTACCCGGCCCCGTACCGCAAGAGCGACGGCGGCTACGAATGGGGCTCCAACGGCCTGGTCGCCAACAACATCGCGGTGTTGGCGCTGGCGCACGACTTCACCGGCCAGTCCAAGTACCGCGACGGCGTCTACAACGCACTGGGCTACCTGCTGGGCCGCAACCCGATGAGCACCTCCTACGTCGCCGGCTACGGCGACCGGGCGTTCAAGAACGGCCACCACCGGTTCTGGGCCCACCAGCTGGACCCCGCCCTGCCCGAGACCGCGAAGGGCACCCTCTCCGGCGGTCCGAACAGCTACGGCCGCGACTCGCACGCCCAGCGCTTCATCCCGGCCGACTGCAAGCCGCAGAAGTGCTACGTCGACCACATCCAGGCGTTCACGGTCAACGAGGTCACGATCAACTGGAACTCGGCCCTCGCGTGGATCGCCAACTGGGCGGCGGAGAAGGCCGGCGGCACGCCGCCGGTGCAGGACACCACCCCGCCCTCGGCGCCGGGCGCACCGGCCGCCTCCGACATCACCACGACCGGCGTGAAGCTCACGTGGAGCGCCGCCACCGATGCGGAGAGCGGCGTCAAGGACTACGACGTCGTGGCGGTCGACGGCGGCGCACAGCGCGTCGTCACCACCGTGACCGGCACGTCGGCGACCCTGACCGGTTTGACGCCCGACACCGCCTACACCTTCGCCGTCATCGCCCGCAACGGAGCCAACCTGACCTCGGCGGCCTCGTCGACCACGGCCGTGCGGACGAAGCCGGACACCACCCCGACCGGCGGCTGCAAGATCACCTACCGGGCGAGCTCCTGGCCCGGCGGCTTCAACGCCGACGTCACGATCACCAACACCGGCACCACCGCGTGGAACTCCTGGACCCTGAAGTTCGCCTTCCCCGGGAACCAGAAGGTCACCAACGGCTGGTCGGCCAACTGGACGCAGTCCGGAGCCGAGGTGACGGCCACGAGCTACTCGTGGAACGGCACCGTCGCGCCGGGCGGGTCGACGTCGATCGGGTTCAACGGCTCGTTCAGCGGCCAGAACACCGACCCCGCCGCGTTCACCGTCAACGGCCAGTCCTGCACCAAGGGCTGAGCCACAACCCGCCCCGGGCCGTCAGCCTGGCTGACCGCACTGCCGGATAGGGGCTGGTGCTGCACACCCGGGACCGGAACCGACTCGCCCGGCCGGACGACGGTCGGCCGGGCGAGTGGTCCGGACGAGGTGGGGCAGCACCGCGGGGGCACCCGGTCGCAGTGTCGGATTCCGGGCCGACCGCTGCGCCACCGGGTGTCCCACGCGCCACGCTGGCGGGTGTGGCGCGTGGAGTGCGCCCGACGCGTTCGACGCCGCGTCGGGCGCGCGCCCGCGATTCCCGACACGCTTCTCGCGCGTGCACGAAGGTTCATTCCTGCCAACGACGGTTAGGAACATCAACATGCGTATTCCACTGCTCGTTTCGCTGATGGCGGCGACGCTGGCGGTACCCCAGGCGGTGATCCCGGCCGCGGCCGGCGCGGCGGTCGGCCCGTGGCTCGAGGCCGAGGACGGGGTGCTGTCCGGGACGGTGGTCGAGTCGAGCCTCCAGGGCTTCTCCGGCCGGGGTTACGTCACCGGGTTCGACCAGCCCGCCGACAAGGTCACCGTCACCATTCCGTCGAGCGCCGGTGGGCTGCACGACCTGACCATCCGCTACGCCGCGCCGTACGGCGCGAAGACCGCGTCGCTGTCGCTCAACGGCTCCGGCCTGGGTGACGTCGCCTTCCCCGCGGGTTCGGCGTTCGCCGAGATCCCGGCGGGCAAGGCGTTGCTGACCCCGGGGGACAACACGCTGACCATCACGAACAACTGGGGTTGGTACCTGATCGATGCGATCAGGGTGGTGCCCAGTGCGCCGCGGCCGCCGCACCAGGTGACCGGCGCGTTGACCGATCCGGCTGCGACCGTGGAGGCCAAGGGCCTGATGCGGTATCTGGCCGACAACTACGGCAAGACCACTCTGTCCGGCCAGCAGGACCAGGCGAGCATCGACTGGGTCGAGCGGAACATCGGCAAGGCGCCCGCCGTGGGCGGTTACGACTTGATGGATTACTCGCCGAGCCGGGTCGAGCGTGGTACGACGGGCCGCGATGTCGACCACGCCCTGGCCTACGACGCCCGCGGCGGGATCGTCACGATGGTGTGGCACTGGAACGCGCCGTCCGGCTTGATCGACCAGCCGGGCAAGGAGTGGTGGCGTGGTTTCTACACCGATGCCACGACCTTCGACCTCGCCGCCGCCCTGGCCGACCCGAACTCGACTGACTACGGGCTGTTGATCCGGGACATGGACGCGATCGCGGTGCAGCTCAAGCGCTTGGCGGACTCGAAGGTTCCGGTGCTGTGGCGGCCGTTGCACGAGGCCGAGGGTGGCTGGTTCTGGTGGGGTGCGAAGGGTCCTGGCCCGGCCAGGCAGTTGTGGCGGCTGCTGCACGACCGGTTGGTGGACCACCACGGGCTGCACAACCTGATCTGGGTGTGGAATTCGGTTTCGCCCGACTGGTATCCCGGTGACGACGTGGTCGACGTGGTGAGCGCGGACGTCTACCTGCCCCAGGGCGACCACAGCGCGGCCGACGGGACCTACGACCGGCTGGTGCAGTTGGGCGGCGACAGGAAACTGGTGGCGTTGGGCGAGGTCGGTTCCATCCCCGACCCCGACCTGGTCCGCGTCTACGAGGCTCGCTGGTCGTGGTTCGTCACGTGGTCGGGTGGGTTCATCCAGGACGGTGTGGTCAACCCGCGCGACTTCCTCCAGCGCGTCTACCACCACGCCAACGTCATCACGCTGGACGAACTGCCCGAGTTCAAGGAGCCCGGGACGGGAAACCCGCCCGCGGACGGTTGCACCGCGACCCTCCGCGTGGTCAATCAGTGGGGCGGCGGGTTTCAGGCCGAGGTCACCGTGAAGAACGCGAGCACCTCGGCGATCACCGGCTGGCAGGTCAGGTGGACGCTCACCGCGGGCCAGGGCGTGCAGCACGCCTGGAACACCGACCTGTCCACCGCCGGCTCGACCGTGACGGCGAAGAACGCGTCCTGGAACGGCAACATCCGGCCGGGGGAGACCACCTCGTTCGGCTTCATCGGCACCGGCACCGCCTCAACGCCGACCATGACTTGCGCCAGCGCCTGACCATTCCCGGCAAGGCCGTGGTGGGGTGGCTTCACCCCACCACGGCTCTGTCCTGTGCGGAAGGGCGTAGTCGTCCACTGCGGTCGCGCGGGACGACGCATTGCCGCTGCGTCGGTCGAACGCTTCAGATGGCCGTGCCGCTGCCGTCGGAGACGGGGCGGGCGGCGATACCGCCGCAGTCGACCTCGCTGAGGATGGCGTCACCGCCGCCGACCGTGCTGGTGGCTTCCAGGCGTACGTACCGGGCGCTGACCGGCGTGAAGCGGGCGTGCTTGAGCGCTTTGGTCGCCGCCCAGGTTCCGCTGGTCGCCTCGAAGTAGAAGCAGGGCTTGAGGCCCTGCGCGCGGAACGCGTCGACGTACTCGCGGACGACGTCGCGCGGGGTCGAGCTGTTCATGACGTTGTAGCCGGTCTGCTCGGTCGGCCACAGGCAGAAGCCGTCGTGGTGCTTGGTGGTCAACGCCGCCCACGACATGCCCGCCGCTTTCGCGGTCGCCGCCCACTGCGCGCAGTCCAGCGCGGTCGGGGCGAACAACCGGGGGTTGAGGTTGGGGGAGGCCCATTCCTCGTCGCTGTAGGTCGCCATGTTGTAGTGGATGAACATGCCGAAGCGCATGTCGACGAAGGCCTGCTGAAGGCTGTGCAGGTTCCCAGCCGCCTGCACGCCGGCCGAGCCTGTGGCCACGTTTCGCACGACGGTGCGGCGGCGCGGTCGCTCTGCCGGCTCTTCCATCAGGGGCCGTCTCCTGGCGGTCGGGCCAGGACGAGGTGGTGGGCTCGCCGCGAGCCGCTGATCTTTGGACAGAGCCCACGCTAGGAGTCCGCGAAGCGCTTTGTCAATGTACGTGACAAAGGAGGCTCGCTGCGTTACGGTTCGCCTGGGAGCGTTCCTAGACACCCTTTCGGTTCAGTGGCGGATGCCGTTCCGGCTCCGTTGCTGGGAGCGCTCCCAGAAGTTGGCGGCTTGCTCGCAAGGAGGCGATGCATGAGTCTGCGCACGTTCGTACGTTCCCGGGGGTTGACCGGGGCATTGGCGGTGACGTCGGTGGCGGCTTTGTCCGTGGCCGGGGTGGTGGCTTCGACGGCCACCGCCAGCGCCGCCGCGGGTTGTCGGGTGTCGTACCAGGTCGGTAACCAGTGGCAGGGCGGTTTCGGGGCCAATGTCACGGTCACCAACCTCGGTGACGCGATTTCCGGTGGTTGGACGTTGGAGTGGGACTTCGCGGCCGGTCAGACGGTCCAGCAGGGTTGGAACGGCGAGTTCTCGCAGTCGGGGAGCCGCGTGACGGTCCGCAACCCTTCGTGGAGCGCGAACCTGGGTACCGGCGCGTCGGCCACGCCCGGTTTCAACGGCACGTGGAACGGGTCCAACCCGGTGCCCACGACGTTCCGCCTCAACGGGACGGTGTGCACGGGGACGGTCGACACGACCACCACCACCACGACCACGACCACGACCACGACCACGACGGACACCAACCCAGGTGGCCCGAAGGTGGACAACCCGTATGTGGGTGCGGGTGTGTACGTGAACCCGCAGTGGTCGCGCCAGGCGGCCGCCGAGCCGGGTGGTTCGCGGATCGCGAACCAGCCGACGGGTGTGTGGTTGGACCGGATCAGCGCGATCACCGGCAACGGTTCGCCGACCACCGGGACCATGGGTCTGGTGGACCACTTGAACGAGGCCGAGAAGCAGCGTGCGGCGCGTGCGGACGGTCAGCTGGTGTTCCAGTTCGTCGTGTACAACCTGCCCGGTCGCGACTGCGCGGCGCTGGCCTCGAACGGTGAGTTGAAGGCCGATGAGATCGGTCGCTACAAGACCGAGTACATCGACAAGATCGCCGAGATCGTGGCGCGGCCGCAGTACTCCAAGCTGCGCGTGGTCACGGTGATCGAGATCGACTCGCTGCCGAACCTGGTCACCAACGTCTCGCCGCGCGTCACCGCGACGCCGCAGTGCGACACGATGAAGGCCAACGGCAACTACATCGAGGGCGTGTCCTACGCGCTGGGCAAGCTGGGCGCGATCTCCAACGTCTACAACTACATCGACGCGGCGCACCACGGCTGGATCGGCTGGGGCGACGCGGACCCGCAGTACGACAACTTCTTCGCCGCGGCGAAGCTGTTCGCCTCGGTGCTGGGCCGCAACGGCGCCACGAAGGACAAGGTGCACGGGTTCATCACCAACACGGCGAACTACTCGCCGTTGGAGGAGCCGTACTGGACGGTCGACGACGTGGTGGGTGGTCGTCCGGTGAAGGAGGCGTCGAAGTGGGTGGACTGGAACGACTTCAACGGTGAGCTGGGCTTCGCCACGGCGTTCCGCGCCGAGCTGGTCAAGCAGGGCTTCGACAGCGGCATCGGCATGCTGATCGACACCTCGCGCAACGGCTGGGGCGGCCCCAACCGGCCCACCGCCAAGTCGACCTCCGGCGACCCGACCACCTACGTCAACGAGTCCCGCATCGACCGCCGCTTCCAGAAGGGCAACTGGTGCAACCAGTCCGGCGCCGGTCTGGGCGAACGGCCCAAGGCCGCGCCCAAGCCGAACATCGACGCCTACGTCTGGATCAAGCCGCCGGGCGAGTCCGACGGTTCCAGCACCCTCATCCCCAACGACGAGGGCAAGGGCTTCGACCGCATGTGCGACCCGACCTACGGCGGCAACGCCCGCAACGGCTTCAACATGTCGGGTGCGCTGCCCAACGCGCCGCTGTCGGGCCACTGGTTCTCGGCCCAGTTCCAGGAGCTCATGCGCAACGCCTACCCGGCGCTGTGACCACGGGTGACTGACACGACACGGAATTGA
Source organism: Saccharothrix sp. S26 (assembly GCF_021390395.1). Classification (GTDB taxonomy): domain Bacteria; phylum Actinomycetota; class Actinomycetes; order Mycobacteriales; family Pseudonocardiaceae; genus Actinosynnema. The sequence continues at coordinate 262,845 of NZ_JAJUWT010000008.1, forward strand.
TCACAGGTAGCCCGTAGGCGGCGTCCCACGCGGATTCCGCCTACGGGCGTCCCGCAAGCGGACCTGCGCCGGGTGTCTTTTGTCAACATTCGGTACTAATTGACGGCGTGCTCCGCGCAAAGCCCCACCGGTGTGGCGCGCTCGCGACCGCTCAGAACCGAAGACAGGTCCTGATCGCGAGGACGGCTGCGGCACGCGCCCACTCGGCGAACTCGAACGGCTGGATGTCGAGGGTCACGGGGGTGGCGGTGGGGTGCAGGTTCGCGGTGATCGCGGCGTCCATCGCGGTTCGGGCCAGTTCCGCCACGGCGATGCCTTCGCCGGTGATCACGATCTTCTCGGGGTCGAAGGTGTTGGCGAGCGTTGCCACGAGGACGCCGAGCGCGTAGGCGGCGTCGCGGAAGGCGCGCACTGCCGCCGGGTCGTCGGTTCGCGCCAGGTCCACGACGGTCTCGTAGTCGAGGCCCGGGGTGCGCATCGCTCCGACGATGGCGGAGTTGGGCAGGAACGCGGTGACGCAGCCTCGGTGGCCGTACTCGCAGAGCGGGCCGTCGCGGTCGATGGGGAGGTGGTCGAGGCGTCCGGCCTTGCCGCGGCCCCCGGTGACGACCTTGCCGTCCACCACCAGGCCGAAGCCGATGCCGACACCAACGGTGATCAGTGCCATCGACTCGAACCCGGCGCCCACGCCGAACCAGTGCTCGGCCGCGGTCAGGCAGCGCACGTCGTTCTCGGTCGCGACCGGCACGCCGAGCCGCTGCTCGGCGAGCGCGGCCAGGGCGACCTGGCGCCACCCGAGGAACGGTGACTCCGTGACGACCTGGCGACCGGCCGCGGTCACGACGTCGCCGGCGAGGGCGATCCCCGCCGCCGCGATGTCGGTACGGCCCTCCACGAGGCGCTCGCGAACGCGGCCGATCTGGGCCACGACGTCCCCGACGCCTTCCGAGTCCAGAGGCTCGTCGTGGGAGACGAGCACGCGGGCCTCCAGGTCCGTGACCGCGGCGAAGAGGCGGTCCGACGTGAGGTTGACGCCCAGGAAGCTCCGCCCGTGCGGGCCGATGTGGAGCAGTTCCCCCGGCCTGCCAGCCGACCCGTTGGACTCCGCGGCCCCTTCGGACACCAGTCCGTGCTCCACGAGCTCGCGCGTCACGCGGGTGAGGCTCGTGCGCGATATGCCGAGCCGGCGGGCGATCTCGGCCCGGGGCATCGGACCGTGGACCAGCAGCTCGCGTAGGGCTCCCCGCTCCCCGCCGTTGAGGTCGGGCCACGAGGTCGGGCTCGCGGCCGACACCGCTGGGGGGCTCGCCATCCTGCGTCTCCTCATGTGTAACGAAGCGTTACGAGCCGAACCGTTCGTCGGAGCGTCAGGTTATCCGTGAGAACGTTAGTCACGCAGGTTGGCAAACCGGTCTTCGGTACGTAACCTGCACCACATCGAGTTCGGACCACCGTCGACACCGCACCTGGTCTCGCCGACGACCACGATCGCGGGACGGCCGACGTCGTGACGGCAGACGTGAAGGGAAGGGCCATGGCGGGCGCTTGACCGATCTCCACCGGCCTGGCGGTGAGTGCCCCCGCAGCGACAGGCCGAGTACCCGGGCTCCGTCCCCCTGCGAGGGGAATCGAGCCCCCCATCCCGTCGCGGGCGACGCCGATCCCCTTACTGCCACTCGTTCGGGGTGTCGAGGCCTGCCAGGTCTCCGCCGCCGCACCAATCCGAGACACGCCACCAGCCGCACTCCACGGCTCTGGGCCGACAAACCCCGGCAACATCAACTTTGGGAAATGACGATGAGAACAACGATGCTGCGCCGCACGGCGTCCACCATCGCCGCCGCGACCGCCGCGGCCCTGGTGCTCGCGAGCTGTTCGACCGACGGGTCGAAGCCATCGGCGGACGGCAAGATCACCCTGGAGGTCGCCACGTTCGGCGACTGGGGATACGCCCCCTACATCGAGCAGTGGGAGGCCAAGCACCCCGACGTCACCGTCGAGTACGAGACGGCCGGAGGCGGTGACGACCAGCGCGAGAAGCTGCTCAACTTCCTCGGGCAGGACTCGGGTCTGGCCTGCGTCGAAGCGTTGGAGGTCGACTGGCTCGGGGAGCTCAAGCAGTTCTCCGACCGCTTCGCAGACCTGGCCGACCCAGGGCTGAAGGACCGGTGGTTCGACTGGAAGTCGGAGATGGCGACCACCGACGACGGCAAGGTCATCGGCTACGGCACCGACATCGGCCCGCAGGCCGTCGCGTACCGCGCGGACCTGTTCAAGGCGGCCGGTCTGCCGTCCGACCGTGAGGCGGTCGCGGAGTACCTCGGTGGCGCCAACGCGACCTGGGACCGGTTCTACGAGGTGGGCGCGGAGTTCACGGCGAAGTCCGACGCGGCCTGGTTCGAATCGGTGCAAGGCGCCTACACCGCCATGGTCAACCAGGTCGAGTACGCCTACGAGAACGAGGACGGCACCCGCAAGGACCTCGCCGGCTCCGAGGTCGAGCGGATCTTCCGGACCGTGCTCCAGCACGGCACCGAGCAGAAGCAGTCCGCCGGTCTGACGCAGTGGTCCTCCGACTGGAACGCCTCCTTCAAGCGCAACGACACCTTCGCCGTCGTGCTGGCGCCGTCGTGGATGGCGGGCACGATCAAGGGCAACGCGGGCGAGGGCTTCGTCGGCTGGGACATCGCCAACGTCTTCCCCGGTGGCGGCGGCAACTGGGGCGGGTCCTACCTCTCCGTCCCGGCCCAGTGCAAGCACCCCGAACAGGCCAAGGACCTGGCCGCCTACCTCACCTCGCCCGAGGTGACGCTGGACCAGGCCGTCAAGAACGGCGGCGGCACCCCGAGCCAGGTCGAGGCGATGAACTCCCCGAAGCTCCTGCCGCTGACCAACCCGTTCTTCAACAACGCGCCCACCGGCCGGATCTGGGCCGACCGAGCCGCGGCGGTCGAAGTGGTCCCGTTCAAGGGGCCGAACTACAAGAAGGTCCACGACGTCGTCGTCGCCGGCCTCAACCGGGTCGACGTGGACAAGTCCCAGAGCATCGACCAGTCCTGGGCGCAGGTCCTCTCCGACCTCAAGTCGCTCAACTGACGGGACAGGCGGGCCGGGTCAGCCCGACCCGGCCCGCCGGACACCACAGGGAAAAGGAATCTCTGGTGACAACCACACACGACCCGGAGACACGGTCCGGAGCTGCTGTGCCGACCCGGGAGCGCCGCCACCCGCACCGCGCCTCCAAGCGAAGGGTCACGGCCTCCGGATTCGACCTGCGGGTCTCGCCTTACCTCTACATCGCGCCGTTCTTCATCCTGTTCTTCCTGTTCGGGCTCGCGCCGATGTTCTACACCGGCTGGGTCGCCCTGCACGAGTGGCACCCCATCGGCGGGCAGGGCGACTTCGTCGGCCTGGCCAACTTCACCGCGGTCCTCGGCCAGGGCATGTTCTGGAAATCGGTGTTCAACACCCTGTCGATCTTCGTGTTCACCGCGGCCCCGCAGCTGATCGCGGCGATCTTCATCGCGGCGGTGCTGGACGCGAACCTGCGGGCCGGGACGTTCTGGCGCATGGCCGTCCTGCTGCCCTACGTCGCCGCCCCGGTGGCGGTGGCGATCATCTTCTCCAACCTGTTCGGCAACCAGTTCGGGCTCGTCAACAACCTCCTCGCCACCGTCGGCCTGCCGCAAGTCCAGTGGACCGGCTCCTCGATCGCCAGCCACATCGCGATCTCCACGATGGTCTCCTTCCGCTGGACCGGCTACAACGCGCTCATCCTGCTCGCCGGCATGCAGGCGATCCCCCGCGACCTGTACGAGTCGGCGAGCATCGACGGCGCGAACCGGGTGCGCCGCTTCTTCTCCGTGACCATCCCGATGCTGCGCCCGACACTCATCTTCGTCATCATCACCACCACCATCGGCAACCTGCAGATCTTCGACGAAGCCCGCATGTTCGGGGGCGCCGGCGGCAACGGACCCGTCGGCGGCGCAGACGGCCAGTGGAAGACGATCACGCTCTACCTGTGGGAAGTCGGCTGGCGCCAGGCCAACCTCGGCCGCTCCGCCGCGATCGCCTGGCTCCTGCTGCTCCTGATCGTCCTCATCGGTCTGATCAACTTCTTGGCCGTCCGGAGGATCGCCTCCTCGGAGAACGGAGGCAAGCGATGACCACGACGCTCGAACCCGCGCCCGGACGTGCGACGTCGCGCCCCGGCAAGCGCCGCCAGAACTCCGGCGACGCCCGCCGCCCCGGCTGGGCCACCTACGTGACGCTCATGATCGTCGCGGCAGTCGGCGCGTTCCCGTTCTACTGGACCATCGTGGTCGGCAGCTGGACCAACGACGTCATCTACTCCGACCAGCTCACCCTCACCGTCGGACCCAACCTGATCGACTCGGTCCACCGAGTCCTCACCGCCGACATCAACCTCGTCGCCGCCACCCTGAACTCGCTGTTCGTCTCGACGACGACCGCGCTCGCCGTCGTCCTGTTCTCCACCCTGGCGGGATTCTCCTTCGCGAAACTCCGGTTCCGCGGCTCCAACGCCCTGCTGGTCGCGGTCATCGCCACCATGGCCGTCCCCGCCCAGATCGGCGTCGTCCCCCTCTACCTGGTCATGAACCACCTCAACCTGCGCGGCACCCTCCTGGCGGTCATCCTGCCCGGCCTCGTCACCGCGTTCGGCGTGTTCTGGATGACCCAGTTCCTGCGCGGGGCGCTGCCCGACGAACTCATCGACGCCGCCCGCATCGACGGCGCCTCGCTGATCAAGACGTTCTGGCACGTCGCACTACCGGCCGCCCGCCCGGCCGCGGCGATGCTCTTCCTCTTCACCTTCGTCGGCAGCTGGACCAACTTCTTCTGGCCCTACATCATCCTCGACAGCAAGAGCGCCACCCTGCCCGTCGCCCTCCAAGGGCTCCAATCGCAGTACTACACCGACTACCCGCTCATCCTCACCGGAGCACTGCTGTCCACCGTCCCCCTGTTCGTCCTGTTCGTGTTCGCGGGCAGGCAACTGGTCGCGGGCATCATGGCCGGAGCCGTCAAAGGCTGACTTGTCCCACCACCTCGCCGCCGACGCCGTGGTGAGCACCCTCGTCACCGACAGCCCGCAGGTCGGCCGGATCAGGGCAGTCGTTGCGCGGCCGGTTGATGGCCGGTGCTCAAGGAGTGCGGAAGGACATGTTCATGCATGTCCCACATCCCTGCGGTACCGCGGCGGGACGTGGGAAATTGCGCGGCTGCCGTTCAAGCGGGGTGGCGACATGCCGGGTCGCGGCATCGGTGAACGCCTGGTCGTCGACCCGAACGACACAGGGTGTTCTACCTCGCCGCGCCGAGCGGTCGTGGCCTGTGGCGCAGCACGGACTGCGGCGCCACATGGGCGCAGCTCACGAGTCTGCCCAACGCGGGCAAGTACCGCTCGAGCGACGGTGGCGCGAGCTGGACGCGTGTAGCCGTGCTACCTGGAGGGCAGCGGCCCGTTGGCGTGCTCGTGCAGACCCGTGACGTCGCTGAGCCGGAGCGGGTGGGCGAAGCTCGGGCCGGTCACGTGGTCACGACGACGCGGGCGGCTAGGAGGCTTTCCGCCAGGTCGCGGTACCGGTTGGCGACCGCGGTCCAGCTCGGCGCGGGGGCGAGGCCCGCCGCGCGGTCGCTCATCCCGGCCGCGAGTCCCGGTTCGGTCAGCACCCGCCGCAACGCTGCGGCGATGGCGGCCGGATCGCGGTGGGGCAGCAGCAGACCCGCACCGTCCGCCAGCAGTTCGACGGCGTGCGGGAACCCGGTCGCGACCACCGGCTTGCCGGCGGCCAGGGCTTCGACGAGCACGCTGGAGGTGACCTTCTCGGACGGGTCGTAGGGCAGCAGGACGACATCAGCCTGACCGACCAGCTCCGCCAGCGCGTCCACCTCGCGGTGGGCCGGGTCGAACTCGATGAGGTCCGCGACTCCGCAAGCGATGGCGCGGTTGCGCAGGTTCCTGCGGTAGTCCTCACCCTCGTGCGCCAACACATCGGGATGGGTCGGACCCGCCACCAGGTAACGCGGCCTCAGGTCGCGCAGCGCACCCAGCGCGGAGATGGCCCACTCGATGCCCTTGCCCCGCCGCAGCAGGCCCCAGGTGAGGATCAGCGGTCTGTCGGTGGACGGTTCGCGGGCGGGCGACTCGACGGGGAGCGCACCGTGCGGGATCACGACGACCTCATCGGGCCGCTCGACGGTGTAGCCGTCCACGAGTCGCCGGCGTGCGTCCTCGGACGTGGTCACCACCGCGTGGGCGCGCCCGACGACCTGGTCGAGCACCTGCCGCTGGCCGGGCGTGGGCGCGGTGAGCACGGTGTGCAGCACGACGACCACGGGCACCCTCAGTTGCGTGAGCACGCGGAGCACGTCCTCGCCGTCGTGACCGGCGCAGATCCCGTACTCTTGCTGCACCACGACCACGTCGCAGTCGTTGAGGACCTCGGCCGCGGCTTCGGCCGCACCGGGAACCATCAGGTGCCTCACCACCGTTCCCTCGGCGACCGCGGGTTCGTCGTCCGGTCCCGCGAGGACGCGGACCACCCGGCCCTCGGCACCCGGCGTCGCCGCGGTGAGGTGGTGCGGCAGGGCGGCGGTGAACGTGGCCACTCCGCGTCGGGTGGGCGGGTTCGTGCTCAGAAAGCCGTAGGTGCGGGACATGCAAGCCCTTCGAGCCGGGTGGGACGCGGGCCGTGCCCGCCGACGGGACCGCGCCGTGCGGAGTGGCCGGGACCTGTCAGCGGACCCTCTCCGGGATGCGGTCCAGCGCGTGCAGGACGTGCACGGCGAGACCTCGTGCGTCCGTCCGGCTGAGGTCGGAGTGCGCTGACAGCGCTTCCTGCACCAGCTCGACCCTGCGCTCGTACAGGGACAGGTGGGTCGGTGTCGTCATGAGGTGCGCCTGCTCGTCTGCTCGGGGACCCGGCCGCCGTCCGCTTCCCAGCCCAGGAGTGCGATGTGGGCCAGGTCGGTCGTCTGCCGTGTCGGTGTGGTCGGGCCTGACCCCGCGGTGAGCAGGTCCTGCACGGTTTGGACGTTGTCGCGATCAGCCGCGAGCGCCATGGTGTGGTGGGCGGTGGCCTGGTCGGTGTCCGCCGGCACGACGAGCAGCGTGAGGCGGTGCCCGTCCGCTGCGACCAGGTCGACGGTGTGGGCAGGCCGCGAGTTGAACCCGTCGAGCCGGACCTGGCCGCCGTCCGCGGGGGCGCGGCGGGGCGCGGTGCTCCACTCGGGGAGGTTGTAGCTCACCCGCATGACGTGGCCCAGCCGAACCGCCAACCCCGCGAGCAACGCGGGCAGCTCGGTGACGAGGTCCCGGGAGCGCGGCCACCAGGCGCCGTCGACGTGCCCCGTGGTGGTGAGGGACTTCGGCCGCAGCCGCAGTCGCCGGGGTTGCGCGAGCTGCTCGGTGACCGCGGTGGTGGGGAAGTGGGGTGCCGACGTCATGTCGGACTCCCGTCTCCGGCCGAGAAAGAACCGGTTTCTTTTTTCACCGAGTACGACATGGGCTTGACCGCCCACGTGCGGGGTGTTCTCGACAACGTGATCCTACACCTGTTCGGGCATGATCGACCGAATAGCGCCGGTCGCGGTTGAAGAATAACCGGAAATCGCCGGCGACGACCGTCCCTCCGGTTCGTCCACTTCGGTCACGACGCCGCCGGTCCGCGACCCGATCCGCACGGCTGGGGAACGAAGCCGGCCGCGGCGGCGTTGTACCGGGTGTTCGCCACGCCCGTGCTCCTACCAGCTGACGTTCGCTGACGGAGACACCAGGCCGGTGCCCTCTACCGCGACCGGTCGAGGGCACCGGTGCCACCACGCCGGTTTGCCGGGACCGCGCCACGGGTACCCGGCCCGCGTGATCCGGCGGTTGCCTGTCGGTGCCCGCCAAACCCCACACCGATCGCCCCGGACCCCGGCGACGGAGAACGATTGCCGTTGCCGGAGGTATGAAGATGAGCGCTGAAGTCCGATCGGAAGTCCCGCGAGCAGATACCGCGCCGCAGCCCATGCTGGCCGGGGTGAAGTCGCCGTCGGAGATGTTCCTGGTCAAGTTGTTCGCGGTGATCCCGGCGCTGGCGCTCGCCGCGGCGGTTCCGCTGGCGTGGGGCTGGGGTCTGGGTTGGGTCGACATCGGCCTCGCCGTCTTCTTCTACACCCTCACCTGCCTCGGGGTGACGATCGGGTTCCACCGCTATTTCACCCACGGCGCGTTCAGGGCGACCCGCGGACTGCGGATCGCGCTCGCGGTGGTCGGCAGCATGGCCATGCAGGGACCGGTCATCGGTTGGGTCGCCGACCACCGCCGGCACCACGCCTACGCCGACCGCGAGGGCGACCCCCACTCCCCGTGGCTCTTCGGGACGTCGGCGAGCGCGCTGGCCAAGGGTTTCTGGCACGCCCACATGGGCTGGCTGTTCCAGCGGGAGCTGACGAACGCCGCCCGCTTCGCCCCCGACCTGCTCGCCGACGAGGACATGCAGCGCGTCAACCGCTGGTTCCCCGCGCTGACCGTGGTGACGCTGCTCGCGCCCGGGATCGCCGGGGGCCTCATCACGTGGAGCTGGTGGGGCGCGCTGACCGGGTTCTTCTGGGCCGGCCTGGTGCGCGTCGCCGTGCTGCACCACGTCACGTGGTCGGTCAACTCGATCTGCCACATGATCGGTGACCGCCCCTTCACCTCGCGCGACAAGTCCGCCAACTTCTGGCCGCTGGCGATCCTGTCGATGGGCGAGTCGTGGCACAACTCCCACCACGCCGACCCCACCTGCGCCCGCCACGGCGTGCGCCGCGGCCAGATCGACATCTCCGCGCGGCTGATCCGGGTCTTCGAGGTGTTCGGCTGGGCCACCCACGTCCGCTGGCCACGACCGGAGCGGCTGGCCCGGACCCTCAAGTCCACCGGCTCCTGACAACCGCGGTGCGGTGCGGACGGGTCCCCCGGCCGACGCCGACCGCACTCCACGAAGGATGGACAGCGCATGCATGACGCCCCTGAAGGCGGAACGGTCATCGTCGAGCGCTTGAAGCTCGCGACCGGTTTCCTCGCGTCCGAGCACGACTGGGTCTCGGGACACCTGGCCGCCCTCGGGTCGCGGTTGCGGTCGTTCCGGGCCGATCAGCTGGACTTGGAGATCAGCGTGAAGGACCGCCAGGGTGTCGAGCAGCGGGTCACCTTGGAGTGCTGGATCAACCGGAGCCCCCGCCTGCACCTCGTCGCCACGTCCTCGAAGCGGGACTTGCCCGCGGCGCTGAGCGAGGTCCGCGACGAGCTGATCCGACAGGTCGACGAGGCCAAGACGCGCACCGAACCGCGCAACAACCGCACGCTGAGGTCGGTGCCCACGCTGCCCGAGCACGACTAGCACGGAAGCGGTCAGCCGGTGCAGTCGGGTACTGCGGGAGTGCTGCCGACGCAGTTGTTGGGCGTGTTGGCGGTGATGGGGGAGTCGGTGGTGGTCATGGTGCCGCCCTGGCGGTAGACGCCGCCGGACTGGCCGAGGGCCGACAGCGCGTGGTTGTCGGTCACGGCGGTCTGCGTGAGGGTGGTGGCGGTGGAGCGGATCGCGGAGATGCCGCCGCCGCGGCCGGCGCTGTTGCCGGTGATGGACAGCGGGCTGCCGGTCACGCCGGTGACGGTGAGGGTGCCGCGCAGGCCGTTGTAGAGGCCGCCGCCCTCGCCGAGCAGGGTGGTGTTGCCGGACACCGGGCTGTTGGTCAACGTCGCCGCGGGGGCGGTGCCCGACGGCGTGTCGGCGTTGGCGAGGCCGCCGCCGTTGCCCGAGGCGGTGTTGCCGGTCAGCGTGCTGCCGGTGAGGGTGACCGCACCGCGGTTGAGGATGCCGCCGCCGTGGCCGACGACGTTGCCGCGGGTGAACGCGACGCCGGTGGTGAGGGTGAGGCTGCCGGTCGGGCCGACCTCGGCGATCCGGAACATCCCCAGGCCCAGCGGGGCAGCGTTGGTGACGGTGGCGGGGCCGACCATCTCGATCGGGGTGGTGATCACCGGTAGCGCGTTGGACGCGCCACCGCGCGCCGCGGTCATGCCGTAGGTGCAACCGCCCGCCAGGACGAGGGTGTCGGCGGTGGTGGTGGAGTTGGCCAGGTTCACTGCCGCGACGAGGGCGTTCTCGCCGCACGCCACCGGAATGGTGATGGCCTGCGCCGCCGGCGTGACGGTGATCAGCCCTCCGGTCATGAGGGTGGCGCCGAGCAAGGTTTCGACGGTGGTGCGGAGGTGTCGCATGGGACTTCATTTCCTGGAACAGGATCGAGGGTGACCTGCGTGGCGTGGCGGAGCCGATGCGTCCGGACTGCCGGGCACCATCACGATTCGAGTGGCTGGTGCTCTCGCGCCCCGTGCAAAACCCCGGATCGCCAAATACCTCTGCGGTCAATGCGAGAGGTGTTTCGCCACCGGGGTCCGGGGTAACGGTGCCCAATCTACGCCATCGGCCGAACGGGCGACTCCTCGTTCACTCGAATGGGCGGCGACGTCGTGGCGCGCCGACGGGAACCGGCCCGCCGGCTCACGTCGCCACCGCTCCCCGGGCGGATGAGGCGGGGCGGAAGGCTCGGATCCGCTCCACCAGCGCGTGTGCGCCGGGATGGCCGCGGCGGCGTGCCGCCTCGTCGCGCAGCGGGCGCAGCCGCTCGACCGCTCGGGTCGAGGTCAGCACCTCGCACCGGTCGACCGCTTCGTTGCCCAGCTCGACCGCCGCGTCCACCTGGTCGTCGAGCAGGTGGCAGATCGCGAAGGAGATGAGGCTGAACGCCCGACTGCGCGCCATCCCGGGCCCGTAGCCGTTGACGGCGGTCGACAGCACGGCCGCCGCGAACCCGGCGTACCGCGGGTCCGCGGTCCGGGCCAGTTCGGTGTAGACGACACCGGTGATCGCGGTGAAGTCGGTGGCGGTGAAGAACGCCGCCCAGGCGGGCACGGGCTCGTCCGACGCCCGCACGAAGTCGTCCCGGGCGCGGGCCAAGGACATCGCGACATCGTCCGAGCGCCCCATCCGAGCCTGCGCCCAGGCGCGGTTGGCGAAGATCACCGCTCCCGCCAACGCGGAGCCGGCGGCCGCGGCGGCACCTTCACCGAGCCGGAACTCGGTCATCGCCCGTCCCAAGTCGTTGTGGTGCAGCGACAACCGCCCGAGCCGGTAGTAGACGTTGGACGCCAGCGACGTGTGGTCACCGCGCGCCGCGACGGTCAGCGCCGTGCGGAAGTGCCGCGCCGCCGCGTCCGGGAACCCCGTGTCGAAGCAGGACCAGCCCGCGAGGTTGTGCAAGTCGGCCACGGCGGCGTGCAGCGGCCCGGAGACGACGTCGGCGCCGGGGTGTCCGAGCAGCGCCAGGGCGGACGGCAGGCGGGACACGGCCGCCTCGCGGCAGCGGCCTCCGCCGTGGCGGTGGTCGAGGGCGCGGAGGACGGCGGTGAACGCCACCACGGAGTCGACGTCGGCCATGACGACCCGTCCCCGCACGTTCCAGGGCCGATCGGGGCCCGAGCCCTCGGCGGGCGTCGTGCTGTCGGGCTGCATCACAGGAACCTCCGGTGGTCGACGACACGACGGTGGCTCACCGGGGTCCGGAGCGAACGACCAGAACATCCACTGTCCCACAGTTGTGGTGTGCGGCGGTTGATCGGTGGGCGGTGCGACCGAACGCGCGACCCGGTGATGTGCGTGATCACCCGCAGGACAGCCGGGAACAACCCGCGAACTGCGGACTCGTTCGCATCCGGGGGAGTGCTTGTCGCAGTCGGGTGGCCGGCGGCGTCGTGCCTTTCGCTGGTCCCGGAGAGACGCGCACGCCGAGCCTTCGAGGGTGTTGGCCGTCCCGGTGCTCTCGTTCATCGGCACCGGGCACGTGACCCCGGACCCCGGTCATCCGATCACCCCCGCGGGTCCGCGGCATCGGCTCGGACCCACCTCACGGGTGAAGATTGATCATAAAATCGAACTTGCGCACCGGCCCGGCCAGCCGCTTGGGGCGCGTCCTCCTCGGAGTGGGCACGGTGGCCGGTTTCGCACTGGTGGCACCGGGCACAGCCGAAGCCCAACCTCCCGGGTGCACGCAGACCGGCAACAACTTCGTCTGCACCGCAGGCATCCCGGCCGGCGAGGTCCTCACGGGCACCACGGCGACAGCGTCACCGGCGTCGCGGGCGTCGGGCGCCCCCGGGGCGAACGGCACCGCAGGCACCCCGGCCGGCAGCGCGGGCGGCAACGGCGGCGTCGGCACGGGCGGCGGTGTCGCCGTGGGCGGCACCGGGATCATCGACGGCGGCCCGGGCGCGGACAGCATCACCGTCACCGGTGGTGCCGGCGCCACCGCGGTCAACGGCAACAGCGGCTCCGCCGGTCCCAACGGCGTAGCCGGTGTCAACAACGGCGAGGTCTGCTCCTGCTGATTCGGCCGCGGTCACGCGGACACGGGCTCGCGGCCACGCCGCCGCGGGCCCGGGTCCCGACCGGCGCGACGCGCGAACGACCCGCGCGCCGAACGTGACGAAGTGTCGCCTCCACCAGTCCTCCGCGGGCACCGCGACGGCGTCACGCGCCGGTAACGCGCCGGAGAACACGCTGTGGTCATCCGAATTCCCGGACAACGAAGCGGAGGACGAAATGCGAACTCGACAGCTCTACCCGATCCTGGCAACAGGCGTCCTGGTCATGGGCGGTTTCATGGGCGCCGGTGTCGCCTCGGCGGCGGTCCCGTGCACCATCGGTCCCAACGTGACGCAGAACGACACCACGGTGTTCGGTTCCGGCGGCAATGACACGATCGACTGCACCAGCGCCAACCCCGGCAAGACCATTTACGGCAACGGGGGGAACGACACCGTCACCGGTACCGCCTACATCGACAAGATCTACGGCGGCGCGGGCGACGACACGCTCACCGGCCAGGTCGGCAACGATAAGCTCTACGGCGAGCTCGGCACGGACACGCTGAACGGCTCCGCGGGCGACGACACGCTCAGCGGTCCGGGCACCGATGCCGCGCAGGACACCCTCAACGGCGGTGACAACACCGATTCCTGCGGACCCGTGGGCGTGCCTCCGGACCTCCGCAGCAGCTGCGAGTCGTAGCACTCGGGCAGTACCGGGATGACCCGCGACCACGACGAACCGTCGACGACCCGGCCCTGGAAGGGACCGGGTCGCTCCTCGTGTCGCCCAAGGGCTCAGGGAACCAACCCCCGAACGAGTGGTTTGAGGGGCGGCGCACCCTGCCTCACGCAGGACGGATCCGAGTGGTGGCAAGGACTTGCGCCCTGAGTGGAGTCGCTCGCCGTGCCCGCGCTGGTAATCTGGTCGGAGGACGTCAGTCGACGGTTCCACCGCAGCCGGCTACGACTCGGCCGCGAGCGCGGGCTCCGCGCACACCGCTCAAGTCAAAGCCGAAAGGTTTTCCGTGATCATTCTTCCGGACCTCCCCGACACCTCCCCGGCACCGGGCTCATGACCTCACTCGCGCCGCCGGGAGCGCGGTCGGCGCCCCACGGGCACCAAGCGGGTTTGCGGGTAGCGCTCCTCGACGGGTTCCGGCTCACGGGGGGAGTCGACGCCATTTCGGTCCCGGGTGGGGCTGAGCGCCTGCTGGCGTTCATGGCGATGCGCCGGCGGGCGGTGGGGCGACTGTTCGTGGCGAGCTCACTGTGGGCGGACGCCACCGAATGCCACGCCTACGCGGCCCTGAGGTCGACGTTGATCCGCATGAACCGCGCCTGCCGGGACACGCTGCTGGTCACCCCGTCGAGCTTGGAGCTCGCGCCCGGTGTCTCGGTCGACCTGCGCGACGCCCAGGCGCTCGCCCACCGCCTGCTCGAAGCCGGTCCGCACGCCGCGGGGGACCTGAGCGTCGAGGCGGTCGCCACCCTGTCGTCGGAACTGCTGCCGCTCTGGTACGACGACTGGCTCGCCTTCGAGGTCGAGGACTGGCGCCAACTCCGGCTCCACGCGTTGGAGGCGGTGGTGGAGGGCTTGGTGGAGGCGAGGCGGTTCGGTGACGCGACGGCGGCCGCGGGCGCGGTCGTCCGCGCCGACCCGTTGCGGGAGAGCGCGCAGACCGCCCTCATCCGCGTCCACCTGGCCGAGGGCAACCAGTCCGAGGCGGTGCACGCGTTCGACCGGTTCAGCCGCCTCCTCCACGTGGACCTGGGGCTGGCCCCCACCCCGGAGCTCCGAGACCTGGTCGGACGCCACGCGATGCCACGGGGCGGCGGGCTGGACCGGTAGCGTCCGGTCAGCGTCGGAGCGTCTTGGTGTGGACGGACGTCCTGAGGAGCTCTGAAGTGTCGATGTCGCCCGCGATGACGTCGTGGGCGACGCTGCTGAGTTTGAAGTTGTGCCCGCGGGCGTAGCCGCGCAGCGTGGCGAACGCGGTGTCCAGGTCGACCTGGAGGCGTTCGGCCACCAGCCCCTTGGCCTGTTCGACGACCACCCGGCTGTTCAGCGCGGCTTGGAGCTGTTCGGTCAGCACCTGGTGGTGGTGGATCGAACGCTGTTGCAGCAGGCCGATGGTGGCGACGTCGACCAACGCCGTGGCGGTGCGCAACGCGCCGGCGTCCAAGTCGCCGGACCGGTTGCGGAAGAGGTTGAGCGCGCCGATCACCTCGCTGCGCAGGCGCATGGGCACCGCGTCCACGGCGGCGAACCCCGCCTCGGCGGCCACCGCGGTGAACCGCGGCCACCGCTCACCCGCCGCCGCCAGGTCGGGGTGGCTGACCCTGGTGCCGGTGGCGAACGCGTCCAGGCACGGCCCGTCGTCGTTCTGGAGCTGGAAGAGCTCCAGCAGTCGGGCCTGTTCGTTGGACGACGCGATCAGCTGCAACCTGCCCCGCTGGTCGGCCAGCAGCAGTCCCGCGGCGTCGACGTCGAGGAGTTCGACGCACCGGTCCACGAGCATGTGCAGGAAGTCGATGACGTCGAAGTCGTCGACCAGGGTGTCGGCCAACTCGACGAACGTGTCGACGAGACGGTCACCGTCCATCGCAGCCACCTCCGCTGGTGTGCTCAGAGCGCGGTCTTGTTCCGCACAGGTTCACGGTCGTCCTCCGTCGCGTTCGAATCGCCGTCGGCGGGCCACGACGTCGGCCGCCAGCGCGCTCAGCGGCACCTGCTCGGCGAACGCCCGGGCGCGCAGGTGGGCGAACGCGTCGGCCATCCCCAGGCCCAGCTGCGCCGCCACCATCCCGGTGGCCTGGTGCACGTGGGGGTTGTGCAGGGGCAGGCCGTCCTCGGCGGCGTCCGCCGTGCCCAGGTCGGCGTGCTCGTCCAGCAGCAGCCGCAGGGCCAGCTCGGCGAAAGCCAGCGAGTCGGTGAGCGCCGCGGCGTCGAGGTGGCCCACGTCGAGCCGGTACAGCGACAGCACCCCGACCCGGATCGCGCCGACGCACAACGGCAGGGCGAACAGCGCGGCCGCCCCGGCTTCGACGGACAGCGGCGCGAACATCGGCCACCGGGCCTGGCTGGACGGGGCGTCGAGGTCGTCGACGAGCGCTGGCCCGCCACCGCGCCACACGTCGACGGCCGGACCTTCGCCCACCGTCACCTGCAGCTCGGCCAGGCGTTCACCCAGCGCGTCCGTGGCGCACCTGACCTCCGGCCACCCGGAGGTGTCCACGGTGAGCACGGCACCGCTGACGCCCAACCGCGCGACGGCGGCCTGGCAGAGGGCACCGACCGAGACGGGCGTGCCCGAGTCGGCGGCCTCCTCTGCGATCCAGCGGCTCACCTGGACCAACCGACTGGTGGTGTACCGGGCCATCCGGAGACCTCCCGGTCACCTGGTCGCAGGGCGCGAACCGATCCTCCCGCACCGTGGAACACGACCGTCCCACTCTACGCGCCGCAACCCGCAGCCCGCCGACCTGAGCGGGGCGCCGGAACCCTCACCCGAATGCGCGGCAAGGGCGTGCGGTCCGCGCGGCCGGCGAGGGTGATCAGAGTTGAGGGGGAGGCGGTCGCCCACGGCGACTCACGTTCACCCGGACACGCCTGCGCCACAGCGGCCCGCGGGACGCGACGACGTCGATCGGTGGGTCGGGCACCGCTGCCGCGGGTGTGGCCGCCTGTTCCGATGGGGTGCGGGCGGTCATGACGCGACCCCGTCGTCGTAGAAGAACGCGACCCGCCGGTCCGGGAGTGTGGGGGCATGCCGGACGGCGACGTTGTTCCACTCCAAGATGTTTTCGACGGTGGTGGTCGAGCCGGTGCGGGCGGCGGCGCGCATCGCGGCCCGTGCGGCGCCGCCCGGTGTGGCCGGCGGGATCACCAGCAGCCGGATCCGGGCGCGGTCAGGTCCGATCATGGTGACCGTGTGCGGCTGCGCGGTGCGGAAACCTTCCATGCGCACCACAGCGCCGCGCACGGTGAGACGCCGTCCGACGGCGTCCCACCCGTCGAGGTCGTAGGAAACCCGCTGCACTGGCAGGCCCAGCGCGGCCATGGCGGTGATGAGCGGTGGGAACTCGGTAGCCGGGTCGGTGGACCACGGCCACCAACCGCCGTCGACGGAGCCCGACCCGTCGGGGTGAGGTGCCACCGCCCACCGGCAGCGAGGCGTGGTGACCTGGTCGGTGGTGAGGGGACTTCGCTGGTTCGAGGTCAACTCGGCGTTCCCGCCTCCGGCCGGACCGGCCGGAATCGTGGTGCGCCCAAGGCGGTGCCGGCTCGAACGCCGGCGCTCGATGCGCCCTCGGTATTTCCCACCTTACGCCGCGGAACGCCCCGAAACGGTTTTTCGAGTTTTTCCGCATGAGATGCGGCAGAGCCCGAAGTGCTCGGAAAGTCATTCGGATGAGGTTTGGCGACGCCTGGTGCGGGGATTTCGCCGGTCGGTACGCTCGATATCTGATAACCGTCGTCCCCGAGAGTCTCGGTGGCGTCGCCGAGGGGGACTCCTGGTGGAAGCCAGGGCCGCGGCGTCCGGGTCGGGGCTGTACGTCGTGGCCCGGACCCGTGCCGTGCTGCGGCCGATGGCCGTCACCGGACTGGACGTCGGGTTCGACGGGTTTCCCCGAGTCGACGACGTGCCGTCGCGGGAGCCGCTGAGGCTCGCTCGACCCGCCGAAGTCGAGCTCCGGTGTTTCAGGCCCGGTCGCTGACGTTCCCCCGGCCTGGCTTGCCGTAGGTCGCGCTGCCCGACTCGGTGGAGCACAGGCAACCCCGGTGCAGGTCACCCGCCCGGGTCGCCGCGCAGAACCGCTGTGCGAGGGCGTCGTGGGCGGTCGCCGGGTGCGCGCACGCGGGGCAGGACCCCTCGGCCTGCCTCGCGGCGTCGGTTGCCAGGGGGGCGATCAGCCCGGGGGTCGTCGACATCGGTCCGTCCTTCGGGTGGTCGAGGCGTGGTGTCCGATGCGCTGCCACCGCGGACGTCGGACCGCGGACGGTGGAACGTCCCGGCTCGTGGCCCGGGAACGCATCGAATGAGGTCGATTTCGCCGGGGGCCGGGGCGACATCTCCAGGGTACTCCGGACATCCCGACCGGTTGTCACCGGACGACGTCTCCGTCATTTCGCGGCGGAATCGTCGTCCGCCCCGGTCGGGCCCGTGCCGGGCCGCTACGCCTGCGCGCAGGCGACGAGCACGGCGACGGTCGCGCCGGCGGAGGTGGCGTAGGCGGCGGCGCTGGCCGCCGCGGCGGTCGCGGCGGCGGCGCTGAACGCGGCGAGGTTGGCGGCGGCCGCGTTGATGGCGGCGGGAGTCCCGGTGAGGACGCCTTCCTCGAACGCCTTGGCCGCTGCTGCCGCGGCGGCGGAGTCGGCGACGTTGGCGGCGGCCGCGGTGGCCGCGTTGGCGCTGTCGACCGCGGCGGCGATGGCGGTGGCACAACCGGCCGGAGGCGCGGTCACCGACACCCGATCGGCCGCCGGAACCCGCTCGGGCACGGGCGTGGCGGCGCTGACCGGTGCCACGACCAGTGCGGCGAGAGCACCGGCGGTCAGGATCGAGGCTGTGGTGCGTCGAACGTTCATGAGGTGACTCCTGTTAGGGGGGAAGTGAGTCCCGGCAGGTCCGGAGAACAAGTGGGACCGCGAGAGCAAAGTCGACGGAAGGGAATCGGCTCATGGGTCGAGCATGCACCCGGTGGCTACCGGAAATCCGGTGATGCGCTCTTTCGTGTATGAATCAGGCGCATCCGTTCGGCGGTATCTCCGAAATGATCTCGAATCGTCCGCGTCGTACGCGTTTTCTGATCGGCGGGCAGCCGCCCCGCTTGCGGAGACGAGCGGCCGGTGCGACCGTAGAGGTTCCTCGCGGTGACGCCCCCGGTCGCAACGGCGTCGCCCGCAGTGGGAAATGCCGCCCCGGACCCCGGCGGCCTGTGGTCGCACCAGGCGCGAACGGGAGGTCTGCGGTGAACGGACCGGCATGTGCCGCGCGGCACACGGGGACGATCGTGGGAACCGGCCGACTGTCGGCCGCGTTGGCTGGATGACGGGCGAACCCGGTTGCCGCGCACCCGTCCGCCGAACACTCCTGGGGCGTCCAACGGCCCGCACTCCCGTGGGCCCGTGATCCTCGTGAACGGGCCACGCCGACTGATCGGCCGGTCCACCTCCTCCCAAGCCCACTCCAACCCAGGTCGCGGACACCGGGGTAGCGGAGCGGACGCGTCCGTCCCCCGGAAAGCAGAGGTCCATGACCCCCTCACCCACCACAGCGACACGACCTCCCGATGCCCGGCAGGGCAGTGACTTCGCCCGCTTGACGCGGCAGCTCAAGGACGCCGGCCTGCTGGACAGGCGCCGCGGGTACTACGCGACGCGGATGGCGATCAACGTCCTGCTGCTCGCGGCGGTCGGAACGGCGATGGCGCTGCTGGGCGACTCGTGGTGGCAGGTGCTGACCGCGGTACTCCTGGCCGTCGTCTCCACCCAGTTCGCGTTCATCGGTCACGACGCCGGGCACCGGCAGATCTTCCGCAGCCACCGCCACAACGACCTCGTGGGCCACCTGCACGGCGGTGTCACCGGGATCAGCTACCAGTGGTGGGTCGGCAAGCACAACCGCCACCACGCCAACCCCAACCACGAGGACCACGACCCCGACATCGAGATCCACGCCATCGCCTTCAGCCGTGAGCAGGCCGGCGACAAGCGCGGCCTGTACCGGTGGATCACCAAGTACCAGGCCTTCCTGTTCTTCCCGCTGCTGCTGGCCGAAGCGGTCGTGCTGCGGATCTCGGGTCTGCAGGCGCTGTGGCACCGGGAGCTCAAGCACCCCTGGCGGGAAGCCGCGCTGCAACTCCTCCCGGCGGCCGCGTACCTGACCGCGGTGTTCCTGCTGCTGTCCCCGCTGAAGGCGGTCGTGTTCATCGCGGTCCACCAGGGCGTCATGGGCGTCTACCTGGGCTGTTCCTTCGCCCCCAACCACAAGGGGATGCCCGTCATCGCCAAGGGGCAGCGCCTGGACCACCTGCGCAAGCAGGTCCTCACCTCGCGCAACGTCACGGGTGGACGGTGGGTCGACGCACTGCTCGGTGGCCTCAACCACCAGGTGGAGCACCACCTCTACCCGCACATGCCCCGACCCAACCTCCGCCGCGCACAGCCCGTCGTCGAGGACTTCTGCGCCCGCAACGGCATCCCCTACAGCAAGGCCGGCCTGCGGTCCTCCTACGCCCAAGTGCTGCGCCACCTGCACGACGCCGGTGCGCCCCTGCGCTCCGGGCGCCGGGCGCCACTGGGCTGAGCGGCGGACGCGAACCCCGCCAGCGACCACGGCGGGGCCGGTGTGCCTGGCGAATCGCCAGGCACACCGGCCCCGTGACAGGTGTTTCGCCGTCGGTCAGCAGGTGCAGACGCCACCGTTGTTGACGCCGGCCACGCCGTTGGCGCCGACCAGACCGGAAGCGCCACCGGGGTTGGTGATGGTGTTGACACCGGTGCCGCCGTTGACGGTTCCGGCGTTGCCCGTGCCGGCCGCACCCGCGGCACCGCCCAGACCGCCCGCGCCGCCGGGACCGGAGCACCCGGTGCCACCGTTGCCGCCGACACCACCGTTGCCACCGTTGCCACCGGTGTTGGTGATGACGTCGTTGTCCGCGTCACCGTTGACGTTCCCGGAGTTGCCTCCGCCGCCGGCACCGCCTGCACCGCCGACGCCACCCGCCCCACCGGGCTGCGTGGCACTCAGACCGTTGCCGCCCTTGGCTCCGGGGCCGCCGAGGCCACCAAGGCCGCCCTTGGTCTTGAGGGTGTCCGCCCCGGAGCCGCCGTTGACGGTCCCCGAGTTGCCGATGCCACCCGCGCCGCCGGCGCCGCCCACGCCACCGGCGCCGCCGCCGCTACCGCAGCCGCCGATCCCACCGGCGGAACCCGCACCGCCGGCACCGCCGGTGGTGGTGATGTTGTCGATGCCGGTGTCCGTGGTGCCACCGTCGATGGTCCCGGAGTTGCCGACACCGCCGACGCCCGCGGCGCCACCGATACCGCCGGCACCCGCCCCGCCTGCCGTGGCCCCACCGTTGCCGCCCAGCGCACCGACGCCGCCGACGCCACCCTTGCCGCCGGTCGCGTTGACGGTGTCGCCGCCGACGCCGCCGACGACGGACCCGACGTTGGCAGCGCCGCCGACGCCGCCCACGCCGCCGTTGCCGCCGGCACCGCCCGCGCCGCTGTTCAGGCCGATACCGCCGACCCCGCCTGCGCCGCCGTTGCCGCCGCCACCGCCGGTGACGGTGATCTGATCGGTGCCGTCACCGCCGTCGACGATGCCGGTGCTGCTGATGCCGACGCCGCCGCTGGTCCCGACGCCGCCGTTGCTGCCGGCGGTCCCCGCGGGGGTGCCCGCCGTGCCGTTGGCACCGGGAGGGCCTGTCGCACCGTTGATGCCTGCGGTGCCGGTGATGGTGATCGTGTCGTTGCCGCCCAACCCCCTGATCGTGCCCGCGACAGGCCCGCCGGTGATCGTGATGGTGTTGGCGTTGGCGGTGCCGTCGAGGACCTGGCCGGCCGGGACGCCCGCCGTGCAGGTCACGTTCTCGCCGGACCGGACACACCCGGCCGGGTCGGCGGCGTGGGCGGAGCCGGGAGCCACGAGGGCGAACCCCGCCACGGTTCCCATCCCGATCAGGGCACGTCGGACCCGTACCGCCGTGGTGCTGCGCGTGGTCGATCGCATGATCCTTCTCCACATCGTGTAGTGGTTCGGTTGCTCCTCGGCGCCGTTGGCGAAGCTCGAGGAAGTCTGTCGTGGCAAGAGCGCCGCTTCTGTGGTCGATCTGCCCTCACCGGCGCGTTTCCGGCGGTGATGGGGAGGTGATCCCGTCGGCGGTCGATGCCGCCCATCGGATCCGGCTGCGCTCTGGGGCAACCCTGTGCCTCATTCATCGTATTTGCAAGTGGAACAGCGGTTCGTCATCCTGATGCGAGAAATTCCCGGCGACGGCGGAATCGTCCACCTTTGGCGCGCCGCGGCCCAGACATTTATTCCCGTGTGACTGGTCACCGTCACACGCGGCAATTTGGGCGGCTGCGGGGCCGATCATCCGGTCGAGGGTGTCGACCGGCTTGAGTTGTATCGCTCACCGTGCGAGGCCTGGGCCGGGGCGGTCGGTAGCGCGCCATCCGTTCGCACGCGGCGAGTGGTCCGGCTGATGTGCAAAGCATGCGTCCATTTGGGCGACGCAGCGCCGATCCCTGCTGCAACGGGAGTAACGTCCTGTGTCACACCCCAGACCTCGGTGACGTGAACCGGGCCGCCGTGAGCGGTCCGCACCACGAGCCGAGGTTTTCGTGTGTGGGGGAGTGGGCGCCGGCGGCCGTGCCGGGCTGTGGGCGGGGTGCGATTCCCGTCGGATCGTTTTTCTTCGCCGGCGCATCGCGCCGTGCGAATCATCACCAACAATGTGCCGAGGAAACGAAGATGAGCATCTTGTAGAGCCAGATCAGTCGAGGGGTCGTCGCCACGCTGGCCGGCGTCCTCGCCGTCCCGTTCTTATGGGCGGTCGGCCCTCTGACGGCTCACGCCGCGGTCAACTGCGTCGTGAGCGCCGGCGTGACCCAGACCGACACCGTCGTCACCGGAACCCCCGGGAACGACACGATCGACTGCGGCGGCACGAACCCCGCCAAGACGATCAACGGCAACGGTGGCAATGACACCATCACCGGCTCGGACTTCAACGACACGATCAACGGTGGCGACGGGAACGACACCCTCACCGGCGGCACGGGCGACGACACCCTCACCGGCGGCCTGGGCATCGACACCATCTCGGGAAGCGCCGGGAACGACACGCTCATCGGCGCGTCCAACGACGGCAGCCAGGACAGCCTCGACGGCGGCCTCGGCACCGACACCTGCCAGGGACCCGCGCCGGACCCCGACATCCACGCGAGCTGCGAGAACACGAGCACCCCGCCGGGATCGGGACCGGGCTCGGGCACGGGCAGCGCGACCGAGCTGTGCATCGCGACGGGGGGCGTGCTCACCCTCACCGTGAACCCGGTGGGTTATGTCTGCGTGTTCAACCCGCTCGGGTCCACCAACCGGCGAGTTTCCGAGGCCCGCGCCATCTGCACCGGAGCCGGCGGGACTTTCGTCAACCTGCTCCCCCTGAGCTACTCCTGCCTCCTGCCGACCACGCCGTAACCAGTCGCACCACCGGTCGATCCGGCGGCTCGTCACCCGGCTCCGGCTGGGTGACGAGCCGCTGATGCGATGACAGCGGGTGCGGCCGGGTGTTGACCTCCGGTCGAGTGCACCAGTGCCAAGCGGTCGACGGATCACCGTCCACAAGCACCGTTCGAGCGACGCCACCGGACGTCCTCACCGTCACCTTCCGCTCGCGCTGAGCCGATCACGCCGTGCCGGTTCGGCGCCACTCGGTGGAGGCCGCGGCACGGGCGGCCCGCCGTTCCGGACCGGCTCCGCCCGCGGAGGAACCCGAACCGCCGGTGGCGCAATCGAGGAGTCGGCCGGCGGTCGGTCCGGTGAGCATCGTTGTCCCGGTAATGCCCTCTCGGGCACCGACCGCCCGGCGGTCTTCGCAACGGGTCGACGCCGTGCCTGCTCCACGGACCCCTGCCTCCGAATGTGAAGCGCACCACCTCTTCGAGCAGCGAGGCCGTCGATTGTTCGAGTTGGTGCTCAAATACTCCCGCAGGCACTGGAGCCCTCGCTTCCCCCGGAGCGGCACGCGTGCCATTGTGCGGCTCGCGTCTCCTACCGGGCCTCCCGGTCGGCTTGCGGCAGTCATGCGGGGCCCGGCCAGCCGGGCGGGTGGCGCCGGCCGGCAGCGGGGAGTCACACGGAAGAGGAAGCGCGGCATGCAACGACGGGCGCTACTGGGGCGCGAGACGGAGCGCCGCGCACTGGCCGCCCTGGTCGAGCAGGCCGCCTCCGGGTCGGGCGGCGCGGTGGTCGTGCTCGGCGCACCCGGGATCGGCAAGTCGGCGCTGGTCGCCGAGGCGGCGGCGCGGGCCGTGGACCGCGGGATCCGGGTGATCACCGCGGTGGGGGTGGAGTCGGAGGAGGACGTGGCCTGCGCCGGCCTGCACCAGTTGGTCCACCAGCTGCGTGACGGGATCGACGACCTGCCCGCAGCGCAACGCGCGGCGTTGCTCGCGGCCGTCGGGCTCGTCGACGAGGCGGTGCCCGACCTCTACCTCGTCGGCTTGGCCGCGCTGACCCTGTTGTCGGACGCGGCGGTGAAGGCGCCGCTGCTCGTGGTCGTCGAGGACGCGCACTGGAT
The DNA here is from genome assembly GCF_021390395.1 of Saccharothrix sp. S26. Lineage (GTDB taxonomy): Bacteria > Actinomycetota > Actinomycetes > Mycobacteriales > Pseudonocardiaceae > Actinosynnema. Next base: position 286,585 of record NZ_JAJUWT010000008.1, read on the forward strand.
GGACCGGGCCAGCCTCGACGTGCTCGGGTTCGTCGCGCGGCGGATCGAGTCCGACCCCCTCGCGCTGGTCGCCGTCACCCGCGGCCTCGACGACCGGCTCGGCAGCGCCGGGCTGCCGGTGCTGCGCCTGGACCCGCTGACGGACGAGGTGTCGGGCGAGCTGCTGGACGCGGTGGCGCCCGGCTTGGCGCAGCAGGTCCGGCGGCGGCTGCTCGAGGAAGCGGCGGGGAACCCGCTGGCGTTGACCGAGCTGCCGGTCGCGCTGCGGTCGGTCGGTGGGGCGTACGCGCTCACACCGGGACCGCTGCCGTTGACCGAGCGGCTGGAGCGGACGTTCACGGCACGGGTTTCCGGTCTTCCGGTGGACACCAGGGCGGTCCTGCTCCTCGTGGCCCTCAACGGCGACGGCACGATGGACGAGTGCCTCGCCGCCGCTGCCAGGATGCTCGGGACGGCGGTCGACGTCGCCGCCCTCGGGCCGGCGGTCGCCGCGGGCCTGCTGGAGCCGTGGGGGATGGTCTTCCGGCACCCGCTCGTCCGCTCGGCGATGCACCACGCGGCGACCGCCGCGGAACGACAGGCCGCGCACGCCGCTCTCGTCGCCGAGCTCGACGGGCAGCCCGACCGGCAGGCATGGCACCGCGCCGCCGCCACCGCCGGCCCGGACGAGCACGCGGCGCGGGACCTGGACCTCACCGCCGGCAGGGCGTTGCGGCGCGGCGGTGTCGCCGCGGCCCTGGCCGCGCTGCGGCGCGCGGCGGAGCTGACCGCGGACCCCTCCGCTCGTGCGGACCGGTTGCTGCGCGCGGCCGAGCTCGCCCTGGAGTCGGGCCAGTGCGACGTCGCGGCGCACCTGCTGGCCCGGGCGCGCTCGCTGGAGCTCTCCGCCCGCGACCAGGGCCGTGCGGCCTGGGTCGGCATCGCCCTGGTGGAGGGGTCGGCGCGGGGTGAGGGCAACGCGACCGCCGAGCTGGCCGAGCTGGCCATCGGGATCGCCGCCGGTGGCGAGCCGGTGCTGGGGCTGCGCATGCTGTGGGGCGCGGTCCTGCACTGCTTCTGGGGGGAGCCGGGGCCGGCCGCCCGCCGGCGGGTCGCCGCCGCCGTCGACCGGATGCCCGTGGACGCGGACAACGCCGGCCTGGTGGCCCTGCGGGCGTACTGCGCGCCGGTCGAGCGCGGGCGGACCGTCCTCGACGCCCTGGCCGGTCAACTGGAGCGTTCCTCCGAGGACGCCGAGGGGGACCAGCTCCTGGGGGGCGCCGCGGTCACGGTGGGCGCCCCGGCTTTGGCGGGCCGGCTGACCGCGAGGTCGCTGGACGCCCTGCGGGCGCAGGGCCGGCTGTCCATGCTGGCCCGTGCCCTGTGCGTCCAGGCCGGGAGCGCCGCGCGGCTGGGTGACGTGCGCGCCGGTCACCTCGCCGCCGAGGAGGCCGCCGACCTGGCCCGCGAGACCGGTCAGCCCCTTGTGCACGCGATGGTGCACGCCATCCGCGCCCAGCTCGCCGCCGTCTGCGGTGACCCTCGGGCGGAGGCGTGGGCGGCGGAGGCGGAGCGCACGGCCCTCCCCGGCGGCGCGCGCCCGGCGCTGGCCATCGTGCAGACGGCCCGCGGACAGGCGGCCCTCTGCCAGGGGCGTTACGGCGACGCCTTCGGGCACCTGCGCCGCGTCTTCGACCCGGCCGACCCCGCTTTCCACCCCTGGCTGCGCTTCTACGGGGTCGCCGAGCTGGTGGAGGCGGCCGTGCGCAGCGAGTCCGCCGAGGCGGCGCGGGAGATCTTGAAGGAGCTGGCCCCGCTCGAGGAGACGACCCCCTCACCCGCCCTGCTCTGCGGGCTGCGGCTCGCCCGCGCCCTGCTCAGCCCGCCGGACGCCGCCGAGGAGCTCTACCGGACGGCTCTCGGCGCCGTCCCCGTCGACTGGCCGTTCGAGCGGGCGCGGGTCCACCTCGCCCTGGGCGCCTGGCTGCGGCGGCACCGGCGGCCCGCCGAGTCCCGCGTCGTCCTGCAGGCCGCGTGCGAGGTCTTCGACGCGCTGGGCGCATCGGCCTGGGCGGAACGGGCACGCCAGGAGCTGCGCGCCGCGGGGACGTCCTCCCCGCGCCGGGACCCGGCCGCCGTCGACCGGCTCACGTCGACCGAGCTGCACGTCGCCCAGCTCGCCGCGCAAGGGCTGACCAACCGCGAGATAGGCGAGCGGCTGTACGTCTCGCCCCGGACGGTGAGCACCCACCTCCAGCGGATGTTCCCCAAGCTGGGCGTGACGTCGCGCGGCGAGCTCGCCGCGGTGCTGCGCGGCACGATGACGTACGTCGAAGACGTCGGCTGACGGACGCGACGGGCCCTGCTCGCTACCTAGGTTCCTGTCATGCCCGGTTCCGCACACGGCGGACGGGCGGGAAGGCACCATGGGAACCATCACCGTCGGCACCGAGGGCTCGACCGACGTCGAGCTGTACTACGAGGACCACGGCTCAGGCCGGCCGGTCGTCCTGATCCACGGCTACCCGCTGGACGGGCAGTCGTGGGAGAAGCAGACCGACGCGCTGGTCAAGGCCGGTCACCGGGTCATCACCTACGACCGCAGGGGCTTCGGCCGGTCGAGCAAGACCATGACCGGCTACGACTACGACACCTTCGCCGCAGACCTGGACAAGGTGCTGACCCGGCTCGACCTGCGTGACGTCGTCCTCGTCGGCTTCTCGATGGGCTCGGGCGAGGTCGCTCGCTACCTCGGCACCTACGGCTCGCAGCGGGTGGCGAAGGCGGCCTTCCTCGGCGCGCTCCAGCCGTTCCTGCTCCAGACGGAGGACAACCCCACCGGCGTGCCGCAGTCGGTGTTCGACGGCATCGCAGAGCAGGCCGAGGCCGACCGCTACGCCTGGTACGAGAGCTTCTTCGCCGACTTCTTCAACACCGACGAGACGCTCGGGTCCCGTCTCAGCGATGCCGCGCTCCGGGCGAACTGGGCCACCGCCATCGCCTCGGCACCCGTGGCGGCGTACGCGTGCGTCCCGGCGTGGCTGACGGACTTCCGCGCCGACGTCGAGCGCATCGACGTGCCGTCACTGATCCTGCACGGCACCGCCGACCGCATCCTGCCGATCGACGCCACCGCCCGCGAGTTCCGCCGCCGCCTGCCCGGCGCGCGTTACGTCGAGATCGACGGCGCCCCGCACGGCTTGCTGCTCACCCACGCGGCCGAGGTCAACGCCGCCCTGATCGCCTTCCTCACAGACTGAGAACCGGAACGTGCACACACTCAGGAACCGCATCACCGCTTCCCTGTCCGTCCTCGCAGCCGTCGGCGGGCTCGCCCTCCTCGGCATGTCGAACGCGGTGGCCGCCCACCCGGCAACCGGGCAGAAGCCCACGATCGTCCTCGTCCACGGCGCCTTCGCGGACGGCGCGAGCTGGAACCCCGTCATCGAACGCCTGCAGCGCCGCGGCTTCACCGCCGTCGCCGTGGCCAACCCCCTGCGCGGAGTCGCCTCCGACGCCGAGGCCCTCGACGCGCGTCTCGCCGCCGTCGACGGGCCCGTGGTGCTCGTCGGCCACTCCTACGGCGGTGCCGTCATCACCAACGTGAAGGCACCCGCCCCGAAGGTGAAGGCGCTGGTGTACGTCGCCGCCTTCGCCCCCGCCGAGGGTGAGGCCGCAGCACAGCTCGCCGCGAAGTACCCGGGCAGCACGCTGGGCGAGACGCTGGCGCCGGTCTCGCTGCCCGACGGCTCCAAGGACCTCTACATCAAGCCCTCGGTCTTCCGGCAGCAATTCGCGGCCGACGTCCCGGCGCGGGAGACCGCCCTCATGGCCGGCACCCAGCGCCCCATCCGGGACGCTGCCCTGAACGAGGCGTCCGGCACACCTGCCTGGCAGCACATCCCCTCGTGGTTCTGCTGGCCGGCGCCGACAAGAACATCCCCTTGCGGGCGCAGAAGTTCATGGCCGACCGGGCCGGTTCACGCACCACTGTGACCGTCGAGGGAGCTTCGCACGCCGTGGCGGTCTCGCGCCCGAACGCGGTCACCGAACTCATCCTCCGCGCCGCGGGCTGACGCCTCCCCCGGCCCCGCGAGGAGGCTCGCGGGGCCGGGGGAGGTCACCAAGCCGCAGCGCCGCTTCGGCTGCGTGCGGCCCGGAACCTCTTGCCACGTCGCCCCCGCGGAATGACCGTCGTCAACCGGACGAGGGGGCGACGCCCCTGCCGTTCCGATGAAGGAAAGACATGCGCCTCAGCCCTGCAACCGTGCTGTCCCGGATCATCGAGAGCACGCTCGCCCTGCTCGGCGTCCCCATCTTCCTGGCGGACGTGGACGACACCAGATGGATCGCGTCGTGGGACCTCATCGCCGTCGTCTACCTCACGATCCGCGTCATCCGCCTCAGTCGCGGCAAGCGGGCGGGCGACGACCAGGGGGCGTGGGTCAAGAGCGCGCTGGGCCGTCGCAGCGGAACCCTGTTCACCCTGTTCACCAGCCTCGTCGGGATCACGTCCGGCCTGACCATCGTGCTCATCGAGGAGGGAACCCAAGCGGCGGCGCTCGGCAAGGCCGTGGGCGTGCTCGCCGTGTTGCTGGCGTGGGCGATCCTGCACTTCGGCTACGCCGACCGCTACGCGCAGGCCTACTACAGCGCCCTGCCGGAGAAGCATCTGGTGTTTCCCGGCACCGAACACCCGACGTTCATCGACTTCGCGTACTTCTCGTTCACCGTCGGCACCACGTTCGCGGTGTCCGACGTCGAGTCACGCACCTCCGGGATGCGGCTGCGGATCCTCGCGCACGGCCTGCTCTCGTTCATCTACAACACCGCGATGCTCGGCATCGCCATCGGCGTGATCAGCGGCTGATCACCCGCGCGGACGCACGGTCATGGCCGGTGAACCACCCGCGGGATCCGACACAGTGGCCGTTGAAGACGTCGCGCAGACCGCAACATGCTCGCGGCCTGCGCGGAGGATTCGTCGCCAGGGGGGTGTCGGTGTCGCGTTGGGGTCGCCGTCCGCGGTGGACACCGCGTCATCGGGCAGATCCGGCAGGGCGCGCGTGGTGAGCAGTGTCTTCAATCGGGGAACCTCCTGCAGCCCGACGGCTTTCATCAACCGGGCGACGGACGGCCTCCGACGCCGCCCTGGTGTGACATCTCGGCGTGGACCTTGCGGATCCCGTAGACGCCGTAGTCCTCTTCGTGCACCTCCATGATCTTCCTGGCGACGGCCACCTCGCGGGCCGAGGGCGGCACGGCACAGATCGGCTCGGCTCCGAACTCGTGCTTGTGCGCGTCGATGTAGGCGACGATCACGCTGACGACGCTCGCACGGGCGTGGACCGAGCGTGTTCCCGCCGACCCCGACGCGTTCGGCAAGCACTACCGGTTCTCCCGCGCTGACATCAGCGCGATCCTGCGGCTCACCCAGCAAGGTCAACGGGAAGCTGCTCAAGGCTGGGGTCGAGGTGTCACACGATCGGCCGACGTCACGGGCGAATGCAGGCCACATCACTCCGCGTCGTACGAAGGGTAAGAGGGGGAGGGCGAAGACCCCTGCGGGCACCAGGCCTGTCGTCTTGCCGCCGAGCATCGCACGGGTCTACGACCATGTGACGAGCGTCAGGAAAGCTCAGCTGATCAACGGACTCGAAGCACGGTGGCTCGGATCGCTGCCGGCCCTCCGGGACGACGAACTGGCCACAATCATCGATGGTTCCCGCACCTGAAGGCCGTCGCCGCGGACCTACGGGCACTACCGTCCGAGTGGCCCATCGCCATTGATCTTGCCTGGAACGCAGGAAGCCCGGCCTAAAGATCGAGGACGGGGCGCTGCGGAAACGAGCTTTCGGCAGGCTGCATGGGTGCAGTTGACCGTGATTGGGAGCCGTTGGCTGCGGTTGGACGCAGCCAACGGCCCCAATCCGCTCGCACAGCACTGGCTCCCAGGCGGTTGGTCATACGTGGAGCGTCGGCGGCCGCTCACGCCGCGAGTCGCGCGTTGGACACGTCCGCTTCTGCCGATGTCAGGGCGTTCGGCGCGGCCGTGAGCCGGGCCCGTCGAGGTAGCCACCCAGATCGTTGAGGAGTCGTTCGATGTGGGCGGTGCCGTCGGTGTCACGGTCGGTGGTGATGTCGATGGGCTGTCGGTGAGGGTCGTTCGGGTCGGAGATGCAAGTGACGGCCCTGACCAGGTTGTGCACAGTCACCGTGTCCGCTGTGAGGTCGATCATGTTGTAAGCGGCCAGGCGGCCCAACGCCTCCGACAGTTCCAGTTCCTCGACCGACCCGCTCACCTCACCCCGACCAGCTCGACTTGTCCACTGGGCGGCCGTCGGCGTGCACGATCGCGATCAGGAGGTGTGTTGACCGCTCGGATTGTCGGGGTGGTTTGGTAGACAGTGGGGCGTGTTCCGCGACTTCAACTTCAAGCTGCTGGTCATCGACAAGCTCATGTACCAGGACGAGGTGATCCAGCCTCGTTTCCGGATCGCCGACGTCCTCCACGCCAAGGGCGCCACCGGCGACCTGTGGAAGTACCTGTACGAGCAGAACCTGCTGTACACCGTCCTCGAGGAAGCCCGCCGGTACTTCACCGACTTGGAGATCACCCCCGACCAACTGGCCGCCGTGGAGGAACTGACCACCGACGGCGGCTTGGAGATCTACCACCAGTGCTCGCCGTTCTGGGACGGAGAGGACGACCTCTTCGACGTCACCTCACTGGACGACCTCGCCCTGCTGCCCAACCTCCGCGTGATCCACGGCGGTGACGAGGCCATGATGGCCGCCCCCGGCGCCGAAGACACCCTCAAGGCCCGCGGCATCGCCGTGGGATGACCAGCCGCGTCCATTCGCCACCACCCAACGGCTCCCGCGCCCCGTACGTGGCGCTTGATCGACGCCGAGGTCGAGTGACCGGAAGTCTTCGGGTAGCGACACCCCGGTGCCGGGATTGCATGGCGTTGTCCGGGTCGTACGTGCCGATTGATCCGCGGAGCTCGACCTCGGCTTCGGTCGGCTGCCGCCGCACGGCGGTTCGGTCTGACCGGGATTGCCGCGACGCCACCGAAGTGGTGGTCGGCCTGGCGGACTTCTCACGTCTGGATGCCCGACAACGGCGGGTGGGCGTCCTGCATGCGACCGCAGGGTGCTCCACGTCGACGTGCTTGGTGTCCACGACGCCGCGCCGTGCTGGGAACTCGCACCCGGCGGGGGAGGTTCGAGCCTGCCTGCCGTTGGCGGTCCGAGCTGTCGGTGACCGCTTGGAGAACGCGAAGCCTCCGATCCGCCGACACGTCATCACCCATGCGGAACTCTACGGGTAGGCGATTGGCCGACTTGGTCTGTCCCCGTCGTGACCATCCGTGCCTACGCTTGCCGAATGACGCGCGGAGCACGGCGGACGAGCCTGGTGCGGACGACCTCACCGGTCCTCGTCGGCCGGGGTGAGGAGCTGCGCGCGATCCTGTCCACGGTCACCAGCAGGTCGACCGTCGTGATCATCGAGGGCGAGGCGGGTGTCGGCAAGACCCGGCTGGTGCACGAGTTGCTCGCCCACCCGAGCCTCGCCGACCGTCACGCGATGGTCGGCCACTGCCACCCGCTGCGCGAGCCGTTCCCGTTCGGCGCGGTCATCGAGGCGTTGCGGTCGCTCGCCGGGCGGCCGAAGCCCGCGCTGAGCCCGGTCGGCGGCGCGCTGCGGCCGCTGCTGCCGGAACTGGACGACGTCCTGCCGCCCTCACTCCCGCCGATCGGTGACCCGCCCGCCGAACGGCACCGGCTGTTGCGCGCGGCCCGTGAGCTGCTGGCCACGGCCGGTCCCGCGCTGCTGGTGGTCGAGGACCTGCACTGGGCCGACGACAGCACGCGCCAGATGTTGCGGTTCGTGATGAGCGACCCGCCGCAGAACCTTTCGGTGGTGGTCACCTACCGGCGCGAGGACCTGGCCGGTGACCTGCCGCTCGGCGCCGCGTACCGGCCGCCCGACCACGTGGCCGGGGTGCTGCTGCGGCTGGAACCGCTCGCGGTGCCGGAGGTCGGGGAGCTGGCCGCCGCGATCCTCGGTGACGCGGTGCCGGCTCGGTTCGCGGCACGGCTGCACGAGCGCACGGCGGGCATCCCGTTCGTGGTGGAGGAGTTGCTCGGCACGCTGCGCACGACGCGGGACGGACTGCTCGACGACGCCCTGTCCGACGACGTCGAGGTGCCGGTGCTGCTGCGGGACGCGATGGCCGACCGGCTCGCCGGCCTGCCGGACACCACACAGCGGCTGGTGCACGCGGCGGCCGTGCTCGCCGCCCCGGCCACCGTCGACACGCTCGCCGAGGTCGCCCGGGTCGCGCCCGACACCGCACCCGGCGCGCTCGGCACGGCCGTCGAGTGCGGTGTGCTGTTCGAGCTGGAGCCCACCCGGTACGGCTTCCGCCACACGCTCGCGCAACAGGCCGTCCGCGACACGCTCACCGGGCCCGCCCGGCAGCTCCTGCACGTCGCCGCGATCACGTCACTGCGCGGGCTCGACCCGCCGCCGCTGGTGCGGCTCGCCGAGCACAGCAGGCTGGCAGGCCGGACCGAGGACTGGCTCCGCTACGGCGAACAGGCCGCGGAGCTGGCCGGACGGGTCGGGGACATCGCGGCGGCGACCAGGATGCTCCAGCGGCTGCTCGCCGAGCCGGACCTGTCCTCCTCGGACGTCGACCGGCTCGCGGTCGCGCTCGGGTCGCTCGCCTACAGCGGGGTCGACCAGCACGACCCGGTCACCACGCTGGGCAGGGTGCTCGCCGACCACCGCCTGTCGGTGGCGGCACGCGGTGAGGTCCGGCTGTTCATCGGGCTGCTGCTGGTGCGGCAACGTGGCGGCATCGAGGCGGCGCGCGAGGAGATCCGCCTGGCCGTCAGCGAGCTGACCGAGCGGCCGGACCTGGCGGCGAAGGGCATCGCGTTGCTGGGCACCCCGTTCATCGGCGGTACCCCGTTCGCCGAGCAGCAGGAGTGGATGGCGGAGGCGGAACGCAGGCTCGCGGTGTGCGAGGACTCGGAGCTGCGGATCTCCTTGCTCGCCAACCTGCTCGGCTCGCGCCTGCACATGGGTGACCCGAGCGTGCGTGCCGACCTGCGTGCGCTGCCGCCGGCGGTCGAGACCATCGGCGAACGGCGCCAGCTCGCCCGCGCCCGCTGCAACCTGGCCGACGCGTGCACGTCGGTCGGTCACTTCCGGCAGGCGCGGGAGTTCCTGAGCACCGGGCTGCGGCTGGCGGCGTCGGCGGGCAGCGCGTTCGTGACCAGCACGGCGCAGTCCACACAGGTGCGGCTGGACTGGTACCTCGGCGCGTGGGACGGGCTCGCCGAGCGCACCACGCAGCTCCTCGACGACTACCGGGAGCTGCTGCCGGTGGCCAGTGAACTGTCGCTGGTACTGGGGCTGCTCGCGGTCGCCAGGGGCGAGTGGACCGCGGCCGAGGCGCACCTGCTGGCGACCGGTGTCGAGGCGCCCGACGACGCGATCGCGCCGATCGCCATCGGCGGGTTCGGCGGGCTGGCCTGGACGTACCTGTCACAGGACGAGACCGGGAAGGCCGTCGCCGCGGTGGAGGACGGCATGCGGGTGCTGCGCCGCAAGGGCGTGTGGTCGTGGGCGGCCGACCTCGCGCCCGTGGCGGTGTCGACCCTGCTCACGGCGGGTCGTCGTGAGGACGCGAGCGGGTTCGTCAAGGAGGTCGCGGACGGTGTGGCGGGCCGTGACGCGCCGCTGGTGCACGCCGCGCTGGAGCTGTGCTGGGGCAGGCTCGCGGAGGCCGACGACCCGGTACGGGCGGTCGGCCACTACCGCGCCGCGCAGGCCGCGTACCGGGAGCTGCCGGCGCCGTACCTGTCCGCGCTCGCGGCGGAGCGGGCGGCGATCGCGGCGGGTGACCACGAGGAGATCGCCGCGCTCGCAGACGTCTTCTCAGACCTCACAGCCACCCGCGACGCCGCCCGGTGCCGCCGCGACGTGCGCGCCCACGGCGCCTCGCCCCGCTCGCGGCGCGGCAGGCGCGGCTACGGCGACCAGCTGTCGCCGCGTGAGCAGGACGTCTCCCGGCTGGTCGCGCAGGGTATGACCAACCGGGAGATCGCCGACGTCCTGTACCTCTCCCCGCGCACGGTGGAGCAGCACGTTACCAAGGCTCTCCGCAAGCTGGGGCACAAGTCCAGGCAGGACCTCACGCAATCAATTCCGCGGACGTTCCGTCCGCGATAGACACGTACCTGTACGGACCGGGCTACGGATTGTTCGCGGCCCGCGCGTTGCCGATGCTCGGTGGGCATCTGATCTCCCCCTGCGAGCACGAACGGAGATTTGTCACGCATGTCCACATCACGAAGGCTGTCCGTGATCTACCTGGGCGTCGCCTCGACCGCCGCGCTGGCGCTGAGCGGCGTCGGCACCGCGCAGGCCGCCGAGGGTTCCATCCTCGGCGCCGGGGCGGTGGGTGCGGTCGAGGGCAGTTACATCGTCGCGCTCGAGGGCACCCCGTCGGCGGCGGCGAGCACCCGGGCGGGTGTGAGCGCCCAGGCCGGTGACCTCGCCGAGCGGTACGGCGGCAAGATCGGGCACGTCTACTCCGCCGCGCTGCGCGGGTTCTCCGTGCGGATGAGCGAGGAACGAGCGAAGCGGCTCGCCGCGGACCCCGCGGTGCGCTACGTCGAGCAGAACGCCGTCGCGCACGCGACCGAGACGTGGGGGCTGGACCGCGTCGACCAGCGAGACCTGCCGCTGGACAACAGCTACACGGCACCGAACGACGGGTCCGGGGTCACCGCGTACGTCGTCGACACCGGAATGGACCTCGACCACCCCGGCTACGGGGGTCGGGCCGGCAGCGGCTGGGACTTCATCGACAACGACGCCGACGCGAGCGACTGCCACGGCCACGGCACGCACGTCGGCGGCACGATCGGCAGCGGCACCTACGGCGTGGCGAAGAACGTGAAGCTGGTGGCCGTGCGAGTGCTGAACTGCAGCGGCAGCGGTTCGTGGGACGCGGTCATCGGCGGCATCGACTGGGTGACCGACCACGCACCGCAGGCCGCGGTGGCCAACATGTCCATCGGCGGCAGCCGCAGCTCCGCGGTGAACGACGCGGTCACCGCCTCGGTCAACGCCGGGGTGGCGTGGGCCGTCGCGGCGGGCAACGAGGGCCAGGACGCGTGCAACGTCAGCCCTGCCGGCGCGTCGGGTGTGCTGACCGTCGCCGCGTCGGACAACCAGGACCGGCGCAGCGTGTGGGCCGGCACCCAGTCGTCGAACTACGGCACCTGCGTCGAGCTGTTCGCGCCGGGCACGGGCATCACGTCCACCACCAACGGCGGCGGCACCGGCCAGATGAGCGGCACGTCGATGGCGAGCCCGCACGTCGCGGGCGCGCTCGCGCTGGCCACGAGCGCCAACCCGACCATCTCGGTGGCCGACGCCAACGCGAAGGTCGTGAGCACGGCCACCACCGGCAAGATCACCGACCTGAAGGGCTCGCCGAACAGCCTGCTGTACGTCAAGGATCTCGGCGGCGGCACCCAACCGGGCAACCCTACGGCGTCGTTCACCGCCGACTGCCCGTCGCTGTCGTGCACCTTCGACGCGTCCGGTTCCACCGACCCGGACGGCACGATCTCCTCGTACGCCTGGGACTTCGGCGACGGCAAGACCGGCACCGGCGTGCGCCCGTCGCACACCTACGCCACGGCGGGCACCTACACCGTGAAGCTGACCGTCACCGACGACGACGGCACGACCGGCACCACGTCCAAGCAGGTGCAGGCAGGCACGCCGAGCGGTGGTGCGCCGAAGGCCGCGTTCTCCGTGCTCTGCCAGTGGGCCGCGTGCTCCTTCAACGGCACCGGTTCGACCGACCCCGACGGCGACATCACCTCGTACGCCTGGAACTTCGGTGACGGGCAGACCGGAACCGGCGCCACCACGACCCACACGTACCCGAACCGTCAGGCGACCTACACCGCCCAGCTCACGGTGACCGACCGCGCGGGCAACAAGAACACCGCCAGCAAACAAATCCAGTGCTGGAGCTTCAGCACACAGGGCTTCTGCTTCAGCCAGTAGGCACGGGCGCTGACCGGCGTTTCCGGGATTCTCGCCGGAAACGCCGGTCAGCGTGCCGGAGCGGGAGACATGACCGGCACGAGCACGCCCACGGCGCTGGACTCGCGTTCGTCCACGACCCGTGCACGTCTACCGGCGGTTGCGGGAGGAGGCGCATCCACGGGCCGCGGATCCAGCGGGCATCCGGTTGGGCAGATCGGTCCGATCGGAGGTCGACTGCCGTGAGGACACCGGTTTCAGCGCTGCGCCGGCACGGAGTGATCCGCTGCACCCGGTCACACGGGTTCAGCTGTGAGCGGCTTCGTAGGCGTCTTGCGAGATCCGGCCGCGGTCGGCCACTTGCCTGCCGGTTCGGCGCGCCCACGCCCGGACAAGAGTCGGGTCGACCGTCTTCGTGGTGTCCGCGGCGGGCTCGGGGTGGTTGCGGACCACGATGCGCTCGCGCGCGGCGTCGCGAATTCGCTGCGGGGTGCGCGTGGAGTCGATCGGGGAAGGGACGGCCAGTTCGACGATGGTGAGGTTGTCCGACTCGACGCCTTCGGCGACTTGGCGTAGGTGGGTGTGGTGGCTGAAGACGACGATCTGCCACCGCCGTGCGAGCCGTGCCATCACCTTGAGCGTTGCGGCGGCTCTGGTGTCGTCGAAGGTCATCAGCACGTCGTCGAGGACGACCGGCAGCGCCGGGAGCCCGCGGGTCCGCCTGGCGTCCTGCAACGACTCGATGCCGGCCAGGCGAAGGGCGAGGAACGCCTGGTCGGCCGTCCCCTCCGACAGTTCGTCCGGTTTCCGGGGTCGGTCATCGGCGCCGACGATGCGCAACGACCGCCCGTTGGCGTCGCTGTGCGTGTGCAGGGCGACGTAACGCCCTCCAGTCAGCTCTTCGAGGATGCGTCCGGCGGTCTCGAGCAGCGGTGACGAGTGCTCCCGTTCGTAGGCTTCCAACTCGTCGCGCAAGACGGTGCGCTGGATCTCAGCCACGAGGTACTCCTCGACCTCGTCTGCCAGCACTGCCAGTCGTTCGTGTGCTTTCGCGTGCAGTTCGGCGGCGCCGGGCCGGGTGATCAGCGTGTGGTGCCGTTGAGAGAACTCGCCGTAGCGGCGGAGTGCTTCGTCGTGCGTCTTATCGGCGTCCTCGTACCGCTGCCGGGCCGTGTCGACGTCGATTCGCAGTTGCTCAGCTACCTCGACGCCACCGCTCAACGCCTCCTCGACGAAGGATGCGCGGCCTACCGCCGCTTCGACCTCGCCCGAAACCCCGCGCTGGCCACGGGCAACGACACCATCGTCTTCCCGTGGCGCGGCGATCGCATCCTCAACACCCTGACGGCTTGGCTGACCCGTGCGGGCGTGCCGGCCGTCCGGGACGGCGTCGCCTTCACCGTGCCCCAGTGCACACCGGCCCAGCTGCGCGCGGTCCTCCAGCAACTAATCCTGGAAGACGACATCCCCGCCGAGGACATCGCCGCCGCCCTGCCCGACACGACGGTGGAGAAGCACGACGTCCATCTCGGCAAGCCACTGCGCACCCGCGGCTACGCCGCCGGGCACTCGACATGGCAGGGGCTCGTTCCGCACTGACCGACCTGGTCGATCGGCTGCCCGAGTACGAAGTCGACGTCGTCACCGGAACCACTTCTGTCCCGGCACCGCTCGTCACCACCCCGAAGGCCTACGCGGTCGTGGACGTCGAAACGACCGGCTTCGCCGGCTCCGTCATGGGGGAGTGGAGCGCACTGGTCAACCCGCAACGCCCACTTGCCGCCTCCGAGACCCGCGGCAACACTGAGGACGACGTGGTGGGCGTTCCCGCGTTCGCCGACATCGCCCCCACCCTTGCCGCTCACTTGGCGGACGCCGTCGTCGTAGCCCACAACGCCTCGTTCGACTTGAACTTCCTGAACGCGGAGTTCGCCCGCACCCACGTCCGGCTCGCGTTGAGCGCGACGCTGTGCACGATGAAGCTCGACCTGCACGTCCACCAGGCAGGTCGTCGCAAACTGCACGACTGCCTCACCGTGATCGGCATACCCACCACTGGTGGCACGGCTCACCGAGCCCTCGCTGACGCCAAGGCCACCGCCGATCTGCTGCGTCACTACCTGACCCACACGCCTCACGATGTGCGGAATCTCGTCATGGGGTCTGAGCGCAGCACCTTGTAGCTGGGAGCTGTTGAACCGGACATGCTCGATGACTTGCTGTTTCTGCTGATCGAGCGCGAGCCGGACACCGGCCCTGGCCGCAGCGGGGATCACGCGTCGGGTTGAGATGTATGACCTGCGCCACGCGCATGCCTCCTGGCTGCTCGCCGGTGGCACCGACATCCAGACCGTCCGTGAACGCCTCGTCCACGCCGGTCTTCGGGCCACCGAGAGGTACCTGCACACTCTTGCCGAGCCCGACGAGGCGGACCTGGCGGCGTTCGAGCGCGTTCGCCACCGTCATACCAGCGTGGCGGATCCCACGGTCAGCCTGACGGTCGGATGATCAGAACGTGGGTCTGGCAAGGAACAGGAACTCGCCCTGGTCCCGTGCCGGTCGACCAGGCGTTGGCGTATCGCGGTGCCGACGAGCCGGGGCGAGGCTCACGGTCAGATGACGGTCCAACGCCGGAGGGCCTGTCGGCGGTGATCGCCGACAGGCCCTCTGAGCTGCACTTCTCTGGTGGACGATACTGGGATTGAACCAGTGACCCCTACCGTGTCAACGTACATCGCCAGCTTCTCTGACCTGCGGAAACACGCCTTCGCCAGGTTGTGTGGGTGCAGTTGACCGCAGCTCCGAGCCGTTGGGTGCGGTTGGGCGCATCCTGTGGCTCCCAATCTGCTCCCACAGCGCTGCTCCCAGGGCGTTGGTCGTACGTAGTGAGTCGGCGGTCGCTCATGCCGCGAGTCGCGCGTTTGGAACGTCCGCTTCTGTCGATAAGCGGATAGCGGGCTGCGTGCGGATGGCGCCACGCGTAGGTTCAGCGGGCTTGGTCGACCTGGGGGAGGCGGAGAGACTCGGTCGACTGCTGGGGGGAGAGGGTGATCGTGTGTCGGATGACGACTTGTCAGCGCTGTGGTGGCGGCAGTGGCTGAGTGCCCTCCGTTGGCCCATGACCTGAAACACGCCTTCAGTGACCGGTGGGTGCGTTTCGACAGCCTGCCTGGGTCCAAGCGCTATCCCGACACCGACGCCGAGTACGACACCGTGCTTCGTCGCTACAACGCGGTCCTGGACGAACTGTTCCACGGACAGGAGGTCTGGATCGTCACGGCCGACTGGTCGGACGCATCCGATGCCCCGGCTCTGTCCGCACAACACGCGCTGTGGAACCCCGGCGCCCGTCACTGGACGTCCGTGCGCACCGACGAGGATGAAACAGACCCGGACTTCAGCACCTATACCCACCTGCACGTCGGCCGCAGGTTTTGGAGAACCGGTCTCGTGGACGACCTGCTCCGCGCAGTGGCCGACGACGCCACCGGCGAGGTCATGATCACCAGCCTGTCCTCCGACCGCGTTCACCACCCGTACGACGGAGGCGCCGACGTACTACTGCCCACGACCGGTGAACGCGACACTTTGAAACGCCGTCACACCGACTGGCTCTCCACCCACCAGCTCGGCCTCTGAGCAGTGCGCTGTCCGCTCGTGCCGCCGAGCGAGTGCGTGCCCCACCCCCAGATGGCGGTCCTGCCTCCGTCCGCAGGTAGCTCGGGCGGGACTTACGATGGCGCTGGTTATGGAGGCGTAACGGCGGGTGCAGTGAGAGTTCGGCAAGGTGGATGCGGCCGTGGACCGGAAGGTGTGAGGCTCGGTGGGGCATGTTCTCGACTCGCCGTCGCCGTTGAGTGCTCGCGCCCAGGCGTTCCTCGCCGAACACGCTGATCGGGTCGCTGTGGACACCGGTCCGGACGACGACCGGTGCCGGGCTGAGATGCGTGCCGTGCTCGGCTACTGCGACGAACAGGCGTTGTCGGCCTTGCGGTGGGTGCAGCAGCGGTACTCGGGGCTAACCTATCTCAGTCCCTTGCGCGGGAAGATCGTGTTCGAGCCCGTGCTCGAGGTCGACACCGGCACCGGTCGCATCGAGTTCTGGTACGCGATCATGGACGAGCGTCCTGACGGCGTGTCCAGTGGCAGCCTGCTGCCGGACGGCACACTGCTGTTCGGCCTGTTCGACGTGGACCTGCCCGCGTTCCCGTCCCTGGACCACTTCATTGAGTGCGACGCCCTGCTGGACTTCGCCAACCGTCAGGAGTTGTTGTCCATCGAGCGACCTGAGCGTGTGACGAGCCATATGGCAGAGCTTCGCCGTCGCCATCCGTTGTTGCGCAGGTTGGAACGGGAGAGCGGCTCCCTCGTGGAGTGGTGGAGCGACGGCGAGCTGCTGGTTTTCCAGAGTTCGCTGGACGCGGAGTTGACGGCACGGGTGCCTGACTTGAACCGTGCCAGGGCCGTGGTGCAGACGTGGCATCTCGTCAGCCCGCTCGCCTGTCCCACCGCCGCACCACCCACAGCGCAGGCGTGAACGTCCTGACATGCCACTGAGCGAGAGCTCGGCGACAGGGGTCGACAACCGCCCCTTGCAAACGTCAGTAGTGTTCACCTTGGGCCTGACCCGTTTTGACGGACATCCGAGATCAGGGGACGCAGGTTCCCGGAGGGATGTCCCATCATGGAGTCCATGGGCGGGAAGAAGCGGCGGCCTCGGCGGTCGTTCACCCCGGAGTTCAAGTCCGAGATCGTGGAGCTGTGCAGGGGTGGTGACAGCTCGGTGGGTCAGGTCGCGAAGGATTTCGACCTGACCGAGACCGCGGTGCGGCAGTGGGTCGTGCAGGCCGAGCGTGAGGCCGGGACCCGGAGCGACGGGTTGACCACCGACGAGCGGTAGGAGCTCGCGAGACTGCGCCGGGAGAACCGCCGCCTGACCGAGGACGTGGAGATCCTCAAGCGCGCCACGGCTTTCTTCGCCAAGGAGATCCGGTGAACGTCTACCCGTTCATCGAGGCGGAGAAGTCACGCGGCGGTAACGTCCAGCGGGCGTGCACGCTGCTGAAGGTCTCCCGGTCCGCCTACTACGCCCACCGCACCGCCACGCCCACCGCCCGAGCACGACAGGACGCCGAGCTGACCGCGCGGGTCGTCGCGATCCACGACGAATCGCGGGGCACCTATGGCGCGCCCAGGGTGCACGCCGAGTGGCGGGCCCGGGGGCATCGGCATTCCCGCAAACGCGTGGCCCGTCTGCTGCGCGAGACCGGACGGGCCGGACGCGCGCCGAAACGGTGGCGCACCACCACCGTCCCCGACCCCACCGCGACCATCCCCGCCGAGCTGATCCGCCGCGACTTCTCCTGCGCGGCAACGGATGTCGACACGCGATGGTGCGGGGACATCACTTACATCCACACCTGGGAGGGGTGGCTCTACCTGGCCACCGTGATCGACATCGCCTCACGCCGGGTGGTCGGCTGGGCCGCCGCCGACCACCTGCGCACCGACCTCGTCGCCGCGGCCCTCGACAATGCCGTGCGCCAACGACGCCCCGAACCCGGCGTGATCTTCCACGCCGACAGGGGCTGCCAATACACCTCCGCCCAGCTCGCCACCCTCGCCGACGACCTGGGCATCCGACTGTCGATCGGCCGCAAGGGCCAGTGCTGGGACAACGCCGTCGCCGAGTCGTTCTTCGCCACGATCAAGACCGAACTGCTCGACCGGCAGCCCTGGCCCACCAGGACCCGGGCGCACAAGGCGATCTTCGAATACATCGAGGGACCCTGTTGCCCAATTCTCATGCGGCATGAGCGAGGTCGAGCCCAGCCACGTAGGAGATTCGGGTCGGCGCGAGTGGTGTTCCGTTCCACCAGGCGTCCAGTCTGATCAGGTTGACGGCGGCAGCGGTGAAGATGTGCGCGAGATGCGTTTTGGCCAGGCTTGTGTAGCGTGAGCGGCGTACTCCGGTGACGGCGACGGCTTGGTGGATGGTGCCCTCGACACCGGCACGGGTGGCGTAGCGTTGCTTCCACTCGGTGGCCTGCTCTGCCCGGACACGTTCGAGCGGAACGTTTTGCTCCTGAGGGCGGACGGTCAGTTGCCTGCCGTAGCGGTGTGAACTGGTGCACTGGTCGCGCACAGGGCAGGGCGCGCAGGTGCCGGTGGCGAACCGGATCCGGATCGCCGGACGCTTGCCGCTGTCGAAGCCTTCGGTCCAGTACTTGCTGGTTGCTCCGGTCGGGCAGGTGGCCTGTCTGCCCGACCAGTCGATCTCGAAGGCTTCCGTGCTGAAGGTCTTGTGTCCGTTGGCCTGTCGAGTGGTGTTCGATCGCACCGGACCGCCAACGGCCACGCCGTGTTCGACCTGGGATTCCCAGTAGCAGTTCGGCGGAGGTGTAGCCAGCGTCGACGAGGTGTTCGGCGGGCAGTAGGTCCTTGTCGCGGAGGCGCTGGTGGATCTGATCGAGGACCACGGCGTCGTTCACGGTGGCGTCGGTGGTCAGGACGTCGGTGATCAGGTGGGGCCGCCCGGTCTGGGCAGTGCCGTCGCAGGTTTCACTGAGGTGAACCTTGTAACCGTCCCACCCCATCCCTCGCTTCATCCCGTATCTGGAATCGGTGTCGTACGGGGAGGTGATCCGGTCTCGACTGGGTGGGAGATCGTCCTTTCCCCGCAAGGACGCAGCCTGTTCGATGCCGTCACCGACACGGTGGTACTGCTGAAGCCATACGGACCGCAGAATCTCCACCGCGGAAATCTCGCGCAGCCATGTCGGTGCGACGGTCGAGAAGACCGCTTCCACTAGCCGGTGACCGTCGTCGCCGATCTGTCGGGCTTGGGCGGCCCGTTCGTCCTCGGCCCGAGGCAGCCGGTAGGCGTCGGTCCGCACTCCGTAGCGCTGCCGCCACACCGGTTCCATCCACCCACCGAGCCACTCCGGTGACGCTGCGGCCAACGCCTCCAGCGCCGCCCGCAGCGTCTCCCCGACGAACTCCAGGCGGTTGAGCGACCGGACCGCGGCCAGCACATGCGTGGAATCGGTCCGCTGTCGACCCTTGCCTACCACCAAGCCCAGCTCCGTCAACCGCCCGATCAGCATGTCGAGGACCGTCTCTTCCAGACCGTGAGCGAGCAGACGGTCACGAAACCCGGTGAGCACCGTGAAGTCGAAGCCCGTATGCGACAACTCCAGCCCCAGCAGGTACTTCCAGTCGATCCGCGACCTGACCGCGTGCGCGGCCTGCCGATCGGTCAGGTTCTCCGCGAACTGCAACACGCTGACCAACGCCAACTGCCCAGGCGAGATTCCCGGCCTGCCCCGGACACCGAACGCCGACCTGAAGACCTCGTCGTCGAACAACAGCCCCAACCGGTCACGGACGTTCATCGCCAAGCATCCCTCCGGAAACGCCGCCCACGCCACCTGGGCGGTCAACTCAGGGACTTCCGACCACGCCCGTGGTTGCAGCGACACCAACAGCTCCACTCGCATGCGGGACACGACCAACATGTTGATCATGCACGACGACGATCACCCCACGATGAGAGCCCCAGAAATTGGGCAACAGGGTCATCGAGGGCTGGTACAACACCCGCCGCCTGCACTCCAGCCTCGGCTACCTCAGCCCCGCCGCCTACGAAGCAACCCTTCACCACCCGGTGGACCGGGTAGCCTGACCACACTCATCGACCCTATCCGTCAAAACGGGTCAACCCCACGCACGCTCAAGTTCTCGGAGAGGGTGTCGAATCGGTGGGACGTGTATTGGCAGCCGCGGTCGGAGTGGGATCACTCCGGCTCGGGGCGTCGTTGCCGCACGGCGTTGTCGAGGGCCTGAGCGGCCAGGTCGGTGCGCAGGTGGCCGGTGGTGGCCCAGTCGACCACCCGACGTAAGGCGAGATGTCGATCACGGTAGCCGGGTAGAGCCACCCTCGCCAAGTGTGGACTTAGGTGATGTCGGATCAGGTCCGGTGGGACGGTCGTGGCGGGGTCGGGGTCGGGGACGGTGGTGGGCCACCGCTTCGCGTAACAGTCGGAGACACGCTTGCGGGAATGTCGCCACCCTCGTGCCAGTCCGGAGTGCACCCTTGGTGCACCTTAGGTGCCGCGCGACTCGTCGTGGATCGCGATCACTCGGGCGGTCAACTCGGCGTCGTGCCGGACGCGGGCGGAGGGGCGGGCGGCGCGGTGCGCGTAGTAGGCGGCTCGGGAGACCTAGTTGAACAGGTCGCGAGCGGTCGCCTCCCGCACGGAGGACACGTCGGTGATGTGTAGCCCGTTTGGTTGAAGTGTTCGTTGGGTGCGGTGCGGCGTGTCCCCTGCGATGCCTTTTTGCGGAGTTCAGGGGTGACGCGCTCATCGATGGCGGGCGCACTGAGCTTGTGCGGAGGAACGATGGCGGCTTCGGGCAGGGGTCTCGACACGGGAACGGGCGTGGAGCCCGCTGCCGGTGGCGGGGGGTCGCTGTCGTTCATGCCGACGCGTGCGGCGGAGTTGTTGGCGGTGCGGGAGTCGTGGCTTCGCCGTAAGGCGGGTCGTCGTGAGGTTCCGTGCACGTTCGTCGGTAAGCATCTTCGGTTCTCGGTCGAGGACCTGTGCGCGATCGTGACCGGAGGGGCGCGTCCCTCTCGTGGTCGGCGGTCCCGGTCAAGACTGTAGCGATCGACGGACACTCGGCTTCGGACGGGCGTGGTGACCACATACGGGTTGCATCTGTCCTTTATGGAGCGTCCATGCCTGCTGCGTCCGCTGGGGAGCGGTTTCGTCGTCGACGAGGAGTGACGGGTATGGCGTGGGTGGAGAAGCACGGTTCGGGTTTCCGGGTGCGGTACCGGTTGCCGGACGGGACGTTGGGGTCGGAGACCGGGTTCACCGAGCGGTCGGTGGCGGTCGGTCGGGCGAGGGACATCGAGTCGGATCAGCGTCGGGGGACGTTCGTGGATCCGTCGGTGGGCGGAATGCCGCTGGGGGAGGGTGCCGACCTGGGCGGACGCGCACGATGTGAGTGCGACAACTTGGGCGAAGTACGACTCGCACCTGCGCAACCACGTGTTGCCGCGGTTCGGTGACGTGCCGTTGAAGGAGATCTCGCGGATCGCGGTGAAGGGGTGGGTCAAGACGCTGCGGCGGTCGTTGGCCGAGCGCACCGTGGGCGATGTCGTAACGCTGTTGTCGATGTTGTTGGGTGAGGCGGTCGACGAGGGGTTGATCGGGGCGAACCCGTGTCGGCGGTTGCGGGTCAACACCGGTGATCATGACGAGCGGCCTCATGCTTCGCCGTGGCAGGTGCGGGCCATGGCGCAGCGGTGTTCACCAGCGGACAGCGTGTTGGGGTCACGGCGGCGTACACAGGGCTGCGGTGGGGCGAGCTGGCCGGGCTGCGGTGGGGCCGGGTGGACCTGGCCCGCGGGGTCATCACGATCGACCCGGACAAGGGTGCCTTGCACGAGGTGGGCGGCCGGTTGGAGCTGGGACCTCCGAAGTCGAAGGCGGGCGTCCGCACCGTGCATCTGCCGCCGTTCCTGGTCGACCTGCTCACCGAGCACCGGACCGGCCGGATGCAGGAACACGTCTTCACTGGTCTGGACGGAGGGCTGCTGCGTCGGTCGAACTTCCGGCGGCGGGTCTGGTTGCCCCTAGTCAACGGCGATTCGACCCGAGGGTGGGCGCCCGTCCACCCTGGTCTGCACCTCCATGACCTACGTCACACGCACAAGACATGGCTCATCGAGGACGGCGTGCCGGAGATCCTCCAGTACAAGCGCCTCGGGCATCGGATGGCCGGAGTCCGGGGCACCTACTCGCATGTGACCCAGGTCATGGTGGACGCGATGCTCGACAGGCTGCAGCGGCGGTGGGGACGTTCGCTGGTCGCTCCCAAGGGTTCGGGAGGGGTGACCACATACGGTGTCGACGATCACACCAAGATCGTTTGCTCCCAATTTGCTCCCACGACAGCAGAACAGCCCGCCGGTGAAGATCACCGACGGGCTGTCTGACCTGCATTTATAGATGGTGGACGATACTGGGATTGAACCAGTGACCCCTACCGTGTCAAGGTAGTGCTCTCCCGCTGAGCTAATCGTCCGAGGCGGAGACGGGAATCGAACCCGTGTACAGGGCTTTGCAGGCCCTTGCCTAAGCCACTCGGCCACTCCGCCGTGATTCCTGAAGGCTAGCACCCAGGAGTCAGGCCTGAGCCCAAGGGGCCCTCTGCCGAGCGGATGACGAGACTCGAACTCGCGACCCTCACCTTGGCAAGGTGATGCGCTACCAACTGCGCTACATCCGCATGCTCCGTGGATTTCGCGGAACCTTCCCTTTTGGGGCTTGTCGTTCCGGTCTTCCCCGGTGCGAGAGGAACTTTATTACATGCACCGCAGCGGGATCAAATCGGGGGTGGCTTGATCCCCTCGCAGGCCCGCTACCTGCGCTTTTACGTCAGATCGTTGGAGATGAGGTGGGTCAGGGCCTCGTCGACGTCGACCCACAGGTGCTCGTTGCCGGGCACCACGACGTCGTAGGTCCGGTCGAGGAAGTCGGCCAGCTCCTGCGCCGAGGCCTCGAACATGGCGTGGCCGGACGGCGAGCTGAGTTCGATCACCACGACCTCGGGGTCGTCGGCGGCCGGGCGGATCCGGACGTCACCGTCACCCGCGTCGGCGATCAGGCCGTCGGCGAGGAGGTCGCGGGCGAACACCCACTCCACCCACCCGGCGCGGCCGGTGCGGAACGCGGCGACTACCGCGTACGGGTCTTTCGTGTCATAGCGAAGCTCCACCTGCACCGGGACGGCCGGGGTCCGCGGCGCCAGCAGGTCGAAAACCGCTGTTGAGCGGAGTGTCACGTGGTCATTGCGCATCGTCGTTACCCTCTTCTCCCTTCCCGGCCAATGGAACGACCGAGTTCTCTACATGTGACGTATATGTGGCGAGGAACGCTCGACTTCAGATGGTTTATCACCCGATCGGGCCCATGCAACTCCACTGGGCGACCACCTCGATGCGTTCCGTGTCCACTGGGGTCAGGCTGCCCCCATCTTGCTGGGTTTGCCCTGACCCCGGTACCGGCTGTTGCGCGAATGTTGGACGCGCGGTCCTCGACCCCTGGCGCAACCCGGCGTGCGACCTCTCCCACGACGGCTTCGGCACCTGGCCGTGGACCGTGGTGCCACCACCGCGCGGTCGACGCGGCCCGCCGCGAGAACGCCCAGCGTAGACGAAGTGCGCCCTTGGCTGACGAGGTTTCCGAGCGCAACGTCACACCTGCTCGGGGTTGGGTTCCAGTGCTCGTCGTGGCGGGTGGTGTGCGTGTCCGATTCGACCCGTTGAACGGATTCCGCGCACAAGCGGAGCAGGTGGAGCGCGCGCTGCGGAGTGCAACCTAGGGAAGTGGGTTGGGCCGTGATGCTGCGCGCGGACGCTGTGGTCGGGCCGGCGGAACCGGTACCGCGAACCTTGTGGCATTGGCCACATTCGACGTCACGGCGGATACTTCAGACGTGCGAATGTCGGCGTACTCCTCGGACGGCCGTCGGTGACAGCTTCGGGAAGTCGCTCCGAACTGGGCCGCGCGGCACCCGTGCAGGCGGCGACCGCACTGGTATCGGGCCAGGTAGGCCCCGTGTGGACCACCGATGAGTGATGATGTGCGCATGAGCACAGAACAGCGCGAAGACACCGACAAGGGCTCCGGTTTCCGCCACCGGTTCCGGCGCAACCCCGCGCTGAACCTGACCTACCGCATCGGTGTCGGCGTGGTCGGCGGCTTGGTGCTGGTCGCGGGCGTGCTGATGATCCCGTACCCGGGGCCGGGCTGGCTCGTCGTCTTCGCCGGCCTGGCGATCCTCGCCACCGAGTTCGAGTGGGCGGGGCGCGTCCTGCGGTTCGCCAAGCGCTACTACGACGCCTGGGTCGCGTGGCTGAAGCGGCAGAACCTCTTGGTGAAGGGGCTCGTGCTGGCGGCCACCGGCCTCGTCGTCGTTGCGACGTGCTGGCTGCTCGGCGCGTTCGCGCTGGTCGGCGGCTGGTTCGGTCTGGAGTGGAGCTGGTTGGACAGCCCGATTTTTGGTTCCCGGGGATGATGTTGTAAGCTATGGCCACACCGCGAGAGCGGGAGTGAGAACCGAATAAGGGCGTTTAGCTCAGCGGGAGAGCGCTTCGTTCACACCGAAGAGGTCACTGGTTCGATCCCAGTATCGCCCACAGTATGTTTTTGCAGGTCAGCGGCTCGTAGACGATCTTCGTCTACGGGCCGTTGATCGTTGCGGGGAGCAATTTGGGAGCGGATGATCTTGACCACCTCCGTATTTGCGAAGGTGGTCATGGGTTCCTGCTCCCCGGTTGCTCCCGGGTTTGCTCCCAGCGGTGGTGGAGTGCGGCGAGCATCGCGTCGATCATCGGCCGGGTGACGTGGGAGTAGACGCCCATGACGCCGTGTGGGGTGTCAAAAGTCGGCCGCATGCTCTGAACTGCGATTATGCTGCTGCAGGTTCGTACTCGTTGATCAGGCCACCGAGGACTGGTCGACGGCGTATTGAGGCGTAGTCCGGCTCTGCGATCGGCCGGTCCGGTTGTGGTGGTGCGAGTTGGAGTGCTCGGTGTGGTCGGCGGTGGTTGTAGTGGGCCGCGTAGCGGTCGAGTACCGCTCGCAGGTGGTGTTCGTTGATGATGAGAAGTCGGTCGGTGGCTTCGCGTCGGACTGTGCCGACGAACCGTTCGGCGTGGGCGTTGGCTCGCGGACACCGTGGTGGGATCTTCACGACCTGGATGCCTGCGTCGGAGAGGACCGCGTCGAACGAGGGGTGAACTGGCCAGCCCGGTCGCGGATGAGGAACCGGAGGTCGTCTGCCCGGTCTCCGAGGTCCATGAGCAGGTTGCGGGCTTGTTACGTGGTCCACGGGCCGTTCGGGTTGGTGGTGGTGCCGAGGATGTGGACGTAGCGGGTGGCGACTTCCATTACGAAGAACACGTACACGCGTTTGAGGGTGACGACGCAGTCGACGTGGAAGAAGTCGCAGGCCAACATCCTCGTGGCCTGGGCGCGGAGGAACCGTCGCCATGACAGGTCGGTGTCACGCCGGGGTGCTGGCGGTATTCGCAGGCGCTTGAGCACGCGGCGAACCGTTGAGGCGGCTACCCGGTGGCCGAGCTTGAGCAGCTCGCCCTGGATCCTGCGGTAGCCCCAGCCGGTGTTCTCCCGAGCCATGCGTTCGATCAACGTCATGAAGGTGTCGTTGACCGGCGGTCGGCCGGTGCGGTTCGGGTGGGTCCACTTCCTCGCGACCAGGCGTCGATGCCAGCGCAGGATGGTTCCCGGTGTCACCAACCGGTGCTCCCACAGCCGTCGGGGGAGTCGGCGAACCAGCGCGGTGAGCACAGCACGATCGTTCCAGTCCAGCCTCGGGCGGGGGTTGGTCCGGCGCAGAACGGCGACCTCGTGCCGCAGCACCAGCAACTCCACGTCCTTGGCCGCGGATGACCGGCCGAGCAGAATCAGCCAGCCGACGAGCCGGACGAAGAGCAGGTAAAGCAGTCGTAACGCCACACCCCACGATCATGCCCTGGTGGTCCAGCGTGCGCGATCGTCGCAGCTCGGCAGCCCAATGCAGACTTCTGACACCCCACAGGCACGTCGGGTTCAACCTGCGCCCCGGCGTCACCATCGAGTCCTTCTCCGGTCACGGCAGGTACTCCAACGACTGGGGCTCCATCAGCATCACCCCCTTCGACTGGAACGATTACCTGCCGCCCGGCGGTTCCGTCCGCTTCGCGTTCGACGGGCTCAACCCCGACTGGCCTGCCGTCAAGATCTCCAACGTCGCCCTCAACGGCGTCCTCTGCACCGCCTGACCACGACACCCGTGTCGCCATCCGCGTAGGCAGCAGCCGCACCAGTTCACTTGGGGACTGCCAGAGGCGGAGTTGATCGATGACGGGTTCTCCGCAGCTCGGGAGCTGCGGAGAACCCGTCGTCCGGCTCATCAAGCACGCTTCACGATCATGCTCCTGCATCACGTGGTGCGCGACCGCCGCCGCCGGCGCGCCTCCAGCGCGGAGTTCTTGCACCCCGCAGAGTCGTGGTCACGTGGATGGTTGAGGTGGGTGCCGTGGCCGTTACCCCGCTGCGCTGCTTCTCCCGGGCCGAGCGCACCGTGGTCGTCGGACAGGGACGGGAACTGGCGTCGTTTCTTTCGACGCCGACGACCGCGGCGCGCGGGTGTGGGAGTGGTGGGCGCGGTCAGTCCTTCTCCACCAGCATCACCAACCAGTCGCCGTGCGCTGCTTCCGGTTCGACGCTGATCTCGACCGGCTGCCCGGGCACGAGGTTGACGGAGTCGTACCCGGTGGAGTTGGTGATGCCGGTGGGCGCGTACTGGTAGTTGCTCTGATCGGCGATGGTCTCGCCGCCGATGAGCACGCGGAGGCGGCCGGGTGAGCCGTTCCACATGATGATGCCGGACAGGGGGCGCCATGGGACGACGACCTTCTGCGGCAGGTTCGGGTTCTTTG
The DNA here is from genome assembly GCF_021390395.1 of Saccharothrix sp. S26. Taxonomy (GTDB): domain Bacteria; phylum Actinomycetota; class Actinomycetes; order Mycobacteriales; family Pseudonocardiaceae; genus Actinosynnema. The sequence goes on from NZ_JAJUWT010000008.1 coordinate 313,167, forward strand.
GGTCAGCTCGCAGGACGACGTCGGCTTCCTTGCTCAGGTAGTCGTCGAGCATCACCGGTTCCTTTGGTGGTGGCGGCAGGGGGTACTCGGCGACCGGGACGTGCTCGCCGACGGCCAGGCGCAGCCCGATCTCGTCGGGGATCGGTTCGAGCGGCGGTTCCGGTGAGCCGTCGTACCGCACGCCGGTCTGCTGCCCGAGCACCGTCATCCCCACCGAGGCCTGCTGACCGACGCGCAGGCTCTCGGTCATCTTCTGGTTGCCGATTCCCTTCTCGTTGGGCCCGCAGTCCAGCTGCTCCACCTCGTTCCCGTTGACGGTGAGCGATACCTTGAGCGTTCGCGTGTCGTTCAAGTCGTGCTTGTCCCCGATGGCACAGCTGAAGATCAACTCTAGGCCTTCGAGATCGTCGGGCGTGAACCTGAGCGTGAGCGGGTCCGGCGTGTGGCCCCCGGTCTGGGCGATGACGCGCGAGCTCAACAAGTACTCCGGGAACGGGTCCGGCGCGGCGGGTCGTGAGTCGAGCAGCGCCGGCCTCGTCACCAGGGTGCCGCACACCAGCGCGAGCACGGCACACGCGACGACGATGGACGCCCGGCGCCGCCGTGCTCTGCGGACTCTGGTGCGGAGCACGTCCATGCGGACGGTGTGGGGGATCTCGGGCGGGTCGGCGTACTGGCGGAAGACCTCGCTCAGGTCGTGCGGCGTCACCTGTGCACCCCTGTCCCGTCGAACTGCCCGTCGAAGCCCTCGCCGAACTCCCCGCCGAAGGACGGGTCCGTCCGCAGCCTGGCGAGTGCCTTGCTCGTCTGGCTCTTGACCGTGCCGACCGAGACGCCGAGCACCTGCGCCACCTGCGCCTCGGTCATGTCCTCGTAGAAGCGCAGCACCAGCACCGTCCGCTGGCGGCGCGGCAGCGTTCCGAGAACCCGCCACAGCCGGACGCGTTCGTCGACGGCCGCCTGCGGGGGCAGGCCGACCCGCTCCGGCAGCACGTCCGTCGGTTCCTCGCCGTGCCAGCGCCGCCGCCACCACGTGGCGTAGGTGTTGACGATGATCCGGCGCACGTACGGCTCCGGGTCGCCCTTCACCCGCCGCCACGCCAGCCACGCCTTCGTCAACGCGGCCTGCACCAGGTCCTCGGCGTGCCCGGCGTCGCGGGTCAACAGGTACGCGGTGCGCAACAGGCGTGGCGACACCCCGGCCACGAACTCCTCGAACCCCTCGGGTACTTCCACCGCGCCCCCATTCGGCCAACTGCCCCGACTGGTAGTACCAGTCGGGGCGGCCGAATGGTTGCCCGCACGTCACCGGCGGGTCAGCGGGCGATCGAGATGGCGATGGGCGCGGACCCGCTGGACCGGATCACGTGCGGCACGACGGGATCGCAGCTTTGGTGGGTGGTGGCGGCCACCCACCTCCGGTCCGGGGGTGGTCAGGCAGCGGCGGCGGTGCAGGTGGGTGCTGCGGCTGGGGCTGCCATCGCCGTGGTCGTCACGGGCGGGCCGGCGTTGGCCGGGCGGGTGCCGGAGCAGTAGTGGGACGACACCTCGCCGTCGGTGGAGTCGCCGAACGCGAACACCAGGTACGACTGGCCGACGTAGAGCGAGAGCCCGCACATCGACCCGGCGTAGTGGGTCGTTACGGTCACGGTCGCCGGCACGTCGCCCTTGTACTCCTGGTCGACCTGCACGGTGTACGCGCGCAGGTCGTCCCAGACGTAGTTGGGCTTGCCGCGCTCCAGGACGGTGGACGCGGACACGTGGCCGCTGAACACGTGATCGGCCCGTGCGTAGCGCTGTGGTTCGGTGTCATAGGGCAGACAGCTGCACGCACTGGCAGTACCGGTGAGCACGGCGGCGGACAGGACGGCCGTCAGCGCCACGGCACCGGTGGCGTGAGCGAGAAAACGCAAGCGCGCCAATGAAAGCTCCCCTGGTCGGGTGAACGGCGGCGGTGCTCTTCCAGGGTATCGGCCGACGCTCCGGCAGCCATTCGCCCAGTTGGCACTTCGCCGAGTCGGGTGCCGCGCATCGGCGCCACCACCAACCTGTACCGCTCGACAGCGTTGTCGCTGGTAGCGCGAGTGTCAGCGTGTTGAGAGCATGCCTGGGTGATGGTGCCCCTAGTGTCCTCCGCCGGAAATCCGCCTACAAAATCGGGCGATTGACTCCTGTCGGGTGTCAATAGTCGGCCAGAGGGCCTGACCTGCGGTTAGGCGGTGTCCTGTAAGCCGGTGATCAGGGCGTCTGGTAGGTCTGGTGCATGGTGGGCCGTGGTGAACTGACCGATCGGGCGTGGGCGGCGATCGAGCCGCTGTTACCGGTGTCCGGGCGTGGCCGCAGGTGGCGCGATCACCGTCAGGTGATCAACGCGATCCTGTGGAAGCTGCGTACCGGCGCACCATGGCGCGACCTGCCCGAACGCTACGGGCCCTGGAAGACCGCCCACGAACGGCTGCGGACCTGGACCGCGGACGGCACCTGGCAGCGCATCCTCGATCGGGTGATCGTCAAGGACGACTCCGTCGGCGAGCTGGAGTGGATCGTCAGCGTCGACTCCAGTGTCGTCCGGGCCCACCAGCACGCCGCCGGGGCCCGGAAAAAGGGGGATGCGCCGCCCGGGTCGGGGCCCTCGCCGTCGACGGGGAAGGCCTCGGCCGGTCCCGGGGCGGACTGACCACCAAGATCCACCTCGCGGTCGACGGACGCGGCCTGCCGATGCGCATCCTGATCACACCCGGCCAGGCCGGGGACAACCCGCAACTGCTGCCGCTGCTGGACGGCATCCGCGTCGCCCGCGTCGGGCCGGGACACCCCCGCGTCCGACCCGACGCGGTCATCGCGGACAAGGCCTACTCGCACAAGTCGACCAGACAGGCACTACGAACCCGCCGCATCGCGTTCACCTGCCCGGAACGCACCGACCAGATCGCCCACCGCGCGGCCCTGGGCTCACGCGGCGGGCGGCCACCGGCCTTCGACACCGAACGCTACAAGCAGCGCAACGTGGTCGAACGCTGCTTCAACCGGCTCAAGCAGTTCCGCGGCCTGGCCACCCGCTACGCCAAACGCGCCGCCTACTACCAAGCCGAACTCACCATCGCCGCCATCATCCTCTGGCTGCGATAACGAATTACAGGACACGACCTAGATAAACCAGCCCGGTCACGCCATCGTGCACAGTGACCTGCCAGAGTTCTGGCCTGCTGGAGTCCCGACGAGCCCCACTCGGGCAAAGACTGGCGGCTGTCGGGAACCGGAGCGCCACGATGCCGCGCGCCAGTTCCATCATGTGCGCTACTTCTTCGGCCGATCGTCGCTCAGGCTCGGCCGCGCGCTTTCTCCCGCGCGTTGCGCGCCAGCGCTTACCCAAGGCACGCAACGCGGACTTCACCCCGTCGTAGACGGCGTTTCCGATCACCCCCGAGACGGCTGCAAGAGAGATCCACTGAACGACGTCGTTGGGGGCGGCGGTCGGAACGGGCTCGGGTTCCGGTTCAGGACCGCGTGGCCGCCCTGGAGTCCTCTCGTGCGGCCACCGCCATCGGAGATCCTCGAGTACGAGGACCAGTTCATCGAGGCGTTCGCCCTGCTCGCAGGCATTGAGGTAGCACCGAAGCTGATCTCGATCAAACCGATGAAGAAGCCGACTGTCGCGTAGGAGCGAGTGGAGGCGAACCGGAGGTCGCGGATCGACATGTGGGCAGTCTGGCCTCCCAGTGCCACACCAACGGGCGATCTCGCGCAACGACCGTTCACCTCGAAGATGCCTCAGGTAGGCGCTGAACTGCTGCATGTTCGTGATGTCCCAGAAGTCCGCCAGGTGCTGCGTCGTCCGGACGGTCTTCTCGTCTGCCACGAACCTCCTGATTCCAGCTGGGGCGAGGTGGGCCTGAGCACTACTGAGCTGCCATGCCCGTCGAGCGCGTCGCGTCTGCGGACGATTGACCGGTGATCACTCCCCGCTACACTCCGTTAAGAACTCGCGACAGTTGAATACGCGATCTCACCCGTCGGTGACCCCTACCGGAGCCCGCGCGGCACCGCAGGGGTCAGCCACCTACGGGTCCCAGGTTTCTCCCGTATCCCGGCGGCTTCCTCGTGGGGATCGCACAGCGGCGGGTCTGGGTGCCGTGCCGTGTTCACCGCCGTGCGCTGCTTGGCCTCGACGACCGCGGGCCTCGACCGTTTCGGCTGCTGTGCCCGGGTGCTCGGGTTCGGTGGTCGGCTACGTGGTCGGTGGGGTGGGGCTACCGCGCGCCCTGGTGCTGCTTGATGTGCCTCGGGCTCGGTTCCCAGGTTCCCGGGTCGGCGTGTGCCTGGTGCTCGGGTGCGCCTCGGCCACAGGGTTCGGGACATCGTCGGATGATCCCCCCAATTCGCATGAGCGGGGATGGTAACAGCACGCGCCGTGACGAACGTTGGTGGTAGGCAACGGTATTCGGGTGAGACGCTGATCATAGGCACACCTGGCGGTCATTGAGCCGTTCGGCCGCTGTGGCGGGGTTGGTTGAACCGTCATGATTCCTCCTCGGGTCGGGGGACTCAGCACAAATCGCGTGTTCAGCGCGAGCCGGGGGGCATCTTTCTATGGGTTCGCGCGTGCACGCGCGGGGTTCGACCCTGCGCGCTTTCGCTCTGGCGCTGGTCGCCACGGTCGCTGCCGGTGTTGTGGTGGTGCCGCCTGGTGCGGTGGCTCAGCCGGAGATTACGGGTTCGGAGGTGCCGAAATCGGCACCGGACGAGGCGACGGCTGCTCGTTACGCGGCGCGGAGCGGGGAGTCGGTGGTGGTGGAGTCGGCGACCACGGAGACCGATGAGGTGCGGGCGAATCCGGACGGCTCGATGACGTTCACGCAGCACGTGCAGCCGGTGCGGGTGCGGCGTGGTGACGGGTGGGTGCCGGTCGACTTGACGTTGGAGCGCAGGGCGGACGGTTCGTTCGCGCCGAAGGCGTCGACGGTGGAGGTGGCGTTCTCGCCGGGCGGTACGGCTGCCGAGGCTTATCCGTTGGCCAAGGTCGCGCAGGGTGGTCATGAGGTCGGTTTGCGGTGGGACGGCGAGTTGCCCGAGCCGGTGGTGGACGGGGCGACGCTGACCTACCCGAACGTGCTGCCGGACGTCGACTTGCGGGTCGAGGCGCACCTGGAGGGTTTCAGCGAGCTGTTGGTGATCAAGACGCCGGAGGCGGGGCGTAACCCGGCCCTGGACACGGTCACGTTCCCGACGCACGCGGAGGACGTGCGGGTGGAGCACGGTTCGGTCCCTGGGGCAGGCGACCTGGTGGTGAGGGACGGTGCGGGCAAGCCGGTGTTCGTCGGTGACGCGTCGCAGATGTGGGATTCCTCCGGTGACGGGCCGCGTGAGCATGTGGGTGAGTCGGTGCCGGGTGATCGGCAGACCGCGATGGAGGTCGAGGTCACGCCCGAGGCTTTGGCGATCACGCCGGACCAGGGATTCCTCGACGACCCGGGGACGACGTACCCCGTGGTGCTCGACCCCACGTACTACTGCGGGAACTGCGGCAAGGTGCACCACGCGGTGGTGCAGGACCACTGGCCGGATGCCAGGAACTTCGATGCCACGGGTGGGGCGCTGAGCGATCTGAAGGCCGGCTTCGTCAACCCCGTGGCTTTGGGCGACCATGCCACCAAGAACTCGGTGTCGCGGTCCTACCTGCAGATGAACACCGAGCCGTTGATCGGCAAGTACATCCACCGAGCGATCATGCGCGCGAAGGTGATCAACACGTACTCGTGCGCGCCTTCGGCGACCGAGCTCCGGTTGGCAGGTTGGATCGACGCCAACACGACGTGGAACAACCAGACGAGCTGGGGGCAGTACCAGTCGAGCACCAACGTGCGCAACAACCCGGGCAATTGCCCGACCGACGGCAACGTGGGGTTCGAGGTGGGCAACGCCATCACCTCCGCGGCCGCAGGCTCGTGGTCCTGGACGACGTTCGTGCTGAAGGCGGAGGACGAGAGCGCGCTCAACACGTCGTGGCGGCGGTTCGACCTGAACCCGTACCTGGAGGTCCAGTACAACAGCTACCCGAACACCCCGACCGACTTGGGTATGGAGGGGTCGACGCCGGACCACGCGTTGCCGTGCCGCACGGGTGCCGATCGGCCGGTGGTGTCCACCAGGACTCCTCGACTGCGTGCGCGGGTGAGCGATCCTGACAACAGCAACGTGTACGGCGAGTACCGGCTGCTCACCGGGGTGGGTTCAGGTGCCGTGTGGGATGGGCGGTTGTTCGGTGGCACGGAGGTCGGCTCGGGTGCCTACAGCGAGTGGACGGTGCCCGCGGATCTCACCGGGGAAGGCGGCTTGTACACGTGGCAGGTCGTGAGCCATGACGGTCAGCTGACCAGTCCGTCATCGGCGGCCTGCGAGTTCGAAGTGGACACCACGCCGCCGAACGCGCCCGCGGTCTCGTCCGCCGACTACCCGGGTTCGGGCTTCAACCACGGCAGTGTGGGAAAGACCGGCACGTTCACGTTCACCCCCGTTCTCCCAGCGGACGGGAGGACGGACGTCCGCAAGTACGGGTGGTCGTTGAACAACGACACGGCCATGACGAACATCGTCGACGTCACCTCGGCCGACGGGTCGGTGACGGTGCCGATCACGCCGACGCTGGTCGGTACGAACGTGCTGCACGTACGTGCGTTCGACCGCGCGAACAACCCGTCGCCGCAGAACACGAGTTACACGTTCCACGTCGCCGGGAAGGCACTGCCCAAGGCGGTATGGGCGTTCGACGAGACGTCGGGCACGGTCGCGGCCGACAGCAGCGGAGGGAATCGTCCGCTCGCGTTGTCCGGTGCCGCGTCGTTCGCTGCGGGGTACGACGGCAACGCGTTGACGCTCAACGGTGGCTTCGCCGCGTCGGCCTCCACGGTGGTGGACACGTCGCGGGCGTTCTCGGTGTCCGCGTGGGCGAAGCTGAACAGCAAGGGTTCCTACGCCACGCTGGTCAGCCAGGACGGCAACCGAGCGAGCTCGTTCTACCTGCAGTACGCCGTCAACGCGGACCGCTGGGCGATCACCACGCCGAGCGACGACGCGGACGGACCGGCGTCGTACGCGAGGGTGACGTCGGCCGCTCCGCCTCAGGTCGGTGTGTGGACGCACCTGCTCGCGACCTACGAGCCGAACAGCAAGGCGTTGACGCTGTACGTCGATGGCAAGCCGGAGGGCACGACGACCGCGCAGCTGTGGAACCCGAGTGGCAGTCTCGTGGTCGGTCGGGCGAAGTCCGCGGGTGAGGCGTCGAACCACTTCCCGGGTGCGATCGACTCGGTGCGGGTGTGGGACCGGGTGGTGACGGCCGAGGACGCGGCGGAGGACGCGAACCGGGCGGTGCTGCGGGCCCGACTCGGGTTGGACGAGCGGACCGGGACCACCACGCGGGAGTCGGTGTCCGGTCAGCAGGCCACCATCTCCGGGGGTGCGACCTGGGCGGGCACGCCGGACGACCCGGACGACCCGGACCGGCCGCGCACCGGCGAGGACGAGTGGTTGCAGTTCGACACGTCCGGCTCGGGTCAGGTCACCGCTTCCCGGCCGGTGAACCTGCGCACGGACCGGTCGTACACGGTGTCGGCGTGGGTGCGGTTGGACAACGACCAGGCCGCGCGTGCGGCGGTCAGCCTGGGCGACGCGCAGTACTCGCCGTTCATGCTCCAGTACCGCCCGGAGAACCGGCAGTGGGCGTTCCTCATGACGCAGGGCCCGGCCACCTCGATGTGGTGGGTCGCCCTGTCGGACAACGCGATCGTCACGGGTCAGTGGGTGCACCTGACGGGCACGTATGACGCGGTGAGCGGTCGGATCGCGTTGTACGTCAACGGCGACAGGCAGACCGTCAACTTCTCCGGCACGACCGACGGCAGCGGCGTCACGGGGTGGAACGGCTCCGGTCCGCTGTGGCTCGGCCGTGGCCTTTGGGGCTCGCAGAAAGCGGACGTGTGGCAGGGCGCAGTGGACGACGCCCGCGTCTACTCCGGTGTTCTCACCAGCGAGCAGATCCGCACCGTGTACGAGTCCACCAGGCACTTCTGAGCCACCGGTTCGATCCGAGACGTCACGAGAGGCCCTGTTGTGAGTGCTGCCGTGCGGAAGCTGGCCCGGAAGGCCGCCGCGTTCGGTGTCGTGCTGGTGTTGACCGCCTCGACCGGGCAGGCCGTGGCGATGGCCTCGACCCAGGCGTGGAGGGTGTCGCTGCAGTTGGAGCGATCGATCCCGACCAGGGCGGTGCCGGTCGAGGCGGTGCCGGAGGATCCGGCGAAGAACCACGTGGTGACCGCTCCGGCGCAGGCTTCCTGGCCCGCTGCCACGACTGCCGAGGTGGACTTCGCGGCCGAGGGCGGCACGCCGGCACAGGCCGCGGCTCGCGCGACGGGCCGGCCCATCCGGGCCGTGGGCACACCGGTCGCGGTGGGGCTGCCCCAGGAGGCGAGCGCACGTCAGGTTGCGGCGGCCACGGTGCGGGTGCGGGTGCACGACCGCAAGCCCGAATCCAGCGGGGTGGTGTTCAGCCTTGCGGATGCCGGCGGGGTGAAGGACAAGCCGTTGGCGGTGACGTTCGACTACTCGTCGTTCGCGTCGGCGTTCGGTGGCGACTACGCCGCCCGGTTGCGGCTGGTCAGCCTGCCCGCGTGCGCGGCGACGACACCGGACAAGACCGAGTGCCAGGTGGCCACGCCCGTGGCGGGCGCCGCGAACAACACCGCGGCCGGAGTGTTGTCCGGCACGACGACGTTGACGTCCTCGGAGCCGGTGGTGTTCGCCGCGGTGGCCGCGTCGGCGAGCACGGCGGGTACGTATGGTGCGACGTCGTTGGCCCCGGCCGGGTCGTGGAGCGCGGGCGGCTCGTCGGGTGACTTCACCTACGGCCTGCCGATGCGGGTGCCACCGGCGATCGGTGGCGCGGCGCCGAAGTTGTCGTTGGGGTACTCGGCGCAGAGCCTGGACGGCAGGACGTCGTCGACGAACAACCAGGCGTCGTGGGCCGGTGACGGCTGGGACCTCGCGCCGGCCGGGTTCATCGAGCGCCAGTACAAGCCGTGCAGCCTCGACCTGGGCGGGAACAACGGGCAGACCAAGACCGGTGACCAGTGCTGGGCGACGCACAACGCGACGATCAGCCTGGTCGGCGTGTCGGGAAAGCTGATCAACATTCCGGGTACGGACCAGTGGCGGGCGGAGTCCGAGGACGGCGCGCGCATCGAGCGGCTGTTCGGTGCGGTCAACGGTGACAACAACGGTGAGCACTGGAAGGTCACCACGACCGACGGCACCCAGTACTTCCTGGGGATGAACCGCCTGCCGGGCTGGACGGACGGCAAGCCGGAGACGCAGTCGGCGTGGACCGTGCCGGTGTACGGCAACCACGCCAACGAGGAGTGCCACGCCGCGACGTTCGACGCGTCGTGGTGCCAGCAGGCGTACCGGTGGAACCTGGACTACTCGGTCGACCCGCACGGCGACGTGACGACCTACTACTACAACCGGGAGTTCAACCGCTACGGCCGCAACGGTGACGCCAACAAGGGCACGGACTACGTGCGCGGCGGGTGGCTGGACCGGGTCGAATACGGGTTGCGCAGCGACGACGTGTTCGCGCACCCCGGTGCCAAGGTGAGCTTCGAGGCCGCCGAGCGCTGCCTGCCCAAGGACGCGATCACGTGCGATCCGGCGCAGTTGAACGCCTCGACCGCCGGGCACTGGCCGGACGTGCCGTTCGACCAGGTGTGCGCGGTGGGTGAGTCGTGCACGCACCGGTTGACGCCGTCGTTCTTCACGCGCAAGCGTTTGACGAAGGTCGTGACGCGGGTCGCGAACGGCGCGTCCACGTTCCAAGACGTCGACTCGTGGTCGCTGGAGCACCAGTTCCTGGCCAACGGCGGTCTCTCTCCGGCGATGAACCTCCACTCGGTCACCCACACCGGCCTGGTGGGCGGCAGCGTGGCATTGCCGCCCACGGTGTTCGCGCACACCGCCATGGCCAACCGGGTCGACCCTCCGACCGGCGACAACTACTCGACGATCACCCGCTTCCGGCTCACCGGGATCACCAACGAGGCGGGTGGCCACACCACCGTCAAGTACAGCGATCCCGATTGCGCGGTGGGCACGCGGATGCCTGTGTCGCCCGAGGCGAACACGTTGCGCTGCTACCCGTCGTGGTGGACGCCGGACGGTGCGATGGAGCCGCAGCTGCACTGGTTCCACAAGTACGTGGTCGACCGGGTCATCGACAACGACCGTACCGGTGCCTCGACCCCCGTGCAGACCGACTACGAGTACGACGGGAAGGCTGCGTGGCACTTCGACGAGGCCGAGTTCAGCGAACCGGTCCGCCGCACCTGGTCGCAGTGGCGTGGTTACGAAAAGGTCGCCACGATCAAGGGCAACCCGCAGGAGAAGCGGTCCAAGACGGAGGTCGTCTACGGCCGCGGCATGCAGGGCGACCGGCAGCCCGGTGACACCAACGGCGACGGGTTGCCCGACGGCGTCCGCCCGGCCTCGATCACCGCTTCAGAAGGCCCTCCGATCCCGGACGTGCCGCGGCTGCGCGGGTTCGTCCGCGAGACCCGCCAGTACAACGACGGCGTGATGGTCGCGGCGTCGGTCAACGACCCGTACCTGCCCGAGACCCCGACCGCCACCGACGCGGCGGGCAACAAGGCGTTCGTCACCGGCACTGCCTCCGTCCGCGGCCGCACGCTGCTGGAGAACGGCTCCTGGCGGCGCACGAAGGTCAACAAGCTCGCCTTCACCGCCGAGGGCATCGTCGAGGTGACCGAGGACCTTGGCGATGAGGCCGTCACCGGTGACGAGACCTGCACCCGCAACAGGTTCGCCCGCAACGAGGGCGCGTTGCTGCTCACCCTGGCCTCGCAGGTGGAGACCGTGGTGGGCACGTGCGAGGTCGAGGCGTCACCGGCCAACGTCCAGTCCCTGGTCCGGTCGTACTACGACGGCCAGGCACACGACGTTCCGCCGACTCGCGGGCTGATCACCAAGGTCGAGGTGCTCGACAAGTGGGACGCCTCGGGCCAGACCTGGGTGACCGCCTCGCAGGCCACGTACGACGCCTACGGCCGGCCGCTGGACGTCTACGACGCACGTGGCAAGAAGACCACCACCGCCTACACACCGGCCACCGGTCCGCTCAAGCAGTTGACCAGCACCAACCCGCTCGGTCACGTCAGCCAGGAGTACCTGGAGCCTGCCTGGGGCCTCTCGGTCGCCTCGGTCGACGCCAACAACCGCCGCGCCGACCTGGCCTACGACCCTCTCGGTCGCCTGACCGCCGCCTGGACGCCCGGCTTCGACAAGGCGACGGCTCCGGCGAACGCGATGTTCGAGTACCAGTACAACAACGACAAGACCAGCGTCGTCGTCTCCAAGCAGTTGCAGGACAACGGCCAGTACCTGTCCGTCTACACCCTGTACGACGGCCTGCTGCGTGAACGGCAGACCCAGATCCCGTCCCCCGGCCCGGACGGCGGGCGTCAGATCACCGACACGTTCTACGACTCGCGCGGCCTGCCGTACAAGACCAACGGCGTCTACTGGAACAACACCGCGCCCGCCGGTGGCAACCTCGCGGGCGTCTTCGACAACGAAGTGCCCAACCAGACCGTCACCGAGTACGACGGCATGGCGCGGTCGATCAAAGCGACCTACCGCAAGTTCGGCCAGAACCAGTGGCACACCACCACCTCCTACGGCGGCGACCGGGTGAAGACCACCCCGCCGCCCGGCGGGACAGCCACCACCCTGATCAACGACGCCCAGGGCCGGACGACCGAGAAGTGGCAGCACACCAACGGCCCCGACAGCCCTCACGACGCCACCAAGTACACCTACAACGCCGCCGGGCTGCTCAAAGCCGTCACCGACCCCGACGGCAACACCTGGTCGTACACCTACGACCTGCGTGGCCGACTGGTCGAGACCAACGACCCCGACACCGGCCGCAGCACCGTCGCCTACGACGCCGCGGGCCAGGTCCTGTCCTCCACCGACGCCGAGAACCGCACCGTCGCCAACGCCTACGACGACCTCGGCCGGCTGATCGCCAAGCACCAGGACTCCCTGACCGGCCCCAAACTCGCCTCGTGGGAGTACGACACCGCGACCGGCGGCATCGGCCTGCTCAAGTCGGCCCGCCGGTTCGAGGGCAACCTCGTCTACCACAAGTACGTCACCGGCTACGACGCCGCCGGACGCCCCAAGGGCCAGAAGCTGGTGGTGCCCGCCTCACCCGGCGTGCTGCCGGCGACATACGAGGTGAAGCAGGACTATACCTACAACGGCAAACCGAAATCGATCACCTACTCGACGGTCAGCTCGGGCGGCAAGGTGATCGTCCCTTCGGAGTCGGTCGGGTCGTACTACAACACCGCCAACGGCCAGCTCGAATCGACCCAGTCCGGCCAAGAGGTCTACGTCTCCGCCACCGGCTACTCCAGCTTCGGCGAAGTGCTGAGACTGCAGTACGGCAGCAGCGCCGACACCGCCAAGAACCTCGCGATCACCAACTTCTACGAGGTCGGCACCCGACGCCCGGAACGCACGGTGGTCGAACGCGAGACCACCACCGAACCCGAACTCGCCGACCGCGCCTACAGCTACGACCCCGCCGGCAACATCAAGAAAATCGCCGACACCCCCGAGGGGCGTGCCGCCGACACCCAGTGCTTCGCCTACGACCACCTGCGCCGGATGACCGACGCCTGGACCCCGGCCACCGGCGACTGCGCCGCCACCAAGTCCACCACCGCCCTCGGTGGCGCCGCGCCGTACTGGCACTCGTGGACCTTCGACAAGACCGGCAACCGCCGCACCGAAACCCAACACACCACAGCCGGCGACATCACCCGCACCACCGACTACCCGATCCTCGGCGCTCCGCAGCCGCACACCGCCGTGTCGGTCGCGACGACCGGCCCCAACGGTGACGCGCTCGACACGTTCGCCTACGACAAGACCGGGCGCACGAAGTCGCGCACCATCGGCGGTGACACCCAGGTTCTCGAGTACGACGCCGAAGGTCGTGTCGCCAGCGTGGCCAACGCCGACGGCACCGACAAGTCGACCTATGTCTACGACGCCGACGGCAACCGCCTGATCAGCCGCGAGCCGTCGGCCACCACGCTGTACGCGTTCGGTCAGGAGATCCGCCTGGAGAACGGTACGTCCACTCCGTCCTGGACGCGCTGGTACTCCCACGGTGGCCAGACGGTGGCGGTGCGCAACAGCATCTCCGGGCTGAAGTGGCTGATCCCGGACCACCAGGGCACCAACCAGCTCTCCGTGGCCAACGACAACGCCCAGACCGTCACGCAGCGCCGTCAGACGCCCTTCGGGGCTTCGCGCGGCACCGCGCCACCCGAATGGCCGGACCGCCTCGGCTTCGTCGGCGGCCGCAACGACGAGTCGGGCCTGACCCAGGTCGGCGCACGCCTGTACGACGAGTCGTCGGGCAGGTTCCTGTCCGCGGACCCGGTGATCGACAACAATGATCCGCAGCAGCTCAACGGTTACGCCTACGCCAACAACAGCCCGGTGACGTTCAGCGACCCGACCGGTCTGCTCAAGGACTGCGGCCCCGACGGCGTGCTGTGCGGATACAACTCCAGCCTCCATCAGGACAGGGAGAGCTACGAGCAGGAGCGGCAGACCTACCTCGGCCGTGAGCGGGCGTGGCAGCAGGCGAACAGGAACAACCAGAACGCGCTGAAGAGCGGTCTGGCCTCCGAGGGCATCAGCTGGGAGGACTACCAGCGGGCACTGGCCGACGCGCACAAGACGAAGTGGGACGTGATCAAGGAGGTCGCCTGGGAGGTCCTCAAGGAGATCTCGGGCTGGAACGACATCGTCGACTGCTTCTCCAAGGGCGACATCTGGGCCTGCGGCGGCCTGGTTGCCGGTCTGGTGCCGTGGGGCAAGGTCGGCAAGATCCTCGAAGCCGGCTACAACGCCGTCAAAGCGGTCAGCCGCCTCACCGGCATCATCGACAAGGCCAAGGGCGTCCTTCGCCGAGTCCAGACCATCGCCGACAACGTCACCCGCGCCGCCACCGAACAGTTCCAGAAGCTGACCTCGAAGGGCGGCGGGAGCTGCGCGAAGCACAGCTTCGTCGCCACGACCCTGGTGCTGATGGCCGACGGCTCGACCAAACCGATCTCCGAAGTCGAGCTCGGCGACAAGGTCAAAGCCACCGACCCCACCATCGGCGAAACCACCGACCGCGCCGTCGTCGCCACCATCGTCCACGATGACGAAGACGACATGACCAAGCTGACCGTCGCCGACGAGGACGGCACCACCGGCACCGTCGACGCCACTTCGTGGCACCTTGTCTGGGTAGCTGCCGAGGGACGCTTCGTCAACATCGGCGACCTTAGGCCCGGCCAGCAGCTCACATCGTCGGACGCGTCGTGGGCGGAGGTCGCGAGCGTTCGTAGGTACGTTCACCGCGAGCCGGTTTACGATCTGACCGTTGACGGCATCCATACCTACTATGTGGTGACCGGCGGCAGTGATCTGCTGGTCCACAACTGCGACGACCCCTGGATGGACGCAACTGGCCTGCGGCATACGAAGAACGGGCATGTCAGGGGAGGCAAGAACAACGTCCCGACTAAGTCGACATTCGAAGATCATCTCACCGATGATGACTTCCTCGACATGGTTGACGACGCCGCGCGCGTTCCGGGCGTCGTGCAGACCAACGGCCGGTGCGCCAGAGTGTGCACCGCGCAGGACATCATCGGCGTGGATCAATCCGGACTACCGACCAGGGAGTACACAGTGATCAGCGAGCCCAATGGTCGGGTGGTTACCATGCACCCCGGTAGGCCGAACTGACGTAGGGAAGGTCGAGAGGTGTTGCTCTTCCACGTCGAGGACCAGACGCACCATCGTGTCAGAAGCTTCACCGATGACTCGGCGAACTCCTTCCTGGGAGTGGCGCGGCGGTGCGCTGCCAATGGCAGTCGTGTGATGGACGTGATCGACCCGTACACGGACACGATGCTGAACTTCATCCAGCTCGACCGCCTGATCAGCGAACTCGGTGCGCTGCTGACATCGGGTGAGCTGATCGGGCCCGAACGGGACCTCGTGGCCGAGGTGCTGGTCGCAGCGAAAGAAGCGAGAGGGCTCAGCGGCTACTTGTTCATCACGGGTGATTAGCAGGGGCGGGTAGGGATCGCGGGTCGGGAGGTGGGGACTTGACCTAAGGCCGGGTAGTTAAGGATTTCCGTTCTCCTGCAAGGGAGTGGCCGACCAGGTGTGGCGGCGTAGAGGCCGGGGCCGATCTTGTGGATGAGTCCGCTGTCGGCCCATCGGGAGAGTTGTCTGTACATGGTGTCGAGGGTGATGTCGCCGAAGTGGACCGCGATGTCGTGGGGTCGCCAGAGACGGGTGGGATTTTCCTGTAACAGGACCAGAATCCGATGCCTGCGACGCTCGGCGGGGGTGGTATTGCGGTCGTCCCGGGAGGCGGCAGGCAGCGCGGGCTGCGGATCCGGGGGTTCCAGGACGCCGATGTCGAGGGCGGTGACGGCGCGGCTTCGGTCGGGTCTGCCGTCGTCGCGGCGTTCGCTGTAGCGGGAGATCGGGGATCTGACCTTGCGGGTACTCACCCTTGGGCGTCGGGGTGGAAGGAGCGCGGCCAGGAGACGATGCGCGATGATCCCGGGTTTTTCGTTGCTGCCGCCGATGATTCCGGTCGCCTGGACGACCTGGTCGCGGGCGGCGTGCAGGGCGATGGTGAATCCGCAGCGGTCGGGATCGGTGCCGGGCCGGGATTCCGCGGCGTCGACCATGACGGTGCGCAGGAGTTGATAGAGCGTGAACAGGGACCACATCTCCTGCTCGAGCCCGACCCGGTCGCCCGAGCGTAGAACGCGTCCGGCGGTGATCGTGTGGCGCAGGGCGTAGTACGCCGATTCGTGTTCCCAACGCTGGCGGTAGAGGGCGACCAGGGCGGCTGCGGGGTGGCGGCGGGCGTCGGTCAGGGTCGTGACCAGCCGATAAGTCCCCGGTGAAGGTGTGAGGTGCCAAAAGTCGGCCATGTGCTCTGACCTGCGGTTAGGCTGCTGTGGGTTCGTACTCGTTGATCAGGCTGCCGAGGACTGGTCGGCGACGTATCGATGTGCAGCTCGGCTCTGCGATCGGTCGGTCCGGTCGTGGTGGTGCGAGTTGTAGGGCTTGGTGCGGTCTGCGGTGGTTGTAGTGAGCCACGTAGAGCTGCAGCACTGATCTCAGATGGTGTTCGTTGAGGATGAGTAGTCGGTCGGTGGCTTCGCGTCGGATGGTTCCGACGAATCGTTCGGCGTGGGCGTTGGCTCGTGGACACCGTGGTGGGCTCTTCATGACCTGGATGCCCGCATCGGAGAAGACCGCGTCGAACGAGGCGGTGAACTGTTCGGCCCGGTCTCGAATGAGGAATCGGAAGTCGTTGGCCGGGTCGCCGAGGTCCATGAGTAGGTTGCGGGCTTGTTGGGTGGTCCAGGGGCCGTTCGGGTTCGTGGTGGTGCCGAGGATGTGGACGTAGCGGGTGGCGAGCTCCATCACGAAGAACACGTAGACCCGTTTGAGGGTGACGGCGCAGTCGACGTGGAAGAAGTCGCAGGCCAACATGCTCGCGGCCTGCGCGCGCAGGAACCGTCGCCAGGAGGTGTCGGTGTCGCGCTGGGGCGCGGGTGGTACCCGCAGGCGCTTGAGCACGCGGCGAACCGTTGACGCGGCTACCTGGTGGCCTAGCTTGGGCAGCTCGCCCTGGATCCGGCGGTAGCCCCAGCCGGCGTTCTCGCGGGCCATACGCTCGATCAACGTCATGATGATGTCGTCGACAGGTGGGCGGCCGGTGCGGTGGGGTAGGTCCATTTCTTCGCGACCAGGCGCCGGTGCCATCGAGGAGGGTGCCCGGCGTCACCACTCGGTGCTCGCGCAGCAGTCGGGGGAGTCGGCGCACCAACGCGGCGAGCACCGCGCGATCTGCCCACTCCAGCCGCGGGCGGGGGTTGGTACGGCGCAGTACGGCGACTTCGTGTCGTAGCACCAGTAGTTCCACGTCCTTGGCCGCCGATGACCGGCCAAGGAGAGCCAACCAGCCGACGACCTGGATGAAGATCAGGTACAACAGTCGTAACGCCACGCCTCGCGATCATCCTCCTGCAGCCTATGGTGCGCGATCGCTGCAGGTCGGCGCCTCAGTGCAGAGTTCTGGCACCCCACACCGGCGAGTTGCCGACGGAGTACGGCGTTCTCGTGGCGCAGCACGAGCAGCTCGGCGTCCTTCGCCGCTTGACCGCGCAGCAACACCGCCGGGACGGACAGCAGCTTCCGGGTCACCTTGTACAGCAGGGACACGATCACCCGGCCATGCTCCCAAAGACGACAGCGCCCTCGTTCTACCAGCGGCGATGACTTTTTGAGCGGCACAGGGTGTTCGCGGAATCCGCTCGGTCTCGAGTCTGGATCTCGATGTTCGCCCTATGGGCGATCGGGTCCCAGACCTCTTCCAACGGTGACATGATCGACTGACCTCCGCCGCTGCGCGTAGCGCACGCCGCCTCATCGGTCTGCGCGACCTGCGCTTGGCCCAGGCCGAGACGGCACCTCCATACCGGCGGCAGCCGGTCACTCGGTCGACTTCTTGAAGGTGAACGTCAGCCCGCCCTTGCCCGCGAGCTCGCCGCCGGTACCCAACAGCGACAGTTTGCCCTTGGCGCTCACCTCTACGGTGACCTGCACTTGGTCCAGCTGGTAATCGCCTGCGGTCGTGGCCAGGCCGCTGATGACATCGCGCATCGACGCCATGAAGTCCTCGACACGGCGCCGAAACTCCTCGACCGGGATCTCGCTGCGTTCGAACCGGAAATCGTCCTGTCGGCGGCCCGTCGACCGGTCGGTCCGGGCCGGTTCGGCTTCATCGAGGCCGAACACGCGGATCGTCTCGCGCGGTGCCGGGTCGGGTGCGTTCATCGTTGGCTCGCTTCCTGTTGCACAACTTGGAGATCGGTGTTGCCGTAGACCGAGTAGGCCAAGCCTATGGGGTTGCCGAACTTCTCCAGCAGCCGCATCCGTGCCCGGTGCACCGCAACGCCGAAACTCGCGCCGCCCAGCAGCAGCTCGCGGTAGAACGCCACCGCGAACTCGGCCGCCTCCTCGTCCGGGATCGCCACCTCGGTGCCGAGGAAGCCGCGGTTCCCGTTCTCCAGAAACAGCTTCGGGAACGACAGCGTGCTCGTCGCGTCCATTCTGGATGAGCCGCACGCGTTGAGGAACACCAGGGGCATGGTCCGCGCCGGTCGAGGTGCGCGGGCGCCGAGCTTGACCAGGTGGTCGCCCAGACCGCCCAAGGTGAGCCGCAACGCACGGCCCGCGCCGCGCAGCGTCAGCTCGTAGTCGAGCGGACTGGTCGTAGTCGTGTCACAGTGGCACGAGAAGTGCTGGACATGGTCCGGGTCGTCGCGGTCGTCCACCGGGTCGAAGATGTGCCCCGCGACGTCGGCCGCAGTGTGTCCGTCGTTTGGGTACGGCCCACGTAGACGCACGCGTGCGCTTGCCTCACCGGTTAGCCACTCCCGCTCCACGTCAGCGCCCGGCAGCGAGTCGTCCTGCAGGTAGCGCACCGTCAGGCGGCCGTCCTGCCCGGGACGGATACCACCGTCCCGGGCCACCGGCACCGGGAGGATGCGCCGTCGTACGACGCACGAGAACCCGACGAACGAGCGGCATGCCCGCAGGAAGTCCGTCCGATCGGTGACACCGTCATCGCAGCCCGCGATGTCGAACAGCGGCAGGAACTCCAATGGCAGCAGGTGGCCCTCGTCGCCGAGGCACTCCACCACCGCGGTGTGCCCACCGTTGCGCCACGCCGGCACGGCGGCCTGCCAGAAGTCCTGCACCTGGCGGATCGTGGCCGGCTGGTTGCCGAACAGCACAAGTACCATCCGCCTGCCCATCGAACCGAGTGTGCTCGCCAGCTCCGGCACCAGCTCGTCGGCCACCTCGACCGCGCTGAGCAGGTCCTTCACCTTGGTCAGTCCGGCGTGCAACTCCCGCCGCACCTCTGCGATCCGCCCCGGGTCGGGCAGCGTCACCGCCACCGGCCGAACCCGCCACCGCGCCGCCTCGAACTCCACCCGCAGGCCACGCGATGACGGCGCGATCCGCACCCGCACGGACGGGCCTCTCGACCGGGTCATCCCGACTCAGCACGCGTGTCGACGGTGATCGCGACGGCCTGCACGAGGCGTCCCGACTGGAATAGCTGCAACCACACTTCGTGCCGGTCCTCGTTATCGGGCAAGCGCAGCGTGATCGTCTCCTGGCGTTCGCCCTGGGGCTGGGCAACGCGCATCGGCACGCGGTGCGGGTGCGGGTTCATCGTGGCGCTGTCGACGATCGCTTCGAACGCCACCTCGGGCTCCGTGCGGCCGCCTTCCACCTGCACCGTTTCCAAGGCCAGGAAGGCGTCGGACGTGGTCAGCCGGTCGGGCGCGGCGTCCCAGGAGGCGTCGTCCGCCACCACCGACACGGTCAGCTCGAGGGACGAGCCCGGCCGTGCGACGACCACCCCGGTCCCGGTGCTTGCGACACCGCCACCCGCACCCAGCTCGACCACGAGGTACCCGGCGAAGTTCACCAGTTCCGGCCCTGCCAGGGCGTTCTCCATGACCTTGGTCAACTCCTCTCCCAGCTGAACCCGCAGTTCACGGAACTCTCGGGACAGCCGTGCGTCGAGCATGCTCGCCGTGCGGTCGGTGACGTCCTGCACCAACCGCTGGGCGTCGTGCTCGGCCAGTTCGATCTTGGGCGCGAGGTCGCGGTCGGCCGCCAACCGGAGGTACAGGTGGTCCAACGCTCGGCGTGACTCGGAGGCGACCAGCTCGCCCAGCCGCTCGGTGATCTCTTCCATCTCCTCCGGACGGAAGCCACGGGGCGGCCTGCCCTGGTCGTCCATCAGTTCCCAGGACTCGACCGGGCCGTCGGGGACCGGCGCGCCCATCAGTCGGTCGCCCATCGCGATCAGCCCGTCGTGGGTGCGTGGGGCCGGCAGGCGCAGGGCACGGACCAGATCGAGGCGGTACATGTCGGTGGCGTCGGCGCGGGCCGCGTAGACCTCGCCGACCTGCGGCCGGACCGCGAACACGACGAGGAGGAACAGCAGCGCCGGGATCGTGGCCAGCGCGAACGAGCGGGACGCCGCGAGCACGGCCGTGGAGGCGACGGCACTGGCCGACACCACCCGGAAGAACGCGATCCCTCGGTCCAGCCAGGTGACGTGCCGACGCACCCGGTCCGGCACGACCCGGGCGAGCCGGGGCCACAGCGCGTCCACCACGACACCGCACGTGTGCGCGGCACCCGTGGCCGCTTCGATCGCGGACGAGCCGATCAGCAGCCCTCGGCGGGGACGGCGTCCGGCGTAGTGGTGGTGCCCCGGCCGGTCGTCCCACTCGTCGGGCCTGTCCCACTGGGTCTGCTCGCTGACGGTCGAGGGCGGCCGGTGCTCGGCCTCCCAACGCTGTTCCCTCCTCCGTGCGACCTCGCGGGCATGAGCCGCCATCCGCTCGAGACGACTGGGGTCGACTGCGGCGGGCGTGAGCCACAATGTCGCCCACTGCACCAGCAGCTGACCTGCGGTGAGTGCGACGACGACCGCGACCAACGCGCCGGTGCTCGACACCGCGAAGCCCCATGCCGAGGCGAACGACCGTGCTGTGACCAGCGACAACATCACCGCGACGGCGGGACCCACCAGCCCGATCACGACCGGCACGCGTGGTCCGGCGCCTAAGCCGCGGAGGAGTTCGCGCGGCCGGAGGTCCGCGGTGGACCGGCTCTGGGGGACGCGTTCGAGGACGGACAGCGGAACCGCGGGCTCGTCATCGTGCCCCCGGACACGCCCGGACAGGTGATGCTGGAGCCTGGCGTGCCGGAACTGGTAGGACGCTCCGGTCCGGCGCAAGATCCCCCGCTCGTGAGCGTCGTTCAGGAACGAGATAACCGCCCAAGGCAGCCGCCTGGTCAACGGCAACCACGTGCGGGCCACCACCCAATGCCCCCACGCGGTCAGCACGAAGCCGAGAGCACCCGCGAGTCCGAGCACGAGCCCTGACCAGAGCCCGCGGGCGAATCCGACCACCAGACCGAACATCAGACCGAGCGCGAGCCCTTCCAGCAGCACGGCTTCGCGGTTGATGCCCAGCACGGTGCGAGGGTGTGGGGCGGATCCGACGTCGGTGGGCACTTCCAGGCCGGCCATCAGCACGAGGACAACCCCGCCCAGCGCCGCGGCACCGAGCCCGACCACCGGATCACGTTCCGCTCCGGCGATCCAGTACGCGACTCCGAGCACGAGACCGATGGTGAACCTGGAGACGAGAGTCCTCGGCCTCCGCCAACCTGTGCGAGGTAATCGGAGGCGTAGGTGGAACGGCGCGACGGCCGCACCTTCGACCACGTGCGCGAGTCCGAGAACCAACGCCGCCGCGACGGCGAACAGCAGTCCGTTGACGGGCGCGGCACCCATCCAGCCGACAGCTCCGCCCGCGGCGATGAAGACGAGCCCCCCGGCAACCCAGATCACCAGCGCCCGCGAGATCCGGCCGATGGAGCTGCCGAGCTGCCACCATGCCAGGTCGCGGGTGCCGAGGCGGTCCATGCGCCGGGCGAGGAAACCGAACCACCGCTGGGCGCGTTCGGCATCCCAGTTCGGGTTCCACCCGACTCCCTTGCGGTAGGCCGCGGGGATGAGTGCGCCCAGCAGATGATTTTCGATCGCCTCCGGAGTGCTGAACCGGTCGGTGTCCAGCAGCTCAGCCGGGTCGCGGTCCGGCGTGTCGCTGTAGATCGTCCTCGCGAGGCTGACCATCAACGGCGTGGTCAGCGCCGTCGCGACGGCACCGCGCGGGTTTTCACGCACCTCGGTCAGGACCGGTTCCCACAGCTGTCCACCAGCGCGTCGACCCATGGTGCGCGGGAGGTAGTCGGCAAGCTCGTCGACGGTGAGGTCGGCCAGTTCCACCGCAGTGGCCGCGAAGAGCACGTTGCTCGTCTCGATGGCGGCGGCGTACTCGTCAACTCGGCTGGTCAGCAGCAACGGCATAGTGATGGCGTTCAGCTCGGCCAGCGCTTGCGGGCGCTTGCGGGGTGCGATCTCGTCGAACCCGTCCAGTACCGGCAGGACCCGACCCGTCATGACCAGTTGGTCGGCCATCGTTCCGGCGGGCAAGGTCTCGGTCAGACCGGGGTGGTCGCGTTCCAGCCGGTCCACCAACCAGCTCCGCAGGGACGCCGTGGCCGGATCCACGTGCTGATGTCGAAGATCACCGGCACCGGGTCGTCCACGCCCCGCACCGCCAACAGGTCGAGTGCGAACCGCGTGACCGAGATCGTCTTGCCCGATCCTGCGGGACCGAGCACCACCAATCGGCCGGACGGGATCTGCCGGTACAACGGAACGAGGCGGTCCCGCTCGTCGACCAGCGGGATCGGCTGCCCTGCCTGGCCCGGCTCGGCCCCGCTGATGTTGTCCCACGAGTCGACCAACCCGACTGGCGCGGGACGCCAACGAACCGGCAACGGCGCCGGGTCGTGGATCTGCCGCAGCTCTTCCTCCCGCCGAAGTCGCGTGTGCACCACGAGGGCGAGTTCCTGTGCGGTCCACGCCAACCGCCCACGCGTACCGACGGACAGGGCTGTGAGCAGGTCGTCCTGAGGCCGCTTCGGGCCATCGTCGCCGGTGGCCGCGAGCAACGCCTTCCGTTCGGTCGGGGCGAGGCCCAGCGCGTCGGCCAACGCCGTCACGGTGCCCAATTGAGGACGACCGCGCGCACCGGTCTCTATTCCTCGAACAGTGCGCACACCCAGTCCAGCGCGGTCAGCCAACTCCTCCTGCGTCATCCCCGCCCGCTGCCGCAGCCGCCGCAGCTCTGCGCCGAACTGGATCGTCATTGGTGCCTTTCGGTCCGGGCGACCCCTGCCGGAATCGAACGATAGCGCCCCCGCAGGGCGACAGATGAACACCGGCGGCCGGTCATCCGATCGGCCTAGTGTTGGTTACGCGAGTTCGGCCGGGCAATCGGTCCGGTTGCGGATGCGTGAATCGGTGGCGAAGCAGTCGGCGAACACACGCATCTGCCGTGCCGGGTCGTTCGAAGGTGATACCTGGCGTGTATCGGGTTGCCACGACCAGCCACCAATCAAGCAGCCGCCACCCGACTCGACATCCGCCGACGACAACGACTGGGCGGCATCCTCAACGAATACCACCATGCAGCCTGACCTGCACGGATGACGTTTTCGGCAAGCACAACGTTCCAGTCGTGCAGCCTGCGCAACCGCCTGGACTACATCCTCGTCTCACCCGAACCGGCCGACCTCACCACAGCGGGCGGGGTGTTCCGCAAAGGACTCTTGGGCGACCCCGACAACATCAACCCACCCCAGCAGCGGAGCATCTACCCCGAGATCACCGAATCACGTCACGGTGCCTCCGACCACGCCGCAGTCTAAATCGACCTCAACCTCTAGCCACGCATCACGACGGACAACCCCGGTACGCGGTGCTCCGCGCTCGATTGCGGGGTCGAGGCCGTCGTCAGCTGTGAACGGGTGCCATCAAAGCGCCGCAACACGTGTCCGGAGGTGGGTGGTGGCGGCCACCCACCTCCGGTCCGGGGGTCAGGCAGCGGCGGCGGTGCAGGTGGGTGCTGCGGCTGGGGCTGCCATCGCCGTGGTCGTCACGGGCGGGCCGGCGTTGGCCGGGCGGGTGCCGGAGCAGTAGTGGGACGACACCTCGCCGCCGGTGGAGTCGCCGAACGCGAACACCAGGTACGACTGGCCGACGTAGAGCGAGAGCCCGCACATCGACCCGGCGTAGTGGGTCGTTACGATCACGGTCGCCGGCACGTCGCCCTTGTACTCCTGGTCGACCTGCACGGTGTACGCGCGCAGGTCGTCCCAGACGTAGTTGGGCTTGCCGCGCTCCAGGACGGTGGACGCGGACACGTGGCCGCTGAACACGTGATCGGCCCGTGCGTAGCGCTGTGGTTCGGTGTCATAGGGCAGACAGCTGCACGCACTGGCAGTACCGGTGAGCACGGCGGCGGACAGGACGGCCGTCAGCGCCACGGCACCGGTGGCGTGAGCGAGAAAACGCAAGCGCGCCAATGAAAGCTCCCCTGGTCGGGTGAACGGCGGCGGTGCTCTTCCAGGGTATCGGCCGACGCTCCGGCAGGCATTCGCCCAGTTGCCACTTCCGCCGCGAGCTGCGTAGGTGGTCGCTTGTGTTCGTCAGCGGCTTGTGCAGGCGATTGACCGTGTCGGCGCGGACACGCCCTGGTTCGTCGCGCCGGTCGGCCAGCAGTCGCAGAGCCACGGTGTGGTCGCCGGCAGCGACACGGTTCAGGCCGTCGGTGCGCGGTGCGGCCAGGGCGACCGAGCGGGCGTCGGTGGCGTCGGTCTTGCGGCCGTGTCCGGTGTCGAACACCCGTACCCGCGAGCCTCGCGGGCACGTCCACGACCGGTTCACCGTCGGCGACCAGGCGCTGCGCCAGGTGCTTGCCGACACCTTCGCACCCCCCCGACCGCCCAAACCCTGTCCGGCGGGCGGCGGCCTTCGTCCAGCACCCGTCGGCAGCCGTCGTTGTCCGTGCCGAACCGCCCTTGCCCGACCGTTCCCTCCCGACCGTCGACGATCTCGATCGTGGCCGAGCGCTTGTGCGGGTCGACACCGATGACCACGGGACTCATCGCCTCCTGGTCTGTTCAGGGCGCCTGACAGGCGGGAGGGCAACGCTACTTCGAGCTGGACGGTCTCTTGAGCCACAACCCCGCCACGATGCCCGACGGGACACACGCATGAGTGAGCCACATCCGGAAGAGCGGGGGGCAGCCGATGAGAGAACGTCCCGCCGAACATCTCGACCTGGCCTGGCATCGACCGTGCCACCAGTCAACAAGTAGCCGCAGAGCGGTCGTCGCGGTTTCGCGGTGGTCGCGCGGCGGGCGGTCGACGTTTGGTCCCATCCGCCGTGCTGGTCATCGAGCAGATCGCCCAGGAGTTGGTGGAGGAGGTGGCCCGATCGCGGGCCTGGTACCGGCCTGTCGGCTCCGGTCAGTCGAGCAGTGGCCCGCCGAGTGTGCCGACCGCCGCAGCGGACTGGTCCGACCTGACCGGTGCGGCCGTTTCGCACCAGGCCGCCACCGTATTCGGACGGGCTGTCGTGCACGCTCAATCCGCCCGGCTGCCGCCGAAAGACCCGTCCCTCGTCTCAGGCCCTACCAGCCGTCACCAACGTCATGACCTGCAACAGCTAGTTGCCGGCGGAGGACCGCCTTCTGGTGCCGCAGCACAAGGAGTTCGGCGTCCTTCGCCGCCTCGCGGCACAGCACTCCGGCTCGCTTCCATGATGGACTCTCGTGGCGCACCGATGTGGTCGGGTCATCGCGGCCGGTTCACGCTCCGCGGTGTAGCCACTGCGCCGGCTTGCCGAACATCCCGCTCGACTGCTGGCCGGGCCGCTGCTGCTCCCCGGCCAAGGCCGTGAGCAGCGAGATCCCGCCGGTGAGGGCCGGGATCAGCCATTGGCAGACGTCCAGTTGCCGCTGAACGTGCGCGATTTCCGGCGGGGTGGATTCCTCCGGGGTGGTACCGCCCTCGACCGGGACGCCGTCGGCGACGCGCAGCTTCTTGCCCAGCGCCCTGCTGTAACCGGTCACCGCCAGTGCGGCTCCGGTCAGGACGAGCTTGGCAGCGGTCTGGGCCGCTACTCCGCGTTGATCGGCGACGCGGTCCCGGTTGGCTCGCAGCAGCGCCGCTCCGCCTACCAGGTGCATGCCGATGGCCGCGGCGTTGACCGGTGTCCAGCGTGCCCAGCCGGCGTTGGCCACCTTCAGCCGCATCCTGCGATCCGGGAGGTCGGCGGCAGCCCCGTTGACGGCGACCGCCCCGGCAAGGGATCCGCCGAACCAGGCTGCGAGACCGAGGTCGTGCATGGCGCGGACGAGAGTGTTGCGCTGGGACGGAGTCTGCGGTGGATACGTTCGAACGGTGTTCCCCTGACACGCCCGCCCAGGTCGCTCGGCGGCGAC
This sequence comes from Saccharothrix sp. S26, assembly GCF_021390395.1. GTDB lineage: Bacteria > Actinomycetota > Actinomycetes > Mycobacteriales > Pseudonocardiaceae > Actinosynnema. The sequence goes on from NZ_JAJUWT010000008.1 coordinate 339,306, forward strand.
CCGGAGTCGGTGCGGCGGGGCCGGGAGGAACGCCCGGTCGCTGGGAGACAACCGGGGACGGACGTTACCCGTCGCCTTTCCCGGAGCGTGACCCGATGCCGCAGCGACAGGATCTCCGTCCGGGCGGGATGGCCTGTCGTCAGGGCGCGTCAATCGCCGGCGTTGGGGAAGACGGCAGGCACACCGTCGTAGCAAGGCATTGAGCAGGACGGCGAGCAGGACCGATGCCACGACCGAGATGGCCGGCATCGTCAGACAGCCCGCGCGGCCACCCAGGAACCTCGTGCGGGTGTCGCCGAAGCGCATGGGAACCCGTCGCCCTGCTCAGGTCAACGCCCCGCGGTGTGGTGGTCGGTAACGTCGCGCCTCTTGCGGCCGGCCAGGCCCGCCAACCCCAGCAAGCCGAGAAGGCCCCACAGGCCCCAGTTACCGCTGTCGTCATCGGTGTTGTCGTCCTGAGCCACCACCGCTGCGGCGGCACGTGGCTCGATCACATCGGCGGATGCGGCCGCAGTCGGAGCAGCGGCCAAGGCCGAACCGATAGCAAGCACTGCCATGAAGCGCTTGAGGTCGCCCATGTCGTTTCCTCCGGTCCATCGGTGGTCGACGCCACGAGTACCGCCGGAAAGCCTGTCCATGCACTCGTCCGTCAGATACGCCCGTACGAGTGAAGGTGCGCTGTCGTTCCGGATGCACGTCACCCGATTGAGTGAAGACTCAGCGATGACTGTTTTTCAGGTGGCGTCGGGCCACCGAAGGGTGAACCTGAGGGACAAATCGGCACTCAGTGGGTGCACGGGCTGGCAGCCCCGACGGCACCAGTCACGTCTGCGCCAACGGCCAGACACCACCCGGTTGGCTCGAGATGGACGCGGTGTCCTTCCAAACCCACCGCGCCGTGCACATCGCCGGCGCCCTTAAGACGGGGCTTGCGGCATAGCGTCTACCCGGACGAGGAGGCGACCCGGTCCGGCCGGGGGGATTTGGCGTTGTCGTGGCAATCGTGTCCGAGGCACGATTGTCGACGCCAGCGGAGGCGCCTGCTCCCAGGAACGCCCTTTCATCGTCACGAGGTTCTCCAGTCGGGGCGGTGGCGTCCCATGTCCAGCAGGTGTCCCATTCGCGCTCACCGAGGACGATCAACCTCCTGATTTTCACCCCACCGGGGCAGACGACGGTTGACCGCCGAGCAGGTCCGACCCGTGGCAGCGGTCGTGGGTTCGGCGTGCGGCAGTTCGCCTGGTGCCGTGGTGCCGACCTCGGTCGTGACGCCGTTCGCACGTGATGGCTCCGCTGGGCGATCTGCCCGGTACCAGGCTCAGGTCGCGTTCGTGATCAGCAGTGCGACGTCCAGGACCGCGATCACGATCGTCAACCGGAACGCCAGAGGACTGCGCGGTGCGCGGACCGCCGCCGCGGCGGTCGCGGCGGCCAGCGTGATCCCGATCGCCGGCACCGCCAGCGCGAACCCGGTCGACGTGGTCGCGGGGGCGACACCGAGCACGACCGAGGCGGTGGCCAGCGTCACGGCCATGACGATCACGCCGGTCCGGGGGCCGAACCGGTGCGGTAGCCCCCGGACGCCGGTCTGCGCGTCCGCCTGCAGATCGGGTAGGACGTTCGCGAAGTGGGCGGCGAAACCGAGCAGCGCGCCGACGACCGGTACCCACCACGGCGGCCACGGCTGTCCGTCCGAGGCGAGGTACGGTGCGACGGGCAGAGCGCCGAAGGCGAGGAGGTAGGTCGCGCCGGACCAGGCGGTGGCCTTGAGCCCGAGGTTGTAGGCCCATCCGGCCGCGACCCCGATCAGCAGGGCCGCCGCGGCGGCCGGCCCGAGCAGCGATGACAACACGATCGTCGCCACCAACGCGGCCGACGCGGCCCTGGCGATGACGACCCGCGGTACCGTTCCGGTCACGACCGGCTTGTCCGTTCGCCCGACGGCGCGGTCCCGTGCGGCGTCGATCCAGTCGTTCGACCAGCCGATCGACAGTTGACCGGTGAACACCGCCGCTCCGAGCAAGGCGACCCGCTCCGCGGTGAGCCCGGTACCGATGGCCAGCACCACGGCCACCGACGTCACAGCCAGTCCCGGTACGGGGTGGCACGCCCCGATGAGGCCTCGCGGCAGTTCCTGCCACCGCTGCCCGGTCCGCGTTCGGCGCGGAGCACCGTCCGGTGCTGCTGGCAAGCCGGTCATCTGCCGAGTGTAGGCACAAGCCGTACGGTGAAACGGGTGACGACGATTTCGGCGGTCCGGGGTGTGCTTCCGCCGCACCGGTATCCGCAGGCGCAGCTGACCGAGTTGTTCGGCCGGCTGTGCCTGCCGGACCCGTCCGCGCGAGCTGTGGCGAGCCGGTTCCACACCAGTGCGCGGGTCGCGTCCCGCCACCTGGCCCTGCCCATCGAGCGCTACGTCGAACTCGACGGGTTCACAGCGGCGAACGACGCGTTCCTGTCGGTCGCGGTGGACCTCGGCTGCGAGGCCGCCCTCGCCGCTCTCACCGACGCGGGCCTCACACCCTCCGACGTGGACCTCGTGATGTCCACGACCGTGACCGGCATCGCGGTGCCCTCCCTCGACGCGCGCATCGCGTCGCGGATCGGTCTGCGCCCGGACGTCAAGAGGCTGCCGATCTTCGGACTGGGGTGCGTGGCCGGGGCGGCGGGCATCGCGCGGCTGCACGACTTCCTGCGCGGCTGGCCGACGTCGGTGGTGATGTTGGTGTCGGTCGAGCTGTGCTCGCTCACCCTCCAGCGCGAGGACTCCAGCGCCGCCAACATCGTCGCGTCCGGGCTGTTCGGCGACGGCGCCGCCGCGGTGGTCGCGGTGGGCGACCGACACCCTTCCGCGGGGGTGGGACCGCGGGTCGTGGACTCGGTCAGCCACCTGTACGAGAACTCCGAACGCGCGATGGGGTGGGACATCGGCGGCACGGGTTTGACAGTGGTGCTGGGCGCGGAGATCCCGGACCTCGTGCGCGCGCACCTCGCGAAGGACGTCGAACGGCTGTTGTCGCCGCACGGGCTGGGAACCGGCGACGTCGCGCGCTGGATCTGCCACCCCGGTGGACCGAAGGTGATCGAAGCGATCCAGTCGGTGCTGGACCTGGACGAGGACGACTTGGCGATGACGTGGAATTCCCTGCGCCGCATAGGCAACGTGTCGTCGGCCTCGGTGCTGCACGTGTTCGCGGACACGCTCACCGACCGGCCCTCGTCCATCGGTGACTGGGGAGTGGTGATGGCCATGGGTCCTGGGTTCTGCGCCGAACTGGTGCTGCTGCGGTGGTGAGCCAGGTGTGGTACTCGGTCCTGGTCGGGCTGGTCGCGGCGGAGAGGCTGGCCGAGCTGGTCGTTGCGAAGCGCAACCTGGCGTGGAGCCTGGCCCGGGGAGGCCTCGAGACGGGATCCGGGCACTACCCCTTCATGGTGGTGCTGCACACCGGGCTCCTTGCCGGGTGCTTGCTGGAGGTGTGGGCCGCCGACCGGACCTTCACGGTCGTGCTCGGCTGGCCGATGCTGGCCCTGGTGATCGCCGCACAGGCTCTGCGATGGTGGTGCATCCGCGTGCTCGGCCATCAGTGGAACACCCGGATCGTGGTCGTCCCCGGGCTTCCCCGCGTGACCTGCGGCCCGTACCGCCTGTTCCCGCACCCGAACTACGTCGCCGTCGTCGTGGAGGGTTTCGCCCTGCCGCTCGTGCACGGCGCGTGGCTGACGGCCGGCTTGTTCACCCTGGTGAACGCCGGCCTGCTGACGGTGCGCATCCGCGCGGAGAACCAGGCGTTGAGGTCCGCGCATGCCTGAGCACCTGCACGACGTGGTCGTCGTCGGGGGCGGTCCGGCCGGGCTCGTCGTCGCACTGGGGTGCGCGCGTGCGGGTATGGACGTCGTGGTGTGCGAGAAGCGCACCGGGGTGATCGACAAGGCGTGCGGGGAAGGGCTGATGCCGGGTGCGGTTCGTGCCCTGACCGCGCTCGGCATCGACCCACCGGGGTACCCCATCGAGGGCATCACCTACCGGCAAGGCGCGATGGCCGCGCACGCCGCCTTCCGCGCGGGTCCCGGCAGGGGGGTGCGGCGCACCGCGCTCCACGACGCGTTGCGCGCCGAGGTGCTCCGGCATGGCGTGACGGTCCTGCCGATCGCGGTCACGGACCTTTCGCAGCACGGCGACCACGTGCGTGCGGGCGGCCTGCGGGCGCGCTACCTGGTCGCGGCCGACGGGCTGCACTCCGCGGTCCGCGGACTCGCCGGCCTCTCCGAGGGCCGCACGTCCAGGTCCGCGGGCACGCCTCGCTGGGGCCTGCGCCGCCACTACGCCCTCGCCCCGTTCACCAACGCGGTCGAGGTGACGTGGGCGGCGCGGTCCGAGGCCTACGTGACTCCGGTCGGCCCGGACACGATCGGCGTCGCGATCTTGTCCTCGGTCCGCGGTGGCTTCACCGAGCAACTCGCTGCGTTCCCCGATCTCGTGACCCGTCTCTCCGGAGCGGAACCCGTCTCGTCGGTCCGGGGTGCGGGCCCACTCCGGCAACGGACCTCCAACCGGGTCGCCGGCCGCGTCCTGCTCGTCGGTGACGCGGCGGGCTACGTCGACGCCCTCACCGGGGAGGGGCTCGCGGTGTCCCTGGCCACCGCGGCCGAACTGGTCCGCTGTCTGCGCGCGGGCCGACCCTCCGACTACGACCGCGCCTGGAAGCGGACGTCGCGACGGTCGCGCTGGTTGACCGAGGGCCTGCTGTGGGCGCGCGGCCACCCCGTACTCGCACGGCGAATCGTCCCGGCCGCAGTCCGGGCACCGCGGTTGTTCGCCGCCGTCGTCGACCAACTCGCACGCTGATGCGCGGAGCGATCCCCGACTGGGACCTCGTGGTCGTCGGCGCCGGACCCGCGGGATCGACGGCGGCGATCGCCGCACTGCGTGCCGACCCGTCCGCCCGCGTGCTCGTGCTGGACGCAGCCGACTTCCCCCGGGACAAGGTCTGCGGTGACGGCGTAGCGCCACACGCCATGGACGTACTCGCCGCTCTCGGAGTGGGGGTCGCCGAACTGGCAGCGGGCACGACACCGGTCACCACACTGCGCCTTCTGTCACCGATGGGCATGCAGACCAGGCGGAGCTTCGCGCGCCCGGCCTGCGTCATCCCCCGTGTGCTCCTCGACGCGAGACTCGTGCACGCCGCCCGGAACGCGGGCGCGGTGATCGAGCGGCACCGCGTCCGCACGCTCTCCCGGCAGGACGGGACGGTCCTCGTCGACGGTGCCGTCCGCGCCCGGACCGTCATCGGCGCCGACGGCGCGGAATCGGTCGTGCGGCGGCAGTGCGGCGCTGGCGCCGCACCGGCGGGCACCATCGCGGTCGCACTGCGCGGCTACACCAGCGCCGATCCGTGGCCGGTCGGCGAACAGCGGCTCGTCATGGCCGCCGCGCACTGGCCCGCCTACGCCTGGGTGTTCCCGGTCGGCGATGGCACCGCGAACGTCGGCTACGGCGAACTCTCCCGCACCACGCCCACTCGCGCGGAGCTGACCACACGGCTGCACGACCTGCTCCCCGACCTCCCGGCGCTGCCGTTGCGCGGGCACCGCCTGCCACTGTCCCCCGGGCGTCCCGGCGTCGCGCACGGCCGGGTTCTCCTGGCGGGGGACGCCGCGTCGCTGATCAACCCGTTGACCGGCGAAGGCATCTACTACGCGGTCCTCTCCGGAGCCCTGGCGGGCGCCGCCGCCGTGACACCGGACCCGGCACGCTCCTACCGCCGGTCCCTGCGGCACAAGCTCGGCAGGCATCTCCGGCACACCGACGTGCTCGCCCGGCTCACCCGACGGCCATGGCTCGTCGACATCGCCACCGCCGCGGCTCGCGATGACCGGCGCACCTTCGACCGCCTCGTCGAGATCGGCCTCGGAGCGGGCACGCTCGACGTCCCGCTGACCACGGCGATGATCGCCGCCGCGGCACGGCACAGGAATGTGCCGTGACCCGGCACGGACAGGCCGCCTCCGACCCCCTACGTCGAGTTCGTGGGACCGCAGCTCTGGCGAAACGCCGACTCGGCGACTCACTGTGTCGGGGCGAAGACCCACCGTCGACGCTGGTATCCGGAGAACGCCCCGATCGATCGTCCCCCGAACCGGGTATCGCGGTGTCAGCCGGAATCGAACGGGTAGACACACCCATGTTCCACAAACGGCCAGTCGAAGGCCGGGTCGTGCTGGTGACGGGCGGTTCCGCCGGCATCGGGCGTTCGATCGCCGCGCGCCTGGCGGCCTCAGGCGCGACCGTCGTGACGTGTGCCCGTGACGAACCACGGTTGCGGACAGCGGCCCGCCGCCTTCCCGGGACCGTCGACCCGGTCGCTTGCGACCTCACCGATCATCGGCAACGCCGCGAGCTGATCGACCACGTGATCGAACGCCACGGCCGCCTCGACGCGCTCGTCAACAACGCGGGCACGGGCCGTGTGGGGTTGTTGACCGACCTGGACGCCGACTCCGTTCGCGAGGTGGTGGCGCTGAACGTCATCGCGGTCGCGGACCTGACCCGGCTCGCCCTGCCGCACCTCGTGGGACGTCGCGGCGACGTGGTCATGATCGCCTCCGTCGCCGGATGGGTGCCGATTCCGCCCCTGTCGCTGTACTCGGCCACCAAGGCGGCGGTCGACGGGCTCGTCCACGCTCTGCGGCGGGAATCATCACCCGGCCTTCGGATCCACAGCGTCAATCCCGGCCCGGTGCGCACGGAGTGGCTCCTCCGCGCAGCCGGCCTGCGACCGAGCGACGACGAAGGTCGACGTGGGCACACGTTCGGCAGCAGACCGGAACGCGTCGCCGACGAGGTGTACAGGTGCCTCACCGGGTACCGACATCGCACCGTCACCGTGCCGCGTTGGCTCGGCCCGGCGCGGTTGGCCGGCCTACCGCCGATGAGCAACGTGCTCGACCTAGTCCTGGCGCCCGTCGCACCGCTGGTGGCGCGGTGGGCGCGTCACTACCAGGAGACGCTGGTCGGCCGGGCTCGCGGCGACGGTCGGATCGACGGGGACGGCCTGACCGATCGCATGACGAGGCGGCCGTCGTAGCTCACCGGTCCACATCTGCCTGCCCGACCACGTGCAGTGACAGCAGTCCGTGGAGGACCTAGGCTCGAGGTGTGAGGTGATGGGGATGGACACCGAACCGCTGCGCAGGTACGTGGCCGACGCGCTGTTCACTCGCGTCGCCGGCCCGGATGGCGAGGTGCATCGAGCGCGCATCCACGGCACGCCGGGACCGCGGTGGTTCGGCTCGGACCGGCCGATCCGCCGGGTGCACGGTGACGCGGCGATGTTCATCGGCGGTCTGCGGGCGCTCCTGCTGCAATCCCTGCATCCGCTGGCGATGGCCGCCGTGGCCGGTCATTCGAACTACCGTGACGACCCGTGGGGCCGGCTCCAGCGCACGAGCGTGTTCCTGGCCACGACGACGTTCGGCAACGCGGTCGATGCGCAGAACGCCGTCGACCGCGTCCGGGCCATCCACGACCGGATCAAGGGAGTCACCGCCGACGGCGTGCCGTACCGCGCGTCGGACCCGCACCTGCTGGGCTGGGTGCACGTCGCCGAGGTCGACAGCTTCCTGCGCTGCCACCAGCGGTACGGCGCGGACCCGTTGAACGCCCGCGAGCGCGACGGGTACGTCGCCGACATGGCACACGTCGCGACGGCGTTGGGCGTTCCCGACCCGCCGACCACCACGGCGGGGCTGAACGCCCGCCTGGCCGCCTACCGCCCCGAACTGCGCGGCACACCGGCCGCCCGCGACGCCGCCCGGTTCCTCCTCCTCACCCCGCCGGTCCCGATGCTGGTGCGCGCCCCGTACGCCGCGCTGGCCGTCGCGAGCGTGGCATCACTGCCGGCATGGACCCGGCTGCCGCTGAGGCTGCCGTTCCTGCCGGTGTTCGACCACACCGCTGCTCGGCTCGCCGGCCGCGGCATCACCCGCGCCCTGCGCTGGGTGCTGCCGGCTCCACCCCGTGGAGCGTCAGAAGTCGGCCACGCAGCCTGAACTGCGCTGCTATGGGTTCGTACTCGTTGATCAGGTGCGATGTGGAAGCGGTCGAGCCACCGGCCTGGTGGCGTGGTTCGCGCCATCCATCGAGCTGCCCAGCAGTGAACGACGAGTGCCGTCGACACCGCCTGGCCGGCGTCGCGGTACGGCAGGGACGGCTGCTCCCGCACCCAGGACGTCACGACTGCCGGCGACGTCGGTAGGGGCGGATCATCCGACACCTGGTCGGCGACTCGACGGGTCTGCTGCACGAGTAGGTGACAGTGTTAGTCACGCAGCCTGACTGGCTGATGTGGTCATGATTGCTTCGTATTCGATGGGGGTCAACCGTCCGAGGGCGGCTTGACGTCTGCGGCGGTGGTAGG